>CAVPCW010000001.1:0-11649 GCA_963702555.1 uncultured Actinomycetes bacterium
CTGACCTCGGTGCCGATAGCGTGATGGTGGCGGTGGACATCGGAGCGAGCGACCTAGGCCTTCGATCGTTCAGGCGGGCCTCCGCGAACGATCTCGGCCTCGTCGGCGCAGTGTTGGTCGGCGCCCTGCTCCGATTCTGGAACCTCGGCCGGACCGCCTCGATCATCGACGGAGGTGTACACGCTCGTTGCGCTCAGGCTCCCGGTCGGGGAGATGGTCCGCCACCTCGACGCCACCGACCCGCACCCTCCGCTCGGTTACCTGTTTCTGCGTCCGCTGGCGGCGCTCACCAGTGACCCAGCGCTGCTTCGAGGGGCGTCGGCGGCGGCCGGCGTCGGCGCGGCTCATCGTGATGGCGGTCTGGCGGCGTCGTTCGGGCCTCGCCGGGCTCGTCGCTACGGGCCTGTTCGCGATCGCACCCTTCCAGCTCGGGTACGCGGTGAGGTGCGCATGTACGGGCTGCTCTGCCTGGCCGGGGTCACCGCTGCCTGGTGCAGTGATCGCTGGCTCCAGACCGACCGACGCGGATGGCGGTCGGCGCCGCGTGTGCGGGAACGGTCGTGGCCTTCACGCACGCGGCTGGGCTCCTCCTGCTCGTCGTGCCCTGCTGGTCCCGTTGCGCCGGATCGACAGGTCCGCCCTGGTGTTCAGGGGCCTCTGCCTCATCGGGCTCGCGTTGTTCGCGTCCTCTGGGGCCAGCACGCGTCTGCACTGGAGCGGCGTCTCCGGGAACCTCCCCCTCGCCAGTCCTGAGTGGGCCGGGGTCGTGGTCAACGAGTTGGTGGCCCCCGCCCCCGACCAGCGGTGGGCGGTGCTCCCCGTCCTCGTCGCCGGGGCGGCGGTCGTCGTCATGCGGCGCGACTCCATGACCAGGGTGTGGCTCGTGCTGTTCGCAGTGCCCTTCGTGATCCTGTACCTGGCGAGCCTGCAACGAGGCGTCCTCGTGCCCCGGTCGCTCATGCCCTACTCGTGGGCGGTGCCGATCGTGGTCGGCGCGGTCGTCGGCTGGGTCGCTTCCCGTTCACGGTTGATGGCTGGCGCGCTCGTGGCCCTGCTGCTCGTCCTCGTAGTGCCGCTCGTCGGTCCCGCGATGACACGAGGAGACGGCTCGGCCGTGGGCATCGGATCGGTCTTCGCCGACGCCCGGCCCGACGACGGCTTCGCGTTCGAGGAGAACGCCTGGCAGCCTGACGCCCTGCTGCGCTATCACGCCGGGGCCAATGGTCGGTCGTCCCTGGCTCCGTTGGCTGGCGTGCCTGACGGCCTCACCGTCCTGGCGCCGGACGGCGCCGAGCCCACCCGGGTCTGGTTCGTCGGCGTGGGGGCGGGAGGTCTGCCCGCCGGCGTCCGCTCGTGCGGCGAGACCCGATCTCTGGGCGACCACCTCACGGTGACCTGCGTGGTGCTTCCCTCGGCCCGGGCGGCTGAGGGCGAGGATGCGCACTGAGCCACCCCGCGGGAACCAAGATGTCGGCGTGGCCTCGGTGGAGACGTTGACGACCCCGAGGAGGCCACTCGGCGTGGCTCCACTCCCGGAAGGTGTGGCGGGTGGTGGGGGCGGGGCTCGCTCTGCTCCTCGTCTACGTCGGGCTCTCGTTCGTCAACGACCCGAGGGGACGTGAGCACCGACGTCGGCGGCAAGGTCGCCACGTTCGGGTGATGCAGCCGCCGGGAGCGCGACGCCGAGTCGGCTACTGGGCCGGGGAGTGGGCACCGACCGCGACAACCACGGGCTCTACGCCGTGGTCGACGGGAGTACGTCAAGAATCACGCTGCCGGTGCTCGAGGTCGTACGTCCGCTCTTCAATGCGGCGGCTATCGGGCCTCACTGCTCTGTCGATGGTGGGCGCCGTCGCGCCGCTTTGCCGCCCGGGCGTTCGCCATGCGGGCCGGGGCCGACGAGCGGCGGGGCTGGCTGGCGTTCGGCTCATGGCCTGGCGTCGCCGGCGCTTCTCTACGCACTCGACCTCTGGGAGCACGCCCCGGGCTCGGACTCATGGCGTGGGGTGTGGTGGCCATGGTCGACACCGTCGCCGGCCGGGCCCGCTGGACCGCGTTGGCCACCGGCCTGGCGTTCGGGGCGGCCTTCTCCATGCGCACCGAGGCGGCGGCCTACGGCTTCGCCGTCGTGGGGGTCGGCTGCGTGCTGCTCTGGCAGCGGCGCGGGTTCGTCCGCGCGCTGGTGGCGGGGCGCTGGCCGCGGTGGGCTTCGTCGCCATGGCGGTGGCCAACTACCTGCTGGAGGTGGCGGTCCTCGGCGCCTCACTCCGCACGGTCGAGCGTCGGGCACCGCATCGGTGGGCGGCTCCGACCTCACAGTGCGGCTCCGGAGGCCTTCACCACGACCGTGGGGCTGTTCCCGAGCGAGGCGACCGACAGCATCGTCATCGGGTGCCTGGCGGTGGTCCTGCTGGCGTGGGCGGTATGGCGGGCCTCGCGCCCGGCGACCGCGAGTCGCCCGCATCGCGGCAGTGGGTGCTGTGCTCCTGTTCCTGCTCCGGGCGGTCGACGGCCTCGGGTTCGTGCCCGGTTTTCTGGTCACCGCCCCGTTCGGGGTCGTGGCGCTCGTGCTCGCCACCGATCGTCGGATGGCCCGCGCCGGGCGTGACGCCGTGCTCATGGTCGTGTTGGCGCTCCCACTCGTGTGGCTGTTCCAATACAGCGGCGGTGCCGTGCCCCAGTGGGGCGGTCGCTACGTGCTGACGTCGGGTCTGGTGCTCGCCGCCGTCGGCATCGGTGTCTCGGGCCTGCTCGATCGCTGGGTGCGCAACGTCCTCATCGGGCTCAGCGTCGGGGTCGCCGTGTTCGGCATGGCCTGGATGTCGCACCGCACCCACGAGATCGGCCGGGCCGCCCGCGAGGTGGCCCAGGTGAGGGTCCGATCGTGTCGTCCGCCGACTTCTGGCTGCGGGAGCTCGGCGCGGTGTACCGGTCGGACACGCCCTGGCTGAGCGTCGCCGGCGATGCCAACATCCCGAAGGCCACCGCGATCCTCGACGGCGCGGCGAGGACACGTTCACCCTGCTCTGGATCCCCGATCCCGGCCAGGAGGCGCCACCCGAGGTCCCGGGATGGACTGCGTCGGACCTCACGGCGGTCCACGCCTGGCTCGGTGTGGAGTTCCGGCTCACCGAGTACCGCCGCCAGGAGTCGAACGTCCGTTCGTGAGGTTGGTGCCACCGGTATGCTGTCCCGGTGGATCAGCTCGTCATCCGTGGTGCCCGTGAGCACAACCTGCGCAACATCTCGCTCGAGCTCCCGAGGGACCGGCTGATCGTCTTCACCGGCCTGTCCGGGTCGGGCAAGTCGTCACTCGCGTTCGACACCATCTACGCCGAGGGCCAACGCCGCTACGTCGAGTCGCTCTCGTCGTACGCCCGCCAGTTCCTGGGCCAGATGGACAAGCCCGACGTCGACTTCATCGAGGGCCTCTCGCCGGCCATCTCGATCGACCAGAAGTCCGCGTCACGCAACCCTCGCTCCACCGTCGGCACCATCACCGAGGTCTACGACTACCTCCGGCTGTTGTTCGCCCGCATCGGCATCCCGCACTGCCCGAACGACGGCACGGTCATCACCCGCCAGACCCCGCAGCAGATCGTCGACAGGGTGCTCGAGCTGCCCGAGGGCACCCGTTTCCAGGTGCTGGCGCCGGTGGTCCGGGGCCGCAAGGGCACTTACGACACACTCCTCACCGACCTCGCCGGCCAGGGCTTCGCCCGCGCCATCGTCGACGGCGAGCTGCACGAGCTCACCGACACCGTCGAGCTGGCTCGCTACGAGCAGCACACCATCCAGGTCGTGGTCGACCGCCTCGTGCGCGCGACGGCATCGAGCGCCGCCTCACCGACTCGCTCGAGACCGCGCTGCGCATCGCCGAGGGCGTGGCCGAGGTCCAGATCATGGGCCGCCACGACGACACCGGCCTCGACGACGAGATCCTCACGTTCAGCCAGCACCTCGGCTGCCCGAAGTGTGGGCTCAGCTTCGAGGAGCTCGCTCCCCGGAACTTCTCGTTCAACTCGCCCTACGGGGCGTGCGAACACTGCGACGGCCTCGGCACCCGCTTCGAGGTCGACCCCGAGCTCGTGGTGCCCAACCCCGACCTCACCATCACCGAGGGTGCGCTGTCGCCGTGGGCCACCGCCCGCACCCAGTACTTCGGCCGCCTGCTCGAGTCCGTCTGCGCCAACCACGAGATCGACCCCGACACCCCGTGGTCGAAGCTCTCGAAGAAGCAGCAGAAGATGCTGCTCTACGGCACCGGTGCCACCGGCCGGGTACAGGTCCGGTACAAGAACCGCTACGGCCGGCAGCGGTCCTACGACGCCAAGTACGAGGGCGTCATCCCGTGGCTCCAGCGTCGCCACTCCGACGCCGAGAGCGACAACATGCGGGAGCAGATCGAGGGCTACATCCGCGAGGTGCCCTGCCCCGACTGCGGCGGCGCCCGGCTCAACCCCCTCAGCCTCGGCGTCACCATCGACGGCAACTCGCTCCACGACCTCTCCGACATGTCGATCGCCGACGCGGCCAAGACCCTCGCCGGCCTCGAGCTGTCGGAGCGCGACCGCATCATCGCCGAGCGGGTGGTGAAGGAGGTCAACGCCCGCATGGGCTTCCTCCTCGACGTCGGCCTCGACTACCTCAGCCTCGGCCGCTCGGCCGGCACGCTCGCCGGCGGTGAGGCCCAGCGCATCCGCCTCGCCTCCCAGATCGGGTCGGGCCTGGTGGGCGTGCTGTACGTGCTCGACGAGCCCTCGATCGGCCTGCACCAGCGCGACAACCGCCGTCTCATCGACACCCTGGTGCGGCTTCGCGACCTCGGCAACACCGTGCTGGTCGTCGAGCACGATGAGGACACCATCAAGGTCGCCGACTACGTCGTCGACATCGGCCCCGGCGCGGGCGAGCACGGTGGCGACGTCGTCTACGCCGGCCCGGTGAAGGGCCTGTTGAAGTCGAAGAACTCCCTGACCGGCCAGTACGTCTCGGGCCGCAAGGTCATCCCGGTGCCCGAGAAGCGCCGCACCCCCGACGCCGGCAAGCTCGTCGTGCGCGGCGCCCGCGAGCACAACCTCAAGGACGTCGACGTCGAGTTCCCGCTCGGCGCCTTCGTCGCCGTCACCGGTGTGTCGGGCTCGGGCAAGTCGACGCTCGTCAACGACATCCTGTTCCGGGCGCTGATGCAGAAGGTCTACGGCTCCCGCACGCCGCCGGGTCGCCACAAGACCGTCGAGGGCCTCGACCAGATCGACAAGGTCATCAACATCGACCAGTCGCCGATCGGCCGCACGCCCCGTTCGAACCCGGCCACCTACACCGGCGTGTTCGACCACATCCGCAAGCTGTTCGCCCAGACCCACGAGGCCAAGGTGCGCGGGTACCTGCCCGGCCGGTTCTCCTTCAACGTCGCCGGTGGGCGCTGCGAGGCCTACGCGGGCGACGGCACCATCAAGATCGAGATGCACTTCCTGCCCGATGTCTACGTGCCGTGCGAGGTCTGCAAGGGCGCTCGCTACAACCGCGACACCCTCGACATCACGTTCAAGGACCGGAACATCTCCGACATCTTGAACATGAGCTGCGAGGAGGGCGTCACCTTCTTCGCCAACCAGCCGGCCATCAGCCGGCACCTCCAGACCATCGTCGACGTCGGCCTCGGCTACGTGAAGCTGGGCCAGCCGGCCACCACCCTCAGCGGTGGTGAAGCACAGAGGGTGAAGCTGGCGAGCGAGTTGGCCAAGCGCTCCACCGGCCACACGATGTACATCCTCGACGAGCCCACCACCGGCCTCCACTTCGAGGACATCAGAAAACTCCTCACGGTCCTCTCCCGACTGGTCGATCAGGGGAACACTGTCCTGGTGATCGAGCACAACCTCGACGTCATCAAGACGGCCGACTGGATCATCGACCTGGGCCCCGAGGGGGGCAGTGGAGGAGGAACCGTGGTGGTGGAGGGCACGCCGGAGACCGTTGCGGCGACCCTCGACTCCTTCACGGGTCAGTTCCTCGCCCCGCTGCTCGCCCCGGGCTGACCCGGTCGTGCCGGTGACGGGATGAGGAGGGGAGCGCGCCTCGCGCTCTACCTCGGCATCGTCCTGGCCGTGGTGGGCCTGTCGCTCTTCCACGCCCGGTCGATCGCTGACCCGTCCTACGCCTACTCCGTCGCCGAGCCGTACGGCCTGGTCGGTGATCTATGTCAGCACCCTGCTCGTGGTCGCCTACGGGCTGGGGCTGCCGGAGCTGCCCCGCACAGCCGGCCGGGCCCTCCTCATCTCCACCCTCGCCGCGGCCAGCGGGGCGCTGCTCATCTCGGTCGTGCAGCTCGTCATCGGTGACGCTCTGCTCCCGCGCTTCGTCGTGTTCGGCTCGGCGATCGTGCTCGTGCCCTGGTACCTGCTCTGTGCCGGGTTGTCCGCCGGCGGTCGCCAGAAGCAGGCGGAGCGAGACCGGGTTCTGATCGTCGGGTTCCCTGACGAGGTGGCTCCCGTGCGGGTCGATCTGCGACGCCGCCCGGAGCGGGCCGCTTCGATCACCAGCGTCGTGCTGCCCGCCGAGGCGTCCCAGCCGGCCGGCAAGCCGTCCGAGGACGGGCCGCTGGTTCGTCGGGCCGATGCGGTCAGGGCCACGGTGGTGGTCCTCGATGCCATGGCCGAGGCCGACGATTCGATCGTCGACCAGGCCGCGGAGCTGCACTCTCGGGGCCTTCGGGTCCGCAGCTACGCCCAGTTCACCGACGAGTGGCTCGGGAAGGTCCCTCTCGCCTATCTCGAGCGAGCAGCGCTGCTGTTCGACGTGGGCGAGGTCCACCGGGCTCGGTACGGGCGGATCAAGAGGCTGATGGACCTCGTCGTCGGGCTGGGCGGGATGGTGCTGTTCTTCGCCATGGTGCCGTTCGTCCTCGTCGGGAACGTGGCCGCCAACCGTGGGCCTCTGCTCTTCGGCCAGGAGCGGGTGGGGAAGGCCGGTTCCACCTTCCGCATCCTGAAGTTCCGCTCGATGCGGCCGCAGTCGGCGAGCGAGGGGTCCGCGACAGTGATCGACGACCCACGTGTCACCCCCTTCGGAGCGCTCCTCCGCAAGACCCATCTCGATGAAGTGCCCCAGGCCTGGAACCTCCTCCGCGGTGACCTCTCGGTCGTCGGCCCGAGGCCCGAGCAGCCCCACTACGTCGAGCAGTACAAGGCGGCGCTGCCGTTCTACGACCTCCGACACGTGGTGCGTCCCGGTCTCACCGGCTGGGCTCAGGTGAAGTACCCGTATGGCGCCGATGAGATCGACGCGAGGGAGAAGCTGCAGTACGAGTTCTGGTACCTCCGGCACCAGTGCCTCTCCGTCGATCTCCGCGTGCTCGGGCGCACCGTGAGGAGCGTCCTCGGTGGCGAGGGTCGCTGAGGTGGATCGCAACGCTCCGACTGTCGTTCACCTGGTCACCTGGCTCGACACCGGTGGAGCCCAGGAGACAGCCAGGCGGTTGTGTTCGGGGCTGCATCGAAGCGGATGGGACACCGTCCTGATCGGCGGTGAGGCCCCGGGGCCCGAGTCGCCTGGGGTTGCGGTGGCTCACGGCGAGGGTGTGACGGTCGAGGCTGTGAACTGGATCGGTCGGCCGGTGCGGCCGTGGGGTGACGCCGTTGCGCTGTACCGGTTGGTCACTCGCCTGCGTCACCTGCGGCCGGACGTGGTTCACACCCACAGCAGCAAGGCCGGTCTGCTCGGTCGGGTCGCCGCCAGCCTCGCCGGCGTGCCGGTGCGGGTCCACACCGTTCACGGCTGGAGCTTCGATCAGGACCTCGAAGGGGTCAGCCGGCGGTTCGCGGTGCTCCTCGAGCGGCTGACCGCGGGTCTCGCCCACGCGCTGGTGGTCGTGAGCGGTGTGGATCGGGCTCGCGGCCTTCAGGCCGGGATCGCGACCAGGGCCAAGTACCACCTCATCCGGAGTGCAGTGCCGGTCGGCCGGTACGCTCCGGCCACGGACGCGGAACGCAGACGCACCAAGGAAGCCTGGGGTCTGGACCCGTCGACACCGGTGGTCGGCACCGTGAAGGCGCTTCGCCGAACCGAAGGACGCGAAGACCCTGCTCGGGGCATTCGCGCTGATGGCCTCATCCGCGGCCGATGCTCACCTGGTCATCGCCGGCGACGGTCCGCAACGTGACGCGGTGGAGACCGAGATCCGGGAGCGAGGCCTGAGCGGCCGCGTGACGCTGCTCGGACACACGGACGACGTGGCGTCGGTGCTGCGGGGGTTCGACGTGTTCGCGTTCTCCTCGCGCCGGGAGGGCCTGCCCCGCGTGGTGGTCGAGGCCGTCGCCGCCGGCCTGCCGGTGGTCTCGACGCACGTCGGTGGAGTCGCCGATGTGCTGCGGGTGGCCCCGTCCAGCCAACTGGTCGAACCCGGCGACGCCGTCGCCATGAGCCAGGCCTTGCACGACCTGCTGGGCCAGCCGGTTGGTGGGGCCCCGGCGGCCCGCAAGGCCGCCCTGGTGGGCTTCGACGAGCAGGACATGGTCGTGTCCGACGAGGTCCTGTACCGCTCGCTCATGGCGTCGGCATGATGACGGTTCGGCCCACATCAGGGGCGGGCCGGCGTTCGACGTTCACCGTGCTCGACCACGGCGTGTCCAGCGGCAGCAACTTCTTGCTGAGCATCCTCCTGGCGCGGACGCTCTCCGTCGACGGCTACGGCGCCTTCAGCGTGAGCTTCGCCATCTACACCGTCGTCCTGGGGTTCTCGCGTTCGCTCAGCACGGATCCACTGCTCGTGCTCCATGGGCCGGACGACGCCGAAGGCCTCCGGTCCTGCCGGGGCGCCATCGGACTGAACGCACTGATCGGGGCGGCCGCCGGCGCCTCTCTCGTCGTCGCGGGCCTCGCGGTGCGGGGCTCCTTCGGTCCGATCGCTCTCGCGTTGGGGCTGTGCATGCCGATCCTCCTCGTCCAGGACGGTGTTCGCTACAGCCTCATCGCCCGGCGTCGGCCCGACCGGGCCATGGCGGTCGACCTGGTGTGGATGGGTGTCATGGTCGTCCTGGCCCTGACGATCGTCGTCATCGTCGACGCCGGTCTCGCCGCATGGGCGACCGTCGCCGTGTGGTCTGCAGGTGCCCTTGCCTCCATCCTGCTCGCACAGAGGTGGGTCGAGGGTCGGCCATCCATCGCCCTGGTGGCGCCGTGGTTCGCCCGGAGCCGGGTCCTCGGTTGCGCTTGCGACCGAGTTCATCCTGCTGGGCGGGGCACCCCAGGTGGTCCTCCTCGTGGTCTCACTCCAGGCGCTGTCCGCCGCCGGAGCGCTTCGCGGCGGTTGGGTGCTCTTCGGCCCACCAGCGATCCTCCTGGCCGGCCTGGGGAGCGTGGCCCTGGCCGAGGGGTCTCGGGAGTGGCGGCGCGACCCGATGCGAGCGCAGGTCTTCCTCGGCGGCCTTCTCGCGCTCGTGGTGGTCGCGGACAGCCTCTGGGGGACGTTGTTGTGGTTCGTCCCTGAGTCCGTCGGTGCCGCGATCCTGGGGGACACCTGGCCAGGTGCCCATCAACTCGTACCGGCGCTCACCGCGCTCGCCGTCTCGACAGCCTCGTTGGGCCTGGGGATGGCCGGCTTGCGTTCGGCCGGTCATGCGGCGCGGTCGATGAGGATCACCGTGCCGACGATGCTCGGCGTGTTGGGGGCTGGGTCCCTCGGGGCGATCCTGGGCGAGGCGCAGGGCGCGGTGTGGGCCATGGTGGCGCCCACGGTGCTCGGGGCCGCCGTTCTCTGGTGGGTCCTCCACGGCGCTCGTCGTCGGGCACCGAGGTGACCTCGATCGTCGCGGCGACGCCGTATGGGCGGGTCGATGGGAGCTCGCGGGTGCGAGTGCACGAGTGGGTCGACAGGCTGGGACTCCCGATAGAGCTCCTCGTGGCCATGCCGGAGGGTCGGCCCAAGAGCCTTGCCGGATGGGGGGCGATGGGTGCCGAGGCGATGCGCGCCGTCAGGAGTCGGTCGGCCATGGGTGCTCGGACGTTCTGGCTGCACCGTGAGGTGTCCCCGTTGTCACCCGGGGTCCTCGAGGCGTCGCTCCTGCGGAGGTCCGGTCTGGGGTTGTTCGATCTCGACGACGCCTGTTCGTGGAGCCGGTTCGCTCGGCAAGGACCTGGTTCCTCCGGCGACGAGCGAAGGCCGAGCTGTGCGCACGACGCTCGGATCTCGTGATCGCCGGCAACGAGGTCATCGCTGACTGGGCGTCGTCTCTGGGTGCCTCCGTCACGGTGGTGCCCAGCTGTGTGCAGCCCGACAGCTATGTGCGGAAGTCGAACTACGAGATCGGTGAGGTCGCCCGCATCGTGTGGGTGGGTTCGAGCAGCACCCTCTCTCATCTCCGGATGGTCCTACCTGCGCTGGCCGAGGTTCGTCGGAAGCGGGACCTTGAGCTCGTCGTGATCGGACCTCCACCGGGTTCCACGACGGGCACGGGGGATGAGCCGGCGTGGCCGTCGTGGGCCTCTCGAATGCCATGGAGCGAGACGTTGGTGCAGCGCGAGTTGGCCCGGATGGACGTGGGGGTCATGCCGCTGCCGGATCGGCCCTACGAGCGCGGGAAGTGCGCCTACAAGCTCCTCCAGTACGGTGCCGCCGGCCTTCCGGTGATCGGTAGCCCGGTGGGTGCCAACGCATCGATCCTGACGGCGATGGGGGCCGCCGCGCCGGAGACCCAGGCTGACTGGGTCGACGCGGTCGAGGGCGTGCTGGGGGCGACGGCGGGTGAACGGCGACGGCTCGGCGACCGGGCCGAAGCGGTTGTGTCTGCCGACTTCTCGTTCGCTCGTTGGAAGCCGCAGATGCTGGAGCTGCTGCGAACGGGTGCAGTGGGCTGAGCGGTGAGCTCTCGCCGGTCTCATGGCCGGCTGCCTCGCCGCCCTGCCCTGCCCTGCCCCGCCGATGCCGGTCGGCGCGTCCCTCGGGCGCTATCGATCTGCGATGCGCTGGAGGTCGTAGCGGACCTCGTAGGCGGGGAAGATCCAGGTCCACTTCTCCTCGTAGAGCTCCTTGGTCCAGGTCGTCCAGTTCACGACTCGACCGAGTTGCTTGAAGGCGTGTCGGACGTAGTGCGGACGAGAAGACTTGAACGCAAACGTCGCGTTCCGGTACTCGAACGGGAGGGCCTCGTCGTACTGGGGGACGTCGTGGTTCGTGAACGAGCGGGCCACGAGGTAGTTGAAGGTGAAGAGGCCGAATGGCGTCGTGTGAGTGGGATCTGAGTAGAAGAAGGGACTGGAGAAGTGCGGTACCACGGCAGTGAACGTGCCACCGACCTCCAGCACCCTCGCGCATTCGGCCAGAAGACCACGGGTGTCGGCGATGTGCTCGAGGAAGTGGGAGGAGTAGATCGAGGAGACCGAACCATCGTCGAGTGACCGCAGCACCTCGGCGACGTCTCCGACGATGTCGACTCCATCGAGCGCGAGCCGATCGATCCCGACTGCGTCGGGATCCAGCTTGTGGCTGCCGCATCCGAGCTCCAGCGCCAGGCTCCCCTTGCTCGCTCGCACCTCCTGGAAGAGGGCTCGGTGGTCAGGGTTGTGCGGCGAGGATCCCATGACCGACATCGTATGGGCCTGGCCTCTGTGCCGAGCTCCGACGGCGGTGGCGGCGGCCCTCAGGTGATG
>CAVPCW010000002.1:0-13043 GCA_963702555.1 uncultured Actinomycetes bacterium
CTGAACGGGATGGTTGGGTGGGCCGGCGAGCTCAGCGGCCGGTGAGGCGGGAGCGGAGCTCCTCGTTGTGGACGAACACGGGGAGCTCGTCGGCGTCGTTGACGGCGGGCCGCACCGACGTGCCGCCGTCGACGCAGAGCACCTGGCCGGTGACGTAGGCCGCCAGGTCGGACATGAAGAACAGCACCGCCTTGGCGATGTCGTCGGAGGTGCCGCGTCGGCGCATGGGGATGACGAGCAGGTCGTCGCGGTCGGTGTCTCCCGGCTTGCGGGTCGACGCGCTCTTCGGCGTGGCGATCGAGCCGGGGGCCACCGCGTTGACCCGGATGTCGTCGCGGCCCCACTCCACCGCGAGCGAGCGGGTGAGCGACAGCACCGCCGCCTTCGCCGCGGCGTAGGCCGAGCCGTAGGGCATCGCGTTGAGGGCCGACACCGTGGCGATGTTCACGATCGAGCCGCCCTGGCCCTGCTCGATGAGGCGGCGGCCGACGGCCCGCACCGAGTTCACGGTCGAGCCGAAGTTGAGGTCCATCACGTCGTCGAAGGCGGGGTCCTCGCCGGCGAAGGGCGACCACTGTGCCGGCCACATGCCGCCGGCGACCTGCACCGACCCCCGCAGCGGGCCGAACGACGAGGCCCGGTCGACGGCTGCGGCCACGGCGTCGCGGTCACGACCGTCGGCCACGAGGCCCTCGTGCTCCACGCCGTCGGCGGTGAGCGCGTCGGTGCACACGGCGAGCTTGTCCGGGTCGATGTCGACCGCCAGCACCCGGGCCCCGGCCCGGCCGATGTGGCGGGCGATCGACGTGCCGATGCCGCCACCGCCGGCGCCCATCACCATCACGGTCGAGCCGGTCAGGCCCCAGACGTCTTCCCCGGTCGTGTCGCCCATCTCACAGGTCCTCGTGCAGGGCGGTCTCGGAGACGGGTCGGTGCCAGCCACCGGCGGCCCGGTTGCCGCCGTCGACGTGGAGGGTGGTGCCGCTGATGAAGCGGGAGAGGTCACTGGCCAGGAACAGGGCGGCGGCGGCGGAGTCCTCGGGGGTCCCGAAGAAGCCGAGCGGCGGGGTGAACGCCGGCATGAACTCGGGCTTGCCCTCGAGCATCGCCTTGCGGGCCTCCTTCTCGCCGCCGCTCGGCTGGGCGTCGGAGGCGATGGCGTTGACCCGGATGTTCCGGCTGCCGAGCTCGAGGGCGAGCGTGCCGGTGATGTTGGCCACCGCGGCCTTCATGGCGGCGTAGACGCTGAACCCCGGGCCGGCCTGGTGGGCCTCGATCGAGGTCAGGTTGATGATCGAGCCGCCGTCGGTCATGAGCGGCGCGACCCGCCGGATGAAGTGGGTGACCTGGGTGAAGTTCTCGGCGATGATCGACGCCTCGCCCTTGGGGGCGATGTCGAGGAACGGGGCCACGAACGTGCCGCCCGCGTTGTTCACCAGCACGTCGATCCGGTCGAACCGGGCGGCGATCGACTCCACGAAGGCGTCGACGGCCTCGGGGTCGCGGACGTCGAGCTCGGCGCTCAGCACCGGCCGGCCGAGGCCCTCGATGTCGGCCGCCACCTCGGCCAGCAGGTCGGCCTGGCGGTCGCAGATCGCCACCGTTGCCCCGCACCGGGCGAACAGGCGGGCGGTGGCCGCGCCGATCCCCTGGGCGGCGCCGGTGACGACGGCGACCCGGTCGGTGAGCAGGATGGAATCGGCGTCGAAGAGGTCCCCCGTGGTCATCCGGCCACTCTGTCACGCCCACCCGAACCCCCGCCCCTCGACCCTTCCCTCTGTGGCTCACGTGGTCAGGTCATGCCTGACGACGTGAGCCACAGAGGAAGTGGGGGGAGACTGGGGCGGTGAAGCTCTCCTACTGGCCCCACTCCAGCCAGCCGTGGGCCGACCTGCTGGCGTCGGTGCGCCACGTCGACGCCGCCGGCTGGCACAGCGCCTACGTCGCCGACCACTTCATGGGCGACGGTGCCGGCTTCGGCCCGATGCGCGCCCCGTGGCTCGAGGCCACCGCGGTCCTGGCGTCGCTCGCCACCGCCACCGAGCGGATCCGACTCGCCCCGCTCGTGCTGTCGGCCACCTACCGACACCCCGCGGTCGTGGCCAACTGGGCCGCATCGGTCGACCACACCAGCGGCGGCCGCCTCACCCTCGGCCTCGGCGCCGGGTGGCAGGTCAACGAGCACGAGCAGTACGGGATCGAGCTCGGCACGCCGGGGCAGCGGGTGACGCGCTTCGACGAGTACCTCGCCGTGGTCCGGGGCCTGCTCACCGACGAGGTCACCACCGTCGAGGGGCGGGCGTTCACCGTCACCGACGCGGTCTGCGAGCCCAAGCCGGTGCAGCAGCCGTTGCCGCTGCTGGTCGGGGCCAAGGGCGAGCGCATGCTGGGCATCGTCGCCCGGCGCGCCGACCAGTGGAACCGCTGGAGCTCGCCGGAGGAGATGCGGGTCGCGGCCGAGGTGCTGGCCCGCCACTGCGACGAGATCGGCCGCGACCCCCACTCGATCCACCGGTCCACCCAGGCGCTGGTGATGGTCACCGACGACGCGGCCACGGCCCGGGCGTTCATCGAGTCGGTGGCGCCCCGCGCCGCGGTCGCCGGCCCGCCCGAGGTGTTCGCCGAGCGGGTCGCCGAGTGGGCCGCCGTCGGGGTCGACGAGGTCATCGTCCCCGACTTCGTGCTGGCCTCGGGCGACGAGCGCCTCGACCAGCTCGACGCCCTCCACGCCGCCGTCGCCCCGCTGCTCTCCTGAGGGCCTAGGAGACGGGGACGTCGGCCGAGCCGATGGGTCGGCGCCACGACCGTTTCGTGGCCCACACGACCCAGGCGCCCGCCCCGACGGGGATCTCGGCCAGGTAGGTGAACCCGCGGAACAGGAACACCGCGGCGGCGCTGGCCGCCTCGCTGCCGCCGAACCCGATCAGGGCGGCGACCGCGCCGGTCTCGACGAAGCCCACCCCGCTCGGGGTGAACGGGATGGTCTCGAGCAGCCGGGCGAAGGCGAAGGCGGCGAAGACCTCGATCCAACCGAGCTGGTCGGCGCCCTCACCCACGGCCCGCACGCAGAGCAACAGGAGGAGGAACTGGCCGAAGTTGTAGAGGACCACCCACAGGGTGAGGCGCCACCACCTGGTGCGGAGCAGCCCGATGCTGGAGTGGCGGAAGTCGAGGACGGCGGTGGTGACGTCGGGGGCCGACGAGCGTCGCAGCCAACGGCTCACCGGGGTGACGATCCGCTGGCCGAAGGCTCCGACCCGGGTGGCGAGGGCCTCGCTGCGCATCACCAGCGCCAGCACCGTCGCCGCCCCGACGAGGGCGATGAGGCCGATGAGGGTCGGGATGACGAGGTGACCGGTGGCCCGTCCGGTGGCGATCAGGAGGATGAGCGCGATCACCGGCATGCCGAGCTTGGCGAACACGTTCCAGACGCCCGACACGAGGATCGAGAGCGTCACCGTGGGCATCGAGAAGCCCCACGACAGGTCGATGGCGTAGGTGGCGCCGACGCCGACGGCCCCGCCGAAGGGCACCACGTTCGAGACCGCACTGCCGGCGAAGTTCACGGTGAGGGCCTGCGGATGGGTCAGCCCGGGAAGGCTGTTGGTGAGCACGCCGGTGTAGGCGAGCATGCCCAGGATCCACACCACGGTGAGGCCGACCAGCCAGGCGGTCGAGAGCCTGGAGATCTCGTGCCAGATCTCGGAGTAGTGCGAGCCGGTGACGGCCGGCAGCACGAACACGAAGATCAGCGCCACGGCCACGAGCGAGATCAGTGCCTCGATGACCCGTCGGCGGGTGGTCTTGCGGTGCAGCTCGTGGCTGACCACCGCCATGGGGTCGATCGACTCGTCGGCGGTGAGGCCCGACAGGACGTCGGGGATCTCCGGCAGGTCGCTCTCGTCCGCGTCGGGTCGACCTGCGCCCGATCCGCCGCTCCCGCCGGGCGCCGTCACAGGACGGAGGGCGACGCGGAGGTGAAGAGGCCGGGGAAGAGCTCGTCGGGCGCGGCGGCCGAGGTCCGGTCGAGGACGAACCACTCCTGGGAGAAGGCGATGGCGAAGATCTCCTCGGGGAGGCCGAGGAAGACCGCCAGGGTGCGCACGGTGTCGGGCGCGCCGGTGGTCTGGGTGGTGTGGGCGGCCATCGACGCCCGCTTCGCCGCCAGCGCCGGCCCGGCGTCGACGACGTGGGTGATGTCGAGGTGGGCGGTGTACCAGGCCGACACGTCGGGCGGCACGAAGCCGTCGGGGACCTCGAGGCCCATGCCCTTGGCGAGCTCGATGCCGCCGGAGAGGAACTCGCGGTCGATGGTGACCTGGAGGAAGGGCACGCCGGTGGTGGCGGCGGCCGCGGCGGCCACCCGGTTCACCTGGAGGTGGTCGGGGTGGCCGTACCCGCCGTTGACGTCGTCGGCGAGGAGCAGGTCGGCGCCTTCCTCGCGGAGCACGGCGGCCAGCCGGTCGGCGGCCTCCTCGACCCCGGCGGCGCGGAACGAGCCCTCCGGCCAGTCGGTGGCGCTGTCGGGGCGGTCGCTGCCCGAGTCGCCGTAGCCGAGCAGCACCAGGCGGGCCACGCCCAGGGCATCGGCCGACGCCTGGGCCTCTGACGCCCGGCGCGCTCCCAGGTCCTCGGCACCGTCGAGCACGTCGTCGCCCACCAGGCCGGCGTCGCCGCTCGTGGCGAGCACGAGCACCACCCGATGGCCGTCGGCCGCCGCCCGGGCGAGGGTGCCGGCGCTGAGCAGGGCCTCGTCGTCGGGATGGGCGTGGAAGGCGACGAGGGTCCGGGGGGTCACCCGGGCATTCTTGCAGTCGGCGTCGGGGGAGTACCGTGACCACGTGCCTGTCGAACGGCCGCTCCGCATCGGGCTGGTGTCCGACTGCTACGTGCCCCGCCTGGGGGGCATCGAGATGCAGGTCCACGACCTGGCGCGCCACCTCCAGGGCGCCGGCCACGAGGTCGTGGTGATCACCCCCACGCCAGGTCCGGCGGTGATGGACGGCGTGCGCGTGCAACGCATCGACGTGCCCCTGCTGCCGTTCGACATCCCGTTCACCCCCAAGGCGTTCCGGCTCGTCGCCGACCTGCTCGAGCGCGAGCGGGTCGAGGTCGCACACTTCCACGGCGGCATCGCCAGCCCTCTGGCCTACGGCGCCGCCCGGGCCGCCCAGCGCGCCGGCATCCCCACCGTCATCACCGTCCACTGCATGTGGAGCTACGCCGCCCCGGTGTTCGCCGCCCTCGACCGGATGGGGAACTGGACCGAGTGGCCGATCGTGCTGTCGTCGGTGAGCAACGTGGCGGCCGAGCCCATCCGCCGCATCGCCGGGCCCGACCGCGAGGTCATGGTCCTGCCCAACGGCATCGACAACGACCAGTGGGTGATCGAGCCCGCCGATCGCGACCCCTCGGTGGTCACCCTCGTGTCGGTGATGCGCCTCGCCCCGCGCAAGCGCCCCCTCCAGCTGCTGAAGATGATCCGCCGGGTCGTCGCCCGCCTCGGCCCCGAGGTCACCCTGAAGGTGATCATCATCGGGGAGGGCCCCGAGCGCCCGCAGCTCGAGAAGTTCCTGCGCACCAACGGCCTCACCGAGGTGGTCGACCTCGTCGGCCGCCGCAGCCGCGAGGAGATCCGGGAGATCTTCGGCCGTAGCGACGTGTTCGTGGCGCCGGCCAACCTCGAGTCGTTCGGCATCGCCGCCCTCGAGGCCCGCTGCGCCGGGCTCCCCGTGGTCGCCAAGGCCCGCACCGGCATCCGGGAGTTCGTCGAGCACGGCCGCGAGGGCCTGCTGGCATCCACCGACGCCGACATGGTCGATCAGCTCACCCGCATCGTGCGCGACACCGAGCTGCGCACGGTCATCACCAAGCACAACCGGGAGACGCCCTCCCCGGTCGACTGGTCGGAGGTCGTCGCCCGCAACGTGGCCGCCTACCGGGTCGCCATCGAGATGCGGGCGGGCACCCCCGGCCTCCCGGGCGTGGGGGGCTGAGCCCCGATCGGTTCCGGCTCAGGCGCCCGCGGTGGGAGCGCCGTGGGGGCCACCGTCGGACACGTCGATGTCCGCCAGCTCCTCCGACGGCGTGTGCACGATCTTCGGCCCCCGCCCGGACCGGGTGATCAGCCGGGCGCCGCTGTAGCCGACGACCATGATGAGCAGGCCGCCGACCGCGTCGAGGAAGTAGTGGTTGCCGGTGATGACCACCACGTAGATCGTGGTGATCGGGTAGAGGATCGCCAGGCTCTTCCCCCACCAGCTCTTCACCCGGGGGTAGAAGACGGCGAGGCCCCAGAACGCCCAGGCGCAGTGCAGCGACGGCATGGCGGCGAACTGGTTGGAGATGCTCTTCATGCCCTCGGAGTTGAACGACCAGAAGGTCGGGTACTCGAGGAGCGTGTCCTTGAAGTGGAAGAACGTGTCGGCGTTGAACTGGAACAGCCCGTTCGGGTCGGCCCAGCTGTCGAGCAGCCGAGGCGGCATCAGCGGGAACGTGGCGAACCCGATGAGGCCGAGCAGCGTGCCGATCGCCAGCGCGTTGCGCCACAGCGGGTAGTCGTCGCTGTGGAACCGGTACAGGAACACCAGGCCGAGGACCGTGGCGACGATGTACACCGAGCCGTAGAAGTAGTTGGCGGCGATGATCATCGGGGTGAAGCCGAGCGCCCACTGCTGGATGCCGTGCTCGTGCCAGATGCCGAGGTCGCGCTGCCAGCCGATGAGGCGGATGGCGTTGTCGTAGGCCTTCTGGGGCTTGGCCGAGGCGATGTTGCGGACCGTCTCGTAGACCACGTCGACGACGAGGACGATCAGCATCTCCTTCCACCAGTAGATGCGGGAGCCGTCGGACAGCTGGCGGCCGCGACGCCATCGGGGCCGGGAGTCGCCGGAGAGGTCGATGGTCTCGGTGACCCGGATCGACTCCGCGCTCACGCGGTGACCTTGAACAGGGTGCCGTCGGCCGAGAGCACGTACAGCTCGCCCTGGTCGTCCTGGCCGAAGCTGACGAGGGTGCCGGGCTTCACCGCGGTGCTGAGGGTCTGGTCGTCGAGCACGATGCCCTTGCGGGCGAGCAGGCCCCGGACCTCGCCGGTGCAGTAGTCGCCGTAGACGTAGGTGCTGGCGAGGGCGGGCACCTCGGTGCCTCGGTACTCGTAGCCGCCGGTGACCGAGCAGCGGCCGGCGTCGTGGGTGTAGGTGTGCAGCGGCGAGACGGTCCCCGCCGGGGGCGTGCCGTCGGTGCGGAAGACGGTGTCGCCCTCGAACCAGTTCCAGCCCAGGTTGGCGCCCCGGCCGGCGCCGGCGCTGGCCGGCAGCCAGTTGATCTCCTCGACCGCGCCCTGGCCCACGTCGGCCACCCAGAGGTCGCCGGTGACGCTGTCGAACGAGAAGCGCCACGGGTTCCGAACGCCGTAGAGGAAGATCTCGGGCCGTCCGCCGCCGGCGACGAAGGGGTTGTCGGCGGGGATGGCGTAGGGCGTTCCGAGGGCGGCACCGGCAGGGTCGATGCGCAGGATCTTGCCGAGCAGCGTGTCGGTGTTCTGGGCGTTGCCCGCGGTGTCGCCGGCGCCTCCGCCGTCGCCCACACCCACGTACAGGTAGCCGTCGGGGCCGAGGACCAGCTGGCCGCCGTTGTGGTTCGACGCCTCCTGGTGGGGGATGGTCAGCAGCGTCTGGCGGCTGGCCGGGTCGACCTTGACGACCGTGCTCGCCTCGGGCGGCTTCACGCCCTCACCGCCGCTGAAGGCCCGCTGGTCCTCGACGGTGTAGGCGGCCACCTGGATGTCGCCGTTGGTGGCGGTGTGGTCGACGTAGAGGGTGCGGCCGTCGGTGGAGAACGCGATGCCGAGCAGGCCCCGCTCGCCGTCGGTGGTGGTGAGCGACGAGATGTCGAGGGCGGCGCCGGGCAGCAGGGTGTAGCCGGTGTGCTTGGTCTTGCCGGTGGCGCGGTCCCAGGCGGTGTCGATGCTGAGGATGCGGACCTTGCCGTCGCGCTCGGCGATCCACAGCTGGTTGCGACCGACCCGTGACGCCATGGCGATCGGGGTGTCGAGCCCGGTGGGGGTGATGCCGGTCGTGGGGTCGACGGTGGGCGGGGTGGTGCCGAGCGGCCGCACGATGGGGTCGAGCGTGACGGACACGCCCTGCAGGCTCGTGGGGCCCGGGCCAGGGTCGAGCACCGTGGTGGAGGTCGTGCTGGTCGAGGTGGTCGTCGAGGTCGACGATGAGGAGGACCCCGACGACGAGCACGCCGCCGCGGCGATCGCGAGGGCGACGACGGCCGCCGCGGATCGCACCGCGGGGCCGGGTCGGCGCCGGTGCGTGGAGGGGTTGCTCGCCATGGTGGCTCCGAGGCTACCGACCGCCCGCTCAGCGCGGTGGTCGGATGAGGCCCTCCTGCACGACGGTCACGGCCAGCTTGCCGTCGCTCGTGAACACCGAGCCCCGGGCGAAGCCGCGCCCACCCGAGGCGGAGGGGGTGTCCTGGGCGTACAGCAGCCACTCGTCGGTGCGGAACGGCCGGTGGAACCACATGGCGTGGTCGAGGCTGGCCATGAAGGCGTTGTCGAGGCGGTGCAGGCCGTGGGGCAGCAGCGCGGTGTCGAGCAGGGTCATGTCCGAGGCGTAGGTGAGCGCGCAGGCGTGGATCACCGGGTCGTCGGGCAGGTCACCCGTGGCCTTCAGCCACATCCGCTGGTACGGCGGCAGGGCCCGCTCGCGATCGGCGAGCGACCAGTCGCAGTTGCGGAGGTCGAACGGCAGATCGAGGGTGAACTCGCCCTGGGCCTTGTCGGCGAGGCGGTCGCCCTCCTCGGCCAGCTCCTCCCACCGCTCCCGCAGGGTCGGCAGGGTCTCGGGGGCGGGCACCTCGGGCATCTGCTCGGAGTGCTCGAAGCCGTCCTCGGGGACCTGGAACGACGCCGACAGGCTGAAGATCGCCCGGCCGTGCTGCACCGCGGTGACCCGGCGGGTGACGAACGACAGGCCGTCACGGATGCGATCGACCATGTAGAGGATCGGGATGCGGGTGTCGCCGGGGCGCAGGAAGTAGGCGTGCAGCGAGTGGACCCGGCTGTCGGGCTCGACCGTGCGGGCGGCCGCCACCAGCGCCTGGCCGGCGACCTGGCCCCCGAAGACGCGCTGGCGCTCGGCGGGTGGGCTGACGCCACGGAAGATGTTGACCTCGATCGGTTCGAGGTCGAGCAGGGCGATGAGGGCGTCGACGGCGGCCTGGGACACGCCCAAATCTCGCACATCGCGGGGGTGGTGACCGGCGATCGTTCCCGAGCCGATCGCGTCGTCGACCGATCGAGCCGCGGGCCGGGCGGCCCGCTGGCTAGCGTCCGGCGCCATGAGCACCGACTTCCCGGACGGCTTCCGATGGGGCACCGCCACCGCCGCGCACCAGGTCGAGGGCGGCAACTGGAACAACGACTGGTGGGCCTGGGAGCACGCCGAGGGCTCGCCCTGTGAGGAGCCCAGTGGCGACGCCTGCGACCAGCTGAACCGCTACGACGACGACATCGCCCTGCTCGCCGCGCTCGGCTTCGACCACTACCGGTTCTCGCTCGAGTGGTCGCGCATCGAGCCCGAGCCGGGTGAGTTCTCGGTGGCCGCCCTCGACCACTACCGGCGGGTCTGCGCCTCCTGCCTGTCCCACGGGGTCGAGCCCGTGGTCACCTTCCACCACTTCACGACGCCGCGGTGGGCGGTGGCCGAGGGCGGGTGGGACGGCCCCCACATCGTCGAGCGCTACCTGCGCTACGCGGAGAAGGCGGTGGGCCACCTCGGCGACCTCATCGGCCGGGCCTGCACGATCAACGAGCCCAACGTGGTCACCACGATCGGCTACCTGCTGGGGTTCTTCCCGCCGGGAGCGGTCGACGAGGCCCGGTTCGCGGCGGCCACCGACAACTTCCTCGCCGCCCACGAGCGGGTGGTGCCGGTGCTGAAGGGCGGCCCCGGCGACTTCTCCGTCGGGCTCACGCTGTCGATGGCCGACTACCAGGCCGTGCCGGCCGTCGACGACGCGGCCATCGCCCAGCGGGACCAGCAGCGTGCGCTCATGGAGGACCGCTACCTCGAGCTCGCACGCAGCGACGACTTCCTGGGGGTCCAGACCTACAGCCGCACCCGGGTCGGGCCTCGCGGCGTGATCGGTGCCGAGGACGGCGTGCCCACGCTGCCGATGGGCTACGAGTACTACCCCGAGGCGCTGGCGAACTGCCTGCGGCGGGCGTGGGAGGTCACCGGCGGCCGCGTGCCGCTCGAGGTCACCGAGAACGGCATCGGCACCGACGACGACACCCAGCGCATCGCCTACGTGCGCACCGCCCTCGAGGGGGTGCAGGCGTGCCTCGACGAGGGCATCCAGGTCGGCGGCTACACGTACTGGAGCCTGCTCGACAACTTCGAGTGGGCGTTCGGCTACCGCCCCCGCTTCGGCATCGTGGGGGTCGACCGGGCCACCCAACGGCGCATGGTGAAGCCCAGCGGGGAGTGGCTCGGCCGCATCGCCCGGGCCAACTCTCTGGCCGGCGCCTGAGTCCGCTGCGGCGAAGGGTCCGATGGCCCTGCAGTGCCGGCCGACCAGGGTCGATGACTCGGGTGCGGGCCACCCGCGAGGGTAGGCTCGCCTGGTTTGCGGCCCGCATGGGCGGCGCCGCCCCCCGAACGAGCATCGAGATCCCCGGATGAGCACTGAGTCACCGGCAGCCCCCGCTGCCACCCCCGCCCCCGCCCCCGACGGCCTCGTGGGCTACGTGGTCGGCCTGATCCGCACCAAGGGCCTGCGCTACGTGATGGTGTCGGTGGTGAACGTGCTGGTGGGTGGCGGGCTCCTCGTCGTGCTCCAGCACTGGATGCGGCCGACCTTCGCCAACATCTGTGGTGTCGCCATCTCCGCCATCCCCGCCTACTACATGAACCGGGCCTGGGTCTGGGGCAAGCGGGGCAAGAGCCACTGGAAGAAGGAGGTCATGCCCTTCTGGTTGTTCACCGGGGCCGGCCTCATCCTCTCCACCCTCGCCATCTCCTACGCCGACGAGCACACGCAGAACAAGTTCATCATCTTGTTCGTGCAGCTCTTCGCCTTCGGCGTGCTGTGGGTCGTCCGCTTCTTCGTCCTCGACCGGCTGTTCCACGTCGAGGTCTTCGAGGACGACACCCCCGACGAGATCTGAGCCACCCGGCGTGAGCATGGACCCGACCCTTCGCGCCGCGGCCGAAGCCGCTCGCGGCTTCATGCCTCCCGACGAGGGCCTCGCCCTCCACGAGGCCGCCCTCGGCGTGCCCTCGGGCGGCTCGCCGATGCTCGAGATCGGCAGCTACTGCGGCAAGTCGGCGATCTACCTCGGCGCCGCCGCCCGTGAGCGCGCCACCGTGCTGTTCGCCCTCGACCACCACCGGGGCTCCGAGGAGAACCAGCCCGGTTGGGAGTGGCACGAGCCCGACCTCGTCGACCCCGACGTGGGCCGCATCGACACCCTGCCCCGCTTCCGCCGCACCGTCTTCGACGCCGGGCTCGAGAGCGACGTCGTGGCGCTGGTCGGCGACTCACCCACCGTCGGGCGCCACTGGCAGATCCCGTTGGCGTTCCTCTTCATCGACGGCGGCCACGGCTCCGAGCCCGCCCACCGCGACTACGAGCTCTGGACCCCGTGGGTCGAGCACGGCGGTCTGCTGGCCATCCACGACGTGTTCCCCGACCCGGCCGACGGCGGTCGCCCGCCGTACGAGATCTACTGCCGGGCACTGGAGTCGGGCGCGTTCACCGACGTGTCGGCCACCGGCTCGCTCCGGGTCCTGCGCCGCACCGCCTGAGAGCGGGACCAGGCAGAGGAAGCCCATCCTCGGCCTGGGCAGAGGTACGGCATCTCCGTGAAGAACCGCCTCGCTCAGCCGGGCGTCGGTGGCGGGGCGCCACCAGCGGCGACCAGGGCCAGGTTCGCCGTGATCCGCTCGGACGTGAGCCGGGCCCGTGCCTCCTCGCCGAGCGCAGTCGGCGCGAGGCCGCGCAGGACCTCGGCGGCGTGCCCGGCCAGGTCAGGGTGCCCCGACCACCACGCCGACACCAGCAGGTCGTCGTACAGGGCCACGACCTGCTCGTCGTCGAGGGCCACGATGCCTCCGCTCCAGGCCCGGTCGATCGCCAGGGCGTGGCCGACCGCCCGCTCGTGCAGGTCGCGGCTCCGGCAGTCGGCGAGGAGTCGGAGCCGGTGCCACACCGCGTCGTGCAGCCCGTCGAGGTTGGCGATCAGTGACTCCCACGGGCCGTAGGAGAGGGCGAAGCGATCAGGGTGGCCGGCCACCACGGCGCCCATGACCGCCTCATCGATCGTGGGCCAGCCCGACCCGACGCACCGCAGCAGCTCGGCGTCGAGCCAGCCCACCAGGTCGGCCAGGTCGGCCCGGGGGACACCGAGCAGGCCCCCGGCCACGCGCGAGAACGGGTTGTCGCGGTAGTAGGCGACGGCATCGGCGGCCTCCTCGGCACTGGTCTCCCACAGCACGTCGGCCCGGATACCCCGGGCCGTGTCGGCCAGCAGGTCGTCGAACATACGGGTCGGGTGGGGGCGGGCGACGTGACCGATACCCAGGTCGACCCACCAGAGCAGGCCGGCGTCGGCGGCGGACCCAGCGGCCGAACGGGCCAGCAGCCCCACCTTCGACCATCCCAGGGCGAGGTAGGCGGGCGTGTCCTTGGCGGGGTTGAAGGCCGTCGGGGGGCGGCGGCCCGCGGCGAACGCTTCTGTCGCCGCCGCGGCCATCCCGGCGGCGGGGAGCTCGTCCCAGGGGCACGCCACGACGGTGGTCGGGGCCCCGGGCGCCAGCTCGGCCCGCCGCTGCGCGACCGCCTCGACCAGCTCGGGGCCGACGTGGGCGACCAGGTGGTGGCGTGTGCCGAGCACCGGGTCGGCGAGCGCGAGGTACTGCTCGATCGTTCGGCGCGGCGTCGCGTCGATCGCCGCCAGGTCGATGAGGGCGGTGACGACGGCGACGTCGCCGGCCGCTGCCACCACGCCCCCCGGCCCGCTCAGT
>CAVPCW010000003.1:0-23705 GCA_963702555.1 uncultured Actinomycetes bacterium
CGCCGGGTGTGCCCACGGCTATCAGTCCCTCGAGGACCGCAGCACCGTCCACTACATGACATCCACCCCGTACACCCCCGGGGCGGAACGAGGGCTGCGCTGGGACGACCCAGTGGTGAGCGTCGCGTGGCCCATCACAGACGGGGTGATCGTTTCGGACAAGGATCAGTCCTGGCCTGACTTCGACGAAGCGGCATGGCGCGTCGATCACAGTCGGGCACGTGAGCATGGGAGCGAAGGATGATTCTGGTCGACGCAGCACTCCGTGAACGGGCTGCGAAGGGTGAGGACGTGGTGGTGGCGCTCAGTGGCGCCGGGTTTGCCGCCCAGGGCCTCGTCATGCAGCTCCACGACGCTGCGCCCGGCATCCGGGTCGGCGTGATCACCAACCGCACCCTCCAGACCGTCTTCGACCTGCTCGCGACGGTGGGCATCGACGACTACGTCGTGGTCGACGATCCGCAGCAGCTCGACGCCGTGATCGAGCGGGGCCAGATCGCCGTCACCAGCGACTACGAGCTGGCGTGTGCCTCCGCCCTCGTCGAGGTCGTCGTGGAGGCCACCGGCGAGATCGAGTACGGCGCCCGCGTGTCCCTGGCGGCCATCGCGACCCGCAAGCACCTCGTGCTGCTCAACGCCGAGCTCGACGCCACGCTGGGCCCGATCCTGAAGACGAAGGCCGATGCCGCCGGGGTCGTGTTCACCGACACCGACGGCGATCAGCCGGGCGCGCTCATGAACCTGAGCCGCGAGGCCGAGTTCCGTGGCTTCACACCGCTGTTGCTCGGCAACATCAAGTCGCTGCTCGACCACCGCCGCACCCCGGAGACGCAGGCGGCCTTCGCCGCCAACGTCCTCCAGCGCCCGAAGATGATCACCTCCTTCGCCGACGGCACCAAGATCGCCGCCGAGATGGCGACCCTCGCCAACGGCAGCGGATTCGGTGTCGGAACCCGGGGCATGTACGGTCCCGAAGTCGATCACGTCGAGAAGGCCCACAAGGCCTACGACCGCGACATGCTCTTCGAGAGCGGCGGGCTCGTCGACTACATCCTCGGCGCCGAGCCGAGCTTCGGTGTGTTCGTGCTCGCCTACAGCGACACGGTTCCGCAGCTCTACATGAAGGTGTACAAGATGGGCGACGGACCCGTCTACACCTTCTACATCCCGTACCACCTGTCCAGCCTCGAGACCCCGGGCACCATCGGTCGGGCGGCCTGCATGGGCGACGCCACGCTGACGCCCGTGGGCGCTGCCGGTGTGCGACGTCATCTCGGTGGCGAAGTTCGACCTCACCTCGGGCCAGGAGCTCGACGCGGTCGGCGGCTTCACGGTCTACGGCCTCATGGAGAACTCGCCCACCGCCCGCGCCGAGAACCTGATCCCCCTCGGGCTCACCGACGGTGCCGTGCTCCGACGCTCTGCGAAGATGGACGAGGTGCTCACCTTCGACGACGTCGATCTGCCCGATGACCGGGTGTCGCTCCAGCTCTGGGCCGAACAGGTCGCGGGCTGGCCGCTCAACGAGGGCACGCACGCGACGGTGAACTGATGGCAGCCCGCTGATGGCGGAGGAGCCGGGCGAAGGGACCGACGGCGCCGCTGCACGTGGGCCGCAAGGTCAGGCGGGGCTTGGCGTGGAGCGGACTCATCACGATCATCGAGCGGGGCTGGATCTTCCTGCTCGGGATCATCATCGCCCGGTGGCTCGAGCCGTCCCAGTACGCGGCCTTCGCCGCGGGCCTCACCGTGGTCACCGTCCTCATCTCCATCGACGACTTCGGGGTCCTCGCGACCCTGATCAACACCCCGGACGAGTTCGACGACATCGCCCCCACCGGAGGGCTGTTCGCAGGTGTGCTCGGGGCCGCGCTCTTCCTCGTGTTGTTCGTCGCCGCGCCCTTCATCGTGGGGGCGATGGGTCTCGAGGGGTTCGAGAACGTCCTTCGGATCCTCGGCCTCACGGTCGTGTTCGACTCGCTTGCGATCGTCCCCAACGGCGCGCTCATGCGCGAACTCCAGGCCCACAGGCGGGGGTTCGTCACCGGTGCGCGCCTGATCGTCCGGACGGTCGTGATGGTGGTCGTCGCGACCCAGGCCAAGGATGCCGTCGGCATGGCGATCGCCTTCACCGCCGGTGAGGCAGCGGCGATGGTCACCAGCTATCTCGTCACCCGCCGCCTGCCGAGGTGGGGCTTCGCCCGGCACGCTCTGCGTCGGATCGTCAGACTCGGTCTACCCCTCGCTCTCGCCGGCGTGCTCGCTCTCGCCACCTTCACGGTCGACAACTTCATCGTCGGCGGCCGGCTCGGTGCTGAGGAGCTGGGCTTCTACCTCCTGGCGTTCAACATCGCGACCTGGCCGGTCAACATCATCGGCGGCGCGCTCGTCCAGATCGCCAACCCTGCCTTCGCCGAGTACGGACGCCAGGGGCAGCAGCTGGCCCCCCTCGTGACCCAGTCGATGGTCTGGTTGCTGGAGCTGGCCCTCCCGGTCACCGCCCTCATCATCGGCCTCGCAGCGCCATTGGTCGAAGGGGTCTACGGCGATCGGTGGTCGCCCGCCGTGCCGATCGTCCGCGCGATCGCCGTCCTCGGCCTGGCGCGGCTGGTGGTGAGCCTCGGCCGCGACGCTCTCGCCGCCGCCCGGCGCTCACCGATCCTGATCATCATGCAGACCGGGTGGCTCGTCCTGGTCATCGTCCTGGTGACCGCCGGGGTGATCATCGCCGGGGCCACCGGCGCCGCATGGGGTCACGTGGTGGCGGCCTCGATCGTCACGGTCGCGATGCTGCTGGCGCTGCGGCACTACCTGCAGGTCTCCATCAGCGATCTTCGAGCCGGTCCTGCGGCCTGTGCTCGGTGCGGCCCTTGCCGGCGTGCTCGGCTTCGGCATCGCGGTCTGGCTCGACTCGCTCGGAGTACCCAACCTGTTGCAGGTCCTCATCGCGCCGGTTCCGGCCCTGCTGGTGTACAGCGTGGTCGGCCTCAGCGGCTCACGTCGTCGCGAGCTGGTGACCTCCGGCCCGGCCTCACGGTTGCGCAAGGTCGGACGGCGGACGGGGAAGGTCGGCTGACCGGGGCCGCGACGGTGCGGGCCCAACGGCCTCTACGAACCCAATGGGTTGAGCGAACGGCGCACGACCATCGAGAGGTGGGCGGCTGACTCGGGGGAGAAGACCCGAGCGATCTCCTCGCTGCGCAACCCCTTGCGGATGAGGTAGGCGGCGCACATCAGTCGTTCGTACTCGCTGATGTCAGCCGATCGGACGACCTTCCCGTACTCCCGGAACATCTCGAGCGGGTGCCATCGCGGAAGCGCCGACGGGTCGGCCCACGCCGCCCGCGCCTTCGGGCCGGTCATCCAGGTCGAGGCGGCCTCGTGGAAGCGGTGGAGAAAGAGGTGTTCGGGCACCTGAGCGAACGGTCCCTGGAGTGCCAGCTCGGCGAGGAGCACCTTGTCGGTGCCGTAGAAGGGCCGCTGCAAGGTGGTGCGCTTCCAGGCGCTGCGACGGCCGAGCCCGTAGTAGAAGCCGCCGGTGCGGTAGTGGAACAGGACCGAACGGAACCGGTAGTGGGCCTTGGGGCTCGACACGAACTCCATGAAGCGCGGGTCCTCGGGGAAGCGCTGCACGATGCCGTCCCGGGAGACGAGGCCGCGACCGAAGGGCTCGTAGGGCAGGCCCTCGCCGTCGATCATGGTCGAGCGCGAGTGCGCCACGATCACACGCTCGTCGTCGCGGAGCAGCTCGACGCAGCGCTCGAGATAGGTCGGCAGCACGAGGTCGTCGTGGGCGGCCCACCGGAAGAACTCACCGGTCGAACGCACGAGCACGGCGTTGTAGTTGCGGTTGGCGCCGATGTTGTGGCTGTGGCGCACCAGCTTCACCCGCGGGTCCTTCGCCGCGAGCTCGGCGACGATGTCCGCCGTCTCGTCGGTCGAGGCGTTGTCGCAGACCACGAGCTCGAAGTCCTCGAAGGTCTGCTCGAGATGGCAGCTGATCGCGCCCACGACGTAGTTGCTCGCGTTGTAGACGGGCATCCCGATGCTGACTGTTGGCGTGCGTTCGATCATCGTTCGGCCTCTCCCGGTGGCACGAGAAGACATTCTCGTTCTCCACTATCGGCACAAAGGATCGCATCTGTAACATCGATCGGCCATGGCCATCAGCGTGACCTTCGTGCTCCCGGAGTTCCCCTTCCACCCGAGCGGGGGCCCCCGGGTGGTCTTCGAGTACGCCAACGGGCTCGTCGCCAAGGGCCACGAGGCCACCATCGTGTTCCGGAAGGACGTGCCGACGTCGGCACGGACCTGGGCCCGTCAGATCAAGCGTGAGATCCGCAATCGCGTCGTCGGGCGCTCCGTGCGGCGCACGCTGCGCTGGCACGCCCTCGATCCGCGGGTTCGCACGATCACCACCGGCTGGGGGGCAGACGCCACCGCCGTCGCGTCGAAGCTGCCGGATGCCGATCTGCTCGTCGCGACCTACTGGACGACCTGGGAGGTCGTCGTCGGCGCCCCATCGTCGAAGGGGAGAGCGGTCCACCTCGTGCAGGCGTACGAGGCCTGGGAGACCGATCCTTCGGTGATCGACGCTG
This sequence comes from uncultured Actinomycetes bacterium, assembly GCA_963702555.1. Classification (GTDB taxonomy): domain Bacteria; phylum Actinomycetota; class Acidimicrobiia; order Acidimicrobiales; family Acidimicrobilacustridaceae; genus CAMFLJ01. The sequence continues at coordinate 4,599 of CAVPCW010000003.1, forward strand.
TGCTCACCAGCCCGGGGCCCAAGGTCGTGGTTGCACCCTCGTTGGAGAAGATCATGCTCGACCTGGGCGTGCCCCGCGAGCAGGTGTTCCTCGTGCCGAACGGACTGGAGCTCGAGCACTTCCGGGTGCGGACCCCGCCGGCGCAACGACAGGCCAGTGTCGCCTTCCTGGTGAACGTCACGCCGTACAAGCGGTTCGACCTCGTCGTGGAAGTGATCGAGGCGGTCCGGGCCGGACGGCCGGACCTCCAGGCGATCGGGTTCGGCGTGGGCCCCCGTCCGGCATCGCTGCCCGACTGGGCCGAGTACCGCCGCCAGCCGACCCGTGAGGAGCTCGCCGCCGAGGTGCTCGACCGGTCGGCGGTCTTCCTCTGCACGAGCGACCACGAGGGATGGGGTCTGCCGGCGGCCGAGGCGATGGCCTGCGGCTGTGCATTGGTGTCGACCCGGAACGGAGGGGTCCAGAGCTTCGCGGCCGAAGGGGTCAGCGCGGTCTTCGCCGATGTCGGCGACGGTCCAGCGCTTGCTGCTGCGGTCGAGGAGCTGCTCGGCTCGCCGGAGCTTCGGGCCCGCATCTCGGCAGGGGGCGTGGAGGCCACCGTCGGGATGTCGTGGCAGCGTTCGGTCGACCTGTTCGTGCAGATCGCCGTCGACCTCGCCGCTGACCGGGAGCCCGGGACCTCCTAGCCGGAGATCACCTGTCCGGCCGCAACGGCCCCACGGGTATGAAGAGCTCTCGGGCGCCCATGTGCCGTGCGATCTGCCGGTCGTCGAGGTGCGACCAGTCGTCCTCGCCGCTGAGGCTGGAGACCTGGCTGCGGTGCTCGGCCAGGGCGGCGCGCTTCGCGCTCAGGAAGCCACTGGTGCTCACGGCGATCGGGCGTCGGAGGTGCCACGGCGAAACGATCGCTGGCCCGTGGTGTAGCGACCACACCGGGGCCTCGAGGATCCGCGGACGGGCGCCGGAGAGCGCGTTCACGGCGTCGTGGACGGCGAGGGCGGCGTTGCGGTGATCGGTGTGCCGGTCGAACGACGACGTGACGACGACGTCGTCGGGTGCCAGCCGCTCCAGGATGAGGCGGACGGCCTCGGCCGCCTCTGCCCGGTGCTCGGAAAGGTGGCCGTCAGGGGCATCGAGGTGATGGATCTGGGTCGGAGCGACGCCGAGGCGCTCGCACGCGGCGTCTAGCTCGGCCCGGCGGAGCGCGGCCATCTCTTGTGGGGTGATGGCCGCGGACTCGGTGGAGGCGCTGCCATCGGTGAGCACGATGACCTCGACGGGTGTGTCCTGGGCGCGCTTGCGGGCGATCAGTGCGCCGCTCGACAGCGTCTCGTCGTCGGGATGCGGGACCACCACGAGGCAGCTCCGTGGGCCCGCTGCCTCGGTCTCGTCACGGGCGGCCAACCGGAGGCCACCGCGCCACCCCGCCGCCAGGAGCGGGCGGACCCGGTCGGCCATCCCCTCGCGCAACGAGGTCCGCTGTTCGCCCATCGTGATGTTCCTCCTCAACCTTCTCGGGAGGAGTCGTCTCGTGCCCACCCACCGAACGCGCGGCGCCGGGCGAGGATCCGGACCCGCGCCTCGACGACCACCCTGACGCCGATGTAGACGGCGAGGGCGGGCCAGAGGCGAGGCTGTCGGACCAGTTCGGTCAGCACGGACGATCCCCGATCGCCCGCCTCGCTCGGTGCCGGGCCCTCCAGGGCGTCGAGTTGGGCGATGCCGAGGCGGCTGCGGGTCTTGATCCGGATCAGCGGGGCCAGTCGGCACGGGGGAGTGACCACGAAGGTACCGATGGGGTCCGCGACGCGCTCGGAGAGAGCGAACCGGCGTCGGACGTATTCGTCGTCCCCGATGATCTCGGGGTACTCCCCGAAGCGGGCCCGGCCCTCGGCGGTGAGCCCGAACACACCGGACCCGAGGACGGCTTCGGTGGCGTAGGGGAGACGGGTCCAGATCTCGTAGAACCGCCGGACGAGCCATGAGGACCGGCTGACGTCGACGACCATCCGGGGAGCGCCGGCGAGGAGCCCGCCGTCGGTCATCTGGGTCGCCACCGCCCGGAGGTCTTCGAGGGTGACCTGGATGTCGGCGTCGACATAGAAGCGGGGGAAGCCACTGGCGGCCCGGTCGCCGGCGTTGAGGGCCGAGGGCTTACCGCCCTGGGGCTGCTCGACGACGGTGATCCCCGGGAAGCGCCGGGCGATGTCGGCCGTGTCGTCGGTGCACCCGTCGCAGACCACGATGACGGTGTCGTCGCCAAGCGGGCCGAGCCGGTCGAGCAGGCGCCCGATCACCGATGCCTCGTCATGGGCAGGGACGACGACCGTGATCGCCGGATCAGGCATCTGGCGGCTTGCGGGCGAACACGATCGGTTCGGGCGACATCCCGAACCGCGCCACGACATCGGGGGTCAGGACGTCGAGGACCGAGATGGGGTGGGGATCGAGGCCAGCCCGACTCAGGTGCTCGGGGAAGTCCTTGCCGTAGCGACGCACGTGGCCGACGTCGCGCGGGTCGGGGGCGCCGTACTCGACGGTCTCTGTGGCCTCCCAGTCGACGGGAACCTGCAGCACCGCGACCCCACCCGGCCGAAGCACCCGGTGGATCTCGGCCAGGGCAGCCTGCTCGTCGGGGATGTGCTCGAGCACGTGGAAGCACAGGAACACGTCGATCTCGCCGTCACCCCAGCGCATGGCGGTGATGTCGCCCTGCTCCATGGCGTGGCGTTCGAGGTCGAAGCTCGTGTAGTCCATGCCCGGCTGGCGCCGCAGGAGGGCTTCGAAGCCGCGCATCGGGGCGACCTCGACCACCTTGGTGCCCGGCGCGAAGGTCGCGGTCTCCGAGAGCAGGAGCGCCAGCATGCTGCGATGGCGGTCGAGACTGCTGCAGCCGGGGCAGGTGACCCTGGCCTCGTGATAGCCGGGCCCGGTGTTCGGATAGAAGGTCGAGCCGGTCCAGCCGCAGACGTTGCACTCGTGGCGGTCGTTGCCGAGTGCATCACCGACGGTCAGCAGCGGCAGCTCCACCAGTGACTCGAGGCCCTGGGCGACGAAGTCCCGATCGCCCCGCCTGACCGACCGAACGACATGGCGTCCGAGTCGGAAGGCCATACGGGCCCGCGTCTCGATCGGGTGGGAGACGAGCGTGGTGCCAGGTGTCACCGGCACAGATGCGGATGCAGGGGTGGAAACCTCGACGGCGAGGTCGGGATCGGGGTCGTAGGGCGGGATCGGGAACGGGTCGCTCTCCAGGTCTTGCCACAGCGACCGCGAGCGCCACACGTCGCGCCACTTCGCCGAGCGGGAGCGGAAGGGGACTGAGGCGGCGAGGCGCATCAGGACGGCAGCGTCGATGAGCAGCCCGCCGATCCATGCGGCCAGCGGGTTCCAGTGCTTGGCGTAGTACTGGCGCCGGGCCCGGAAGACCTTCGCCAGCTTCTCCGACCGGACGACGTCGGAGCCGCCGCCCGAATGGACCAGCCCGACCTCGGAGAGGTGGACGCATCGGAGGCCACTGTCGCGGACTCTGCGGCACAGGTCGGTGTCCTCGCTGTAGAGGAAGAACCGCTCGTCGAACCCGCCGAGGGCTCGGAACAGCTCGGTTCGCATCAGGAGGAAGCAGCCCGTGACGACATCGACGTCGCGGTCGTCGTTGCGGTCCCAGCCCCCGATGGCCTCGGGGTTGAAGAACGTGCTGTCTCGGAAGAGCGACGCAGCACCGGTGGCGTAGCAGGCTGCAGACCAGAGGCTGGGCTCGGCGAAGCAGCACGTCGGGTTCAGCGTGCCGTTGTCGTACCTCGTGCGGCCGCCGACGACCCCGATGCCTGCGTCGGCGTAGAGGCGGTCGAGGGCGAGGTCGAGCGAGCCCGGATCGAGGATCGTGTCCGGGTTGAGGAACAGCACGTGGGCACCAGTGGCGCGTCGAACAGCGAGGTTGCATGCCCGTGCGAACCCGACGTTGACGTCGAGGGCGATGATCGTCGCGGCGGGCGCGGCGGCTCGGGCTTCGGCGACGCTGTCGTCTGTCGAAGCGGTGTCGACCACGATGATCTGGTGAGCACGCAGCGTGGCATCCGACACAGCGGCCAGCGCAGCGGTGATCGAACCAGCACTGTTGTGGGTGACGGTCACCACAGTGACGGCCACGTCGCCTCGTTCTCGAGGCGCCGCGTCTCCGAACCACGCGTTCATCTCGGCACCCTCCGCCGCTGTGACCACGACCGGTGGTGACGTTCTTCAAGCCTCACTTCGGGGTTCCGCCGATCCTCGTCGATGATTGTTAACCAATTCGCCACGCAGAGTGATTGCGCTTACGAGGGCCAAATGGTAGCTTCAACCGGTGCATGAGACGCGCTTCTCACGTGCGGCTCGGGCCGGCGGAGTGCATCAGCGGGATGCTCTGGCGAGGAGAATCGACGAAATGGCCACGGCGACTGTCGCCACGGAACGTGCGGACGTTCTGAACCCAGATCCACCGATCGGGCACCCACCGCGGCGTCTCGGCGGCAAAGGCCAGGTCATCCTCCTCGACGTCGCGTCCGTCGTGCTGGGAATGCTGTTCGCGAGTGTCATCTACCTCGCCGAGTGGGGCACCCTTTCCTGGGAGGACGCCGGCGCGTATCTCCTGGTGTGCGCCGCCTCCGTGCCGGTGTGGGTGTTCGGGTTCGCCAGGAACCGTCTGTACTCCGCCCGCTTCATCACCCGAGGCGTCGACGAGTCCCGTCGGGTCGTGCGGGGCGTCTTCACCGGCGTGCTCGGCCTGGCCCTCGCCAGCGTGGCATTCCAGAAGCAGGTCGAGCGCGGTTGGCTCCTCCTCGTCTTCCTGCTCACCTTCTTCCTCGTCGGCGCCGAGCGCTCGGTGATGCGTCGTGTGTTCGAGCGGCGGCGCATCAGCGGCCGCATGCAGCGCCGGGTCATGATCTTCGGCGACAACGAGGAAGCCCACGAGCTCTACTCGATGCTGATGGATGAGCCCCGGCTCGGCTATCTGCCCGTGGCGATGATCGCCAGCCCGCTCCGAGGGCAGCTCGTCGCCACCGAGTCCCCCGAGGGCGAGAGCGCCCGCCTCGACGACGAGATCAGTCGGATCCTCGATGACCTCCACGCGGCCCGCGTCGACAGTGTCCTGGTGGCGGCCAGCTCGGTCGACCTCTCCGTGTCCAACGTTCTGATCCGTGCCCTCTCGGATGCCGGGATCCACGTCGAGCTCTCGTCGACGCTGCTCGACGTCGCCCCCGAGCGCCTCACCGTCCGCCCGCTCGGCGGCTTCCCGATCGTCTACCTCGAGCCAGTCCGCCACGGCGGCTGGCGGGCCATGGCCAAGCGCAGCTTCGACATCGCCACAGCCGCGACCGCCCTGGTCATCACGGCACCCGTGGTCTTCGTAGCGGCCGTAGCGGTGAAGCTCACCAGCTCCGGGCCCGCGTTTTCAAGCAGGTGCGGGTGGGCCGAGGTGGCGAGGAGTTCACCATCTACAAGCTCCGGACCATGGTCGTCGACGCAGAGCAGATGCTCGATGACCTCCGCGACCGCAACGAGGTCGACGGCCCGTTGTTCAAGATGAAGCACGACCCCCGGGTCACCAAGGTCGGCGGGTTCCTCCGCACGACCTCGATCGACGAGCTCCCGCAGTTCTGGAACGTGCTCAAGGGGAACATGTCGATGGTTGGGCCTCGCCCGGCCCTCGCGTCCGAGGTCGCCGGTTGGCCGTCGCGCCTCCACAACCGCCTCCGGGTCAAGCCGGGTCTCACCGGGATGTGGCAGGTGAGCGGCCGGAGTTCCTCCGACTTCGGTGACTACGTGCGCCTCGACCTCTACTACGTCGACAACTGGTCGCTTCTCGCCGACCTCGACATCATCGTGCGCACGGTGCCCGCGCTGCTCGCCAAGCGCGGGGCATTCTGACCGTCGCCCTCGTGGCGCCCGCAGGTTCCGACCGTCGGGCGGCCTTGGTTCGGGTCGTACCGCCGTCGCCGGTGTGGTGACGACGACCCGGCTCAGCCTTCGGGATTGCCCTCTGCGTTGGTGTTCGCCGGCCGCCCGTCGTCGAACCGGTTGCCCGTTCGGACGAGGGTCTCGGGTTGGCCCTGGGGGTACCACACCCCGTAGCCGCCACCGTCCGGCGCGACGTCAGTCGAGATGACGTTGTCGGTGTAGACCATCGCCTGCATCGACCTCTTGCCCTTCGCCTGCACGTAGAAGACGTAGCCCCCGCCACCTGCGACGTTCCCCGTGACGAGTCCCCGACCGGTGTTGCCGAGCTCGGCCCAGACCCCGATCGCCGACGTGGCATTGCGGGCCACCGACACGCGGTTATTGCGGATGGTGAAGTCGACGGCACCATCGGTCTGGATGCCGTCGGGGTGCCACTCATCCTTCATCACGATGTCGTGGATCCAGTTGCCCTCGATCAGAGTGTTGGACGAGAACTGGATGCCGTTGCCGACGCCGTGGATGTCGGAGGCGATGACGACCATGCCCTTGCCGTTGCTGTCGATGACACCGATCTCGACCACGCCACGTCCGTCGATCTCGACGTGCTCGAGCCGCAGCCCCGTGCCCCGCCCCTGCTGGAGGACGAGCTGGTCGAGGTCGCCGACCTGGGTGTCCGGCGGCGCCGTGACTCGAACGTTCCGGATCGTGACGTCCTTGGCCTTGACTCGGATGGTCCCGGTGAGGTCGAGGTTCTCGACGACGGCCCCGTCCTCGGAGACGACGAGGTCGCCGTCGTGGGGCACCAGGGCGGACTCGTCCAGCAGGCCAGCGGTCGAGGAGGGATCCTCGGCCGGGGGGATCGCGGCAGGGACGACCTCGGTCGCGGCCTTGAACCCCGGGGGGCCCGACAGGTCCTGCGGCGCGGCTGCTCCCACTGCCCGAGCAGCCGGCAACCGCGAGCAGGGCGGCCAGGGACCCGGCCGCGGTCAGGGCGGTCAGGCGTCGCGCTTCGTCAGCCGCCACGCAGCTCCTCCGATCCCGGCGAAGAGGAACCATGCGCCGCTGAAGGTCTCGAAGCTGAAGGCGTCGAAGACGGCGAGCGACACGGCCCCCACGAGGACAGCGGCGAGGACACCCCGAGTGGCGTCGCGGAACTCACCCGGCGGCGCATGGCACCAGGCGTCTCGCGTGGTGACGGCAGTGACGACGATGAAGAAGAGGAGGGAGATGACTCCGACGACTCCCGCCTCGATGAGCGTCACCAGGTATTGGTTGTCGAGGATTCGATAGCGCGGCGGGATGAACGTGCCGATTCCTCTCCCCAGGATGGGGGCCTGCTCGATCATGGGCTGGACGGCGGCGTAATCGTCGGTGCGAGTCGAGATGCTGCTGTCGCTGGAGGCCTGGGTGAAGAGGCGTGTGGTGGTGCCGATGAGGCCGGGGACGGTGACGAAGAGGACCATGGCGATGCCGATGCCGACGAGGATCGATCGGCGGCGGCGCTCCCGATCCCAGCTCACGCCGACGACGAGAAGCCCGACGAAGAGGCCGAGGAACCCCGATCGGGACAACGCTGCCGGGATGCCGAGGAGGATCACCATCACGATCACACCCCAGCGTCGCTTGTTCGGTTGCCACGGCCAGAGCTGGAGCGCGATCGGGAGGATCATCGCAGTGACGGTGGCGAACTCGATGGGGTGGCTGGTGGTGCCGGCCGACCGGTTGAACGAGCCGCGCGCCTGGACCGAGGCCAGGTCGCCGGAGACCTTGAAGCCCGGCAGCGAGGTGATCCAGGTCACCGGGTCGGTGCCGGCGAACTGGGCCAGTGCCACCAGGGAGCTGAAGGCGGCGACGATGACGGTGAAGCGCAGCAGCTTGACCACCTGATCACGGGACCGGAGGCCGTCCGCCGCGAGGAGGCCGATGCCGACCATCGACAGCATCTGGATGAGCTCGACGTCGGCGCCACTCTGTTCGAAGGACTCGGCGAGCCGGAGCGGGATCACGCCGTAGCTGAGGAGCCAGGCGCAGAGGACGAAGGCAAAGCACCAGCGGAGGGGTTGGCGCCCCCGCTCGAGGCCGGAGTCGCGCCAGACCAGGGCGCTCAGGTACCAGAGGAGGCAGAGGAGGCCCCAGATCGTGGCGGGCGAGCCGATCTGCCCGAGCGGGCCGATGACCAGCTTCGCCGGGAAGGCGAATCGGAGCACGACGAAGACCTCGAGGGCGCGCAGCACCGACTTCGATCCCTCGGGAGCCACCGTTGTGGGCGGTTCGACGGGAGTTCCCACCTCCGTCGTAGGGAGGTCGGGCACCTGGGTGCTCATCACGGTGGCTCCGGCTCAGCCGGGCGAGCCGCTCGACGACTTCGGCGCGGCGCTTTTCGAGCCACCGTTGCGAGAGCCGTTGCCGCGGGGCGCAGGCAGGCCCCTCGTCTCGGCCTCGTCGTCGCTCTCCTCGTCCTCGTCCTCGTCCTCGTCCTCGTCCTCATGCTTCTTGGAGGACCAGTTCTGCAGCGATTCCACGGCGAAGGTGATGCCGAGGGTGGCGATGAGACCGACGGCCAGGACGGCGATCGAGAGCCGCAAGCGACCGACGAGGCCGGGGCTTGTCACGACCGGGTCCTGGAGACGCTGCATGGTGACGAGGTAGTCGGGGTTCGCCCCTTCGGAGAGCTGACGGTCCTGCAGGGTCTGCTGCACGCTGGTGGCGAGCAGCTCGTAGCCGCTGAGCGCCTCCTCGGCGGTGGGGGAGGTCACGGTGAGGTCGAGCACGGGACCACGGACGAAGTCCTTGTTTCCGACGACGGTGTAGCTGCCGACGAAGCCCTCGGCCTTCAGCTCGTTTGCCACCTTGTCGGTCATCTGGGCTCGAACCAGTACGTCGACGACGGTGGAGAGCTCCATGTCGGCGAAGGGGTTGTTGGTGGAGATCTGGGTTCCGTCGGCCAGCCGAGGCGGAGTCTTGGCGGTGAGGAGCAGGTAGGAGCCGCTCGCCTCCTGGGTCTTCGAGGCGACTGCGAACGAGGCGATGGTCGCGATCAGCGTCAGGGCGAGAAGCGTCCCGGCGATGACCTTGTGCTTGGCGAGGACCCGGAGGGTCGAGGCGAAATCCATGGGTTGCTCCGATGGGGGGGCAACGCCAGCACCCCGGAGGTACTGGCGATGGCGAGCCGAACCTAGCAGCGCCGCCCGCGCGGCTGTCTGCGGTGGTGTATCCGCTCTATGAACAGGTTCGCGTGCGTACACCACGCACGGTTAGCATCGGCGTGCCGACGTGAGAAGTGAACGAACTTCCCGGAAGAATCCGTGCTCCATTTCGGCAGCGACCTGCCGATAACTATCTGGCGGCTGGCAGACGGGCTCGTCGCAGAGGCATTTCCAACGCGGAGGCATCAGCTAGTGCTCGAGAAGATGGACGTCCGGGGGCTCGAGGCGATGGCCCTCGAGACGCTGCCGACCCTTCAGTACGAGGACGGGCTCTTCTGTTTCGACCGTCAGGAGGGTGGGCCACTCCGCGGAGTCTCGCCTCGCTACACCCTCATGGTGAGGCTCGGCATGGAGCGGGCCGCCTGCGGCCGGCGTTCCGACGCTCCTCTGTCGCCCGAGGTCGTCGAGAAGGTGCGCGCGAAGCCTGAGGCACTCGCCCCCGGTGACATCGGCTTGCTGCTCTGGAGCGACCTCCGAGCCGGCCACCAGGCCGCACCCAAGACGCTCGCCGACCTGCTCGCGGCGACGGCCCACCCCGACGTGCTGCCATCGCTCGAGGGCATGGAGATCGGCTGGATCGGCATGGGCCTGGCCGAGGCGGCGGTGGCAGGCCTCGACGGCGCCGAGGCCGCCCTCGCCGGAGTGCTCGACCACGTGCTGAACGACCGCCGGGGCCGTAGCGGGCTCTATCGCCACCGCCTCGACGACCGCTTCCGCCAGGAGCTCCCGAACTTCGCCACAGAGATCTACACGCTGCTGCTGCTGGCACGGGTGGCGGCCCTCGACCTCGACCCTCGGGCGCGTGAGTCGGCCGTGGCCCTGGGAACGCTGCTCGTTGAGCTGCGTCGGCCCGACGGCGGATGGCCGTGGCTCTACGACGCCACGCGTGGCAGGGTCATCGAGCCGTACGAGATCTACTCCGTTCACCAGGACGCCATGGCGCCGATGGGATTCTTCGAGCTGTCGGAGGCGACCGGCGACCCCAGGTGGGCCGCTGCCGCAGTCGAGGGATTCCCGTACGGCTTCGGGGCCAACGAGCTCGACGTCTCCTTCTACGACGACGAGAACCGGTTCGCGCACCGCTCGATCCGCCGGCGTCAGCCCTGGGCGAAGCTTGCCACCGCAGGCAACGCCGTGCTCGAGCGGATCGTCGGGGCGACGGCACCCCTGCCCGCGCGGTTGGAGCTCAACCGCACCTGCCGGCCCTATCACCTCGGATGGATCCTCGAGGCCTGGTCTGGCCGCGAGCACCTCGCTGAGCCCGGTACGACCGAACGATGAGCACGATGACCACCCCCCGGGTCGAGCTCTTCGGAGTCTCCGTCGATGCAGTCACCCTCGACCAGGCCGTCACCACGGCTCGAGAGCTGGTGGAGGAGGGCTCTCCCCACCAGCACGTGGTGCTCAACGCGGCCAAGGTCGTCGCCATGCAGGACGACCCGTCGCTTCGTGAGGTCATCAGCTCCTGCTCGATGATCAACGCCGACGGAATCTCCATCGTGCTCGCCAGCCGGATCCTCCGGCGTCGGCTCCCCGAGCGCGTCGCTGGCATCGACCTGTTCCAGCACCTCCTCGCCGCGGCCGAAGCCGACGGCAAGGGCGTCTACCTGCTTGGTGCCCGCCAGACGGTGCTCGACGACCTGGTGGTCGAACTCGAACGGCGTCACCCGAGGCTGCGGATCGTCGGCACCCACGACGGGTACTGGAGCGACGACGCGGAGGTCGTGGCCGCCGTGCGTGAGGCCGCCCCGGACTATCTGTTCCTCGCCATCCCGAGCCCTCGCAAGGAGTTCTGGCTCAATGACCACCTCGACGACCTCGGGGTCCCGTTCGTGATGGGCGTCGGAGGCTCCTTCGACGTGCTGGCGGGCCTGGTCAGCCGTGCTCCGGCATGGGCGCAGCGGATCGGTATGGAGTGGGCGTGGCGGCTCGGTCAAGAGCCCCGCCGGATGTGGAAGCGGTACCTCGTCGGCAACAGCCGCTTCATCTCCCTGGTCGCCCGTGAATGGTGGAGTCAGCGATGAGATTCGCCGTCGTCGCTGGGGCGAGGCCGAACTTCATGAAGATCGCGCCGCTCCTGCTGGCCCTCGACCGGTCGGGTTTCGAGACCAGGCTCATCCACACAGGTCAGCACTACGACCGGAACATGTCCGACGTGTTCTTCGAGGAGCTCGGCATCCGCAAGCCCGACGTCAACTTCGACGTCGGCGCCGCCGGCCAGAGCGAGCAGACGGGGCGGATCATGTCCTCTCTGGAGTCGTGGCTCGACGGCAACCCCGTCGACGGGCTCCTTGTCGTGGGCGACGTCACCTCCACCCTTGCTTGCACGATCGTGGCTGCGAAGCGATTGATCCCGGTCGGCCACGTCGAGGCCGGTCTCCGCAGCTTCGACCGGACCATGCCCGAAGAGGTCAACCGCGTCGTGGTCGACGCGCTCTCCACGTGGCTGTTCACCCCCTCGGCGGACGCCGACCTCGAACTCGCTGCTGAGGGTGTCGAGCCCGCCCGGATCCACCTCGTCGGCAACATCATGGTGGACTCCCTCTTCAACTGCCTCGACCGGGCGATCGAGCGCTCGACCGCGTCCCGGCTGGGGGTCGACGGGCCCTACAGCCTCGCCACGCTGCATCGTCCGGCCCTCGTGGACGACCCTGCCAGGTTCCGCCCGGTCCTCGACGCGCTGCGCGACGTGGCCGCCGAGCAGCCGGTGATCTTCCCGATCCACCCACGGACACTCGCCCGCCTCGAGGCCGCCGGCCTCGACGACCGGCTCGACGCCTTCGTCGTGTCCGAGCCGCTCGGGTACCTCGACTTCCTCTCGCTCGAGCATGGCGCCTCGCTCGTGCTGACCGACTCCGGCGGCGTCCAGGAGGAGACCACAGCCCTCGGGCGTGCCCTGCCTGACGCTGCGGGAGAACACCGAGCGCCCGATCACGATCGACGAGGGCACGAACCAGCTCGTCGGGCTCGACGGTGCCCGCATCCGCGAGGTGGCTCTGGCGACTCTCGCGGATCCGCCGCCGCCCCGCCGCCCGGCGCTCTGGGACGGTCGGGCCGCCGACCGCATCGCCGCCGTGCTGCAGAACGGCGTCCCGGACCTGACGTGGCGACCCCCCGGCCTCACCGAGAACGAAACGGACCACACATGAGCGACTCAGAGACCACGACCGAGGACACGACCGCCTTGCCGAGGACGGTGATCGTCGGCCAGGGCTACGTAGGTCTCCCGCTGGCGATGAGGGCGCTCGAGGCCGGCCACCAGGTGGTCGGCTACGACGTCGATGTCCAGCGCACGAGCACCCTGGCCGCGGGCCGGTCGTTCATCGAGGACATCACCGACTACGACATCACGGCCGCGCTGGCCACGGGACGGTACCTGCCCACCTCCGATCATCGGGACTGCGCCGGATTCGACCATCTCGTGATCACCGTCCCCACGCCGCTCCGCGAGGGCACCCCGGACCTCAGCTACGTCGAGGGGGCGTCGGCCGACATCGCCCGCTACGTGCGGCCCGGCTCGGTGGTGATCCTGGAGTCCACGACCTACCCGGGCACGACCGACGAACTGGTCGCCCCGATCCTGCAGGAGATCTCCGGTCTGGTCGCTGGCGTCGACTTCCACCTCGGGTACAGCCCCGAGCGGATCGATCCGGGCAATGCAACGTGGACCCTGGCCAACACGCCGAAGGTCGTGGCCGGGATCAACCCCGAGTCCCTCGAGGCCGTCGACGCCTTCTATCGCCAGATCGTCAGCACCACGGTCCCGGTGTCGCAGATGCGGGTCGCCGAGCTGACCAAGCTCATCGAGAACACCTTTCGGCACGTCAACATCGCGTTGGCCAACGAGCTGGCGGTGTTCGCCGCCGACCTCGACATCGACATCTGGGAAGCCATCGACGCGGCCTCGACCAAGCCGTACGGCTTCATGCGCTTCACGCCGGGCCCCGGTGTCGGTGGCCACTGCCTCCCGATCGACCCGAGCTACCTCTCGTGGCAGGTCCGTCGGTCGCTCGGTCGCGCCTTCCGCTTCGTGGAGCTGGCCAACGACATCAACGAGCACATGCCCGACTACGTCGTCACCCGTCTCATGCGGTTGCTGAACGAGCAGGGCATCGCCATGTCGCGGGCTCAGGTGCTCGTTCTCGGGCTCGCCTACAAGAAGAACTCCAGCGATCCCCGGGAATCGCCGGCGATCGAGATCGTCGAGCAGCTGCAGCAGATGGGCTCGAAGGTGCATGTCGCAGACCCCCACGTGGTGGAGGAGCGCTTCATCCCGCACGGCGCCGTGTCGGTCGAGGTGACCGAGCAGGAGATCCGGGATGCCGACGTCGTGGTCCTCGTCACCGATCACGACGGGTTCCCCTACGAGATGATCGCATCGGAAGCGAAGGCGATCTTCGACACCCGGGCCCGAATGACCGGCCCGAACGTCACTCGGCTCTGAGCCTGGCGCGCCCGTCGAGGCGTGTACCCTGCTCGGCGAACACGGGAGTCCGGGAGGCCGGGCTGAGAGGGAGGGGCAGTTCCCCTCCGACCGTTGCACCTGATCCGGGTCATGCCGGCGAAGGGAGTTTCGGTTCTCGCCATGCCCGTGTGACCCTTCCGAGCGCACGAGGACCTGTTGACCCCAGCCCCACCCACCCTCGCGGTCGTCGTCACCGGTGGTGACCGACCCGACCCGGCCCTCGTCGACGCGCTCGACCTGCCGGTCCTCGGGCGGGTCGTGGTGGCGGCCGACTCCGGGGTGACCCACGCGGTGGCCCTCGGCCTGGCGGTCGACGTCGCCGTGGGCGACTTCGACTCGCTCGACCCTCGCGTCCTCGAGGCGGTGGAGGCTGCCGGCACCCGGGTGGAGCGGCATCCGACGGCCAAGGACGCCACCGACCTGGAGCTGGCCCTCGACGTGGCCCTCGGCCTGGGTGCGGCGCGCATCCTCGTGCTCGGTGCCCACGGCGGCCGCCTCGACCACTTTCTCGCCAATGCCTTCGTGCTGGCCGCCCCGCAGCTCGCCGCCGTCGAGGTCGAGGCCCTGGTGGGCGACGCCCTCGTGTCGGTGGTCCGCCCCGGGCCCGGGCTCCGCTTCGGCGGCGCGGCGGGCGACCTCGTCACCGTCCTGCCGGTGCACGGCCCTGCCGAGGGCGTGCGCACCGAGGGCCTCCTCTACCCCCTCCACGGCGAGACCCTCACCATCGGCACCACCCGGGGCGTGAGCAACGTGCTCGTCGCCGCCGAGGCGCTGGTCGAGCTCGCCGCCGGCGTGGCGCTGGTCGTGCGCCCGCTGTCCGTCCCTTCCTCCATCCCGACCGTCGACATCCCGCAGATCGACCACCCCGAACCAGGAGCGTGATGAACGCCAGCCTTCCCCCCGACACCGACCCGTCCCACCCGAGCCGCGGATCACGACGATCGCGCCGGCCCGTGCTGGTGGCGGTCGGCCTCGTGCTCGCCCTCGTGGCCGCGGCGTGCAGTGGTGCCGGCAGCGGGTCGGGCGGGTCGTCCGACGGCACCGCGGTGCTCGGGTCGCCGCTCACCATCGAGCCCCTTCAGCGCTTCCCCGAGGGCACCACGCTGAAGGTCGTCACCCACGACTCGTTCGCCGTGAGCGAGGACGTGCTCGCCCAGTTCACGTCGCAGACCGGGGTCGAGGTGCAGCTGATCCCGTCGGGCGACGCCGTCACCATGGTGAACAAGGCGATCCTGACCAAGGGCAACCCCGAGGGCGACGTGCTCTTCGGGATCGACGAGAACCTCCTCACCAGTGCCTTCGACGCGGGCCTGTTCCAGCCCTACGAGGCCATCGGCCTGAAGGACGTGCCCGCCCAGTTCCAGGTCGACCCCGAGCACCGGGTCACCCCGATCGACCACGGCGACGTGTGCGTGAACTACGACCGCACCTGGTTCACCGACCAGGGCCTGCCGCTGCCCACCACCTTCGCCGACCTCACGCAGCCGGCCCTGAAGGGCAAGCTCGTCGTGCAGGACCCCTCGGCCTCGACCCCGGGCCTCGCCTTCATGCTGGCCACCATCGCCTCGCAGGGCGGAGGCGACGACACCTCGTCGTCGGCCGCCTGGGTGCAGTACTGGCAACAGCTGAAGGACAACGGGGTGAAGGTCGTCGACGGCTGGGAGACCGCCTACAACGTCGACTTCTCCGGCAGCGCCGGCAAGGGCGACCGCCCGCTCGTGGTGAGCTACGCCTCGAGCCCGCCCTTCGAGGTCACCGACCCGGCGACCCCGCCCGAGCAGGCGCCCACCGGCGTCATCGCCGCCACGTGCTACCGCCAGACCGAGTTCGCCGGTGTGCTGGCCGGTGCCGCCCAGCCCGAGGCGGCCGCCGCCTTCGTGGAGTTCATGCTCTCGCTGCCCTTCCAGGAGGACGTGCCGGAGCAGATGTACGTGTTCCCGGTGAACAGCCAGGCCGTGCTGCCCGAGGCGTGGCAGCGCTACACCACCCCGGTGGCCGAGCCGCTGGCCATCCCGTTCGAGCAGGTCGGCGCCAACCGCGACGGCTGGGTGCAGCAGTGGTCGGCCCTCTTCCGGTGACCTCGCCGCGGTGACGACCTCGCCGAGCCGGTCGTGGTGGCGCGTGGGGCTGGCGGTTCCGCCGCTGGCCTTCCTCGCCGTGTTCTTCGTGTGGCCGGTCACGGCCATCATCGTCCGGGGCCTGCGCCCCGACGGCGTGTGGAACCTCTCGGCCATCGGCGACGTCGTCACCGACCCGGTCATCCGCCGGGTCGCCTGGTTCACCCTGTGGCAGGCCGCGTTGTCGACGGTGCTGTGCGTCATCGCCGGCCTTCCAGGTGCGGCGCTGTTCGCCCGCTACCGGTTCGTCGGCAAACGGTTGCTGTGGGCGGCGCTGCTGGTGCCGTTCGTGCTGCCGACCGTCGTCGTGGGTGTCGCCCTGCTGGGAGTGTTCGGCCCCAACGGGGTCAGCCGGGTCGATCTCTCGGGCACGATCTGGGCGATCCTCGTCGCCCACGTGTTCTTCAACTACGCCGTCGTGGTGCGCACCGTCGGCGGGGCGTGGTCCACCCTCG
Source organism: uncultured Actinomycetes bacterium (assembly GCA_963702555.1). Lineage (GTDB taxonomy): Bacteria > Actinomycetota > Acidimicrobiia > Acidimicrobiales > Acidimicrobilacustridaceae > CAMFLJ01. Next base: position 20,779 of record CAVPCW010000003.1, read on the forward strand.
ACCCGCGGGTCGAGGAGGCCGCCCGCACCCTCGGGGCGTCACCGTGGCGGGCGTTCGTCGAGGTCACCCTGCCGCGGCTCCGCCCGGCCATCGCCTCGGCCGCGTCGATCGTCTTCCTCTTCACCTTCACCTCGTTCGGGGTGGTGCTCATCCTCGGCGGGATCCGCCAGCGCACCATCGAGGTCGAGATCTACGACCAGACCGCCCGGTTCCTGCACCTCGACGTCGCCGCCGGCCTGGCCCTCGTGCAACTGATGGCGGTGGTGCTGGTGCTGGTGTGGTTCGGGCGCACCCAGCGGCGCCGGGCGCTGGTGCTCGACCGGCGCCCCGCCTCGGAGATGGAGCGTCGGCCGACGGGCTGGCGGGCCCGTTCGTTCGTGGCCGCCAACCTGGCCTTCATGGCGGTGCTGTTCGGAGCGCCGCTGGGGGTGCTCGTGGCCAAGTCGTTCTCCACGCCCGACGGCTGGGGCCTGGCCAACTACCAGGCCCTCGACTCGGCCCGGCGCGGCTCCACCTCGTTCGTGCCGCCGCTCGACGCCATCGCCAACTCGCTGCTGTTCGCCGCCGGCGCCACGGTGATCGCCCTGGTGCTGGGGGCGTGCGCGTCGTGGGCGATCGCCGGCTCGGGGCGGGGCACCTCGCCCCGGTGGGCGAACTGGACCGACACCGCCCTCATGGTCCCGCTCGGCACCTCGGCGGTCACCATCGGCTTCGGGTTCTTCGTCGCCTTCGACCACGCGCCGGTCGACCTGCGCTCGTCGGTCTGGCTCATCCCGCTCGCCCACGCGGTGGTCGCCATGCCCTTCGTGGTGCGCCTGCTGGTGCCGGCGCTGCGCTCGATCGACCCCGAGCTGCGGGAGGCGGCGGGCGTGCTCGGGGCGTCGCCGCTGAAGGTGTGGCGCGAGATCGACCTGCCCGTCGTGTCCCGGGCGATGGCCGCGGCCGCGGGGTTCGCCTTCGCCGTCTCCCTCGGGGAGTTCGGGGCCACCGTCTTCCTGGCCCGGCCCGAGCGGCCGACGGTGCCCGTCGCCATCTACCGGGCGCTCGGTCGCCCGGGGGCGATCAACTTCGGCCAGGCCATGGCCCTGTCGGTCGTGCTGATGGTGCTCACGGTCGTGGTCGTGCTGGTGATCGACCGGCTCCGCCCGGCCGGGTCGGCGGAGTTCTGACGTGACGGCCACGGGCGCCTCGCTGCGGGTGGAGCAGGTGTCGGTCCGGTTCCCGGGGGCCGAGGCCGCGGCCCTCGACGCGGTCGACGTCGAGGTCGCCGGTGGCGAGGTCGTGGCCCTGCTCGGTCCTTCGGGCTGCGGCAAGACCACCCTGCTGCGGGTGGTGGCCGGGCTGGTCGCCGCCGACGGTGGCCGGGTGGTGCTCGACGGGCGCGACCTCACCGGCGTGCCGGCCCACCAGCGGGGCGTCGGGCTCATGTTCCAGGACTACGCCCTGTTCCCGCACCGCGACGTGGGCGCCAACGTGGAGTTCGGCCTGCGGATGGCCGGTGTCGACGCCGAGGCGCGCCGGGCCAGGGTGGCCGAGGTGCTCGACCTGGTCGGCCTGCCGGGGTGGGAGCGCCGGCCGGTGGGCCCGCTCTCCGGTGGCGAGCGCCAGCGGGTGGCCCTCGCCCGGGCGCTGGCGCCGTCACCCCGGCTGCTGCTGCTCGACGAGCCTCTCGGTGCCCTCGACCGCACGCTGCGCGACCGCCTCGTGCCCGAGCTCGGCGCGCTGTTCCGGTCGGTCGGCGTGTCGGTCGTGCACGTCACCCACGACCAGGGCGAGGCGCTGGCGCTCGCCGACCGGGTGGTGGTGATGGATCACGGCACGGTGGTGCAGGAGGGCAGCCCCGCCGAGCTGTGGGCCCGGCCGGCGTCGGCGTTCGTCGCCCGCTTCCTCGGCTTCGCCAACGTGGTGGAGGGGGAGTGGGGGCCGGTGCTGGTGCGGCCCGAGGCGGTGCGGCTGGTGGCCCCGGGTGAAGGGAGTCGGCGACGCCACCGTCGTCTCGGTGCTGTTCAAGGGCGACCACTCGGTCGTGTCGGTGCGACGCGACGGCGAGCCCGACGACGCGGTGCTCGAGTCGGTCGTGGCCACGGCGGCCGGCGCCTCGTGGCGGCCGGGCGATCGGGTCGTGGTCGAGGTCGACCCGGCGGGCGTGCAGCAGCTCTGACAGGCGGGCGGCCCCGCAGTTGCTCAGAGGGCCCGCAGCACCCCGGGGATCGCCCGCTCCTCCCGGGCGAGCGCCCGCAGCACCTCGAGCTCGCCGACCCGCTCACGGGCCATCTCGACCAGCAGGGCGATCACCTCGTCGGCGGCCCGGGTCGGGGGGTGCCACACCACGCCCACGCTGCCGGCCAGGTCGTCGCCGTGGAGCACGACCTCGGCCAGCCGGGTGCGGAGGAAGTCGTCGAGGCGGCAGCGGGCGTCGGGGATGCGGGTGGTGGCGATTGTGGTGCCGGGCGCCGCCTCAGCCAGGGCGGCGTCGACCTGGGCGATGACGCTCGTCAGCTCGTCGACGACCTCGGGCTGGCCCTCGGCGGCCCCGTCCTCGGACGCAGCCACGATGAACCGGGCCCGCTCGTCGTCGAGGGCCGAGTCGGACTCGCGCCGGTTGTCGCCGAAGAACTCGAACGGGGTGGCGATCCGGTCGGTGTCCGGTGCCTCCTCCGCCAGCAGGTCGACCGTGCGGTGCAACGCCATGATGAAGTGAGCGGCGAGGCCGCCGACGGTCATCCCGTCGAGGGCCGACGGTCGGCCCACTCGCGACCGACCTCGGGGCTGGCCACGAGCTCGAGCACCGAGCCGGCCGCCTCGGCCAGCACCTCCCGCAGCTCGGGTGTCCGGTCGGGCCGCTCGGCGAAGGGGTCGGGGTCTCGTCCACCGACCCGTCATAGCACCGGCGCCGTTCGTCAGGGCCGCCGAGGGAACGGACGCGT
>CAVPCW010000004.1:0-13605 GCA_963702555.1 uncultured Actinomycetes bacterium
GTGGGGGTTCGAGGGACCTCGCGCACCACCTGGCGGCCCGCCCGTCGGAAGAAGCGGCCCGCACGATCGGCTCGATCGGGCGGGCCGTTGCCGTTCCGGGGCAGAGCCCGGCTCCGCCGACGAGGCCCCGGTCAGGCCGGGTGGGGCGACGGGCGGAACGGGTCGACCGGCAGGGTGAGGGGCAGGTCGAGCGACGACACGAGTCCGGGCTCGGCGTCGCACACGGCGGGCACCGCGTTCACGATGCGCATGGCGGTGGCGACCATGCCCTCGGCGGAGCTGGTGCCGGGCTGCCCGAAGACCAGCTCGCACTGGTACGAGGGCGCACCCTCCACGACGATGCGGTAGGTGCCGTCACGCTCGGCGGTGGGCCACTCGGGGGCGAGGTCGGCGGCCATGCGGTTGACGTGCTCGATCACGATGGCGTCCTCGCCGTCGACCACTCCGATGGTCTCGAAGCGCACGGCGCCGACCGTGCCGGCCTCGATCACCCCACTGGCGACCTCGAGGCGGCGGGGCGTCGGGAGGACCTCGTAGGTCTCGCGGATGCGGTCGAGGGTGACCCCGAGGGCGTCGGCCACCATCATCACCGGGCCGGCCCAGGTGCCCGACTGCACGCCCGGCATGGCCATGATCGGCTGGTGGTCGAGCGGCTTCCCGAAGCCGAACACCTCGTGCATCATGAACGCCACCGGGTACTCGTCGTAGAGGAAGAGCTCCTGGGTGCGCACCGACGTCACGGTGTCGTTGAGCGTGAGCAGCGTCAGCGGCAATGCGTCGGCGGCGAAGCCGGGCTCGACGCCCGAGGTGTAGAGCGTCGAGCCTCCCTCGCGGGCGGCGCGCTCGAGTTCGGTCACCACGCCCTGGTCGCCGTAGCCCGGCGGGTAGACGAGCCCGGCCGACGAGACGGTCACCACGTTGACGCCGGCGGCGAGCAGTCGGAGGTAGTCGGGGACTGCGGCCGCGTCGAGGTCGGGGCCGCTGGCGGCGTAGATCACGCAGTCGGGCTCGAGGGCCAGCAGCGCGTCGACGTCGTCGGTCGCGGTCAGGCCGATCTCACCGATGCCGGCGAGGGTGCCGGCGTCCTGGCCGACCTTGTCGGGGCTGTGCACCCACACCCCGACGAGGTCGAGGTCGGGACGGGCGTGCACCGACCGCACCGTTATCGACCCGATCCAACCGGTGCCCCACACCACGACCCTGCGCACGTCGCCCACCCTGTCCCCCTCGGTGCCTGCGTGAATCCTCGAGCCCGTCGGCCCGCCGGAGACCTTAGGCAGCGCGGGAGCCGGCGCGACGGGGCGCCGGCTGTGGCAGCCTCGGCCCCTCACGACGACTGGGGGGTCCCTCGTGCTCACACCGCTCGACGACACGCTGCGCCACGTCCTGGCGACGACGTTCGACCACGCCGGCACCAGCGATCCGCGGTTCTTCGACCGCTACTGGTTCGCCATCTACGACCCGGCGGGCACCGACCTCGCCATCAACACGGGCATGTGCTCGTACCTGAACATGAACGTGATCGACGGCTACGCCGCCGTCATAAGGAACGGGAAGCAGCACAACGTGCGCGTCGCCGGTGCGCTGCGACCCCAGCTGTTCGACTCGCCAGCCGAGGTCACCTCGGTCGGCCCGCTGCGCGCCGAGGTGATCGAGCCGTTCCGCCGCCTGCGGCTGTTGCTCGACGGCGGCCGCGACGACGGCATGGCCTTCGACCTCGAGTGGACCGCGACCCTCGACCCCCACGAGGAGGAACAGCACTTCAGCCGGGTCCGGGGCCGGGTCAACCAGGACTACCGCCGCTACAACCAGTCGGGGCGGGTCAACGGCTGGGTCGAGCTCGGCGGCGAGCGCACCGAGGTCCGCGACTGGTGGGGTGGCCGAGACCACTCCTGGGGTGTGCGCACCGACATCGCCGGCGGCGAGCCGGTCACCGGGCCCGAGGAGCCCCGCAACGGCCGCACCGGCTTCCTCTGGACCTGGCTCATCTTCGGCACCGAGGACGCGGGCGGCTACGTGCAGCTCCAGGAGCTCCCCGACGGCTCGGCCATCCACTCCGAGGGGATGGTCCGCTGGGCCGACGGCGCCCGCATCACCTCCAACGAGGTGAGCCTCGACTTCGAGGTGCTCCCGGGCACCCGCCGCTTCGCCGACGCCACCTGGACCCTCCACCACACGTCGGGGCCCGGGGCCGGCGACTGGAAGCTGCGGGTGCGACCCATCAGCCGGTCGCTGTCGATGCTCGGCCTCGGCTACTCGATGGGCTACGCCGACGGCCGCGGCTTCGGGGTGTGGCGGGGCGAGGAGCACGTCGAGCACGACGTCTTCGACGTCTCCCACGACGAGGACGTCGTGCTGCCCGACGGCACCGTCGACCGGCCCTACCACCACAACTGCGCGGTGCTGGTGGAGGTCATCGCCCCCGACGGGACGGTCTCCACGGGCGCCGGCCACGCCGCCATCCTGCCCACCGGCGAGCTGCCGCTGCGGGGCCTGGTCTGAGCCGTGGCCGAGAGCAGCCTCACCACCCCTGACCGCCTGGCCCTCCTGCTCGGCTGGCTGGCCGGGCAGCTCGGGGCCGACGACCTCCGCCTCGTCGAGGAGCCCCGACCGGCCTCCAACGGCTCGTCGAACGAGACGGCGATGCTGCGCTGCGGCTGGACCGATGCCGACGGCCGGGCGGTCGAGCGCGGCTTCGTGGCCCGCACCGCGCCGCGGGCCGAGGGGCTGTTCCTCACCTACGACCTGCGCAAGCAGTACCTGACGATGGCGGCGCTGGCCGACACCGACGTGCCGGTGCCTGCATTGGTCGGCTTCGGTGGTGCCGAGGTGCTGGGCGAGGAGTTCTACGTGATGGAGGCGGCGCCCGGCGAGGCCCCTCCCGACCTCCCGCCCTACACCACGACGGGCTGGCTGCTCGAGGCCGACCCCGCCGACCAACGCCGGGCCCACGACCGCACCCTCGAGGTGATGGCCCGCATCCACCGCCTCGACATCACCCGGCTCGACCTCGGGTTCATGAGCCCCGACGGCAGCCGCGGGCTCGACGCCCAGCTCGACGACACCGAGCGCTGGTACCGCTGGGCCGCCGGCGACCGACCCAGCCCACCATGGCCACGGTGCTGGCCTGGCTGCGGGCCAACGTGCCAACGGACCTCCCCGCCGAGGGCCTCAACTGGGGCGACGCCCGCTTCGGCAACGTCCTCTACGAGGACTTCGAGCCGGTGTGCGTCCTCGACTGGGAGATGGCGGCGATCGGCCCCGCCGAGGTCGACCTGGGGTGGTGGTGGTTCATGAACCGCTACTACACCGAGGGCACCGGCGTGCCACCCCTGCCCGGGTTCCCGTCGGAGGCCGACGCCCGGGCCCACTACGAGGCGGCCCTCGGTCGACCCCTGCGCGACATGCGCTTCTACGAGGTGCTGGCCGGGTTCCGCTTCGGGATCATCTTCATCCGGGCCGCAGCCCTCATGCGCGCGGCCGACCCCGACGACGGCGGCACCTTCGAGCGCATCAACCCCGTGACCACGATGCTCGCCGCCACGCTCGACCTCCCCGATCCGGCATCACTCGGCTGACGACCCCGGGCGACGACCTCTACGGTGGGCGGGCCCGGCCGCGTGAGCCGGGACGGGACCAGGGGGACGCACGTGAGCGACGACGACACGCTGCAGGAGCTGCTCGCCAAGCAGGCCATCACCGAGGTGCTGCACCGGTACTGCCGCGGCCTCGACCGCATGGACCGGGAGATGGCCGAGTCCGTCTGGCACCCCGGCGGCACCGCCGACTACGGCCCCATGTTCGAGGGCACGGGCACCGGCTTCCTCGACTGGGTGTGGGGTGCCCACGCCGGCATGGCCCGGCACTCGCACATGGTGAGCAACGCCCTGATCGAGGTCGACGTCGCCGCCGGCACCGCGGTCAGCGAGACCTACATCTCGGTGTGGTTGCGCACCCCGCCCCACGACGACGTCGTGCTCGACCTGTTCGGCCGGGGCCGCTACGTCGACCGTTGGTCGCGCCGCGACGGCGTGTGGGCCGTCGACCACCGCCGCTACATCGACGACCTCCAGCGGGTGCAGGAGAGCCGGGCGTCGAGCCTCACCGACGGCAGCACAGCCACCGGGCGGCGCGACCGCACCGACCCCTCGTTCGAGGTCTTCGGGTGAACCGGCCCGCCGTCAGCTCGACGGGGCGAGCGGTTCCTCGATCGGGTCGTCGAACACGCCCCGGGCCTGCAGCACGCCGATGAGCACCTCGCCGAGGTCGCGGGTCATGCGCTCGCACTCGGACGCGGCCAGCTCTGCGTCGCCGGCCGTGATCGCCGCGGCGATGGCGGCCACCCCCTGGCGCTCGCGATCCATCGACCCCGGGACCTCGGCGAAGAAGTTGCCGGGGTAGAGGTTCGCCGTCACCCTCGTCATCGACGTGAGGCGGGGCGCGGCCGCGGCCCGCTCGAGGGCGTCGACGTAGGCATAGGTGAGGCGGTTGAACACCGCAGGATCGTCGGGGGCGTCGACGACGGCGGCCGCCGCGTCGAGGAGGCGCTGCAGCGAGTCGGCGTTGGCCCGCTCGAGGGCCCTGGTGGCCATCAGGGCCACGATGGCGCCGTGGACCTCGAAGTGGTCGCGCACGAAGTCGACGTCGAGGCCGGTGACGTAGGCGCCACGGTGGGGCTCGACGGTGACCCATCCCTCGCGCTCGAGCGCCACGAGGGCCTCGCGCACGGGGATGCGGCTGACGCCGAGGTCGGCCGCGATCTCGTCCTGGCGGATGCGCTCACCGGGGCGGTACTCGCCGGTCGTGACCGCCCGCCGGATGTGGGTGGCCACCATCTCACCGCTGCTCGGTCGGTCCATGCCGGCGTCAGGACCCCGCCGGCGCGCCGGCCGACCGCGCCGAGGCGAAGATGCCGCGGGACTCGAGCAGCGCGACGACCGCCTCGCCCTGGCCGCGCAGGAGGGTGCGGAACTCGGCCGACGCCCGCTCGGGGTCGCGGGCCTCGATGGCCTCGCTCACCCGGGCCACGCCGGCCCGCTGGGCGTCGATGGCGCCGGGGATCTCCCGGAAGAAGTTGCCGGGCACCAGGCTCGTCATGACCCGGGCCATGGAGGTCAGGCGGGGGGCCCGGGCGACCTCCTCGAGGGTGACGAGGAACGCCCGGTTCCGGTCGTTGAACGCCTTGGGGTCCTCGCCCGCCGAGGCGACCGCGGCGGCGTCGGCGAGGAGGGTCTCGATGCCGGCGTCGTCGGCGCGCTCGGCGACCCGGGCCGCCAGCAGCCCGAACACCAGCCCGTAGAGCTCGTAGTGGTCGCGCACGTAGTCGGCGTCGATGCCCCGCACGAACGCCCCGCGATGGGGCTCGACGGTGACCCAGCCTTCACGGTCGAGGGCGATGATGGCCTCGCGGACAGGGATGCGGCTGACCCCGAGCTCGGCCGCGATCTCGTCCTGGCGCACGCGGTCGCCCGGCTTGTACTCGCCGTCGAACACCATGCGCCGCAGATGGGCGGCGACGAGCTCCCCACTGCTCCGACGGATCATCGGGCCAGCTTAGGGACCGGGCCGGAGCCCACCCGCCACACGGGCGTGGGCGTGGGCGTGGATCCGGTCACCGCTTCTCGTAGGTGACGTCGGAGGCGTCGAGGTCCCAGGTCGTGGGCGTGACCCCTTCGTCGCGCAGCTCGCGCTTGAGGACACGACCGACCGGCGAACGGGGCAGCTCCTCGCGGAACTCGATGTAGCGCGGGAGGGCGAAGTACGGGAGTTGGTCGATGCACCACCGGAACAGCTCCTCCTCGGTGATCGAGGAGCCCTCGTCGAGGATGGCGGTGATCTTCAGGTCGTCCTCGGACATCTCGCTGAACACCGCGTGCACGGCGACATCGGAGAAGGCGCCGTGGCCCATGATGATGCTCTCGACCTCGAAGCTCGAGATGTTCTCGCCCCGACGGCGGAGGTAGTCGGCCTTGCGGTCGACGAAGTAGAGGAAGTCCTCGTCGTCGATCCGGCCGATGTCGCCGGTGTGGTACCACCAGTTCCGGCTGGTCGAGACGGTGGCCTCGGGCCGACCCCAGTAGCCCTCGAACATGACCTCGGGGCGCTTCGGGCGGATGACGATCTCGCCGTCGGTGCCCCGGGGCAGCTCGTTGTCGTCGTCGTCGAAGATCCGGACGTCGAAGTACTCGCTGTTGACCACGCCCGCGGCGTTGGGCTTGTTGCGGACGCCCGGCGGCTGCCACGAGATGAGACTCGCCTCGGTGACGCCGTAGGCGCCGGAGAAGGTCTGGAGGCCGAAGCGGTCGCGGAAGATGTCGTCGATCTCGGTCGGCATCGGCGCCGCGCCCAGGAGCCGGAGGCTGGTGTTGGCCTCGGGGGCACCCGACCTCGGCATCTCCGGGCGGTCGACGTCGTGGGCCAGCAGGTAGGCCATCGTGCCGAGGGTGGAGGTGACCGTGGCCCCGACCCGGTTCATCTCCGGCCAGAAGTTGGAGACCGAGAACTTGCGGTAGATCGCCGAGCGGCCACCGAACACGAGCGGGCCGAGCACCGCGGTGGTGATGGCGTTGAAGTGGAACAACGGCAACGGGGTCCAGACGACGTCGTCGGACGTGCGACCCCAGCAGATGCCGATCTGCGTGGTGAGCGCCACGTGGTAGTTGTGGCTGAGCATGCAGCCCTTGGAGGGCCCGGTGGTGCCGCCGGTGTAGACGAAGGTGCCCAGGTCGACCGGGCGGACGTTCACGCCGGGGTCGGCGTTGTCGGTCGTGAGCAGCTCGGCCCAGGTGGCGTTGGTCTTGCCGGCGATCGAGGTGGCGGCACCGATGGTGACGACGGTGGTGAGGTCGGGGAGCTCGCCGCTGATGCCGTCGAGGCGGTCGGCGAGGTCCTCCTGGACGATGAGCACCTTGGCGCCCGAGTCGTGCAGCTGGTGGCGAAGGTACTGGCCCTTGTAGGCGGTGTTGATCGGCACGGCGATGGCACCGGCCCAGACGATGCCCCACCACGAGAGGGTGCACTCGATGGAGTTCTCGATGAGCGAGGCCACGCGGTCGCCGGGCTTCACGCCGGCGGCGATCAGCGCGTTGGCGACCCGGCAGGCGACGTCGTAGACATCGGCCGCGGAGACCTTCTCGCCGTTGACGTCGAGGTACTCACCGGTCGGGTCGCTCTCGAGACGGCCCCGGAGCGCGGCGAGCACCGTCGTGTTCCCGCCGTTGCTGACCCACACATCTGCTGCCACAGGTTCGTTCTCCCCGGATGGAGCCGAGCGGGTCGGCCGTCGATCGGCGTGCGGCCCGCGAGGGGCCTCGGCACGGAAGATGGATCATATATGCGGATGTTTCGCCCGGCCGATGGGCCTGCTGGGCCGTCGCAGGGGAAGGACCTCGCCCCGGTATGCAATCCTGACCCCCGTGACCGACGAGATCGCCGTCCCCGCTGACCTGCCCACGACCGTCGCCGGCGCGCTGGAGCGCGCCGCGAGGCTCTTCCCCGACATGGAGGCCCTGGTCGAGGGCGACCTCCGCCTCTCGTTCCCGGAGCTGCTGGCCGCCGTCGACGAGGCCGGCCGGGCCCTGATCGCCACCGGCATCCAGCCCGGTGACCGAGTGTCCATCTGGGCACCGAACTGCGCCGAGTGGGTCATCGCCTGCTCGGCCATCCACCGCGTCGGCGCGGTTCTCGTGCCGCTCAACACCCGCTTCAAGGGCAACGAGGCGGCATTCATCCTGAACAGCTCCCGGGCCCGGCTGCTGTTCACCGTCACCGACTTCCTCGACACCGACTACGTCGAGGCCCTCGGTGACCTCTCCGCCCTCCCCCACCTCGAGCAGATCGTCGTGCTCCGTGGCAGCACCCACGAGGGCAACGTGGCGTGGGACGACTTCCTCGCCCGCGCCGAGGGCGTGCCGGCCGACGCCGCCGCCCTCCGCTCCGCCGAGATCCAGGGCGACGACGTCGCCAACATCCTCTTCACCTCGGGCACGACCGGGAAGCCCAAGGGCGCCCCGATGCTCAACTCGTCGGTGGTCCGCGCCTACTGGACCTGGGCCAGCGTCGTCGGGCTCGAGGAGGGCGACCGGTACCTGATCGTCAACCCGTTCTTCCACTCGTTCGGACTGAACTCGGGCATCCTCGCCTGCTACCTCAAGGGCGCCACGATCGTCCCCCACGCCGTGTTCGACGTGCCGGCGGTGATGAAGCGGGTCGAGGAGGAGAAGATCACGATGCTCCCCGGTCCGCCCGCGATCTACCAGACGATGCTCGACCATCCCGAGCGCGACACCTACGACACCTCCACGCTGCGGCTGTCGGTCACCGGCGCCGCCGCTGTGCCCGTCGAGATGATCCGCCGCATGCGCGAGGAGCTCACGTTCAAGACCATCGTCACCGGCTATGGCCTCACCGAGGCCCACGGCATGGGCACCATGTGCCGCCACGACGACGACCCCGAGATCATCTCCCAGACCTCGGGCCGGGCCATCCCCGACGTCGAGGTGCTGATCGTCGACGAGGACGGCAACGAGGTGCCCCGCGGCGAGTCGGGCGAGATCGTCATCCGCGGCTACATCGTGATGCCGGGCTACTTCGAGAACCCCGAGGCCACGGCCGAGACCATCGACGCCGACGGCTGGCTGCACACCGGTGACATCGGCGTGATGGACGACGCCGGCAATCTGCGCATCACCGACCGCATCAAGGACATGTTCATCGTCGGCGGCTTCAACGCCTACCCGGCCGAGATCGAGAACGTGATCAACCGCCATCCGGCCGTCAACCAGGTCGCCGTGGTCGGCGTGCCCGACGCCCGCATGGGCGAGGTCGGAATGGCGTTCGTGGTGCTGCGCCCCGGCGCCGAGCTCACCGAGTCCGAGCTGGTGGCCTGGTGCCGCGAGGAGATGGCCAACTACAAGGTGCCGCGCCACGTGCGCTTCTACGACGCGCTGCCCCTGAACGCCTCCAACAAGGTGCTGAAGTTCCAGCTCCACGACGAAGGCGTCGCCTCGATCGCCGAGTCCTGAGGAAACGGACCGGGCTCGGAGCTCGGCAGCGGGAGGGACGACAGCCGCGGCACGTCGGTTGCGGCCGCCTGTCGCGGGCCGCTTGCTCCCCGTCAGCGCTCAAGTGGACGCCGCAGGCGTCCCACCTCTCCGACGATGGGGCCCGCACCCGACGTCAGGATCGGTCGCGAAACCAGGCGCCGATCGCGAGACGCATCGCGATCAGGAGGGCTGCAACGACGAGCGCGCCAGCCCAACTGGACCCGGTGAACACCATCCAGACGCCGGCACCAACAACGACTGTCAGGACGAGAACGAAGACCTTGTACGAGGCGGAGGCCTGTAGGCGTTCGGTCCTGCTCGACATAGCCCAGATCTCCTGCCCGACCTACGACGCGAACCCCTCACCGCACCCGCCGCTCGTCAACGTAGTCGGCCTACTTGGGTGCGGTACTCGTCACCCAGACCCGGCGGCAGGGAACGCTGTGCGTCTCGGTACGGTCTAGGTCATGGCCCTCCTGAAGAAGCTCGCAGCCCGCGATCGCAGTCGGCTTCGGGATGCTGTTCGCGTCGAAGGCCAAGGATCAGCACTGGAGCGAGACGCCGTCGGTGCTCGTGGATGAGACGCGTGCTGAACGCGAGTCTTCCGATACGTGACGGCCAGCGGACGCGCCATCCCGGCGGTAGGGATACTCCGTCGAGGAGGCCAAGGAGGAGGTCGTGATGAGCTGGAGTGATAGGGACGAGCTCGTCGAGCTGATGGCGCGCTATGCCGACGTCTCCGACACCAACGACTGGCACGCGCTCCCGCTCACCGTCTTCTGCGACCAGATCACCTGCGACTTCAGCTCGCTCGGCTCGCCGGCGGTGACCGTCAGCCGCGAGATCTGGTGCCGGCAGGGGGAACGGGCCTTCGCCGGCTGGGCGGCCACCCACCACGTCATCACCGGGCACCGCATCGCCGTCGACGGCGACCGAGCCACCATCCGAGCTCACGTTCGTGCCGAGCACTGGCTGGCACCCGAGGAGGCCGGCGGCGGACCCGACTGCTGGCTCGTCGTCGGCTTCTACGACAACACTGCGGTACACACCGCCGACGGCTGGCGCCTGGATTCGGTCACGCTCACCGCCGTCCATCAGGAGAACCCGCACCTCCCCCGCCCGCCTGCGCCTCGCGGCTGAACGGGTGCTGTCGTCCTTGGGCACGGACGTGCGCTTCGATGAGTGCGACAGACGCGCGCACGCCCTCGTGATCCGAGGTGGACCAACGCTGCCACCCTTCCGCTGATCCGGGCGGGGCGCAGCCCGTTCGATCGGTCATCGACTCCCGTGTCGATAGGGCTGCGATGGGGGTGTGGTCTCGGCGGAGGCATGCCACGGGAACGTCCGTTGTCGCCCACACCGGGCGGTATGGGGTGCTCTCGCAGCTGCCGACGGCCGCCTCACCGTCTCGGCCTCGGGAACCGGGCAGGTCGGGCGTCATGGGTTACCGCGTTGCTCGATGCCCGAACCGGGTGTCCGCTCGCCTTGGTGAGGTACTTCGTAGCCGCTGATGCGACACGGCGAGCAGTGCGATCGCTGCCGTGATCGTCGAAACGCCGATTGCGATGAGGACCCTCGGGACCCAGGTCTGGGACCGGACCGCAGTGTCGACCCGGCGAGCAAGCTCGGCCTGTACCTCCGGCGGGCAGACGATTGGCTCGGACGAGTTGAAGATCAAGCCGGTCGTCTCTTGCCTGCAGTTGCCGTTCGTCGGGGCGGCGAAGAAGTACAACCCGCCGACGGCCACCACTGCGCCAGCGGTGAGCAGCCACACTCCGACCCATCGTGCTACTCGGGGTTCTGCCTTGACGAGGACAAGCCCGAGGATCAGCGGCGCTACGAAGGTGACGACAACGAAGCCGATGTCCCAGGCGATCCTCTCTCCGGTCACCTGCTCGAACTTGAACGGCCCATAGCCAAGATCGCCAAGTGCAGGCCAGTAGTGGAGGTTGGCGGTGACCCGGCCCTTGGTCTGCAGGAGCAGGACGATGCTGCCGACCTCAGCGAGGAGCATGACAGCAGCGATGGCCGTGACCGCCGTGAGGACCAGCTTGTCCGACCCCCGATTGGTGCTCGGGCTCACTGCTGGCACAGATGGGCTTCGGTTGCCCCCCGGGGCGGCCCGCCTGTCCGGCTGGACACCGATGACCCGTCCGAGAGCGACTGGGTCGACACCCGACCACTCGTCGGTCACGAACTCCCAGTGATCTCCAGCCCAGAACGCCATGGCGACGAACTGCTCGCCGTCCCACCACGCAAACGTGCCGGGCGGCTCGTCAGGGACGACCTGCCAGCCGATGGCCAGCCGCTCGGGCGTCGTGGCCACAGCGATACCTCCTCGCCAGCTACCCCGAAGCTCGCACCACAGGTACGGGACCACCAGGGCCGACCGTCACCACACCTGGAGACATCTCAAACTCGGTGTCGCACCGTGGGAGAAGTGCCGTTGAGGGATACCCAGCGGATCGCGGATCTCGCTCGACTGGTGCCGCTCCGCTCCCGAACTCAGCTGGTGTCGAAGAGGCCGCGCTGCTCGCTGTCACAGGGGTCGCCGTCGGGTGGGATGAGTCGGCGTTTCCCGGAGGGGAGGCGGGGGCCGAAGGTGTAGCCCCGGTGGGTCTTGAGGTCGTGACAGTGACCACACGGGCTCGCCAGGTCGGGCAGCCGGGTGATCTTCGTGTCGGCCCAGTCGGCGACGTGGTCGATCTCGATCCGGCGCGGATTGGTGCAGCCTTCGGTGGAGCACTCACCAGCGGAGAACCATTCGAGGGCGGTCTTCTGGAGCACGGTCGGCTTGCGGCCGAGGTGGATCGACCTTGTCGATCTCGGTGCCCTTCGTGGCCACCGCCGCGACGAAGGCGTCGCCGTCGATCATCCGCCACGCATCCGCGACCGGGATCGGGCCTCGGCCGGCGATCTCGCACACCTCACCCGACGCCACGGAACCACGGTCGAGGGCGGCGAGGTCGACCCGCACGATCATCTTGGCGAACGACCAGTCCTCGACAGGGTCCTCGGCTGACGCAACGGCCGCGGCGGCAGGGGTCTTGCGGGCGGCGCGGTCGATGATCCGGAAGAACGCGTCGGCCGCGTAGGCCTCCATCGGCTCACGATCACCCCGGGCCCGAGCCTCGGCGAACACCCTCTGCTGCTCGGCCTCGAGCTGGGCTATCAACCGGGTGTGCTCCGCGATCGGAGCCCGCCAGCGACCCCAGCCCATGCCATCGGCATCGATCCCGTGGAACACCTGCCGGGCCTTGCGATGCCGCTCGGCCTTCGCCTCGGGGGTTTCGCTCGATGCGGCGGCCACGATCCGGTTGGCGTCGTTCTCCAACTCGGTGACCGACACCGACCCCGCCGTCGCCACCAGCCGCTCACCCGAACCCGGCTGAGCCTTCTCCGCTCGAGCCGCGGCCCGCGCCTGACGAGGCGACACCACACCACTCGACAAGGCCTCAGCCACGACCGGCGCAGCCGCGACCGCCTCCGCCGTCTCCAGCAGCTTGATCGCCTCACCGACACCGATGCCCGTCTCCTTGGCCACCCAGTGCGCCGGCGAACGATGACCGGCCTTCGACCACAACGACGACTCCGCCACCCGACCCGCGGCCGCCGCCTTCGCCGCATCAGCCACCCGCCCGATCCGATCCAACACCCGCACCAGATCGACCGCATCACGAGCCGGAACCTGACCCGGATCGGCCGCATCGACCAGCGTCTGAAGGCCACCGAGCACGTCGAGCAAGGGCCGTGCGGCGACGCCCACGGCCAACCCACGACCCACGGCATCACCACCCGCCACACCCTCGACACTGCGCCCCGAACTCATGTACCCAACCCTATTCAGGGGGTGTGACAGCGCGACCGAGCCCGCCGGATGTGTAGCTTCCCGGGCACCCAGCCCTACGAAAGAGGTACCCAGATGCTGATCGTCGCCGGCCACTTCGAGGTCGACCCCGCCGACCAGGAGGCGTTCGTCGCCAGCAAGGTCGAGGCGATGGAGCGCACCCGCGCCGAGGCCGGTTGCCTCGAGTACGCCATGACCGTCGACCCGCTCGACCCCACCCGCGTGCTGCTCTTCGAGCGCTGGGCCGACCAGGCCGCCTTCGACGCCCACATGGCGGGCCTGGCGACGGCGCCGAAGTCCACCGGCCCCGCCCCCAAGGGCTTCGACGTGAAGATCTACGACATCAGCGGCGAGCGCGCCTTCGGCTGATCCGCGGGCTCGGGCTCACACCCACCCGGACGCGACGAGGCCCCCTGCACCAGCAGGGGGCCTCGCTGCGTACTCCGTGGTCCTGAGCCGGCTCAGTAGTTGCCGGAGAGGAAGTCGACCACCGGCTTGGCAGCCGGGAACGAGCTGGTGAGGCCCGAGCTCACGTACCCCGCGTCGGTGATCAGCGTCTGGCCGTTCACGTAGACGGCAGCGTCGCTGCACAGGAAGGCCAGCGGGCCGGCCTGCTCCTCCGGGGTCGAGGCCTTCACGCCGACCTCGTCGCGGTAGTCGGTGCCGAAGCCCAGCCACAGGTCCTCCTGCGAACGGGCGAGGGGCGTGTCGGTG
>CAVPCW010000005.1:0-44085 GCA_963702555.1 uncultured Actinomycetes bacterium
CAGGCGGGGCCACCCGCAGGGTCGAGCGAGGTGTTGCTGCCCTGGCCCAGCGGGGCGAACGCGACCGGCCGCTTCTTCAGGAACGAGCGGACGCCCTCCTTGAAGTCGGGCCCGTCGAGCGAGGCGTGCATGAGACCGACCACGCCGGTGCGGACCGTCTCGAGGTCGGTGTCCCAGTCGGCGTAGACCTGCTGCTTGATCACCGCCATCGAGGCGGGCGAGCACTCGGCGGCGAGCTCGGCCGCATAGGCGACGGCCGCGTCGACCAGCTCCTCGGCGGGGACGACCCTGTTCACCAGGCCGAGGGCGAGCGCCTCTTCGGCCATGACCACCCGACCCGAGAGCAGCAGGTCGAGGGCCCGGGACGTGCCGATGAGGCGGGGCAGCAGCCACGACACGCCGTACTCGGCGACGAGTCCCCGCCGGGGAAGGCGAAGGTGAGCTTCACCCCCTCGGCCACGAAGCGCAGGTCGCACTGCAGCGCCTGCACCAGGCTGACACCCGCCACCGACCCGTTGATGGCCGTGATGATCGGCTTGCGGATCGTGAGAGGCAGCGTGGTGGGCCGCCGATCGAGGCTGGCGTAGAGCTTGGGGTCGTCGCCCGACTGGAGGTCGACGCCCGGGCTGAACCCGCGGCCGGCCCCGGTGACGACGATGGCCCGGACCCGCTCGTCGGCCTCGGCCTCGAGGAGCCGGTCGAAGTACCGGTCCTCCATGGCGAGGGTCCACGTGTTCAACCGCTCGGGGCGGTTGAGGGTGAGCACGGCGACACCCGTGTCGGTGACCTCGTGCAGGACGGTGTCGGCGTCGGTCATGGGAGCTCCTCGTGTGGCGACGCCGCCCATGGTGGCCTGCGGGGAGGAGGGTTCGGGATGGCGTTCGGCTCGCCAGTTTTCGATATTGACGTCGAAATCACTATTTGGCTGCGGAAGAGGACCCCTCGTGAAGCTCGGGCTGAGCACCTACGGCACCCCCCTCGAGCCGGAGGGCCTCAACGCCGTCGCCCAGCTCGCCGAGTCGGCCGGGTACGACTCCATCTGGACCGGCGAGGCCTGGGTGGCCGATGCCTTCACCCCGTTGGCCTTCGTGGCCGCCGCCACCTCCACGCTGAAGCTCGGCACCGCCATCGCCCAGATCTCGGCCCGCACACCCGGCACCACCGCGATGACGGCGCTCACCCTCCAGGAGCTCTCCGGCGGCCGGCTGATCCTCGGCCTCGGCGTCTCCGGCCCCCAGGTCGTCGAGGGCTGGCACGGGGTGCCGTTCCGCACCCCGGTGAAGCCACCCGCGAGTACATCGCCATCCTCCGCAGGCCCTCGCCGGAGAGAAGGTCGACTTCCAGGGCGAGGTCTTCCAGGTGCCCTACCGGGGCGACGACGCCAGCGGGCTCGGGCGCAGCCTCCGCACTCGCTCCCGACCGCGTCGGACATGCCGATCCTCGTCGCCGCCCTCGGCCCGCGCAACCTGGCCATGGCCACCGAGGTCGCCGACGGGCTCCTCCCCTACCTCTGGAGCCCCAACCACTGGCGCAGCGCCTTCGGCGACGCCCTCGACACCGCCCCCGAGGGCTTCAAGGTGATGCCGACCGTGGCCGTGGCCATGGGCGACGACCTCCAGGCCTGCCGCGACGAGGTGCGCCCCAAGCTCACCCTGCACATCGGGGGCATGGGCTCGAAGGACAAGAACTTCTACAAGTCGCTGGTCGAGCGCTACGGCTTCGAGGAGGAGGCCGAGCGCATCCAGTCGGCCTTCCTCTCGGGCGACCGGGCCGGCGCGCGGCCGCCACCAGCGACGCGCTGGTCGACGAGCTCGCCCTCGTCGGCCCCGCCGGCCACGTGAACGAGCAGCTCGAGGCCTGGAAGGCCAGCCCCATCGACACCCTCATCGTCGAGACCGCCCGCCCCGAGCCATCGAGCAGATCGCCTCGCTGGTCTAGCCCGTCCCCGAACACAAACGGTGCGCGACCCCACGCCCAGGCGTGGGAAGAGCGCACCGATTCGCGGAGAGGGACGGACCGAGGGTCAGGTCGACAGGATCGACACGCCGGCGGTGCCGGGCGCGCCGTACAGCTGGGCGTAGCCGACCTTCGGCGAGCCGGGAACCTGGCGGTCGCCGGCGGTGCCGCGGAGCTGCATCACGAGCTCGTGGACCTGGCGCAGGCCGGACGCCCCGATGGGCTCGCCGTTGGCGATGAGGCCGCCGTCGGTGTTCACCGGCAGCGACCCGGTGATCTCGGTGGCGCCCTCGGCGATCAGCTTCTCCTGCTCGCCGTCGGCACAGAAGCCGTTCTCGGCCATGTGGATGATCTCGGCCCCGGCGTCGGTGTCCTGGAGCTGGACGACGTCGACGTCCTCCGGCCCGATGCCCGCCATCTCGTAGGCGGCCTTCGACGCGTAGACCGTCGGCGCCGCGTCCTGCTCCACCGCGGCCCACGAGGCGTGGACCTCGAAGGCGCCGTAGCGACGGGTGCGCACGGCCGTGGCCTTCAGGTAGATCGGGTTGGCCGTGTACTTGTGCGCGAGGTCGGCCCGGCACAGCACCACGGCTGCGGCGCCCTCGTCGGGCGAGCAGAACATGTACTGCGTGAGCGGGTAGTTGAGCATCCGCGACGCCAGGATCTCCTCCTCGGAGATGGCCTTGCGCCGGAACGCCGTGGGGTTGATCACGCCGTTGCGGTACGCCTTGGCCGCCACCCGGGCCAGGGTCTCGTGGGAGATCCCGTGGTCGTACATGTAGCGGTTGATCTTCATGGCGAAGAACTTGGTGGTGAGGAAGTGGCCGATCTCGCCGTACCACTCGGGGGCGCCGTAGTCGACGGGGTCGGAGGTGAACGCACCCGACGCGTGCTTGTCCATCCCGACGGCCACGCCGAGGTCGTACTGGCCCGAGCGGATGCCGTCGGCGGTGAGCTGCAGGGCCGTGGCCGCGGTGGCGCAGCCGTTGTAGACGTCCATGAACGGGATGCCCGTGAGCCCGAGGCGCCCGGCCACGGCGTCGGGGTTGTCGACCTCGAAGCTGCCACCGAACGCGAACTGCACGTCGGTCCACTGGGCGCCGGCGTCGGCGAGGGCGGCGCGGATGGCGTCGGCCCCCATCTCGATCGCCGACTTCTGGCCCCACCGGCCGAAGGGGTGCATACCCACCCCGATGATCGCGACGTCGTTCATCTCAGGACTCCTGGGCTGCGGGGGCGAAGGCGTAGACCATGACGACGGTGCCGTCGGGGTCGGTGCGGAACGGCAGGATCACGAGCTCCATCTCCATGCCGATGGCGAGCTTCTCGGGGTCGTTCTCGGTGAGGCGGGCCTCGACCCGGACCTCGTCACCCAGCTGCACCATGCCGATGCCGTAGGGGGTGAAGGTCTCGTTGGTCTCACCACTGGCGTAGGGCTCCTTGGGGAGGAAGTCCTGGGTGGTGAAGGTCCAGAGGGTGCCGCGTCGGGGCAGCAGGTGCTGCTCGACCTCGGTCGACCCGCAGCGGGCGCACGACGACCACGCGGGGAACGTGACGGCAGCGCACTGCGCGCACTTCCCGCCGATCAGCTGGGGCTCGTCGGACGGCCAGGTGAAGACATCCGGGGCGAACGCGATCTCGGTCATGACCTCTCCTCGGGCAGACCCTCTGCCGCCCCGCCACCGTAGCCATTTTCGACGTCGACGTCGATTATGAGGATCGGGACGACTGAGCTGTGCACGACCGACCCGGTAGGAGCAAGCTTCGGCAACCGGACACCACGACGATCGGGAGACACCGTGAAGAACGACATCTGGTCGATGCTGAACGAGAGCGAGCAGGCGCTGCTCCGCGAGATCGAGCCCCGCAAGCTGCGCAAGCTCGACGAGGACGAACTGGTCGCCGTGCACCAGCGGGTCCGCCGGGCCCGCAACAAGTACTCCAAGAACTACCGCCGGGGTGCCGCCGCCCAGGTCGCCAAGGACGGTGGCCGCGGCAAGGTGTCGGCCCGCTACTCCCGCACCGCCCGCAAGGCCGAGGCCTTCGAAGACGCCCTCGCCCGGGTGTCCGCCCGTCTGGCCAAGGTCGCCCAGGAGAGCGCCGACCAGCTCAAGGCCGAGCGCCTCGCCGCCGCCCGGCGCGGGAAGGGCGCCCCGGCCAAGCGGGCGTCACGCCCGTCGTCGACCAGCTCCGGTGCCACGGAGAAGAAGCAGCGACGCACCCCGGCCGGCAAGCGGGCCAGCGCCCAGGCCCGGGCGTCGAACAAGCGCCACCAGGCCAAGACCGCCGGCAAGAAGGGCTAGCGGCACCGGACGCGAAAGGCCGCTGCACCAGTGCGACGGCGGGAGAGCACTGGTGCAGCGGCATGGCCGAAGCCATGGTGTTCATCGCTGTGGAGCCCGGCGTCGATACCGCTGCGGCGGAGGATTTCCCGAAGGTCTCGCGACCCCGCCGCGTCAGCCGATCTCGAACGACGTGACGCCGAAGATGCGCTCCACCGGGAGCTCGGGGGCAGGGCCCAGGTACATGCGGGCGCAGCCGAACGACTCGGTCAGGCGGAGGCCGGCCACCAGTCCCATGCCGGCGGTGTTCGGCTCCGGCACGTCGATCTGCACCTGCTCGCCCTCGATGCCGGCGAGCAGGGTTCCGAGCAGTCGCTCCACCACGCCGACGCGCCCGGCCGCAGACGGGCCACCATGCGGTCGCGCCGGGCGTGCCAGAGCTCGGTGCCGAGTCCGTCGCCCCGCAGGTCCTCCCGCACGATGAAGCAGCCCATGAACCCGAAGGCACCGTCGTAGGAGAAGATCGAGCCGGTGCCGATCAGCTCGTCGCCCCGCCGCAGCGCGAGGAACACGTCGGGGTCGAGGCGGTACGCCAGGTCGAGGTCACCGGTGCCCGGGTTCCAGCCCTCGGCCGTCGCCCAGGCCACCCGCACGGGCACCTCGTCGGGCCGCATGCGGTCGAGGGACACACCGTCGGGGAGCACGACCGAATCCTGTCAGGTCGTACTCCCCCACGGCCTGAGCCGGGAGCCGGATCGTCGCGGTGGGCCATCCCCGGCCCACCGCGACAGCCGGGCTCGTCGAGCGTTCGCGGCGGGCCATCCCCAGCCTGCCGCGATCACCTGGCTCGTAGTGCGGTCGTCTGAGGGAGCCGGATGGTTCCGGACCCTCCTATGCGCGGCCCCTCAGCCGGTGAAGGCGGGGCTGACGGCGACCGCGCCGGCCGCCTGCACCCCGGCGTCAGGGACGGTGGTCGTCGGGGCCACTGTCGACGTGGTGGTCGGGTCGAACGCGGCGACGGTGCGGGCCAGGCCGCTGGCCACCATGGTCTCCGAGCCGGGGGGCGGGCTGCCGGCGTACCCCTCAGAGGGGATCCAGTGACTGATCGCGCCCGAGGCGTAGATCTGGTCGACGATGAACCCCTCGGTGCCGTCGGCGCCGTTGTAGGTCGTCTGCACCGACGGCGACGGCGTGGTGACCGAGAAGGAGAAGAACTGGGCCCCATCGGCCTGGGTGCCGGGCGCCTGCACTTGCGGGCCCCACCACCGGACCACCTGGTGACCCTCGCTGGTGATGATCTCGCAGCTCCAGCCGGCGACCGCGGCCCCGGGCTGGTTGGTGTTGTTGGTCGAGCCGTCCTTGACCTGCAGCAGCGCCTGGCCGCACGTCGGGTTGGTCCAGCCGGCGGGAACCACGGCCCGGACCTCGACGGTGGTGTCCGGGTTGCCGTTGTAGTCGGCGGACTGCTCACCGGCGGCTCGCACGTAGGCGGTGACCGTGGTGTTGGCGGCGTACGGAGGCGTCGAGCCCTCGGCCCCGGTACCGCCCGACGTGTTGGGGGCGAAGCCGAAGGCGGCATAGCCAGGGAAGCTGGCGTGGGCGAAGGCAGGAACGGCGGCGACGGTGATGCCGGCCAGGGCGAGGCCGCCGACGACGACGCCACGCCGACCGATCAGGCGTGCGCTCCGGTGGGTGGTGCTGGGCACGGAGATGCCCCTCTCTGCGGCGACCACGACGTCGCCCGCTCTCGGGTTCCCGCTCTCCCGGCGGGCTCGCTCTCTTGTCGTCGCAAGGGCCACGAAAGTTCCTGCCCGGGTGGGGAACTATCGGCGGGCCTCCCGCAACCACTCGTCCGTGCGAAAGCTCTTCCTCGGCGCGTCCGCCGCCCTCCTCGTCGTCGTCGGCACCTCGGCGCTGTTCGCCGGCACCGCGGCAGCCCACGCCACGTTCTCCACGTCGTCGGTGCCCGCGGACGCGAACGTCACGCTCTACATGGACGTCCCCCACGAGCGGGCCGACACCGTCTACAACACCCGGGTCGTGGTGGCGATGCCGACCGGGTGGCAGGCGACCGGGTGCCAGAACAAGGCGACCTGGAGCTGCGCTGTCGGCAGCCAGGACGGGCGCCAGGTCGTGACCTTCACCAAGGCGACCGGCGCGCCCCGCTCCGAGGACGAGGGCTTCGTCCTGAGCGTGCGCACCGGACCGGCCATCGGTTCGTACTCCGTTCCGGTGCTGCAGACCTACAACACCGGTGAGCTCGTCAGCTGGATCGGAGCTGCCGGCTCGCCGGCGCCCGCCCCGGTGCTGCGAACCGTCGCGTCGACCCCACCCCCCACCGCTCCGCCGGTGACGGCGCCACCCGCCACCGCCGCTCCGGCCCCCACACCGGGCGGTGCCGGCTCCGCGACCCGGGTGCCCCGTCGACGGGCACCCCGAGGGTGACGGCACTCGACGGAAGCGTGATCCCGGACCCGACGGCCACCTCCCCCGAGACGACGGCCGATACCACGGCGGAGGAGACGACCGGGGAGATCGCGACCGACGGCACCGCCGCAGCGGCCGACGGCCTCGCGGAGGCGGACGGCGAGCTGGCCTCCTCCACATCCGGCGACAGCAGTGGCGGCGGCGTCAACGGCGTTCTCATCGGAGGTGCCGCGCTCGTCGTCATCGTCGCGGTCGCCGGGGGCCTGTTCCTCCGCTCGAGCCGCCGCGCCGGGAGCGGCCCCGTCAACTGACCCTGGTGGTCGGGACTACGACGCGGTGACGTCGAGGACGACCGCGAGACGGTCGAGCAGCTCCTGCTCGGCCGGCTTCACGCCCTTGGCCGCCCCCGCCACGGCGGTGGCGATGTCGAAGTACCACTGGCGCACCTGGGCGGACTCGTCGGCCGGGATGTGGGCCAGGGCCTTCACCGCGCGCTGCACGTCGGCCACGAGGCCGTCGACGATCACGTTCGGCGTGTCGCCCTTGTGCTGCTTGGCGTCGTGGCGGGCCTGCTTGTCCTTGGCGTCGGGGACGATGGCGGCGATGAGCTCGTCGGCCGGGCCGGAGTGCGGCGGCACGGCCATGACCTTGGCGCCGGCGGCCGACTCCTTGACCATCGAGATGGGCCCGTGATCGCCCACCATGGCGACGGCCAGCATGATCGCCACCGGTGCGTCGGTGATGGCGTGCCACTGCTCGTCGGTGAAGGCGGAACGGTCGGTCATCTCTGGTCTCCTCGTACGGGGTGGGTGCGATGCCGGAGGCGGCGCTCCGGACGATAGGTCCCCGAGCCACCGCCGACGCCCCGCCCCACGCCCCATCCGACGGCGGGGTGCACCGGGGATGGCACGATGCGCCCGGAGGACGCCGCTGATGAACCAGACAGGACGGGCCCGACGAGCGGTGTCGGTCGGCGTCGAGACGTGGCAGCGGGCGCGCGACGTCGATGCCCTGCTCGCCGCGGCGGGTGTGGCGTTCTTCGCCCTGCTGTCGGTGATCCCCGCGATGGGCGCGCTCATCGCGATCTACGGGCTGTTCGCCAACCCGAGTGACGTGGCCAGCGAGTTGACCGACCTCTTCGGCGAAGACGTGGGGCCCGGTCGGGAGTTCCTGCTCGACCAACTCAACCGCCTGACCACCGCCAGCACCGGCTCGCTCACCGTCGCGGCAGTGGTCGCAGCGCTCGTGGCGCTCTGGTCGGCGTCCTCAGGCGTTCGCCACCTGCTCGACGCGGTGGACGCCGCCTTCGGCCTCCCCCGGGCTTCGCTCGTGCGGGCGCGGGCCCGGGGCCTGCTCGGCGTGTTCGTCCTGATCGCCCTCGCCGCCGTCGTGGTGGCCCTGCTCGGCCTCGCCCCCGACCTCCCCGGATGGGTCTCGTGGCTGCGCTACCCGCTCGTGGTCGGCATCGTGCTGCTCGGCTGCGCGGTGCTCTACCGCCCCGGCGGCGCGACCGGGGCCGCCCCTCCCGGTGCGCTGGTGGCGACCACCATGTGGGTCCTCGGCTCGATCGGCCTGGCTGTCTACGTGGCCATCGGCCCCGACCTCCAGGCGGCCTACGGCGCCTTCGCCTCGGTTGCCGTGATCATGCTGTGGCTGTGGATCTGCGGCATCGCCCTGCTCGCCGGCGCCCACGTCACCGCCGTGCTCGCCGACCGCGGGGTGGTCGACCCCGACCCCTCGATCTGAGCCCGGACGCCCCACGGCCCTGGACGCGACGAAGGCCCGCCCCTGCGGACGGGCCCTCGTTCGGTTCGGTGCCGGGCGGCGTCAGGCCGGGCGGCGGACGTTCAGCTCGGTGACGTTGTCGAGGAGGATGCGCTTGCGGTCCTCGTCGGAGAACACCTTCAGCTCGGGGACGTAGTCGAGCGGGTGCTCCATGCCCTCGATGTGGGGCCAGTCGGAGCCGAAGATGACGCGGTCGGTGCCCATGGCGTCGGCGGTCTCGCGCACGTCGTCCTCCCAGAACGGGTTCATCCAGACGTTCTGGCGGAAGAGCTCGACCGGGTCGGTGCCGAAGTAGCCGGGCATCTTGGCCGAGGCGCCACGCATCTTCTTGAACAGGTCGCCGAGGAACCCGGAGCCGTTCTCGACAGAGGCGAGACGGATGTTCGGGAACCGCTCGAAGATCTTGTCGACCATGATCGAGCCGAGGAAGTCGTAGATGGCCCGCTCGATGCCGATGTGGAGCATGCCGAGGTTGGGGCGGAAGCCGCCGCTGAAGCTGGCGGAGAAGCCCTTCTCCGGGGCGTAGCCCTGGAGGGAGTAGCCGGTGTCGCCGGCGTGCACGATCACGGTGACGCCGGACTCGTTCACCCGGGCCCAGAAGGGGTCGAAGATCGGGTCGGCCGGGGCGAACACGCCGTCGGCGGTGTGGATCGGGGCCGGGCGCATCACGATGGTGCGGGCGTCGTGGTCGAGCGCCCACTCGAGCTCCTTGACCGCCCAGTCGACGTCGGCGAGGGAGATGTAGGGGCCGGCGAAGATGCGGTCCTTGTAGGCGAAGCCCCAGTCCTCCTCGAGCCACCGGTTGAACGCGGTGAACATGAGGGTGACGGCCTCGGGGTCGTGCTTGAGGGGCTCCTCGTAGATCATCCCGAGGGTGGGGAAGAGCCACATCTTCTGGAGGCCGTGCTCGTCCATCGTGGCGAGGCGGGCGTCGCGGTCGCGGTACGCGGGGTTGATGGGCTCCGGGCGACCGAGGTACTCGAGCGGGGACTTACCCGAGGGGTTGCCGCGGAAGTAGTCGGCCATGGCGCCGGCCGGCGACACCGGGTCGAAGGTGGGGTTGGTCACCGCACGGCTGACCTGGCCACCGATCACGTGGTACTTGCGCTTGCCGATCTGGCACCACTCGATGACGCGCGGCCCGAGCTTCGGGTCGAGGTGGCGGGTGAACGCGTCCTCGGCCTCGTAGTAGTGGTTGTCGGCGTCGAACGGCTGGTAGCCGAGCTCGTTCGTGATCTCTTCCGCGTTGTACATCGTGTCTCCCCGCGTGTGACGGAATCGGCGCCCATCGGGGCGCTTGTGTCACATGTTAGGGGGACCAACCGGCCGACGCACCATCGGGCGGCCGGTTGCGCGGGTCAGTCACCCAGGTCCGGCACCCAGACGGCGCCGTTGATGTGGCTGCCACCGTCGGCGAAGAGGGTGTTGCCCGTGAGGTAGCAGGAGTCCTCACTGGCCAGGAAGAAGGCGATGGGCGCGATCTCGGTCTCCGGGTCGCCCAGGTGGCCCATGGGGTTGGCCGCCTCCGACTCGCGTGCCATCTCCGGGGCCATCTCCTCGAACATGCGGAACGAGGTGGTCTTGGCCCCCGGGCAGATCACGTTGGCGGTGATGCCGAAGCCGGCCCACTCGCGCGCCGCGGTGCGGGTGAGCGTGCGCAGCGCCTCCTTGGTGGAGTTGTAGTGCACCGACCCCATGTGGGCGTTGACGCCGTTGAGCGAGCAGATGTTGACGACGCGGCCCCAGCCGGCGGCGCGCATGTGCGGGAACGCGGCCTTCATCGCCCAGAACGGTCCCATCACGTTCATGAGCCAGGCGTGCTCCATCGCCGAGTCGGGCATCTTGTCGACCCGCTTGAGCCCGGCCTGGTCACCGCCCCACGCGTTGTTCACGAGGATGTCGAGGCGGCCCCAACGGTCGACGGCGGCGGCGACGGCGGCCTCGTTGTCGGCCTGCTGGGTGGCGTCGGTGTGGAGGAAGAGGGCCTCGGTGCCGAAGTCGCGGGTGAGCTCCTCGGCCACCGCGGCGCCGTTGTCGTCGTTGATCTCGGCGACCACGACCCGGGCACCCTCCTGGGCGTAGCGACGGGCGATGCCGTGGCCGATGCCGTCGCCGGCCCCCGTGATCACCGCGACGCGGTCCTGCAGACGCTTGTCCATGTCAGCCCCCTGGCCCGGCCGCCTCCGGATCGGCGACCACGACGGGAGACTAGTTCACATTGCCAACTACCTGTCAGCCGGCGATCTGGCGTCGCAGCCAGTCGCGCCGGTCGGCCGCCGCGTTCTGCACGACCGGGTGGTCGACGAACGCCTGGAACCCGTGGGGCAGCCCCGGGTACATGTGCAGCTCGGTCGGCACCCCGGCCGCGGCGAGGCGCTGCGCGTGAGCGAGCGTCTCGTCGCGGAAGCCGTCGGCGGTGCCCACCGAGAGGAACGTGGGCGGCAGCCCGGTGGGGTCGGCCACCCGCGCCGGCGCCGCCTCGGCGGGCACGTCACCGCCGTAGAGCTCACCCAGGTAGGACCGCCAGCCGAAGGTGTTCGACGCGGTCGACCAGATCAGGAGGTCGTCGGTGGTCGACGACACGGTGATCTGCCGGTCGTCGAGCATCGGGGTCTCGAGCAGCTGGAACGCCAGGGTCGGGCCGCCGTTGTCGCGCACCCGGATGGCGAGTCCGGCCGCCAGCCCGGCGCCGGCGCTGATGCCGAAGACGCCGAGGCGGTCGAGGTCGATGCCGAGCTCGTCGGCGTGCTCGACCGCCCACAGCAGCCCCCGCTCGCAGTCGTCGAGCGGCGTGGGGAACGGGTGCTCGGGGGCGAGCCGGTACTCGACCGACACGCCCATCACGCCGAGCTCCTGGCACCAGGCCTCGAAGGTGCTGTCGTCCATGTCGTAGGTGCCGAGGATCATGCCGCCGCCGTGGATGGCGTAGACGCAGGGCAGGGGGCCCTCGACGCCGCGGGGACGGTGGACCCGCACCGGCACCGGGTGGTCGCCGGGGACGAGGTGGTCGGTGCGCTCGACGGCGTCGGTGGAGCCCATCGCCGTGATGGTCTGGGTCATGCCGGTGCGGATCCCGGCGAGGATCTCGGGGCCGGTGATGTCGGGCAGCGAGAAGGCGCTGAGCATGGCGGTGAGGCCGGGGTCGAGCAGGCTGTTTCCGTCGGGTGTCGCGGTCATGGCGCCATCGTCGCATCCGCGGCGCGGCCGTGCCTTCGGTCACCTCCGCCCAGGGGTGCCACCATGTCGGGGTCATCCACGACGAGGGGGAGCTCCCGTGCTCGATCTGATCATCCGCGGCGGCGACGTCGTCGACGGCACCGGTGCGGCCCGCCGCCGCGCCGACGTCGGCGTGAAGGACGGGCGCATCGTCGCCATCGGCCAGGTCGACGGCGAGGCCGCCCGCACCATCGACGCCACCGGCAGGGTCGTCGCCCCCGGCTTCGTCGACGTGCACACCCACTTCGACGCGCAGATCTTCTGGGACGGCGCCCTCACCCCGTCGCCCCTGCACGGCGTCACCACCGTGCTCGCCGGCAACTGCGGCTTCACCATCGCCCCGCTGTCCGACGACCCGTCCGACGGCGACTACCTCATGCGCATGCTCGCCCGGGTCGAGGGCATGCCCCTCGAGTCGCTGCGCGACGGCGTGCCGTGGTCGTGGCGCACCACCGCCGAGTACCTCGACGCGCTCGAGGGCCGGGTCGGTGTGAACGTCGGGATGATGGTGGGCCACTCCGCGATCCGCCGGATCGTGATGGGGGGCGACGCCAACCAGCGTGCCGCCACCGACGACGAGGTCACGGCCATGGGCCGGCTCCTCCACGACGGCCTCGAGGCCGGCGGCATCGGCTTCTCGTCGTCGTGGGCCCGCACCCACAACGACGCCGACGGCCAGATGGTGCCGTCCCGCTACGCCACCGAGCAGGAGCTCGTCGAGCTGTGCCGCGTCGCCGGCGAGCACGAGGGCACGTCGCTCGAGTTCCTGCCGATGGTCGGGCCGTTCGAGCCGTGGGCCAAGGAGCTGATGGCCGACATGTCGGCCGCCGCCCAGCGCCCCCTCAACTGGAACATCCTCGTGATCAACGCGCTGAGCGCGCCGAACATCGAGAACCAGCTGTCCGCCGGCGACGTCGCCCGGGCCAAGGGCGGCAAGGTCATCGCCCTCACCATCCCCAAGCCGTTCGGCATCCGCCTGTCGTTCGCCGCCGGCTTCGTGCTCGACGCCCTGCCCGGCTGGGAGCACGTGATGACGCTGCCCAAGGCCGAGAAGGCGGCGATCCTCGCCGACCCGGCCGCCCGCAAGAAGCTCGACGAGCAGGCCAAGTCGCCCGGGCCCATGGTCGGGCTGGCCGACTGGACCACCAAGCGCATCTTCGACGTCGTGCAGCCGGAGAACCGCCAGTACGTCGGGCGCACCATCGGCGAGATCGCCACCGAGCAGGGCCGCGACCCGTTCGACGTGCTGTGCGACATCTCGCTCTCCGACGACCTGCTCACCAGCTTCGGCCCCGACGCGCCGAGCTCGACGGACGAGGAGTGGAAGCTCCGCCTCGACGTGTGGCGCGACGGCCGGGCCGTCATCGGCGCCTCCGACGCCGGCGCCCACCTCGACATGCTGGCCACCTTCAACTACTCCACGGTGCTGCTCGGCGAGGCCGTCCGGGAGAAGGGTCTGCTGCCGCTCGAGGAGGCCGTCCACATGATCACCGACGTGCCGGCCCAGCTCTACGGCCTCGTCGACCGAGGGCGCCTCGAGGTCGGCCACCACGCCGACATCGTCGTCTTCGACCCCGCCACCATCGACACCGACGCCGCCTCGCTGCGCACCGACCTCCCCGGTGGCGCCGCCCGGCTCTACGCCGGCTCGAGCGGCATCGAGCACGTCGTCGTCAACGGCCGGGCGATCGTCGCCGACGGCGAGATCACCGCCGATCGCCCGGGCGCCGTGCTGCGCTCGGGCCGCGACACCCGCACCCCGTCGCTCGACTGACGCCATCCGGTCCCGGAGCGTTTCCGGCCAGATTTCTCAATTAGCAGTAATCCACTTCGTGCATCGGTGACGGAAGGAGGGTGGCGGGCCGGACGGCAGCGCCACCACCACCGTCTAAGGGAGTTCCACGATGCGCATCCGCAAGATCGTCGCCGGCGGCGTCGCCGCCCTCGCCATGGCCGGCAGCATGGCGTTCGCCGCACCCGCGGGGGCCAGCAGCCCCTCTGCCCCCACCCTGAAGCAGATCCTCGACGCCCAGGGCGGCGGTTTCGACCGCAACTGGTACGACTTCGACATCATCGACGCGGTCGTCGACAAGATCCTCGCCGAGAACCCGAAGTCGCCCGCTCGCCCTCGCCGGCGACCCGAACAGCCCGGAAGCTCACCGTGTTCCTCCCGAACGACCGGGCCTTCCAGGCCCTGGCCGCCGACCTGCTCGGCTTCCGCTACTGGTTCGCCAGCGAGACCACCGTCGCCACCGCTCTGGTGACGGCGCTGCCGACCTCCACCCTCGAGGACGTCGTGAAGTACCACGTGATCCCGGGCGCCGACATCGACTCGAAGACGGCCCTCAGCGTCCCCCGTGGCACCCCGCTGACCACCCTGCTGAAGACCCCGGCCGGCGCTGACACCACGATCAAGGTGACCCCGGTCCGCATCTTCGGCTCGGCGATCCTCTCGGACAACGACCGCAACGACGTCGATCCGTTCCTGATCCCCGGCAAGCTCGACATCCAGGCCAGCAACGGCATCGCCCACGGCATCGCCTTCGTGCTGCGCCCCGCCGACCTCTAGGCCGGCCACGCCGCACCAACGAACCACCAGCAACCGACGAGGGGCCCGGCCGTTGCGGCCGGGCCCTTCTCGTGCACGGATTCACGAGGCGCAGCCCTTCCCAAGGCGGCGCCGAGGGTGCACCCTGGTCGTCACCACACACAGGAGGTGACCCATGACGGTGCTCCGATCCATCCCGGCCCCTGCCGAAGCGCTCCTCGGCTCGAACGCGCTGGCCCACGTGGTCACCCGGAACCGGGACGGCAGCCCGCAGGTCTCGGTCGTGTGGTGCGGGGTGCGCGGCGACCAGGTCTTCTTCTGCGCCGAGGGCTCCACCGCCAAGGTGCGCAACATCCGCCGCGAGCCCGACGTCGTGCTCTCGATCGAGGACGAGGCCCGCAACCTCACCGGCACCCAGCAGCACCTGCTCGTCTACGGCACGGCCCGGGTGCTCGACGGCCCCGCCGACAAGGAGCTCTGCGACGAGCTGTGCCGCACCTACGTCGGCCGGGCCGACCACCAGCTCAACCTCAGCCGGTCGGCCACCGCCGTGACCGTGATGATCGAGGTCGAGCGCATCGGGGGCAACGGCCCCTGGTCGTTCGACGACTGACCACCCCCGGGCGTGGGGCCGGCCGGAGCCGGCCCCACTGTCGGGGTGTGACGTCCCTACTGGAGCTGTGACTGCCGGTTGGCGTCGAGGTTCGCCCGTTCGAGCAGCGGGCCGGTGACCGGCTGCACGAAGTCGGGGCTGCAGTCGAGCGTGCCCGGCTCCTCCGGGTACACCCGCTCGAAGCTCGTGCCGGTCAGCTTCATCACCATGCCGCACGTGGCGGGCAGGTTCTCGGCCGGGTTGCCCTCCGAGTGCATGCCACCGCCGGTCCAGCTGGTGATCTTGGCCAGCTCGCCCATGACGCACTCACGGGTGACGTTCGAGCCGCACTGCTTCGCCGCGGTGGCCCACAGGAGGAACGCCGAGGCGGCCTGCTGGCCGAGCTGGTTGGTCTCGCCACCGGATGCGGTGACGATGTCGATGTACTGCTGCGTCGCCGGGACCTCGTCGGCCTCGAAGAGCGGGGTGAACGACGAGCGCATGTAGACCTTGTCGGCGTAGCCGTTGACGTTCCACTCGGCGAAGGTCTCGTCGTACATGTTGGCGTCGCTGAACCAGATCGGGTGGTAGTCGACCTGGTTGGCGGCATCGAGGAAGTTCTCGAAGTTCGGGTACGGCGAGCCGGCGAAGTAGACCGCCTCGGCGCCACAGTCCTTCAGCTTCTGGGCCAGGGGCTTCCAGTCGCTCTCGCCCTGGATGCCGTAGATCTGGTCGCACGGCAGGAACTCGAAGCCGAAGGCCGGGTAGGTCGCCACGACCTTGTCCTTCGGGTCCTTGGTGGCCGGGTAGTCGGCGTAGACCAGGCCCGTCTTCTTGATCTCCTCGGGGAAGAGCTTCTGGAAGGCGGCGGCGAACTGCGTCGGCATGTAGTCGACCGGGTTGGGCACGGCCTGCACCTGGTTCGGCGCGTTGGAGAACTGCGGGCTGACCGCGTAGCCGGGCACCGCGGGGAGGTCGCAGCCCTGGCGGATGCTCTCCTGGCCGGAGTCGAACACCCAGCCCTGACCGACGAGCATGAACACCTGCTCGCACGCCTGGGTCATGGCGTTGGTGACCTCGGTGACCTTGGCGTCGTAGTAGTTCCCGACGACCTCGCGACCGTTGATGCCGCCCTGGTCGTTGCACCAGGCGATCATCGCCTTCATGGCGTCGGAGAGCTCGTGGCTCAGGCCGGGCGCGGGCTGGTAGCCGGCGTCGTCGCCGTAGCCGATGGTGATGGCCTCGGCCGTGACGCCCTGGGCGGTGGCGCCGGTGGCGTCACCGGGGCCGCACGGCGACGCGAGGTCGCCGAACGCCGACTCGTCCGCCGCCGAGGCCTTCGTCGTGGCGGTGCTGCCGTCGCTGCCCGCGTCGCTGCCGCGGCCGCTCGAGCAGGCACCCGCCACGAGGGCGACGGCGAGCAGCACGGCGACGCCGATGCCGATGCGCCGTCGTCGCGGTGGTTGTGTCGGTCGGGAGCCGTCGGCTCCTGATCGGTGGTTCATGCTGTCCCCTTTTGCGGTGGTGTTGCGCTTCGGTGGTGGTTCTTCGTACGTGGCGCTGACGCGCCCTCGTGACGACCCCCCGGTCGCCGTTACGCCGAGTCGCGAGACTCGAGCGGGATCTGGTAGCGCTCGACGTAGTCGGCGAAGCGCTCGGTGAGTGCCGGCCCGTCGAGGCCGAACTCGTCGAGGTCGTAGCGGTGCGTGCCGAACCGGCCCTTGGGGCGCGAGTCGACGTGGGCCCGCATGGCGTCGGCGGCCTGGCCGGTGAGCTCGTCGTCGAAGGCGCCGTAGACGCGCTCCATGGTGGCAAGCGGGTCGCCGACCAGCTCGGCGTACTGCACGTCGACGATCGGCACCTGAGGGTTGGCGTCGCGGAAGGCGTTCAGCGCGGCGACCG
This sequence comes from uncultured Actinomycetes bacterium, assembly GCA_963702555.1. Taxonomy (GTDB): domain Bacteria; phylum Actinomycetota; class Acidimicrobiia; order Acidimicrobiales; family Acidimicrobilacustridaceae; genus CAMFLJ01. The sequence continues at coordinate 16,709 of CAVPCW010000005.1, forward strand.
ACCGGGCGAGCATGTCGGTCCAGTGCTCGGCGATGTAGGCGGTGTGGTCGGCGTCGGAGAAGGTGCCCGACAGCGTGGAGATGAGGCTGCACACCGATGCCGACAGCACCAGCGGGTCGCGGTGCATGACCACGATGCGGGCGTCGGGGTAGACCGCGGTGAGGGCGTCGAGGTGGAGCACGTGGTGCGGGCTCTTCAGCGACCAACGGCCCCGCACCCCACCGCTCTGGAGGACCTGCAGCACGGTCCGGTGGTACTCGTAGGCCGAGGCGTGGTCGGTGCCGTGGAGCCACGCGCCGTAGGTGGGCACGTTGGTGAGCGCCTCCCACAGCAGCGACTTGAAGTCCTGGTTGAGCACGGCGATGCACTCGGTGGGCCCGTCGGGCTCCTCGTTCTGCACGACCTTGATCTGCGGGTTGATGCTGTCGAGCATCTGGCGCCCGATCACCGTGGCCTCGATGCGGGGGTCGGTGGCGACGGTGGCGGGGTCGGGCGGGGGCACGCTGTCCTGCGCCTCCCAGCCGAAGAGCGGGCGGTGGCGGGCGTCCTTCTCGAGCAGGTAGCTGAGGAACGTGGTGCCGGCGCGGAAGATGCCGACAACCACGAACGGCGCCTCGATCTGCTCGTCGCCGACCTCGGGGTGGGTCTTCGCCCAGTCGATGACCTTCAGCCGGTTGGCGAGCGCCCCGACGATGTTGCCCGGCACGACGGCGTGGCCGAGGTCGTTGAGCTGAGCCTCGGGGACCGACGCGCAGTACACGTCGAGGCCTTCACGGAACGACGGCGGCCCGAAGTCGTCGAGGCCCGTCTGCTCCACCGCAGCGGCCATGAGCGCCTCGGCGTCGAGGCGCGGCTCCGTCGTGGTCACGACATCCCCTCCCTGGTCGAGCGACCCCCCGGCAGCTCGACCCCGATGACGGTGCACCGGGTGTGGGAAAGACCGTACTGAACACCCCCGTTTACGTCAACGGCCTCGACGCGTCCGGGAGCCGGGGGCGGGGGCGGCGACCGCCGCCGCCACCATGGTGACGAGGTTGTCGACGAACGCCTCGTAGGGGAGCTGGGCCCGGCCCCGCCGGCTGGTGGTCGCGCTCCCCCGGCCCGGCTTGGCGCCGGGGCCCTGGATCCGGGCCCGGTCGGCGACGGCCCGCAGGATGACCATCGTCATCAGCGAGAGGCGCTCGATGAGCACGTCGGCCGGCAGCTTCGGCATGCGCTCGATCAGCAGGTCGTAGACGGCCTGCCCACCGGTGCGGGCCAGCACGGCGTTGAGCTCGGGCCCGAAGTTCACCGGGTCCTCCTCCACCACGTCGGCCAGGATCAGCAGGAAGCACCGGCCCCGCCACCCGCTCTCGGCCAGCTCGGCCGCCGGGCGCACGACGGCCTCGACCACCGACGCCACGTCGGAGGCCGGCCGCGTGCGGGCCACCGCGAGCAGCTCGCCCTCCCGCTCGGCCAGGAAGTCGGCGTGCTCCTCGAGCACCGCGCACAGGACGCCCTCGCGGGAACCGAAGTGGTAGTGCAGCGCGCCGCTGTTGCGCTGCCCGGCCCGGCGGGTGATGTCGACGAGCGAGGCGTTGCGCACACCGTCCTCGGCGAAGGCCAGCGCGGCCGCGTCGAGGAGCTTGCGCCTGGTCTCGGTGGCGTCGCGCGGCATCGGCGGATGTTACGGGCGCAACCGGTCGGCCCGGGACGGGGCTCCCCCGCCGCCGCTGGCTACGCTCGCCCCGACGCCGACGCCGAGGGGGACGCGATGGCAACGAACGGCACGTTCACACGCATGGACGACGCCACGGCCGAGGAGCTGGCCGTGGTCGTCGCGGAGGCCCAGGTCCACCTCAACGACCGGGTCGCGGATCGTCTGCTCGCCCAGCTCGACACGCTGAGGGGCCCGACCCTCGGCTACCAGGTCGACCGCTACGAGCACTCGCTGCAGACCGCCACCCGGGCCCTGCGCGACGGCGCCCGCACCGACATGGTGGTGGCCGCCCTGCTCCACGACGTCGGCGACGCCCTCGCCCCCGCCAACCACAGCGAGCTGGCCGCGGCGATCGTGGCGCCCTACGTCGACGAGGAGACCACCTGGGTCGTGCGCCACCACGGCGTCTTCCAGGGCTACCACTACTGGCACAAGATCGGCTTCGACCGCGACGCCAGGGAGCGGTACCGGGGCAGCCCCCACTTCGACGCCGCCGCCCACTTCTGCGCCGAGTGGGACCAGCAGGCGTTCGACCCCGACTACGACACGCTGCCGATCGAGGCCTTCGAGCCCCTCGTGCGCGAGGTCTTCTCCCGTCCGGCCAGCGGCTTCGGTGACGACTGATGAGCCCCGACCCCGCCACCGCCGACCCGAACGCCCGGAACGCCACGCTCGACTCGTTCCGCCTCGACGGCCGGGTCGCGCTCATCACCGGCGCCGGCCAGGGCATCGGCGCCGCCACCGCCATCGCGCTCGCCGAGGTGGGGGCCGACCTCGCCCTCACCGCCCGCACCCAGGCCGACCTCGACGCCGTCGCCGACGAGGTGCGCGCCCGGGGCCGACGAGCCATCGTCCTGCCCGGCGACGTGAACGACCTCGACCACCTCGCCGCCGTGGTCGACGCCACCGTCGGCGAGCTCGGCCGCCTCGACGTGCTGGTCAACAACGCCGGCGGCTCGGTCTCCAAGCCGTTCCTCGACACCACGGTGAAGCAGCTCGAGTCGTCGTTCCACTTCAACGTCTCCGCCGCCTTCGAGCTCGGCCGCCTGTCGGTGCCGCACATGCTCGCCGTCGGCGGCGGGTCGATCGTCAACATCGGCTCGGTCGCCGGCCGCAACGCCGGCCGGGGCACGCTCGCCCACTCGCTCACCAAGGCCGCCGTCGCCCAGCTCACGCGGCTGATGGCCGCCGACCTGGCACCGCGGGTGCGGGTGAACGGTGTCCTGCCGGGTGCGGTCGAGACCGCCGCCCTGCGCCGCTACGTGCCCGACGAAGTGCGCGAGCAGATGGCCGAGCGCACCGCGATGCGCCGCAACGGCCTTCCCGAGGACATCGCCCGGGCCGTGGTGTTCCTCGCCTCGCCCGCGGCCTCGTGGATCACCGGGAAGAACCTCGAGGTCGATGGCCTGGCCGCCGAGGACCTCGTCCCCAAGGACATCCCCGACCTCTGACTCGTGGGGCGGACGGGCACGGAAACGCGGATTCGCCACTAGGGTCGTTCATGCGTTCGGTCACTTCGATCGTCGCACTAACGAAAAGACAGTCTCTTGACTACAGGTACCGTGAAGTTCTTCAACGCCGAGAAGGGCTTCGGCTTCATCTCTCGCGAGCAGGGCGACGACGTGTTCGTCCACTTCTCCAACATCCAGGGCGACGGCTACAAGAGCCTCGACGAAGGCCAGAAGGTCGAGTTCGACGTGGCCCCCGGCAAGAAGGGCGAAGAAGCCCAGAACGTCCGGGCCATCTGAGCCCAGGTCACTCTGATCTGCGAGGAGCCACCGGCGCTGCCGGTGGCTCCTTTCGCGTCCGGGCCCTGGTGAACCACCCGACACCGACGCGCTGCCGGCCCGCGCTCCGTAGGATCGACGGTGACGGCGCGACCCGATGATGGGAGTGCGAGGTGGACGACCCGATCGACGACGACCCGACCCCGTCCGGTGGATGGGACGAGGTGCGGTGCCCACAGTGCTCGGTGGTCGTCCAGCCCACCTGGGACTGGTGCCACGGCTGTGGCTACGACCCGGACGGACTGCGCGAGGCGGGGCACGAGGCCGCCGAGCACCTGGGTGAGGACATCCCGGGCGACGCCGGCCCGCCTCCTCCTCCACCCCCTCCACCCCCCGACGGTGCTCCTGCACGGGGCGGACTGCTCGGGCGACGGCGCAACCGTACGTAGTACGGTAACGACGTCGGGGCAGGGGGCTCCGGCGGGGACCACAGGGGGACCACCGTGGGGAACGACGACGAGCTGCAGGTCGACGCCATCCTGGAGGAGGCGAGCAACCGCACCGGCGGGCTCACCGACCTGGGCGACGACGCCGCCATCTACGTGGAGGGCCTGGGCCGCACGCTCGACTCGCTCCGCACGGAGGCCCGGCTGAACGACCTGGGCCACCTCATCGCCCGCGAGCGGATGCTGGGCCACACGGTGAACCGGCTCGGCTACGTCGACGACCGCAAGACCGACCCGGCCATCGCCGGCCAGGAGATCGTGAAGCCGGTGTTCATCATCGGCATGCCCCGCACCGGCACCACGATCCTCCACGACATCCTCGCCTCGGACCCCGCCAACCGGGCCCCGCTCACGTGGGAGGTCATGTTCGCCTCCCCGCCGCCGCGGGCCGAGACCTTCACCACCGACCCGCGCATCGCCATGGCCGCCGCGACCTTCCCCGACCGGGAGAAGGAGATCCCCGAGTTCAAGGCCATCCACCCCATGGGAGCCGAGCTCTCCCAGGAGTGCGTGGTGATGATGGGCGAGGCGATGATCACGCCGCTCTTCCACAACCAGTTCCGGGTGCCGAGCTACCAGGACTGGGTCGACGACGACGCCGACTTCTCGAGCGTCTACGCCTTCCACCAGCGCCAGCTCCAGCACATGCAGGCCCACAACGCCCGCGACCGCTGGGTGCTCAAGACCGGCGCCCACCTGTGGGGCCTCGACAAGCTGCTCGAGACCTACCCCGACGCCCGCATCGTGTTCACCCACCGCGACCCGGTGAAGTCGATGACCTCCTACGCCAGCCTCACCACCCTGGTGCGCGGTGTGGGCAGCGATTCGGTCGACCCCCATGAGATCGCCGCCGACTGGACCCCACGCCTCCACCGGGTGCTGATGAACGGCATCAACGTGCGCCAGGCCAAGGAGTACCCGGACGCCCTCTTCTACGACGTGCTGTTCACCGACTTCGTGCGCGACCAGTTCTCCGTCGTCGAGAGCATCTACGACGCCTTCGACCTGCCCATGTCCGACGAGGGCGCGGCGGCCATGAAGGCGTTCATCGACGACAACCCTCCCGGCAAGCACGGCGTGCACTCGTACCGCCCCGAGGACTACGGCATCGACCGCGACGCCACCCGGGAGCTGTTCGCCGAGTACATCGACCACTTCGGCCTCCCCCCGGAGGAGAAGCCCGGCGTCGACACCATGCCCGGCTGACCCACAACTCCCTCCCCGCCCGTTCTGGTGGGGGTTTCGTGTCGGATTCCGACACGAAACCCTCACCAGAACAGCAAGTTGCGTGGGCCTCGCGCCACGGCCTGAGCGGTCAGGTGGTGACGACGATGCGGCCGACGGTGCCGCGGTTGGCCATGGCGTCGATGGCCCGGGGCAGCTCGTCGAAGGGGACGACCTCGCCGATCACGGTGCGGATGCGCCCGGCGCGGTAGCGCTCGAGGATCTCGTCCTGGATGCGGGCACCGATCTCGGTGGGCACCACGTTCCAGCCCATGGCCCCCTTGAGGAAGCCGACCATGTCGGCGCTCTGGTAGTTGAGCATCACGCCGCAGAGCCGGGCGTTGGAGAGCATGAAGGTGCGGGGGACGATGAACGGCTCGTCGGCGACCTCCTTGTTGGAGGCGAAGCCCATCATCACGTAGCGCCCGTTGTAGGCGAGGCTCTTGAGCGACGCCGCCCACACGGCCTCGCCGACGTTGTCGAACACCACCTCGACGCCCTGGTTGCCGGTCTCGGCCAGCACGACCTCGGCGATGTCGTCGACCGTGTAGTCGATGGCCACGTCGGCCCCGAGCTCGAGGCACAGCGCCACCTTCTCGGCGCTGCCGCACGTGGCGATCACGCGGGCGCCGGCGTCCTTGGCCAGCTGGATGGCCGCCGACCCGGAGCCACCGGCGGCGGCATGGATGAGGACGGTCTCGCCGGCGGTGAGCTCGGCCCGGTCGAACAGGCCGAGCCAGGCCAGGTGGTACGGGAAGAAGAGCGCCGCGGCGTCGGGCATGGCGACCTCGGCCGGCATCTCGAAGGCGGCGACCGCGGGGCACAGGGCGTACTCGGCGTAGCCCCCGATGGCCATCTTGGTGGTGGCCGACACCCGGGTCCCGATGAACGACTCGGCGCCGTCGCCCGCCCCCACGACGGTGCCGGTGACCTCCATGCCGGGGCTGTAGGGCAGCTCCGGGCGCACCATCATGTTGCCGCCGGTGATGCGCTCCAGGTCGTTGAGGTTGAGGGGGATGCCCTCGACCTTCACCAGCAGGTCGCCCGGGTCGGGCACCGGCACCGGCACCTCGTCGAGCTGCAGGACGTCGAGCGGCTGGCCGTAGCTGTGCACGCGCCAGGCCTTCATGGTTCCCTCGGTCATCGGTGTGTCCCCCCTCGTCGTGCCCGTGCCTCGGGCGTTCAGGTCGCTGCTGCCACCGCCCGCACCCCGTCGACCAGGCGGTCGATCGAGTAGTCGAACAGGTCGGCGAGATCCGGGCTGGCGAAGTACGGCAGGACGTCGTCGTACTGCGCCCGGTCGGTCGGCTCGAGCGAGGCCAGCGAGCCGTAGATCGCGGCCGCCTCGTGGTCCGGCGTCTCCAGCCCCTCGGGGCGGGACAGCTCGAGGATGATGGCGCCGAGCACGGTCTGGGGCACCCAGCGGAGGGCGGCGGCGAGGGCCTCACCCTCCAGCCCCGCCTTGCGCAGGATGCGGGCGAGCACGGCCACGGCCTCGAGCAGCGCCGGCTGGAACGTGCCCTGGCTCGTCATCTCGAGCATGAGCGGCGGGTACGCCTGCACGTGCTCGCGCAGCGACCGGCACCAGGCCCGCAGCTGGTTGTCCCAGCGGGCGCCCTTCGGGACCGACGCGTCCCACTCCCGCAGCGCCTGCTGGGCGGCGAGGGCGACGAGCTCGTCGCGGTTGCGCACGTGGGTGTAGAGCGACATCGGCCGGGTGCCGAGCACCGCCGCCACCCGCTCCATGGTGATGGGGCCGTCGGGCTCCTCGCGCACCAGCCGCAGGGTGGCGTCGACGATGTGCTCGCGCGACAGGGTTCCCCTCGAGACCCGGGTGCGCGGCCGGCCGGCATCGGGGCGGGTCGTGCGGGCGGCGCTCACGGAGCCACGTCTACCAGAGGTCCTACCGTACGGCAATCGCCAACGGGCCCGGCCAGATGTCAGACAGATCGCCGTGACCGAGCCGTCAACGCGCTGCGCGGACGCCGAAACACCGGCCTGCTCTCCTCGGGAGTCCCCCTCCTTCCCACCGTGGCTCACCACATCAGGTCATGCCTGACGAGGTGAGCCACGGTGGGAGGGGACTCACTGCCGCGGAGGTCCTGCATGTCGTCCGAGAAGTTCCACCTCGCCTGGTTCCTCAACTTCGTGGCCGACGACTGGGCCGGGACCTGGGGCCCGGGCGGCGACTCGTGGGCCGGCGACTTCTACATCGAGATCGCCAAGGACCTCGAGCGGGTCGGCTTCGACTTCGTCATCCTCGAGGACAAGCTCATGGTGTCCGACGCCTACGGCGGGACGATGGAGCACGACCTCAAGCAGGGCATCGCCCCCAAGCACGACCCCGTGCCCCTGGCCACGCTCATGGCGTACGAGACCAACCGCCTCGGCGTCATCCCGACGATGTCGACGAGCTTCTACCCGCCGTTCCTGCTGGCCCGGCTGACCTCCACCATCGACCACATCGCCCGGGGCCGGCTCGGGTGGAACATCGTGACCTCCGCCGAGGACCGCGCCGCCCAGAACTTCGGGCTCGACAAGCTCTACGAGCACGACCTCCGCTACGACATGGCCGACGAGTACCTCCAGCTGGTCACCGCGCTGTGGGAGTCGTGGGAGCCCGATGCCGTCGTGCGCGACCGCGAGAAGGGCGTCTACGTCGACCACACCAAGGTGCACCGGGTCGACTTCGAGGGGCAGTTCTACCGATCCCGCGGCCCGCTCAACACGGTGCCGCCCCAAGGAGGCCGACCGGTGCTGTGCCAGGCCGGTGCGTCGCCCAAGGGCCGGGCCTTCGCCGCCAAGTACGCCGACACCATCATCGCCATGGGCACCAACGTGGCTGACATGAAGGCCTACCGCGAGGACATCCGCGACCGCCTGATCGGCTACGGCCGCAAGCCCGACGACTGCAAGGTCCTGTTCCTCGTCTCGCCGATGGTCGACGAGACGGTGGAGCTCGCCCACGCCAAGGCCCGCCGCTGGATCGAGGACCCGCTCTACATCGAGTGGGTGCTCACCGAGATCGCCTCGATCACCGAGGTCGACTTCTCGCAGTTCGACCTCGACCAGCCCCTGCCCGAGGACCTCACCACCAACGGCGAGCGCGGCACCCTCGAGGCCTTCATGCAGCGGGGCTCGGGCAAGACCCTGCGGGAGCTCATCGGCCTCGGCCTCGTCGACACCATCGAGCTGATCGGCACACCGGACACCGTCGCCGACCGCATGGGCGAGATCATGGACGAGGTCGGGGGCGACGGGTTCCTGCTCACCTGTCCCTCGGGGAGGCTCAACCGCCGCTACGTCGCCGAGATCACCGACGGCCTCGTGCCCGCTCTGCAGCGCCGCGGGCTCACCCGCACCGGCTACACCTACGAGAACTTCCGCGACAACCTCCTGGAGTTCTAGTGCTCGCTCGCACGACCGTCGTCGTCGGCAACCCCAAGGCCCGCTCCCGCACCTCGACCGCGGCCGCCGAGGTCGCCGCCTTCGTGGCCGACCACCTCGGGGCCGACCCCGAGGTGACCACCGTGGAGCTGCCCGACCTCGGGGCCGGCCTGCTCGGCTGGGGCGACCCCGCGGTGGCCGAGGCCGTCGCCGCGGCCAAGGGGGCCGACCTGCTGGTCGTCGCCTCCCCCACCTACAAGGCCACCTACACCGGGTTGCTGAAGCTCTTCCTCGACCAGATCGGTGCCGACGACCTCGCCGGCGTGGTGACCGTGCCGGTGATGGTCGGCGCCGGGGCCGGTCACGCCCTCGCGGTGGAGACGCACCTGCGACCGGTGCTCGTGGAGCTCGGCGCCACCATGCCGACCAGGGGCCTCTACCTCCAGGAGGCCGAGCTGGCCGACCTCACGCCGGTGCTCGACACCTGGTGGGGCCCCGCCGAGGGCCCGCTGCGCCGACTGCTCGGCTGAGTGACCCGACTCAGCCCGCGTCGGGGGCGGGCCCGGTGGTGGCCCGGCGGTACGCCTCCATGTAGGCCAGCACCTCCGGAGACTGGTTGAGCCGCATCTGGGCGTTGATCTCCAGCGCCACCGCGGCACCGAGGCTCGCCGTCTGGGTGTTGTGCCAGAGCACGTCCTTGGTGGTGCGCAGGCCGGCACCCGTGTAGGCCGCCATGCGCCGCCCGTAGTCGAGCGCGGTGTCGATCAACTCGTCGTCCGGGACGACCTTCGACACGATGCCCATCTCCGCCGCCTCGGCACCGTCGATCTCGCGGCCGGTGAGGATCAGGTCGAACGCCCGGGCGTTCCCGATGAGCCGGGGCAGCGTGTAGGTCATCCCCATCTCGCAACCCGAAAGGCCGGTGCGGATCGAGGCCGAGCAGAACCGGGCGGACGCGCCGGCGAGGCGGATGTCGGAGCCGCACGCCAGCGCCATGCCACCACCGAAGGCGGCGCCGTTGACCGCCGCCACGATGACCTGTGGCGTGCGGCGCAGGTGCTCGATGAGGTTCGACACGAAGGCCTGACCGTCAGCTGCCGCGTCCATGTGGGCGTGGGTGCCAGGCGCCGGTGGCTCGCCCCAGTCCTTGAGGTCGAGCCCCGCGCAGAACCCGCGCCCGGCGCCGGTGAGCACGATCACCTTGCAGCCCGGGTCGGCACCGACCCGGTCGAGCGCGTCGTGGAGGTCGCCCACGAGGTCGAAGCTGATCGCGTTCAGCCGCTCGGGCCGGGAGAGGCGCACCATCGTGACGTGCGGCTCCAACGGGATGATCTCGACGGTGCTCATGGGGCTCCTGACCGGCCGACGGACACGCGGGTGCGCTCAGGATCGCACGCACGGCGCCGACCGTCCGGCGTAGGGTCCGCCCATGGGGGACGACGTGACGATCGTGGCCAGCGGGCTCGGCTTCCCGGAGGGCCCGGTGGTGCTGCCCGACGGCGACGTGCTGGTGGTGGAGGTGCGTCACGGCCGCCTCACCCGGGTGCACCCCGACGGTGAGCTCACCGTGGTGGCCGAGGTCGGCGGCGGGCCCAACGGCGCCGCCATCGGACCGGATGGTGCCGCCTACGTGGTGAACAACGGCGGGTTCTCCTGGTCGGAGGTCCACGGGATGATCCTCCCGGTCGACGAGACCGGCAGCAACCGCCCGCCGGACTTCACCGGCGGCTGGGTCGACCGCGTCGACCTTGCGACCGGAAAGGTAACCCGGCTCCTCGACGACTTCGACGGCGAGCACTTCCTCGGCCCCAACGACATCGTCTTCGACGCCCGCGGCGGCTTCTGGTTCACCGACTTCGGGAAGATGGGGCCGCGCTCGATCGACCGCGGCGGCGTCTACTGGTCGAGCGCCGACGGCTCCGACGTGCGCCGCATCGCCCAGGGCCTCACCGGCCCGAACGGCATCGGCCTCTCGCCCGACGGCGACACCCTCTACGCCGCCGAGACCCACACCGGGCGGCTCCTGGCGTGGGAGGTCACCGGTCCCGGCGAGGTGGCCGGCCCCCACCGCATCGTGGTGTCCACCCCCAACCACTTCGACTCGTTGGCCGTGGAGGCCGACGGCACCGTGGTCGTCGCCGCCATCCAGCACGGCCTCTGCGCCGTCCGCCCCGACGGCTCGCTCGAGTACACGGCCATGCCGGACTTCATGACCACCAACATCGCCTTCGGCGGCCCCGACCTCCGCACCGGCTGGGTCACCCTGTCGGGCGCGGGCCGCCTGGCGAAGGTCGAGTGGCCCCGGCCGGGCCTCGCCCTCGCCCACTGACGACAGCGGCTGGTCCGCGGGCGGCCTGGCGGGGTGTCCGTAGGATGCGTCGATGAACGGGACACCCGCAGGTTGGTACGACGACCCCGAGCAGCCGGGGCAGCAGCGCTACTGGGACGGCAACGCCTGGACCGAGCACCGGGCCCCCGGTGGTGGCGCCGCACCGACCCCACCCCCGGCCGCTGACCCCGGCCCGCCCCCCACTGCCGCCCCGGCCGCCCCGGCGCCTCCTCCGCCCATGGCCCCGCCCGCGGCCGCAGCCGCCGGCGCGACCGCGGCGATGGCCCCGCCTCCCGCGGCGGCCCCGGCCAAGTCCTCCCACAAGGGCGTCTGGATCGCCCTCGGCGTGATCGGGCTCTTCTTCGTCCTGATCATCGTCGCCATCGCCGTGATCGCCCTTCTCGGCAACAGCACCGACGTAACCGCCACGATCGAGGAGAACCTGCCGACCGAGCTCGAGTCGAACTTCGCGACCCAGGGGCTGAACGTGACCATCACCAAGGTCGATTGCGACGAGGTCAACGACGACGAGGGCGCGTTCACCACGAACTGCGCGGTCACCATCGAGGGCCTTGCTGCTCCCGTGCAGGCACAGATCGTGGGCTCGGTCGTCGGGAACACCGTCACCGTGAGCGATGCCACGAGCGACGTGTCGATCCTCAACGAGAGCCTGGCCGTGAAGGAGTCCCAGCAGATCGTGGCTGCGGTCGCCCCCACGGTGACCGTGCTGAGCTGCAACCTCGCCCAGCCGCTCGTGCTGGTCGAGGAGGGCCTCACCTTCACCTGCGCCACCGACTCGGACGAGACCGTCACCATCGAACTCCAGGGCGGAGTCCTGGTGCTCACCGACGTCCAGTAGCCGAGGCCGATCGTCCCACCCCGTCCCGCGCCGTCGAGTTCGACCGCAAGGGACGGGGTGCGAGGCCCGTCGTGATCGGTCACGCTGGGCCCATGCACCGGGCGACCACCGACGACGACGCGATGTGGCAGGCGGTCGTCGACCGCGACCGCTCCGCCGACACCGGCTGGGTGTACGGCGTGCGCACCACCGGCATCTACTGCCGGCCGAGCTGCCCGTCCCGGCGCCCGAACCGGGAGAACGTGGTGTTCTTCGCCTCGGCGGTCGATGCCGAAGCCGCAGAGCTGCGGGCCTGCCGCCGTTGCCGCCCCGATCAGAGCACCGCCCCTGACCCCGGGGCCGATCTCGTGGCCGCGACCTGCCGGATCCTCGAGTCGTCGACGATGGTGCCCACCCTCGACGAGCTGGCCACCGCCACCGGCGTGAGCCGGTTCCACCTCCAGCGGGTGTTCACCGAGCGCACGGGCGTCTCACCCCGCGCCTACGCGGAGCGACTGCGGGCCGAGCGCGCCGCCGACCGCCTCACCGCCGGGTCACCGGTCAGCGACGCGGCCTACGACGCCGGCTTCGGCTCGGTCGGGCGGCTGTCCGCCGCCGCGCCGGGCCGGCTGGGAATGACCCCCAGCCGCTACCGCGCCGGCGGTGCGGGCGAGACCATCCGCGTCGCTGTGGCCGAGACCACCCTCGGGGCTGTGCTCGTCGCCGCCACCGAGCGAGGGGTGTGCGCCATCGAGCTGGGCGACGACCCCGACGAACTGCTCGCCGCGTTCCAGCAGCGGTTCCACGCCGCCGACGTGCGGGCCGGCGACGACACGTTCGACCGCACCGTCGCCGTGGTGGTCGGCCTCGTCGAGCACCCCGCCGACCCGATCGCCCCCGAGTCGCTGCCGCTCGACGTGCGGGGCACCGCCTTCCAGGAGCGGGTCTGGCAGGCGTTGCGGGCCGTGCCTCCGGGAACCACCACGACCTACCGCGAGGTGGCCGACGCCATCGGTTCCCCCACATCGGTGCGGGCCGTGGCCGGGGCCTGCGCCGCCAACCACCTGGCGATCGCGGTTCCGTGCCACCGCGTGGTGCGCACCGACGGCGGCCTCTCCGGCTACCGCTGGGGCGTCGAGCGCAAGCAGGCTCTGCTCGAGCGAGAGGGCGCGCTCAGTCCTGCTGCATCGCGTCGATGAGCGGCTCGATGGAGCCCAGCTCGGCCTCACGGGTCTGACCGCCGGCCGCGAGGAAGCGGCGCATCGCGTCGGTGTGGGCCCCGGCCGCCATGCGGCGGCCGTTGACGTCGCTCTCGAAGGTGAGCACCTCGTCGCCCACCCCTCCGGCCAGCGACCGGTCGACGACCTGCTTCACCGACGCCACGAGGTCGCGCGGCACCGCGCCCACCCGGGCGACGATGCGGTCGACGTGGGCGTCGAGCTCGTCGGCGGGCACCAGGGCGTCGAGCCAGCCCAGGGCGAGCGCCTCGTCGGCGTCGATGTCGCGGCCGGTGAGGATCAGCTCGAGGGCCCGACCGCGGCCGGCGAACCACGGCCAGCGGGACGTGCCGCCGGCGCCCGGCAGGATGCCCATGGGCACCTCGGGCTGGCCGATGCGGGTACGGGGCGTGCCGATGCGCAGATCGAGGGCCGAGAGCATCTCGCAGCCGCCGCCGCGGGCGATGCCGTCGACCACGCCGATGCTCAGGTAGGGCGCGGAGTGGATGCGCTGGAAGAGCGCGGCCGCCACGTTCGGCTCGGTGGCCGCCACCGGCTCAGAGGGCGGCATCGCCGCGAGCATCTCGACGTCGCCGTGCATCAGGAAGAAGTCGGGATCGGCGCTGCGGAACACCGCCACGCTGACGTCGCTCGCCTCCAGCTCGTCGAGCAGCGGGAACAGCCCGATGATCAGGTCGGCCCCCACGATGTTGACCGGCGGCAGGTCGAGCACGATCTGCGCCACCCGCCCCTCGATGGTGCAGCGCACCCCGCTGGACTCCCCCATGGCTTCCCCCTCGGTTGGTGAGCCGGCTCAGGACCGGCCGAGACCCATCTTCAGTTGATCGACCGAGCTGCCGCCGTCGACGGCGATGACCTGCCCGCTGATGAAGCGGGCCACCGGCGAGCACAGGAACAGCACGGTGTAGGCGATGTCGGTGCCGTGGCCGTCGATGCCGAGCGGGCTCCCGGCCCCCGGATTCTCGTCGGCGTCGGCATCGGAGCCGGTGGCCTCGGCGAAGCGGCGCACGCCCTCGGTGCCGCCGATGCGCCCGGGCGCCACCGCGTTGACCCGCACCCCGTAGGGGCCGAACTCGACGGCGCACGTGCGGGTGAGCGAGTCGACGCCGGCCTTGGCCGCACCGACGTGGGCCTGCAGCGACACGCCCTTCATCTCGAACGGCGCCGAGATGTTGACGATCTGGCCACCGTGCTCGCGCAGCGATGCCTCGAAGGCCGCCTTGGTGACGTTGTAGGTGCCGAGCAGGTCGATGTCGACGACGGCCTTGAAGCCGTTGGGCGACAGCATCGAGATCGGCACCGGGAAGTTGCCCGCGGCGTTGTTGACCACGAGGTCGAGCGGGCCGAAGGCTTCGATGGCGGCGTCGACCACCCGACCCACCGCCTCGGCGTCGCGCACGTCGGCGACGTCGTAGCGGCAGTCGATCCCCTCGGCCTGCAGCTCGGCCACCGCTGCGACGAGGTTCTCCTCCTTGCGGCTGACCATGGTGACCCTCGCACCGTGCTGGCCGAGGACACGGCAGATCTCCTTGCCGATGCCCGTGGCCCCGCCCGTGACCAGGGCCGAGCGTCCGGCCAGCAGGTCAGGGGCGAAGCACGAGGCGAGGGGCTCGGCCATGGTCGTGCCCGGTCTCAGACCGAGGCGGCCAGACCGTCGATGATGCCGTTGAGCGTGGCGCTCGGGCGCATCGCGGCCGACACCTTGGCGGGATCGGGGAAGTAGTAGCCGTCGATGTCGACGGGCTCGCCCTGCACGCCGTCGAGCTCGGCGACGATCGTGGCCTCGTTGCTGCGGAGGGCCTCGGCGATCGGGGCGAACAGGGCCGCGGCCTCGGCGTCGACGGTCTGGGCCGCCAGCTCCTCGGCCCAGAACAGGGCGAGGTAGTAGTGGCTGCCGCGGTTGTCGATCTCGCCGACCTTGCGGGACGGCGACTTGCCCTCGTCGAGCAGGGTGCCGGTGGCCTTGTCGAGCGCATCGGCCAGGAGCTGGGCCCGGGCGTTGTCGCCGGTGACGGCGAGGTGCTCGAGGGAGGCGGCCAGGGCGAGGAACTCACCGAGCGAGTCCCAGCGGAGGTGGTTCTCCTTGACGAACTGCTGCACGTGCTTCGGGGCCGAGCCGCCGGCGCCGGTCTCGAACAGGCCGCCACCGTTCATCAGCGGGACGATCGAGAGCATCTTGGCGCTGGTGCCGACCTCGAGGATCGGGAACAGGTCGGTGAGGTAGTCGCGCAGCACGTTGCCGGTGACCGAGATGGTGTCCTCGCCGCGGCGGATGCGCTCGAGGGAGTAGGCGGTGGCCTCGGCCGGCGCCATGATCTCGATGGTCAGGCCCTCGGTGTCGAGCTCGGGCAGGTAGGCCTCGACCTTCTGGATGAGCTGGGCGTCGTGGGCCCGGTTGCCGTCGAGCCAGAACACGGCCGGGGCGCCGGTGGCGCGGGCCCGGGTGACGGCGAGCTTCACCCAGTCACGGATCGGGGCGTCCTTGGCCTGGCACGCCCGCCAGATGTCGCCGGCCTCGACGGTGTGCTCCATGAGCACGGCGCCGTTCTGGTCGACCACGCGGACGGTGCCGTCGGCGGGGATCTCGAAGGTCTTGTCGTGCGAGCCGTACTCCTCGGCCTTCTGGGCCATGAGGCCGACGTTCGGCACCGAGCCCATGGTGGCGGGGTCGAGGGCGCCGTGCTCGCGGCAGTCGTCGATGACGGTCTCGTAGACCGTGGCGTAGCTGCGGTCGGGGATGACGGCCTTGGTGTCCTGGAGCTCACCGGCCGGGTTCCACATCTTCCCGGAGTCACGGATCATCGGGGGCATCGAGGCGTCGATGATGATGTCGCTCGGCACGTGCAGGTTGGTGATGCCGCGGTCGGAGTCGACCATGGCGAGGTGCGCACCGGAGGCCATGGCGACGCCGATGTCGGCCTCGATGGCGGTCTGCTCGGTGTCGGAGAGCGTGGCGACGCGGGCGAGGAGGTCGCCCATGCCGTCGTTGGCGGAGACGCCGAGGCGCTCGAAGGTCTCGTGGTGCTTCTCGAAGACGTCGGCGAAGTAGGCCTTCACCGCGTGGCCGAAGATGATCGGGTCGGAGACCTTCATCATCGTGGCCTTGAGGTGGATGGAGAACAGCACGCCCTTGGCCTTGGCGTCGGCGAGCTGCTCGGCCAGGAAGGCGTCGAGGGCCTTGGCGCTCATGAAGGTGGCGTCGACGACCTCGCCCTTCAGGACGGGGATGGACTCCTTGAGCACGGTGGTGGCGCCGTCGGTGCCGACCAGCTCGACCTTCAGGGAGCCGGGCTCGGTGATGGTGACGGACTTCTCGTTGCCGTAGAAGTCGCCGCCCTCCATGTGCGCCACGTGCGTCTTGGAGTCGGACGCCCACGCCCCCATGCGGTGCGGGTGGTTGCGGGCGTAGTTCTTGACCGAGGCGGGTGCCCGGCGGTCGGAGTTGCCCTCGCGGAGGACCGGGTTCACGGCCGAGCCCTTGACCTTGTCGTAGCGCGACTGGATGTCACGCTCCTCGTCGGTGCTCGGGGCCTCGGGGTACTCGGGGACCATGTAGCCCTTGGAGCGGAGCTCCTCGATGGCGGCCTTCAGCTGCGGGACCGATGCGGAGACGTTCGGCAGCTTGATGACGTTGGCCTCGGGGCGCTCGACGAGGGCACCGAGCTCGGCCAGGTCGTCGGAGAAGCGCTGGTCCTCGGTGAGGGCCTCGGGGAAGGAGGCGAGCACCCGGGCGGCCACGGAGATGTCGCGCAGCTCGACCTCGACACCGGCGGCGGCGGTGAAGGCGCTGATGACCGGCAGCAGCGAGGCGGTGGCCAGGGCCGGGGCCTCGTCGGTCTGGGTGTAGATGATCGTGTGCTTGGTGTCGCTCATGGGCTTCCCGTGCTCTTCCGGTGGACGTCGAGATGGGCACCCACCGACGGGCGGGCGCGAAGGACCATCCTCTCACTCACCGACGGGCGTGCCCAACGGCACGGCCGTACGCCGACCGGGTCAGGCCAGGAAGGAGCGGAGCTCGGCGGCGTCGGCGGCGGCCTGGCGCTCGCCCATGGCGATGGCGTCGGGCACCGCGGCCGGGTCCATGAGGGTGAGCAGGTCCATCTTCTCGGGCATGCGGTGGAAGACCTCGGTGCCGCTGGCGCGCAGGGCGGCGATCTCCTCGAGGAAGCCCCCGGGGCTGGAGGTCATGGCCCCCGTCTCGACGCCCGCGCCGTCGGTGAGGTTCAGCACCACGGCCCGGCGGGCACCGGCCAGCAGGTCGAGGTGGGTGCCGGAGCCGGAGACCCCTCCGTCCATGCAGCGCCGGTCGAGGATGGGCTGAGGCGTGAACAGGCCGGGCACCGCGCTGCTGGCCGCCACGGCACGGGTGACGTTGACGCCCGCCGCGCGGGTGATCACGCAACGCTCACCGGTGAAGGCGTCGACGCAGGTGATGTGGAGGGCGTCGGCGGGCCACTTGCGCGAGGCCAGCATCACCCCGACGTTGCGGGGCATCACCGAGGGCCCGGGGGCCTTGGCCGCGAGCGCGGCGTGGCCGATCTCGCGGAGGGTGTCGGGCTCGGCGTCCTGGGCCAGGAAGAAGAGGTCGCGGGCCCGCTCCTGGCTGGGCTCGAGCTTGTCGGCCGGGGCCAGCATCCCCACGAGCTTCGGCACCTTGGAGAGGAAGCCGACCTCCTTTCGGAACCGGCCGATGTTGCCGGCCTCGAGCACCGAGGAGACCAGCGAGCCGGCGGAAGTCCCGACGACACGGGCGGCTCCGGCCAGGTCGACCCCACGCACGGTGAGCCCGGCGATGTAGGCGACCTGCCAGGCCACGAAGAACACCCCGCCGCCGCCCAGCGACACGCCCGAGGCCAGGCCCTCGCCGTAGCCGGCGCCGAAGTCACGCGGGCAGCGCCAGGCCGTCGGGCGGCTGGACGGCGGGCGTGGTGAGGTCGCTCGGGATGTCGGACGAGCCGTCGGAGGTGGGGTCGGGCATCCCCGGACCGTAGCCAGGGCCGGGTGGGGCGGCGCGACGACGATGCGACAAAATCGACCATTGCGTCTCATCCGGGGCGCCCGTACCATGACCGACGTCACACGGCGGACCCCGCCGCCGTGGTCGAATGGGGAGTTCCCGATGGCCCGCACCGATGCCGAGATCCTCGGTCGAGACAGCGTCGACGACCTCGACGCCATCCTCGCCGTCACCAACACCGAGGTGAACGAGACCGTCCACACGGTGAAGGACAACGCCGACGCCATCTTCACGTGGGACTACGAGCGCACCCGTCCCGCCCTCGGCAAGCTCTACGAGAAGGCCAAGACCTCGCAGTGGAACGGCGAGACCGACCTCCCGTGGGACACCGTGGTCGACCCCGAGCGCGACGTCGCCGCCAGCCCCCTCACCCCCACGGTCGCCGGCCTCGCCTCGCTGAACATCGACCTCTCCGGCACCGTGCTCTCCACCTGGGACGACGCCCAGTGGCTCGCCTGGGGCGTGCAGCGCCAGAACTGGCTGCTCAGCCAGTTCCTCCACGGCGAGCAGGGTGCGCTGGTGTGCACCGCCAAGATCGTCGAGACCGTGCCCTGGATCGACGCCAAGTACTACGCCGCCACCCAGGTCATGGACGAGGCCCGCCACGTCGAGGTCTTCGCCAAGTACCTCGACACCAAGCTCGAGGGCCACTACCCGATCAACCACCACCTCCGGCTGCTGCTCGACGACATCATCGACGACAGCCGCTGGGACATGACCTACCTCGGCATGCAGATCATGGTGGAGGGCCTCGCCCTCGCCGCCTTCGGCATGGCCCACCAGACCACGCAGGACCCCCTGCTCAAGCAGCTGCTCCGCTACGTCATGAGCGACGAGGCCCGCCACGTGGCCTTCGGCGTGCTCTCGCTGCAGGAGTTCTACAAGGAGCTCACCTCGGCCGAGCTGCTCGTGCGCCAGGAGTTCGCCTTCGAGGCCGCGGTGCGCATGCGCGACCGCTTCCTCCAGCAGGAGGTCTGGGAGCGCATGGGCGTTCCCGTGAAGGACGCCATCCGGGTCTTCAAGCAGGACGACCCGGAGATCAAGAACCAGGACCCGTTCCAGCAGCTCCTCTTCTCGAAGATCGTGCCGAACTGCAAGAAGCTCGGCCTCCTCGACGCCAACGACGGATGGCTGCGCAAGCGCTTCGACACCCTCGGCGTCAGCCAGTTCGAGGACTGGGCCGACACCGGCGAGGAGTACGAGCTGCTCGACGAGGTCGCCAAGGACCGCGCCTCGGCCTGATCGGCCGGTCGACGATGCCGGCCGGCGCGCAGCCGGCGGGTTCGATCGGAGGAGCCCGCCGGTTGGGCCCCGATCCGGGGAATCAGTGGATGAGGACCTTCAATGCGTCGTGCTGCGCCGCGTTCCCGAAGACCTCGTAGGCCGCCTCCGGCCAGGCGGGTCAAGGGGTGGATCAACAGGCTCCCGTGGGGCCCGGACAGCGCCGTGGCGGGTCCATGTGCAAGGCTGCGCACGCGATGAGCACCCAAGAGGCGACGGATCCGACCACGATCGCCAGCGGGGTGACGCCCGAGCGGCTCGCCAACCTTCGGTCGTGGAACCTGGGCCTCGCCGTCCTGCACGCTCTGCAGGCCGTCCTCATCGTCGTGCTGTCGGGCGACTTCGTGATCACGGTCGTCTCGACGTTCCCCGACGGCCCACCCGGCTCGCGGGTCCCCGCCTCGGAGCCGCTCTTCGACGTCCCCATCGGGCTCGCCATCGGGCTGTTCCTGGCCCTTGCCGCGATGGACCACCTCGTCAGCTCGACGGTGTTCCGTGGCACCTACGAGAACGACCTGCGCAGCGGCATCAACCGGTTCCGGTGGGTCGAGTACTCGATCAGCGCCACGATCATGGTCCTGCTGATCGGCTTCTACAGCGGCATCACCAACATCACCGCCGTCGTCGCCGTCATCGGCGCGAACGTGGCGATGATCCTGTTCGGCTGGCTCCAGGAGCGCATGAACCCGCCCGGACGCACCACGACCACGATGATGCCGTTCTGGTTCGGGGCCCTCGCCGGGATCGCCCCGTGGGTCGCGATCCTGATCCAGATCGTCGGCTCGGAGACCGTTCCCGGCTTCGTCTACGGCATCGTCATCGTGCAGTTCGTGCTGTTCTTCAGCTTCGCCCTCAACCAGTGGCTGCAGTACCGCAGCATCGGGAAGTGGACCGACTACATCCACGGGGAGAAGGCCTACCTCGTGTTGAGCCTCGCGGCGAAGTCCCTCCTCGCCTGGCAGATCTACTTCCCCAGCCTCGCCTGACGGACCCGCGGCCACCCGCTCACCGGTCGCGCTGTCACACCCCCTGCGTAGGGTCGTGGGTGAGATGACGAGCGGGGCGGCAGCGACCGAACTGAATGCATTGACCGAGGCGATCGACGGGCTGGAGCTCAGCGTCGATCGCGAGACGATCGTGGGGGCGTTGGCCCAGCGCGACCGGCTCGACGCCCGCATCGCGGCCGCGGTCGCCGCGTTCGACGCGGCCGAGCTGTGGGACTGCGACGGCGCCACCTCGATGACCCGCTGGCTCGTCAACGAAGGCCGCCTCGGCGACGGCGCCGCCCGCCGCCTGGTGCGCACCGCCGGCCGCCTCGCTCAGTGGCCGGTGCTGGCCCGGGCGTTCGCGGAGGGCACGGTGTCGGCCGGGCAGGTCGAGCACGTCGCCCAGCGGGTGCGGCCCCACCACGTCGAGCTGTTCGCCGAGCACGAAGCGGCCCTGGTGCCGGCGCTCGCACTGCTCGACCTCGACGCCACCATCACCGTCATGCGCGAGTGGTCCGACAAGGCCGACGCCCTCATCGACACCGAGCCGGCGGAGCCCAAGGCCTCGACGCTGCACGTCAACCAGGTCGGCGATCGAGGCCGCCTCGACTCCGACCTCACCGGCCAGCCCACCACCGCGGCGGTGCGGGCCTGGTACCGGTCCGGCCTCGACCACCTCACCGGCGACCAGCGCGCGGCCGCCACCACCCTCTCGGGCCACGACCTCTCCCCCGCCCTCGCCGCCGCCTGATCAGCTCTCTTCCCGTCCGATGACCAGCTGAAGCTCTGCGAGGGGTCCGGGTGGCGCCGAGGGGGACAGCTGCGCGCGCAGCGAGGAGCCCGTCGCTCTGCCACCGAGCGGACCGGGCCGACCGATTCCGGCGGGCCCCGCAGCGAGCACGGAGCGCCGCCTCGGTGACAGGACCCGGGACCCGACCAGGTCGCGGGTCATCGGCGCCCGCCACCATCACGTGCTCCACCGAGACGGCTGGAGCGCCCACCTCGAGCCCGACGGCACCCTCGCCGTGGCCGGGCCCCACGACCGCCACTGGGTCACCCGACCACCCGGGCCCACCAACGGGCCCTCACCACCACGACTCACCTACGGCGCCTGAGCGGGCCAGCGCGGGCAGCCACATGCGCCGAGCAGTGAGACAGCTGTCTCAACTACCGTCGATCCTCATGGGCACCGACGTGGGCGAGAGCACCGACATGACCGGGACGTGGGCGGGGATGGCCGAGGCGCTGACCTTCGCGGCATCGTGCATCGCCGATGATCCCGACCCCCTCAACGAGCGGGAGACGGCCGACGGCAACCAGTACGTCGCGCGCATCCTCACCGCCGTCAGCGAGAGCGCACTGCTGACCTTCGACCCGACCCGGCCGGCGTTCCTGCCGATGCTCGAGTCGGTGCGCTACCTCGGCGCCTCCGGGCCCGACATCGACTACGACGTCGCCCTCGTGCAGCCGGGCGTCGCCCACCGCATCACGGGCACGCGCGGCGGCGCCAGCTTCGTGGGCATCGCCGTCTACGGCCACGCCGGAGCGGCCGGGGCGAGCGGCATCGTGGCCTCGGTCGACGTCGACGAGCTGGTCGGCCCCGACGGCACCTTCACCTACGAGTTCGACCACCCCGACGCGGCCCGGGTGATCATCCGCCAGTACTTCCACGACCGGGACACCCAGGCCCACGGCACCTGGACGATCGAGCGCCTCGACGCACCGCCCGCCGGCGCTGCCGAGACCGCGTCCACCGCCGCTCCCCTGCCCACCACCGCGGCGCTCACGGCCCGGGTCGCCAACGCCGCCCAGTCGCTGCGCTGGAACGCCCAGCTCAACCAGCTGTGGAGCCCCGAGCGGCGCGCCACCCCCAACGAGTTCGTGCGCCAGACGGCCGACGACATCGTGGCCGCCGTGCCCAACCCCGACGTCGTCTACGCCTTCAGCTGGTGGCGCGTGGCCGAGGGCGAGGCGCTGGTGATCGAGCTCGACCCGCCCGACACCCCCTACTGGGCCCTGCAGCTGTGCGACCGCTGGTTCCAGTGCTTCCCCGACCGGCGCTCCAACCTCAACGACCGCCAGGTCGTGCCCGAGGCCGACGGCACCGTGCGCCTGGTGCTCGCCGACGGCGACCCCGGCCACCCGAACTGGCTCGACACCAGCGGTCACCGGCGCGGCGTGATGTTCTTCCGCTGGCTCCACGCCGACCCGCAGCAGATGCCGACGTGCCGGGTCGTGCCCGTCGCCGAGGTCGCCGACCGCTGATCAGAGGAACTTGATCAGGCCCGAGACGGCCATCACCGCCAGCAACACCAGGCCGAGGCCGACGAAGAGCCGGTCGCGCTCGCGGGCCCAGTCGACGGTGAGCCACGCCACCCGCAGCACGGGTGCACCGATCAGCACGACCAGGAGGGCGACCTCGCTGAGGTGACCCGCCCGCCCCGGGATGAAGGCACCGCCGAGGGCGAGCACGAAGGCGACGACGAGGGCGACCTGGAGGATCCGGGCGAGCAGCGCGAGGTCGCGCAGCGGCGGCTCCGGCGCCGGGCGGGCACCATCGCCGCTCGCCGGCGGCATCGGTGGAAGGTCGCTCCCGCTCATCGCTTCACCAGCAGCAGCACGCCGATGGCGACGAGCACGACCGAGAGGCCCCGGCGCACGGCGGGCGGGCTGAGTCGCGACTGGAGCCGGGCACCCAACGTGCCTCCGACCAGCGCCGCGGCTGCCACCAACGCTGCGTCGGACGGGACGATGCGGTCCTGGGCCGCGAAGACGAGCAGGCCGACGGCCGAGGTGACACCCACCGTGAAGGTCGTGGTCGCCGCCGCCACCTTGATGGGGACGTGCATGACCTCGGTGGAGGCGGGCGTGCGGATGAAGCCGCCGCTCACGCCGGAGAGCCCGGCGATGAGCCCGGCGCCGGCCATGCCGACCAGGCCGAGCGGCACGCGTCGGGCCCGGTAGGGCACGAACTCGTCGGGGCCGAGTTGGTAGACGCCGGCCAGGGTGCCGGGGATCTCGCCCACGTCGTCGGGGCCGAGATCGGGGTCGGGCAGGTTGCGTACGCCCTTGCGCCGACCGCCGACGATCGCGGCGGCGATGGCGACGAGGCCGAGCACCACGGCCAGAGCCGTCTCGCTCACCACACCCGACACGAGGGCGCCGGTGAGCGCGGCCGACGAGCCGACGATCTCGGTCGCCACGCCGAGTCGGTGGTTGACCAGGCGGTCGCCCAGCTGCGGCGGGGCCGCGGCCAACGAGCCCGCCGCCACCGACACCAGGCCCAGCGGCGCGGCGATGCGGGGCTCGACACCGGCCAGCACCAGCACCGGCACCAGCAGGATGGCGCCCCCGAGCCCGCCCAGCGCCCCGATGGCCGCGGTCGTGAGCGCGGCGAGGGCGAGCAGGACGGGGTTCACCGGGTCATCCTCGCGGACCGGATCGCACCGGGCGATCCGATCCGGGAGAGCGGGCTCAGCCGAGCTCGGCCGGGGTGGCCGTACCGGTGAAGATCAGGTCCTGGTTGCCGACCAGGTCGTCGATGCCGAGGCCCACGATGATCGGCGTGGCTGCCGGCAACTGGCCGTAGGTGTACTGGAGCAGCTCGGTGCGGGCGTCGAGCATGCCGCCCGAACCGGGCACCCAGGTGACCGAGAAGTCGGTGAGGTTCTGGCGCTTGAGGAGTGGCACGAAGGTGTCGCCGGCCTCGGGCTTCACGGCGGCGATGCCGGCCCCGATGCGCAGGTAGAAGGTCTCGGCCACGATCGTGTCGCCGTCGATCGACAGCTGGAGGTTGCCGGTGACCTGCTCGCCGCCCCGCTGGAAGAGCACCGGCACGATGATCTTGTCGACGTTGCCCTCGGTGTCGAAGTTGAGCTGGGCGTAGGCGTAGGTCGGCGTGGTCCCGTCGGTGATGGTGAGGTAGCGCCAGTCGTAGCCGCCCGACACGGTGTCGCCGGCGACGTCGGCGTTGAGCTCGCCGAACCACGTGACCATGTTGGTGTCGGCCCCGTCGACCTGGCCCCAGAAGAGGTACGACTGGATGATGTTGCCGCCGGTGCCGGGCTCGACGTCGGTCTCCAGGTAGAGGCCGTCGGCGCTGGTGTCGGTGAGCTCGGCCTCGATGAAGCGGTCGGCGTCGACGAAGGTGGGCAGTTCGGCGCCGCTCACCGAGTTGGCGTTGCGGTAGTACGCGCCGAGCACCTGGGACCACGACGGCGAGGCGCCGATCATGTCGTACTCGGCCTGGTGGAGGTTGCTCGACGGCGGGAAGTAGGCCGCGAGGCCGGTGGCCTTGCTGGCGACCGGGCCGTCGAGGTGCTCGACGACCACGCTGTCGAGGGCGTCGAGGACGGCCTGTGAGCTGTCCTCCATGCCCGGCAGGTTCACGAGGGAGGTGGCGAGGTCGCCCATGTCGACCGAGAAGTAGTCGTTCTCGGGCTGGGGGTCCTTGCCGAAGCCGATGGCCTGGTTGCGGGCGTAGCCGACCCGGCCGATCTGGTCACGGGCCTGGTCGGTCATGGCCCGGGCGAGGTCCGAGAGGGCGAGGTCGAGGGTCGGGAGCTGGTTGAGATCGACCACCGAGAGGGTGGTGGAGTTCTCGTTGGCGGCCTGCGACTCGTCGGTGAAGCCCTCGAGGATCTGGCTGCCCAGGTCCTCGGTGGTGATGCCGCCGATCGGGGTGCTCAGCGTCGACCAGTCCCAGCCGTTGCCCGGCTCGACCTCCTCGGAGGCGACCAGGTAGTCGGCCAGCGGGGCCATGGCCGAGGCGACCTCGTAGGTGGCCATCAGGCAGGCGTCGAAGCCGACCATGTCGAGCTTGTCGGCGCCGGCGAGGGTGAGGCCACCGGCCACGGCGCCGTTCATCTCCGCGACGGTGAGGTTGTCGTCCCCGCTGGTCTCGTCCCAGGCCGCGCCCTTCCACGAGCCGCCGTGGTCCCAGATGACGAGGCCGGTCTTGTCGTTGGGGTGGTTCTCCACCCCGTAGGACACGAAGTCCTCGAGCACGGCGGGGTCGCCCATGTTGAGCTCGCCCGGCGTGTCGAGCAGCGTGGCCTGGCCGTCGACCACGTCGAGCAGGACGGAGTCGGTGAAGTCCCCGAGACCGAGGATGTCGCCGCTGGCGTAGCCCGGTGCCCGGTCGAGCAGCACGACGAACTCGGTACCGGTGGCGGAGCCCATCTCGGCGAGGTCGCTGAGGGCCGCGCCCTCGAGGTTGTTGTCGGCGGCCATGTAGACGAGCACCGTCCAGTCACCGGCGGTGTCGGTGTGCCCGATGGTGGTGGCGGTCAGCTTGCCGCCGGCACCGAGGTCCTCGACCTCGGGCGCGGACCCGCTGCTACCACCCGAGCAGGCCGCGAGAAGCGAACCGGCCAACAGGACGGCAGCCCCCGTGCGTACGACGCGATGGTTCATCGGCCCCTCCCGTGGATCGACTCTCGGTGCTGTCTAACACCACTGAGCGTGTCCACCGAGGGCCGATCGGCCCGAAAGGCTCAGCCGATGAGGATCGGGTTGATCGGGCTGCCCGTGGCGCCGGTGACCTTCAGCGGGCCGACGGCGATGATGCCCTCGTACACGCCGGCGGCGGCGGGCTCCGCGAGGTTGAGGAACTCGAGCATGTAGATGCCGTGGTCGACGAGCAGGATGCGGTGCACCCGCAGGAAGTCGTTCTCGTCGAAGGGGATGACCTCGACGGCCGCGTTGTCGGAGCCGACGGCCACGACGTCCTTCGAGGCCAGCCAGTTGGCGGCGTCGGAGCCGATGCCCGCCTGGGCGAAGCCGGGGTCGGAGCCGGCGGCCTGGGCGGCCCACCACATCTGGAGGTAGCCGGTGCGCACGAGCACGACGTCGCCGGCGCGGACCTCGACGCCCTGCCGATCGGCGCAGGCGGCGAGGTCGTCGCCCATGATCATGCGGCCGGGCTCGACGAACTCGTCGTCGCCGAAGTGGGCGACCATGTCGAGCAGCACGGCCCGGGCGGCGAACCCGCCGACCTTCTCGATGCCGAGGCGACCGGCGCCACTGAGGGCGTGCATCTCGTCGTGGCCGACGCCGTTGTAGTGGGAGAACTCGCTGTAGACGTGCACGAGCGCGTCCATGTGCGAGGTGGTGTGCGAGGCCATGATCAGCACGTCCTCGTGGGCGCCGGTTCCGTCGGCGCAGCCCATCGGGGCGTACATGCCGGCGTCGGTGGCGTCCTGCAGGGTGAGGCGCATCGGGGTGCCCCGGTAGTCGAGGAGCGGCACACCCTGGCCCTGGATCGGGATGCCCAGGCTGAAGACCTGGCCGGTGGTGATCGAGGCGGCGGCCGCCTTGATGACCTCGGGCGTGAGGTGGTTGAGCGCGCCGCGCTCGTCGTCGTCCCCCCAACGTCCCCAGTTGTTGGTGCGGCCGTGAGCGAGGTCGGTCATGTCGGTCCCCCCGGACGATCGTGCGCGCCCCCCGGGCGCGACTGCGCCCGCACCGTAGCGGCGCGGGCGCAGGAGTGCTCGACGTCCGGGGGCCGGAGGCCGCCCGGCGATCAGGCCAGGGCGGGCAGGATCTCGTTGCGCAGCAGGTCGATCTGGGCCCAGCCCATCTCGATGGGCATGCCGCCGCACAGCGGGTGCATGTTGAACATGGCGAAGTCGCCTGCGGCCTTGGCCTCCTCGACGGCCTCGGCCGGCGAGACGACGCGGTAGATGCCCTCTTCGCGCAGCTCGGCG
Organism: uncultured Actinomycetes bacterium; assembly: GCA_963702555.1. Classification (GTDB taxonomy): domain Bacteria; phylum Actinomycetota; class Acidimicrobiia; order Acidimicrobiales; family Acidimicrobilacustridaceae; genus CAMFLJ01. The sequence goes on from CAVPCW010000005.1 coordinate 43,648, forward strand.
ACGTTGGAGGCATGGGAGTGCACGGCCGACTTGATGTCGGGGGTCTGCCAGGAGGCGTAGGTGCTGGCCTCGTGGAAGAGGTAGGGGCCCATCTCCTCCCAGCCCTTCTCGACGTCCTCGGCGAAGAAGTGGTGGGCCATGCCGACGGGCGGGGCGATGGCGAAGCCCTGCGTGCCGTACTCGGTGCACTTCTCGTAGTAGTACGCCTCGATCTCGGGCACCGGGGCGGCGAACATGATCGGCAGGCCGAAGCGGGCGGCGCGGCGGGCGGCGGGCTTGGAGGTGCCGCCCAGCAGGAACATGGGGTGGGGCTGGGTGAACGGCTTGGGGGTGACCTGCACCGTCGTGCCGTTGTACTCGAAGGGCTCGGCGGTCCAGGCCTTCAGCAGGGTCTCGACGCAGGAGTCCATGAGCTTGCCGCGGTCGGCCCAGGACTTG
>CAVPCW010000006.1:0-563664 GCA_963702555.1 uncultured Actinomycetes bacterium
TTCCCGCCACACGGGTGTGAGCCGCGGCGAGGGACGGGCGGAGATCGGGTCTGCCCCAAGCGTCGAACCGGGCTGCCAACCGCCGGGCACGATTCGAGGACCGGTGGGGAGCCACCGCCCAGGCTGGCGGGCAAGGCCTCGGACATCGGCGTGGGAGCGGCAGTGTAGGCCGCGGGCAAGGGATCGAGCGCCGGGATCGGGGGCGGCGCCGGGAGAATCGGCCGCGGGTTGGATCCCAGGGGCGAAGGCGGGCTGTCGGCGGCGGGCAACGGCTCGACCGCCGGGTAGGTTCGAAGGGGGACGCCGGCAGCGGGTTGGTCAGGTTGCGGCCGGCCGGGCCAACTCACCGCCGGAGCAAGGCCCCCCAGGCTCTGTCGGCAAATTGGATCTGGTTGTAGTCCAGGAGCGAGCCCTTTTCGACGTGGACGTTCTTGACGGCCATCACGTACTCGACCAGCGACCGGTGCAGCTGGACCTCGGCATCGGTCACGCGGGCCAGGCCTCCAGCAGTTGATCCAAGTCCACTTTTTGCTCCGCCTGTTTGCGGACTTGCAGAGCGTTGAGTTCCTCCTCAGCGGCCACGCGGCGGTTGAATTCGTTGCGACGATCGCGTAGGCCCGCTTCATATCCGCGAACGCGTTGCTCAAGTCGTGCAGGATTTGGCGTTCCTGTTGCGTTAGCACGGCCCGTTCGCGCGCCAGCCGCAGCCGGGCATTCTGCACGCCCGCGTGCGCTTGGCGGAAGCCGTTGGGGAAGTTGAGTTCCATCCCCAGCGCCCACTCCTGGAAATCGCCGTCCAACAGGTTGGAGAGCGCATCGTCGAAGGGCTCACGGCGTCGGCGCCGCCCATGAGGCTCTTGCCAAAGCCGCGCCAGCGGTAACGGCTGATCACATCCAGCCGGGGCTTGAGGAAGTTCTTGCTGGCGACCAACTCCAACTCGCCGCGTTTGACGATCCGCCGCTGCCGCTCCAGCTCGCCGCGGCGGACCAGGCGCTTCCGTGGTGATTTCGCCCCACTGGAACAGGACCTCCGCCGTCGAAGGCTCCTCGATCGGGCGGATCAGGCGGCCGTCCGCCAGCGCGACGCCGATCAGCAACCGCAGAATACGTTCCCTCACGTGGACGCCCGTACGCACCCGGAAAGAGCCTCCCGTGCTGCCAAAGTTGGTGCGCGTCGGCTCCATCAGCCGGCCGGTCAAGGAGTTCTGCACTTCGGCCTGTAAGCGGTAATACTGTTCGCGGGCCCGCGCTTCATTCTCCGCTTCGCCGCCGCTGCGTTTCGTTCTTGCCAGTTGCGGACGTCCTGCCAGATCTGCAGACTGGCGTCCCGCGCGGTCAGCTTGGCGTCCAGATCCCGATAGGCGAAGTACAGTTCCCAATAGGCGTTCTCCACGTTGCTGACATAATCCCGCAGCGCGATCTCGAACTCGGCCAGACCGATTTCGGAATTGAGCCGCGCGATCATCACGCCGCGAGGCGCTCCCAGCTGGCCGTTGGGGCCGTAGATCCGGTTGAATTCGACGCCGGCACCTTGCAGCAGCGGATGGCGGACCTCGGTTTCAAAGATCCAGTTCCAGGCGTGCGGGAACAAGTTCAGCGGACTGTTGTTCGCGTCATAGTCAATCCGGTTGCGGAGGTAGAATCGGCTGCCCGTGGCCGCCGCCTTCTCGATCTGGAAGGGGATCACGGCCAGATCTTGCTGTAGCTCTTGGGCGAAGACACCGGTGATTTGGTTGTTCAGCGCGCGGTCGTTCTTCTCCACGAGCACGTTGCTGGAGTAGACCGCGTCGAATTCGCTGAGCGCCGCTTCGGGACCCAGGATCGGATCCGTCTCGCGAAGGGCCGGCTGGTAGATGGTATCCACCAGTCGGCGCGCGAACCAGTGCCGCCCAGGTCGCGGAGCACGGTCGAATTGGCCAGCGCCAACTCGACCGCTTCCTGCAGCGTCATGTTCCAGTATTGCGGAGGCGCCGCGTCGTCGATCGTCACCGGCTCGAGGGCCGTGGCGGTCGCCACGGGAGTGCGGCACGCCGCGTCTTCGTACACGGTCCGCTGCATGAGTTGCTGGTAGTGCGTCAATTCGTCCGAGAAACGCTCGCGGGTGTTGTGCCAGCCGCACCCCGCCATCGCGGCCAACAAGGCCAGAATGATCCGCCATTGCCCTCGGTTGCCGGCAGGCTTGTTCCGCTCGCACTCGGCCATCGCGGTCCCCCGCATCGGATCGTGGCCGCCGCCGTCTCCGGCCGGCCCATCTTCTGCTCAAGGGTTCCCCACATCGGGTCCCTTCGTCGTCCTATCATCGGCGAGTTGGGGTCCGAAGAATCGGCATTTTCCGCAAAGCCGGAATAAACCGCAGAATTTCCCGACGCGGCTGGCACCGCCAGCGAAAAGCCCGGCTTTTGGAAAAGCCGCTTGTCTGAGCACTTCTCCCGGCGGCTTGGCGTCCAGACTCGGTCGGGTTCCGTTCGCGCCCGGAACCCACCACGACGCCTCGCGGGTGCCGGGTGCTTGGCGTTCGTCCGCTGCTGCGGATAGACTGACAACATGCAGCAGCACGCTTCCCTGGCTCATCCCGCTGACAGCGAACCGGCGCTCCGCGAATTGGATCGCCTGGTCGCAGAAGTCGCCGACTTGACCCGCAGCCAGATGGCGCCCGCCGAGTTTCAGCAGCGGCTGCTGGAACGCGCCGTGCAAGCGACGGCAGCCGCCGGCGGGCTGATGTGGGCGGTGCGGCCGAACAACACGTTGCACTTGGAGCACCAACTGCTCTTGTCCGGCGGCGGTGCGTTGTCCGACGCCGCCAGCGTGCGGCCACATGGCCTGCTGGCGGCGGCCGTCCTGCAGTCCGGTCAGCCGCGCCGCGTGCCGCCCGGTTCTCGCCTGTCCGAGGGCGGCGAGGCCGGGAATCCTTGCGAATTCGTGCTGCTGTTCTGCCCGCTGGGCGGCGAAGGCGAAATCGTGGCCGTACTCGAACTGCTGCTGGCGCCCGCCGTTTCGCTCGCGGCGCAGGAGGCCGCCCTGCAGTTCCTGGCGGACCTGTGCGAATTGGCGGGCGACTTCTATCGGAACAGCGAGCTGCGCCGGTTGCGGGACCGTGACGCGTTCTGGCAGCAGTCCGAACAGTATGCCCTGCGCGTGCATCGGAGCCTGGACCTGCGCGCGACCGCGTTTGCCATCGCCAACGAAGGGCGGTTGCTGGTGGGCTGCGATCGGCTCAGCGTGCTGGTCGGACGCAACGCCCGGCCGCGGTTGCTGGCGGTCAGCGGTGTGGACAGCGTGAACCGCCGCAGCGACACCTCGCGGCGGCTGGAGCGGCTCGGCGGGCTGGCGATCGCGATCCGCGAAGCCATCTGGCATGACGGCTCGGCGGCGGAATGGCCGCCGCAGGTCGACCAGGCGGTCCAGGAGCACGTTGACGCCACTCACGTGCGCACCCTGGCCGTGATTCCGCTGGGGGCGTCCGCCTCCGAGCCGGGTCGCGAGGACGACCGCGTCTTGCTGGGCGTCCTGGTGGCGGAAGGCTTTACCGCCGGCGTGGGCGAAACCTGGCGGCAGCGGCTGGAAGTGGCGGCAGCCCACGGCAGCAGGGCTTTGGAGCGGGCGTGGGAGTATCGGCAGCTGTCGTGGCTGCCGCTGTCCGGCGTGGTCGCGGCGGTCGGGCGAGGGCTGACCGCCGGCCGGCTGCCGAAGCTGCTGATGGTCGCTGCTGCTGGTCGCCGTCGCGGCCGCCGCCTTGATCCTGGTGCGAGCCGATTACGATGTCAAGGTGCGCGGCGAGTTGCAGCCCGAGGTCCGCCGCGACGTCTTCGCGCCGGCGGACGGCGTGGTCCTGGATCTGCTGGCCGAACACGGCCAGCAGGTCGACGCCGATCAGGTGGTGGCGGTGCTGCGCAATCCGGAACTGGACTACGAGCTGCAGCGCGTGCACGGGGAAATGGAAACGGCGCGCCAGCGGCTGGCCGCGGTGGAAGCCGAACGCGTGCAGCAGCGCGTCGAGGAGCGGGAGCGGCCGGACCGGTACGGCCAACTGACCGCCGAACAGGAAGAACTCCGCGTCCGGCTGGAAAGCCTCCAGCAGCAGCAAGGCATCCTGCAGCAGCAGAAAACCGAGCTGACCGTGCGCAGCCCCATTCGCGGGCAAGTCGTCACCTGGCAGGTCGAAAACCGGCTGCGGGCCCGGCCCGTGGTCCGCGGGCAGCGGCTGTTGGAAGTCGCCGATTTGGCCGGGCCCTGGGTGCTGGAACTGCAGCTGCCGGAGGATCGCGTGCAGCCGGTGCTGGACATCAGCGGCTCGCGGCAAGGCCCCACGGAGGTCTCGTTTCTTCTGGAAACCGAGGCCAGCACCGTCTACCGCGGCCGACTGCGCCGCGTGGCGATGTCGGCCGAGCGCGATCCGCAACTGGGTTCCAGGGTGCTGGTGACGGTCGATGTTCCCCGCGAACCGTCGCTGCCGCTCCGCCCCGGGCGGGCGTGATCGCCAAGATCCACTGCGGCCGCCGGTCGCTGGGCTACGTGTGGTTTTCGGACCTGTGGAACAAGATACGATCGCAGTGGTGGTTTTGACGTGCGCAACAGAAAGAGGGCATGAGTTGTTTTGCAGCCTGGACGGAGTTTACGAAACATGCGACAGCTACCCTGGCAACTGCTGGTCTTGGGAATCACACTCAGCACTGGCTCTAACGCCTGGTCCGCGCCGGTCCCCGTCCAGTCGGTCTTGATCCGCTTGATCGAGGAGGCCGAAGTGCCGGCGCGAGCTGGGAGTGCTGGCCTCGATTTCCGCAGCCGAGGGGCAATTGGTCCAGGAAGGTGCGGAATCTGCGCGGCTCGACGACCGGCAGGCCCAATTGCTGCAGCAAAAGGCCCAAGCCGAGCTGGACGTGGCCCGGAAAGAGGCCGCCAGCGAAGTCGAGGTCCGCGTGGCGGCCGAGGCGGCGACCTATGCCGCCGCGGAACTGAACCGCGCGAAAGAAGCCAAGCAGCGTCTGTCGCAGAGCATCTCGCAGTCGGAATTGGACCGGCTCCACTTCGAGGTCCAGCGCACCTCGCTGGAACAGGAACAGGCGCGGCAGAAACAGGAAATCGCCAAACTGCGGGAACTCGTCAAGCAGGCTGAATGCGAGATTGCCGTCGCATCACGCCCAACGGCACAGCATCGTGGCCCCGCTGACCGGCATGGTCGCCAAACGCTATCGGCATCGCGGCGAATGGGTCCAGCCGGGCGACAAGGTGTTTCGCATCGTGCGCTTGGACCGGCTGCGGGCGGAGGGGTTCGTGGATGCCGCCAGCGTCCGCGGGACGCTCACCGGCCGCCAGGCCACGCTGACCGTCGATCTGCCCGGACAGCCCCAGACCCGGTTTTCCGGCACCGTCACGTTCGCGGACCCGGAGATCGATCCTGTCAACCGTCAGATTCGGATCTGGGTCGAGATCGACAACCCTGGGCTGCAACTGCAACCGGGAATGCGGGCCGAGATGTCCATCGACATGGACGCAGCGGTGAAGGCCCAAGACATGACTCAGGCGCCGTTATTGCCCCGCGGGGAAGCAGAATCATGTAGGACGGCCTTTCCAAGCCGTCCACGGCCCTGGAAGGGCCGTCCTACGCGAGAAACGGTCCGCCGGGGCAGCCCTGCGGATGCGGCCCGATTTGGAGGTCTTTCCCCAGCCGGGCGGCGAGCGGCCGGCCTGGGTGGTGAAAGACCCCGTCGCCTTGCGCTACCAGCGGCTGGGCGAGGAGGAATTCGCCATCCTGCAGTGGCTCGACGGACGGACCGGCTTGGACGAAATCCGCGACAAGTTCGCCCAGCGGTTTCCGCCCCAGCAGCTGAGCCGCCAGCAGCTGCACCAGTTCCTGGGACGGCTGCACCGCCAAGGGCTGCTGCTGGCCGAATCGGCGGGTCAACACGAAACGCTGCTGGAACGCTGGACGGTGCAGAGACGGTGGGAGTGGTTTCAGCGGCTGACCAACGTCCTGGCGATTCGTTTCCGGGCGCCGATCCGACGGGCGTGTTGAATTGGCTCTATCCTCGCGTGCGCTGGATGTTCTCGCGCGGCTTCCTGGTCCTGTGCCTGCTGCTGGTCCTGGGGGCCGCCGCCTTGGTCGCCATCCGGATCGACGCCGTCTTGGCCAGGCTGCCCGAATTGAGTTCCTTTCTGCGGATGCAGAACGTACTCTGGCTGGCCGCCACGCTGGCGGTCGTCAAGGTGCTGCACGAACTGGGGCACGCGTTGGTCTGCAAGCACTTTGGCGGCGAGTGCCACGAGATCGGCATGATGCTGCTGGTCTTCACGCCCTGCCTGTATTGCGACGTGTCGGACAGTTGGACGTGGCCCAGCCGCTGGCGGCGGATCGCCGTGGCCGCGGCCGGCATGGGCGTCGAACTGGTCCTGGCTGCGGCCGCCACGTTCCTCTGGTGGTTCAGTCAGCCCGGCTGGCTGAACCAGATGTGTTTGAACGTGATGGTTCTCTGTTCGGTCAGCACGCTGGTGTTCAACGGGAATCCGCTGCTGCGTTACGACGGCTACTACGTGCTGTCCGACTTGCTGGACGCGCCGAATCTGGGCGGTCAATCGCGAGCCCTGGTGCGGCAAGGCTTGGCTTCCTTCTTCCTGGGCATTCCCGTGGAAGAGGCCCTCGACTTGCCGGAGCGGCGCCGGCCGTTGCTGGCCGCGTACGCCGTGGCTTCGACGCTGTACAGCTGGTGCGTGGTGGGCGCGATCCTGTTTTTCGTCTATCACTTCCTGGAACCGAAACGGCTGGAGATCTTGGCCGCCGTCGTCGCCGCGCCGGTCGCCGTCGGTCTGGTCTCGGCCCCCGCCGTGTATCTGACGCGATTGTTGCGCGATCCGACGGTTCGACACCGGGTCCGCCGCGGTCGGCTCGCCTGGTCCACTTGCCTGGTCTTGGCCGCTTTCGCCGCCCTGCTGGCGATCCCCTGGCCGTGTCGCGTGACTGCGCCCTGGATCGCCGAGGCCGAGGGCGTCCGGCGCGTGTACGTGTCCGTTCCCGGACGGTTGGTGTCGGCGGCCGCGCCGGGCACTTCCGTCCGCACGGGCGAGACGGTGGCCCAACTGAAAAATCTCGAACTGGAGCGCGAACTGTCCCGCCTGTCCGGGCAGCGGAAGGAAGGCGGCACGCAGGCTGACCAGCTTGGAGGCCCGACAAGCGGTGTCGCCAGACGCGGCGGTGCAAATTCCCACGACGCGCCAGTCGTTGGCCGATCTGGAGCGGCGCTGGCAGGAACGTGCGCAAGACATCCAGCGGCTGACGCTGACGGCTCCCATCTCCGGCGCCGTGCTGCCCCCGCCTGCCGTGACGGATCAGCCCGCCCGCGAGACACTGCCCACATGGTCGGGAACGCCGCTGGACGAGCGCAACGTGGGCAGCTGGCTCGAGACCGGCACGCTGCTCTGCGAAATCGGCGATCCGGCGCGGGTCCAAGCGGTGCTGGCGATCGACCAGACGCAGGTCGAGTTCGTCCGCCAGGGTCAACGCGTCTGGTTACAGCCGAATCAATTGCCCGGCCGCTGGCTGGCGGGGACGATTTCCGAAATCGCCAAAGTGGACGAAGACGCGCCGGACCAGCCAGATCGTGAGGAGGCGGCGGACGAGGCCCGCCTGAGCCGCACGGGGCAGGACGCCGAGGCCGTCCGCTACCAGGCCATCGCACGCTTGGACGATCCGTCCGACACGCTGCTGCTGCGGACGGGCGGCACCGCGCGCGTCGTCGTCACCCCGCAACCGCTGTGGCAACGCCTGTTCCGCTATTTGGCGCAGAACTTTCTCGCTGCCGCTGTGAGGTGCTGCTTCGAGGAAATGGACAAGGGAATGGGGACAAGGGAATAGGAGGAGGTGAGGGGGCAGGCGATGGCCAGCGATCATTCGTCTATTCCCTTGTCCCCATTCCCTTGTCCCACTTCCGCAGTGCCTTACGGCGTCTCGTGCGTCCGCGTCGACCGATCCTTCCCTGCACACCACGGTCGGCTGGAAGAATTCGGCGGTGGCATCGATGCCGGCGGGCTGGCACTCGGGACCGCGGCAAGTGTGGTCCCACGGACGCCGGATCATCCACAGGGCGGGCAACGCCATCGCCGTGCCGTAGAACTGGGCTCCGGACCAAACTGGCTGAAACCGGTGCGATCAGTCCGTACCGCTCCACACCCGTCTGGGCAAAGTACGCCGGATGAAAACAGACGACCGCCCCGGGCCCGTAGGACGTGTAGGACAGCGGCTGCCAGCCGATCATCCCGCGTGCATCAATCGTCGCCCGATTCGCAAACAGCTTGGCGGCGTAGTCGTAGTTCTTGTCCGGGTGCTCGCCCCGCTCTAGGATATCTCGAGGCGTCGAGATATCGGCGCCGAGGCGGCCAATGGGTTGCATGTCGTAGGGCAAGTCTTGCACCGCAGGGACTTCGCTTGCCTGCGGCTTCTCTGCGGGTTTCTCGCGGGACGGGAGCGAGGACCGACTGCGTGCCCTCAGGTTTCGGCCCAGCCGGTGCGACACGGTTGTCGGATGCCCGGGCAGGTGACTCAGCGGGGACGACTTTGAAGTCGCTCCTTTCGGTGCCCTTCGCGGGTTCCTCGCCCGTGGGAACAACGCCCGATGGTTCGCCCTCCGGTTTCGGTGTCGTGGGTGCAACGCCGGTGTCGGATGCCTCGGCCGGTGGCGGGACGGCGATGATTTTGATGGTGCTCGTCTCCGTGCCCTCGCTGGCCAGGGCCACCGCCTGCGCGATCAACAGACCGGCGGCGCAGGCCCACGTGGCGGCGAGCCGGAGTTGCTGTGGAGCGTCGTTGCGGAGCGACTGGCGCTGAACCGCATCTGTAGGTGTACTTGTCATGTTGCGGCTACTCTCCCTGCGGAGCGTCACCTTGGGGGCGGAACTTGCAGCCTGCCGGGGCGTCTGCCTCGTTGGCCGCTGGAAACAGACTCAACCGCCGCGCACCAGCGGCAGATATCTCTTCGTTCCGCCGTCGGGGCCGACTGTACGACCCTCGACTCGACAGAGAAATCCGTCATCATTCGTAATTCCGTCTTAACCCATGCAAACGTTCGTCCAAGTGCTACAATTCTCTGGTTCGCGCCGAACATCCCGCACAACCGTCGCAATCCTGCCGACCAGCGATGTTAGCGCCGAGGCGATGGGCGGTCGGCTTATAGCGAGTGCGGCAAGTTTGTTGACACCTTTTGCCCTTGCTGCGGATAATATTACAGTTGTGCCTCGTCACCGCGACGGTTTCCGAGATTCGCGGGTAACTATTCGGGAGATTCCGCATGCGCTGGTTACTGAACTTTTTCCGTGACTCCCTCGGCATCCCGCCGCCGACGAGCCAATCGTCGCCGGAACCTGTTGCGGTCCGCCCCGCGCTGCACGTCACCTGCTTGGAAGAACGCCGCGTACTCGATGCCGCGGTGACGGTAGACACCGGAGACGGGGTCGCGGCGACGGAAGGCGGGACGACGGACACGTACACGCTGGTGCTGAATGAGGCGCCCACCGGAACGGTCACGATCACGGTCACGCCGGACGTGCAGACGGACCTGGGAGCGGGTGCGGGCGTGGCCATCACGAAGGAATTTACGACGCAAACTGGAGCACGCCACAGACAGTGACGGTGGCAGCGGCAGACGACGCGGTAGTCGAAGGGACGCACAGCAGCACGATCACGCACTCGGCCTCAGGCGGGTCCTATGACGGGGTGGCGATCAGCAACGTGACGGCCACGATCACGGACAACGACAGTCCGCCGACGGTGACCTTGGCCGTGGATCCGGCGAACATTGCGGAGGCCGGGGGCGGGGCCACGTTCACGGCCACGCTGTCCAACGCCAGCACGCAGGCGGTGACGGTGGAGCTGGGCTTCACGGCTAGTACGGCCACGCTGACGGCCGACTACACGCGGACGGGCACGCAGATTGTGATCGCCGCGGGCTCGCTGAGCGGTTTTGTGACGGTGACGGCCGTTCAGGACACGGTGTTCGAGGGCAGCGAGACGGTGGTGGTGGACATCACGGGCGTGACGAACGGGACGGAAAGTGGCACGCAGCAGGCCACGACCACGATCACCGACGACGACAGTCCGCCGACGGTGACGTTGGCCGTGGACACCGCGACCATTGCGGAGAACGGCGGCGCGGCCAAGTTCACGGCCACGCTGTCCAACGCCAGCACGCAGGCGGTGACGGTGGAGCTGGGCTTCACGGGTGGTACGGCCACGCTGACGGCCGACTACACGCGGAGCGGCGCGTGGATTGAGATCGCCGCGGGCTCGCTGAGCGGATTTGTGACGGTGACGGCCGTCAGGACACGGTGTACGAGGGCGACGAGACGGTGGTGGTGGACATCACGGGCGTGACGAACGGGACGGAAAGCGGCACCCAGCAGGCCACGACCACGATCACGGACGACGACAGTCCGCCGACGGTGACGTTGGCCGTGGACGACGCGAACATTGCGGAGAACGGGGGCTTGGCCACGTTCACGGCCACGCTGTCCAACGCCAGCACGCAGGCGGTGACGGTGACGCTGGGCTTCACGGGTACGGCCACGCTGACGGACGACTACACGCGGACGGGGACGGAGATCGTGATCGCCGCGGGCTCGCTGAGCTGGTTTTGTGACGGTGACGGCCGTTCACGACACGGTGTACGAGGTGGGCAACGAGACGGTGGTGGTGGCCATTACGGGCGTAAACGACGGGACGGAGAGCGGCACGCAGGCCACGACCACGATCACGGACAACGACAGTAAGCCGACGGTGACGTTGGCCGTGGACGACGCGAACATTGCGGAGAATGGGGGCGAGGCCAAGTTCACGGCCACGCTGTCCAACGCCAGCAAGCACAGACGGTGACGGTGGACGCTGGGTTTCACGGGTACGGCCATACTGACGGAGGAACTACGCGCGGACGGGGACGGAGATTGGGATCGCCGCGGGCTCGCTGAGCGGTTTTGTGACGGTGCCGATCCTCACCAGCACCGTGCACCGTCCCCCGGGGCCAGTTGGCCCTCGCCGTGCGCTACGCCGAGGCCCTCGCCTCGTGCCCGGCGCAGCCCTGATCCGGGCGGCGGCCGGCCACCTGGGGTAAGGTGGGTAAGGTGGCGCCCGACGCCGCGAGGCGGGCGGACTGCTCGGGGTTCACGCTCTCGTAGGGCATCGGCCGGGCGGCGAGGAACCCCTGGAACTCGTCGCAGCCGAGCTCTCGGAGGTGGGCGAGCTGCTCGAGGGTCTCGACCCCCTCGGCCAGGGCGGCGAGACCGAGGCTGTGGGCCATGGCGATGACCGACCGGACGATGATCGTGTCGTCGTGGCTGGAACCGAGGCCGTTGATGAACGACCGGTCGATCTTGAGCACGTCGAGGGGCAGGCGCTCGAGCCACGACAGCGACGAGAAGCCGGTGCCGAAGTCGTCGATGGCGATGCCGACGCCGGCGGTGCGCAGCTCGTCGAGGCTGGTGGCGGCGACGTCGAGGCCGCGTCGCGGAGGGTGTCGACGCTCGCCGGCTCAGGTGGTCGTGCCGTCGTCGAGGAGCTCGGCCCGCACGTGGTCGAGCAGCCCGCGGCAGGCGGCCTCGACGAGGTCGTAGACGACGACGAAGCCGTCGTCGCCGCCGGTCCACGGGTCGGGGACCTCGCCGCCCCAACGGTCGTCGGGGCCGAGGGCGGGATCGAACTCCGGAGCAGTCGCAGCCTCGGGTGCAGCTCCGGCTCGGTGCGGTCGCGCAGGTCGGCCAGGTTCGAGCGGTCCATGGCGAGCACGAGGTCGTAGGCGAGGGCGTCGCCGGGCATGAACGTGGCGGCCCGGGAGGTGAGCTCGACGCCCCGTCGTCCGGCCTCGGCCCTCGCCCGGTCGTCGGGCAGCTCGCCGCGGTGCCAGCTCCCGGTGCCCGCGCTGTCGACGACGATGCGGCCGTCGAGGCCGGCCTCGGTCACCAGGGCGGCCATCACGCCCTCCGCGGTGGGGGAGCGGCAGATGTTCCCCAGGCAGACGAAGCACAGGCTCACGGGACGGGGTTCGGTCATGGGGGGAGTCTGCCGGGCGACGGGGCCCACGAGCCATCGACCTACGCTCGGGCGGTGGACGACCACCATCCTGTCCGGTACGTCGACCGACACGTCGGCGAGAAGCCGTTGCAGCGCACCGCCGCCGTGGCCGCGCTCGTGCTGGGCGCGGCCGGCCTCGTCCTGCTGGTGTGGTTCGGCTTCGACAACCTCGGCTACTTGCTGGTGCTGCTCGCCGGCGCCGCGCTGCTGCTGTTCGCCGGGTTCGCCGCCCTCACCTCCACCGGCGCGATGCGGCTGATGGCGGTGGTCACCACCTTCGTCGGCGTGGGGGTCCTGGTGGCGGCCACCGCGGTCCGCTTCGCGTCCCTCGGCGAGGTGCGGGGCACCGGGGTCGCCGCCCTGGTCTGCCTGGTCGTGGCGGTCCTGTGCGGCCGGTACGCGCTGCGGGTGCCGCCTCCGAGCGGTGACGCCGTGTGGGCCGTGCACTCCCGCGGGCCGAGCACCCGGCACGGGGTCGTCATCGCCAACCCGGCATCCGGTGGGGGCAAGGTCGGGTCGTCGGGGCTCGAGGAGGTCGCCCGCCGGCACGGCATCGAGGTCGTGGTGATGCAGGACGGCGACGACCCCGCCGACCTGGCCCGCGCCGCGGTGCGCCGGGGTGCCGACGCCCTCGGCATGGCGGGCGGCGACGGCTCGCTCGCCCAGGTCGCCCAGGTCGCGGTCGACCACGACCTCCCGTTCGTCGTGGTCCCGGCCGGCACCCGCAACCACTACGCCCTCGACCTCGGCCTCGACCGGAGCGACCCCACCCTCGCCCTGGCCGCGTTCGTCCGGGGTGACGAGCACCGGCGTCGACTACGCCACGGTCAACGGCCGCATGTTCCTCAACAACGTCTCGCTCGGCGTCGTACGCGGCGGCCGTCGAGCAGCCCGGGTACCGCGACGCCAAGCTCGAGACCACCTTGAAGCTGCTGCCCGAGCTGGTGGAGAAGGGCGGCCCCTGGTTCGACCTGCAGATCGACGTCCCCGAGCAGGGCCACTGGGAGACGGCGGCGCTCATCCAGGTCTCCAACGGCGTCTACGAGATGGCCGGCAGCGCCTTCGGTCGCCGTCTCCACCTCGACGGGGGCGAGCTCGGCGTCGTGGCCGTCGACATCAGCCACGGCGCCGACCTGGCGGCCATCACCGTGCTCGCCGCCGCCCGGCACCCGGAGCGCCACGGCGGCGTCTGGCCCTGGTCGACCGCGGAGCTCACCGTCGGGTCGGGCCAGCCCGAGCTGGGGGTCGGGGTCGACGGGGAGCACGTCGTGCTCGAGCCGCCGCTCGTGCTCACGGTGGTGCGTCAGGGCCTGCGGGTGCTGGTGCCCGAGGGAACCGCGGTGGGCCTCGCCCGCCAGCACCTCGGCAGCAGCGCCGGCACCGTGACCGGGCTGCTCGAGGTGGCGTTCAACATCGCCGCCGACGGCCCGGCCGACTAGACACGCACGACGAGACACTCGAGCGCACCGACGACAGGAGCAGTGGTGGACGACTTCGGAGGCCGCACCGGCGCGGCGCTGGTCACCGGCGGCAGCGGTGGCATCGGCGCGGCGATCTGCCGGATGCTGGCCGAGCGGGGCAGCGCCGTGGCGTTCACCTACCGGGCCAACGCGCGCCGCGGCCGAGGCCCTCGAGGCCGAGCTGCGGGCGTTCGGCGTCGACACCTGGTCGACGCCGCTCGACCTCGTCGACGAGGCCGCGGCGGCCGCCGTGGTGCAGGGCACCGTCGAGCGCTTCGGCGGGCTGCACACGCTCGTGCACGCCGCCGGCCCCCACGTGCCCCAGATCCACCTCAGCCGGGTCGAGCCCGCCGCCTACCGGGCCCAGATCGAGGGCGAGGCCGTCGGCTTCTTCAACGTCCTCCAGCCCGCGCTCCCCGCCCTGCGCGAGGCGAGCGGCAGCATCGTGGCCGTCACCACCGCCGCCACCCGCCGCTACCCGGTCCGCGACGGCCTGTCGTCGGGCACCAAGGGCGCGGTCGAGGCGGTCGTGCGGGCCATCGCCGCCGAGGAGGGCCGCTTCGGTGTCCGGGCCAACTGCGTCGGCCCAGGCATGCTCACCGACGGGATGGCCGCGCGGCTCATGGCGTCGGGCGACCTCGACGAGGCCGCCCTCGAGGTCACCACCCGCAACATCCCGCTGCGACGCTTCGGTGACGCCGTCGACATCGCCGAGGCGGTGTGCTTCCTCGCCTCCGACCGGGCCGACTTCATCAGCGGCCAGATGCTCGACGTCGACGGCGGCTACGGCATCTGAGGTCACCGTGGGCCGACGCTGCGGCCACGGTCAGCGCGTGAACAGCTGCTGTTCACGATCCCCTCATGCTTTTCGTGCTCCGGATTTCGTAGGCTCGGGTGCGATGACCTCCCCGGAGATGCTCGACGAGCAGGCCGCCCGCGACGCGCTCGACCACGCTGCCCACTGGGCCGCCGTGGTCCGACCGGGTGAGCGCCGACGCCAACCTGCGCACCGAGCTCGTCCACCGGCACCTCATGGCCCGCCTCGGCGTGGCCGAGGAGCAGCTCCAGATCCTCGAGGACCACAGCCCGGCACCCGAGGTGCTCGTCGCCCGGTTCGCCGCCACCGTCACCGAAGCCCAGGCCGTGCTCGACAGTGAGCGCGCCGAGGCCGCCGTGCGGGTCGAGCACCGCCGTCAGGACACCGAGCTGCAGGTCTCGGAGCTGCTGGCCAAGGCCCTCGCCGAAGCCACCGCCATCCTCGAGGTGGCGGCCGAGGTGCGGGCCTCCACCGCCACCGCCGGCGTGGCTGCCGTGCCGGCGCCGGTTCCCGCACCGGTGGTCGCCACCGTGCCCGCGGCCCTCCCGTCGTGAACGAGCCCACCCCGTTCGCGCTGGCCTCTGTGCCGGCGGCATCGACCGACCCCCGGCTGCTCACGATGCACCTCGACATCTGCCGCATGCGGGCCGAGCTCGAGCTGCTCGAGGGCCGCATCAGCCGCATCCGGGCCAGCGAGGCCGAGGCCGCCGCCGACACCCGGCCGTTCGTCGACCGGGCCCAGGACCTCGTCGACCGCACCGTCGCCTCGCTGCTCGAGGCGGGCCGGGCCGAGATCGAGGCCACCGACCGCCAGAGCGTCGCCGACGCCGAGGGCCGCATGGCCGAGGCCAACCGCCAGGCCCGCCTGCTGATCGCCGCCGCCCGTGAGGAGCTGGCCGCCGCCCTCACCGAGCGGGCCGAGGCCGCCGAGCGGGCCCACGGCTCCGCCGCCGACGTCGTCATCCTCCCGGACGAGGGCCTCGTGGTGCTGCCGGGCGACGATCTCGTCGTGCTGCCCGACGAAGGCCTCGTGGTCCTTCCCGGCGACGATGCCGTCATGTCCTCGGCCGATGGCCTGGTCGTGCTCCCCGGCGACGAGCTGGTGCTGGTGCTCCCCGACGACGACGGCGTGCCCTCGGTCGGTGCGGGGGTGACGGCGGCGTCGGAGCCGGTGGTGGCCGCCGCGGTCGAGCCGGCCGCGACCCCGAGCCTGTCGTCGTCGATCAGCCGAGCGGCCTATCGGGGTTCTTCGCCGACGAGGGCTGGGCGCCCGCGGCGCCGGTCGCCTCGGCCGCCGAGCCGCCGGTCAGCGCCCCCCGCCTCCACCGCCGCCTCCGCTCCCTCCGGTGTCGCGCCCACGCCCGCCCCGTCCATCGCCCCTCCCGGGCCGGCCCAGCCGGTGGTCGTCCTCTCCGGCGGCCAGCTCCGCCGATGCCGCCTTCGACGTGTGGCTCGCCCTGGCCCCGCCGGCCGAGGCGCCATCCGAGGGGACGACGAGCATGCCCGAGGTCGAGGCGCGGCCGCCCGGCGTGGCTCCGCCCGATCGAGGCGGTCGCCGCGCTGATCCTGGTGGCCCTCGTCGTGGCCGTCGGCCTCGTCATCGTCGGCTGACCCGTCCGGGCCCCGTGCCCGGGGTATCGGACCGCGTCAGGCCGCGTCGGGCTCGCTGGCGCTGTCGCTGGCGAACGAGCCCTCGACCGCCCAGGCCAACGTGCGCAGCAGGGCCCGGGCGGCGGGCTGCACCACCAGGGGGTCGACGCCGGGAAGGATCGGCAGCCACAGCTCGCGCTGGGCCCAGCCGGGCAGCAGGCCGATGGCGGCCGGGGCGATGACGGCGTAGGCGGGCCGGGCGGCGATGGGCAGCGGCGGCACCATCAGCCAGCGGGCGGCCTCGTGGGCCTGCGAGCCGGCCTGCAGCTCGGGGCGCACCGAGCTGAAGTACGACCGCAGCTCGGCCACCGACCGGGCCGGGGGCTCGCCGCCGAGGCGCTCGCAGACCACGGCCATCTCGGCCACGTAGCGGTCGGCCTCGGTGGGGGAGAGCGGGGCCGAGCCGTAGCGCTGGTAGGCCCGCAGGAAGCTGTCGACCTCGGCGTGGTGCACCCAGGCGACGAGGTGGGGGTCGTTGGCGGCGTAGGGCCGGCCGTCGGGCGCGGTGCCCACGACCGCCTGGTGGACCCGGCGCACCATGGCGAAGGCGGCGTCGGCCTGCTCGGTGGTGCCGTAGGTGGTGGTGGCCACGAACACGGCCGTGCGGGCGAGACGGCGGTCGGGGTGGCGGCGGTAGTCGGAGTGGTCGGCGACGCCGGCCATGGCGAGGGGGTGCAGCAGCTGGAGCAGGAGCGCCCGGAGGCCACCGACGAACATCGAGGAGTCGGCGTGGATGCGCCAGGTGACGCTGTCGGGGCCGAACAGCCCGGGATCGCCGTCGACGGGGCGGCTGAGGTCGCGGACCGGCTGACGGTCGCCGGCGACCATCTGGCGCACGCCGCGGCCGATCTGGTTGCGCACGCCGGTGACGGCGGTGTCGACCGCGCCGGTGACCGCGCCGCTCACCGCGCCGCCGAGGGCGGAGGCCGGCACCGTGACCGGGGCGGTGAGGCGGTCGAGCGAGAGGTCCATCACCCTTCCGAGGATAGGAGCGTGGGGGGCGCGGCCGGTGGTCCGGCGCCACACGTCACCCTCGCTTCCCCTCCGCCGCGAGCCGTCCCCCCGCTGGCGTGGTTGACGGTGGGGGCCGGTTGTGGTTCGGTGGGCGGCACAACGCAACCTGCCGCCGTGGGGGAAGCCGGTCGAAGTCCGGCGCTGACCCGCAACCGTAGGTGGCCGTCCGAGGGCGGTCACGAGCCGGAATGCCTGCGCCGGGGGGATGCTCCGCCCTTGACCCGTCGTCGGACTGCGGGAGGTGGAGCTCGGTCGGTCGACGGGGGCTCCCCGTGGGCGGGGTCCGGGCTCGATCGCCCGACCGGAGGTTCCGTGCCCCTCACCCGCCACCGCCCCAGCGTGCCGCTCCGTGGCGCGCCCGTGGCCGGGCGTCGGGTGCTCCGGGCGTCGGTGTTCTCCCTGGTGGTGGCGCTGTTCGGCCTGCTCGGGGGCATGGGCGCGCTCGTCGGTGTCCGCCGGTCCGGCCGCCGCGGCCGGCTCGTGCTGCCGGCCCGATCGCCGACGGTCAGATCCGGGTGGTGATGGTGGTCGACCCCGGCGAGACCGGGCCCCGGGGCCCGATGGCCACGTGCCTGGTCGTGGCGGCCGGCACCTCGGGGTCGAAGATCCTGGCCCAGCGGGCCTCCGAGCTCGGCCTGCCTTCGCCCCGCTACGCCGGCAGCGGCCTGCTGTGCGGCCTCGACGGCTTCCCGGCGACGGCCTGCCCGGTGAACAACGGCGGCGGCTTCGCGTTCTGGGCCTACTTCAACGGCTCCGGGCGGCAGGTGGTCGTTCGGTCACGACAACCCGTTCGTCCGTCGCATGGTCGACGGCGAGATCATGGGCTGGCGCTACACCACCGGCTCCACCGAGGGCGACGCCCCGGCGCCGCGCATCGCGCCCGAGCAGGTCGCTGTTCCCGCCGCTCACGCCCGCCCCCACCGCCGCCGCGCCGGCCCCCCGGCGGCGCCGCCGGCCGGCGGGGTCGGGCGGGGGCGCGGCCGCGGGGCCGGTGCCCGGGCCGGTTGCGGCCCCCGATCCGGCCGCGCGGCACCGCCGATCCGAGCGCCGACGACCGTCCCCGCCGAGGGCGCCGGTGCCCTCGACACCTCGACGACCACGCGGTCGACGCGTCGGCTCCACCGACGCGTCCACCCAGGCCGAGGAGCTGGCCGCCGAGCCGGCCAGCAGCTCGTCGACACCGGTCGCTGGGTCGGCCTCGCCGTGGCGCGTGGCCGCAGTCGGGGCGCTCGGCCTTCGGCGCCGTCACCCGCACGAGGGCCCGGCGCTCGTGAGCTCCGCCGTCCGCTCGGTCCGGCCCCGTCGCCTCCTGCACCCGGGCGCGTGGTGGCTGTGGGCCGCCGGACTCGCCGTCGTGGCGCTGCGCACCACCAACCCATTGCTGCTCGGGCTGATCCTCGGCGTCGTCGCCTTCGTCGTGGCCAGCCGTCGCAGCGATGCACCGTGGGCCATGTCGTTCGCCGGCTATCTGAAGTTGGGCGCCTTCGTCATCGCCATCCGCATGGTCTTCCCGATCCTGTTCGGCAACCGCCTGCCGGGCACCGAGCTGTTCACCATCCCGTCGGTGACGCTGCCGAGCTGGGCCGCCGGCGTGAGCATCGGTGGGCCGGTCACGGTCGAGATGCTGGTCGGCGCGTTCTACCAGGGCCTCCGCCTCGCCGTCGTCATCGTCTGCGTGGGCGCGGCCAACACCCTGTGCAGCCCCTACCGCATGCTGCGGGCGCTCCCGAACGCCCTCTACGAGGCGGGCGTGGCCGTCACCGTGGCGCTGACGTTCGCCCCGCAGCTGGCCATCACCGCCCGCCGGGTGCGCGACGCCCGTCGCCTCCGGGGCCGGCCCACCAAGGGCCTCTCGGCCTGGCGGGGCTCGATGCTGCCGGTGCTCGAGGGCGCACTCGAGCGGGCCGTCGCCCTGGCCGCATCGATGGACTCGCGGGGCTACGGCCGCCATGGCCAGGCGCCCGCCGCCATCCGCCGCACCGCCGCCGCCCTCACCCTCGGGGGGATGGTCCTGGTCGCCATCGGGGCCTACGGCGTGCTCGACCCGAGCGTGCCGTTCGTGCTGCGGGCCCCGACCCTGCTCGTCGGTGGCGCCGCGCTCGCCGCCGCGCTGGTGATGGGTGGCCGCCGCTCCGACCGCACCCGCTACCGGGCCGATCGCTGGCTGCTCGCCGAGTGGGTCGTGTCGCTGTGCGGCCTCGTCGCCGTGGTCGGCGTGGTGGTGTCGGGTCGCCTCGGTGACACCCTCGACCCGTCGGTGTACCCGCTCGAGTTCCCGGAGCTGCCCGTCGCCGCGGCCCTCGGCGTGCTCGTCGCCGTGCTGCCCGCGTGGGTGGCCCCCGAGCCCCCCGAGCTGGCCACCGTGCCGTCGGCGGTCGAGGCCGAGGCGGCGGCGTCGGCCCGGGCGCTGGAGGTGGCCGCGTGATCCGCTTCGAGCACGTCACCTTCACCTATCCCGACGCCGAGGTGCCCACCCTCGTCGACGTCGACTTCGTCGTGCCCGAGGGCGAGCTGTGCCTCGTCGTCGGCACCACCGGCTCGGGCAAGTCCACGCTGCTGCGGGCGGTCAACGGCCTGGTGCCCCGCTTCTCCGGCGGCACGCTGCAGGGCCGGGTGTGGGTCGACGGGCGCAGCACCGACGAGGTGCCGCCCCGTGAGCTCGCCGACGTCGTGGGCCTGGTGGGGCAGGACCCCGCCGCCGGGTTCGTCACCGACGTGGTCGAGGACGAGCTCGCCCACGTGATGGAGAACCTCGGCGTCGCCCCCGACATCATGCGCCGCCGGGTCGAGGACGTCCTCGACCTGCTCGGACTGCACGAGCTGCGCAACCGCCCCCTCGGCGCCCTCTCGGGTGGGCAGCAGCAGCGGGTGGCCATCGGCTCGGTGCTCACCGCCGGGCCCCGGGTGCTGGTGCTCGACGAGCCCACCTCCGCCCTCGACCCCGCAGCCGCCGAGGAGGTCCTCGCCGCCCTCACCCGCCTCGTGCACGACCTCGGCATCACCGTGCTGCTGGCCGAGCACCGCCTCGAGCGGGTCGTGCAGTACGCCGACCGGGTCGTGCTCGTCGGGGGCCCGGGCCAGCCCGTGGTCTGCGGCGAGCCGGCCGAGATCCTCGCCGGCGCCCCCGTCGTGCCGCCCGTGGTCGAGCTCGGCCGCCTCGCCGGCTGGTCGCCGCTGCCGCTGTCGGTGCGCGACGCCCGCCGGGCCGCCGCCGACCTCCGCACCCGCCTCGCCCCCCTCGTCCCCGTCGCCACCCGTTCTGGCATGCGTTCTGCACCGCCTGTGGTGCGCAACGTCGGCCAGAACGACGCGGGGAGGGGTGAGGTGGTGGCCCGGGCCGAGGGGCTGCACGCCAGCTACGGGCCGGTGGCCGCCCTGCGCGACGTCGACGTCGAGCTCCGGGCCGGAGAGGTCGTCGCCCTCATGGGCCGCAACGGCGCCGGCAAGTCGACCCTGCTCTCGCACCTGGTCGGACTGAAGGTCCCCGGCCGAGGCCGGGTGCTCGTCGGCGGCCGTGAGCCGCACTCGCTGCCGGCCCGTGAGGTCGTTCGATCCGCCGGCCTCGTGCCCCAGGACGCGGGCCTGCTGCTCTACCACGACACCGTCGCCGCCGAGTGCACGGCCGGCGACCGCGACGCCGACCTGGCCCCCGGCACCACCCGCGCCGTGCTCGATCGGCTCGTGCCGGGCATCGACCCCCGCGCCCATCCCCGCGACCTCTCCGAGGGTCAGCGCCTCGCCCTCGCCCTGGCCGTCGTGCTGGCCGCCGAGCCGCCGCTGGTGCTGCTCGACGAGCCCACCCGCGGGCTCGATTACCCGGCGAAGCATCGCCTGGTCCGCATCCTCGGCGACCTCGCCGCCGAGGGCCGGGCCGTGGTGCTCGCCACCCACGACGTCGAGGTCGTGGCCGAGGTCGCCGATCGGGCCATCGTGCTGGCCGAGGGCGAGATCGTGGCCGACGGCCCCGCCCGCGAGGTCGTCGTGCACTCGCCGGTGTTCGCCCCGCAGGTCGCCAAGGTCCTCGCCCCCGAGCCGTGGCTCACGGTGGGCGAGGTCGCCGCCGCCCTCGACCAGCTCGCCGGCAGCGGGAGCCCCTCGTGACCGCCACCGCTCCCGTCCCCACCCCGGCCCCGGCCCCGGCCGCGGGCCCCGCGGTCCGGGCCGTGCCCCAGGCCATGCGGCTGCGCGCCCGGTCGTGGCTGCTGCTCGCCGCCTGCTCGGCCATCGGCGTGGTCGCCTTCGCCTGGCCGCTGCTCGCCGACCCGTCCGGCTCGGCCGGCACGGCCCACTCGGCCGATGCCCCCTGGCTGCTGGCCGTGCTCCTCCCGTTGCTGCTCTGCGTCGTGCTCGCCGAGCTCGCCGAGGGCGCCCTCGACGCCAAGTCCGTCGCCGTGCTCGGCGTGCTCGCCGCGTGCGGGGCCGCGCTGCGCCTGCCCAGCGGCGGCGTGGCCGGGTTCGAGCCGGTGTTCTTCCTGCTCATCCCCGCCGGCCGGGTCCTGGGCCGGGGCTTCGGGTTCGTGCTCGGCGCCCTCACCCTGTTCGTGTCGGCGCTGCTCACCGGAGGGGTCGGCCCGTGGCTGCCCTTCCAGATGCTGGGTGCGGCCTGGATGGGCTTCTTCGCCGGCTGCCTCCCGCCGGCGAGGGGCCGGGCCGAGGTCTGGATGCTCGCCGCCTACGGCGTGGTCGCCGCGCTCGCCTACGGGCTCCTGCTCAACCTGTCCTTCTGGCCCTACGTGGCCGGCGGCGACTCGGCGCTGTCGTTCGTGCCGGGTGCCGGCCTGGCCGAGAACCTCCGTCACTTCTGGGCGTTCCACCTGGCGACGTCGCTCGGCTTCGACATCCCCCGGGCCGTGTTCACCGGCGCCTTCATCCTCGTGGCCGGGCGCCCGATCCTCGCCGCCCTGCGTCGGGCCTCGCGGCGGGCGGCGTTCGGTGCCTCGGTTGCCTTCACCGCGGCGCCAGAGACGGTGGTGGCGCCAGCGACGGGCACCACCGTGGACGTCACCCCGGCGGCCACGGCGGACGCCGTCGCCCTTCCTCCGGTGTCCTAGCGTCGGAGCCCATGGCTCCCGTCGTCGTCGTCACCCGTCCCCTTCCTGATCCCGGCGTCGCCGTGCTCGCCGAGGCGGGCCTCGAGGTCCGGGCCAACCCCGACGACCGCCCCTGGTCGAGGGCCGAGCTGCTCGCCGCGGTGGCCGAGGCCGACGCCCTCCTGTGCATGCTGAGCGAGCCCGTGAACGCGGAGCTGCTCGATGCCGCGCCGAACCTGAAGGTCGTGTCGAACTACGCCGTCGGCTTCGACAACATCGACGTGGCCGAGGCCCGCGGCCGCGGCGTCGAGGTCACGACCACGCCCGACGTGCTCACCGAGGCCACCGCCGACCTCGCGTGGGCCCTGTTGCTCGCGGCCGCCCGCCGCCTCGGTGAGGGCGACCGCCTGGTGCGGGCGGGGGAGTGGACCGGCTGGGGCCCCAACCAGCTGATCGGCCAGCCTGTGGCCGGCCGCACCCTGGGCATCGTGGGCATGGGCTCGATCGGCCGGGCCGTCGCCCGTCGGGGCCGGGGCTTCTCGATGCCGGTCGTCTACTTCAACCGCAACCGGCTCTCTCCGCGGTGGAGGCCGAGCTGGGCGCCCGCTACGTCACCCTCGACGAGCTCCTCGCCACCGCCGACGTCGTCTCGCTGCACGCCCCGCTCAACGACGACAGCCGCCACATGATCGACGCTGCCGCCCTCGCCCGGATGAAGCCCACGGCCGTGATCGTGAACACCGGTCGCGGTGCGCTGATCGACGAGGCGGCGCTGGTCGAGGCCCTGCGGGAGGGTCGCATCGCGGCGGCCGGCCTCGACGTGCTACGAGCGCGAGCCCGCCCTCACCGACGGCCTCACCGACCTCGACAACGTCGTGATGGCCCCGCACCTCGGCTCGGCGAACACCACCGCCCGCGCCGCCATGGTCCGGCTGTGCGCCGAGAACATCACCAACGTGCTCGCCGGCCGCCCGGCCGTCACCCCCGCGCCCGGCCCGCCCCTCGCTCCTCGCTGAGGGCCCAGGCCAGCGGGTCTCAGCCGACGTTGATGGAGCGTCCGGCGCGGTCGGTGGCGGTGACCGCCGGGGCCTCGTGGGGCCGCCACGCGGGGCGGGCCATCGCCATCTGCACCACGCTGATCGCCCGCTCGTCGAAGGCGGCCTCGCAGTAGCAGAGGTAGAAGTCCCACATCCGCACGAAGCGCTCGTCGAGGCCCATGGCGTCGAGGGCGGCCTCGTCGTCGTGGAGGTTGGCCCGCCAGCGGCGCAGGGTCTCGCCGTAGTGGAGGCCGTAGTCGTCGACCTTGGTGACGGTGAGGTCGGTGACCCGGCTGATCGAGCGGACGATCGCCTCCATCGACGGCAGGCAGCCGCCGGGGAAGATGAAGGCCTTGATGAAGTCCTGGGTGTTCTTGGCCCGCTCGTAGCGCTGGGGCTCGATCACGATGGCCTGCAGCGCCATCAGGCCGTCGGGGCGCAGCAGGCGGCGGCAGTGGCCGAAGAAGGTGTCGTGCTCGCGCCAGTCGACGGCCTCGATCATCTCGATCGAGGCGAGCTTGTCGAAGGTGCCGGTGAGGTCGCGGTAGTCGTCGTGCAGCACGGTGATGCGATCGGAGAGGCCCTCACGGGCCACCCGCTCGGTGGCGTAGGCGTGCTGCTCGGCCGAGATGGTGGTGGTGGTGACCCGGGCGCCGTAGTGGCGGGCCGCGTGCACGGCGAAGCCGCCCCAACCGGTGCCGATCTCCACGACCCGCTCGTCGGGGCGCAGGTCGAGCATGCGGCACAGCCGGTCGAGCTTCTCCTTGGACGCGTCCTCGAGCGGGGCGTCCCAGGTCGGGAACACCGCCGCCGAGTACATCATCGTGGGGTCGAGGAAGTGCTCGAAGAAGTCGTTGCCGAGGTCGTAGTGGGCCCGGATGTTGGTGCGGTCGCGGTGCTTGTCCTGACGGCGCAGGCGGCGCACGGCGTCGGTGGCGGGCCCGGTGACCTGCTGGATCGACGAGCGCTGGCGGTCGGTGCGGCGGGTGGCCCGGCTGAGGATGCGCAGCACCGACGTGAGGTCGTCGGTCTCCCACATGCCCTCGAAGTAGGCCTGGCCGAGCCCGGCGCTGCCGCCGGTGGCGACCAGGCGCCATGCCCGCTGGTCGCGCACGATCATCCGGCCCCGGAGGGCGGGCCGGCCGAGCTCGTCAGGGGCCTCGTCGCCGAAGCGGTGGGTCCGGTCGGGCTCGACGATGTCGAGGCGGTCGACCACGAACCGGCGGGCCAGCCCGAGGACGAGCAGGCGGGCGGCCCGGTCGATGGGGTCGTCGTGTCGCGGCGTCATGGACGGTCCACCTTCCCTCGGGGGCCGGCGGTGATGACAGGACGGGCGCCGGTGCGGTCGGGGTGCATGAAGAACGGTACGCGCTTGGCGGCCAACGCGACGGCGTGGGCGTGGATCCCGAGCCACACCTTGTAGGTGGCGAACGGATGGGTGAGCAGCCGTCGGGCCATGGATGCCCTGGTCAGCGGCTCGCGGCGCAGGGCGAGGTCGGCGTCGAAGATCTTCGTCGGCTCACCATCGGGGCCGTCCTGCAGGGTCTCGAGCCGGAGCCACAGTCGGGGGCCGGGCGTCGTGCACGTGAGCCGGTAGGTCTGCTCCATGGGCATGAACGGCGAGACGTGCAGCGCCTTCGGCATCTCGGCGTGGAGGCGGCCGCGCTCGTCGATGTGGCCGACGGCGAACGGGCCGGGGGCAGCTGTCGTGTCGGCACCGGGCCGGGCGTCGACGACGTAGCAGTGGCGCTCGTGCCACGGCGTGCTGGTGACCTCGAGGACCACGACGTCGAGGGCCGGGCGCTCGTCGTGCTCGGTGCCGGGGGCGAGGCAGTAGTGCACGGTGATCGGGTTGAAGACGTAGCCCTCGGTGCGCACCTGGGTGAGCGTGCGCACCGGGCCGAGGGGACGCTGTCCGGTGCGGGCCTCGACCAGGTCGCGCACCGACGTGCCGAGTGCGGTCGAGGTGTCGCCGTCGAGGTAGTCGGAGCGCCGGTAGTGCACCGGCCACCACGGCTCGGGGCCGAGGGCACCGCCGCGGCGGAGGGGCCCGTCGGGTCGATCGAGCTCGTCGTGGTCGAGCAGCACGAGGTACAGCGACGAGCGCAGGGTGTGCAGCTTCGGGGCGAGGCGGCGATGGCGCGTGGCGCCGGCGTAGAGGGCCCCTGCGGTCACAGCCCGGTGCCGAAGTGGCGGCACACGTCGAGCGCCGAGACCACGCCGTCCTCGTGGAAGCCGTAGCCCCAGTAGGCGCCGGCGAAGAAGGTGCCTCGGTCGCCCTGGATCTCGCCGCGACGGCGCTGGGCGGCCAGGGCCGGGCCGTCGAAGACCGGGTGGTCGTACTCGAACTCGGCGAGCACGGTGGAGCGGTCGATCTCGTCGGCCCGGTTGAGGGTGACGAGGAAGTCGTGGTCGGACTCGATGCGCTGGAGGTTGTTCATCCAGTACGTCAGTGTGGCCTCTCGACCGGAGCCGACGCCGAGGTGGTAGTTCCAGCTGGCCCGGGCGCGGTGCTCGCGGGGGAGCAGGCGGGAGTCGGTGTGCAGCGTGGCGGTGTTCGGCTGGTAGCGGATGGCGCCGAGGATGTCGCGCTCGGCAGGGGTCGGGTCGCCGAGCAGCTCGAGGCTCTGGTCGGAGTGGCCGGCCAGGATGACGGCGTCGAAGGTCTCGGGGCCGTGGGTGGCGGTGACGACCTCGACGGCGGTGCCGAGCGGGCGGTCGGCGTCGACGGTGCGCACGACCTTGGTGACGGGCGAGTTCACCCGCACCGGCTTCGAGAGGCGGGCGGTGAGGGCCTTCACGTACTGCTGCGAGCCGCCCTTGACCGTGCGCCACTGGGAGATGCCCGCCAGCTCGAGCAGGCCGTGGTTGTCCATGAACCGGCAGTAGGCGGCGGCGGGGAACTCGAGGAAGGTCTCGGGGTCCGCCGACCAGATCGAGGCGCCGAGCGGTACGAGGAAGTCGTCGCGGAAGCGCTGCGAGTAGCCGCCCTGCTCGATGAAGTCGGCGAGGGACACGGAGTCGTCGCCGCCCTCGGCCACCAGCCTCCGGGCCCGGCGGTTGAAGCGCAGGATGTCGATCAGCATGCGGGTGAACGACGGCTTCAGCAGGTTGGAGCGCTGGGCGTAGAGCGTGTTGAGGTTGGTGCCCCGGTACTCCATGCCGGTGAGCTCGCTGCTCACCGAGAAGCTCATCTCGCTCGGCTGGCTGGCCACGTCGAGGCGCTCGAGCAGCCTGATGAAGTTCGGGTAGTTGCGGTCGTTGAAGACGATGAACCCGGTGTCGACGGCGTGGTGGCGCGGGGTGCCGTCGGGGCCGGGGACCTCGACGTCGACGGTGTTGGTGTGGCCGCCCACCCAGGAGCCCGCCTCGAAGACGGTCACGTCGTGGTCCGGGTCGAGCAGGTGGGCGCAGACGAGCCCTGAGATCCCGGTTCCGACGATGGCGATCCGCATCGAGCCTCCTGTTTGGTGCCGACGGGATCGCCGGACGGGGGGTGCGTACCTGGGTCAGAACGCCTTTAGTGCTGATTCATTCCCGTAGCGTGGCTGCACGGGAACTACGAGACCGGGCCGGTCGGCGGATCACCGGCGTCGGTGGGAGCCGTGGCGCGCTGCTCGCACCACGCCCACAGCTTCGCCCGTTCGCCGGGGGGTGTGTGGGTCCACGGCACCTTGGTGGCGCTGCGGCGCCGGCGGTCGAGCCAGAACCCGCCGCTCGGCCCGAGATCGGCGGCGGGCGCGGCCGCCATCCAGACCAGGGTGTCGGCGCCCTCGTCGGGGGTGCGCAGGATCGGCCGGGTCAGGGCGTGGAACCTCGGGAGGCTCTCGACCACGCCGGGGGTGTCGGCCCAGCCGGGGTGCAGGGCGTGGAACGCCACCGCGGCGGGGCCACGGTGGGCCCACTCGGCGGTGAGCTCGACCTGGGCGCGCTTGGCCCGGGCATAGGCCCGCACGCCGTCGTAGTCGGCGGGGCCCATCTCGAGGTCGTCGACGTCGAGCCGCTCGGCGTACATGCCGCCCGACGCCATGGTGAGCACCCGGCCCGAGCCCTCGGCGGCCTCCAACTGCGGGAGCAGGAGGGTGGTGAGCAGGAACGGCCCCACGACCTGGGCGGCCACGGTGGTCTCGATGCCCTGGGGCGAGACGGACCGGTCGCGGGTGAGCGCGCCGGCGTTGTGCACCAGCACGTCGACGCGGCCGTGGGCGGACTCCACCTCCTCGGCGAGGCGGCGAACGTCGTCGAGGTCGGAGAGGTCGGCGACGCTCGTGGTGACCTGCCCGCCGGCGCCGCGGATGCCGGCGGCGACATCGCGCACCTTGTCGGGGCTGCGCCCCACCAGGTGGAGGTGGGCGCCGAGACCAGCGAGGCGGTCGGCGGCAGCGAGGCCGAGTCCGGAGGTGAACCCCGTCAGCACGACGACACGGTCGTCGAGTCGGGGGAGTGGCGAGTCGTCCCACCGGTAGAGACGGCGACGGGCGGCGTACCCCAGCCGGCTCCAACTCGGCGCCACGACGAGCTCCATGGCGCCGTCGATCACGCCGGCGAAGGGGACGGGGTCGGGTCGGGTGGCCACCGTCAGGAGGCCCGGAGCCGGGTGGCCGCCAGGCGGCCGAAGACCTCGATGAGCTCGGGGGCGCTGGCGGTGACCTCGTCGGCCCCGAGCGCCTTGCCCGTCGCCTCGTCGGCGATGCCCTGGCCGCCCAGCACGACCGGGCAGCCGAGCTCGCGGTGCACGGCCTCGATGGTCTCGGCGATGCCCTCGTGGTTGTCGGCGCCGGTGGCGCTGATGCCGATGCCGATGAGGCGGTCGGCGGTCTGGCCGGCATCGACGAAGGACGACGCCGGGCTGTCGGCGCCGAGGTCGATCACCGAGAAGCCGGCGCCGCGCAGCAGGTCGGCGGCCAGCGCGACCGGCACACCGTGGTGGTCGCCGGGAGGGGCGCCCACGACGATCGTGCCCCGCTTGCGGCCCCGGCGAGAGAAGCGCGGGCCGAGTCGGCCGATGAGGCGGAGCATGACCACCGAGGCGCGGTGCTCCTGGGCGACGGAGACCCGTCCGGCGGCCCAGTCGTCGCCGATGCGGGCCATGGCGGGCGACAGGACGTCGAGGTACACCTTCTCGGGGTCGACCCCGGCGGTGAGGGCGCTCTCGATGATCGACCACGAACCGGCCTCGTCGCCGGCGAGGAGGCGGTCCTCGAGGCGGAGGTGGTAGTCGGTGCGGCGCCGGCGACCGTTGCCGGGCCCCCCGGCCGGGGGACCGCCGACGGCGGCTGCGCCGGCCTCGCCCGAGCGCATGGCCTCGACGTCCGAGGTCTCGACGCGCCACTCGGACCCGACCTTGGTCGCGGGCAGTCGGCCGGTCCGGACGTACCGGTAGGCGGTCATGTAGTGGACGCCCAGGCGCTCGGCAGCCTCGGTCAGCGTGATGGTCTCGTTGGGCACGGCACCTCGAGAACCGCTCGGGGCCGGAGCGACCGGCCATTCAGCACTGAACGTACCGCACTCGGATGACCGGGCGATGGGTCGGAGGACCGTTTCCCTCCCGGCGCAGGCCGATGACCCGGTCCGCCCCCACCGGCGCCGGTACGGTTGCCCCCGCATGTCCACCAGCTTCCGTCCCCAGGTCGCCGCCGCCTTCGAGGTGTTGGCGGAGGGCCTGGCCCCGTTCGTCGACGCCCGCATGTCCGCGCTCGACCCCGACGAGGACTGGATCCTCATGGCGGCCGCCAAGCTCGGGAAGCGCCGCGACGTGCTGGTGTCGCTGGTCGACCCCCACTTCCAGCTCGAGGTCATCAACCGCTGGTGGGGCCCGGCGTTCTCCCCGGTGCTGGCCGAGTCGATGCGCCCGGTCGTCACCGACCTGCGCACCGCGCGCAACCACTGGGCCCACCCCGACACCGACCACCCCTTCGACCGGGCCTACGCCCTCAACGTCCACAAGTGGGCCGAGGAGCTCCTCCGGGCCATCGACGCCCCGGAGGCCGACACGGTCGCCGAGCTGGCCGAGGCCGTGCGGTGGGACTCGTTCCAGGTGACCGCGCGGGAGTCGGGCCAGCCCGAGGCGGAGGTCCTGTTCGAGGAGCTGGTGCGCCTCGAGGCCGAGCAGGAGTCGCTCAGCGCCCAGCTGGCCGAGGCCCGGGAGGCCGCCTCCACGGCGGCCGGCCGATCGCGGGCGGTCTCGCGCCAGTTGGCCGAGCTCCAGGCCCAGTACGCGGCCGTGGCCGGCCTCCGCGACGACTACCTCGAGCTCCAGCGCCAGCTCGACGGCGAGCGGTCGGTGCGTGACGCCGACGAGCGCGACACCAGCGAGCTCCGCGAGCGTCTCGAGCGCACCGCCGAGTCGTCCCAGCGCCTCGCGGCCGAGGCCGAGGTGCTCCGCGTCGAGCTCGAGCGCACACGCGATCAGATGGCGGCGCTCGATCCCGTCGACACCGAGATCGGCCGTCGGTGGATCTGGCTCGTCACCGCCATGATCGTGGTGCTGGGCGTGCTGATCGCCCTGATCGGCTACACCCCGCGCTGAGCCCGGAGCCGACGGGCGGTGGCTCGTCGGTGGGGGCCGTCGCTCAGGCGCGCGGTGAGCGCCCGGACAAGCGGGCCACGAGGGCGGTCTTGTCCGCCAGCTCGGTGTCGTCGAGCACGCCGGCCCGGTGGAGCTCGACGATCGCCCGCATGAGGGCCCGCTCGTCGAGCTGGGCCAGCACGGGAACCTCGGTCGGGCGCAGCTTCAGGATGGCCTCGCGTGCGGCCTCGGCGGCCTCCGGGCGGAGGCCCTTGATCGCCATGCCGGTGGCGTTGCGGGTGCTCACCTCGAGCACGGCGCTGGTGAGGCGGCGCTGCACCTGGACGTCGGTGATGTCGGCGAGGGCCACCGTGCGGCGCAGGCCGTTGTGACGATCGCGGAGCTCGAGGCGGTCCTTCATCACGACGAGCTGATCGCCGATGCGGTCGATGTCGGTCGCCAGGACGGTCGGCCGCAGCTCCATGACGGGTTGCTCGTGCTTCGGGCGCTGGGCGGCGGCCGCGGCGAGCACGCCCGTGGTGACCCGGGCCGGGCCACCGGTCGGGACCACGACGCCGGGCGGGGGGACGCCGACGCGACGATCCTCGGCCGGGCCGCGTCCGTCGGCCGGCGTGTCGTTGTCGGCCATCGGCATCGGCCACGGGCCCGGGGAGGGCGACGCGAGCGGTGGTGAGGTGGGAGGGCGCGAGGCGGGGGCGCGATCGTCGGAGGGCACGCCCCCGGCGGCGACCGTGACGGGCGTCAGGTCGAGGGGCTCGGCGACCGGCGCCGGCGGGGGCGGCGGGGGGAGCATTGCCGCAGGCTGGTCGGGGATCACCACGACGTGGTCGTCGTGGGCCGCGGCCGGGGCCGGACCGGGGAGCTGGAGGCCCAGGGCGCGGGCCGCTGCCTCGCTGCGCAGTGGCGCCAGGACGGCGGCGTCCTGGCGGGACGCGGCCTCACGGGCGGCGAGCTGGGCGGCGAGGTGGTCGTCGTCGCGGATCGGGTGGGTGATGTCGGCCACGCTTGTCTCATCGGCGTCCGAGGGCCGATGATTGAGCGTCGTCTCACCCAGGAGCCTCCCGATGACCGATGCCGTGCAGCCCGACGTCCCCGAGCAGGACGGCCTCAGCCAGCCCGAGCTGCCCCAGCTCGACATCGAGGGGGCCCGCCTCCTGGCCAACGAGTCCCGTGATCGTCTCCATGCCGACGGCTTCACCGACGACCAGATCGACGCCTGGGTGCGGGTCTACTTCGAGCAGGAGCACGAGGGCACCGTCGACGGGTTCGTGGCCTTCATCGCCGCCGAGCAGGCTGCCGGACGTCAGCCCTAGGCCCCTCGGCCAGGGGCGTAACCCCTGGTCAGGTGGGTCGTAGCCGGCCGACGAGGGCCGGGATCGACGACAGGATCTCGACGTCGAGAAGCCCCGTGAGGAAGCTTCGGTTGCGCCGGTGCAGGTCGTCGGCGGGGTCGAACCGGTTGAGCATCACCAGCGGGGTGGCCACGTGGGCCCCCGTGTCGAGCGCCTCCAGGCTGAGGCGCACGCTGTTGATCGTGCCGAGCCCCGCGTCGGCGACCAGCAGCACCACGTCGGGCTGGAGCTCCTCGATGAGGGTGATGGCGTCGCCGTCGGCGGCCTGGGGGGAGCGCACGCCCCCGGCGGTCTCGACGAGGCCGATCTCGGGCCCGAGCACCGGCCACGCCGTCTCCAGCACCAGGTCGGCGATGGTGAACGGCGGGCGGCCGAGCACGTCGGCGGCCATGGGCGGCGCCATGGGCACGGTGTACCAACGGTGGCGGGGGCACACGTCGGTGGGGTCCTCGCCGGTGGCGCCGCCGAGCACGTGGGCGTCGGTGGTGCGGTCCTCGGGGCCGAACGACTGGGCCGGCTTGCGAGCGGCGACGGTGTGGCCCTCGGCCCGCAGGTCGCGCAGCAGATGGGCGGAGACCCACGTCTTGCCCACCTCGGTGCCGGTGCCGACCACGGTGACCAGCAGTTCGGGGCGAGCGCCGCTCACGACCGGCCTCCGACGGTCTGGCCGAGGGCGTCGAGGGCCCGGGCGAGGGTGTCGACCTGGGCGTCGGTGTGGGCGGCCGACAGCGCCACGCGCAGGCGGCTCGTGCCGGGTGCGACGGTGGGCGGGCGGATGGCCGGGACGAGCAGGCCCTGCTCGAGCAGCTCGGCCGAGGCGGCCATGGCGGCGGCCTCCTCGCCGATCACGACCGCGATCACCGGGGTGGGATGGCCGGGGCGGACCCGCTCCACGTGGCCGCGGAGGCGGGCGCGCAGGGCGTCGCCCTCGGGTGAGACCAGCACGCCGACCCCGGCGAGCGCGGCGGCCGCGTCGGCGGGGCTCAGGGCGGTGGTGAAGATGTGGGTGCGGGCCCGGTTGACCAGCAGCTCGATCGTGGACCGGGGCCCGGCGACGAAGCCGCCGAGGGCGCCGAGGGTCTTGGAGAGGGTGCCGACCTGCAGCGCGACCGCGCCATCGGCCGACGTGGGCGGGACGGCCTGGAGCACGGCGTGGGCCTCGTCGAGCACCAGGAGGGCGTCATAGCGGGCGCACAGCTCCATCAGGTCGTCGACAGGGGCGACGTCGCCGTCCATCGAGAACACGGAGTCCATCACCACGACCTGGCGGTCGGCGCCGGGCTCGGCCAGCCCGGCAGCGAGCTGGTCGAGGTCGAGGTGGCGGTGCACCCGCAGCTCGGCGCCGTTGGCGCGGGCCATGCGGCAGCCGTCGACGATCGAGGCGTGGTTCAGCTCGTCGGAATGGATGCGAACGCCGGGGCGCCCGAGGGTGGCCAGCACGCCGAGGTTGGCGGCGTAACCCGTGGGGAACACCGCGGCGGCCTCGGTGCCCCGCCAGCCGGCGATGGCGGCCTCGAGGTCGTGGTGCACGGGTCGGGAGCCCACCACGTGGCGGCTGGCGCCGGCACCCGTGCCCCAGCGCTCGACGGCGGCGATGGCCGCCGCCTTCAGCGCGGGGTGCTGGGAGAGGCCGAGGTAGTCGTTGGAGGCGAACGAGACGACGTCCTGGCCGGTGGCCGTGAGCCGCCCGTTCGGGCCCGCAGCGTCGAACGAACGGGGCTCGCGCCACTGGCCGGCGGCACGGATGCCGTCGGCCTCGGCGTCGACCCAGCGCTCCCAGACACGGTCGGGGCTCACGTCCCGCACACCTCGTCGACCGCCTCGCCGAGCACCTCGACGATGCGCTCGATCTCGTCGGGGGTGGAGGTGAGCAGCGGCATGATGACGATGACGTCGCCGAGCGGCCGCAGCAGCACGCCCCGGCGCACGGCCGCGGCGCACACGAGGCGGCCCCAGCGCAGGCCGTCGGTGGGTGGGTCGAGCTCGACGCCGGTCATCAGGCCGCGACGGCGGATGTCGCCCACCACGACGGGTCGTTCGCCGGCGAACTTCTCGAGCAGCACGCCGAGCTGGGTGGCCCGCTCCCGCACGTTGGCGAGGACGTCCCACTCGTCGAGGAGCTGGAGGTGGCGATGGGCCACCGCGGCGGCGAGGGCGTTCCCCGAGAACGAGTGCCCGTGGTAGAGCGTGAGCTCGCTCAGGTCCGGGCCGAGGAAGGCCTCGTAGACCCGGCGGCTGGCCACGGTGGCGGCCATGGCGAGGTAGCCGCCGGTGAGCCCCTTGCCGATGGTCATGAGGTCCGGGCGGATCCGGCACTGCTCGGAGGCGAAGAGCGTGCCGGTGCGGCCGAAGCCGGTGGCGACCTCGTCGGCGATGAGCAGCACACCGTGCTCGTGGCACGCGGCGCCCACCCGCTCGACCGACTGGGGGTCGGTGACCCACATGCCGGCGGCACCCTGCACGAGCGGCTCGATCACGACGGCGGCCAGCTCGTCGGCGTGGACGGCGATGAGTGCACAGGCGGTGTCGGCCCAGCCCTCGTCGTCGTAGCCAGGGGCGCGCAGCACCGGGAAGCGGAGCGGGTCGAAGACGTCGGTGCCGAACCCACCGGCCCCGACCGAGATGCTGCCGATCGTGTCGCCGTGATAGGCGCCGCCGAGGGCGAGGTAGCGGGTGCGGCCGGTGATGCCCTGGTTGGTCCAGTACTGGAAGGCGATCTTGAGGGCCTGCTCGACGGCGGCGGCGCCGTCGGAGGCGAACAGGAAGTGGGGCTCGGGCACCGGCACCCGCGGCGCCAGCGCCTCGGCCAGCTCGATCGTGGCCCGGTTGCCGTTGCCGAGCAGGGTGGTGTGGGCGACCCGGTCGAGCTGCTCGCGGGCGGCCTGGTCGAGCTCGGGCACCCGGTGGCCGAGGGTGGTGACCCACAGCGACGAGATGGCGTCGAGGTAGCGGTTGCCGTCGACGTCGATGAGGTCGTGGCCGTCGGCCGACTCCACGATCACCGGCTGGTTCTCGGCGTAGCAGGACATCTGGGTGAACCCGTGCCACACGACGGCGGCGTCGCGGTCGGCCCAGCGCTGGTGGGCGCTGGTGAGGTGGGGCCCGGTCGATGCGGGGGAGTGGTCGCCGGTCGTCACCCTCACAGCTTCGCGCCGGTGGCCTCCGGTCGCCGCCGGCGGCGCCACTCGTCGATGCGCTCGGCCATCGGGGTGGAGGGCGGGCCGTCGACGAAGGGCCACAGCTCCTCGGCGATGCGGCGCCAGTTCCCGGTGGCCTCGAGCTCGCCGAAGATGGCGTAGAGCCCGAGGTTGATGCGCTGGATGATCACGAAGCTCTGGGGGACGTTGGCCGCCTTCTGCATCGTGGCGTAGGGGCCTGACGTGTCGAAGAAGCGGCGCACGGTCTCGGCGGCGTACTCGTGGGTGATCGTGTACGGCCCGTCGACGCGCACGAAGTCGTAGAAGTGGCCGAGGTAGTCGGCGACCTCGTCGTCGGTGACGGGAAGCCCGGGCGGGAGCAGGCCGATGCGCTCGACCGTGCCGCGGAAGGCGGCCGGGTCGTGCTCGATCACCATGTGCTGGATCATCTCGCCGAAGTCGTCGAGCTCGTCCTGGGTGAAGTGCTTGACCAGGCCGAAGTCGAGGAACGTGACCCGGCCACCGGGGTGGAACAGGTAGTTGCCCGGATGGGGGTCGCCGTTGAAGGCCCGCAGTCGGTAGAGGCTGCCGAAGGCGAACCGGTAGAGGGTCTCGGCGGCGAGGTCCTTCTCGTCCTGGGGCCAGGTGAGCAGCTCATCCCACCGCACGCCGTCGGAGAGCTCCGTGGTGAGCACCCGGCGGGTGGAGAGGGCGGGCACCACCGCGGGCACGTGGATCGTGGGATGGCCGTCGTAGGCCTGGTGGAACTCCTGCTGGTGGCGGGCCTCGGCGGTGTAGTCGAGCTCCTCCACCAGGCGTTCGCGCAGCTCGGCCACGAGCGACTTGTGGTCGAGCCCGGGGAAGAGCTGGCCGAGGCCGCCGAAGATCAGCCCGGCGTTGTCGAGGTCGGCGGCGACGGCCTCGGCGACACCCGGGTACTGCACCTTCACCGCAACGGCCCGGCCGTCCTTGGTGATGGCCCGGTGGACCTGGCCGATCGACGCCGAGGCGATGGGCGTCGGGTCCCACTCGGCGAAGACCTCGTCGGGCTCGCCGCCGAGCTCCTGGCGGATCACGCCGGCCGCCAGCTCGGCGCTCATCGGCGGGGCGTTGTGCTGGAGCTCGGCCAGCACGCTACGCACGTTCTCGGGCAGGCCCTGGTCGAGGTAGCTGGCCATCTGGCCGACCTTCATCAGGGCACCCTTCATGTGCCCGAGCGTCTCAGCGATCTGCTCGGCCGTGCGCAGCTCGAACTCCGTGTCGAGCTGCTGGCGGCGGCCGGCGTCGGCGAACACCTTGCGGGCCCGGTGCGTGGCGTAGCGGCCGCCGGTGCGGGCGCCGAGCAGGGCCAGGCGGGCGTTGCGGGCGGTGCGGCGGCCGTGGCGGACGGGGCCGTCGTCGGGTGCGCGCTCGGTGGACGAGCGCCGCGAGCGGACGGCGGCGGCGAGGGCGGCGGCCCCGACGAGCGAGACCACGACCGCGGCTCGTCGGCGGGAGCGGGGGGAGCGGGCCACGGGGTCGAACCCTACGGCGGTACCCCGACGACGCCACATCGGGTCTGGCTCACGGTGATCGTCGAACCGCGGCCGAGTCTTTGACGGCCGGCGCAGGTACCCCGCAGACTCCCGGCGTGGACATGTCGGTCTGGACGGTGTTGGGGGTCTTCGGTGTCGGGCTGGCGTCCGGCATCCTCTCTGGCATGTTCGGCATCGGCGGCGCGGTGCTCACCACGCCTGGCATCCGAGTTCTGGGGGCGACCCCGCTCGAGGCCATCGGTTCTACTGTTCCGCCCATCCTCCCCGGCGCGATCTCCGGCACCTGGCGCTACAGCAAGGCCGGACTGGTGAACTGGCGGATCGGTCTCGTGTGCGGGGTGGCGGGCACCGTCCTCGCCATCGGTGGCGCGGTCGTCTCCGACCACATCAACCCACACCTGCTCATGCTGGCGACGGCGGGGATCCTTCTCTACACGGGCGTCGCGACCCTGGCCCAGGCCCGGTCGGGACGGATGGCCGCGGTGGTGGAGGCCGAGGGGCCCGACGCCGAGGTCGAGGTCGTCTCGTCGCCCGACGAGGACCAGGCCGTGCTCGAGGCCGCCGCCACCCATCGGTACCCGATGGGTCAGATGCTCGCCATCGGCGCCGGGGCGGGCGCACTCGCCGGTCTGCTCGGGCTCGGCGGTGGTGTCGTGATGATGCCGGCGTTCACCCAGGTCCTGAAGATCCCCATGAAGGTGGCGGTGGCGTCGAGCCTGGTGGCGGTCGCCATTTTCTCCATCCCGGCTCTCGTCACGCACACCCTGCTCGGCCACGTGAACTGGACCTTCGCGCTCGTGCTGACGCTCGGGGCCGTGCCCGGGGCCCAGATCGGGTCGAAGATCACACTGGGTGCGACCGACCGCATGGTGAAGCTCCTGTTCGGCCTGTTCCTCACCGCGCTGGCGGTGATCTACGGGGGGGCCGAGCTGGCCGCCCTCGGATCCTGAGCGGCGGACCGAGGCGAGGCGGGACCCCCACGGCGGCGGGGCGGTCGGTGCGGGGGTAGAACTGCTGTGTGAACGTCGGCGTGGTGCTGGGGGTGCTCGTGGCCCTCACCTTCGCGGTGATGAACGGCGTCAACGACGCCGCCGCAGTGGTCGCGCTCCCGGTGGTGACCCGGGTGGCCCGTCCGGCCGCCGCCATCGGCCTCGCCGTGCTCGGCAACCTGCTCGGGCCGTTGTTCCTCGGCACCGCGGTCGCCGGGCTCATCGCCGGGATCGTCACCGTGCAGGGTCCGGACGGCGTCGCAGTCGTCGGCGCGGGTCTCACCGGCGCGGTGGTGTGGTGCGCGTTCTGCTGGTGGCGGGGCATCCCGGCCAGCGCCAGCCAGGCCCTCGTCGGCGGGCTCACGGGTGCGGCCCTCGCCGCCGGCGGGCCCGACGCCGTGAACTGGGGTGGGGTCTCGGACTGGCGCCCGTCGGGCGTGCTCGGGGCGATCTTCGCCCTGGTCTTCTCGGTCGCCCTCGGCCTGGTGCTCGGCCTGGTCGCCGACCGCCTGGCCCGGACGGCCCTGCGACGGGCCACCCGACGGCTGGAGCCGGCGGTGGGGCTGGGGGAGTGGATCTCGGCCGGGGCGTTGGCGTTCGGCCACGGGGCCAACGACGCGCAGAAGTCGATGGGGGCGATCGTGGCGGTGCTCGTCGCCTCCGGCCACCAGGACACCTTCGCCGTCCCGATGTGGGCCACCCTCTCGGCGGCGGCAGCGCTCACGTTCGGCACGGCGCTCGGGGGGTGGTCGATCGTGCGCACCCTCGGCCGGCGCATCGTGCGGATCCGACCGGTCGACGGCCTGGTCTCGCAGGGAAGCTCGGCCGCGGTCGTGGTGGCCTCCTCGCTCGTGGGTGCGCCGGTGAGCACCACCGAGGTGCTGGCCTCTTCGATCGTCGGAGCCGGTGTCGGTCGTCGTCGGGGGCGCCACGTGCGCTGGTCGATGGTGCGCCACATCGGCATCTCGTGGCTCACCACCATCCCCTCGACCGCGGTGCTCGGTGCGCTTCTTCTCCCGCTCTGGAGGCTGTGGTCGTGACCGTTCCCCTCGCCGGGTGTCCGGCGACCGTGCTGAGGTGGTGCCCGTGAAGCTCTCCCGCTTGTTCCTGCCCGACACGCCCGACGTGCTCGGCATGCTGGTGCAGCAGGCCGAGGTCACCGTCGAGGGCATGGACGCGCTCGTGCGGTGGAGCGACGGCGACCCCGACGCGTCCGACGCGGTCCGAGACGCCGAGCACCGCGCCGACGAGTTCAAGCGCCTCCTGCGGCTGGCGCTGCGCACCTCGTTCCTCACCCCGCTCGACGCCGAGGACCTCTACTCGCTCTCGGAGCGGCTCGATGCCGCCCTGAACCAGGCCAAGGACGCCGTGCGGGAGGCCGAGGTCATGGGCATCGAGCCCAACGGGCCCGAGCACGACATGGCGAACCACCTGGCGGAGGGGGCCGGCCACCTGCTCGACGCGTTTCGCAGCCTCGCCGGTGCGGAGTCGGGCCCGCGCTCGGCCTCCGTGCCCAGGGAGGCCACCGACTGCGCAGACGCCGCGGTGAAGTCCCAGCGTCGGGTCGAGCGGGTCTATCGGGCGTCGATGTCGGCACTGATCGACGAGGAGGACCTGCGTGAGGTCATGGGCCGCCGCGAGCTCTACCGCCGGCTGGCCCGGGTGGGCGACACGATCGTGGAGGTCGCCGAACGGGTCTGGTACGCCGCGGTGAAGGAAGGCTGAGGCCGGCTCAGGCCGACCCCGCGCTCAGACCTCGTGCAGCGGCAGGTCGGGGCCGGCGCCGAACCGGTTCTGCAGGGTCTCGCGGACGTAGCGCAGGGCGGAGTCGCGCTGCTCCACCTCGTTGCGGTACGAGCGCTCGGCCTCGGTGAGCATCACGGTGAGGTCGTCGAAGGCGTCGTCGGCGTCCTGCGGGTAGAAGGTGATGGTGAGCCGCTCGGTGTCGGCCTCGATCTGCTCGCGCCCGGAGCGGCGCATGAGGTCGCCGGCCGCCTTGAGCCACAGCGTGTCGGGGCCCTGCTCCCAGGTGAACTCGACGGTGAAGCGGCCGTCGCGGTGGGTGCTGATCGCGGTCGGGGTTCCGAGGACGGGTGCGTCAGCCATGGCGACAGGGTACGGCGGGCGCCGCGGCAGGGCGCGATGGGGTGCAACACTTCTGCCGCTCGCCGTCGAGGGGACGGCGGTCGAAGGGGGACGTGACGATGCTGGACGGGTTCGACGACGCGGTCGTGGTGATCACGGGAGGCGCCAGCGGCATCGGTCGCGGCATCGCCCTCGAAGCGGCCCGCCGAGGGGCGAAGGTCGCCATCGCCGACGTGAACGACGAGCGCCTGGCAACGACCCTGGCCGAGCTCGAGGCGTCCGGAACCGACGCCATCGCCGTGCACTGCGACGTCACCCGTGACGCCGACGTCGACGCCTTGCGCGACCAGGTCATCGAGCGCTGGGGCCACGTCGACCTGCTGTGCAACAACGCCGGCGTGGCCGTGCTCGGCCCGGCCGAGCGGGTGCTCATGGAGGACTGGGAGTGGATCCTCCAGATCAACGTGCTCGGCATCGTGCGGGGCATCCGTGCGTTCGTGCCCGGGATGCTCGAGCGGGGGAAGGGCCACGTGCTCAACACCGCGTCGGTCGCCGGCATCTGGGCCTACACGTGGGACGCCGCGCCCTACATCACCTCGAAGTTCGCGGCCTACGGGCTGAGCGAGGCGCTGGCCCGCCGCCTCCACCCGCACGGGCTCGGCGTGTCGGTGCTGTGCCCCGGCCTCGTCACCACGAACCTCGGCGACAGCGCCCGCTTCTCCGGTGTGCCCGCCGGCCAGGAAGCCGACTGGGTCTACTTCCCGCCGGAGATGCTCGATCCGCGCGACCCCGAGGCCGTCGGCCCGTTGGTGGCCGATGCCGTGCTGGCGGGCGAGTTCGCCATCTTCACCCACGCCAACGACAAGGTGATCTACGAGACCTGGCGGGCCGACATCGACGCCTCGCTCGCCAAGGCCGTGGCCGACAACCCGCCGCCCCCGGTCATCCCGCCCGGCGCCTGAACGACCCGGACCCGGGGCTCGGTCCACTCCCGTCACCCGTTCTTGTCGCGCTTTCCTGTCGCCGGCGACAGGAAAGCGCGACAAGAACGAGAGTGCCGGGTGTCAGTCGGTGGCGACGGGGGAGTGGCCGCCGGCGGCGGCGATCTCGACGAGGCGGCGGGCCATGGGCCGGAAGATGACCCGGTGGAACGGAGAGACGGCCAGCCAGTAGGCCCGGCCGTAGAGGCCGCGGGGGTGGAAGAGCGCCCGCTGCTCGAGGCGTGAGCCGCCGCCATCGGTGGGCTCGACCGTCCACTCGAGCCACGCCTCGCCGGGCAGGCGCATCTCGGCCCTCAGCCGCAGCAGACGGCCGGGCTCGAGGGCCTCGACCCGCCAGAAGTCGAGGGGGTCGCCGACCCGCAGGCGGTCGGGGTGGCGCCGGCCGCGGCGCAGGCCGACGCCGCCGACGAGGCGGTCCATCGCGCCTCGGATGTGCCACAGCCAGTCGCCGGCGAGCCAGCCCCGCTCGCCGCCGATGCCCAGGACCGAGGCGAACACCGCGTCGGGAGCGACGTCGCTCTCGACGACCTGGACGTCGCTCAACACGGTGCCGCCGGACCAGTCCGGGTCGGCGGGCAGCGGATCGGCCGGGGTCCGGCCCCGCAGCTCGGCGTCGGCCCACGTGGTGGACACGTCGAGGTCCATGAGCCGCTCGAGGGCGACCTCGACCGCCTCCCGGTAGCTGAGCGGCTGCCGGGGGACGATCTCGCGGATGGCGTCGTCGTGCACCACGACCTCGTTCACCAGGCTGTCGATCAGCGGGCGGGCGAGATCGGCGGGCAGGGGCGTGACCAACCCGACCCAGCGCGACGACAGCGACGGGGAGAGCACGGGCACGGTGACGATGATGCGCTTCCGCAGGCCGGCGACCTCGGCGAACTGGTCCATCATCTGGCGGTAGGTCAGGACGTCGGCCCCGCCGATCTCGAGCACCCGCCCGAAGGCCCGGGGCTCGCCCAGCACGCCGACGAGGTAGGCGAGCACGTCGCGCACGGCGATGGGTTGGCACCGGGTCTCGACCCAGGTCGGCGTCACCATCATCGGGAGCACCTCGACGAGGTGGCGCAGCATCTCGAACGACGCGCTGCCCGAGCCGATCACGACGGCCGCCCGCAGCTCGGTGCAGGGCACCGCGCCGGAGGCCAGCACCTGTCCGACCTCGTGGCGGCTGCTCAGGTGGGGTGACAGCCGGGCGTTGGCGTCGTCGCCGAGGCCGCCCAGGTAGACGAGCTGTTGGGCCCCCGCCGCCGCCGCAGCGTCGCGCACGTTGGCGGCGGCGCGGCGGTCGCGCTCCTCCCAGTCGCCCTCACCGCCGATCGAGTGGACGAGGTAGTACGCCGTGCCGACGCCCTCGAAGGCCGCCCCCAGCGACGCCGGGTCGAGCACGTCGCCCCGGACGACCTCGACCGCACCCGACCACTCCTCGGCGTCGAGCTTCGCCGGGGTGCGCACGAGGGCCCGCACCCGGTGACCGCCCGCCACCAGCTCGCTCACCAGACGGCGTCCGATGTAGCCGGTGGCGCCGAGGACGAGGACCGGTCGGGCGCCGGTCGGAGACGCGCCCTCACCGTCGTGGGGGGCTGCTCCGGAGGTGTCCATCACCCCTTTGCTATCCCCGACCCGGCCCGAATGCGCGCTCGGGCCGGCGATAGCGTGACCGGGCCCGCCGTCTCGGGCATGGAGGAACCGATGATCGTCACCACCGCCCAGGGTCAGCTGGAGGGCATCGAGCGCCACGGCGCCTGGCAGTTCCGCGGCATCCCGTACGCCGCGCCGCCGGTCGGCGAGCTGCGCTTCCGGCCGCCGGAACCGCCCCTCCCGTGGGAGGGCGTGCGCTCCGCCGCCGAGTTCGGCCCGGTGTCGTGGCAGTCGATGGGCGGCACCGCCCAGCTCCTCGGCGACGGCGAGCGCGAGACCTCCGAGGACTGCCTCTTCCTCAACGTCACCACCCCGGCGTGCGACGACGCGGCCCGACCGGTGATGGTCTGGATCCACGGTGGTGGGTTCGTCAACGGCTCCGGGTCGGTGCCGTGGTACGACGGCACCCGCCTCGTCACCCGGGGCGACGTCGTGGTGGTGTCGATCAACTACCGCCTCGGTGCCCTCGGTTTCCTGTGGCTCGGCGACCTCGACCCCGGGCGGGCGTCGAGCGGCGTCAACGGCCTCCTCGACCAGGCGGCCGCCCTGCGCTGGGTGCACGACAACATCGCCGCCTTCGGTGGCGACCCCGACAACGTCACCGTGTTCGGCGAGTCCGCCGGCGCCATGAGCGTGGCGACGCTGCTCGCCCTCCCCGCCGCCCGCGGCCTGTTCCACAAGGCCGTCGCCCAGAGCGGCGCCGCGTCCAACACCTTCAGCCCGAAGGTCGCCTCCGAGATCACCTCGTCGATCATGAGCCGGCTCAGCGTCACCGACCTCGACGGCCTGCTCGCCGCCACCCCGGAGGCGCTGCTCGACGCCACCGCCAAGGTCACCGGCGAGCTCTTCAACGACCCCGGCCGCATCTCCGGGCCCACCGGCATCGCCCTGGCCATGCCGTTCCAGCCCGTCGTCGACGGCGAGTGGCTGCCCGTCGATCCACTCGAGGCCGTGCGCTCCGGCCATGGCGCCGACGTGCCGCTGCTCACCGGCACCAACCTCGACGAGTGGAACCTGTTCCGGCTCATGAGCCCCGGCGGCCTCGACCACCCGGAGCTGCTCGGGCGCCTCGACAAGGTCTTCGGCGAGGGCCACCTGATCCACGACACCTACGCCGCCAACCGGCCCGAGGCCACGCCTGACGACCTGTGGAGCGCAGTGCTCACCGACGCCACCTTCCGCATCCCGGCGATCCGGCTGATCGAGGCCCGGGCCGCGGGCGGGGCCGCCAGCGCGACCTACCAGTACCACTTCACCTGGAAGACCCCGGCCTTCGGCGGCGTGGCCGGCTCGTGCCACGCGCTGGAGATCCCCTTCGTGTTCGCCGCGCTGGGCAACGCCGGGGCCGAGCTGTTCTTCGGGGGCCCGGCCGGGCCCGACCTGTGGTCGCTGTCGGAGGCCATGCAGGACTCGTGGCTGGCGTTCGCCCGCACCGGCGACCCCGGCCACGACGGCATCCCGGCCTGGCCGGCGTGGGAGCCGGAGCGTCGC
This sequence comes from uncultured Actinomycetes bacterium, assembly GCA_963702555.1. Classification (GTDB taxonomy): domain Bacteria; phylum Actinomycetota; class Acidimicrobiia; order Acidimicrobiales; family Acidimicrobilacustridaceae; genus CAMFLJ01. The sequence goes on from CAVPCW010000006.1 coordinate 42,812, forward strand.
CCGGTGCTGCGCTTCGACGTCGAGCGGGAGGTCGTCGACGACCCCTTCGGCGACGAGCGGGCCCTGTGGGAAGGTGTGCTGTGAGCGCTGACCCCACCCTCGACCAGGCCGGCCGGCCGGCCGTCGTGCTGCTCTCCGGCGGCCTCGACTCCACCACCTGCCTGGCCATCGCCCAGGCCGACGGGTTCACCCCGGTGGCCCTCAGCTTCCGGTACGGCCAGCGCCACACGGTCGAGCTCGACTGCGCCCGTCGGGTGGCCGAGGCCGCCGGCGTCGAGCACCTGATCGCCGACATCGACCTCGCCGCCTTCGGGGGCTCGGCCCTCGTCGACGGCGACCTCGAGGTCCCCAAGCACGACGACGTCGCCGAGATCGCCGACGAGGCCGCCGGCGGCGAGATCCCCATCACCTACGTGCCCGCCCGCAACACGATCTTCCTCAGCTTCGCCCTGGCGGTGGCCGAGGTCCGCGGGGCCAACGACGTGTTCATCGGCGTCAACGCCGTCGACTACTCCGGCTACCCCGACTGCCGGCCCGAGTTCGTCGCCGCCTTCGAGGAGATGGCCAACCTCGCCACCCGCGCCGGGGTCGAGGGCCGGCGGCTCACGATCCACACGCCGCTGATCGACCTCACCAAGGCCGACATCATCCGGCGGGGCGTCGCCCTCGGCGTCGACTACGGCGTCACCTCGACCTGCTACGACCCCGGCACCGACGGCGGGGCCTGCGGCCACTGCGACGCCTGCCTGCTGCGGGCCAAGGGCTTCGCCGACGCCGGCCTGCCCGACCCGACCCGCTACACCGCGGGCTGACAGGGGAGCGCGGCGCCGTGTCGACCTACCTGGTGAAGGAGGTGTTCCTCACCCTGCAGGGCGAGGGCGCCCATGCCGGTCGCCCCGCCGTGTTCTGCCGCTTCACCGGGTGCAACCTCTGGACCGGGCGCGAGGAGCACCGGGCCACCTCGGTGTGCCGGTTCTGCGACACCGACTTCGTCGGCACCGACGGCCCCGGCGGCGGCACCTTCCGAGGTGCCGACGCGCTGGCCGCCCACGTGCGGTCGTTCTGGCCCGGCACCGGCCGGGGCTTCGTGGTGTGCACCGGCGGAGAGCCGACGCTGCAGCTCGACGACGAGCTCGTCGACGCGCTGCACGCCGCCGACCTCGAGATCGCCATCGAGACCAACGGCACCCGACCCGTGCCGGCAGGGGTCGACTGGGTGTGCCTCAGCCCCAAGGCCGGGCGCCGAGGTCGTGCTCGACCGGGCCGACGAGCTGAAGCTGGTGTTCCCCCAGGCCGAGCCCGAGGCCCAGCCCGAGCGATGGGTCGACTTCCCCGCCGGCGTGCGCTCGCTCCAGCCCATGGACGGCCCCGACCGCGCCGCCAACACCGCCGCGGCGGTGGCCTACTGCCTGGCCCATCCCGAGTGGCGCCTGTCGGTCCAGACCCACAAGGACCTCGGCATCCCGTAGTGGGAGGGTGACCCCCGGGTTCAGTGGGCGTCCGAGGGTGGGTCAGGCGATGCCGCCGGGGTGGGGCGCCCAGGCCACGTGGCCGATCTGCACGTAGCTCTCGACGTCGTCGTGGCGGGGGACGATGCGCACGGTGGCGCCGAAGTTGCCCGCCTTGGGCACCTCGATGTCGAGGCGGTAGCGCCGCCAGCCCGGGTGGTCGCCGTCGCCGACGAGCTCCATGGCCGCGGTGGTGGGGGCCAGCAGGTCGTTGTCGAGGTCGACCTCGCCGTAGATGGCCTGGACCTCGACGTCGGACGGGTCGAGGTCGCCGAGCAGCACCTGGGCGCCGAGGGCGAAGTCGCCCGGGCTCCCCGGCTGCTCCTCGACGCTGGTCGCCGCGACCGACACCGACGGCCACGAGCGGTCGAGGTGGCGGGCCCACCGCACGAGCGAGCGGGTGGGCTCGAAGTCGTCGCGGGTCATGCGGGCGTCGTGCATGGCGGCCGGCTCGTAGAGGCGCTCGACGTACTCGCGCAGCATGCGGGTGGACTCCACCTGCGGGCCGAGCTTCACGAGCGAGCGCTTCACCCGGCGCAGCCACTCGACGGGCAGCCCGTCGGCGTCGTGGCGGTAGTAGAGCGGCACGATCTGGCGCTCGATGATGCTGTAGACGCTCTGGGACTCGAGGTCGTTGCGCAGCTCGATGTCGTCGCCGGTCTCGGCCGAGGGGATCGCCCAGCCGACCTCGGGGTCGTACATCTCGTCCCACCAGCCGTCGAGGATCGAGCAGTTGAGGCCGCCGTTGAACACGACCTTCATGCCCGAGGTGCCGCACGCCTCGTTGGGGCGCAGCGGCGTGTTGAGCCAGACGTCGCAGCCCTGCACGAGCATCTTGGCGACGGAGATGTCGTAGTCCTCGAGCAGCACCAGGCGATGGCGGATGTCGAGGTCGGAGGCCAGCTTGGCGACCTCCTGGAGGAGGTGGTGGCCGGGCTCGTCGGCGGGGTGGGCCTTGCCGGCGAAGATCAACTGCACGGGCCGGTCGGCGTCGAGGAGCAGCTTCTTCAACCGCTCCACGTCGCGGAACATGAGCGTGGCCCGCTTGTAGGTGGCGAAGCGTCGGGCGAAGCCGATGGTGAGGATGTCGGGGTCGAGCACCTCGTCGGCCCACGAGACCTGGGAGGTGGTCTTGCCCCGGTTCAGCTGGGCCTGGCGGACCTTGTGGCGGGCGTAGGTGACCAGCCGCTGCTTCCCGAGGCGACGGAGGCGGTGGATCTCCTTCTCGCTCACGGTGTCGAGCTCGCGCCATGCCTCGGGCGGGGCCTCGGGCCAGTCGTCGCCGAGGGTCTTCGTGAAGAGGGCGGCCATCTCCGGCGAGGTCCAGGTGTGGGCGTGCACGCCGTTGGTGACCGAGGTGATCGGCACCTCGTCGACCGGGACGTCGGGCCACAGCCCGTTGAACATCTCCCGGCTCACCACGCCGTGCAGCGCGGCCACGCCGTTGGCCCGGCCGGCCAGGCGCAAGCCCATGGCCGCCATGTTGAAGACCTCGCCCTCCGGCGTGGCGGGCTCGTGGCCGAGGGCCATGAGGTCGTCGACGGTGAGGCCGACGTCGCGGCACCAGTTGCCGAAGTACTTCTCGACGAGCGCCCGGGGGAAGCGGTCGATGCCGGCCGGCACCGGCGTGTGGGTGGTGAAGATCGAGCCGGGCCGCACCGCGGCGCGGGCCTCGGCGAACGAGAGGCCGTTCTCGTGCATCAGCACCCGGATGCGCTCGAGGGCCATGAAGCCGGCGTGGCCCTCGTTCATGTGGAAGACCTGGGGCTGCTTGCCGAGGGCCCGCAGCGCCCGCACGCCACCGATGCCGAGCACGATCTCCTGCCGGATGCGCTCCTCGACGCCACCGCCGTAGAGGCGATCGCAGGTGAGACGGTTGATGTCGTCGTTGTCGTCGATGTCGGTGTCGAGCAGGTACAGCTCGATGCGGCCGACCTTGGCCAGCCACAGGCGGGCGTGCACCGGCACACCGGCGAGCTCGACGGTGACGGTCACGCCCTCGACCGGCTCGAGGGCCATGGCCCGCGGGTCGAGGCGGGGGAAGCGCTCGACCTGCCAGCCCTGGTGGTCGAGCTCCTGGCGGAAGTAGCCGTGGCGGTAGAAGAGGCCGATGGCGACGAGCGGGAGGCCGAGGTCGTCGGCCGCCTTGAGATGGTCGCCGGCGAGCACGCCGAGGCCGCCGGAGTACTGGGGGAGGGCGGCGGAGATGCCGAACTCGGGGGAGAAGTAGGCGACCTCTCGCAGTGGCGAGTCCGTGCGGCCCTGGAACCACCGGGGCGCCGAGAGGCTCTTCTCGAGCTCGGCGTGCACCACGGTGGCCAGGCTGGTGAAGGCGGTGTCGGCGGCGAGCTTCTCGAGCTTCTCCCGCGACTCGGTGGCCAGGATCAGCGCGGGGTCGCGGGTCTCGAACTCCAGGCCTTCCGGGTCGAGTCGGCGGAACAGGTCCTGGGCCCTTACATCGTCGGCCCACCCGAGGTTCATGGCCACAGCGCGAAGGGGCTCGAGCTCCGGAGGGAGGTCGGACACCACGGTGAACGTCTGGACAGCCTTCATGACGGCGAACCTAACGCGCCCCGGTCGCTCCGGGAACGGGGGTTGGGCGTGACGTCGGCGACCCGGCACCGACTGTTCACGAAGGCGAAACCTGCCACTGCGCTCCGTGGCTCACCCGGTCAGGTCATGCCTGACCACGTGAGCCACAGAGGAGAAGGGGATCAGGCGGTGGAGCCGGCCTTGATGACGTCGAGGGCCTCGTCGATGTGGGACTTGGGCTTGAACTGCGACGAGAACTTGTGGCGCACCACGCCCTCGGGGTCGATGACGTAGGTGACCCGGCCGGGGATCAGGCCGAGGGTCTTGGTCACGCCGAACGCCTTGCGGACGCTGCCGTCGGTGTCGGCGAGCAGCGTGAAGGGCAGGTTGTGCTTGGTGGCGAAGGCCTTGTGCGACTCGACGGAGTCGGAGCTGATGCCCACGACCTTGGCCCCGGCGTCGCTGAACTCCTCGAAGCTGTCGCGGAACGAGCACGACTCGGCCGTGCAACCCGGCGTGTCGTCCTTCGGGTAGAAGTACACGACCACCCAGCCACCCTTCAGCGACGACAGGCTCACGGCGCCGCCGTCCTGGTCGGGCAGGGTGAACTCGGGGGCGGGCTGGCCGACGGTTGCGCTCATGGCGCCAGTCAGCGTCGGTTCAGGCCCGGATATTCCCCGGGCTGTGACCCCTGTCCGCCCTTGGTCCCGGCCGGGAGGGTCTGCGGCGGACGGGAGGGCCTGAACTACCGTGGGCCCATGCCGATCGTCGCGGTGGTGAACCAGAAGGGTGGCGTGGGCAAGACGACCGTGGCACTGGGCCTGGCCGCCTCTGCCTCGCATCGCGGCCTCCGCGTGCTCGTCGTCGACCTCGACCCGCAGGCCAACGCCACGAGCGGCCTGGGTGTCTGGGACGCGCCGACCACGGTCGACACGGCCCTCGCCTTCGACGACCCCGGCTCGGCCGCTCGCCTGGCGGTCACGTCTGCCTGGCCGATGGACCACGGCGCCGCTCCCGGTGCCGTCGCCCCCTCCGTGGTCGCCAGCACGCCGGGCCTCGCCGCCCGCGAGCCGCAGCTCGCCAACGACCCCATCGGCGCCCAGGACCGTCTGCAGATCGCGCTCGAGGGCCACGGCTACGACCTCGTGGTCATCGACTGCCCGCCCTCGCTCGGACTGCTCACCATCAACGGCCTCTTCGCCGCCGACCGGGCGCTGATCGTCACCGAGCCGGGTGCGTGGGCCTCCGACGGCGTCGCCCAGATCCAGCGCACCATCACCCGCATCGCCGCCCGCCGCGACGGCCGCCCCGCCATCGCCGGCATCGCCGTCAACCGCCTGGGCCGCACCCGCGACGCCAAGTACTGGCACGGCCAGCTCGTCGACGACTACGGCGACCAGGTCATGGCCCCGGTGCACCTGCGGGCCGCGGTGGCCGAGGCCTCGGCCCAGTCGCTGCCGATCCACGCCCTCGGAGCCCGGGCCGGTGCGGCCGAGGCCGCCGGCGAGTTCGACGCCCTCCTCGACGCCGTGGTGCCCGAGCTGGCCCCGCCGGCGGCGGCCCCTGCCGTCGAGCCCGAGCCGGCTCAGGCCCCGGTCGCCGCCGCCGAACCGACGCCCGCCGCAGCGCCCGCTCCCGCCGTCGCCACCCCGGCGGCATCCCCAGCCGCCCCCGCCCCGATCTCCACGGGAGACCCCGATGCCGTCGTACGACCCGCAACGATCCCGACACCGCCCGTCGCCCGCTGACGACGACCAGCCGGCGCCCGTCGACGCGCTGCTGGAGCCGCACCCCACCGAGCCCGTCCTCCCCGAGGGCGTCGAGCTCGAGATCACCGACGGCGGCGGCGCGGTCATCCACACCGCGGCCGCCGACGTGGAGGTCACCGCGGGTGGCGACGACGTGATCGTCTCCACCGACGACGCCTCCATCGAGGTCCGTGCCGATGCCGACGAGGTCGTCATCAACGCCGGTGGCGAGGAGATCTACGTCGACACCACGCCGCGCATCCCCGACCTCGACGCCGAGTTGTTCGTCGGGTCGAGCGTGGTGGCTTCAGCGGGCCGGTCGAAGCTGGTGGCAGCGGTGGTGGCCGCCCTGCTCACCGTCCTGGCCATCATCATCTGGAACCGCCGGCGTCAGTAGCCGGCGAACCATCTCTGGCTGGCCATCCGGCTTGGAGCCGGGCGCCGGCTAGGCCAGCAGGGTGGCGTGCAGGGCCTCGACGACCTCGAGCTCCACGCCGATGCCCCGCACGTAGCCGACCATCGAGCCGTGCTCGGCGTTCACGTGGTCGAGGAACCGGCGCATGGCCTCGGGCGGGGTGGCCAGGTACGCCGACGGCTGGTCGTTCATGGCGGTGAGGGCCTCGGGCCGGTCCTGCTTCAGCCGCTCGACCAGTTCGGCCATGGCGGCGGCGGTGAGGGCGTAGTCGCCGACGATGGTCTCCTCGTCGACCCCCAGCAGTGACAGCACGATCGCCGCCAGCACGCCGGTGCGGTCCTTGCCGGCCGCGCAGTGGAACACCGCCGGCACCTGGGCCGGGTCGGCGAGCACCCGGAGCGACTCGCTCAGGGCAGGGGCGCCGACGTCGAGCATCTGGATGTAGAGCGAGCCGAGGACCTCGCCGGCGTCGGCGTCGGGATCGAGCTCGGCCGGCTTCCACGTGGCCCCGAGCACCGGCAGGTGCAGGTGGGTGATGCCGAGGTGCTCGGCCTCGATGCGGCCGTGGTCGAGCTCCGACTGGGTGCGCAGGTCGAGGACCGTGCGCACGCCGAGCAGCGACAGCTGGTCGAGCTCGTCGTCGGGGAGGCGGTGCAGGGCGTCGGCCCGGTACAGCGTGCGCCAGCGAACCGTCTGCCCGGCCCGGCCTCGGTAGCCGCCCAGGTCGCGGAAGTTGAACGCACCCTGGAAGCCGAGTCGGCGGTCGGGATGGTCGGGGAGCGCGACGGCGTGGGGGTCGGACACCGTGTGGAGGCTAGGGGCGAGCGTGCGGTTCATGGCAACTCCTCGGGGCGGGACACCCGGGCGGGTGCTCCGGCCCCTGATGCCCCCAGTGTGGCGACGCCGCGTGCGAACGAACGGGCGTTGCGGTGATGCCCCGGTGAACCTTCGTCGAACTCCAGGCGACGGGATCGACGGCCTCGTCGGGTGCCTGGCGCTCAGTCGACGCGGAGCACGAACGACCCGGCCACGTCGCCGGCGGCGAGACGGCGCAGCGCGGTGCGGACCTCGTCGAGGGGGAGCACCTCGGTGCGGGTGCGCACCGGGATCGACGCCGCCAGGTCGAGGAACTCGCGCACGTCGTCGCGGGTGACGTTGGCGACGCTGCGGATCGACCGCTCCCACCACAGGTCGTCGTAGGGCATCTCGGGCAGGCGGTCGAGGTGGATGGCGTTCACCGCGACCACCCCTCCCCGGTCGAGGGCCTTCAGGGCCGCGGCCACCACCGAGCCGGCAGGGGCGAAGGTGATGGCGGCGTCGAGGGGCACAGGCGGCAGGTCGTCGTACCCTCCGGCCCAGGTGGCCCCGAGGGCGAGCGCCGCCTGCTGCTCGGACTCGGAGCGGGTGCAGACGTGCACCTCGAGGCCCCAGTGCACCGCCACCTGGATCACGCAGGTGGCCGAGGCGCCGAACCCGTAGAGGCCGAGGCGGGCACCGGCCCGTTCGGGGCCCATGCCGGCGACCTTCAGCGAGCGGTACCCGATCACCCCGCCGCACAGCAGGGGCGCGGCGTCGAGGTCGTCGAAGCCGTCGGGGAGGCGGTGCACGAAGTCGGCCCGGGCCGTGACGTGGGTGGCGTAGCCGCCGTCGCGGTCCCAGCCCGTGAAGGCCGCCTCCTCGCACAGGTTCTCGCGGCCGGAGGTGCAGAAGCGGCAGTGCCCGCAGGTGCCGGCGATCCAGGCGACGCCGACGCGGTCGCCCACGGTGTGGCGGCTCACGCCGGGCCCGAGCCCGGCGACGGTGCCGACGATCTGGTGGCCGGGCACGATCGGCAGCCGCCGGGCGGCCAGGTCGCCCTCGGCCAACTGCAGGTCTGTGCGGCACACGGCGCAGGCGTGCACGGAGATCAGCACCTCGCCCGGCCCGGCCGACGGGAGCGGGCCGTCGATGCGCGCCAGAGGGCCGGCCTCGGTGGCCGGCCCGGGGGCCTCCAGCCGCCAGGCCCGGAACCCGTCGCTCATGGCCGTGGGTGCCGGGGGGCGGTCAGGGGGACCGGACGATCAGTCGCGGGCCGGCTGCTGGACCAGCACCGGGCACGGCGAGTCGTGGACGACCTTCATGGCCACGCTGCCGAGGGCGGTGCGGTCCCAGCCGGTGCGGCCGTGGGTCGACATGGCGAGCATGGCCGCGGGGAGGTGCTTGGCGAACTCGACGAGGGCCGCGGCGGGGTCGCCACCGGCGAGGGTCTCGACCTCGGCGGTGAGGCCCTCGGCACGGAACACGTCGGCGGCGGCCTCCATGAGGGCCAGGAGCTCCTCATGGGTGAGCGTGCCGTGCGGCGTGCCGTCGGCCTTGGTGACCGACACGACCCGCACGGACAGGTTCAGGGCCTTCGCCCAGCGGGCGGCGCGGGGGAGGATGGCGGCCGACGTGGCGCCGCCGTCGGTGGAGACGACCATGACCCCGCCGGTGATGTCGGGCATCGGGTTGGCCGACGGGCCGAGCAGCAGGACGGGGCGCTCGGTGACCTTGAGGAGGTCCTCGGCGACCGAGCCGAGCAATGCCTTGCCGATGCCGCTGCGGCCGTGGGTGGCCATGACGACGGCGTCGTCGGTACCGGCCACGGCGTGGGAGATGGCGGTGGCCGGGAAGGTGTCGGGCACCACGCTGACCTCGGTGGGCACGTCGAGCCTGGCGGCCTCGGCGTCGAGCCCGGCCTTGAGCTCCTCCACCGTGCTGCCCCACCCGGAGGTCAGCAGCGTGAGTGTGCTCCCGAGGGCACGGGCCAGCTGCTCGCCGACGGGGAGCGCGGTCTTGGACAGGTCCGATCCGTCGATGGGCACGACGATGGAGCTCAGGCTCAACATTGGGGTGTGGTCCTCCGGGCCGGGCGGGCGCGCCAGGAACCGGCGCCCGCCCATGTTCTCACGTGGTGTTCAGCTACGGGTCAACGGCTCGGCGTGACCTTGCGGACGGCCTCGGCGAGGGCGTCGCCGAGATCCTTCGCCGCGCTGCGCACGCCGTCGGTGACGGTGCTGAGCGCACCCCCGGCCGCGCTGCCCGCCTTGTCGAACTGGGCTCGCGCGTCGAGCAGGCGGTTGCGCATCTGCTCCAACAGCGGCTCGAGCTCGTCGTCGGCGTCCATCTTGGCGAGGTGGGCCTGCACCTCGAGCTGGTCGATCCGGGCCTTCCAGTCGTCGAGCTCGGTCTCGGCCAGGCGGCGGCGCAGATCGTCGAGTTGCGCTTCGAGGGCGTGCACCCGTGCTTCGAGTTCTTGGTCGCTCATCTGGGTCCTCCTCGGGAGGTCGGGAGGGCGGGGCCGCCCGCCCACATCGACGGTACCGCTTCAGTCGCCCGGGGTCCTCGGGTCGAAGGTCACGATCGCGCCTGCAGCACGAGCACGGCGTCGAGGCCGCCGCCCGGTGCCTCGCGCAGCTCGGCCCGGCCGCCGTCGGCGGTGGTGAGCTTCTGCACGATCGCCAGGCCGAGGCCGCTGCCGCCGAGCTCGCTCCGGGTGGTGGTGGCCCGCCAGAACCGGTCGAAGGCGTGGGCCCGCTGGTCGTCGTCGAGGCCGGGGCCCTGGTCGCTGACGTGGACCTCGACGGTGTCGGCGTCGGCGTCGGCGCCGGGGGTGATGCTCATGGTGATGGTCGTGCCGGCGGGGGAGACCTCGAGGGCGTTGGCCAGGAGGTTGTCGAGGGCCTGGCCGAGATGGTCGGGGGTGGAGCGCCCATGGAGGTCGCTCGGCTCGCACACCAGGGTCACGTCGCGCTCGTCGGCCACCGGGCGCCAGGCGTTGCACCGCTCGTCGAGCACGTCGCCCAGCACGATCGGTGGGGGTGCCACCGACCCGGTGGCCCGCTCGGCCCGGGCGAGGGCGAGCAGTCCGTCGACCAGGCGCGACAGGCGTTGCACCTCGTTGCGAGCGGCGTCGAGGTCCTCGTTGTCGACGGTGTCGTCGTCCTCCAGCATCTCGAGGCGCAGGCGCAGGGCGGTGAGCGGGGTGCGCAGCTGGTGGGAGGCGTCGGCGACGAACTGCTCCTGGGCGGTGACGAGCTCCTCCAGCCGTCGGGCGGTGGTGTTGAACGACTCGGCCAGCTCGCGCACCTCGGGTGGGCCGTGGGCCTGGTCGGCGCGGGCGTCGAGCTCGCCGTCGCCGATGCGGGTGGCGGCGTCGCGCAGGTCGGCGATCGGGCCGGTGACCCAACGGGCGAGCAGGATGCCGACGCCGCCGGCGACGGCCAGGGTGACCACCGCCGCCGCAGCGAGCAGGGCCCAGTACCGATGGACGCGTTCGGCGAGCTGACCGGTGGAGTAGGTGATCCGCACCGCGCCGTAGACGTCCACCGCGCCGTTGGCGTCGAGGCCGGACGCCACCGGGACCGCGACATAGACCAAGCCCGTCCCCAGCGTGGCCGAAGCCCGGGTGCCGGTCGCGACCTCCCCGTCGACCAGTGCCGTGGCGATCTCCGGTCGGCTGAGGAAGTTGCGCGGAGCGCCGGCGACGACGGGCGCTTCGCTCACGGGATCAGAGTCGGCGAGGACGTCACCCTTGGCGTCGACGATCACGGCCCGACCGGCGTACCGGGCCGAATACGTGTCGACGATGGACTGGAGGTCCTGGTTGTCGGTGCCGGTGAGCGTGTCCTCCACGTAGGCCGCGACGACGAACGCGTCGCGTTCGAGCCCGGCCACCAGTTGGTCGAGCTGGCGGTCGCGGTAGGTGACCGCAAGAGGGATCTCCAGTGCGGCCAGCACCACCAGCGTCAGCGCCAGGTACGTGGTGACCTGCCTCCGGATCACGGCGTGGGCCCGTCGCCGGGGGCCTCGTCTGTCGGAATGGCGCGGAGACGGAACCCGACCCCGCGAACGGTCTCGACCACGGTGGGGTCCCCGAGCTTCCGGCGCAGCGAGGCCACGTGCACGTCGAGCGTCTTCGTTGGCCCGTACCAGTGAGCGTCCCAGACCTGTTCCAGGATCTCCTCGCGGGTGCGGGTGGCACCGGGATCGCTGGCCAACATGGCGAGCAGGTCGAACTCCTTGCGGGTGAGTGCGACCTCGTCGCCGTCGACGGTCACCCGGTGGACCCGCGTGTCGATGACGACGCCGCCTCCCACATCGATGGGGCCGTCGTTGGTGTCCTCGCGACCTCCGGACCGGCGGGTGACGGCCCGGATGCGGGCAACCAGCTCCCGAAAGCCGAAGGGCTTCACGAGGTAGTCGTCGGCACCGAGCTCGAGGCCCAGCACGCGGTCGATCTCATCGCCTCGGGCGGTGATGACGATGATCGGGACCGATGAGTCGGTGCGGATCCGTCGGCACACCTCGTACCCGTCGATGTCGGGCAGGCCCAGGTCGAGCAGCACGATCTCGGTGCGGGGGGCGGCGGCCAACGCCAGCAGCGCTCCTTCCCCTGTGCTCTCCCGGCGCACGGCGAATCCCTGGCGCTCCAGCCCCTTCACCAGGGGCTCCGCTATGGCATCGTCATCTTCGACCAGCAGGAGATCCACGGTCGACAGGCTCGCACGCCCGGCGAGCGCTCGGGGTGACTTTGCTCATCCTTTACCGTCCACTGGCCGGCCCCTGGCGAGGGGGTCCGTATGTTGGCGTCCATGAACCGACGCCTCGCCCTCACCTTTGCCGGATCTGCTGCGATCGTGCTGACCGCCGGTAGCGCTGCAATGGCCGCCAACCTCGGCATCCTCGGTGCCGCCGCCAACGAACCGGTGGGTCAGCTCGAGGCCTCCACGGTCGCCCAACTCTCCACGCCGGTCAGCAGCATCGACCCGATCGTGGTCACCGTCGACGAGATCATCGAGGTCCCGGTCGCGGCCGAGCCGGCAGCTCCTCCCGTCGCCTCCGATGACGCCGACGATGGTGGCAGCTACGAGGGTCCGTCGGGCGGTGGCTACGGCTCCGCCCCCGGCCCGGTGGCGAGCGCCCCGTCGCCGACGGTCACGACCCGCGAGTCCGAGCACGAGTCCGAGGACAACCACGAGTCGGAGCACGAGTCCGAGCACGAGTCCGACGACGATGACTGACGCCGAGAGCACCCCGGCCGCGGCCTCGTCCCGGCCTGTGCCGAAGAAGCGTAAGGGGCCCACCGCCCCGGCCTCCCGGGTGTTGACCGCCGGGCTGAGCATCGGCGCTGCCTGCGCAATCATCACCGCCCTGGCCATGAGCCAGCCGGCCGAGAGCGCCGAGCAGGTGCAGCTCGAGGTCACGACGGCCACCGAGCCACTTCCGACCACCACGACGACGGCTGCGCCCCCTCCGACCACCATCGTGATCAACAAGATCTACGTGCCCGTCCCCGCGGGCGGCGGGACAGGCGGAACCTCGAGCGGGTCGGGTGGCACCACCCGCCGCAGCGCCTCGGGGAGCTCGGGCAGCTCGGGTGGCGCAACGGCCCCGGCGGCGTCGAGCTCCTCGCCCGCTCCCGCGGCGAGCAGTGCTCCGGCCCCCGCTCCCGCACCCGCACCGGTGGCGAAGAGCAAGGCCAGCTGAGCATTCGTGCGAAGCTGACGACGTGCAGGAGCACATCCGTCGCTTCCGGGCCCTCGGCAGCGAGTGCCTGGTCCGGGTCGTCGTCGCCGACGACGACCCCTCCGGCCCCGGGCTGCTCGACGGCGCCATCGGCCTCCTCGACGACATCGAGAGCCGCTGGAGCCGGTTCCGGCCCGACAGCGAGCTGTCCGCCCTCAACCTCCACTCGGGCTCTCCCGTCTTCACCAGCCCCGACACGGCGACGGTCGTGGCGATGGCGATCGAGGCCTGGCGGGTCACCGGGGGACTCTTCGACCCGACGGTGCACGACGCGCTCGTGGCCAGCGGCTACGACCGGAGTTTCGACGACATCACCGGGGCCGACCCGGTTGCGGCGCCCAGCGTCCCCGGGCCGGATGGCATCGAGGTCGACGAGCGGATCGGCCTGGTCGTGCTTCCCCCGGGTTGCCACATCGACCTGGGTGGCATCGGCAAGGGCCGCGCGGCGGACCTCGTGGCCGAGCAGGTGCTCGCGGGCGGAGCGGCGGGTGTGTGCGTCGACCTCGGAGGCGACGTGCGGGTGGCCGGGCTCACCGTCGATGGTGGCGACGACTGGGTGATCGCCGTCGACGATCCGCTCGAACCCGGCCGGGACCTCGCCCGGCTGCGGCTCGCCGGTGGTGCCGTCACCACCAGCTCGAGCCGGAAGCGGCGGTGGTCGACCGGATCCGGTTCCGCCCACCACCTGATCGATCCCGCCACCGGCCGACCGGCCGAGAGCGGGCTCACCGCAGTCACCGTCGTCGCCGGCTCGGCGGCATGGGGTGAGGTCTACGCCAAGGCAGCACTGATCGCCGGCCCCACTCGGGGTCGGGCGCTCATCGAAGCAGCCGGAATGTGTGCTCTGCTCGTCGCCGACGACGGGACCGTCGTCGCCGTCGGCCCCATCGAGACCTTTCTCCTGGAGTTCGATCCGTCATGATCATCGCAACCACGCTCGTGCTCGGTGCCAGCAAGGTCTGGTGGTACGTCGCCCGGTCGGCAGGGCTCGTGGCCTGGGGCCTCTCGGCCCTCGCCGTGCTCTGGGGCCTCGCCCTCGCCACCCGGGCCCTCGGGCGCAAGCCCCCGGCCCCGTGGCTCCTCGACGTCCACCGCTTCCTCGGCGCCCTCACGGTCGTCTTCGTGGTGGTGCACCTCGTCGGCCTGGCGTTCGACCCGTGGGCCTCGTTCGGCATCGACGAGCTGCTCATCCCCATGGCGTCATCGTGGAAGCCGGTCGCGGTGGCGTGGGGTGTCGTCGCCTTCTACCTGCTGCTCGCCATCGAGGTGACCTCCCTGCTGAAGTCGAGGCTGCCGCTGCGGCTGTGGCGGGGCGTCCACCTGACCAGCTATGCCATGTACGCCATGGCCACGGTCCACCTGCTGCTCTCCGGCACCGACCGGTACAACCCGGTGCTGCGGACCACCATCGTCGTGAGCGTCGGGGCGGTGGTGTTCTTCACCATGTACCGGCTCATCGGGCCCGGTCGGGCCGCCAGTGTGAAGTCCGCCGGAGGGTCGGCGGCCGGTCGTACCCCGGGTGCGTCCCGTGTCCCCGACGCGGCCCGTGCCGCCGGGTCCTCGCGGATCCCCGACGCCGCCCGTCGGGCCGCCGCCGATCCGGGGTCGCCACCTGACACGTCCTCTGATCGCTGACGGCACCTTCGCCGAACGGCCACAATGAGGGGTCCATGTTCCACCATGTGATCGTCCCGTTCGACGGAACCCTCGAGGCGCGCGCCGCCCTCGCTCCCGCCGCCGACCTGGCCTGGCGCAGCGGGGCGAAGGTGGTCATCGTCACCACGTTCGCCATCGACGACGAGGTGGCCCACTTCGTGCTGAAGTCGCAGGCCATCGCCAAGAGCGGCGCCGACGTCGACTTCTGGGTCGATGCGCACGCCGGGCTCGGCGATGCCGTGCTGGAGGCGACCCGGTTCCGGTCCGCGCCCATCGTGTGCATGGCCTCGCGGTACCGCAACACCGGACTGATGCGGAAGAAGCATTCGCCGTCGTCGCTGCCGGAGGCCGTGCTGCGCAACTCGACGGTGCCGGTGCTGATCGTCGGCCCCGAGACCGACCTGTCGAGTGGCCTCCCGCTGGCCGAGCTGGTCATGCCCATCGACGACTCGGCCGAGTCCGTGCGCGCCGCCCGGCTGGCGGCGGAGGTGGCGGCGTCGATGCGGCTGGGTGTCCGGTTCCTGGTGATGCTCGCTCCCGGGGCCGGACCCGACGGGGTGCCGGAGCACGTGCGCGACATCGTCGACGAGATCAGGGCTCAGATCCCCACCGTCGAGATGGACGTGATCGAGACCGAGCGACCGGCGGCGGCGCTCGTGGCGATCGCCTCCGAGGGGCGCGACGCCGTCATCCTCCTCCCTCGCGCCGGCGGCGACGAGCACGCGGCGCTGGGACCGTTCGCGGCCGAGGTGGTGGCGACGAGCCATCGGGCCGTGATGCTGGCCCCGCCCGGCCTCTGAAGGATGCCCTGAACGACCAACGTGCCGATGGCGGCGATGTCAGCGGTGCGGTCGTGGGTCCGGTCCCTGGCGTCGCGTCGGTCGTTGAGGGCCGAGAGGATCGAGAGCGCCGCCAGCGGGACGGTGACGAGCAGCACGAGAGCGATGAGGCGCGAGCCGAGGCGGGCTCGGCGCCGTGTCGAGGGTCCCGTGCTCTCGGCCACCCGACCTCCTCTCTTTCTCCCTGGAGGCGGTTCGGCGCGTCCGCAGGCGCGCCGGGCCAGCGGTCCCCCCGCCCGGGCTCAGTCTGGCGCCGGCCGGTCGAGCGCCGCGCCACCGAGGTGGGCCAGGTGGTCCGGGTCGAACGGGAGGGTGGCCGGCTCACCCAGGAACATGCCCTGGCCGTGGAGCACCCCGATCCGTCGCAGGGCTTCGAGCTCGGGTGCGGTGGCGATGCCCTCGGCGACGAGGGTGGCGCCGATGTCGTGGGCGAAGGTGACGAGGGCGGTGGTCAGGGCGCGACGCACCGGGTCCTCGGCCAGGCCCTCGATGAAGATGCGGTCGAGCTTGATGATGTCGGGCTTCAACCGGAGGATCTGCTGGAGGCTGGCGAACCCCGCCCCGGCGTCGTCGACGGCGAGGCGGACGCCCCGTTCGCGCAGCTTCGCCACCGGGGTGATGAGCTGCTCGTAGTCCTCGATCTTGTCGTGCTCGGTCAGCTCGATGATGATCCGCGACCCCGGGAGGCCGTCGAGCGCGGTCAGGAGCGCAGGGGAGCGGAGCGTCTCCGAGGAGAGGTTCACCGACAGGAAGGCGTTCGGTGGCAGCGCCGACAGGCCTTCGGCGGCGCGTCGGAGCGCCGCCAGTTCGAGCTGGATGCCGAGCCCGACCTCGGCCGCCTCGATGAACCACTGGGCCGGGCTGCGCTGGGGCTCGGTGCCGAACCGGGACAGCGCCTCGGCCCCGAGCACCTCGCCGGTGATCAGGTCGAGGATCGGCTGATAGACGATCTGGAGCCCGATGCCGGACCCGGGGGTGGGCCCGTTGCGGTCGCTGGCGAGCACGGCCTCGATGCGTCGGCCGGCCGAGCGCCGCCGCTCGGCCCGGGCCTGGTCGGTGGCCTGCTGCTCGCGCATGCGGGCCTCGAGGATGGCCTTGTCCCGGTGCAGCTGGGTGTGCAGGGCGCGGGTCTCGAGCAGGTTGTTGATGCGCAGGAGCAGCTCGGTGTAGCGGAACGGCTTGGTGAGGAAATCGCGGGCGCCCACGGCCAGGGCGCGCTCGCGGGTGGACTCGGTGATGTCGGCGGTGAGCACCAGGATCGGCACGTAGCTGTCGGGCGCCACCAGCGGCTCGATCTGGGCCATGACGTCGAAGCCGTCGGGCGTCGGCATGTGGAGGTCGAGCACCAGCAGGTCGGGCTCGAACGACACGAACCGCTCGACCGCGAGGGAGGAGTCGTTGATCGTCTGCAGGTTGGTGTAGCCGGCGCGCTCGAGCATGCGCCGGAGGACCATCAGGTTGGCGTCCTCGTCGTCGACGATGAGGATGCGGGCATGCTCGGTCGAGACCCCCGACTGCGGTGCCGCGCTGGTTGACATGGTCACGATCGTCCTCCGGTGAGAGACGGGTGCGGGGGGATGGTCTGGTCGGTCACGGCGGCGGCGCCGGTCCGGGGGTCAGGGGTGGGACGTGGTGGGGTGGCGGGCAGGTCGACGCAGAAGTCGGAGCCGAGGCCGACGGCGGAGCGTACGGTGAGGGTGCCGCCCATGCCCTCGGTCAGGCCCCGGCTGAGCGAGAGCCCGACGCCGGTGCCCTCGATGCCGGAGTGTTCGAGGCCGAGCCGGTCGAAGGGGATGAAGACCCGTTCGATCTGCTCCTCGTTCAGGCCAGGGCCACTGTCGCTGACGACCAGGCGCACGCGTTCCTCGCTCTCCTCGACGCCGAGGTCGACCCGGCCGCCCTCGTGGTTGTACTTGATGGCGTTTGAAACCAGGTTCAGCAGGACCTGGAGCAGGCGCTGGCGGTCGGCCTCCACGAGGATGCCGCCGCCGCCCGCGGGGCCGTGGAGCGTCACGCCGGCCCGGGCCGCGAGGGGCGCCGTCAGGTCGATGACCTCCTGCAGGGCGTCGATGGCGGGGATCGGCTCGATCTGGAACAGCACGTTGTCGCTCTCGATGCGGGCGATGTCGAGCACCTCGTTGATGAGCGAGAGGAGGTGGTCGCCGGCCTTCGAGATCTGCTCGACGTACTCGGTGCTCGGGTCCTCCAGCTCCTCGAGCTCGAGGAGCTGGGCGAAGCCGAGCATGGCGTTCAGCGGGGTGCGCAGCTCGTGGCTCACGCGGGAGAGGAACTTGCTCTTGGCGTTGCTCGCACGCTCGGCCTGCTCCTTGGCCCGGCGCAGCGCCTGCTCGAGGGCGATCTGGTCGGTGATGTCACGGCTCACCATCACGATGCCGTCGTGGGTGCCGTCCGGCGCGGTGATCACCTGGGCGTGGGACTCGATGGTGACCCACAGGCCGTCGGCGGTCTTGCCCCGGAACCGGAGGGTCACGCGGCTGGCCCGGCCGTCGTGGAGCTGGGCCAGGCGGTCGGCGGTCTCGTCGCGGTCGTCGGGGTGCACGACGTCGACCAGGCGCTGGTCGATCAGGACCCGGGTCGGGTATCCGAAGATGCGCTCGAAGGCGATGCTGGTCGTGCGGATGGTGCCGTCGTCCTCGAGGATCGTGATGACGTCCGGGGAGGCACCGATGACGGTCGAGAGCACGCGCTCGCGGGCGGCGACGTTGGCGACCGCCTCCTTCACCTCGGTGATGTCGGTGGAGATCGACCCCACTGCCACCGGCACGCCGTCGGGGTCGAGCAGGGGGAACTTCACCGACAGGAACGTGTGGGGCCCGTCGTCGAGCTCGATGATCTCCTCGAACTGCATCGGCTCGCGGGTCACGAGGATCTGCTGGTCCCGGGCCCGCAGCATCGGGGCGGCATCGGGCCAGTGGTCGAAGTCGTCGGTGCCCACGATGCGGCCACCGGTGGCGCCGAACAGCTCGGCCAGGGCCCGGTTGGCGAACTGGTAGCGGCCGAACGGGTCCTTGAGCGAGATCAGCGCGTTGGAGTTGTCGAGGAAGGCGCTGAGCTTCGACTCGCTCTCCTGCTGGGCCTGTTCGGCGGCGCGGCGGGCGGTGATGTCGACGGCGTAGCCGAGCACCCGGGTCGGGTCGGTCTCGTGGCCCCGGACCATCCCCTCCATCGACCGCCACGAGCCGTCGAGGTGGCGGAGGCGGAACTCCACGAGCACCTGGCTGCGGGCGTCGCCGACGGCGTGACGGGACGAGTCGAGCAGGGCCTTCACGTCGTCGCGGTGCACGAGCGCCAGGAACGCGCCGGGGTCGGTGAGCAGCGAGACGGGGGAGTGGCCCATGACCCGGGCGCTGTTGGAGCTGATGTAGTCGAGCAGGAGCGGTGACTCGTCGTCGAGGCGGGTGGCGAGCTGGCCGGCGAACATCACCATCGGCCCGGCGGAGACCAGGTGCTCGAGCGAGGCCTGGGCCTCCTCGAGCTGGCGCTGGCGGGTGGTGAGGGTGTCGGCGGCCCGGGCGAGCGTCCGCTCGGCGGTCGCGAGCTCGTCGCTGCCGGGGCCGGAGGGTGACAGCTCCGCGTCCCGGGCGACCCGCTCGGCGTTGGCCCCGAGGTGGTTCACCCTGCGGGCGAGGTCGCGCATGAAGGCGAGGGTGGCCACCGCCCCGGCGACGATGGTGACCCCGAGCACGGCCAGGGTGGCCATCGAGATGCCCGACGGGTCATGGCCGACGTCGACCATGACCAGCACGGCGGCGGAGAGCAGGCCGAGCACCGGGACCGCGAGGACCACGAGGCCCTGGGCGCGCAGGGGCAGGTCGTGCCAGCCCGCGCCCTTCCGGCGGGACCCCATCTCGTCGTCCTCGTTGTCGCCGGGCGTTGGCACGGCGCGCCTCCGTTGTCGATCCTTTGACGTGGTATCGGCACGCGGAGGGGGGCTTCCGAAGCGGAAGTTGGGTTCAGATGTACCAATTGAGCCGGTCGGCCCACGAGGGCCGTGGACCGCCGGTGGCTCAGGTGTCGGGCAGATCGACCGTGAACGTGGCCACGTCGGCGGCCAGGTCGTGGCGGAGCTTGGCGGCCAGCTCGGCCCGGCAGTTGATCCGGGTGGTGGCGAAGCCCTCGGGGCGCAGGCGCTCGGCCAGCTCGGCGGCCTCGGCGACGGCGGCCGGCACGGTCTCCTCCGCGGGCACCACACGGTCGAGGAAGCCGGCGGTGACGGCGCCCTCGGGGTCGTACACCGTGGCGTGGTTGATGGCCCGGGTGAACTGGGCGCGGGTGAGGCGGTCACGGCCGAGCTCGACGGCGAAGCGGGGCACGGGCATGCCGATCGCGACCTCGTTGAGGCCGATCTTGAACGACCCCTCGGCGCCGATGCGGATGTCGGAGCAGAACAGCAGGATGCCGCCCATGGCCAGCGCGTGGCCGGTGCAGGCGATGACGACGGGCTTCGGGAACTCGTAGATCTCCAGCCCCAGCTCGGCCCCGGCGGTGAGCAGGTGGCGGGCGGCCTCGTCGCTCGAGGTCATGGTGGCCAGGTCGAAGCCGGCGGAGAAGCGGCCGGGCCGGCCGGCGAGCACCACGGCGCCGGCTTCTTCGCGGGCGCGCCCGAGGGCGTCGTGCACCGCGGCGGCGATGTCGTGGGAGATGGCGTTGGCCTTGCCGTCGTCGATGGTGACGACGGCGACGCGGTCCTGGAGCTCGTAGGTCACGGCGGTCTCGGTCATGGGCCGAGACGCTAGCGCCGAGGGCCGAGGGGGTTCCCCGGGCGCGAACCGGCCCGGCTCCCAGAGGGGCCGGGCCGGTGCCGTTCGTTCGTGACGGGTCGGGCGGGGCGGGTGGCCCCGACGCCTCACTGGAAGGTGGTGCCGCCCTTGGTGCCCTTGGTGCCCTTGACCTTGAACGCCCCGGCGAGCTGCAGCTCGTCGAAGCCCGAGCCGTTGGGCAGGCCGACGGCGTAGCGGTAGAGGGCGGTGCGGAAGATCGAGCCCAGGGCGGCGAGGATGGCGCCCACGATGGCGAGGTAGATCAGCAGCAGCGGGATGCCGAGGAACGGCAGCACCGCGGTGACCGCGCCGAACACGATGATGCCGGGGAGCATCGCCAGCAGGCCGATGATGCCGAGGCCGCCCTGGGCGATGAGGTTCTCGCCCCAGGTCTGCTTCAGCAGCAGCGCCGAGCGCTTGATGGCGGCGATGGGCCCGATGCCCTCGACGATGATGATCGGGATCGCCAGCCAGGTGATGACGTTCCAGGCCGCCCCGATGAGGCTGGTGATGATGGCGCCGAGGAAGCCGGCGTTCTCCCGGATGGCCGACAGCACGACGCCGACGGTCGAGTTGATGACCGACCACCCGAGGATCGAGCTGCCGCGCGAGGCGGCCTTGGAGAAGGCGCTGCCGAGGGTCGGGCTACCGCCCTCGAGCCGTTCGTTGGCGCCGGCCACCAGGACCGCCCCGAAGAACTGGGCGACGAGGCCGATCACGAACAGCCCGACGATGCCGACCGCCCAGGTCAGCGGGGCGGCGCTGTACTCGGACTGGTCCGGCAGGGGGTTGGCGACGTGGTCGAGGGTGAGGAAGGCGGCCCCTCCGAAGACGACGGCGACGACCGCGCACGACACGGCGGAGGCGATCGGGATCGCCACCAGCTCCTTGTCCTGCTTGAGGACGCCCAGGCTCGTCTTGGCGAGGCTCACGCTGTTGGAGAACATTCCCATGGCGGACATGATCGTCCGCCGCGGACAGATGCTTGAGGATCCTTCGCGGCGGTGCCGCCCGGCCGCCCGGCCGCCCGGCCGCCCGGCCCACCGGTCAGTCGTCGGCGGGTCGCAGCGCGTCGGTCGCCGTCTCGTGGACCTCGGTCGGGACCTCGAGGTGCATGCTGCGGCAGCGGGACACGGTGACCTGGGTGAGGCCGGCGGTGTAGTCGTAGACGTGGCCGCCGGTGGCGTGGTCGGCGCTGAGCATGTGGAAGTGGAAGCCCGGCACGTCGAGGTCGGACGCCCAGTCGGGGAAGCAGAACCCCACGAGGGTGGCGTCGAGGGTGGCGTGGAGCAGGACCTCGTCGGTGAGCACGACATCGGCGAACGGGCGATAGGGCGGGGTCTGGCGGGCGACGCTGCGGAAGGTCACGTCGGAGAACCGGGAGGTGGCCACGATCGCCCACACCCCGTCGGGGTCGGGCAGGCGTCGGTGCAGCTCGGCCTCGAACGCCTCCCGGGCGAGTGGTCCGTCGACCGTGAAGGTGACGGGGTCGTCGAGCTCGGTGAGCACGGCGAACGGGACCAGCGACTCGTCGGAGGGGACGTGGGCGACACCGTCGGTGCCGATGTTCCAGAACTCCCCGTCGACGACGACCAACTCGCCGTCGAGGCCCTGCAGGGTGCCCACGCCGAACGAGCCCCGGCCCCGGAGGTCGCCGACGGTGACCTCACCGTCGTAGCGACCCTCCATCAGCGCGCTGATGGTGTGCACCTGCACGACGTCGCCCCGGGTGTGGTGCAGCCGGCCCAGCTGGTCGGGGTGGATGCGGTCGACGAGCAGCGAGTGGGCCAGGGCGGGATCGAGGGTCACGGCGCCGGAGCGTAGGGCCGGTGCTGGCCGCCGGGGGTAGCGTCGCCGCCCGTGACCACGTTCGAGTTCGAAGGTGTCGGTGGCGTCCGCCTGGTGGGCGACGAGCGCGGTGAGCCGGGCAACCCCACGGTCGTGCTCCTGCACGGTGGTGGCCAGACCCGGCACTCGTGGGGTGGCACGGCCGACGCCCTCGCCGAGCGCGGCTGGCGGGCGATCACCCTCGATGCCCGAGGGCACGGCGAGTCCGACTGGTCGCCGGAGCAGGACTACCGGCTGTCGTCCTTCGCCGCCGACGTGGAGCGCTTCGTGGCCGACCGGCTGAACCGGCCGCCCTTCCTCATCGGGGCGTCGCTCGGCGGGCTCACGTCGATCCTGCTGGCCGGCGAGATGGCGCCCGGGATCGCCCGGGGTGTCGTGCTGGTGGACATCGTCCCCGACATGGAGCAGGCCGGGGCCAACCGCATCCAGCAGTTCATGGCCGAGCACGCCCTCACCGGGTTCGCCACCCTCGACGAGGTCGCCGACGCCGTGGCGGCCTACAACCCGCACCGACCCCGACCCTCCGACCTCTCGGGCCTACGCAAGAACGTCCGCGAGCGCGACGGTCGCTGGTACTGGCACTGGGACCCTGCGTTCGTCGGCGGCACCGCCGACCTGCCCCCGACCGAGATCGGCGACACCGAGCGGCTGATGGCCGACGTGGCGACCATCGTGGCGGGCACGCCGTTGCTGCTCGTGCGGGGCCGGGTCAGCGACCTCGTCACCGAGGAGAAGGCCGCCGACTTCCGGGCGGCGTTCCCGGCGGCGGAGTACGTCGACGTGTCCGGCGCCGGCCACATGGTCGCCGGCGACCGCAACGACGCCTTCACCGCCGCCGTCGTCGACTTCCTCGACCGCCACCGCTGACGCCCGGACCGGTTGCTATGAGTGCGCTTTGGGCGCACTCCTGGCAACCGGTCGCGTCGCCGTCCCGGACCGGTTGGTGTGAGTGCGCTGTGGGCGCACTCCTGGCAACCGGTCGCGTGGGACTCGCGTCAGGCGGGCTCGGTGACGAAGTCGATGAGCTGCTCGACGGCACCGACGAGCGGGGGCTCGAGGTCGGCGTAGCTGGTGACCGAGCCGAGGATCTGCTTCCAGAACAGGCGGGGGTCGGCGACACCGAGACGGGCGCAGACGCCGTCCTTCCAGTTCTCGCCCTTCGGCACCTCGGGCCAGGCGGGGATGCCGACGACCCTCGGCTTCACCGCCGCCCAGATGTCGACGAAGGGATGGCCGGTGACCAGCACGTCGGGGTGGTCGACCCCGGCGGCGATGCGGGTCTCCTTGGAGTCGTCGACGAGGTGGTCGAGCAGGATGCCGAGGCGGCGCCCGGGCCGCGGCCCGAAGCCCCGCACGACCTCGACGAGGTTGTCGGCGCCCTCGAGCATCTCGACGACGACGCCTTCGATGCGGAGGTCGTCGCCCCAGACCTTCTCGACCAGCTCGGCGTCGTGGAGGCCCTCGACGAGGATCCGGCTGGCCCGGGCGATGCGGGCCGGTGCGCCCGGAACCGCCACCGAGCCCGACGCCGTGCGGGCCGGCGCGGCCGAGCCCGACCCGGGCGCCGGCTTGGGTCGCACGAGCGACGCCCGCTGCCCACCGACGTCGAAGGCGCCGTCGCGGAGGCGGACCTTGTGGTCGCGGCCGTGGTCGTCGCGGATGGTGACGAACGCCTTGTCGCAGGCCACGACGACGCCCTTGATCGGCGTGCCGCGCACCGAGACGTCGAGGCCGGGGCTGGCGGCCAGCACGGGCGGCGGCTTCTTCACCCGCGGCCCGCCGCCGTCGAGGTCGAGCGGCTCCGAGAGGATGCCGCGCATGTAGGGCTTGTCGGGGCGCTCCGGCACGGGGCTACTCGCCGCCGACGAGCTCGCGGATCTTCTCGGCCGTGACCTTGCCGTCGTAGACGAGGGCGCCGTCCTGGAGGCCGATGCAGCGGGTGGCGCTGGGCACGAGGTCGAGCTGGTGGGTCGAGCACACGACGGTGGCGCCCTGCTCGACGACGTCGCTCAGGATCTCGACGAGGGTCTCCTGGCCGGGAGTGTCGAGGCCGACGAAGGGCTCGTCGACGAGCATCACCCGGAAGGGACGGATCAGCCCCAGGATCAGGCCGGTCTTCTGCTTGAGGCCGCGGCTGAACCGCGAGGGCAGGTCGTCGATGCGGTCGGTGAGGCCGAACATCTCGACGAGGTCGTCGGCGTAGTCCTCCCACTCCTGGGTCTGGTGCAGGCGGGCGACGTACTCGATGTGCTCACCGAGGCTGAGGTCGTCGTAGAGCACGGGGCTGTCGGGGAGGTAGGACAGCGCGGCGCGGGCCTCGATGGTGCCGGCGGGGTGGCCGGCGATGAAAGCCCAGCCGTTGGTGGGCTCGAGCATGCCGGACGACAGGCCGAGCATGGTCGACTTCCCGGCGCCGTTCGGGCCGACGAGCATGATCAGCTCGCCCGAGCCGATCTTGATGTTCAGCTCGGAGACGAGGCCCATGCCGTCGCCGTAGTCCTTGCTGAGGTCGAGGGTCTGCAGCGCCGCGTTCGGGTCGAGGCGGGGCTCGGTGGCCGGCGTGGGCGGCTGCTTGGGCAGGGAGAAGGGGGAGGTCACAGGTGCTTCGGCTTCCGTGAGCGGAGATAGAGGATGGAGCCGCCGACCAGGAACAGCGTGTAGACGGTGGCGTTGCCGACCCTGGTGGTCTGGAGCTCTGCGGGGTCGGATCCGGCCCCGAGCAGCGGGAGCAGGGCGACGATGGTGATGGCCGGCGGGATGACCACCCGGGCGAGCATCACCCACCCCATGATGTCCGGTCCGAGGCCGGCGAGCCCGGCGACGTCGGGTGCCCCCTGGGCGGTGCTGATGGTGGCCGACGCGGCCGAGGCCATGGCGACCGGCACGATCAGCACGAGGAACAGCTTCCAGACGACATCGAACGGGGCGAGGGCCAATGCCGAGGCGCCGGCGACGAGGCACACCACCACCATCACGGTGAACGAGGCGGCCAGGTGCTGGAGGATCAGACGGCCGGGGCTGTCGGGGTAGCTCTCCCAGCGGGTCGGGTGGTCGACCTCCTGGGCGGTGGGCTCGGCGGCGTCGTAGGCGGCGAGGTAGAGCGCCACGCCGGCCACCACGATCATCGGGATGGTGCCCCGCCACACCAGGCCGAGCGACAGGCCGGCGATCACGCCGAGGGCGACCATGCGCACCAGGCGGGGGAGCGGGAAGCGGAGGTAGCTCTGCCAGTCGCGCTTCCATGCCGGCGGCACGATGCTGCGGCGCTTCGCCCGGCCGATGCGGATCCAGGGGTTGAGGCGGGGGTTCTCCTGGGAGAGCTGGCGGCGCAGCAGCACGACGGTGCGGACGTCCTGCAGGGTGACGGCGAAGCGGAGCTGGGCGACGAGCCCGGCGCGGCGCAGGGCGTGCTCGAGGGAGAGGTCGCCGATGCGGCTGATGGCCAGGTACACCATCAGCACCACGAGCACGATGCCGACGATGCCGGTGACCCGGAACGTGATGGGCCAGAAGGCGATCTCGGCGAGCATCGTCATCGGCGAGGTCATGTGCTTGGTGACGACGTCGAGCACCGACCAGCCCACGACCACGAGCACGAGGGCGTTGGCCGCCCACCAGCGCATCCGTCGACCGGAGACCGCCATGGCCGTGGCCGAGCCGAGCATGCCGGCGAGGGCGAAGGCGAGGCTGCTGCAGGCCACGATCAGGGCGATGTTCTGCGGGAGGCGGCGGGCGGCGAGCTCACCGACGATGGCGCCGACCACCGCACCGGCGAAGGCGAGGAAGCGGAGCTGCTTGATGGCGGGCCCCCGCACGACGGCGGCCCGCGGCACCGGGGCGTTGAGCTCGTGCATCACGACGGGGGCCTCGAGCACGAGCGGGCCACCGCGGCCACCCGAGCGCAGGCCGACGCCGACGGCGACGGCGAAGAGCAGCCCCAGCCACATCGGGGCCTCGTTGGCGAAGGTCACGGCCTCGGCGGCGTTGACCTTGTCGTCGGGCAGCTGGCCCGACGCCAGCATGATCAGGATCACCCCGACGAGGCCGACCATGTAGACGCGGTACAGGGCGTCGATCCAGTGGACATCGGCCAAGCGGTTCGCACGCCTGGCCCGGCGCAGGTCGTGCAGCGCCTCTGTGGTGGCCTCGACGTCGATCACGGCGGGTCAATCTACTTGCGGCGGAGGGTGGTCCCCTCAGCGGCCCTCTTCGGCCTCTTCCGCGAGGGCCAGCCAGCGCTCCTCGGCGGCCGCCAACGCGGCGAGCACGTCGCCAAGCTCGGTGCCCAGGGCGGTGATCTCGGAGTGGTCGGCGGTGGCGGCCTTGTCGGCGAGGTCCTCCTCCAGCTTCACCCGTCGCTTGCCCAGGCGGACGACCTCCTTGTCGGCCTCCTTCATCAGGTGGCGCAGGGTGCTGGGGCTCCGGGGCCCGGCCGGCTTGGCGGCGGCCGTGGCCTTCACCCGCTTCGGTGGCGTGGGCCCGGCGGCGGCCTTCGGGACGGTGGTGGTCGCCCGGCCGCGGGCCCGGTTGGCCCGGCGCTCGTCCTCCCAGGCGGCGTACCCGCCCGGCCGCCGGCCCGGTCGGGCGACGCCGTCCATCACCATGACGTCGGTGACGGTGCGCTCGAGGAACGCCCGGTCGTGGCTGACCACCACGAGGGCGCCGGGCCAGTCGTCGAGGAACTCCTCGAGCACCCGCAGCGTGTCGATGTCGAGGTCGTTGGTGGGCTCGTCGAGCAGGAGCACGTTGGGCTTGGTGGCCAGCACGAGCAGGAGCTGGAGGCGACGGCGCTCGCCGCCGGAGAGCAGCCCGATCGGGGCCCACTGGGCGTCGGTGTCGAACCAGAACGACTCGAGCAGGGCGGCGTCCTGCCAGTCGGGCTGGCGGTGGCCGCCGGTGACCGCGTCGCGCACCCGCTGGGCGGGGTCGAGGGTGACACCGACCTGGTCGTAGTAGCCGAGGCGCACGGTGGTGCCGGTGTCGACCTCGCCCTTCGTCGGGGTGCGCCGGCCGGCGATCAGGTCGAGCAGGGTCGATTTCCCCGCGCCGTTGGGCCCGACGAGGCCGAGGCGTTCCCGGGGGTCGAGCAGCAGCTCCACCTTGTCGAACAGCTCGTCGCCGCCGGGGTGGGCGAAGGCGACGTCGTGGAGCTCGACGACCTTGTCGCCGAGGCGGGGCGTGCCGAACCAGAGGTCGGGGATGCCCTGGCGGGCGGCGGGCTCGGCCCGGCTCTCGACGATGGCGGTGGCCGACTCGATGCGGGCCTTGGGCTTGCGCGTGCGGGCGGGCGCGCCGCGGCGGAGCCACGCCAGCTCCTTGCGGGCGAGGATGCGGCGGCTCGACTCGTCGGCGGCGGCCTGCTCCTCCCGCTCGGCCCGGCCCTCGAGGTACACGTCGTAACCGCCGTCGTGGATGTAGCCCTTGCCCCGGTCGAGCTCCAGCACCCGGGTGGTGACCTTGTCGAGGAGGTGGCGGTCGTGGGTGACGAGCACGAGACCACCGCGGTAGGCGGCGAGGCGCTCCTCGAGCCAGGCGATGGCGTCGATGTCGAGGTGGTTGGTGGGCTCGTCGAGGATGAGCAGGTCGCTGTCGGCGACCAGCGTGCGGGCGAGGGCGACGCGCTTGGCCTGCCCGCCGGAGAGGCGTCCGGTGTCGGCATCGGTGAGCTCGGCCATCCCGAGGTGGTCGAGCACCGCCGCGGCCTCCCAGGCGTGCTCGGCGTGGCCCTCGACCGCGGCCAGCACGGGGCCCGGCGGCAGCTCGGGGCGCTGGTGCAGGGCGGCGATGCGCACGTCGCGACCGGTGCGCACGACGCCGGACTCCGGCTCGGTGGCGCTCGTCAGGACCGACAGCAGGGTGGACTTGCCGCAGCCGTTCAGTCCGACGATGCCGACGCGGTCGCCGGAGGACACGGTGAAGGAGAGGTCGGTGAAGAGGGGGCGGCCGGGCCGGCTCATCGTCACCCGCTCGACGTCGACGAGGATCACCCGCTGGAGGCTACGGCCGGACACGGGGGTGCGTTGACGGCGTCTCGAGATGCCCAGGGGATAGCGTTCTCCGCTGGTGCCAGGGGGATGGCGCCCTCATCTCACCGTGCCCGATCCACGCCTCACCGCCGACGCCACGAGCGTGCTCGACGCCCCTTCCGAGGGGCTCCTCGACGCGGCCCCCCTCGACGATGCACCGGCGTCGTCGACGCCCGCACCGTGGTGGCAGGCCGTGGCCCTGTTCGCCGCGGTCGGGGCCCTGGTGTGGATCGCCGTCTGGTTCGGCAACGCCCACCTCGGTCACGACCCCTGGTTCCCGTCGCGGCCCGGCATCGCCGGTGGCCAGTACTTCGAGGGCTGGCAGCGGTGGGACGCCTACTGGTACCGCACCATCGTCCGCGAGGGCTACGTCTACTACCCGGGGGTGCAGTCCTCGGTCGCGTTCTGGCCGTCGTACCCGATCGTGGTCCGGGCCTTCAGCTGGCTGTTCCCGAGCATCTTCATCACGGGCTCGGTGGTCACCCTCGTCAGCGGCGCCACCCTCGCCGTGTGCTTCCGCCGGTGGGCCGGCCTCTTCCTGAAGCCGGCCGGGGCCCTCACCGCCCTGCTGCTCCTGCTCGTCTACCCGTACGGCTACTACCAGTACGGCGCGGTGTACGCCGATGCTCTGTTCATCGCCGCCGCGGTCGGGGCGTTCCTGCTGCTCGAGCGCGACCACGTCTTCTGGGCCGGGGTGGTTGGCATCGTGGCCACCGCCGGCCGACCCGCCGGGCTGATCGTCGCCGGTGCCCTCCTGTTCCGGGTGATCGAGAAGCGCAACACCGCCCACGGCGAGCGGGGCCTCGTCGCCGCCTTCGACCCGCGCGGGCTCACCTGGCGCGACAGCCCGATCCTGTTGGCCTTCGCCGGCGCGGGCGCGTGGTGCACCTACCTCTGGGTGCGCTTCGGCGACCCGTTCCTGTTCGCGTCGGTCGAGGGCTCCGAGGGCTGGGACCAGGCG
The DNA here is from genome assembly GCA_963702555.1 of uncultured Actinomycetes bacterium. Lineage (GTDB taxonomy): Bacteria > Actinomycetota > Acidimicrobiia > Acidimicrobiales > Acidimicrobilacustridaceae > CAMFLJ01. The sequence continues at coordinate 71,672 of CAVPCW010000006.1, forward strand.
GCCGGCCCCGGCACGTGGCTGAAGTTCCGGCTCATCGAGACCGTCCAGCACCACCCCTTCAGCCCGAGCACGATCAACCTCCTCGTGCAGGGGCTGCTGGTGCTCGGGGGGCTCGCGCTGGTGCCGGCGGTGAAGCGGCGCTTCGGGTGGGCCTACGCCCTCTACGTGCTCGGCGTGTGCGGCATGGCCCTCGTCGGCACCAAGGACTTCATGGGCTCGGGCCGCTACCTGCTGTCGGCCTTCCCGGCCATCGCGGCCCTCGGCGACATCCTCTCCCGTCACCGGGGCGTCCGGGCCGCCGTGCTCCCGCTCTCGCTGGTGGCGCTGCTCGGCCTCTCGATGCTCTTCGGTCGGGGTTCGTACCTGAGCTGAACGGCGGTAGCGTGGGTTAACACGGTCGTGGCCGGGTAAACCCGTCCACGACGCCTTCCCGCCGTTGCCCGAGGGGTACGAGATGACCACCGAGACCGAGCCCGAGATCACCGAGACCGACGAGGCCACGGAGACCCACGTCCTCACGGTCAGCCCCGACGCCCTCGAGCGGGTCCTCGAGATCCGCAACGGCGAGGAGGACCCGGGCTCGCTCTGCCTGCGGGTCGCCATCACCGGCGCCTCCGGCACCGACTACACCTACGACCTCGCCTTCGAGGAGATCTCGAAGCTCGAGGAGGACGACGACATCTCCGTGCAGAGCGGGCTGAGCGTGGTCGTGGCCGCCGACAGCATCGAGGAGATGCGCGGCGCCACCCTCGACATCCCCCGGGCCACCGGCCAGGGCGGGCTCGTCATCCGCAACCCCAACAAGCCGAACCCGCTGGTGGGTCGCAACATCGAGCTCACCGGCGACGTCGCCGACAAGGTGCGCCAGCTGCTGGCGGAGGCCATCAACCCGAGCCTGGCCGCCCACGGTGGCTTCGCCGACCTGGTCGGCGTGGAGGACACCAGTGTCTTCATCACCATGGGCGGCGGCTGCCAGGGTTGCTCGATGAGTGCCGCCACGCTGCGGGAAGGCATCCAGGTGGCCATCAAGGAGGCCATCCCGGAGGTCACCGAGGTCATCGACGTCACCGACCACGAGGCCGGCGACAACCCCTTCTACACCTGAGCCGATCCGGGCCGGTCGGGCCAGGGCGGTCAGCGCCACCAGCGGGTGGGCAGGCCGCGAACCGTGGCGACGGACTCGTCCGCCGTTGCGCGCAGCGAGCCGTCGGCGGTCGTGAGCCAGGTCCACAGCCACGCCAGGCGCAGGAACTCGGCCGGGCTGCGGCCCTCGGCCGACGGCGCGGCCGCGGCGTCGGCGCCCGTTGGGGAGGCGGTGGCGAGACGCGAGCGGGGGAGCCCCCGGGTGCTCCAGCGCCTCGCCGACCGCGTCGAACCGCGCCGCCACCTCGAACGCCTCGGCCTCGAGCCGCGGCGGGGGAGACGCCGGTCGGCCCTCGGCCGGGCCGATGGTGCCGAGGCCCAGGTCGCTGCGGCTCCAGTCACCGGCCCGCACGATCGACGGCGGGGTCATGATCGCCACCCGGTCGGTGACGGCGACGTCGGCGTGGCGGTCGGCGCCCAGCTCCTGCAGCGTCTCCTCCAACTGCTCGCGGGCCTCCGCCAGGTCGTGGCGGGCCCGCACCAGCCCGTCCCGGGTGCCGTCGAGGCCGAGGCTGTCGGCGCTCACCATCCGGATCGTCGCCGCCGAGGCGCGGTAGAGCCGCCCGGCGATGGGCCCGAGGCTGGCCTGGGGCCCCCGGGGCCAGCACACGAAGCCGGACACGACGGCCACGGCGATGCCGGTGGCGACGGTCTCGAGCCGCAGCAGCGCGGTCTGGGCGCCGGCGGGCGCCGCCAGGTTGAACAGCACGACCACGAAGATGGTGAAGGCGGCCTGGCCGCTGCCGAGGCCGATGGCGCCCGGCGCCCACGCCGACAGGAACGCCACGAACGGCAGCAGCACCCACAACAAGGTGTCCTTGCCGTTGGCGGCGTAGGCGAGGGGGGCGGCGACGGCGAAGCCGATGAGGGTGCCGCGGAGGGCCTGGAGCGCAGTGGCGGCGGTGTCGTTGACCCCGCTGCGCAGCACCATCAGGGTGCCCAGCACGACCCAGAAGGCGTGGTCGAAGTCGACCCACCGGGCGAGCACCAGTGAGGCGGTGAGGGCCACGCCGGCGCGCAGGCTGTTGCGGAACCGGGTGCTCTGCCAGCGCATGTGGAAGGCGAGCGTGTGCCGGGCCCGCCGCCAGAACGCTCGGGGGCCGCCCTCTGGGATGTCGACCTCGACGTCGAGCTGCACCCCGCTGTCGGGCCGGTTGCCCATCCAGGCGGCGGCGGCCGCCTCGGCCACCGCGGCGAGGGAGGCCAGGAACCGCACCCGCATCGTGGTGGTGGCGGCCTCCTCGACCACCTGCCGGGCCTCGGCCTCGCGCTCGGTCAACGCGGCGACCATCGTGCGGCGCTGCTCGACGAGGGCCTCCTGCACGGGCGTGAGGTCCACGCGTGCGCCGTCGGTGATGGCGGCGGCCGCGGCGTCGAAGGCGTCGGCGCCGACGAGGGCGAGGCGGTCGTTGCCGACGTCGCCCGCGGTGAGGTCGGCGTCCGGGGGCAGGTGCTGGCAGATGAGCGTGGCCCGACCGAGGGTGTCGAGCAGGGCCCCCAGGGCGGTCTGGCTCGCGGTCGGGGTGAGCGGTCTCGACGACGAGGCCGCCAGCTCCTCGCGCACCTGGCGCACCGGGGTGACGTCTGGCGCCGGTGTCGGGTGGCCGTCGACACGGGACCGGAGGTTGGCGGCCAGCTCGCGGCACTGGGCGGCCAGGCGGTCGCGGGCGATCGAGCGGCGGGGGAGGGGGGCGACCATGGCGGCGGCGGCCGCCGCGACGCAGCCGAGGACCCAGCCCGCCAGCCGGTGGTCGATCTGGGTGACCGGGGTGGTCATGACCGCGAGCGCGAAGGCGAGCATGAGGGTGGTGCCGGCGGCGACGGCGTAGCCGCCGAGGCATCCGACGTACCGGATGCCGAAGGTGACGGCGAAGATGGCGAGCGCCGGCGCCACGGGGACCTCGGCCACCAGGCTGCCGAACAGCACGAGCAGCCCGCCGAGCACGGCGAGGGTGCCGTAGCCCTCGAGCCGCCGCCGGGGCGTGCCCTGGAAGTCGGCGAAGACCAGGGCGGCGAACGAGCTGAAGGCGGCGTAGAGGGCGGCCACGTCGCCGATCGTGGAGCCGATCACGGCGTAGAGCACGGGCACGACGACCGCGGCCCGCAGGCCCCTGCGGAGGTTCACCCGCCCCTCGTCGTGCACGATCGCCATCGGCGCATGATGGTCCAGCACCCGCCATGTCCCGGGCACCCGGGGGCCCGTGGCGGAGAACCTGCCCGACAAGTTGCTATGCGGCGTTAAGTATCGTACGGTCACCCCCGCTGGAGGGGGATCGCAGGGGGGCGCTGGGGCTCCCACCTCGAAAGAGGTGGGGCCCAAGCCGCCCACCGCCGCCCCCGGGACGGGCGGCCGGTCCGCCCGACCGCACACGAGAGGTGGTGACAGGACCATGCCCGACGCCCTTGTCGAACGTGACGGCGCAGTGCTCGTCGTGACCATGAACCGCCCCAAGCGGCTCAACGCGCTCTCCGGCGCCATGTTGATCCGGATGTACGACGCCATGGTCGAGGCCGACGCCGACGACGACGTGCGGGCGATCATCCTCACCGGTGCCGGCGGCAACTTCTGCAGCGGCGCCGACCTGCGGGCGATGGCCGGCGACGCCGGCGAGGACGCCGACACCGAGATCGACGTGCCCGCCCGCATGGCCGCCGACCCGGGCCTGGCCTGGAAGGGCCTGCTGCGCGAGTACCAGCCCAAGAAGCCGCTGATCGCGGCGGTCGAGGGCATCGCCTTCGCCGGCGGCACCGAGCTGCTGCAGGGCACCGACATCCGCGTCGCCGGCCGCAGCGCCCGCTTCGCCGTGTCGGAGGTCAAGCGCTCGCTCTACCCGATGGCCGGCTCCGCCGTCCGCCTGCGCCGCCAGATCCCCTACACCATCGCCGCCGAGGTCCTCCTCGCCGGCCGGGAGCTCAGTGCCGACGAGGCCCTCCACTACGGGCTCGTCGGCCACGTCGTCGACGACGGCCAGGCCCTCACCCGGGCCAAGGAGATCGGCCAGCAGATCGCCGCGAACGGTCCTCTCGCCGTGGAGGCCGTGCTCCGCACGCTCCGCGAGACCGAGGGCATGACCGAGCGCGAAGCCCTCGACCACGAGTTCGAGTACGGCCAGGCCGTGTTCGCGACCGAGGACGCCAAGGAAGGCCCGTTGGCCTTCAAAGAGAAGCGCACACCCGTCTACCACCGCCGCTAGCCGCCACCCCCGGTCGGTCCGCACGAGCGGGCCCACCGAGAGAGAGGAACCATGACCGATACCTCACACGACATGGAGCCGTTCAACCTCCAGTTCCCGTTCACACGGACACTGGGGTCGACGCTCAGCACCTTCTTCTCCGCACTGGCCAAGGGCCAGCTCATCGGGGTGAAGGTCGGGGACCGGGTCATCGCCCCGCCCCTCGAGTACGACCCGGAGACGGCGGCCGACGCCGGCTCCGACTGGGTGAAGGTCGGGCCCAAGGGCACCGTGAGCACCTGGACCTGGGTCCCCCAGCCCACGCACCTGCACACCCTGCAGGAGCCCTTCGCCTTCGCCTTCATCACCCTCGACGGCGCCGACACCCCGATGATCCACGTGGTGCAGGCCTCCGAGGACCAGATGCAGGCCGGACTGCGCGTCGAGGCCCAGTTCAAGCCCGAGGGCGAGGCCAACGGCCGCATCGACGACATCGTCGCCTTCGTGCCGGCCGCCGACCCGTCGCCGAGCGTCGGTGCCGGTGAGCCCTTCGAGGCTCCGGCCGAGAACTCCATCGAGAACATGGACTCGTACTGCGACCTCGTCTACATCGACAACGCGTCGCCGTCGACCCGCCTCTGGATGGACTCGCTGATGAACGGCAAGCTCATCGGGCAGGTCTGCCCGGTGTGCAACCGCACCTACGTCGGCCCTCGTGGCCTGTGCTGCGTCGACGCCGTCGAGCTCGACGACAGCACCCTGGTCGAGGTCTTCGGCAAGGGCGTGGTCGCCAACTTCACGGTGATCACCCCCACCCCGTACCCCGGACAGCTCGAGACCGAGCCGTTCGTGCGCTGCTCGATCCTCCTCGACGGCACCGATGCCGTCATGGGCCAGCAGTCGATCATCGGTGTCCCCGCCTCGGAGGTCCGGGTGGGCATGCACGTCGAGATCGAGTGGGCCCCCGAGGGCGAGCGCAACGTCGAGGACATCGGGAACCGCGGCTACGGCGCCACCGGTGGCGCCGTGCACGGTTGGCGCCCCACTGGAGAGCCGGACGAGCCGGCCGAGAACTACATCGAACGGATGATGTGATGCCCCGCACCGAGAACGACATCGCCATCGTCGGGTACGCGCAGTCACCCATGCTGCGCCGCTCCGAGCACACCGAGACCGAGATGATGCTCCCGGTCGTCCAGGGCGCCATCAAGATGGCCGGCCTCACCAAGGACGACATCGGGTTCACCGTCAGCGGGTCCTGCGACTACCTGTCGGGCCAGGCCTTCTCGTTCGTCTCCAACGTCGACGCCTACGGCGCCTGGCCGCCGATCAACGAGTCGCACGTCGAGATGGACGGCGCCTTCGCCCTCTACGAGGCGTTCGTGCGCCTCCTGCAGGGCGACATCGACACCGCAGTGGCCGCCGGCGTCGGGAAGAACTCCAACTCCGACGCCAGCACGCTCTACACCATCGAGGTCGACCCCTACTACCTGACCCCGCTGGGCGCCGACCCGTGGTCGCTGGCCGCACTGCAGTACCGGGCGCTGCTCGACTCCGGCAAGGCCACCGAGCGCGACGTCGCCGAGCTGGTCGCCCGCAACCGGGCGTCGGCGAAGGACAACGAGCACGCCCAGGTGTCGGGTGACTTCGACGTCGACGAGCTGCTCGCCGCCGACTACGTCCGCAACCCGCTGCGGCGTCACGATCTGCCGCCCACCACCGACGGCTGCGCCGCGGTGGTGCTGGCCCGGGGCAAGAAGGCCTACGAGCTGTGCGAGCGGCCGGTGTGGATCACCGGCATCGACCACCGCATCGAGCCCCACCTGCCCACCCTGCGCAAGGACCTCACCAGCTCCGTCTCCACGACGCTGGCGGCCGAGCACGCGGGGGCGGCCAACGGCCCCATCGAGGTGGCCGAGATCTACGCCCCGTTCAGCTTCCAGGAGCTGATCGTGGCCGACGCCCTCGGTCTCGACGCCTCGACGGCGATCAACCCCTCGGGCGGCGCTCTCGCCGCCAACCCCGTCATGGTCACCGGCCTCATTCGAATCATCGAAGCGGCCAAGCAGATCATGGAGAACGGCAAGAGCCGGACGCTGGCCCACACCACGTCCGGTCCCTGCCTCCAGCAGAACCTCGTGACCATCCTGGAGGGCGACGCATGAGCCACCAGCCCGTAGCCATCGTCGGCATCGGCCAGACCCATCACAAGAAGCGTCGGGCCGACGTCTCGATCACCGGCCTCGTCCGGGAGGCCGCCCAGCCGCGCTCTCGACGACGCCAACATGGACTGGGGCGACATCGACGCCGTCGTCCTCGGCAAGGCCCCCGATCTCTTCGAGGGCGTCATGAAGCCGGAGATGTACCTGGCCGACGCCCTGGGTGCCAACAACAAGCCCATGTTCCGGGTGCACACCGCCGGCTCGGTCGGTGGCTCCACCGGCATCGTCGGCGCCCACCTGGTGGGCGCCGGTCGCCACAAGCGGGTGCTGTCGGTCGCCTTCGAGAAGCAGTCCGAGGGCAACGCCCAGTTCGCCCTCGGCGGCGGCAAGTCCGGCTCCATCGGTGCCGGCGGCGCCTTCGCCCCGTTCATCCGGGCCTACATCCGTCGCTCGGGTGCCCCGGAGGACATCGGCTGGCAGGTGGCGGTGAAGGATCGCCTCAACGGTGCCAAGAACCCCTACGCCCACCTGAAGCTGGCCGACATCACCATCGACAAGGTCAAGGAGTCCCCCATGATGTGGGACCCCCTGCACTTCCTCGAGTCGTGCCCGTCGTCCGACGGTGCGTGCGCCGTGGTGTTCACCGACGAAGACGGTGGCAAGGCCGCCTCCAAGCCGCCGGCCTGGGTGCTCGCCACCGCCATGAAGAGCGAGCCGTCGACCTTCGCCGGCCGTGACGCCGTGAGCCCGCAGGGCGCCCATGACTGCTCCGCCGAGATCTACAAGCAGATCGGGGTCACCAACCCCCGTGAGCAGATCGACTGCGCCGAGCTGTACGTGCCGTTCAGCTGGTACGAGCCCATGTGGCTCGAGGCCCACGACATCGCCGCTCCCGGCGAGGGCTGGAAGATGACCGACTCGGGCGCCACGGCGCTCGACGGCGACTTCCCCGTCAACATGTCGGGCGGCGTGCTCTCGTCGAACCCGATCGGGGCCTCCGGGCTCCTCCGCTTCGCCGAGGCCGCGCTGCAGGTGCGGGGCCTCGCCGGGGACCACCAGGTCGGGGGCGCCAAGCTCGCCCTCGCCCAGGCCTACGGCGCGAACGCCCAGTTCTTCGCCATGTGGGCCGTTGGCTCGTCGCTCGACCCGCTGGGGTCGTAGCGCACGGACCTACGTCGAGGGGGCCGACCACAACGTCGTGGTCGGCCCCTCGTCGTTTCTCGGCGGCCTCGCACCCTGAGGCCGCGCACTCGTGAGGAGAAGGTGGGATGGCGAAGGCACTCGTGCTCGGAGGGGGCGGCGTCGCGGGCATCGCATGGGAGACCGGCGTGCTGCTCGGCCTCGCCGACGCGGGGGTCGACCTCACCGACGCCGACCTCCTCGTCGGCACCTCCGCCGGCTCCGTGGTGGCCACCCAGGTCGCCACCGGGCAGGCGCTCGTCGACCTCCACGCGCTCCAGTTGGCGTCGCACACCCATGAGCGGACGGTCGAGTTCGACGTCGAGGCGATGATCGCCCGCTTCGTCGAGCTGCTGGCCGACCGCCCTCATCCCGAGGAGCTCCGGCGCCGGATCGGGGAGTGGGCGATCGGGGCCGACACGGTGCCGGAGGCCGATCGGCTGACGATCATCGACTCGCGGCTGCCGGTGAAGGAGTGGCCGGCACGGGGGCTGCGCATCACCGCGGTCGACGCCGCCACGGGTGAGTTCGTCGTCTTCGACCGCGCATCGGGCGTCGGTCTGGTCGACGCGGTGGCCGCCAGCTGTGCCGTCCCCGGGGTGTGGCCGCCGGTCACCATCGGCGACCGGCGCTTCATCGACGGCGGCGTGCGCTCCACCATCAACGCCGACCTCGCCGAGGGTCACGATCGGGTGGTGGTCCTCACCCCGTTCACCGCCGGGCTCGCCGGCGACGTCGCCCACGAGTGCGACGCGCTGCGTGACGCGGGGGCGCAGGTCGCCGTGGTCGTTGCCGACGAGCGCAGCGTCGCCGCGTTCGGCACCAACCCGCTCGACCCCTCCACGCGGGCCCCGTCGGCCGAGGCCGGCCGGGCCCAGGCCTCGGCGGTCCTCGACGCCGTCGCCGAGGTGTGGCGATGAGCGGCGCCCGCCGTGACCTGCCCGCGGCGACTGTGGTCAGTGCAGCCGACGCCCGTCGCCGGCTGCGCGACTCGCTCGCCTCGTTGAGCCGCATCACCGGCAGCGCCCGACTCGACCGCCGCGTGTCGGCCCGCTCGGGGGTGCCGATCGGCTTCGCCGCCTACGCCGTGCTCGGCCGGGTCGTGGCCGACGGCCCGATCCGCCTCAGCGACCTCGCCGCCCGCAACCGGATGCTCCCGGCCGCCCTCACCCGACAGGTGCAGGCGTTGGAGGCCGAGGGCTTCATCGAGCGCCGGCCCGATCCGGCCGACGGCCGCGCCGCGGTGGTGGAGGCGACCCCCGCCGGCCGGGCCGCCTACGCCGACGTCGACCAGGCCAACGACGGGATCATGTCCGAGCAGTTGGCCGACTGGTCGTCGGACGAGCTGTGGGAGCTGGTCGACCGGCTGGAGCGGCTGATCCACGACCTGCGCTCGGGGCCCGACGCCAGGGGCGCCGAGGCCGGCTGAGCCGGGGCACGTCGCCCGCTAACTTCGCAACGAACGTGTCCGAGGGGGACCGCTGTGCAGATCCGAGCCGACGCCGCTGACGCGGCCGAGTACCGCGCCAACGGGTGGTGGGGCGACGACACCCTCGGGTCCCGCGTCCGGCGCTGGGCCACCGAGCGGGGCGACGCCGTCGCCTTCGTGAGCGGCGACACCCGGTTCACGTGGGCCGACTACGACGCCGCGGCCGACGGCATCGCCCGGGCCCTGATCGCCGGTGTCCACGGTGACGGGGAACGGGTCGCGGTCCTCATGCCCGACGGCCCCGGCGTGCACGCCGCCTTCGTCGGTGTCGAGCGGGCCGGGCTGGTGGTGGTCGGCATCGGCCACCGTGCCGGCGACCGCGAGATCGCCCATCTGCTCACGCTCACCGGTGCCCGGGTGCTGGTCACCGTCGCGGAGCACAGGGGTCGCTCCGCAGCCGCGCTGGTGGCCGACCTGGGCGGGCTCGGTGCCAACATCGACCGCATCGTGCTGGTCGACGTCGACGGCGCCGTCCTCGACGCGGGGGTGCCCGACGGGGCGAGCCCGACCGCGGCTGCCGCCGACCGGCCCTTCGCCGCCCCCGACCCCGACGCGCTGTTCCTGCTCAACTCCACCTCGGGCACCACCGGCCTGCCGAAGTGCGTGATGCACACCCAGAACCGATGGTTCTACTTCCACCAGCTCGCCGCGCTGGCGGGCGACTTCGGCGACGACGAGGTCTTCTTCAGCGCGATCCCCGCCCCGTTCGGCTTCGGGCTCTGGACCGGTCACTTCACCCCGGGCATCCTCGGTTGCCCGACGGTGGTGATGGACCACTTCGACGCCGACGCGGCTCTCGACCTCATCGAGCGCGAGCGGGTCACGGTGCTGTGCTGCGTGAGCACGCAGTTCATCATGATGCTGAACGCCAACGCCGAGCGGCCCCGCGACCTCAGCTCGCTGCGCTCGATGTTCACCGGCGGTGAGGCCGTGCCGTTCGAGCGGGCGGCCGCCTTCGAGGACGTCACCGGCGCCAAGGTGCTGCAGTTCTACGGCTCCAACGAGACCGGTGCGCTGAGCTACACGACCGTGCACGACGACCGCGAGCACCGCTTCGGCACCGCCGGCCGAATCATCGACGACATGAAGGTGCGGCTCCTCGACCCCGAGACCCTCGCCGACGTGCCGGCGGGCGAGCACCGGGGCCAGCCCGCGTGCAAGGGCCCGGCCGTGTGCCTCGGCTACTGGGGTGACGACGGCGCCAACAAGAAGCTCTTCACCGACGACGGCTGGATGCTCATGGGCGACATCGTCGAGATCGACGACGACGGCTACCTGTCGGTGGTCGGGCGCACGTCGGACTTCATCATCCGCGGCGGCAAGAACATCAGCGCCCCCGCCGTCGAGGCCGAGCTGGCCACCCACCCCGACGTCGCCATGGTCGCGGCCGTGCCGTTCCCCGACCCCGTCTTCGGCGAGCGGGTGTGCGCCTACGTCGAGCCGCGGGGCGGCGCCGAGATCACGCTGGAGGCGCTGGTCGCTCACCTGGCGAGCCGGGGTGTGAGCCGGGAGTGGTACCCCGAGCGGCTGGTGGTGGTCGACGAGCTGCCGCGGTCGTCGGGCGGCAAGGTCGCCAAGGGCGACCTGCGCGACGACGCCAAGCGCCGGGCCGCCGAGCTCGCCGCCGAGGGGGAGTGACGCGATGACCGACCGACTCGCGGGCCGACGGGCACTGGTGACGGGTGGGGCCCACGGCCTCGGTCAGGCCATCGTGCGGGCGTTCGTGGCCGAGGGAGCCCGCGTCGCCATCGGCGACATCGACGCGGAGGCGGGCCGGGCCCTGGCGGCCGAGCTGGGCGACGCCGCGCTGTTCGTCCCGCTCGACGTCGGCTCCGAGGAACAGTGGGCGGAGGCGGTCGACACCACCGTGGCCGCCTTCGGGGGGCTCGACGTGGGCGTGAACAACGGCGGCATCGTGGTCCACGCCTCGTTGGCGGAGATGACGCTCGAGCAGTACGAGCAGATCGTCCGGGTCAACCAGATCGGCACCTTCCTCGGGCTGCGCACCATGGCCGAGCCCATGAAGGCCGGCGGCAAGGGCTCGATCGTCAACATCTCCTCGATCCGGGGGATGGTCGGGTCGGCCGGCCTGCTCGGCTACACGGCCACCAAGTTCGCGGTGCGGGGCATGACCAAGGCCGCCGCCCTCGAGCTCGGGGAGTTCGGCATCCGGGTCAACTCCGTGCACCCGGGCGCGGTGGCCACCCGGCTGGTGGGCGACGTTGATCCGGCGGTGCTCGACGAGCGCTTCGCCGCCCAGCCCATCGGCCGCATCGCTCGCCCCGCGGAGATCGCGTCGATGGTCGTGTTCCTCGCCTCCGACGAGAGCAGCTACAGCACCGGCTCGGAGTTCGTCTGCGACGGCGGTGTCACCGCCGGCCAGACCCGCCCCTACCGCTGACCCCCTGGCTCGATTCGGCACGCCGGAGCGTGCTCGATCGAGCCACCGGTCGGTCTTCCCCTACCCGGTGGCTCGTTCCGGCACGCCGGAGCGTGCTCGATCGAGCCACAGGGGTGGGGGTGAGTGGGGCTACCAGCCCTCGAGGGCGGAGATGCCGGCGGCGTCGAGGTGGGCGACGACCTCGTCGACCACCTCGGCGGTGACGGTGAGCTGCGGCGGACGGACCGGGCCGCCGGGGAGGCCGAGCCGGTCGAGCACGGCCTTGGTGGCCCGGATGCCACCACGCCCGTAGAGGAGGCCCGAGAGCCGCACGACCTCGGCGAAGGCCGAGAAGGTGGCGTCGAGGTCGCCGGCGGTGTAGCGCTCGATCACCGAGGTGCACAGCCGAGGTGCCAGGTTGGCCTCGGAGGTGAGGTAGCCCTGGCCGCCGAGGGCCAGGCAGCTGAGGGCCTGCATGGGCCCGCCGACGTGGAGCTCGAGGCGCCCGCCGACCGCGTCGCTCAGAGCGACGAGCTGACCGAGGTCGCCGTGGCTGCAGTTCACCCCGACCAGGTGGGGGTGGTCGTCGGCGAGGGCAGCGAGGAGTGCGGGGCGCACGGCGTAGCCGACCGACTGGTGCGACGAGACGACGCAGGGGAGCGAGGTGCTCTCGAGCACGGCCCGCAGGTACGCCTCGATCTCGGCCGGGGTGGGTCGGTGCCCGTGGCCCGGGTCGAGCGAGTAGATCTGGGCGGCGTCGACCCCGGCCTCGGCGGCCACGCCGATGTAGTCGATCATCTGCTGCGCGGTGCGCGGCTCGATGCCCATCGCCCGCACCGGAACCCGGCCGCCGATCTGGTCGACGCCGATCTCCAGCACCCTCCTGGCCTCGTCGTCGGTGAGGGTGAACCCCTCGCCGCTGCCGCCCCCGCCGAGGTAGACGCCGACCCCGGCATCGGCCATGCGGTCGAGGTGGGCGCGCAGGCCGGGCTCGTCGAGACGGCCCTCGGCGTCGAACGGGGTGATGCTGATCACGAACACCGACGGCTTCATCGTCGTAATCTTAGAACTGATGAACGCCACGACCCCGTCTGCCCGCCACCAGCTCCGGCAGCCCCGCCTGGCCGAGATGGTGGCCGGTGCCCTCCGCGCCCGCATCCTCTCGGGCGAGCTGGCCGACGGGGCCATGCTCCCGAAGCAGGACGAGCTGCTCGAGGAGTTCGGGGTCAGCCTCCCACCCATCCGTGAGGCGCTGCGGATCCTCGAGACCGAGGGCCTCATCACCGTGCAGCGCGGCAACGTCGGCGGCGCGGTGGTGCACGCCCCGCAGGAGGCCAAGGTCGTCTACATGATGGGCATGGTCCTGCAGTCGCGGCAGGCCACCCTCGGCAGCGTCCTCGACGCCGTCACCGCCTTCGAGCCCGCCTGCGCGGCGGCCTGCGCCGCCCGCCCCGACCGGGCCACCACCGTGCTCCCGGTGCTGCGGGTCACCCTCGACGCCGCCGCTGCGGCCATCGACGACCCCGCCGCCTACACGGGCCTCGCCCGCCGGTTCCACCTCGACCTGGTCGCCAACTGCGGCAACGAGGCCATGCGCCTTGTCGTCGGCGCCCTGGAGTCGCTGTGGACCGTGCACGTCGACCACATGGCCCGCCGCAACGCGCAGCACGGCGAGTTCGCCGACCTGGCCGCCCGCAAGGCCAGCGCCCGCGAGCACGAGAAGCTCTACGCCCGCATCGAGAAGGGCGACGGGCGCGGCGCCGAGCAGCTGGCCCGGGCCCACTACGCCGGTGAGGAGCCGGGGTGGGGCGAGTCCGTCGACACCTCCGCCGTCGTGTCCGCCGACCTGCTCGAGGGGCGCTGACGTGGCGCTGCGAGCGGCCGCCATCACCGGTGTCGGGTACACCGAGCTGTCCAAGCGCTCGGGCCGCACGGTGCTCGAGCTGGCCACCGAGGCCTGCCGGGCGGCCATCGGCGACGCGGGTGTCGCTCGGGAGCAGGTCGACGGCATCGCCTCGTTCGCGGTGATGCACGACTCGGTGCCCACCCAGGCGGTGGCCACCACCCTGGCGCTGCCCCAGCTGCGCTTCTCGCTCGACATCGACCTCGGCGGACAGGCGCCGTGCCACCTCGTCACCCAGGCCGCAGCTGCCATCGCCACGGGGCAGGCCGATCACGTCCTGGTGTTCCGGGCCCTCAACGGCCGCTCGGGCGACCGGGTCGGCACCATGGAGTTCTCGGGCATGGGTGGTCAGTTCCGCTACCCGCTCGGTTACGACGCCTATCTGATGTACGTCGGCATGTTCGGCCAGCGCTTCCTCCACGAGACCGGCCAGGGCGAGCTCGACACCGGCGCGGTGGCCGTCTCCCAGCGGGAGTGGGCCCGGGCGAACGAGCGGGCCTACCGCCGCGACGAGCTCACCCTCGACGACTACCTGGCGGCACCCTTCGTGGCCGAGCCCTACCGGGGAGCCGACTGCACGGTCGAGGTCGACGGGGCCTGCGCCGTGTTGGTCAGCGCCCTCGACCAGGCCCGCGACCTGCGCCACCCGCCGGCCGTCGTGGCGTCGGGCTCCTACCGGGCGGGGCCCCGTCCGGGCCTCGACATCGGCGATCACCTGCTCTGGGACGACTACACCCGCAACTACACCTCGTTCGTGCGTGACGACCTCTTCGGCCGGGCCGGGGTGACCACCGCCGACGTCGACGTGGCGGAGATCTACGACTGCTTCACCACCACCGTGCTCATGGGCATCGAGGGGCTGGGCCTGGCCGAGCGGGGCGGGGCGGGCGAGCTGTTCCGCTCGGGCGCCACCGGCCTCGGCGGGTCACTGCCGGTGAACACCCACGGCGGCCTGCTGTCGGAGGGCTACCTCCACGGCATGAACACGGTGGCCGAGGCCGCGCTCCAGGTGCAGGGCCGGTGCGGCGAGCGCCAGGTGGCGCGTCACGAGGTCGTCGCCGTCACCAGCGGCGCCCTCATGGACGGCAGCGCCATGATCCTCACCACCGACCGCTGAGCGGCACGGTTCGGGTCAGCGGGCGGTCCAGCCGCCGTCGACCATGACGACCGCGCCGGTCATGAAGCTGCCGGCGTCGGAGGCGAGCAGCAGCAGGGGCCCGTCGATCTCCTGCACCTGTCCGGCCCGCTGGAGAGGGGTGTTTGTGCCGATGTGGTCGTCGCCCTTCTGGGTGCCGACGAGGTCGGAGGTCATCTCGGTCTCGAACCAGCCCGGGCAGATGGCGTTGACCCGAACGCCCTTGCGGGCCCACTGCACGGCGAGCTCACGGGTGAGGGCGACCAGGCCGCCCTTCGCCGCGGGGTAGCCGGTCTGCTTCACCGGTGTGGCGGCCACGGTGGCGATGATCGAGGCGATGTTGATGATGGAGCCGGACCTCCGCTCGACCATGCCCACGCCCGCCAGCTTGCTGAGGTGCCAGGCCGAGACGAGGTTGATCTCGAGCATCGTGGCGAAGTCGTCGAGGGTCTCCTTCTCGATGGGCTTGGGGTCGGCGATGCCGGCGTTGTTCACCAGCACGTCGATGCCTCCGAAGCGCTCTTCGACGGCGGCGACGAGCGCCACCCGGTCGTCGGCGGAACCGAGGTCGGCGGGGAAGGCCTCGATCGACGGGTGCTCGGCGGCCAGCTCCTCGAGCCGCTCGGCCCGCCGGGCGGTCACCGCGACCCGGGCCCCGGCGTGGGCCATCACCAGCGCCATGCGCCGACCGAGGCCCGACGATGCGCCGGTGACCAGCGCCCGGCGGCCGGTGAGGTCGAAGACGTGGTCGGGTGAGGTGGCGGGCGGGACGGTCACTGGAGCTCCTGGAGAGAGGGGAGTGAGCAGGGGCCCGAGCAGCCGGACCGCGCTTTCCTTGTAATCTTAGTGAGAACGGTCGATCGGGGGATCGGCCGCAGAGGGGGAGTCTGCCGTGCAGGACGCAGAGCTGGCGCAGATCATCGACATCGTCCAGAAGCCCGAGCCGCAGTGGGCGACGCTCGAGGAGCGGGTCCGGGCCATCGAGGATCGGGAGGCGATCCGTCAGGTGCTCATGGCCTACGGCTACCTCTGCGACGCCCGGCGCTGGGACGAGCTCCTCGAGCACTACACCGACGACATCGTGCGGGTGCTGGGCGGCACTCTCGCCGAACGGGTCGAGGGAAAGGAGGAGCTGCGGAAGCTCTATGTCGCTCCTCAGCTGCCCCGCGCCGGTGAGGACGACGCCGATGCACCGCCAGCGGCTCAGCTCAACACCTACGAGTTCCGTCACCTCATCGTCGACGACCTGGTCCGCCTCGACCCGAGCGGCACGAAGGGGTGGGCGGTGGCGGCCTACAGCCTCGTCGCCTCGACCGAGCAGCCCGACGGCTTCCGTCGGGGCCAGCACGAGGGCGGCTACATCTTCGAGATGCGCAAGTGCGACGACGGTCGCTGGCGGGTCGCTCACATGACCGTGTTCTCGGAGAACTCCCGCAATCCCTTGTTCCAGTCGTGAGCGACCCGAGCGGCACCGTCACGGGCGCACCCCTCGCCGGGGCGGTCGCCCTGGTCACCGGGGCCGGCCACGGCATCGGCCGGGCCACGGTCGAGCGGCTCGCCCGTGACGGTGCCGCCGTGGCGGTCAACGACGTCGATGCCGCACTGGCCCAGCGGGCCGCCGAGGAGTTGCGGGCCGAAGGTCTGACCGCGGTGGCGGCGCCGGGCGACGTCACCGACGAGGCGACCGTGGCGGCGATGGTCGAGTCGGTCGCCGCGGCGCTCGGCCCGGTGACGATCCTGGTCAACAACGCCGGCGGGGCGCCGCCCGGCGCGATGTGGGCGGCCGCCGGTCCGGCCGGGGTCGACGCCGCGTCCGCCTCACAGTGGGCCTCGGTGCTCGACACCCCTGTCGCCCAGTTCGAGGCGTTCCTGCGGCTCAACCTGGTCTCGGCCTACATCTGCACGCGTGCCGTGCTCCCCGGCATGCTCGCCGCCGGACGGGGCCGCATCGTGTGCGTCTCCTCGATCGTGGCCGACACCGGCCAGCGCAACGGGGCCGGCTACGCCGTCGGAAAGGCAGGGCTCCACACGCTGGTCGCCTCCCTCGCCAAGGAGGTCGGTCCGTCCGGGATCGGTGTGAACGGCATCGTGGTGTGCAACGCACCCCATCCGGTGCGCTCCGACGAACGGCAGGCCGTGCTCGACGCGGCCACCCACCTCGGCCGGGTCGGCGCCTACGACGAGTTCGCTGCCGCGATCGCCTTCCTGGCCGGCCCCGACAGCTCGTACCTCTCGGGGGCGATGATCCCGGTCGACGGCGGCACCCACCGCAACACCATGTTCTGACCCTCACCCCCCCGTAGCTGGTTCAGATCGTTCCGGAATCCGGAACGATCTGAACCAGCTCTCGGGGCGGGTTGGGGAATCGAGGGCCGCCTGGGGGCGGGGTGGTGGCACCATCGGGGCCATGTGCCGAAACATCACCACGCTCAGGGGGCTCGAGCCGGCGGCCACGCCGGACGAGATCGAGGCTGCGGCCCGCCAGTACGTCCGCAAGGTGAGCGGGGTCCAGAAGACCTCCGCCGCCACCGAGGAGGCCTTCGAGGCGGCCGTGGCCCGCATCACCGAGGTCACCGCCGAGCTGCTGGGCACCCTGCCGCCCCGCAAGTCGCCGCCGCGCACCGAGCCGCCCCTGCGGCGCCTCGCCCACCAGCACTCCCACTGACCAGCGAGCCGACCAGGGCCGCCCCGCGGGGTGCGGGTCAGACGTTCGAGGAGACCCCGCCGTCGACCTCGATGCATTGGCCCATCACGTAGGACGAGTCGTCGCTGGCGAGCCACGCGATCACGGCGGCCAGCTCCTCCGGCTCACCCAGGCGTCCGGTGATCGACACCTCGGCGATCTGCTCGATCTCGGCGGGGGTGCGGTTGCGGCGCATCAGCGGTGTGGCCACCGGTCCGGGCGCCACGCAGTTGGGTCGGATGCCCTCGGGGCCGTGGTCGATGGCGAGCGCCCGGGTGAGGGCCACCACCCCGGCCTTGGCCGCGATGTACCCGGGGTTGGCGTGCATGCCCCGGAGCCCGGCACCCGACGACACGTTCACGATGGCGCCCTTGCCACTGGCCCGCATGTGGGGGATCACCGCCCGGCACATCAGGTAGACGCTGGTGAGGTTCACCCGCACGAGGCGGTCCCACTCGGAAGGGTCGAGGGCCACGACGTCCTGCCCCGGTCGGCTGCCGCCGGCGATGTTGGCCAGGATGTCGACACGGCCGCCGATCCGCACGGCCTCGGCGATGGCGGCCTCCACGGCTTCCGGGTCGCTCACGTCGGCGACGACGGGGTGGAAGGCGTCGTCGTCGCCGATCGTCGAGCGCTGCTCCTCGAGGGCGTCGCCGTCGAGGTCGACCCCGATGACGGTGCATCCCGAGCGGGCGAGGAGCGAGGCGGTGGCGGCACCGATGCCGGCTCCGGCCGCGCTCACCACGGCGATCCTGTCGTTCAGATCCATGCCTGCCTCCTCATCGCCCCGGGGTCCGGGCGAGGTCTACATGAGTGGACGGGCGAAGTCTCCATCCTTATAATGATTGATGGTTAGCCAGGGCAGGGTGACCACTGGCACCGCACGCCGACCGACCACCAGGGGGACAGATGGGCACCAGTTCGAAGGGCCGCACGTACCGACTCATCTCCGGCGACGGGCACGTCAACGAGTCGCCCGACGTCTGGGTCGACCGCGTGCCGGCCGCCATGAAGGATCGTGCGCCCCGCATGCAGTCCTTCGACGAGGGTGACGCCTGGGTGATCGAGGGCGTGAAGGACCCCATCAACTTCGGCATGAACGCCTGCGCCGGCATGGAGCCCGAGGACATGAAGGGATGGGTCCGCTTCGAGGACATCCGCAAGGGTGGCTACGAGCCCGCCGCCCGCCTCGAGGAGATGGACCGCGACGGCGTCGACGCCGAGGTCCTCTACCCGACCCCCCGCCTGTCCGGGGCGATCATCGCCAACAAGGACACCGACTACCACCTCACGATGATCCGGGCCTACAACGACTGGCTCTCGGAGTTCGTCGGGTACGCGCCCGAGCGCCTGTGCGGCGTGGCCATCATCCCGAACCGGGGTGTCGAGGAGGCCGTGGCCGAGGTCGAGCGGGTCTGCGACCGCCCCGGCATGCGCACCGTCATGCTCGGCTGCTGGCCCCACGGCGACCTCGCCATCGCCCCTGAGGACGACAAGCTCTTCGGCGTCCTGGCCGAACGCGGCATCACGCTCAACATCCACGTCTCGATGACCCAGTCGATGCCGGCCGCCCACAAGGCCAAGCTCCCCGGTTACGGCCGCTTCTTCGACGCACCGAACCGCATGATCGAGATGGTCTTCGCCGGCGTCTTCGACCGCTTCCCGGAGCTCAACGTCTTCTTCGCCGAGACCGACTTCGGCTGGGTGCCGTACGTCAAGGAGCAGATCGACAACAACTACCTGCGCCTCGACCCGGTCAGCCGCTTCGGCCTGCAGCAGCTGCCGAGCGAGTACATCAGCCGCCACTTCCACTTCGGCTACATGACCGACACCTTCGGGCTGCGGAACCTCGAGTACATGGGCGCCGAGCGGGTGCTGTGGTCGAACGACTACCCGCACATCAGCGCCGACTGGCCGCACTCGTGGCGGGTGATCCAGTCGTCGATGTCGGGCCTGAGCCAGGACGACAAGCAGCTGATCCTCGCGGGCAACGCCCAGCGCCTCTACGGTTTCGGCCGCTGATCGGCGCCACCGCGCCGACTCGTTCCGGGGGGAGCGCCATGGGCACGGGGGCCGCCGGTCTCGTCGACGTCGTCACCTCGCCCGAGCGGCGCGAGGCGTACCTCGCCGCGGGCTGGTGGGACGGCCAGACCCTCCCGGGCCGCGTCGCCCATCACGCGGCCACGCGCCCCGGGGCGACCGCGGTCGTCGACGAGGAACGCTCGGCCACGTACGCCGAGCTCGTGGCCGACGCTTCCCGCCTGGCCGACGCCCTGGGGGCCCGCGGGGTCGGTCCCGGTGACATCGTCTCGGTGCAGCTGCCCAACCGCTACGAGACGGTGGTCGTGGCGGTGGCGGTGCTCTCCCTGGGCGCGGTCGATCAACCCCCTGCTGCCGAACTACCGCGAACGTGAGCTGGCTCAGGTCTTCGAGACGGCCCGGCCGGTGGCGGTGTTCACACCCGGTGAGTTCCGGGGGTGCGACCACCGCGAGCTCGTCGCCCAGGTGGTGGCGTCCACCGGCGTCGCACCCCTGCACGTGGTGGTCGACCCGCAGGCGCCGGCGCCCGCCGTCACCTACGCCGACCTGCTCGCCTCGGGGTCGCCCGAGGCCGTGCTCGGCGACCGCCCGGCCGATGCCGTCTCCGAGCTCATCTTCACGTCGGGCACCGAGGCCCGGCCCAAGGCGATCATGCACACCGAGCAGACCGCCGGGTTCAGCGTGCGCGTCGCTCGCGACGACCTCGGTGTCACCGACGACGACGTCGTCTGGATGCCGTCGCCGGTGGGCCACTCCACCGGCTTCAACTACGGGCTCCGCTTCGCTCTCCACCACGGCCTGCCCCTCGTCCTGCAGGACAGGTGGGACGCCGCGACGGCCCTGCGCCTCGTGCAGGAGCACGGCTGCACCTACACCCTCGCCGCCACGACCTTCCTCCAGGACCTCACCGAGGCGGCAGTGGCGACGGGCGCCCGGCTCGACGCGCTGCGGCTCTTCGGCAGCGGTGGTGCCCCTGTCCCGCCTGCGCTGGTCGATGCCGCCGCCGAGGTCGGCATCCGGGTGCTGCGCCTCTACGGCTCGACCGAGGTGCTGGTCGGCACCTGGAACCGTCCGTGGTCGACGCCCGCCCAGACGCGCGACACCGACGGCACGGCCATGAGCCAGGTCGAGCTGCGGGTCGTCGACGACGACGGCGTGGTGCTCGGCCCCGGGGAGGCCGGCGAGCTCGAGGTGCGCGGTCCCGACACCTGCGTCGGCTTCTTCGCCGACCCCGAGCGCACCGCCGCCACCTTCCACCCCGACGGCTGGGTGCGCTCCGGCGACCTCGTCACCATCGACGCCGACGGGTACCTCACCGTGGTGGGGCGCAAGAAGGAGATCATCATCCGCGGTGGCATCAACATCGCCCCACGCGAGATCGAGGAGCTGCTGGTCGCCTTCCCCGAGGTCGAGCGGGCGGCGGTGATCGGCCTGCCCGACGACCGCCTCGGCGAGCGCACCTGTGCGTGCGTCGTGCTGCGCCCCGGGGCCTCGCTCGACTTCGACACGATGTGCGATCGGCTCGACGCGGCCGGCCTCGCGCTCTACAAGCGGCCAGAGCGGCTCGAGGTCGTCGGCGCGCTGCCGGCCACGGCATCGGGCAAGATCCAGAAGCACGAGCTGGTCAGGGCGCTCACGAGCGCGGAGGGGAACGGTGTCGCAGGTGGCTGACGACGACCCGGTGCTGGTCGAGCACCTGGCGGTGGGCGACACGGGCCGCACCGCGGCGCTGATCCGCCTCAACCGGCCCGAGACCCTCAACCCCATGGACAGCGAGATGCTCGCCGCCCTCGACCGCATCCTCGACGGCATCGAGGCCGACGCCTCGGTGTGCACGGTGCTGGTCACCGGCAACGGGCGGGCCTTCAGCGCCGGCGGCGACCTCAAGGGCTACCAGACGCTGCAGCGCGACCGGGAGGCGTTCACCGCCTTCGTGGCCGAGCTGCACCGGGTGTTCGGGCGGTTGCTCGGCCTGCGGGTGCCGGCCGTGGCGCTGGTCAACGGCGTGGCTGTTGCCGGCGGTCTCGAGCTGATCCTGAACTGCGACTTCGCCCTGGTGGCCGAGTCCGCCCGCATCGGTGACGGCCACCTCAACTTCGGGCAGATGGGCGGCGGGGGAGTGCTCACCCTCCTGCCCCGCACCATCGGCCGGGCCCGGGCCACCGAGCTGATGCTCAGCGGCCGCCTGCTCTCGTCGGCCGAGGCCGTCGAGTGGGGCCTGGCCAGCCGGGTGGTGCCCGACGACGAGCTGGTCGCCGCCGGTCTGGCCTTCGCCGCCGAGGTGGCGGTCAAGAGCCCGTTGGCCGTGGCCAACGCCAAGGAGCTCATCACCTCGCTGTGGCTCGAGAACGGTTCGGTGGCCGACGGTCTGGCCGTCGAGCTCGAGCGCGACGTCGAGTACTGCCTCGAGTCGCACGACGCCCCCGAGGGCCTCGCGGCCTTCGCCGAGAAGCGCCCGCCGCGCTTCGAGGGACGGTGACCCGATGACGGACGTCAGCCTCCCGGCCCCGACCCCCGACCAGCTCAGCGAGCCGTTCTGGTCGGCGCTCACCGAGCGCCGGGTGATGGTGCAGGAGTGCCCGGCCTGCGGCCGCCGGCGGTTCCAGCGGCTCCCGTCGTGCCCGTACTGCGCGGCTGAGGGCGGCCTGGACGTCGAGGCCGCGGGCACCGGTGTCGTGTACTCGTTCGTGCGGGTGCACAGGGCCCTCACCGCGGCCACGGTCGACGAGGTGCCGTACTGCGTGGCCACGGTCGACCTCGACGGCGGCGGTCGCCTCTTCGCCCGGGTCGAGCCGCCCGAGGCGGTCGAGATCGGGCTGGCCGTCACCCCGCTCTTCGTCGACCACGACGGCTGGACGGAACTGCGCTTCGCTCCTTCCTGACCCTCCTCTCGGGTGCCGTGCGAACGCGCTGAGTGGGCGGACGGTGACGGGGCTACCGTTGCCGTCGTCTCCGCGGGATCGACGATCCCGCGGGGTGGCGGATCTGGCGAACCGGGAGCACGACGCGGGATGACGGCGAGACACGGAACAGTCCGGCGGCTCGCCGTCGTGGTGGTCCTGGCGTTGCTGGCGCCCCTGCTCGCGACCGTCGCCGGCCCAGCTTCGCCCGCGGCGGCGGTGACCCCCTCTCCGATCCCCGGTGGCCTGTGGGACACGACCCCGGCAGTCGGTGCCGGCCAGACCTATGTGGCCATCGACGGAACTGTCGGCGACCCGGTCACGGGTGGTGTCGACCACCTCTACACCCAGGCCGACAGCCTGATCACCGTGACCCAGAGCGGGGGTCTGCTCAATGTCACGGTCAAGGCGGACAGCCGCTGGGCGATCGGCATGAAGGCGCCGAGCGGTATCGATCCGATGGCCGCCGGGTACTACCCGAACGCCACCCGCTACCCGTTCAACGACTCGGCGGTCCCGGGGCTCACGTTCGACGGTCTCAACGGCTGCAACCAGTTGTCCGGCTGGTTCGCCGTGGACTCGATCACCATCCTCGCCGGCGCCGTGACCCAACTCACTGCCCGTTTCTCTCAGAGCTGCGAGGGGTCTCCGGCGAGCTTCGGGAAGATCCGGTACCTCTCGAGCGACACGACCCAACCACCGGCTCCGCAGAACCCCGTGCCCAGCGGGCTCTGGGACACGACACCCGCGGTCCCGGCCGGCGTCAGCTACCTGACGCTGGAAGGAGCTCCAGGTGATCCTTGGCTCAACGGCGGCAGCCGCCTGTTCACGTCGGCGTACTCGACGTTCTCCGTCGTCGACGAGCATCCGCAGGGTGAGCCCGATCGGCTCGCTCTCTTCCTCGGCGGCGACGAGCAGTGGGTTGCCCGCTGGCAGCCGATGTGGTCATTGCAGGCGATGCAGGTGGGGTACTACCCCGACACCACCGATTTCTGGAACGCCGCCAAGGGTCAGATGACGCTCAACGGCCCGAGCTCGTGTCACGCCACGCCCACGACAGGGTGGATCGCGGTCGATGAGGTGACGAGGGTCGCGGGGGTCACCACGGCGGTGACGCTTCGGTTCGAGCACACCTGCGAGGGCTCTCCGCCCATCCACGGCAAGCTGCGATGGCTCGCCAGCGATCCAGGCATCGTCCCGGGCCCTCAGGCGATTCCCGGTGCCCTCTGGGACGTGCAGCCAGCGGTCGGCCCGACACAGAGCTACGCGGTCCTGAGCGCGCCGGCCGGTGAGCCGGTCTCCGGGGGTGTCGATCGCACGTTCACGAAGGCCAACTCCGCCATCACCCTCGCGGAGTCCGGACGAACGCTGTCGCTGCAGGTGAAGGCCGAGCAGACGCTGGATCGGGACGTTCGGGGGGATGAGTTCCATCGACTCGCTCCAGCCCGGCTACTACCCGGCGGTCCACTCCCCGGCGGTGAACCCGCGGCGGGCCTCCATGGCCTGGGCGCCGTCGAGCTCGGGCGTGGCCTGCGCAACGGGCACCGGCTGGTTCGCGGTCGACCAGATCACGAGGACATCGGGCACCGTGACGTCGGCGACCATCCGGTTCGGCTTCAGCTGCGACGGAACGCACACGCTGAACGGCAAGATCCGCTGGAACGCGGCCGACACGACGACCCCGGTCGGTCCGATCACCCCGGTTCCAGGGGGTCTTTGGGACGTGACGCCGAGTGGGGTCACCGGCAACTACACCTACATCGACGGTGTGGCGGGCGATCAGGTGACGAATGGCGTCGATGTCGTGCTCCAGGATCCCCAGCACCCGGGCATCCCTTCCGACTACCAAGGGGGGATCCTTTCGATCATCGGATCCGGCAACCCGCAGGACTTCTGGACGGCCGAGTTCGACGGAGTCGACGACCAGGGGAAGGTCCAGCTCGGCTACTACCCGAACCTCTCGTCGCTGACCTCCTCCAACCCGGTTCTGGGCGGGGTTCGGGTCACCCACCTCACGTCGGTCAAGTCGTGTACGCCCGGCACCACCACGGGCTGGTTCGCGGTCGACCACCTCGGTCGGATCGACGGCCAGATCAACCGCCTCGACCTCCGCTTCGAGCAGAGCTGCGATGGTGCTCCTCCCATGCACGGTCGTCTGCACTACGACCTCGGGGGGCTCGAGGTGGGCCCGCCGATCGGTGCGTTCGAGTCGGCGGTGCCGGCGACGGGTGGGGTGAAGGTCGAGGGTTGGGCACTCGATCCGGAGACGGCGTCGGCGATCGGTGTCGAGGTCCTCGTCGACGGTGTCGTCACGACGACACTGACGGCGTCGGGCGACCGCCCCGATGTCGGCACGGCGAACCCGCTGTATGGCAATGGCCACGGGTTCTCGGCGAACGTCAC
This sequence comes from uncultured Actinomycetes bacterium, assembly GCA_963702555.1. Classification (GTDB taxonomy): domain Bacteria; phylum Actinomycetota; class Acidimicrobiia; order Acidimicrobiales; family Acidimicrobilacustridaceae; genus CAMFLJ01. The sequence goes on from CAVPCW010000006.1 coordinate 96,262, forward strand.
CGTGCCGGTTGGCACCCATCAGGTGTGCACGAGGGCTCGCAACACCGGCGTCGGGTCCGACACGTCGCTCGGCTGCAAGACCGTGAAGGTCGGGTCGGGATCGCCGTTCGGGTCGGTCGACCAGGTGAAGGCGGTGCCCGGCGGGATCGTGGCCTCGGGTTGGGCGATCGACCCCGACACGTCGGCATCCATCGCCGTGCACGCCTACGTCGACGCGAAGGGCACGGCGTTGACGGCCGACGGCTCGAGGCCCGACGTGGCCGCAGCCTTCCAGGGCTACGGCCCGGCCCACGGCTACACGGCCACGCTCCCTGCGTCGCCGGGCGCCCACCAGGTCTGCCTGTATGGCATCAACGTCGGTGGCGGTGCCAACAGCTCGCTCGGCTGTCGGACGGTCGTCGTCCCGGGCGGTTCGCCGGTCGGTTCCCTCGATGCAGCCAACCTGGTGCCGGGTGTGGGTGTGAGTGTGGGTGGTTGGGCATTGGATCCGGACACGGCGTCGTCGATCGCGGTGCATGTGTACGTGGATGGGAAGGGCACGGCGTTGACGGCGAACGGCGATCGTCCGGACATCGCGAACGCGTTTCCGGGGTACGGGTCGGCGCACGGGTTCTCGGCGACGGTTGCGATGACGCCGGGGTCGCACACGGTGTGCGCCTATGGGATCAACGTGGGCACGGGTGCGAACAGTGTGTTGGGCTGCTCGACGGTGTTCATGCCGACGGGCTCACCGATCGGTGTGCTGGATGTGGCTCGTGGTGGTCCGGGTTGGGTGAGCGTGGGTGGTTGGGCGGTCGATCCGGACAGCGCGGCTCCGATCGCGGTGCATGTCTACGTGGACTCGCAGGGCGCTGCGTTCACGGCTGGGGGTGATCGTCCTGATGTGGGGGCGTTCTTCCGTGGTTACGGCAACCCGCACGGGTTCGCGACCACCGTCTCAGCCACGCCTGGGGTGCACAACGTGTGCGTCTATGCGATCAACGTGGGTCCGGGTTCGAACAGCTTGATCGCCTGCCGCACCGTCACGGTGAGCTGAGGCGCCGCCGCAGCTCGACCAGCACCTCGGCCGGCCGGTCGTGCTCCGCGCCACCCCTGCCGTCGAGGAACAGGTCGTGCACCTCGACGGCCAGCGCGGCGCGCTGCGTCGGCGGCGGACCACCGTCGGGCAGGTCGTCGGCGTGCTCGGCCAGGAACGTGGCGGCCGCCCGAACCGCTCCGAGCGAGCTCTCGTCGGCACCGCCGTCGAGGGTGAATTCCCACCGACGAACGCGGGCGGCGATCTCCGGCTTCGACGGGCCGGGGTCGACCCCGGCGGCGGCCAGCACCCGGCAGTCGTAGGCCCGGCACGTCCGCGGCCGGTGCTCGTAGATCGAGCAGGCGCCGTCGCGCAGCATCGGGCAGCGGCCGTGCTCGTCGTAGGGGAGCAGCGAGTAGCCCTTCGGCGCGCCGGGCGCAGGGAACAGCAGCTCGGCCGGGATCAGCGAGCGGGCGGCGTGCTCGTCGGGCTCCACCAGCACGAACTGCGACGACTCGCAGCACGCCGTGCAGCCGTCGCACGGCACGTCCGAGCCGTCGCCCGCCCCGGGGCCGCGGTCGAGCATCGCCACCGTGCGCTGCAACCACGGCCCGAAGGGGCCGGCGTCGAGCCGGCCGCTCCCGCCGTGCTCGTCGCTCACGGCTGGGTCAGACCGAGGCGCCGTGCGGGTGGTCGGCCGCCATCAGCGACACGGCCGAGGCGAAGATGCCGGCGGCGTCGAGGCCGAGCTCGGCGAGGATGGCGTCTGGCTTGCCGTGGGGGATGTAGGCGGCCGGTACGCCGAGCACCCGCACCCGGGGCTCAGGCATCCCGACGGTGAGCTCGCACAACCGGTCGGCGACGGCCATGCCGACTCCGCCGTCGCGCAGACCGTCCTCCACGGTGACCACGTAGGGGTGGCGCCCGGCGTCGGCGAGCATCGCGGGGTCGAGCGGCTTCACGACCCGGGCGTCCCAGAGGGTGACCGACACGCCGTCGGCGGCCAGCATCTCGGCGGCGGCCTCGGCGGCGTCGAGCATCTTGCCCACGCTGATGATGCAGATGTCGTCGCCCCGGAGCAGGCGGCGGGCCTCGAGCCCGTGGCCGACCTCGCTCTCGCTGGCCTGGCGGGCGGAGGTCTTGGCCCAGCGGATGGCGGACGGCCCGTCGGTGATGTCGAGGGCGTCGTGGAGCATCTGGCCGAGCTCCTGGTACGACGACGGCGCGAAGACCGTCATGCCCGGCACCTTGGTGAGCAGCACCATGTCGAGCACGCCGTGGTGGCTGGGGCCGTCGTCGCCGGTGATGCCGGCGCGGTCGAGGCAGAACACGACGGGCTGGGAGTGCAGCCCCACGTCGAGGTTCACCTGGTCGAAGGCCCGGGTGAGGAACGTGGAGTAGACGGCGACCACCGGCCGCAGGCCACCCACGGCCATGGCGGCGGCAGAGGCGACGGCGTGCTGCTCGGCGATGCCGACGTCGAACATGCGGCCCGGGAAGCGCTCGGCGAAGGGCAGCAGGCCGGTGGAGTCGGGCATGGCCGCGGTGATGGTGACGACCTCGGGACGGGCCTCGCCCTCCTTCACGATCGCCTCGGTGAAGGCGGCGGTGAAGCTGCCCGGCTTGGCCTCGGAAGTGTCGTGGAGCCGCTTGATCGGGTCGTTGAGCGCCGGGGCGTAGCCGCGGCCCTTCTCGGTGAGGACGTGGATGACCTGGGGCCCGCCGCCGATCTCGGTGGCGTTGCGGAAGGCCTCCTCCATCGCGGCGATGTCGTGGCCGTCGAAGGGCCCGGCGTAGCGCACGCCGAGGGCCTCGAAGAAGGCAGTGGGCTCCCACAGCTCGCGGATGGCGGCCTTGGTGGCGTCGAGGCCCCGCTCGAGGCGTCCGCCCACGACCGGCATCTCGGCGAGGAGCTTCTCGAGCTTGGCCTGCCGGCGCATGTACACCGGGTTGTTGCGGATCTTCACCAGGCTCTCGCCCAGCTTGGAGACCGTGGGGGCGTACGAGCGGCCGTTGTCGTTGAGGATGATGATGCAGTCGCGCCCGGAGTGGCCCAGGTTGTTGAGGCCCTCGAACGCCATGCCGCCGGTCATCGCGCCGTCGCCGATCACGGCGACCACCCGCCGGCCTTCGCCCTGAGGGGAGGCCTGCGCCACCGACAGGCCGTAGGCCCAGCTCAAGACGGTGGAGGCGTGGCTGTTCTCGATCCAGTCGTGCTCGGACTCCTCGCGAGACGGATAGCCCGACATGCCGCCGGCCTCACGCAGGTTCTCGAACCCTCCGAGGCGGCCGGTGACCAGCTTGTGGGGGTAGGCCTGATGCCCGGTGTCCCACAGGATGATGTCGTTCGGGGAGTCGAACACCCGGTGCATGGCCAGCGTCAGCTCGACGACACCCAGGTTGGAGCCGAGGTGGCCGCCGTGGGTCGTCACGGACTGGACGATGACCTGGCGCATCTCCTCGGCGAGCACCTCGAGCTGCGCGGCATCGAGCGCCCGCAGGTCAGCCGGAGAGTTGATCGACTCGAGGATCATGGGGCAGCGGGTTCCTTGCCGGTCCGATGCGAGGGGGACGGGTCCGGCCCGGACGATGGGTCGGCGGGCTCGGACGGTGAGGTCGGCACCGGCGATTCCGGGTTCACGGTACCCGTTCCGCGATGGTGCTTCACCATCAAGGCGGCCAGCCGGGAGCCGATGAGCCAGCCCAGTCCGATGACCGCGGCACCGCCCACCGCGTCGAGCCAGTAGTGGTTTCCGGTGACGATGATCGTGAGCAGGGTGACCGCCGGATAGGCGGCCGCGAGGAACCTGGTCGTGCGGTGTCGCACCCGGGGCACGAGCACCAGGGCGCACCACAGCGACCACCCGAAGTGGAGGCTCGGCATGGCCGCGTACTGGTTGGAGATGCTCTGCATCGTCGAGTTGCTGAACGACCAGAGCCCGCCGTAGGAGGTGAGGGTGTCGACGAAGTGGGGGATGCCGTCGGTGGCCGCCGCCGGGCCCGCCCCGTAGGCGCAGTCGCACAGCAGTCTCGGGGGCATGAGCGGGAACAAGGAGAACCCGATCAGCGCCAGGCCGGTGCCGATGAGAAGGGTGTTGCGCCATGTGGGGTAGTCGCGAGGGTGGCGGGCGGCGAGCCACACGAGGATCGCCGCGGGCACGACGAAGTGGAACGAGCCGTAGAAGATGTTGAAGGCCCGCAGCACCCATGGCTCGCCCAGGAACCAGCCCTGGATCGTGGCCTCGTGGAACAGGCCGATCGCCTTCTCGAGATCGACGATCCGCATGGCGTTCGTGTAGGCGTGCTCCGTGCCGACGGCGGCCGAACCGAACTGGTTCCGCACCAGGGTGTAGATGCCGTAGAAGCCGATCACGTAGGCGATCTCGCGCCACCAGTGGATGGTGACGTCGGGCTCGTCGCCGGACGCGACGTCGTCGTCGGCCTCGGCCTGCCGGATGCTCACGTGAGGGCCTCTCGCCTTCGCCCCCCGACGGCGAACGCCGGAGCACCGGCCAGGCTCACCAGGAGGTTGAGCGCGTACAGCACCAGCCCGAGGGCGACGGCCTGCTCGGCAGGGACCCCGAGCGGCGTGAGGAACAGCACGAAGGCGCCCTCGCGCACCCCGAGCCCGGAGATGCCGATGGGCAGCACCTGGGCGATCAGCACGGCCGGGAGGAACGCCAGCAGGGGGGTCAGCCCGAGCCAGCCGAACCCGAGGGCGGCGGCCACCATCAGCGCCGCCGCCACGAGCACGAGCTGGTAGGCGAGGCCGGCCAGCACCACGCCCAGGGCGGCCGCGGGGTGGGCGCGCATCTGGGCGACCCCCCGGTGCACCGCGCCGACGAAGCGGGTCCAGCCGTCGCTCTTGGCGAATCGCCCGCCGAGGCGCGGGTGATCGGCGATGAGCAGCACGAGCACGAGCGCGACGAGGGTGCCGGCGGCGACGGCCGCGGCGACCGCACTGGCTCGCCCCTGCTCGCGCAGGTCCGGGTTGATGAGGAGCCCGAAGAACGTGATGAGGGGCAGGACCAGCCAGCCGCTCAGCCGCTCGAGCACGACGGAGGCGAACGTGTCGGCCGAGTCGGCGTCGTCGACACCACGGGAGAGGCGCGAGACCCGCAGCACGTCGCCGCCGATGGTGCTCGGCAGGACGTTGGAGACGAACGCGCCGGCGAAGTAGAGGGGCACGAGTCGGCGGAGCTTCTCGTGCAGGCCCATGGCCTTCAGCACCTGCTGCCAACGCACGGCGGAGAGCACGAGCCCCAGCAGGGTGAGCAGGGCGGCGCCGATCAGCCACAGGGCAGTGGTGCGGTTCCACTTGGGCACCGTCTCGGACCATTCGAAGTCGTCGAAGCGGGTGAACAGGACGGCGAGCATCCCCACGCTCACGGCGATGCGCACGGGCATCACCCAGCGACGACGCCGTTCGGGGCGGGTGCCGGCGGTCTCGGCCACGTCGATCAGGTCGGCCACCGAGTCCGAGGCCAGGTGCGCGAGCCCGGGCAAGGGCGCGGCTGCGGCGGGCTCGTCCGGGGCATGGGGGCCCTCCGACCTCGGCCGATCCACCACGGGCGCCAGTCTACGGACGCCGCCCGTTCACCGAGCGGTCACCGTCTCCGACCGGGTTGGTGGGGGGCTGTGTACGGAGAGTGGTCGCACCGGGCATGATGGGGCTGGATCGGGCCGGCCGTCGGCCCGCCCTGGCGGAGGTGGGAGATGGCCACGATGGCGAGGTTCGGGCTCGGACGTCGGACGATGCGGATCGGCGTCGGCGTCGCCGCGCTCGGCGGTGGCGGCAGGGCCCCTGGCGGCCTGTGGCGCCGCCCCGACCGGCGAGGCGTACGTCACGGTGGACGACGGCGCCACCGGCAACGTCGCGTCGGCGGCGCTGACCCGGGCCAGCGAGACGACCACCGCAGTCGAGTCCGGTCGATTCCGCGTCAGCTACGTCATCAGCGGCTCGGGCGACGGCGAGAGCCTCGACATGACCATGTCGGGCTCGGGGTCCTTCAGCGACTTCGGCCAGAGGTCCGAGCTCACCCTCGACATGGGCGGTGCGTCGGGCACCGGCCTCGACGACATGCCCCTCTCCCTGGTGATGCGCCAGATCATCGACGGCACGACCGCCTACGTGAAGGTCGAGACCGATGCGGCGATCCCGGGCTTCTCACCGGGCTGGATGAAGATGGACGTCGCCGAGCTCGCCGGGGACACCGCTGGCTCCCAGTCGTTCGGGGTGATGGGCTCGGACTGGTCGGGCTTCCTCGATTCGCTCAAGGGCGCGGGTGGCACGGTGGTCGAACGCGGGACCGACTCGATCGACGGGGTCCCGGTCACCGTCTACGAGGGCACCGTCGACCCCGAGTCGGCGATCGCCCAGGCCTCGCCCGAGGATGCGGCCGATGTCCAGGCGGCGCTCGACCAGATGGGCGGCACGTTCGAGATGCCGTTCACCGCATGGGTCGACGAGGACGGCATGGTGCGTCGCCTCGAGGTGACGGTCGCGGCCGACATGGGCCTGGCGACGATGGACATGACGGTCACGATCGAGCTGTACGACCTCGGTGCGCCGATCACGATCACCCCGCCGCCGGCCGACGAGATCACCGACTTCGGTGGCGCCTCGGGCCTCGGGGGCCTGGTCGGCCCCGGGCTCGGCACCGCCTGACGGCTGTCAGTCGTCGAGCAGGCCGGCGGCCTTGGCCACGAAGTGCTCGGCGTCGACCACCACACGGGTGACCCGCCCGACGCCCACGAGGCCACGGTCGTCGTTCACCGAGACGGTGAAGGTGACCCGGCGCCCGTTGACCTTCTCGACGACCGCCTCGGCGACGACGCGCTGTCCGACGGCCGAAGGCGCGAGGTGGTCGAGCTGGACCTTCATGCCGACCGTGGTCTGGCCCGGCGCGAGCTCCGGAGCCACTGCGGCGAGCGCCGCTTCCTCGCACAGCGCCAGCAGGCGGGGCGTGGCCAGCACCGGCACCTCGCCGGTGTGGAGCGCGATCGCCGTGTCGGCCTCGCCGACGACGAGCTCGACCGTTGCGCTCAGGCCGGATTGGACGGGCATCGGCGGTACGCTACGCCGCTCGACCATCCCCCGGCCAGCCCGTGCAACGACACGCATGGTGTCGAGGCAGGCAGCGTGACCGAGCGGGTGATCGCCCGCCGGGGCCTGCCCCTCCGGTGGTGACCAACCCCTCCTGATGCCGGGGCAGGCGCTGGGAAAGGATCGTCGGTGATCGAGGAAGCCGTGCTCCAACGGGTGCTCGGGTCGGCGCTGAAGACCGGAGGCGAGTTCGCCGAGGTCTTCGCCGAGGACCGTCGCAACAGCTCGGCGCTGCTCGACGACGGACGGGTCGAGGAGCTCACCTCCGGGCGCGACCGGGGTGCGGGCATCCGCGTCGTGGTGGGCGACACCACCGGCTTCGCCCACACCGCCGACCTCAGCGAGGCCGGCCTGCTGGCCGCCGCCGAGGCCGCCGCGGCTGCGGCCAAGGGCGGCGGGGGCGGCACCCGCACCATCGCCCTCACCCGTCGGCCCGCCTCGCGTGGCTACGACATCGAGATCTACCCCGAGCGACGTGCCCAAGGCCCGCAAGGTGGAGCTGCTCACCCGGGCCGACGAGATCGCCCGCTCCGCAGGCGGTGCCATCTCCCAGGTGTCGGTGAGCTACGGCGACAACCGCCGCCGCATCCTCGTCGCCAACTCCGACGGCCTGCTCGCCGAGGACGACACCGTCCGCAGCTTCTTCGCCGTGAGCTGCGTGGCCACCGGCGACACCGGCATGCAGACCGGCCGCGAGAGCATCGGCCACACGGTCGGCTTCGAGCTGTTCGACATGTACGACGTCGACGAGCTCGCCCGCCGGGCCGCCGGCCGGGCCCTCACCAAGCTGGCCGCCCGTCCCGCGCCCAGCGGTGCCATGCCCGTCGTCATCGCCAGCGGCGGCGGTGGCGTGCTCTTCCACGAGGCGTGCGGCCACGGCCTCGAGGCCGACCTCGTGGCCAAGGGCGCCTCGGTGTTCCGCGACCGCGTCGGACAGCAGGTCGCCAGCAAGGGCGTCACCGTCGTCGACGACGGCACCATGGCCAAGGAGTGGGGGAACATCGCCATCGACGACGAGGGCAACCCCGCCCAGCGCAACGTCCTCATCGACGACGGCATCCTCACCGATTACATGTGGGACCACCTCCGGGCCCGCAAGGAGGGTCGCCCCTCCTCGGGCAACGGCCGCCGGCAGAGCTACCAGCACCTGCCGATGGTCCGGATGACCAACACCTACCTGCTCGCCGGCACCGACGACCCCGACGAGATCGTCGCCTCCACCGAGAAGGGCGTGCTGGTGAAGCACCTCGGCGGCGGCCAGGTGAACACCGCCACCGGCGACTTCGTGTTCGGCATGACCGAGGCCTACCTGATCGAGGACGGCCAGGTCACCGAGCCGCTGCGCGAGGGCAACCTCATCGGCAACGGCCCCGAGGTCCTCCAGCGCATCGACGCCCTCGGCAACGACTTCGCCATGGGCCCTCCCGGCACGTGCGGCAAGGACGGCCAGGGCGTGCCCGTGGGCGACGGCGTCCCGACCCTGCGGGTCTCGTCGCTCACCATCGGCGGCACCGCGGCATGAGCGACGAACTGCTCGCGGTCGCCGACCGCGTGGTCGCCATGGCCGCGCCCGGCGAGCAGGTCGAGGCCGTCGTGGTGCGCGGCACCGACACCGAGATCAAGGTCTACGGGGGCGAGGTCGAGTCGCTCTCATCGGCCCAGTCCCAGGGCGTCGGCATCCGGGTCGTCGTCGACGGCAAGCAGGGCTTCGCCTACGCCGGAACCCTCGACGAAGCCGTGATCGCCGAGACCCTCGCCGAGGCGCGCGACAACGCCGGCTTCGCCACGCGGGACCCCTTCGTCGGCCTGGCCGAGCCCGACGGCGTGGCCGTGCAGGAGCTCGACCTCTTCCGGGAGTCGCTGCTCGGCTTCAGTCCCGACGAGAAGGTGGCGCTGGCCGTCGAGCTCGAACGGGCTGTGCTCGCCGCCGACCCCCGCATCTCGGGCATCGAGTCGGCCGAGTACGTCGACGGCATCTCCGAGGCCGCGGTGGCCACCACCACCGGCATCCGGTCGTTCGGCCGCGAGACCAGCTGCTACGTCGCCACCTATGCCATGGCCACCGAGGGCGACGACACACAGACCGGCTTCGGCTTCTCCGTCGGGCGCGAGGCCTCCGACCTCGATCCCGGCGCCGCCGCAGCCGAGGCCGCCGAGCGCGCCACCCGCATGCTCGGCGCGGTGAAGCCGCCCACCGGCCGGCTCACCGTCGTGCTCGACCCGTGGGTCACCGCCCAGTTCCTCGGCCTGCTCGGCTACACCCTCAACGGCGACGCCGTGGCCAAGGGCCGCTCGCTCTTCGCCGAGCGCCTGGGCGAGGCGGTGGCCTCGCCGCTCGTCACCCTGATCGACGACCCCACCGACCTGCGGGCCATCACCGCCACCGACACCGACGGCGAAGGTCTGGCCACCCGCCGCAACGTGCTCGTCCGCGACGGCGTGCTCGAGATGTTCGTGCACAACGCCGAGAGCGCTCGTCGGGCCGGCACGGTCAGCACAGGCAACGCGGTGCGGGGCTTCAAGAGCACCCCCGACGTCGACTGCCTGTTCCTGTCGCTCCAGCCCGGCACCACCGACCCCGCCACCCTCATCGCCGGCATCGACGACGGCGTGCTGGTGCAGGAGGTCTCCGGCCTGCACTCGGGCGTGAACCCGGTCAGCGGCGACTTCTCCACCGGCGCCGAGGGCCTGCGCATCCGGGGCGGTGAGGTCGCCGAGCCGGTGCGCGAGTTCACCATCGCGTCCACGCTGCAGCGGATGCTCCACGACGTGCAGGCGGTCGGGAACGACCTCCAGTTCCTGCCCATGAACGCCGCCGGCGTGAGCCTCGTGGTCGCCGACGTCACCCTCTCGGGCTCGTGACCGCGGTCGTCACCCCTTCCCTCGAGCCGCCCGACGACGAGTGCGCCGACCTGCTCGCCGTGGCCCAGCGGGTCGCCGCCCAGGCCGGCACCGGTGAGCAGATCGAGGCCTTCGTGGGCCGGTCGTCGTACACGTCGGTGAAGGTCCACGCCGCGGAGGTCGAGTCGTTCACCGCGGCCACGACGGCCGGCATCGGCGTGCGGGTCGTGCGGGACCACCGCCAGGGCTTCGCGTGGGCCGGCAGCCTCGATGACGACGTCATCGCCGACGCGTTGAACGAGGCGCGCGACAACGCCACCTTCGCCGAGCCCGACGAATGGGTCGGGCTCGCGTCGCCCGACGGTGTCGCTCCGGTGCCGTTCGACGCCTTCGACCCCGCCGTCGCCGCGCTGCCCGCCGACCGCAAGATCGAGCTCGCCCTCGAGCTCGAGCGCATGGTGCGCGGCGGCGACCCCCGCATCACCGGCGTGCGCGTCGCCTCGTTCTCCGACTCGTCGGGTCGCTTCGCCGTGGCCACCAACACCGGCATCGCCGGATCCGGTCGCGGCGCCTGGTGCTCGATGGGCGTGCTCGCCCTGGCCAACGACGGCGACGAGACCTACACCGGCAACGGCTCCACCGTCGGCTTCAGCCCCGACGACCTCGACCTCGACGAGGCCGCCGGCGACGCCGTGCTGCGGTGCACCCGCCTGTTCGGCGCCACGGCCGTGCCGTCGCAGCGCCTGGCCATCGTGCTCGAGCCCCGCCTGGCCGCCAGCGTGGTGGGCCTGCTCGGCGGCACCCTCACCGGCGAGCGAGTGCTCAAGGGCCGTTCGCCCTTCGCCGACCGCACGGGCGAGGCCATCGCGTCGCCGCTGCTCACGCTGGTCGACGACCCCACCGACCACCGGTCCTACGGGGCCGACACCTACGACGGCGAGGGCCTGGCCTGCCGCCGCAACTCACTTGTCGTCGACGGCGTGCTGCAGGGGTTCCTCTACGACAGCGCCTCGGCCCGGCGGGCGGGCACGGTCTCGACGGGCTCGGCGGTGCGGGGCATCTCGTCCACGCCGTCCGTCGGCTGTCAGGCGCTCGCCGTCGCTCCCGGTGTCGGCACCCACGACGAGCTGCTGGCCTCGGTCGACCTCGGCGTCTACGTGCAGTCGATGACCGGTTGGCACTCCGGGGTCAACGCGGTCAGCGGTGACTTCTCCGTGGGCGTCGAGGGCCTGATGGTGCGCAACGGCCAGCTGGCCGAGCCGGTGCGCGAGGTCACGGTGGCCTCGACCCTGCAGCGGATGCTGCTCGACATCGCCGCGGTGGGCGCCGACATCGAGTGGCTGCCGGGCGGCACCAGCTGCCCCACGCTCGTGATCGCCGACCTCTCCCTCGGCGGCACCTGATCCTCCACCCCCGAAAGCTGGCTCACCTGGTCCAGCGGGCCGAAGCGTGTGAGCCACCTTTCGGTGGTGGGGGTCAGATCTTGCCGGTGGCGATGACGCCGGTGACGATCAGGATGACGGTGCCCACGGCGGCGACCACCCGCTCCCAGCCGAAGATGGCGAGGCTGCGGGTCTGGAGCCACTTGACCATCCACCGCACGGCGATCACGGCCGAGACGAAGGCGGCGACCATGCCGACGAGCGGGTCGACCCAGCCGTAGGCGTCGATGACCTCCGAGCCGTTCTTCGCCGTCTCGTAGACGGTGGCGGCGCCGAGGGTCATGAGCCCGAGCAGGAAGCTGAACTCCACCGCGGTGGCGAGCGATGCGCCGACGGCGAGGGCGGCGAGGATCGTGACCAGCGAGCGGCTGGTGCCCGGCCACATGGCCAGCACCTGGGCGACGCCGATGATCAGCCCCTGCTTCCAGGTCATCGCGGTGATCGAGAAGCCGGGCCGGTCGGCCTTGATCTTCGGCGCCAGCCAGATGACCAGCACGCCGCCGACGAACCAGGCGACGATCACCGGCCAGGGCCCGAACAGGTGGTCCTTGATCGACTTCTCGGCCACCACCCCGACCACGACCGCGGGGAGGAACGCCATGACGAGGGCGATCAGTAGTCGCCGCCCGTCGGAGTCCTGCCCGATCAGGCCCTTCAGGATCGACACGATCCGCTGCCAGTAGAGGACCAGCACGGCGAGGATGGCGCCGAACTGGATGGCGATGGCGTAGGTGTCGGCGGCGTCCTTGGTGGCGTCGGTGTCGCCGATGCCGAGGATGCGCTGGGTGACGAGCAGGTGCCCGGTCGAGCTGACCGGCAGGTACTCGGTGACGCCCTCGACGACGCCGAGCACGATGGCCTTCCAGGTGGTCATCTGCGAATCGGCCGCGGCGACGTCGGTCGCGGCCGTCGCCGTCGGGCCGTCGGCCGTCGTCACGGCGTCGGCCGTCGTGACCTCGACGGTGGTGACGTCGGTGGCGGTCGTCTCGGCGCCGGCGGTCGGGTGGCCTCCGAACGTCGAGACCCCCCACGCCGCGAGGAGAGCCACGAGCACGACAGCGGCGGCGAGACGCGCGTTGCCGCGGCGCGGTCGGGGGCTGGCAGGGCGGAGTTCCGGCACGGCGGCGACGCTACCCCCGGGTGTTCACGATGTGGGAACGCCGTCGAACGTGCCCGGCCCCAGTCCGTTCATGGCGTCGACCGTGCGTTGGTGGCTCTGCGGGTTGGTCGTCGGGGTGGCCCGGTGGATCACGTAGGTCGAGCGGTCGACGTAGGTCGGCGTGTAGCGAAGCGACTGGGCCCACGACCCGTCGGGCTGCTCGTCGAAGCGCACGGTGACGATGACGCCGTCGTTGCTCGCCGTCGGGGTGGTCGGCGGCCCCTGGTTCGAGAGGAAGTTCCCGGTGCCGTAGACGACGTACTTCATGCCGTGGCGCTCGGCGGCCTGCACCACGTGCGCGTGCTGCCCGATGATCAGGTCGATGTCGGGGGAGTCGGCGAGCACGCCGGCCTGCAGCCGTTGCTCCGGCGTGGGGGCCGACTGGTTCTCGATGCCCCAGTGCATCTCGACCACCACGACCTCGGCGCCGGCGGCCCTGGCGGCGTGGGCGTCGGCCAGGATCCTGTCGAGGTCGATCAGGTTCACCAGCCACGGCTGCCCGGCCGGCACGGGGATGCCGTTGGTGCCGTAGGTGTAGTCGAGGTGGGCCACGGTCACGCCGTTCACCTCGTGCACGTCGGGACGGGCCGCCTCCTCGGCCGACCGGGCGGTGCCGGCGTGGCCGAGCCCGACGCGGTCGAGCTGGTCGAGGGTCGAGGCGATGCCGGTCGCTCCCTTGTCGAGCGAGTGGTTCGACGCCGTGGAGCAGGTGTCGTACCCGGCGTCGGCCGCGGCGTCCGCGATCTCCCTGGGGCTGTTGAAGATCGGGTAGCCGGAGAGGTTCGTGTCGTCGGACGACAGCGGCGTCTCCATGTGACAGATCGCCAGGTCGGCGGCCGACACCTCACCGGTGACCTCGGCCAGCATCGGGGAGAAGTCGTAGGAGCCGCCGCCGTAGGCGAGGGCCCTGCGCTGCACGGGCATGTGCAGGAGGAAGTCGCCGGTCGTGAGCACGGTGAACGAGCGCAACGGTCGGTCGAGCGTGGTGGGCGTCTCCGTCGTCGTCGGCCCGGCCGTGGCCGGCGCCGAGTCGCCCACGGGGTCGGGTGCGGACGACACGCTGCCGTCGCTGCCCGAGCACGCCGCCACGGCGAGCGCGGCGAGCAGGACCACCGCGCCCAGCGCGGTCCTCGTCGACCGGCGGAGGCCCACCGGGGCGCCCCCACGACCCATGGGGCGACGCTACCCGGGTGTGACCAGGGCGAGCGTGAGGGCGCCGTCGAGCACCGCGGCGGCGAGCCCGGCGGCCTCGGTGCCGCTCACCGACACCGTCACCGAGCGGTCGTCGACGGCGATCACCCGAGCGTCGCGGGCCACCCGGCGGGCGCCGGATCCCTGCGCTCTCGCGAGGTCGGCCAGGCTGCCACCGGTTGTCGCCGGGGCGTAGGCCTCGACGTGGTCGCCGACCTCTAGCCCGGGTGGCGCAGCTTCCACGGGCACGGCCAACGCCCGACGGCCGGGCCCCACCAGCGCTGCCGCACTCGTCGCGTCGGTGCCCGACAGCCGCCGCTCGGCCACGACCTCGCCCTTCATCAGAGGTTCGGTGACGACCCGGCCCAGGGGGGCGTCGGTGACGCCGTCGGGGACGAGCCCGACGGGCACGTCGCTCCAGACGAGGTCGGTCTCGGTGAGCACGGTGCCGACCGCCAGGTCTGCGGCGGCGAGCGGCACGCGGCGCGCCTCGCCGTAGGCGGCTCGGGCCTGCTCGGCCCGTTGCACGGTGGCGGCGGCGAGCGAGCCGGCGACCACGGCGATCACGACGGCGACGGCCCAGCGCAGGCCATGGCCGCGAGCGAGCCGGTGGAGTGGGGATCCCACGGGTCCTCCCGGGAGGGGGACGGCGCAGGGGGAAGCGGCGCCACTCTACGGGCGGGTGCCTCGCGGGGGAAGGGCCGGCGGGTGCGCGGGGGAGCGGGCCGCCGGAGGCGGCGCCGGCTCAGGCGCTGGTGGTGCTGCTCGGGGTCGAGCTCGGCGGCGAGCTCGGCGGCGAGCTCGGCGTGGAGCTGCTCGAGTCCGACGAGGTCTTCGACGACGAGTCGGACGAGCCGCTCGAGGACTCGGAGCTCGAGGGGGTCGAGCTGCTGGTGCCCGAGGCCGTGGTGCTCGACGAGCCGCCCCGGGCGTCGTTCTTGTAGAAGCCGCTGCCCTTGAACGAGATGCCGACGCTGCCGAACTTCTTCTTCAGGGTGCCGCCGCAGGAGGGGCACTCGGTGAGGGGATCGTCGGTGAAGGCCTGGACGACCTCGAGGTCGTTGCCGCAGTCCTTGCATCGGTACTCGTAGGTGGGCATCGAAAGGGTCCTCCGCCGCCCGGCCGTGGTCGGCGGGCGTTAGCACTCGAACGTCGCGAGTGCCAGCATAGCGGCGCCTCGCGACCCGGCCTACAGCCCGGCCCCGTGCGTACCGATCTCTCAGGGACGCCGCATCGGCCTCTCAGGGCGGAGCGCGTACGATGCCGTAGTCCACCGAGGGAGGTCACGATGGCTGTTTCCAGCGTCACGAAGGCGGTCATCCCGGCTGCCGGTCTGGGCACGCGCTTCCTTCCGGCCACGAAGGCGCAGCCGAAGGAGATGCTGCCCGTCGTCGACAAGCCCGCCATCCAGTACGTGGTGGAGGAGGCCGTGGCCGCCGGCATCGACGACATCCTCATCATCACCGGCCGCGGCAAGCGCGCCCTCGAGGACCACTTCGACCGCAACTTCGAGCTCGAGCACTACCTCGCCGAGCGCGACAAGCACGAGCAGCTCGAAGAGGTGCAGCAGCTCGCCGAGCTGGCCGACATCCACTACGTCCGCCAGGGCGAGCCCCTCGGCCTCGGCCACGCCGTCTCGGTGGCCCGCAAGCACGTGGGCGACAACAGCTTCGTGGTCATGCTCGGCGACGACATCATGGATCACCGCTCCACGGTGCTCACCGACATGATCAAGGCCCACGACCACTACGGCCGCTCGGTGATCGCCCTCTCCGAGTTCCCGCCCGAGGAGATCAGCTCCTACGGCTGCGTCGACCCCGAGGTCATCAGCGACGAGCTCGTCCAGGTCCGCGGCATCGTCGAGAAGCCGAAGCCAGAGGACGCGCCGTCGAACCTCGCCGTGATGGGCCGCTACGTGTTCACACCCGAGATCTTCGAGGCCCTCGAAGGCGTGCAGCCCGGTGTCGGCGGCGAGATCCAGCTCACCGACGCCATCGCCAAGCTCCTGCACACCCAGAGCGTCTACGGCTGGGTGTTCAGCAGCGGCCGCTACGACATCGGCAAGAAGATCGACTACCTGCGGGCCACCGTCGAGATGGCCGCCGAGCGCGACGACCTCGGCCCCGAGTTCCGCGCGTTCCTCGTCGACTTCGTGGAGAAGCGGCTGACGTGATCTCCCTCGACGAGGCGCGGGCATTCGTCCTGGGCGGATGCCCGCCCCGCCCCGCTGTCACCGTCCCGCTGGGCGACGCGCTCGGCCTGGTCGCCGCCGAGGGCGCGGCCGCCGGCGAGCCGGTCCCGCCGTTCGCCAACACGGCCATGGACGGCTACGCCGTGCGCGCCGCCGACACCGCCTCCGCCCCCGTCACGCTGCGAGTCGCCGGCACGGTTCGCGCCGGCATGTCCGGCCTCGATTCGCCCGTCGGTCCCGGTGAGGCCGTCCGCATCATGACGGGCGCCCCCGTCCCGGCCGGCGCCGACGCCATCGTCATGGTCGAGCTCACCGAGGGCACCCCCGACGGCGACACCGTCGTGGTCACCCAGGCGGTGCCGGAGGGCAACCACATCCGCCCGGTGGGCGACGACGTCGTCCCCGGCGACCGCGTGCTCGAGCCCGGCGCCGTGCTCAGCCCCGGCCACCTCGGCCTGCTCGCCACCGTCGGTCTCCGCGAGGTCTCCGTGGTGCCGCGGCCCCGAGTCGGCGTGATCTCCACCGGCGACGAGCTGATCGACGACGGCTCGCCCCTGCAGCCCGGCCAGATCCGCGACTCCAACCGTCTCACCCTTCGGTCGCTGGTCGCCGAGAGCGGCTTCGAGGCCGTCGACCTCGGCCTCGTCCGCGACGACGAGGCCGCGATCGAGGCCGCCCTGCGGGCCGGCGCCGAGTCCTGCGACGCGCTCGTCACCACCGGCGGCGTGAGCATGGGCGACTTCGACTTCGTGAAGGTGGTGCTCGACCGCATCGGCGACATGCGCTGGATGCAGGTCGCCATCAAGCCGGCGAAGCCCCTTGCGTTCGGCACCATCGCCCGCGCCGACGGCACCCGGGTGCCGGTGTTCGGGCTGCCGGGAAACCCCGTGTCGTCGATGGTGAGCTACGAGCTGTTCTGCCGGCCCGGCCTGCGGCGCATGTCCGGTCACGCCGCGGCCGACCTCGACCGGGCCACCGTCGTGGCCGTCGTCGACGAGCCGCTGCGCCGCCGCCCCGACGGCAAGACCCACTTCGCCCGGGTCACCTGCCGCTACGACGCCGACACCGCCACCTACCGGATCGCGTCGTCCGGCAACCAGGGCTCGCACCACATGGCGGCCATGGCCGCGGCCGACGCGCTGGCCGAGCTGCCCGACGGCCCCACGCTCGAGCCGGGCGCCACCGTGCGGGTCCGGCTGCTGCGCCCGTAACCTGCCATCCATGTCCGCACCGGAACGCAGCGAGCTCGTCGACGGGTTCGGTCGCGTCCACCGCGACCTGCGCATCTCGGTCACCGACCGCTGCAACTTCCGCTGCTCGTACTGCATGCCCGCCGAGGGGATGGACTGGCTGCCCCGTGAGGACCTCCTCAGCTACGAGGAGCTCACCCGCATCGCCCGGGTCTGCGTCGAGCGCTTCGGCTTCGACGGCATCCGCCTCACCGGCGGCGAGCCCACCGTGCGGGCCCACCTCCCCGTGCTCATCGAGAAGCTCTCGGCCCTCGGGGTCGACCTGGCCCTCACCACCAACGGCTCCACGCTCCGCCTCGTCGCCCACGACCTCGCCGCCGCCGGCCTGCGCCGCATCAACATCTCGATCGACTCGCTGCGCGCCGACCGCTTCACCGAGATCACCAAGCGCGACGAGCTCGACCGGGTGCTCGATGGCATCGACGCCGCTCTCGAGGCCGGCCTCGACCCCGTGAAGCTCAACGTGGTGGTGATGCGCGGCGTCAACGACGACGAGCTCGTCGACTTCGCCGCCTTCGGCCGTGCCAAGGGCGTGCAGGTGCGCTTCATCGAGTTCATGCCGCTCGATGCCCAGCAGGCCTGGACCAACGAGCAGGTCGTCACCCAGGACGAGATCGTCGCCCGCATCGGCGAGGCCTTCCCGCTGGAGGCGGTGCCCGAATCGGTGCGCGGCTCGGCCCCCGCCGCCCGCTGGCGCTACCTCGACGGTGGCGGCGAGATCGGCGTGATCCCGAGCGTCACGCACGCCTTCTGCGAGTCGTGCGACCGCGTGCGCCTCACCGCCGAGGGTGAGCTGCGGCACTGCCTGTTCGCCACCCGGCAGCTCGACCTGCGCACGCTGCTGCGCAACGACGCCACCGACGACGACCTCGCCGATGCCATCCGGGCCGAGGTCGGCGCCAAGTGGGCGGGGCACCAGATCAACCAGGTGCACTTCATCCGCCCCTCGAAGTCGATGAGCCAGATCGGCGGCTGAGCCCGCCGGGCCGGTCGCCCCTCACCTCAGGGAGATCACAGTGGGAACCGACCTCACCGTCGGCTTCGTCGGGGCCGGCTCCATGGGCACCCCGATGGTCGAGCGCCTCCACGCCGCCGGCACGCCGGTCACGCTCTACGCCCGCCGCGCCGAGGTGCGCGACGGGTTCGCGGCCAAGGGCATCGCCGTCGTCGACACGCCGGCCGCCATGGCCGCCGGTGCCGACGTCGTCCTCGTCTGCCTCTACTCCGACGACCAGCTCGAGGCGTTGGCCTCCGGCCCCGACGGCCTCCTGGGGGTCATGGAGCCCGGCGCGGTGCTCGCTTCGCACGTCACCGGGAGCCCGGCGCTCGCCGTGCGCCTCGCCGCCGAGGCGGAGAGCCGCGGCGTCCGGTTCGTCGACGCCCCGATCAGCGGCGACCCCGACGACATCGCCGCCGGTCGGCTCACGGTGATGATGGGTGGCGACCCGGCCGACACCGCTCGGGTGCGGTCCGCGGTCGAGGCCTACGCCGAGGCGATCTTCGACACCGGCACCGTGGGCAGCGCCCTGGCGGTGAAGCTCATCAACAACACGCTGTTCGCCGCCAACACCCAGCTGGTCGGCGAGGCCGAGCGGATCGGGCGCCAGCTCGGCGCCGACCCGGTCGCCCTGGCGACGATCATCCAGCGCAGCAGCGGCGCCAGCTTCGTGATGGGCCTGCTGCCCTCGTTCGGCGCCACCCAGGTCTTCGCCGACAACGCCGGCCCCTACATGCGCAAGGACCTGGCGGTGGTGAACGCGGTCGCGGCGGAGATGGGGATCGACCTGGGGCTGCTCGGTGCGGTCGCCAACGCCGACGCCGTCTCCTTCGAGGGCAACCCCGGCTGACCGACGCAGCGCGCCACCGCGCCAGGCGTGCCAGGATCGCCGGCGATGACCGATCACGAAGGCCCCGAGTTCTGGTTGTTCCTCCCGCAGATGCGGATGTCGCTCGACGCCCTGCTCGAGCGGGCGCTCGCCGCCGAGGCGGCAGGGTTCGGCGGCATCGCCCTCATGGACCACCTGGCGCCGCCGCTCGCCGAGTCCCAGCCCATGTACGAGGCGATGACGCTGGCGATGTGGTTGCTGGCCCGCACCGAGCGGCTTTCCGTCGGTCACCTCGTGCTCTGCGACGCCATGCGCCATCCGGCCGTGCTCGCCCGTGAGGTGGTCACCCTCGACCATGCGTCGGGTGGCCGGTTCGAGCTCGGTCTCGGGTGGGGGTCGGTCCCTGCGGAGCTCGAGCAGTTCGGCGTGGGGTCGAGCGAGGCCAAGGTCCGGGTCGGGCGGATGGAGGAGTCGCTCGAGGTGATGCGGGCGTTGTGGACCGGCGAGGCGGTGACCTACGAGGGCGAGCACTTCCGGCTGACCGACGCCCTGCAGCAGCCCACCCCGCTCGGCCACATCCCGATCACCATCGGCGGCTCCGGGAAGCGCACGCTCGAGATGGTCCGCCGCCACGCCGACTGGTGCAACCTGCCGGTCAACAAGATCGACCAGGCCGACGAGGTCCGGGCGAAGGTCGGCGACGCCAGCCTGTCGATCCAGAACCGGGTCACCTACCTGGCGCCCGGCGCCGACCGCGACGAGGTCGAGTCCCTGGCGCTGCGCCGCTTCGGCCAGGTCGGGCGGGTCACCGGCACCGGGCCGGAGCTGGTCGAGCAGTTCGGCGCGCTCCACGACCGCGGCATCGACCGCGTCTACGCCTGGTTCACCGACTTCGCCTCGCCCGAGACCCTCGCCGGCTTCGGCGACGAGGTCATCGCCGCCGTCCGCTAGGTCAGGAGCCGTCGGTGGGGATGGGCCTCGGCTTCCCGGGGGCGACGGTGCGGGCGAGGATGCCGAGGGTGGCCCGCAGGGCGGACTCGGGGATGACCGGGAAGATGTCGGCCTCGCGCCACACCGGGTGGATGTCGGACCAGTCGTAGTACGAGGTCACGAGAGTGCCGCCCTCGACCGGCTCGAGCCGGTAGCCGTACACGTGGGTGATGGGCGGGTCCATGGTGGACTCGATCTTCCAGGCGACCTCGCGGTCCTGCTCGAACGTGACGAACCGGACGGTGACGTCGTAGAGCCCGAGCGGGTAGTCGTTGAGCGCCTCACGGTCCATGTGGATCACGAAGGCGTCGCCGACGGCCCGGGCCGGCTCCCCGGTCGACGACATGAGCATCCCCGAGGCGTCGATGGCGACGTGGCCCTCCGGGCTGCTCACCACGGCGAAGATCTCCGCCGCCTCCGCCGGGATGATGCGCTGGACCTCGAACCGCTCGTCGTTCTCCATCGGCGAACCCTGCCACAGGCTCCCGGCGACCGCTCGGCTCAGCGGGCCGGGGGAGCGAAGCGGATGTCGAGCGAGCGCAGGTAGGTGTGCAGGCCCGCGTCCTGGATCGGGATGATCCACGCCGGCGCGCCCGACTCGTTGTGGTGGGCGTGCCAGAGCCCGGGAGGGGTGACGAACGCCGAAGCGGGCTCCCAGTCGACGCGGATCGGGTCGACGATCTCGCCGTGCTCGTCGATCGAGCGGCCCACGAGCGTGTAGCAGCCGGGCTCGCACGCGCCGACCAGGTCGAGGGCGACGGACTGGTGGCGGTGGGGGCGCTGCACGGCGTCGACCGGGAGCTTCCCGAACATGGCCCACAGCACGTGGGTGACGGTCTGGGTGAGGTCGTTCGGCGCCGTGTTGAGCAGCACCGCCAGCCGGTTGCGGTCGGTGGCGTGGGGTGAGGCCTCGATGTCGGCCAGCTCGGCGGTCACCCGCGCGGCGGGGAAGTGGGTGATCTCGAAGCGGGGGCCGGTGGGGGCCACCCCGAGGTAGCGCAGCAGGGGCTCGTCGGTGACCCAGTAGAGGGTGGCGTCGGCGGTGGCCCGGTGCACGGTCTCGCAGCCGGCGGGGAGCACGAAGAAGTCGCCGGCGCCCCAGGCCAGCTGCCGGCCGCCGACGGTGGACGACCCCGCGCCCGAGATCACGTGGTAGAGCTCGGAGGTGGCCACCGGGGCGGTGGCGACCTCGTCGCCCGGGGCGATGCGCACGAACGAGGCGAGCAGCGCGGGGGAGGTGGCCGGGCCGCCCTCGACGGCGAGCCCCTCGGACAGGTCGAAGGGCAGCACCCCCGTGGCGACGGCCTCGTGCCGCTCGGCGGGGAACAGCTCCATCGGCAGCCTGGGGATGTGGCCGGACCCGACGGGGTTGGCGGCCCGGGTGTACTCGAAGTAGCGGGCGTCGCCGGTCCAGTCCTCGACGGCCTCACCCACGATCAGCGCGGAGTCCATCCCCTGAGTCTCTCGCGCCGGGCGGCGCGTCGCACCCGGTGGCATCCGGCCCTCGTGGGGCCACCGGGGAGCGGCCTACACTCGGCGCCCATGTCCGATCGTGGCCTCACCCACCTCGACCCCCTCGGCCGGGCCCGCATGGTCGACGTCACCCCCAAGGAGGTGACGCACCGCCGGGCCATCGCCCGGGGCCGGGTGTACATGAAGCCGGAGACCTCGTCGCTCGTGGCCCGTGGGGCCATCAGCAAGGGCGACGTCCTGGCCGTGGCCCGCGTCGCCGGCATCCAGGCGTCGAAGCGGGCGTCCGACCTCATCCCGCTGTGCCACCCGCTGCTGGTGGGCTCGGTGTTCGTGAACTTCCGCATCGAGGACCGCTTCATCGAGGTGGAGGCCCAGGTCGAGACCGTCGACCGCACGGGTGTCGAGATGGAGGCGCTCACCGCCGCCACCGTCGCCGCCCTCACGATCTACGACATGTGCAAGTCCTCCGACCGGGCCATGGTGATCGGCGACATCGCCCTGTGGGAGAAGACCGGCGGACGTTCCGGCGTCTACCGACGTGACCCCCTCGAGCCGCTCGGCGCCGATGCGCTCAGCGGTGACTTCGACGGCTCGCTCGTCACCGGGCTCGACCTCGGCGACGACGACGGCCTCGACGCCGACGACGACCTCGGCCTCGGCGACGAACTCGACGACTGACGCCTCCGTCGGCGTCGACTGGGCCGAACGGCCCACTGCGCCTGCCTGTGGCTCCTGCCACACGGCGTTGGCCTTCGTCGCAGTTCCGTAGTAGAACCGTAATGTTCTTTGACGTCCATCCGACCGGACGGCGACGAGAGCGGAGGGTCCACCATCCGCTCCTGGCGCCTTAGTACGGTCCCGATCACCGAAGGCAGGCCCGGAGCGTGACACTCGTGGTGCTGGTGATCCTGGCAGTGGTGTGGGCGGTGTACCTCGTCTCGTGGGTGCGCTCGCGCACGGAGCATCGCCGGGTCAACTCGATCAACTCGTTCTCGAACCACCTCTCGGTCCTCGAGCGCACCGCCCCCGGCGGCCGCAGCTCGACGCCCGTCAACGGGCTCGGCGGCCAGGGCTACTTCGCCCCCCGCCGCCCGACCGTGTCGCAGACCAAGAAGCGTCGCCGCGACATCCTCGTCGGCCTCCTCGCCGCCACCGGCGTGACCTTCCTCGGCATGGTGGTCATCGGCGGAATGGTGACCTACCTCTTCGGGCTCTCGCTCGTGCTCACCGTCGCCTATGTCATGGCGCTGGCGAACCTCCAGAAGCGGGCCCTCGAGCGCCGCTCGAAGGTCCGCTACCTCGACGGCACCACCGTCGCACCGGCCGCATGGGCCGGTCCGGAGAGGACCGCCGACGACGAGGGCGCCGAGCACGGCTACCCGTCGCGGCAGATCTACGCCGTCGGCCGCTGATCCCCTCGGGTCGCCGCTGGTGACCCTGGGCGCCCCCGACCACGTGGTCGCCCGTCGTCCGGCGGAGCCGACCTCGGCGGTCGACGATGTGCGCCCTGGTGGAGGCAGCCGGCGAGCTGCGCGGCTTCACCATCGGCCGTCTGCGTGAGGGCCGTCCTCGTGCGCACCGGCGGCGACGTCACCGGCACGGTGGTGGAGCCCCGGCTCCAGCGGGCCATCGAGGGCCGCTGAGGCCCCGACGCCCCCTCGGCCGCAGGTAGACGCCTCACCTGCCCCGAAAACGACATCAGCGGGCCGTGAGGCCCGCTGAGTCGGTGGGCGGCGCCGTTGCCGTCCGGATGTCGTGTGTTCAGCGCTCCTGCATGAACTCCTGGACGACCCAGTAGCGACCGTCGCCGGTGCGGGTGACACCCAGGCCGATGCGGTTGAAGCCACGGTCGAGGATGTTGGCCTTGTGGCCGGCCGAGTTCATGAAGGCGTTGTGGACCTGCTCGATGGAGTAGCCGTAGCCGACGTTCTCACCGAGGCGGTACCAGTTGTACCCGTTGCCGTCGGCGAGGTTGGAGTGGTACAGCCGCTGATCGTTGGCCAGCTGGCGGGACCAGGCCTGTGCCTTCAGCGACAGGTCGATGTTGAGCGGGAGGCTCGGCAGCCCCACGGAGTTGCGGCTCTGGTTGACGAGCTCGGTGGCGCGGTCCTCTTCGGGACTGCAGGCCCCGAGGGCCATCACTGCCACTGCGGTGAGTGCGGCGAGCCAGGCCACCCGAGAACGAGTGACTCGACGCCGATTCGTCGTGGTTGGGGCTGGCGTCTGCGTGGTCATACTTCTCTCTTCGGTCACCTGGGAGCAGGACTTGAGCCGTCCTCACCAGGTTTCCGAAGTGCCCGTTGACACGGGCCCGCTCAGCGCTCCTGCATGAACTCCTGGACGACCCAGAGGCGCCCGCCGCCGTCGCGGGTGACACCGACGCCGATGCGGTTGTAGCCGCGGTCGAGGATGTTGGCCCGGTGGCCCGACGAGCTCATGAAGGCGTTGTGGACCTGCTCGATGGAGTAGCCGTAGCCGACGTTCTCGCCGAGGCGGGCCCAGTTGTACCCGTTGCCGTCGGTCAGGTTGGAGTGGTACAGCCGCTGGCTGTTGGCCATCTGGCCCGACCAGCCCTGGGCCTTGAGGTAGAGGTCGATGTTGACCTCGAGGCCGGGGAGCCCGACCGAGTTGCGGCTCTGGTTGACGAGTTCGGTGGCGCGGTCCTCTTCGGGGCTGCAGGCGCCGAGGGCCATCACCGCGACCGCAGCGAGCGCAGCCAACCAGGCGACCCGGGTGTGGGTGGCTCGACGCCGGTTGGTCTGGATCGGTGCTGCGGTGTCAGTCGTCATGGGCCTGTCTTCGCTCCTCGATCAGGTCCCGTGTTTCTAGTCGAATTCCGAGAGCTGTGTTGCGATCCCATGACAGAACTGGGGTTCTGTTAACCAAAGCGTTACCCCTGTCGAACGGACCACCGCGGACAGCAGTGATCCCACCGCCCTCCGGTGCGCAGTTCGGGGAGGCGGGCGGCACGATTCCCGGACGGTGCGCCCCCTCGGGTATCCTCACGTCCCCTGCGGGGGTGTAGCTCAGTTGGCTAGAGCGCTACGTTCGCAACGTAGAGGTCGGGAGTTCGATTCTCCTCACCTCCACCGGTCCTCCCGGACCGCAGGACCTCTGGAAGGCCCGGCCCCACGGCCGGGCCTTCCTGCGTCCCGGCGTCGACGCCCGGCCGGCGACCGCCCACAGGTCCCATCTACCCCCGGGGGTATGACTCTCGGCCCTGTCGCGATCGGCTCCCGAGGTCGACCATGGAGGACGTACCAGGGAGGAACCCGGATGACACGACGACTCGTGATCCTCGGCGGAGGCACCGGCGGCACGCTGATGGCGAACCGCCTGCAGAAGCACCACGGCGACGACCTCGAGATCACCGTCGTCGACCAGGACGACCGGCACGTCTACCAACCCGGCCTGCTCTTCGTCCCCTTCGGCCTCGCCGACCCCGACGACATCGTGCGGCCCCGGCAGCGCCAACTGCGCAAGGGTGTGTCCTTCCGGCAGGCCGGCATCGACCACGTCGACATCGAGGCCGAGCAGGTGCACCTCGACGACGGAGCCGTGCTGCCCTACGACGTGCTCGTCGTCGCCACCGGCGCCCGCCTCATGCCCGAGGAGACCGAGGGCCTGACCGGCCCCGGGTGGAACGAGAAGGTCTTCACCTTCTACGACCTCCCGGGCGCCACGGCCCTGCACCACGCCCTCGAGGCCTTCGACGGCGGCCGCCTCGTGCTGAACGTCGTCGACATGCCCATCAAGTGCCCGGTGGCCCCGCTGGAGTTCGCCTTCCTCGCCGACTGGTACTTCCAGGAGCGGGGCATCCGCGACAAGGTCGAGCTGACCTACGTGACCCCCCTCGACGCCGCCTTCACCAAGCCCATGGCGGCCCGCACCCTCGGCGGCATGCTCGCCGAGAAGGGCGTCGAGCTGGTGACCGAGTTCAACACCGGGGAGGTCGACGGCGAGGCCGGCCGCCTCGTCTCCTACGACGAGCGCGAGGTCCCGTTCGACCTCGCCGTGGTGATCCCCCTCCACGGCGGCGCCGAGTACGTCGACCGCTCCCCGGGCCTCGGCGACGAGCTCGGCTTCGTGCCGACCGACCAGCACACCCTCCAGTCGAAGGTGCGGCCGAACATCTTCGCCATCGGCGACGCCACCAACGTGCCGGCGTCGAAGGCGGGCTCGGTCACCCACTTCGAGGGCGAGGTCCTGCTCGAGAACGTCAACCGCTTCCTCGAGGGCAGGGAGCTCGACGGCTCCTACGACGGCCACGCCAACTGCTTCATCGAGACCGGGTTCCACAAGGCCATGCTCATCGACTTCAACTACGACACCGAGCCGACCACCGGCCACTTCCCGGCCGCGGTCGGAACGCCGCTCATGAAGGACTCGCGGCTCAACCACCT
Organism: uncultured Actinomycetes bacterium; assembly: GCA_963702555.1. GTDB lineage: Bacteria > Actinomycetota > Acidimicrobiia > Acidimicrobiales > Acidimicrobilacustridaceae > CAMFLJ01. The sequence continues at coordinate 122,149 of CAVPCW010000006.1, forward strand.
CGGGAAGCTCATGTTCCAGTGGGTCTACTGGCACGTCCTGCTGCCGGGCCGCGACATCCCCGGTATCGGCCCGGACATGCCGACCGCAGGCAAGACGCTCACGCCGAAGTGACACATGCGACGTGACACACGCGACGTGAGCGCCGCCACCACCATCATCATCATCCAGGGAGGACCGCAATGACCACCACGACCATCGCCGGCCAGGCGATCGACCGCAACGACGAGGGCTTCTTCGAGAACCCCGACCAGTGGAACGAGGAGGTGGCCGTCGAGATCGCCCGCGAAGAGGGCATCGACGAGCTCACGCCGCAGCACTGGCAGGTCATCCACTTCATGCGCAAGGAGTACGCCGAGAAGGGCACCGGGCCCACCGTCCGGGTCCTGGGCAAGACGTCGGGAGTGTCGGTGAAGGAGCTCTACCAGCTCTTCCCGAAGGGCCCCGCCAAGGTCGCCGCCAAGGTCGCGGGCATCCCCAAGCCCCGCGGCTGCATCTGAGAGGAGCCGTCATGGCCGACAAGATCGAGAAGGTCTCGATCATCATCTCGAAGGGCTCGCTCGACGGGGTCTACCCCGGCCTGATCATGGCCAACGGGGCCCGGGCCGAGGGCATCGAGGCGAACCTGTTCTTCACCTTCTTCGGGCTCGATGCCATCCACAAGGAGCGCATGGAGCACATCAAGGTCGCCACCGTCGGCAACCCCGGCATGCACATGGCGACCCTGGTCGGGGCGCTACCCGGCATGTCCGGCATCGCCACCCACATGCTGACCAAGAAGATGGACCAGTTCGACATCCCGGGCATCCCCGAGTTCATCCAGCTCATCGCCGACACGGGCGCCGGCATGTACGCCTGCCTCGCCTCGGTCGACCTGTTCGGGTTCACCAAGGACGACTTCATCGACGACCTCGGCGGCATCATCACCGTCGGCGAGTTCTACGACATCGCGGCGGGCGGCGAGATCATCTTCACCTGATCCGCCGGACCGCCGGACGCGAACTGAGCGGATCCTCCCCCGCTCATCCCGGGCCCTCCCGAACGGGAGGGCCCGGTCGCGTCGACCCCCGTCGGGGAGGGCGAGGTCCGACCCCGGACGCGAGAGGGCCCCTCCGTGCGGAGGGGCCCTCGTCGCGTTCCGGTGGTGCTGGTGCCGGTGGGGCGCCCTCGCTAGGAGAGGCGCTCCACGATCATCGCCATGCCCTGGCCGCCACCGATGCACATCGACTCGAGGCCGATGGTGCCGCCGGTGTCCTCGAGGCCGTTGAGCAGGGTGGTCATGATGCGGGCGCCGGTCATGCCGAACGGGTGGCCGAGGGCGATGGCCCCGCCGTTGACGTTCAGCTTGTCGTAGCTGATGCCGAGCTCACGGGCCGAGGGCACCACCTGGGCGGCGAAGGCCTCGTTGATCTCGACCAGGTCGATGTCGTCGATGGTCATGCCGGCCCGGCGCAGCGCCTGGCGGATGGCCTCGACCGGGCCGAGGCCCATGATCTCGGGATCGAGGGCGCTGACACCGGAGGAGATGACCCGGCCGATGGGCGTGATGCCGAGCTCGCGGGCCCGGGTGTCGCTCATCACGATGACGGCGGCGGCGCCGTCGTTGAGCGGGCAGGCGTTGCCGGCGGTGACGGTGCCGTCGGGGCGGAAGACCGGCTTCAGCTCGGCCAGCTTCTCCTTGGTGGTGCCGGCGCGGATGCCGTCGTCGCGGGTGACGGTGACGGGGTTGCCGTCGGCGTCGACGGTCTCGATCGGGATGATCTCCCGCTCGAAGAAGCCCCGCTCCTGGGCGGCGGTGGCCCGCTGCTGGGACTGGGCGGCGAACTCGTCCTGGTCCTCGCGGGAGACGTTGGCGTACTGGGCCACGTTCTCGGCGGTCTGGCCCATGCCGAGGTAGTAGTCGGAGACGCCACCGTCGAAGGGGGTCCAGGTCGGGGCGCCGCCCTGGGCGCGCTCGGCGGTGCGGGCCTCGGCGGCGGCCATGCGCTCGTTGTGGGTGCCGGGCAGGCCGTCGGCCATCCCGGAGCCGAACTGGCTGACGGTCTCGACGCCGGCGGCCACGAAGACGTCGCCCTCGCCGGCCTTGATGGCGTGGGCGGCCATGCGGATCGACTGCAGCGACGACGAGCAGTAGCGGTTCACGGTGACGCCGGGGATGTGGCCCATGCCGGCCAGGTCGCCGACGATGCGGGCGATGTTGTAGCCCTGCATGCCCGCCGGCTGGGCGGTGCCGAGGATGACGTCCTCGACGGTGGTGCGGTCGAGCTCGGGGACCTTGTCGAGGGCGGCCTTGATGATCGTGGCGGCCAGGTCGTCGGGCCGCACCTTGGTGAGCGAGCCCTTGTGGGCCCGTCCGATGGCGCTGCGGGCGGTCGAGACGATGACGGCTTCGGGCATTGAGGGCTCCTCTGTGCGGGGCGGTACGGACCGGCGAAGCACACCCCTGCCGGTCGCAGACATCGGACTGTCTATCGCCTTTTTCCTACCGTGCGGTAACCGTTCGGGGTCCGGAGGGCCCCGTGCGGGGCGCGACACGCTGGGGTAGAACGCTCATCCACGCCGGGTCGACCCGGCATCCGGCCAAGGAGCCCCGATGGCGTTCGACCACCGATCCCTGCTCGATCCCCGCACGACGGTGGTCGTGACCTCCGAGTGCCAGAACGGCGTGCTGGGCGAGGCCAGCTACCTCCCGGAGCTGGCCGAGGCCGCCCGCCCCCGCATCCCGGCCATGGCCCGCCTGGTGCACGGCGCCCGTACCGCCGGCGTCCAGGTCATCCACTGCGTGTTCTGGCGTCGGGCCGACGGCCGGGGCAGCAACACCAACGGTCGCATCTTCGCCATGGCCAACAAGGTCGCGCCGGCCATGGAGCCCGGTAGTGAGGCCGCACTGCCGCTGCCCGAGATCGGCCTCTCGCCGGACGACCTGATCAGCGGCCGCTACCACGGCGCCGACCCGCTCGAGGGCACCGACCTCGACTCGCTCCTGCGCAACTGCGGCGCCCGCACGGTGGTGGTCGCCGGCGTGTCGGTGAACGTCGCCCTCGTGGGGCTCACCCTCGGCCTGCTCAACCGGGGCTACCAGGTCGTGGTGCCGCGCGACGCGGTGGCGGGTATCCCCGTCGACTACGCCGAGACGATGCTCGACAACACCTACGCCATCATCGCCACGGTGCTCACCACCGACGACGTGCTGGCCGCCTGGGGCTAGCCGGCACCCCTCGCCCGGGGTCCGGTGTCCGGGGTCGGGTGGCCCGCCGGTCCACCACTAGCCTTCCGCTGTGGCCGATGCCGTCGTTCCCTCCGAGGCCGCTCGTCGCGACACCCTCTCCCGGGCGCCCGGCCGGCGGGGCCGCGCCACCCGCCAGCGGCTCCTCGACGCCGCGGCCGGCTTGCTGGAGACCAACACCTACCGCGACCTCAAGGTCGTCGACATCGCCCGGGTGGCAGGTACGTCGCCCGCGACCTTCTACCAGTACTTCTCCGACGTCGAGGAGGCCGTGCTGGCCCTCGCCGAGGAGGTCGAGGTCGAGGCCGGCGGGGCGCTGGCGGAGCTGGTCGTCGACCGGGTGTGGTCGGGCGACGACGGGTGGGCCACCTCGTTGGCGTTGGCCGACGGCTTCGTGCGCACCTGGGAGCGCTACCGCTCGGTGCTGCGGGTGATCGACCTCGCCACCGACGAGGGCGACCAGCGGTTCCGGGGCGTGCGCACCCGGATGCTCGGGGCGCCGAGCGAGGCGTTGGTGGCGGTCCTGCGCGACCGTGGCGAGCCGGCGGCCGACGCCCACGCCGAGGCCGGCGTGCTGGTCTCGATGCTGGCCCACGTCGCCGCCCACCGGGCCGGGCTCGAGCAGTGGGGGGCCACCCGCGACGGCCTGCGCGAGAGCATGGCCCGCATCGTGTTCACGACCGTGACCGGTCAGCGGCCCCCGCTCGGCGACTGACCGAGGTCGTCGGTGTCGTCGATCCCGTCGTCGTCGGAGTCGGAGTCGGTGCCCGTGAGGGGTCCGGTGGACTCGTCCTCCGGGTGGTCGGCACGGGCGCGGTGCGCCATCGAGCCCGGGCGGAAGAGCAGCCAGAGGCACACGGCCACGACCACCGCCACGCCGACGAGGATGGCGGGCCAGGGCGTCGACGCGGCCAGGAGAGCGGTGGGGGGCACCCGAACAACGCTAGTGGCGGGCGGTAGCTTGGCGGCCGCCATGGAACGCACCCCCCGCTGACGCGTGTCCGTCGTCGAGGCCACCCCGGCCGAGCCCTCCGAGCCCGACGCCGCCACCGGTCCGTCGACCCGTCCGGCGGGGCCGTGGTGGAGCCTGCCCGGCGCCTGGTACCCGGTCGTGGTGTTCGCCGTGTGGCGGGTGGCCCAGGGTGCGGTGACCTGGTGGCTCGGGGGCCGCCTGGTCGAGTCGGCCTACACCTACGACGGCGCCCACTACCTCCGCATCCTCCACCACGGCTACATGCACCCCCGGCCCTCGATGCCGTCACACGCCTTCTTCCCCGGACTCGCCTGGCTGGCCACGCCCGTGCGCTGGCTCACCGGCTCCGACGCCGTCACCGCGCACGTCACCGCCACCGCCACCGGGGTCGCCGCCTTCATCGCCGTGTGGGGCGTCACCAAGGCGTGGACCGACGAGCGCACCGCCCGCCTCGCGGTGGTGCTGCTCGCCCTCTTCCCCTCGTCGCTGTTCCTGTGGGCCTTCTACTCCGAGGCGCTGTTCATCGCCCTCGGCGCCGGCGCGGTGTGGGCCGACCGCCGAGGTAAGCGCTGGGTGGCCGCCCTCTGCTTCGCCGGCATCGCCACGACCCGCTCGGTGGGCATCGTCATCCCTGCGGTCATCGTGCTGGCGCGGATCATCCGCCAGCGCCGCATCGACCGGTGGGCCGTGGGTTACGCTCTCTCGGGCCTCGCCGGGCTCGGAGCCGTGTTGCTCACCATGCATGTGCAGGTCGGCGACGCCTTCGCCTTCATGGGTGTGCAGAAGGACTGGGGCCGCGAGGTCTCCTGGCCGTGGGCCTCGGTGGTGCAGGGCATCGACAACCTCACCCCCAAGTACGGCACGGTGATGGTGCCGGCCCTCGTGGCCCGCAACCTCGACCTGTGGGCCGTGGGCATCGTGGTGATCGGCATCGTCTACCTCGCGGTGTCGCGGCGGCCCCGGTTCCCGATGGAGGCGTGGATGCTCGGGGTGGCGATGATCGCCCTGGCCCTGTGCTCGAGCGTGCTGGCCAGCTTCAACCGCTTCGTGCTCGCCGACTGGGTGATCTTCCCCGCCTACGCCTCCCTGCTCTACCGCCTGCCGAAGTGGTGGCGCCTGGCGGCGACGTTGGCGCTGGCGGTGGCGTGCGTGTTCACGGCCTACGCCCTGATCGGCCGGTTCTCGGTCGGGCGCTTCATCGGATGAGCGCGCCCCCGGCGACTTCGACCGCCCCCGGGGGCGCCCGGTAGCGTCGGGCCTCGATCGATGCGCGGCCCCTCGGGCGCGCCGAGCCAGGGGGCCCTGCCATCAAGCTGTCACTCGGACTTCCGACCAGCCACGTCGACCAGCCCGACGAGTGGTGCACCGCCGAGGCCATCGCCGAGATGGCCCGTGCCTCCGAGGACGCTGGTCTCGACGCGGTCTTCATCACCGACCACCCGGCTCCCGACGTCACCTTCATGAAGAAGGGCGGCCACCACGCCCTCGACCCCTTCGTCGCCCTCACCGTGGCGGCGACGGTGACGACCCGCCTGCGCCTGCACACCAACCTGGTCATCCTCGCCTACCGGAACCCGTTCATCTCGGCCAAGGCCATCGCCACCCTCGACGTGGTGAGCGGCGGTCGGGTCATCGTCGGCACCGGCGCCGGCTACCTGGCGCCCGAGTTCGCGGCGCTGGGCGCCGACTTCGACCGGCGCAACGACGTCACCGACGAGGCCATCGTGGCCATGAAGGCGATCTGGAGCGGTGAGCCGGTCACCATGGAGGGCCTGCACTTCACGGCAGAGGAGACCATCGCCCTCCCGCTGCCGGTGCAGCGCCCGAACCCGCCGATCTGGATCGGCGGCAACTCCAACCGGGCCCTGCGCCGCTCGGTCGAGCTGGCCGACGGCTGGAACCCCATGCCCAGCCCGGCCCGGGCCAGCAAGATGCTGCGCACCCCGCCGATCGAGAGCCTCGCCGACCTCGAGCGCCGCATCGGTGACCTGCGGGCCGCCAGCGAGAAGGCCGGGCGCGAGGTGCCGCCGGAGGTCATCTTCACCCCGATCGGTGCGGCCGCCTTCGGTGGCGAGATCCTCGGCGTCGACCAGTTCGTCGACGAGATCAACGAGCACGCGGCCATCGGGGTCGACGCCCTCACCATCAACCTGCCGGGCGACTCCCGCGCCGAGTGGATCGAGAAGGTCCGCTGGTTCGGCGCCGAGGTCATCGCCAAGCTCTGACCGTTCGACGGCGCCGTAGGCTCCCGGCGTGACCAGCGACCCCGACCGACCGCAGGGCGACGCGCCGCGACCCGAGGTGGTCGAGGGTGAGGCCGGCGTGGCGCGGGCGGCCGAGCTGATCCGCGCCGGCGGGCTGGTGGCCTTCCCGACCGAGACCGTCTACGGCCTCGGGGCCGACGCCACCGACCCCGCCGCGGTGGCCCGCATCTTCGCCGCCAAGGGTCGGCCGTCGGACCACCCGCTGATCGTGCACCTGGGCGAGGCCGACCTCGTCGAGGCGTGGGCCGACGTGGTGCCGCCCGAGGCCCACCTGCTGGCCGACGCCTTCTGGCCCGGCCCGCTCACGATGCTGCTGTGGCGCAGCCCCAAGGCGCCCGACGCGGTGACCGGCGGCCGCGACACCGTCGGCCTGCGGGTGCCCGACCACCCTCTGGCCCTCCGGCTGCTCCAGGCGGTGGGCGACGGTGTGGCCGCACCGTCCGCCAACCGGTTCGGTCGGGTCAGCCCCACCACGGCGGCCGACGTGGTCGCCGACCTGGGCGACGCCGTCGACCTCGTGCTCGACGGCGGGCCCTGCCTGGTCGGGGTGGAGTCCACCATCGTCGACCTCACGGGCGACGCGCCCGTCGTGCTGCGCCCCGGCGGGGTCGGGCTCGACCGGCTCGCCGAGGTGCTCGGCCGTGAGCCGGCCGTCCACCAGGGCGCCGCCCCCGAGCGGTCGGCCCGGGCCCCGGGCATGCTCGCCGCCCATTACGCGCCTCGGGCGCGGGTGGTGCTGGCCGACGCGGCCTCGGTGGCCGACGTGTCGGCCGAGCTCCTCGGCCGGGGTGAGGGCCGGGTGGGGGTGCTCGCCCCCACGGTCACCGACGGCCTCGCCGACGGCGTCATCGAGCTCGAGCCCGCCGGTGGGCCCGAGGAGTACGCCCGGCTGCTCTACGGCCGGCTGCGCCAGGCCGACCGCCTGGGCTTCGCCTGGCTGGTGTGCGTGCCGCCGCCCGCCCGGGGGGTCGGTGTGGCGGTGCGCGACCGGCTCACCCGGGCTGCCGCGGCTGGGGTCAGCCCTTCACCGTGACCTTGCGGCTGTGCCAGCCCGTGGCCCCGTCGGGCTCGGGTGGTGCCACCTCCGAGGTCTGCACCTCGCCGGTGCCGTCGGTCGCCCGGACCCGCAGGGTGTGGCCGCCGGGCTCGGCGTCCCAGGTCCACTGCCACTGGCGCCACGTGCCGTCGGAGATCTCCGGGCCGAGCTCGGCCGGCTGCCAGTCGCCGTCGTCGACCTGGACCTCCACGGCGCGGATGCCCCGGCCGGGGGCCCAGGCCACGCCGGCCACGCCGATCGGTCCGGCCTCGACGCTCGTGCCGGAGCGGGGCACGTCGATCCGGGACTGGGTCTTGATCGGCCCCTCCTTCGACCAGCCGAGCGGGATCCAGTAGGCGTCGTAGTCCCAGCCGCGCAGCTCGATGCTCGACAGCCACTTGGTGGCCGACACGTAGCCGTAGAGGCCCTCGACGATGAGGCGGGCCGGGAAGCCGTGCTCGCGGGGGAGCGGCTCACCGTTCATCCCCACGGCGACGAGCGCGGTGCGCCCGTCGAGAGCGGCCGCAGTGGGGAAGCCCACGGTGAAGCCGTCGAGGGAGCGGCCCACGATCTGCTCGGCCTCGGGGCCGCTGCGCACGCCGGCCCGCTCGAGGAGGTCGGCCAGGGGCACGCCCTGCCAGACGGCGGTGCCGACGAGGTCGCCGCCGACCTTGTTGGACACGCAGGCGATGGTGATCGGGGCCTCGACCTGGGGCATGGCCAGCAGCTCGTCGAACGAGAGAGCGAAGGGGGAGTCGACCTCGCCGTCGAGGCGGAGCCGCCACCCGTCGAGGTCGGGGCGGGGGAGGGTGAGCGCGGTGTCGATCCGGTAGAAGTCGGCGGTCGGGGTGATGAGCGGGGAGATGCCCTCGACGGTGAGCCCCTGGGGGATGGTGGTCGTCGGCGCGCCGGCGAACCCGGGCAGGGTGGCCGTGGGCTGGGGGAGCACCACGTCGACCGAGGTGGTGCCGGGCCGGGGGCGCCCGGCGAGGGCGCGGCCGCCCACCGCCGCAGCCACGCCGACGGCGCCGGCGGTGCCCGTCCAGGTCAGGAAGGCCCGACGGTCGGCCACCCCGCGCCCGGGCTGGGGGATGGGAGCGGCCCCGGTTGCGGCGGGCACCGGAGCGTCGTCGGGCAGGCGGCGCAGGAGGAGCGAGAGGGTGACGCTGCCGGAGACCGCGGCGCTGAGCGCCGCGAGGACCGTGACGGCATCGTCGGCGAGAGGGTCGCGCAGGCCCGCGAGCATGCCGAGCAGAGCGACGGTGCCGAAGGCGACCGGGCCGACCCACGGGCGGCGACGGGCCGCGGGCCCGACGAGGGCGCCGAGGCCGAGGCACACCACGACGATGGTCGTGACGAGCACCGGCTTGTCGGCGGTGCCGAGCGAGTCGATGCCGGCCCGCACGAGGCTGCCGGGGGCCTGGTCGATGACCTCGCCGCCGACCGAGCCCACGAGGGACTGGCCGGGGTTGCCGGTGGCCGACAGCAGCTCACCGACACCCAGGGCGACCCCGGCGGAGGCCACGCCGGCCAGCCGCGCGAGACCCCGTGTGCCGGTTGGTCGGGCGGTGGTCGTGGCGGCCATGCGCCCATGCAACACCATGGCCCAGGGAAACCATCGCCACCGGTGCTCAACATTCGCGAAAGTTGTCCGGGCGATCCCCTACCGACCGGTCGGTAGGCTACCGTTCGACGGGTCATCGAACCGCCCCTGGATGGCCTCCACCTCCCCCCGCTCAGGACTGCTCAGTGCCCTACGCCCCCCAGTTCGCGGCGCCCTCCGACCACGAGATCGACGGGTCCATCGCCACCCCTGCCCTCCCCAAGGTCCGGTCGCCGTACGACCGGGGCCCCGACGAGCAGGTCAACCGCAAGGCGTCCATCCCGTTCCTGCTCGTGCACGTGGCCGCGGTCATCGGGCCTCTCGTGTTCGGCGTGACCACCAAGGCGATGATCGCCTTCGTGGTGATGGTCTGGGGTCGTGAGTGGTTCATCACCGCCGGCTACCACCGGTACTTCGCCCACCGGGCGTACAAGACCAACCGGGCGTTCCAGCTCTTCCTCGCCGTCGGCGGCGCCAGCTGCGCCCAGAAGGGGCCGCTGTGGTGGGCCGGCAACCACCGCGAGCACCACCGATACAGCGACACCGAGCTCGACATCCACTCGCCGCTGCGCGGCTTCTGGTGGAGCCACGTGGGCTGGATCCTCTGCGACAAGTACGACGAGATCCCGATCGAGCGCATCCGCGACTTCGCCAAGTTCCCCGAGCTGCGGTGGGTCGACAAGTGGAACGGCCTGTTCCCGTGGATGGCCGCCATCGCCTGCTTCGCCTTCGCCGGCTGGTCGGGCCTGTTTTTCGGGTTCTTCCTCGGGACGGTCGTGCTCTGGCACAACACGTTCCTGGTGAACTCGCTGGCCCACGTCATGGGCCGCCGCCGCTACGTCACCGACGACACCAGCCGCAACTCGCTGCTGATCGCCATCACGACCCTCGGTGAGGGGTGGCACAACAACCACCACTACTACCAGGCGTCCGCTCGCAACGGCTTCTTCTGGTGGGAGATCGACGTCACCTTCTACGTGCTCAAGGCCCTCAGCTGGGTCGGCCTCGTTCGTGACCTCAAGGTGCCGACGCCCGAGATCCTCGCCGCCAACCGGATCGCCGACGGCAACTTCGACATCGGGACGTACAAGTCGCACTGGGCACGGGCTCAGGCGACGGTGGCCCACAGCCACGCCGAGGGGGAGCGCTCCGACGCAGCGGTGCGGGCGATCGAGGTCGAGAAGCTGGCGGTCGACGACGACCTGCACCGGGCGATGGCCTCGGCGGAGCAGCTCGCCCGCGTCACCCGTCGGGCCAACAAGGACCTGGGCCTGCACGACGGCTGATCCTCGGTGGCCGAGCGCGCCGTCTGCTTCGGCCCGCCGCCGGGTACGTTCCCATCTGATGGGAGTTCCCGCCCGTACCTCCGCTGTGCCCGACGTCCGTCGTGGTGACCGCTCACCCGGTCGCTCCGAGCGCGCGGCGCGCACCGCGGCCGTGGCCCGCCGGCGGCTCGACCAGGGCGTCGAGGTGCTCGGTCGGCTGGTGCCGCTCTCGCTGCGGATCTCGCGGTTCGTCCGGTTCTACGTGGCGCTGGTGGCGGCCGCCTCCGTCACGATCGTCTCGGTGCTGCTCTGGCGGTTCTGGCCGCAGTCGCTCTACGACGTGCTCGCCCACCTGATCGTGGCCTCGGCGCTGTTCGCGCCGGTCGCCATGCTGTGGCTGTTCCACCGGGCGCTGGCCGAGGTCGTGCAGATCCCCGCCCGGCTGGTCGAGGTTCCCGACGTGGCACGCGACCACGGCGCCGAGCTGGCCCGGCTCGTTCGCGACGCGCAGGTGCGCCGGGGCCGGGTGCGTGTGACCTCGCTGCCCGCCGACCTCTGGCGATCGGGACGGCTGCTGCTGGCCGCTCGGGCCGACCTCCCCGGCTACGGCGCCGCCCTCACCCTGGTGAGCGTGCCGTTCCTCCTGGCCTCCCTGGCCGCCGCCTCGGTCGGGCTGGTGCTGATCTTCTCCGCCCCGGCCGTCCTCACCGGCGGCCTCCTCACCGCCCTCGTCTGACCCTCTTGCTCAGCACCTCGCCTCTGGCGTGACGAACTGAGCCACAGGGCATGGGGGTGCGGGCGCAGAGAGGGCGGGCCGGGGCCCGCCCTCGTGGTCGCGCCGGCGGGGCTCGGCGGTCGGGCCTAGAAGACGCCGCGGTCGCGCAGGAGCTGCGGGCGGTGGCGGGCGTTCACCAGGCGGACCGTGCCCGACTTGGACCGCATCACCAGCGACTGGGTGGTGACCAGGTGCGGCTCGAAGTGCACGCCCTTGAGCAGCTCGCCGTCGGTGATGCCCGTGGCGGCGAAGAAGCAGTTGTCGCCGGCGACGAGATCGTCGGCGCTGAGCACCTTGGTGAGGTCGTACCCGGCGGCGAGGGCGGCGTCGCGCTCCTCGTCGTTGCGGGGCCAGAGGCGACCCATGAGCTCGCCACCCATGCACTTGAGTGCGGCGGCGGCGATGACACCCTCGGGGGTGCCGCCGATGCCGAAGAGGATGTCGGCGCCCGAGTCGGGCCAGGCGGTGGAGATGGCGCCGGCGACGTCGCCGTCGGGGATGAGGCGGATGCGGGCGCCCGACTCCCGGACCTCGGCGATGAGGTCGTCGTGGCGGTCGCGCTCGAGGATCACAGCGGTGATGTCGGTGGTGTCGCTCTTCTTGGCGGCGGCGACGGCCCGGATGTTCTCGGTGGCCGACATCTCGACGCTGCAGACCCCGACGAGCGCGGGGCCCACGGCGATCTTCTCCATGTAGACGCACGGGCCCGGGTCGAACATGGTGCCCTGCTCGGAGAGGGCGATGACCGCCACCGCGTTGCCCCGGCCCTTGGCCGTCAGGGTGGTGCCGTCGACCGGGTCGACGGCGATGTCGACCGCCGGCGGGCTGCCGTCACCGATGCGCTCGCCGTTGTAGAGCATCGGGGCTTCGTCCTTCTCGCCCTCGCCGATGATGACCGTGCCGTCCATCTGGACCGACCCGAGCGCGAGGCGCATGGCATCGACGGCGGCGCCGTCGGCGCCTTCCTTGTCGCCCCGCCCCATCCACCGGCCGGCGGCCATGGCGGCGGCTTCGGTGACCCGGACGAGGTCGAGGGCGAGGTTGCGATCGAGAGGAGCGTCAGGCATTCCCCAACGTTAGTTCGCTCGGACCCTCCGCCAGAGCCGATCGGACCCCTCTTCCATCACCCGCAGCGATCGTCGATGTCGATCGTCGCCGCCCGACTGATCGGCGATGCGGGACCGACGGTACCCTCCTGTCGTGGTCGTGTTGGCCGAGCTCCAGATCTTCTGCTCTCGACCTCGCACGCCCACGCGGCGGGTGGCCCTCGGCGAGGCCGACCTGCCGTGCGAGCCGGCTCCCGGGTTCGGCGGCATCCTCCTCGGGGGCATCGTCGCCGCCAACGTGGCTGCCATCGACCCCGACCTCATCCCCGACCTCCAGCACCTCACCCGTGAGCTCGAGGCCGGCCGCCGGGTGCCCCAGCCCCGGCTCCGCTACCGCCTGCAGGTCGACACGATCGGGCTCAACTCGGCTCGGCACCGCCTCCTCGGCGAGGGCGAGCGCCTGTCGTTCGACTTCGACCCCCACGGCGCGCCGGCCCAGCACGTGCTCGGCGCGGTCTACGCCGCCGGCGGGCTCGACCCGATGACCCGGCGTCCGGTGATGGCCACGATCCGCCGGGCCATCAACTGGTCCGGTCCGATCGGCGCCGACCTCATCGCCAGCCTCAGCGGCATGCGGGCGGGGGCCATGCTCGGCCGGTCCGCCCTCGAGAACCCCACGGCATGGGCGCTCGACCTCCTCGGCTTCGACGGCACCGAGGCCGCCCGGCCTGCACCCGGCTCCACGCCGCCGGCCAAGGACGTGCTGCGCCGCTACCGCGAGATGCTCCGCGACGCGCACCCCGACCACGGGGCCGCGGCCGACGGCGCGGCCAGGCGGATCGCCGAGCTCACCGAGGCCAGGCGTATCCTCACCGGCCGATGACCTCCGCCGGCGCCCTGCTGCTGGCGCCGGGAGCCGGCGCCGATCGTGACCACCACACCCTCGTGGCCGTGGAGGACGCGCTCGCGCCCCTCCCGGTCGGCCGCATGGACTTCCCGTACCGCAAGGCGGGCAAGAAGGCCCCCGATCGCGCCCCCGTGGCCATCGCTGCGGTGGTCGAGGAAGCCGAGGCGCTCGTGGCGTCAGCCGGGGTCGACCCCGGGTCGCTCGTGCTCGGCGGTCGCTCCTTCGGCGGGCGGATGTGCTCCATGGCCGTGGCCGAGGGCCTGCCCGCCGCCGGCCTGGTGCTGCTCAGCTACCCGCTCCACCCACCGGGGAAGCCCGAGAAGCTGCGCATCGAGCACTTCCCGGCGCTCGACCTGCCCTGCCTCTTCGTCAGCGGCATGAAGGACCCCTTCGGGTCCCCGGAGGAGATCGAGACCCACACCGCGGCCATCCCCGGTCCGGTCACCCACGTGTGGCTCCCCGGCGGGCACGACCCGCGCAACGCCGACGACGCCATCGCCGAGGCGATCAGGGACTGGCTGACCACGCTGGGCTGACCGACCGCCGGCGGGCCCGGGCCCGGGGCCGGGTCAGGCGATGATCTGCACCGGAACGCCGAGCGGGAGGATGCCGGCGAGCGTGGTGATGTCCTCGTTGCTCAGGCGGATGCAGCCGTGGCTCACCCGCGTGCCCAGCTTCTCGGGCTGGTTCGTGCCGTGGATGCCCAGCTGACCAGGGCCACCGTTGAAGGTCTGGAGCACCTCGGAGAAGCCGGACAGGCCGTAGGCGTAGGGGCCGTAGACGCCGTTCGGGTTGGGGGTCTTCACCAGCTCGGTCGTGAAGTAGAGCCCGCCGGGCGTGGGCGTGTTCTCGGAGGCCTCGGCGATGACCGTGTCCATGATCGGCGTGTCGTCCTTGAAGACCTTGAGGTTGAACTCGCCCAGCCGGACCTCGATGCGGTACGGGTTCGGGGTGAGCTTCACGTCGGCCCGCTTCACGAAGCCCGTCGACCCGTTGGGCCGCATCGGGAGGTAGACCTCGACGAAGGCGCAGTTGGTGTCCGGCGTGTCCTTCACGAGGAACAGCAGCGGGACGGCGGCGTTGGGGTCGTTGTTGATGAGCCGGGGGTTGGTCATCGTTCGGGAGGGCACCGCCGCGGGGTCCGGGGTGTCGTAGATCGCCAGGTCGCCCTGGTTGACCGCGGTGGCCGTGAGGCTGTTGCCGGCGGGGAGGGCCGCGTCGCCGCACGGGAGGGTGGTCGGCGGCGGGAGCGTGGCCTTCGTGGCCGGCAGCGTCTCGCTGGTGACAGACGACGACGACCCGCCGCAGGCGGCGAGGGACAGGACGAGAACGGCGACGATCGCCAGCAGCCACTTCCTCATGGTCAAAGGATGGTAGTGGCGCCGCCCCCCGGGTCCTCCGCGGCAGGCGGCCGATCTTCGGGGTTCAGGTCCTCGAGCTCGCGGCCCGCCGTCTCCGGGAACAGGGTGAGCACCAGCACCACGAGGATCAGCGGCCCCACCGCGAGCACAGCCATGGCCGGGCCGAGGCCCCCGAGCCGGTCGGCCATCCAGCCGGCCAGGAGCAGGCCGGTGCTCGATCCGGCGACGCTCACCACCTGGAGCCCGCCGTTGGCCGCACCGCGCTGGCCGGTGGGGAACAGCTCGGGCCCGTAGACGGCGAGGGCCGGCACGGCGAGGGCGCCGATGACCGACGCGGTGAGCGACGCCAGCCACAGCGGCCAGCCCCACGACAGGTAGGACACGACGGTGAAGCCGACGCCGCCGATCACCCCGATGGCGCCGATGACCCGTCGGCCGTGGCGGTCGGCGAGCTTGCCGCCGGCGACGATGCCGACACCGGCCGGGGTGTTGGTGACCAGGACGAACACGGCGATCATGGCGCCCGAGAAGCCCCGCTCGGTGCGCAGGAACTCGTTGAGGAACTGCGCCGCCGGTGCGAGGAAGAGCGACCACAGGAAGCCCGAGCAGGCGAGCAGCACGAAGCGACGCCAGTCGAAGTGCCGAGGGAGGAGCCGCCGGCGTGCGGCGGTGGGCGTCGCGGTCGCCGGCTCCTCCTCGATCTCCTCGTAGGTGGCATCGACGATGTCGGGCACGTCGCGCACCACGCCCTCGGTCGAGAGCAGCAGCTTGCGGGCGGCGAAGCGGTGCGTCTCCGGGAGCCGACGGCCGATCCGCCAGCACGGGTAGATGGCGAGCAACGGCACGAGGAAGGCGATGCGCCACGCCCCGGTCGCCATGTCGACGTAGACCAGGTTGGCGACGCACAGGCCCGCGCCCAGCCCGGCGGTCATGGTGAGGACCGACACCGAGAAGGCACGGGCGCCGGCGGGCATCTCCTCGACCGCCATGATCGCCACGAGCAGGGCGACGACCGTCGACAGCGCCCGGGAGAACGTCTGGGCCACGCCCAGGAACACCATCCCCGGGGCGAGGGCGGCCACACCGGTGAAGAGGCACGCGCCGATCACCGAGGCGATCAGGACCGAGCGCCGGCCCCGACGGTCGGCGAACGACACGATCACGAGCGAGAGCAGCACCCCGACGCGGACCGACGCCAGCAACGTGCCCTGGGCGCCGGTGCCGGCCCCGAAGTCCTCGGCGGCGTAGGTGAGCATCTGGGTGAGGAGCGTGCCGAGGTAGCCGGCGACGAGGCCGATCAGGCACAGCAGCGAGAGCACGGTGGCGGCGCGGGCGTCGACGACGACGGACGGCGCCCACCACGGCGCCCCGGCGTCGTCGTCGTCGGCGGGCGGGCGGCGCAGGTGACGGGAGAGGGCGAACCGGAACAGCACCCCCCACACCGGGACGGCGAGCCGGTAGCGCACCTCCTCGACGACTTCCACGGCCCCAGCGGCGCCGCCGGCACCGTCGGCCGGGGTGGCGGTGACCGTCCGCTCCCACGAGTGCACCGGCCCGGTGTCGAGCGCGAAGGCCGTGGTGGTGCCGTCGTCGTCGCTCGTCCCGGGGAGCTCGCGCACCACCACGTGGCGCGGGCGCAGCCAGCGCTCGACCTCGTCGGGACCCACGACGTGGCGGTTGCGCACGACGGTCGCGGGCGACATGGTCCGAGTCTCCCACGGGCCGCGGACCACCCCGGATCGGCCGAGTGCGATGGCCGAGTGTGGTGGAGCGGGGTCGGCTCCGTACACTGTCGTCCGTGCGAGAGCAGGTGGAGCAGGTCATCGAGGTCATCCGCCCGGCGATCCAGGCCGACAACGGCGACGTGGTCCTCCACGACGTCGACGAGGCCACGGGGCTGGTCACCGTCGAGCTCATCGGCGCCTGCGTGTCGTGTCCCGCCTCGACCGTCACGCTGAAGGCCGGCCTCGAGCGCATCCTCAAGGACCGCGTCCCCGGGGTCACCGAGGTCATCGACGCCGGTGCGGCCAAGGCCGAGATCGGCGAGACGCCCGTCTCGCTCTAGACCCGTCGCAGCACCGCCCACGGGTGGCGCTGCCGTAGCGTGTCGCCGTGCCCCGGCGCCCCGACGACCCCTCCGCGCTGTTCGCCGCCGCCCGTGACGGCGACCGCGGTGCGCTGGCCCGCCTGCTGTCCATGGTCGAGCGCGGCGGCGACGATGCCCGTGCCGTCGGGCGCCTGTCGTACCCGCTCGGGGGCACGGCCACGACCGTGGGCGTCACCGGCGCGCCGGGAGCGGGGAAGTCGACGCTGACCTCCGCCCTCGTGCGCGACATGCGGGCCGACGGTGAGACCGTGGCCGTGCTGGCGGTCGACCCGTCGTCGCCCTTCACCGGCGGCGCCATCCTCGGAGACCGCGTGCGGATGGGGGAGCACGCCCTCGACGACGACGTGTTCATCCGCTCGATGGCCACCCGGGGCCACCTCGGCGGCCTCTCGCTCGCCGTGCCCGAGGCCGTGCGGCTGCTCGACGCCGTGGGCCTGCCCTGGGTGCTGCTCGAGACCGTGGGCGTGGGCCAGGTCGAGGTCGAGGTCGCCGGCGAGGCCGACACGACCGTGGTGGTGGTGAACCCGGGCTGGGGCGACGCCGTGCAGGCCAACAAGGCCGGGCTCATGGAGATCGCCGACGTGTTCGTGGTGAACAAGGCCGACCGGGCCGGGCTCGCCGACACCCTCTCCGACCTCGAGCGGATGCTGTCGCTGCGCACCTCGACGGAGGGCTGGCGCCCGCCCGTCGTGGCGACCACGGCGACGACCGGCGAGGGCGTCGCCGAGCTCTGGGCGGCCATGAAGGAGCACGCGGCGTGGGCGGCGGCGAGCGGCGAGCTCGAGCGGCGTCGCCGCGCCCGAACGGAGGCCGAGCTGCGCCGGATCCTCACGGCGCGCCTCCTGCAGCGGGCCACCGAGCTGGCCGAGGGGCACGCCTACGACGACGCCCTCGCCGCGGTGCTCGACCGGCGCCTCGACCCCTGGTCGGCCGCCGCCACCCTCCTCGACTGACGGGTCGGGCTGGGGGCGGGGTGGAACAGGCCGGGGTGGGTAGGGGTTGCGGGTGAGGACCGACGCGCCGCCCCGAGGAGATCCTGTGACCGAGACCGCCAGCCATCCCGCCCTCCGAGCTGCCGGGCAGATCGGCCTGGGTGCGTTCCTGGCCTTCGCCGGCACCGGGCACCTCACGTTCCAACGCGAGGAGTTCCAGGCCCAGGTGCCGTCGTGGATCCCGCTCGACGCCGACCTGGTGGTGTTGGCCTCCGGCGTCGCCGAGATCGGGCTCGGGGTGGCGCTGCTCGCCACGTGGCGCCAGCCGGCCCGGGCTCTGGTCGGGGTGGGCGCCGCCGCGTTCTTCGTGGCCGTGTTCCCCGGCAACATCGCCCAGTACACGGGCCACCGCGACGCCTTCGGGCTCGACACCGACACCAAGCGCGCCGTGCGCCTCGTCTTCCAGCCGGTGCTGATGGCGTGGGCGCTGGCCGCCACCGACGCCCTCGGCGAGCGCCGTCGGCGCCGCCTCCGCCGCGCCTGACGCAGGCAGTCCCGCGTTCTGGTGGAGATCCACCCCCGTAGAGCGCGGGTAGATCTCCACCAGAACGGGGTGAGGAGAGATGGTGAGCCGGCAAATGATGAGCCGGCACATGGGTCGAGCGGCTCATTTCGCCGGGGGTGACCGGACAGCGCCGGGGTGGGGTCGGTACGTTCGCTGGGCATCGGGGCGGCGGAGCCCCGAGCCGGGCGGCGGAGCCCGGGGACGACGGCGGAAGGCGGGACGGAGATGGGCCGGAGGTGTCGGTACGTGCTCGGCACGGCGGTGGTGGTGCTGGTCCTCGCAGCGGCGGGCTGCGGGGGTGGCGGAGGCGGCGAGGCGGCGTCGCCCACGACCACCGGCGAGCCGAGCCCGACCTCCGAGCCCACCTCCCCGTCGACCACCCTCACCGACGAGGAGGCCGTCCTCGCCGCCTACCAGGGCTACTGGGACACCTGGCTGGTCGCCAACGATCCGCCGAACCCCGACCACCCCGACCTCGAGCGCTACGCCACCGGCGCCGCCCTGGCCAAGGTCGCGGGAGTCGATCGCTCACACCGCTCGGTCGGCCAGGTGCTGCGACTGCCCGAGAGCGCGAGTATCCGAGCACCGGAGCCGAGTCGAGCCGCTGGCGATGGATCGACGGCGACGGTCGTCGACTGCTCGATCGACGACGGGCTTGTCGTCGCCTACGGCAGTGAATGCGTGCTCGACGACTCGGTCGTGACGTGGGACTGCAGGGCACGAGCTTGCGACTGGTAGACGGGCGGTGGCTTGTGGAGGACGTCGCATCGCTCGACGAGCTGGGAGGGTGTCGCCGGATGCGCCGCCTAGTCGCTTGCCGCGGTCGTAGCGTGCGTGCTGGCGACCCGATGTTGCCTGCCAGCAGCGGTCGACCGTCCGGATCGTCGATGTCGGTGGGCAGATCGTGAACGGGGCGCCGGAGGCGGTCGTCATCGTCTCGCGGTCGGGCACGCTCGGGTCGTGGGAGGGCACGCCGCGGGGCGGGGCCCGGTGGCGGTGCGGCTACTACGCCTTCGACTACGGGTCGGGCGACTTCGGCCTCGGCCTGGCGAAGGTCCACTACGACGACGGCCCGGTCGACCCCGAGCCCGGGCAGCCCTACGTGCTGGCCTGCTTCGACCCGTCCGACCGCATGGTCAGCAGCATCCTGCGGATCTACGACCCGGCCGACCCGTTCGGGGGCGTGGCCGCCACCGAGCGGGCCCTCGACGAGGCCCGGCGCCGGCTCGACCTCCCGCTGCCGCAGCCGGCGCTCAACCCGCCGACCGCCCAGCTGGTCGGTGTGCCGACCTGGCTGTGGGTCGACGGGCCGTGGGCCCCGGCCACGGCCACGGCGGCCGTGGGCACGGTCGCCGCGACCGTCACCGCCACACCGGTCGAGGTCGTGTGGGACACCGGCGACGGCTCCACCACCACCTGCGACGCCGGCACCCCCTACGACCCCACCCGGCCTCCCGCCGACCAGCGCAGCGGGTGCACCCACGTGTTCACCCGCACCTCGGCCGGCCGACCCGGCGGCATCTATGCCGTGACCGCGACCGTGACCTACGAGGTCACGTGGTCGGCGACGACCGGCGGGGC
This sequence comes from uncultured Actinomycetes bacterium, assembly GCA_963702555.1. GTDB lineage: Bacteria > Actinomycetota > Acidimicrobiia > Acidimicrobiales > Acidimicrobilacustridaceae > CAMFLJ01. The sequence goes on from CAVPCW010000006.1 coordinate 141,788, forward strand.
CGGCACCCTCGGCGCGCTCACCCGCTCGACCACGATCCCCGTGCGGGTCGTCGAGGCCCAGGCCCTCATCCGCTGAACCCGGAGACGGGCGCTCCCCGGTTCGGCGAGACTCCTGGTCCGCACACCGACACGGGAGAGTCCGCGCATGGCCGAAGAGAAGACCGAAGAGAAGAAGGGCATCGTCACCGAGTTCAAGGAGTTCATCCTCCGGGGCAACGTGGTCGACCTGGCGGTCGCCGTCGTCATCGGCGCTGCGTTCACCGCGGTGGTGACCTCCCTGGTCACCAACATCTTCACGCCGCTCATCGCCGCCATCTTCGGCAAGCCGGACTTCTCCGACCTCTCGTTCACGATCAACAAGAGCACCTTCACCTACGGCGCCTTCATCAACTCGCTGATCAGCTTCCTGCTGATCGCCCTGGTCGTCTTCTTCTTCGTGGTGAAGCCGATGAACTACCTCCTCGAGCGTCGCCGCAAGGGCCTCGACGACGAGGAGAGCGACGAGCGCCCGTGCCCGGACTGCCTGAGCTCGATCCCCAAGGCCGCCACCCGGTGCGCGTTCTGCACCTCCGAGGTCCCGCCCGTCGCCGCCTGACCGGCACCTGACCCGGGGCCGGGCCCACCGATAGGGTCCGGCCCATGACCGAACCCCTCGTGGCAGTCGAGCGTGGCGACGACGGCGTGGCCGTCGTCCGGCTCCAGAACGGCAAGGTGAACTCGCTGTCGTCCGAGCTGCTCCGGCAGCTGCGGGCGGCGGCCGAGGACCTCACCGCCGATCCGCCGGGGGCCGTCGTCGTGACCGGCAGCGAGCGGATCTTCGCGGCCGGCGCCGACATCTCCGAGTTCGGTGGCCCCGAGAAGGGCCGCGAGATCGGCACGCTGTTCCTCGAGGCGCTGAACGCCGTCGCCGCCATCCCGCGCATGGTCATCGCCGCCGTCTCGGGGCCCGCCCTCGGCGGTGGCTGCGAGCTGGCGCTGGCCTGCGATCTGCGCATCGCCGGCGACAACGCCCGCTTCGGACAGCCCGAGATCCTGCTCGGCATCATCCCCGGTGGTGGCGGCACCCAGCGCCTCGCTCGCCTGGTCGGGCCGGCCAGGGCCAAGGACCTCGTGCTGAGCGGCCGGGCGGTGCGCGCCGACGAGGCCCTCCGCATCGGCCTCGTCGACGAGGTCGTGCCCGCCGCCGAGCTGCTCGACCACGTGCGAGCGCGTGCCGCCGAGCTGGCCAAGGGAGCGGTCGCCGCCCAGGCCCTGGCCAAGCGGGCGATCGACGAGGGCCTCGACCTCTCGCTCGCCGAGGGGCTCGCCCTCGAGCAGGACCTCTTCGAGGAGGTCTTCACCACCGACGACGCCGTCATCGGGGTGGCCTCGTTCCTCGAGAACGGCCCCGGCAAGGCCACCTTCACCGGCCACTGACCCCCTGGCTCGATCGGGCACGCTCCAGCGTGCCGAACCGAGCCACGGGCCCTCGACCGTTGGGCCCCATGGCTCGTTTCACGGTGCTCCAGCGCGCCCAAACGAGCCACGGGTGGGGTGGGGGCGCCGCGGAGGCGACCGGCTCGTGCCTCTGTAGGGTCTCGCCGTGACCGAGTCCGTGCCCATCACGACGTGCTATCGCCACCCCGACCGGCGCGCGGGCGTCACGTGCCAGCGCTGCAGCCGGCCCATCTGCCCGAGCTGCATGACGCCGGCGTCGGTGGGCTTCCAGTGCCCGGAGTGCGTCAAGGGCGCGGCCAAGACCTCGCCGGTCATGAACTTCCGCGATATCCGGGCCAGCGGCCGCCCGATCGTCACCATGGCGCTCATCGCCGTGAACGTGCTGGCGATGATCGCCGTCGGCATCCAGGGCAAGTCGTTCATGGAGGGCGGCGGCCAGCTCTGGGAGGACGGCGTGCTCCTGGGGTACGGCCTCGTGCCGTCCGCGTCGGGCTTCGGGGTCGAGGCCATCGGTGTGGCCGAGGGGCAGCTCTACCGGATCGTCAGCGGTGGCTTCCTCCACGCCGGGCTGCTGCACCTGGGCATGAACATGCTCCTGCTCTACCTGCTCGGCACCCAGCTCGAGCCGCTGCTCGGGCGCCTGCGCTTCTTCACCCTCTACCTGGCGTGCCTCATCGCCGGTTCGTTCGGCGTGCTGCTGGTGCAGCCCACGTCGGTCACCGTCGGCGCCTCGGGGGCGATCTTCGGCCTCATGGGCGCGGCACTCGCCGCCCAGCGCCTGGCGCCCCACCGGGTGCAGCTCGCCAACATCGGCGCCCTCATCGTGGTGAACCTGCTCATCACCTTCGCCGTGCCCAACATCTCGGCCGGGGCCCACATCGGTGGGCTCGTGGCCGGTCTGCTGGTCGGGGCGCTGGTGATCTGGCTCGACACCAAGGTGCCGTCCGCGCTGCTCGGCTCGGCGGTCTGCCTGGCCGTCACGGCCGTACTCGTCGTCGGATGCATCTGGGCGGCCAACAGCTGGGCCGACCCGATCCTCTGAGCCTCAGCGGCCCTCGACGATCGTCTTCAGGCCCTTCAGGTTGCGGGCCCAGATCAGCTTGAGCACCTGCCCGCCGACGGTGGCGCCGACCGGGCCTCCCATCCACCACGGGAAGAACAGCTGCTCCTCCCAGGTGAAGCGGGTGCCGCCCCCCGGCTCCTCGGCGAGGGTGAACTCTCCGGTGCCGGTGACCATGCCGACGTGGCGCACGCCCATGGCCTGATCGGGCACCCAGCTGGTGATCTCCATCTTGTCGGTGAGACGGAACGGCCCGACCTTGGTGTCGCAGTCGAAGGTGGTGCCCGTCCCCGACGTGGTGGGGGAGGTGAACCGGATGGCCACGGCGTCGTGCATCCAGTCGACGTGGTGCTCGACGTGGCGCACGACCTCCCAGACCTCAGCCGGTGTCGCGTCGATCAGGGTGCTCACGCGGATGCCGGCCATGTCCGCATGCTAGGGAGAGGAGGTGCCCGACCCTCAGCCGGACGACCTGATCGACCTGGAGCTCCTCGCCGCCGCGCTGGCCGAGGTCGGCCGGGCAGTGCGCGACGCGGTGCGGTCGGGAGAGGTCGGAGGCGTCGGCCACGACGGCCACCACGACGACCACCGGGTCGTGCGCACCGAGGGCGGCGACGACGTCTTCGGGGTCGACGCCCGGGCCGAGGCCGCGCTCGTCACCGCGTTCGAGGCACTCGGCGACCGCTGGCCGGGCACCGCGGTGGTGGAGGGCCACGACGAGCCCCTCGTCGTCGGTGACCCCGGGGGCCCGTGGCGCTACATCGTCGATCCCGTCGACGGCACCCGCGGCCTTCTCGCCGGGAAGCGCAGCGCGTGGGTGCTGCTCGGTGCCGGGCGCGAGGCCGAGACGCTCGAGGACCTCGAGGTGGGCGCGGCCGTGGAGATCCCCACCCGTCGGGCCGCCGTCGGGCTGGTGGCCCATGCCGCGGTCGGGGGCCCGGCCCGCGCCGTCGACGACGACCTCACCGGCGCCGGTCGCCCGCCCATGCCCGTCGACCTCGTGCCCCGAGGCGGCGACCTGGCCCGGCGGTTCGTCACCGTCGTGCGCCTGGCCCCCGGCTCGCACGCGCCGATCGGGGAGTGGGCCGACCGCCACCTCGCCGGACTCGAGGTCTACGACGACCTGGCCCCGTGCACCGGCGGCTATCTCGTCGGCCTGGCCGCCGGCAACGACGCCGCGGTGTTCGACCCCCGGCCGCTGCTGGTGCCGGGCCACCTCGCGGCCCACCCCTACGACATGGCGTCGCTCGTCGTCACCCGGGCCGCGGGCGCCATCGTCGAGGCGCTCCCCCCGGGCCCGCTCGACGTGCCCCTCGACTGCACCACCCCGGTGGCGTGGGCGGGCTACGCAGACGCGGAGGTCGCCGCCCGCCTGCGGCCCACGCCGGGATCGCTCCCCGGCGCGCCGGCCTGAGGCTCAGGCCCGGCGGAGGTCGTCGGCCGCCTGCTCGGGGGCGACGATGTTGATGAGCACGCCGGTGCCGGCCTCGAACCCGGCCACCGAGGTGAGCCGGGGCAGCACGTGCACGTGCCAGTGGAACCGGTCGGTCGACCGGTGCGGCGCCGTGTGGAAGATGAGGTTGTAGGCGGCGTCGCCGACGAGCCGGGTGAGGGCGGCGAGCGAGTCGCGCACCGCCCGGCTCACCGACACCAGGTCGGCCGGCGCGGCGTGGGCGAGGTGGGCCTCGTGGGTGCGGGGGATGACGAGCATCTCGTAGGGGGTCGCGCTCCAGAACGGGCACACGACGATGACGCGCTCGTCGGCGAGCAGCACCCGGTGGCCAGCGGCCTCCTCCTCGTCGAGGGTGGTGCACAGCACGCACGGGTCGGCGCCGTCGGCGAAGCCCTCGATCTCCGCCTGGAGCTCTTCGGGCACGAACGGGATGCCGAGCAGCTGGCCGTGGGGGTGCTCGAGCGAGGCGCCGGCCTCCCGCCCGTGGTTGACGATGGTCTGCGTGTAGCGGACCGACGCCTGCTCGGCGTGGTCCTCCATGCGATCGCGGATGGCCGCGATCACGAGCCCGACCTGCTTGTCGTCGAGGTCGGCCCAGCTGGCCCGGTGGTCGGGGCTGAACACCAGGACCTCGTGGATGCCGGTGCCGGGCGCCTGGTGGAACACGGGCCCGAGGTCGTCGACGACGAAGTCGCCCTTGCCCTCGAAGGCCGGGTAGAGGTTCGGCACGACCCGCACGAGCCACTCGCCGTGGCGGCCGTAGGTCTCGAGAGCGGGGGGCGTCTCCTCCTCGTGGCCCGGGCAGAACGGGCACCGGAGGTGGGGCGCGAGCGGGTCGATGCGAGGGGCGAAGTCACCCGGCCGCGACGCCCGCTCGGCCGCGATGGCGACCCACCTGCCGGTGAGCGGGTTCAGGCGGAGCTGACTCACAGGCGGGTGGGGTGAGGGGCTCGATCCACCGGCAGGTGCTCCACCTCGCAAAACTAGCCCGGGTACCCCCGGTGGTAGACGGACACGTGGGTGTCGCTGTCGTCGTCGAACGGGCTGCCCCGCCAGTCGCTCCAGCGCTCCGCCAGCACCAGGCCCGCCTCGGCCGCGAGGGCGTCGAGCTGCTCGGGGGTGAGGTACCGCACCCGCCAGGGCCGCAGCCTCACCGTGCCGTCGCGCAGCTCGACGTGCTGGCCGGTGACGACCTGGGTGAGTGGGTCGTGCTCGGTGGCGGTGAGGACGACGGCGTCGGTGGTGACCTTCGCGACGTCGAGGGAGGTGCGGGGCACACCCTCGGGCGGGGCGGGGACATACGCCTCGATCACGACCGCGCCGTCGGGGCCCAGCAGGTCGGCGCAGCCGGCGAGGCAGCGCCGCTGGGCGTCCTCGGTGTCGAGGTTGAGGAACGTGTTGTAGGCGCTGAAGATCAGTCGATAGCCGGCTACCGGAACGCCGTCGCCGGCCGCAGTGGCGACGGCCGGACCGACCTCGGCCATGTCGGCCAGCACCGTGTGCATCCCGGCCGCGCCCGGCTTGGCCGCCAGGCGCTCGAACATCGCCGGCGACGCGTCGAGGCCGACCACGGCGAGGCCCGCCGCAGCCAGGGGGAGGGCCAGTCGCCCGGTGCCGACCCCGAGCTCGAGCACCGGCCCGGGCCCGGCGAGGCCCGTCAGGGTCGCCACGGCACCCTCGGTGTCGAAGGCGTCGGCATACCAGTCGTCGTAGACGTCGGCGAAGGCCTCGCCGTAGCGCGAGGGGTCGTGCAGCACTCCGACAGTCTGGCCGGGCAGAATGGCGAGGACGGCCGGGCGGCGGCCGGCCCGCGGAGGTGGGAGTGGCCCAACCGGCAGCGAACAGCGAGCCGCTGGCTCCGGCGACCCTCACCGACATGCTCGACGGTGGGTGGCGCCTGCTCCACCGACAGCCCGGCACCATCCTCGGGCTGAGCGCCATGTTCCTCGTCCCCTCGGCGGTGGTGGCCGGCCTGGCCTCCGCCGCTGTCGACTCCGACGTGCAGAGCACCTTCGCCATCCCGACCTTCGGCGACAGCGGCTCCTTCCCGGTCCTGGTCCTGTTCGCCACCATCGTCGGCTCGGCGCTGAGGTCCCTCGGCGTGCTGTACCTCGGCGTCGCGCTCACCCACGTGGTGCTGGCGGCGAGCTCGGGAACGGTGCTCGGCGCCGGGGCCGCGGCAAGGGCGGCCCTGCGTCGGTCGGGTGCGGTGCTCGGCGCCTGGCCCCTGCTCTTCGGCGCGTCGATGGTCGCCTACATGGCCTGTGGCCTGCCGCTGGCGGTGTGGCTCACGTTCACCGCGGTCGTGGCCCCGGCCATCGCCGCAGAGGGCCTCGGACCCATCGCCGCCATCGGCCGCTCGTTCTCGCTCGTCACCCGGCGGTTCTGGATGGCGCTCGGCGTGGTGCTGCTGTCGAGCCTGGTGGCCTACGTGCTGTCGGGCGTGCTCACGATCATCCCGCAGCTGCTGGCCCAGCTCCTGCCGTGGGGCGGGCAGTGGGCGGTGAACACCGTGACCAACTGGCTGGCGGGCACCCTCACGGTGGGGCCGCTCATCATCAGCAGCGTGCTGCTCTACCTCGACCTGCGGGTCCGCACCGAGGGCCTCGACCTCCGGCAGCGTGCGACCGCCGCCTTCGCCCGTGCCGGCTGACGCCGACGAGGCCCGCTCCATCGCCGAGCAGATCCTCAGCGCGCCGGAGTACCAGGAGCCGGCCCAACCCTGGTGGCAGAAGGTGCTGGAGAAGATCGACGAGTTCATCTCCCGCATCTTCGGGACGCTCAGCGGCTCCGGCGGCGGGGGCAGCTCGGTCATCGGGTGGATCATCCTCGTGCTGGCGGTGGCCGCCGCGGTCACCGTGGTGGTGCTCGCCGTGCGCTCGATCCGCCGGTCGAAGCGCGTGAAGGTCGACGAGCGCGACGAGCCGGGGCCTCGACGCCACCGCCGCGAGCCGCGCCTCGACTGGCAGGCCGAGGCCGAGAAGCTCGAGGCCGAGGGCCGATGGCGTGACGGGCTCCGGGCCCGGTACCGGGCGCTCGTCGGCGAGCTGTCGCGCCAGCAGGTGGTCGATCCCGCGGCGTCGCGGACGACGGGCGAGCACCGGCGCGAGGTCGGCGAGGCCGCACCCGAGGCCGCTCCCGAGTTCGGCGACGCCGCCGAGCTGTTCGACCGGGCCTGGTACGGCAACCGGCCCACCGGCCCCGACGAGGCCGAGCGCTTCCGCGAGCTGGCCCGCAAGGTCGAGGAGCAGGCCCGATGACCGCCGTGGCGACTGCCGGGACCGCAAGCAGCGGCGGTGCCGGCGGCCGGGGTCGGGCCTACGTGGCCATCGGCGTGGTCGTCGCCATCGTCGTGGCCATCGTGGTGCTGGCGCTGATCGCACCGAGCCGCCGCACCGACGGCGACCCGCTCGACCCGACCTCCACCTCGGCCACCGGCACCAAGGCCGCCGTGGAGCTGGCCCGCAGGCTCGGCGCCGACGTGTCGATCACCTCCGAGCTGCCCGACTCCCGCACCCAGGTGGCGGTGCTCTTCGAGGATCTCGTCACGGAGGACCAGGCCTCCGAGGTGAAGGCGTGGGTGGCGGCAGGGCACACGCTGGTCGTCACCGACCCGTATTCGTCGCTGACCCCACTGGCCGAGATCGGCACCGCCGGCCCGATCACCGACCAGGTCACCATCGACCGCGGCCGATGCGACGCCGAGGTGCCCGCCGGGCTCTCCGAGCTGCGCCAACTGGCGATCATCGGGGCGTTCGGCACGTTCGAGACCTCCCCGGGCGAGACCTCCTGCTTCACCGACCGCGGTGGGGCCGTGGTCGTGGTGGAGTCGATCGGGTCGGGCCGGCTGATCTCGGTCGGGAGCGGCTCGTTCTTCACCAACGAGCTGCTCGACCAGGCCGACAACGCCGGCCTGTGGGCCGCGCTGGCCGTGCCCGAGAGCGGCACCCGCCTCGACATCCTGGTGGCGGGGGTCGACGGCTCCGGGCTCCAGCCCTCCGACTCCGGCGACCTGTCCCTCCCGACCGGTGTCGCCCTCGGGCTGCTGCAGCTCCTCGTCGCCTTCGTCGTCTACTGCCTCTACCGGGCCCGGCGCCTCGGCAAGCCCGTCCCGGAGGACCCGCCCGTGGTGATCGCCGGGTCGGAGCTGACCCGGGCCGTGGGCGGGCTGCTCGAGCACGCCGGCGCCCGCGACAGGGCCGCGGCGTCGCTGCGGCGCTCGGCCCGGCGTCGCCTCGCCGTCGCCTTCGGGCTCCCCGTCGGGGCCGACCCGACCGCTGTCGTGGCCACCGTCGCCGACCGCACCGCCCTCGACCGGATGCGCCTCGACGCCGCGCTGCTCGACGCGGCGGTCGCCGACGACGCCGCCCTGGCCACCCTCGCCCGTGAGCTCGACGACGTCGTCGCCGTCGCCCTCGGGCCCACGCCGTCCGCCCCCGCGGCGCCGATCCCACCCCCCTCTTCCACCGCCCCTTCAGGAGGCCTCTCGTGACCGACCCGTCCAGCGCCGGCCCGCCACCGCCCGACGCAGCCCCTCCCGCATCGCCCGCCGCCCCTGCGGCCGACGCCCACGCCGCCATCACCCGTCTCCGGGCCGAGGTCGCCAAGGTGATCGTCGGCCAGGAGGGCACCGTCTCCGGCATCGTCGTGGCCCTCCTCGTGCGCGGCCACGTGCTGCTCGAGGGCGTGCCCGGCACGGCCAAGACCCTCCTGGTGAAGACCGTCGCCGCCGCCCTCGACCTCGAGACCCGGCGGGTGCAGTTCACCCCCGACCTCATGCCGTCGGACCTGACCGGCCAGGTCGTCTACCGGCAGGCCGACGCCACGTTCATGTTCCGCCAGGGACCGGTCTTCACCAACCTGCTGCTGGCCGACGAGGTCAACCGCACACCGCCCAAGACCCAGGCCGCCCTGCTCGAGGCGATGGAGGAGCGCCAGGTCTCGGTGGAGGGCACGACCCACCTGCTGCCCGACCCGTTCCTCGTCATCGCCACGCAGAACCCTGTCGAGTACGAGGGCACCTATCCGCTCCCGGAGGCCCAGCTCGACCGCTTCCTGTTCAAGCTCGACGTCGGCTACCCGAGCGCGGCCGAGGAGCTCGACGTGCTCGTCCGGCACGACCGCGGCCTCGACCCCCACGACATCGTCGGTGCCGGCGTGCGGCCGGTGGCCAGCGCTGCCGACCTGGCGTTCGCCCGCTCGGCCGTCGATCAGCTGCGGGCAGAGCAGCCGGTGCTCGAGTACATCGTCGCGGTGGTGCGGGCCACGCGGGAGTCGCCGTCGTTGTCGCTCGGCGTGTCGCCCCGTGGCGCCACCGCGCTGCTGCACGCGGCCAAGGCCTGGGCGTGGCTCTCGGGTCGCGACTACGTGACGCCGGACGAGGTGAAGGCCGTCGCCAAGCCGACCCTCCGGCACCGCCTGATGGTGCGCCCCGAGCTGGAGCTGGAGGGCGTGACGCCCGACGGCGTGCTCGACGGCATCCTCGCCACCGTCCCCGTGCCCCGCTGAGCGCCGGCCCCACCCGTGACCTTCCCCGTCCCCACCCGTCGCCTCGCCGCGGTCGTGGCCGCGTCGATCGCGGTGTTGCTCGTGCTGGGGAGCGGGACGGTGTTCTGGCTGCTGGAGCTGGCGATCGTCGTGGTCGCCCTCGTCGATCTGGTCGCCGCGCCCTCGCCGACGCGCATCCGGGTCGAACGGCTGCTGCCCCTGTCGGGTGTGCTCGACAGCCCGGTGGCGCTCTCGTGGCGGGTCGAGCACCCGGACGGGAGGGGTCTGCACGTGTCGGTCGCCGACCAGTTGGCTCCCTCCCTGCGCCCGACCCGTCGGCGGTTCCGCGTGCACGTCGCCCGCCACGAGGTCGTCGAGATCGACGCCACGCTGCGGCCCTCGCGGCGGGGCCGCTTCGAGCCCACCGATGTCGTGGTGCGCACCGAGGGGCCGCTCGGCCTGCTCGCCCGCCAGCGCACCCGGAAGCTGCCGGGCCGGATCTTCGTGTACCCACGCTTCCCGTCACGGGACGCCGCCGAGGTGCGCGTGCGCCGGGCGCGGCGCCAGGAGGCCGGCCTCCGCACCGCGCAGGGCCGCGGTGGCGGCACCGACTTCGACCAGCTGCGCGACTACACGCCGGACGACGAGTCCCGCCGCATCGACTGGGCCGCGACCGCCCGCACCGGCCGGCCCATCGTGCGCACGTACCGGGCCGAGCAGAACCAGGTCGTGATCACCCTGCTCGACAACGGTCGGGTGATGGCCGGCCAGGTGGCCGGCGTGCCCCGCGTCGAGCACGCCATGGACGCGGCGATGGCGCTCACGTCGGTGGCCGCCCGTCTCGGCGACCGCGCCGGGCTGGTGGCGTTCGACGCCACCGTGCGCGCGGTCGTCCCGCCCGGCACCGGTGCCCGGCAGGTGGGCCGGGTGTCCGACGTGTTCCCCGAGCTGCAGCCGGTGCTGGCCGAGTCCGACTACGCCGGCGCCTTCGCGGACACCCTCGCCCGCTTCCGCCGCCGGGCCCTCCTCGTCCTGCTCACCGACCTCGTCGAGCAGGCGATGATCGAGTCGCTGCTGCCCGCCCTCCCGCTCATCGCCTCGCGGCACCGGGTGATCGTCGCTGCGGTGCACGACCCCGACGTGGTGCGGTGGGCGCAGATGTCGCCGTCCGACCCGGAGGAGGCCTACCGGGCCGCGGCCGCGGTCGATGCCCTCGACGAGCGGGCCCGGTCGGCAGCTCGCCTGCGGGGGATGGGTGCCACGGTCGTGGACGCCGAGCCCGGCCTGCTGGGCCCGAAGCTGTGCGACCTCTACCTCGACGTCAAGGCCACCGGCGCGCTGTAGACGCGACCGACCGGGTGGGTCAGGCCGGCTCGGGGTCCGTCTGCCCGCCGGCGAGGAGGGGCGCCTGCGTGTTCCATCGGGGGCGCAGGGCCGCGGTGGCCACCAGGGCCACGATGCCGGCGTAGACCGCCCACCGGCTCAGCTCCAGGTCGGCCCACCCCGCCAGCTCGCGGGCGTTGGTGAACAGCAGCAACGCGCCCACGGCGACCCCCATGGGGCGGGCGGGCACGTGGCGCACGAACCACGCGGCGACCGGGGCGGCGATGACCCCACCGAGGATCATGGCGACGATGACGGCGACGTCGAGGCCGCCCTTGCCGATCGTGGCGATCAGGGAGGCGACCGACACCGCGGCCACTGCCACCTCGGCGGTGTTGACCGATCCGACGGCGAAGCGGGGTGCCAGGCGGCGGTGCATGAGGAACGGCGTGACGACCGGGCCCCAGGTTCCGATCATGCCGTTGGTGATGCCACCGGCCGCGGCCACGATCTCGGTGCCCTTGTCGTTGAACGGCGGCATCTTGTCGGGGTCGTGGGCCAGGTCCTCGAACTCCTCGGCGTGGACCTCGATCGGCCGGCTGAAGCGCAGCAGGATGCGGAGGCCGACCAGGATCAGCAGCACCGCCAGGATCGGCCGGATGGTGGCGGCGTCGACGTTGGAGAGCACGGTGACGCCGACGATGGCGCCGAGGCAGCCGGGGATCGCCAGCTTCAGCACGAGGCGGTGGTCGATGTTGCGGAACCGCCAGTGGGAGATGGCCGAGGCGATGCCCGTGGCGACCTTGGCGAGGTTCACCGTGCTCGAGACGGCAGCGGGGGAGAGGCCGGTGCCGAGCAGGATGCTGGAGCTCGTGGGGCCGAAGCCCATGCCGAGGGCGCCGTCGACGAGCGACGCCGCGAACCCGGCCATCAGCACGAGAAACAGATCCATAAGGTGGAAAACCTAACCACGGAAGCGGGAGACTGCACGTTCTGCGGAATGGCCTTCCGCAAAACTCCTCAGGGGAACGCTCGTCGGGAATGGCGTCCGGGGCGCGGCCGTACTCGCCTCCGCTCCTCCCGCCGGCACGGCCGAGGGCCGGAGAAGCCCCTGGTCAGGACGCCAGAGTGAGCGGCGTCGGTGGTGCCGGATCCTCGCCGAGGGAGCCGGTGAGCCCGCGGTCGGCGGCCCCCCGGCCCCGGATCACGATGTACCCGACGAACGCGACCCAGACCGAGGCCCCGACGGTGACCCGCAGCGCGGCCGACAGCCCGGAGCCGGTGAGGAAGCCCTCGATGGTGCCGGCCATGAGGAACGTGACCATGAGCCCGAGCACGACGGCAGCGGCCCGGCGGCCCTCCTGGGCGAGCGCGTCGGCCCGGCGCCGGTCGCCAGGGGCGATCCACGCCCAGCCGAGGGCGAACCCGGCCGCGCCCGCGATGACGATCGAGGTCAGCTCGAGCAGGCCGTGGGGGAGGATCAGCCCGAAGAAGCGCGCGCCGTTGCCCGCGGCGATCATCCACGCCGCAGCCTGGCCCAGCGCGGCGCCGTTGGACGCCAGCACCCACACGCCGGGAAGCACGCCGAACAGCCCGAGGGCGAAGGCCATGAACGACACCCGGATGTTGTTGGTCGTGACCTGGGTGAAGAACACCACCGACGGCTGGTCGGAGTAGTACTGCTCGAAGCGGTCCTCGACGTACTCCTGGCGGTACGAGGGGCTCCCCGAGCGGTCGAGGGCGGCCTGGTCGTGGGTCAGCCACACGGCGAACCCGATCGCGGGCAGGAAGGTGACGACGACGGCGACCGCGATGAACCGGCGGAGGTGCCACACCGCGGCGGGGAACGTGTCGGCGAAGAAGCGGCCGAGGGCCCGCCCGGGACGGGAGCGCTGACCGTAGATGGCGGCCGAGGCGTCGGCGACCAGTCGGGTGAGCCGGGCGATGAGCTCGGGGTCGCGGTAGGTGGTGCGGACGTGGGAGAGCTGGGCCGAGGTGCGCTGGTAGAGCGCCACCAGCTCGTCGATCTCCTCGGCGCTCAGATCGGATCGGTGCCACCGGGCGCGGCCGCTCAGCTCCGCCAGCCGATCCCAGCCGGGCTGGTTCTGCAGCAGGTACCGGTCGATGTCCACGCCGCTCGCTACCGTAGGCCACCCATGGCGACGACGGGTGGCCCGCCGGCGACGGGCATCGTCACTCCCGAGGCGGTGCTCCTCGAGTTCGAGACCGCAGGAGTCGCGTCGCGCACCATCGCCGAGCTGCTCGACCTCGGCGTGCAGTTCGCCGGCCTGATGGTCGTGCTGATCGCCGTCTCCTTCGTCTCCACCGTCGTGGGCGGAGACGTGCTGGCCGTGGTGGTCTCGCTCGTCGCGTTCTTCTTCGCTCTCGTGGGCTACCCGGCTGTGATGGAGACGTTCTGGAACGGCCGCACCCTCGGCAAGGCGGCCATGGGCCTGCGGGTGGTCACCCGGGAGGGCGCTCCCGAGCGGTTCCGTCACGCCGCCATCCGTTCGATGATCGGGCTGGTCGAGATCTACCTCCTGCTCGGCATCCCCGCTGCGATCTCGATCGTCACCAGCCGGCGCGACCAACGTCTCGGTGACCTCGTCGCCGGCACCCTCGTGCTGCGCCAGCGGGCCGGCCGTCGGGCGGCGCCCCCGGTGGCCTTCGGTGTGCCGTGGAACTGGGAGGCCTATGTTCAGGGCCTCGACGTGTCGCCGATCACCGACGAGCAGTACGGCGTGGTGCGGGCGGTGCTGCTGCGCCTCGGCGAGCTCACCCCGGCGGCCCGGTGGCAGGTCACCACCGAGGTCGCCACGGCGGTGGCCGGGCAGATGCGCATCCCGGTGCCCGTGCAGGTCGCCCCGGACATGTTCCTGACCTGCGTCGCCACCGCCTACCAGCGCCGCCACGCCCGCTGAGCGGTATCCCCAGGGGCACGAGGCCCCGGCCCCGCCGTTAGCCTGACGATCCGTGAGCGCCTACCTCGACCATGCGGCCACCACGCCGATGCGCCCCGAGGCCATCGACGCCATGTTGCCGTTCCTCGACGTGCGCTTCGCCAACCCCTCCGGGGCCCACCGCATGGCCCGCGACGCCCGCCGGGCCATCGACGACGCCCGCGACATCGTCGCCGAGCTCGTCGGCGCCAAGCCGGGTGAGGTCGTGTTCACGAGCGGCGGCACCGAGTCCGACAACCTCGCCGTGTTCGGCGCCGGCCGGGCCGGTGCTCCCGGGCTCACTGCCTCCCACGGCACCGTCGTGTGCTCGGCGGTCGAGCACCATGCCGTGCTCGACCCGGTGCTCGCCCTCGGAGGCCGCACGGTCGGCGTCGATCCCGCCGGACGCCTCGACCTCGATCACCTCGTCGTCGTGCTCGAGGCCGAGGCCGCCCGCGCCGCAGCGGGGGAGAGCGCCGGGGTGCGGCTCGTGTCGATCATGGCGGCCAACAACGAGGTCGGCACCCTGCAGCCCCTGGCCGAGGCGGCCGAGATCGTGCGCCGCCTCGCCCCCGACGCCGTGCTCCACACCGACGCGGTGCAGGCCTTCTGCTGGACCGACGTCGCCGAGCTCACGTCGGTCGCTGACCTCGTCAGCCTCAGCGCCCACAAGTTCGGCGGGCCCAAGGGCGTCGGCGTGCTCGTCGTGCGCGACGGCGTCGCCCTCACCCCCCGCCAGATGGGCGGGGGACAGGAGCGAGGTCATCGCTCGGGCACCCAGAACGTGCCCGGCATCGTGGCCGCCGGGGTGGCCGCCCGACTCTCGGCCCAGGGTCGTGTCGCCGAGGTCGAGCGCACCGCCAAGCTGCGCGACCGCCTGCTCGACGGCCTCGTCGCCAGCGTGCCCGGCCTGGTCGAGACCGGTGCCGTCGCCGGTCCGGGTGGCCCCGACCGCAGCGGCCGCGTGGCCGGCACCGCCCACGTCTGCATCGAGGGCGTCGAGAGCGAGGCCCTGCTGTTCCTGCTCGAGCGGTCCGAGGTCTACGCCTCCGCCGCGTCGTCGTGCTCCAGCGGCGCCATGGAGACCTCGCACGTGCTCGAGGCCATGGCCGTCCCGGCCGAGTTGCGCAGCGGTTCGCTGCGGCTCTCGCTCGGGTGGTCGACCACCGACACCGAGGTCGACCACGCCCTCGCCGTGGTGCCTCCCGCCGTCGAGCGCCTCCGCGCCGGCGGGCTCTAGGCCGGCTGCCGTGCAGGTGCTCGTCGCCATGTCGGGCGGCGTCGACTCGTCGGTGGCCGCGGCCCTGCTGGTCGACGAGGGCCACGAGGTCGTCGGCGTCACGCTCAAGCTCTGGGGTGGTGACTCCGACTCCGGGTGCTGCTCGGTCAGCGACGTCGACGACGCCCGGCGCGTGGCCGACCAGCTGGGGGTCGAGCACCTCGTCTTCAACTTCGGCGACGACTTCACGACCCACGTGGTGGGGCCCTACGTGGCCGACCACGCCGCCGGGCTCACCCCGAACCCGTGCATCGAGTGCAACCGGCACCTGAAGTTCGACCGCCTCCTGCGGCGGGCCGACGTGCTCGGGTTCGACGCGGTCGCCACCGGCCACCACGCCCGCATCGAGCGGGTCGGTCCCGGCGGTGAGCCCCGCATCGTGCGAGGCGTCGACGACCGCAAGGACCAGAGCTACGTGATCCACATGCTCACCGGCCCCCAGCTCGAGCGGGTGATGCTGCCGATCGGCGGGATGACCAAGGACGAGGTGCGGGCCCGCGCGGTCGAGCTCGGCATGCGCACCGCCGACAAGCCCGACAGCCAGGACGTCTGCTTCATCTCCCACACCGGCGGTGGCCGCTCGACGTTCCTCGGCGCCCGCATCCCGTTGCGACCGGGCCGCCTGGTCGACGCCGCCGGTGCGGAGGTCGGCACGGTCGACGCCGTCGAGCTGGTCACCGTCGGCCAGCGCCGGGGCCTCGGGCTCGGCGGCGACGGCGAGCCCCGCTACGCGGTGTCGGTCGACGTGCCCTCGGCCACGGTGGTGGTCGGGGCGGCCGACGAGCTGATGGTCGGCGCCGAGTCGCTCACGGGAATCGTGTGGGCCGACGACGCCGCCCGGCTGACCGCGCTCGCCGGAGCGGGTGTCACCGCCCAGGCCAGCGCCCACGGCTCGCCGATCCTCGTGGCCGGGGTCGACGAGGCTCCGGACGGCGACGGCACCGGCACCGGCCTCGTCGTCCGCTGGGCCGAGCCCCAGCGCCGGGTCGCCCCGGGGCAGAGCGTGGTGCTCTACGAGGGCGACACCGTCCTCGGCGGAGGCACCGTCACCCGCTGAACGCCGAGCTCACTCGCCTGTCGGTGGCGGGCTCTCGTCGTTGATCTCGCGCTTCGTGCGGAGGATGAACAGGCAGGCGGCTGCCCACACGAGCACGAGGCCGATCCAGATCAGGGCCTGGGTCAGGATGGACTGCCCGTCAGGGCCGTCGAACGTGTAGATCACCCCGTTGTTCGGGGCGTAGTTGAACCAGCCCCCGCCGCTGCCCGGGGTCTCCCACCACCATGCCCGGGCCGCGAAGCCGAGCACGACCATCACCGCACCGATCGCCACGCAGACGATCACCTTCTGCCCGCCGTTCATCCGCACCTCGCAGACTCTACGAGCGGTGCGGAGGGGGAGCGCCGGACCTCAGTCGACGAGGAGTCGGCGGCGCGTCGCTTCCTCGATCACCCAACCCGGGCGGCTCGGGGCGAAGAGCACCGACTCGACCTCGACGGGGTCGATCGTGGCCTGCCCGCCACCGAAGCGCCGGGGCGGCGCCGGGATGATGAGGTCGGGCTCGGTGAGGCGCAGCTCCATGGCGAGGCCGATGGCCCCGACGGTGAGGTCGTTGGCCTGTGTGTCGACCGGCGCGGGGCCGATGGAGTCGACCCGCTGACGCTGCACGAGCAGCGAGTCGGTGAGCGCCATCTGGTCGACGATCACCACGCCGGCAGGCACGAAGACGAACCAGCGCTGCGAGAGGCGGTGCAGGATCCGCACCCCGAGCGCGGCGAGGAACCACCCGGCCAGGAGGGCGACCGCGCCGACGATCCACTGGCGGGCGCCGAGCAGCATCGGCCCGGCGACCACGCCGACGACGACCACGATCCACGTCAGCTCGATCGGCCCGAGCAACAGCACGCCGGGCGGGCGCAGCGGCATCCGGCGCTCGTCGCCGTACGAGGAGCCGTTCACCATGCGGTCGCCCACCGGGGCCGACAGGGCGATGACGGTGGCGAGCGTGGTCATGCCCAGGGCCACCGACTCGGCGGTCGATGCGCCGTCAGGAACGACGAGCGCGGCCCACACGGCCGCGGCGACCGAGGCGGGCGCGAGGATCCGGATGGCGGTGAGCGAGACGGTGCTCGGCACCAGCGCCGCGATCAACCCGATCGCCCAGAAGGCCCACAGCCCGATGGTGGCGACGAGCTGTACCGAGCGGCTGCGCGGGTCGAGGGCGTCGCCGAAGGAGGGGCCCGCCACGAAGGGAAGGACGAGCCAGGCGATCGCTGTCGCCCACCGGCCGAAGTGCTGAGTCGCGGTGGTCATCGGGGCTGAGATTTGCCCAACCACCCCTCGGGTCGCTATTCCAGTGACGTCCGACACACCTGACGGGGGTGCGCTCCGGACCGGCCCGAGGAGGGATCGAGATGGCAGACGCGCACCACGAGCCCGGTCTCCGGGGCCGCGCGTCGCCGTCGTCTCGTCGTGGATGCGGCCCGAGGGGTCGGCCGATGACCGCCCCGAACGCCCACCTCTCGCTGCCGGTCGGTCTGTCCACCGGCATCGGCCACCTGCCTCACTGCGACCCCGGTGACGCCGTCGAGTTCGTCCTCCGGCACAACCCACGGCTGCCGGCGGCCCCGTCCCTCCCGGCCCGGTCGCGGCGCGAGGGCATGGTCGCCCAGGCCGCCGCCGGGATCCAGGGCGTCACCGTCCACGACGACGGCACCCTCGACCTCGATCCGGCGCTCATCGACCCCGAGGCCCCGCTCGGCGACCTCGACTTCGCCGGCGACGCCTACGGCGGGCTGCGCGCCTTCCTCACCGCGGTGGCCGACCGCGACGGGCCCATCAAGGTCTCGCTCACGGGTCCCGTCACCCTCGGCGTGGCGCTGCACGCCGCCGGGCTCGACCCCGACCTCGCCTTCGCCGTGGCGGGTGCCGCGGTGCGCCGCCGGGCCGCTGCCCTCGTCGACCACCTGCTCCAGCGGGTCCCGCAGGCGCAGCTGGTGGTGTTCGTCGACGAGCCGGCGATGGCGAGCCTCACCGAGAAGGGCTTCCCGATCGGGCCGACCGAGGGAGTCGACCTCGTGTCGGGCGCCATGGCCGTCATCGAGCGGGTCGCGGTCACCGGCCTCCACTGCTGCCACCCGGCCGACTACCGCCTGCTGCTCGGCGCCGGCCCCCGCATCCTCTCCATCCCCGTCGACGGAGGCATCGAGCGCCACGCCGGCCTGCTCGGCGACCACCTCGACCGTGGCGGCTGGGTCGCCTGGGGCGCGGTGCCCACCGACGGTCCGGTCGGGCCCACGGTCGAGCGGCTGTGGCGGCGCCTGTCGGCCGTGTGGTGCGACCTGTCGGCCGACGGCTGCGACCCGGTGTTGCTGCGGGCCAACGCCATGATCACGCCGGTGTGCGGGCTCTCCCACCACGGTGTGACCCAGGCCGAACAGGTCATGGAGCTCACCGGCCGCCTGGCCTCGCGCCTGCAGGACCAGGCCACCGGCGTCCGCCTCGCCGCCGGCGCCTGATCCCTCAGAGCCTCCTCACCCAGCCCGGTGGCTCGATCGGCGGGATTGGAGCCCCGTGAAGCGAGCCACCGGGTGTGGGGCAGGGTGGCCGGTCAGTCGCCGGCGATGGCGTCGAGCACGTGGAGGCGGGCGGCCCGGCGGGCCGGACGCACCGCGGCCACCACGCCGGCGGCGGCGCCGACCACCGTGATCACCACCATCTGGCCGACGGGCACGGTGAACACCGGGATGTTCAGCGTCTCGCCCCCGGCCTTCACCAGGCCCCAACCGATGAGGGTGCCGAGGCCCAGGCCGGCGACCACCCCGAAGGTGGCGACCACCGCCGACTCCCAGCGGATCATCGAGCGCAGCTGGCGGCGGGTCTGGCCCACGGCCCGCAGCACGCCGAGCTCCCGGGTCCGCTCGTGGATCGAGAGGGTCAGGGTGTTGGCGATGCCGATGAGGGCGATGAGCACGGCGACGGCGAGCAGCACGTAGACGACCGTGAGCACCTGGTTGAGCTCCTTGCCGACACTGTCGAGGTACTCCTGGCGGGTCTCGACGGTCGGGGCCCCTGCGGTGCTGGCGAGGGCGGTGACCTCTGCGTCAGCGGTGCCGAGGTCGACCCCGTCCCGCAGGCCGACCAGCACGGTCTGTGCACCCGTCACCTGTGTGGCGTGGGCGTCCCAGAGGGCGAGAGGCACGATGAGGTCACCGAGGGCGCTCTTGGATTCGTAGACCGCCCCGACGGTCGCCGCGACGGTGGTGCCGTCGGCGAACCCGACGGGCACGACGGAGCCCACCGACCACCCGTGCTCACGGGCCGAGTACCTCGACACCGCGACCTGATCGGCACCGAGCCCGGTGATCGACCCGTCGACCAGGCCGAGGTCGGAGACGGCACCGAGCGTCGCCGGATCGGTGACGGTGGCCATCGCGGTGCTCCCGTCGAACGAGACGGCCCCGAACGACAGGGCGCTCACCGTCTCGACGCCCTCGATGCCGGCGATGTCCTCGACGAGCGTCGGCGGCAGGCCGCTGCCGGCGAACGACGTCGCCCGCACGACCAGGTCCGTGTCGCCGAACGATCGGGTGACCTCGTCGTCGACCGAGCTCCGCAGCGACGAGGCGAACACGGTGAACACCGCGACCACGCCGATGCCGATGACGAGCGCGGTGGCCGTGCCGGCGGTGCGTCGAGGGTTGCGCACGGCGTTCTCCTGGGCGAGCTGGCCGGTGACGCCCTTGAGGAGGCGGGCCGGGGTGCCGAGCAGGAGACCGGCGGGGCGGGCCAGCACCGGCCCGAGCAGCACGAAGGCGGTGAGGCTCAGCAGCGAGCCGAGCCCGACCCGGCCCATGCTCCCGTTGCCGGTGGTGCCGAGGACGATGAGCCCGACGCCGGCGACGGCGGTCGCCACGCCGGCTGCGATCCGGGCCCGGCCCGTGCGGGTGGCCTCGACCGCCGAGGCCCGGAGGGCCGCGAGGGGGGAGGTGCGGGCCGACTGCAGGGCGGGCCCGAGCGCCGCGACCATGGTGACGCCGAGGCCGATCACAACCGGCACGGCGATGCTCGCCGTCGCGATCACGAGGGGGGACGACGGGAGCCCGGCACCGGCGGCGTCGAATGCCGCCAGCAGGCCGAGCGCCAGCGCGACCCCGACGCCGATGCCGACCACGGTGGCCAGCACCCCGACGACGAGCGCCTCGAGCACGACCGAGCCGAGGACCTGGCCGCGGGTTGCGCCGATCGCCCGCAGCAGGGCGGACTCGCGGCTGCGCTGGGCGGCGACGATCGAGAAGGTGTTGTGGATGCTGAAGGTGGCGACCACCAGGGCGACACCGGCGAAGACCAGCAGCATCGTGCGCATCACCGTCAGGAACTCGTCCTCGATGGAGCCGAGCTGTTCGGCGCTGAGCGCGGCGCCGGTGATGGCCTCGGTGTCGGACGGGAGCGCGGCCGCGACGCTCCGGGCGAGCTCGTCCTCGCTGATGCCCGGCTGGGCGGCGACCCGGATCTCGTCGACGCCGGGGCGCCCACCGCCGAGCAGCCGGGCGGCGTCGGCGGCGGCGAAGCCGGTGTAGGTGGCGCCGGCCATGCTGTCGTTGTCGCCGAAGGCGACGATGCCGACCACCACGACGGGCACCTGGTCGGGCACGAGCACGCTGGTGGTGTCACCCACGCTCAGCTTCGCGGTGTCGGCGGCGTCGCGGTCGATGACGATCTCGACCGGTCCGCCGGGCGTCGCCTGCGGGGCCCGCCCCTCGGTGATCCGGTAGGGCTCGAGGGCGGGATCGTCGATCCAGCCCGATCCGAGCGTCGGTGGGCCCTGGCCGCCGACCGCGCTGCCGTCGGCGGCGACGAGCTGGGCCGGGCCGGTGACGACGGTCTCTGCCGCAGCCACGCCGGGCACGGCCCGGACGGTGTCGACCACCGACGGGTCGACGACGCCACGTTGGGCCGCGTCGCCGCTGCCGATGCTGGTGGCGTTGCGGACGACCACGCTCGTGCCGGCGTTCGCCGTCGCGAACATCTGGTCGAAGCCGCCGCGGATGGTGTCGCCGAGCACGAGGGTGCCGGCGAGGAAGGCGACGCCGAGGACGACGGCGACGCAGGTGGAGACGAAGCGCCGCTTGTGGCCGGCGATGCCCTTGAAGGTCGTGGTCAACATGGTGATCAGTCCCCGAAGGCCTTCATGCGCTCGAGCACGCGCTCGGCGCTGGGGTCGTCCATGGTGTCGACGACGAGGCCGTCGGCCAGGAACACCACCCGGTCGGCGTGCGCCGCGGCGGAGGGGTCGTGGGTGACCATCACGATGGTCTGGCCGAGGTCGTCGACGGCCTGGCGCATCAGGCCGAGGATCTCGCCGCCGCTGCGGGAGTCGAGGTTGCCGGTCGGCTCGTCGGCGAACACGACGTCGGGCCGACCGGCGAGGGCGCGGGCCACCGCGACGCGCTGCTGCTGGCCGCCCGACAGCTCGGAGGGTCGGTGGCCGACCCGGTCACCGAGGCCGACGGAGGCGACGAGCGAGTCGAGCCACTCCTTCGGCACCCGGCGCTTGGCCAGGCGGCTCGGCAGGGTGATGTTCTCCAGTGCGGTGAGGGTCGGCACGAGGTTGAAGGCCTGGAACACGAACCCGATGTGGTCACGGCGCAGCAGGGTCAGCTCCCGGTCGGAGAGCCGGCCGAGGTCGACGTCACCGAAGAGGATGCGCCCGCTGCTGAGGGTGTCGAGGCCGGCGAGGCAGTGCATCAGCGTCGACTTGCCCGAGCCCGACGGGCCCATCACCGCAGTGAAGCGGCCCGACGGGATGTCGATGTCGACCCCGTCGAGGGCCCGCACCTCGGTGCGCCCGCCGCCGTACACCTTCACCGCCGCCTCGGCCCGGACGGCGACCTGCGTGGTCACCTTCGGAGCGTCTGTCGTCGTGATCGTCATTGCTGTTCCTCCCGTGGAATCCGTCTCGTTCGTTCTCTCGTCGAACGTACGGATGGGGAGGGGAGCCGGCCATGGTGCGACCCGGCGTCGTGGGGGTGGGGACAACCCCACCCGGGTCGGTCAGGGCGACCCGTAGGTGACGAGCACGTCGCCGTTGCTGCTCCTGGCGGTGATGCGCCGCGACGAGTTCGGATCGGTGCGGATGGGGGCCGCGGTCGACCCGTCCGAGCTGCTGGTGGTGACGGCGTAGGTGGAACCGTCGTCCGGCACGATGACCGTGACGGGCCCGTTGTCACCCGTGGCCTCGACCGCCGTCGGTGCCTCGCGGAACGTCAGCGACACGTTGCCGTTGTCGGAGTGGGCGTCGACCACGGCGGCCCGTAGGTCGGTCCCGGTCACGTTGCCGTTGTCGGAGCGCAAGGTGACCGTCCCGTCGCCGCTGCCGCTCACGGTGACACCGCCGTTGGCCGAGCGGACGTCGATGTCGCCGGTGACGCCGGTGAGGCGGATGCCGTCGTTGTCGAGGCGGGCCCGCACGATCATCCGTGCCGGCACCTCGACCGTGTAGTCGACGTTGCAGAAGCTGCTGAGGAACGCCGGGCACGAGGCCCGGAGCTCGAGCCGGTCGCCGTCCACCGTCTGGCTCTCCGACGTGGCCCGCAGGCCGTCGCTGATTCGGGCGGTGACCTTCACGAGCTCGGTGTCGGTGCCGACGACGGTGAGCGAGCCGCTGTCGATGTGCACGTCGAGCGTCGAGAGCCCGGCGGCGTCGAGCTCGGTGGTGGTGGTGCGCTCCTCGTGGGCGAGCTGGGTCACGCCCAGGCTGAGGCCCCAGAGCAACACCACGGCGCCGGCGATGCTGGCAGCCACCTTCCAGGCGGCGCGGGCCCGGGGCGTGGGCGCCGGACGGCTGGAGGTCGGGCGGCCGGCGGTCGGTCCCGACGGAGGCGGGGGAGTGGTGGGTGGCGGAAGGGTCGAGGTGGTCACGGCGCTCCTCAGGAGTCGAGCCACTGCAGGACGGCGAGCACGCGGCGGTTGTCCTGCTCCGCAGGGAACAGGTCGAGCTTGGTGAAGATGTTGGAGACGTGCTTCTCGACGGCACCGTCGCTCACCACGAGGGCGGCGGCGATGGCCTGGTTCGAGCGGCCCTCGGCCATCAGCCCGAGGACCTCGCGCTCGCGGGGCGAGAGGCGGTCGAGAGCGCTGCCGTGGCTGGATCGGGCGAGCAGCTGGGAGACGACCTCGGGGTCGAGGGCGGTGCCCCCGGCGCCGACGCGGCGCACGTCGACGAGGAAGTCGGCGACGTCGGCGATGCGGTCCTTCAGCAGGTAGCCGAGTCCCGAGGTGTCGACCGCGAGCAGCTCGGTGGCGTAGGTCTCCTCCACGTACTGCGACAGCACGAGGATGCCGACCGACGGCCACTGTCGGCGGATCTCGAGGGCGGCCCGGAGGCCGTCGTCGGTGTGGGTCGGCGGCATGCGCACGTCGACCACGGCGAGGTCGGGCTGGTGCAGCTCGACGACCCGCAGCAGCTCGTCGGCATCGCCGACGGACGCCACGACCTCCTCGCCGGCGTCGACGAGGAGGCGGGTGAGCCCGGCCCGGAGGAGGACGGAGTCCTCGGCGATCACGATCCGCACGGCAGCTCCACGGTGAGGGTGGTCGGCCCGCCCGGCGGGCTGACGACGTGCATCCAGCCTCCCAGGGCCGTGACCCGGTCGCGCAGGCCCGGCAGCCCGGTGCCCACCGACTCGGTGGCACCGCCCCGGCCGTCGTCGCGCACCTCGATGAGGAGGCGGTCGCTCTGGCGGGCGAGGGTGACCCAGGCCCGGTGGGCCTCGGCGTGGCGGGCGACGTTGGTGAGCGCCTCGCTCACGACGAAGTAGGCGGCGCTCTCGACCGCGGCCGGGGGTCGCTCTGCGACCTGCACCTCGAGGGTGACGGGGACAGGGCAGCGGGCCACGACGGCGGAGAGGGCGGCGTCGAGGCCGCGGTCCTCGAGGATCACGGGGTGGATGCCGCGCACGAGGTCACGGATCTCCTTGAGGGCGGCCTTGGCCTCCTCGTGGGACTGCTCGATCAGCTCGCGGCCGACCTCCGGGTCGGTGTCCATCCGCTCCCGGGCCTCGCCCAGGGTGACGGCGAGGGCGACGAGCCGCTGCTGTGCGCCGTCGTGGAGGTCGCGCTCGATGCGGCGTCGCTCGGCCTCCGCGCTGTCGACGGCCGCGGTGCGGCTGGTCTCGAGCTGGGTGACCCGGGCCTCGAGGTCGCCGCCCTTCGTGGGGCCGAGCAGCCAGCACGCCTCGGCGGTGCCGAGCCGGGCGAGGGCGATGGTCGCCCAGGGTGCGAGCAGGGCCAGCCCGACCGCGCCGAGCACGGCCAGGCCGATGGCGCCGGCCCCCGGCCCGGTCTCGAACGCCCAGAACTTGGCGGTGCCGCCGGGCAGGGTCCCGACGTAGAGCGGAAGGGTGAGCAGCGCCGCCGAGCCGCCCCAGACGACGACCAGGGCCACGAGGTTCAGCACCCCGAGCGGCAGCAGCAGGAAGGCGTGGGCGATCTCCTTCCAGCGGGCCCGGTCGCGGAAGCGGGCCTTCCAGTGCGCCCACCACGAGCCGGGGCCGAGGGGCCTCACCGGATCGGGGAGGGCCACGCCGAGCAGGACCTCGAGGCGTGAGCGCTCGATGCGCCCCACCGCGCGACCGCCCAGGAACAGCAGCCAGAGGAAGGGGATGGCGAGGGGGAAGGTGATGAGGAGGCCGAGCGAGGTCGCCGCCACGGTGGTGGCCAGCGTGAACGACACGATGCCGATGGGCAGGCTCAGCGACGAGTAGCCGATGTCCCACCAGGTCGAGCTGCGTCGCCACGGGGCGAAGAGGGAACCGAGCACGCCGTCACGGTACGCACGGCACCGCGGCACCCGGCCATGGAGCCGACCCGGTGTCCCCCGGGTGGGGCTACCCCCACCCCTCCCCCTTCCCCGTGGCTCGTTCGGGCACGCCAGGACGTGCCCAAACGAGCCACCGGGTCCGCACGCCGGGACCCCATGGCTCGATCGGACGCCGCTCCAGCGTGCTGGGACGAGCCACGGGGAGGGGTGTCGGAGGGCGTCGGTAGTGTGCGGGCCGTGACCGACGTCGATCCGGCCGAGCGCGTCGAGCAGCTCCGGGCCACCATCCGCCACCACAACGACCGCTACTACCTCGACGACGCGCCCGAGATCCCCGACGCCGACTACGACGCGTTGGTCCGGGAGCTCCAGCAGCTCGAGGAGCAGTTCCCCGACCTCGTCACGGCCGACTCGCCGACCCAGGTCGTGAGCGGGGCGGCGTCGGCGACCTTCGCCCCGGTCGTGCACCGGGTGCCGATGATGAGCCTCGACAACGCCTTCAGCTCCGACGAGCTGCTGGCCTGGGGTGGCCGCCTCGCCCGGCGCCTCGCCGACCTGGGCGAGAACGAGGGCTCGGTCGGCCTCGTCGCCGAGCTGAAGATCGACGGCCTGGCGATGTCGCTCCGCTACGAGAACGGCACCCTCGTGCAGGCCGCCACCCGCGGCGACGGTCGCATGGGCGAGGACGTCACCGCCAACGTGCGCACCATCTCGGTGATCCCGCACCAGCTCCCCGAGGGCGCTCCCGAGGTGCTCGAGGTGCGCGGCGAGATCTACATGCCGATCGCCGTGTTCGAGGCGCTCAACAAGGCCCAGGTCGAGGCCGGCCTGCGCACCTACGCCAACCCCCGCAACACCGCGGCCGGCTCGCTGCGCCAGAAGGACGCGGCTATCACGGCGTCGCGCGAGCTGGCCTTCTGGAGCTACCAGCTCGGCGAGGTCGTCGGCGGCCCCACCCTCGTGAACCACCACCAGAACTTCGAGTTCCTGGCGTCAATGGGCTTCCCGGTGAACCCCGAGGTCAAGGTGCTCGACGGCCTGGAGGACGCCTTCGCCCACTGCATGCACTGGCAGGAGCACCGCCACGACCTCGCCTACGAGATCGACGGCGTGGTGCTCAAGGTCGACGACCTCGCCCTCCAGCGCGAGCTGGGCTCCACCTCCAAGGCGCCGCGGTGGGCCATCGCCTTCAAGTTCCCGCCCGAGGAGCGCACCACGAAGCTGATCGACATCCACGTGTCGGTCGGGCGCACCGGCCGGGCCACCCCCTTCGGTCAGCTCGAGCCGGTCTTCGTGGGCGGCTCCACCGTCGGCGTGGCCACCCTCCACAACCAGGACCAGGTCAAGGCCAAGGACGTCCGCCCGGGCGACGTCGTCATCGTGCGCAAGGCCGGCGACGTCATCCCCGAGATCGTCGGCCCGGTGCTGGCCGAGCGCCCCGAGGGCCTGCCCGAGTGGGTGTTCCCCACCGAGTGCCCGGTGTGCGGCCACACGCTGGTGCGGCCCGAGGGCGAGGCCGACACCCGCTGCCCCAACATCTCGTGCCCGGCCCGGGTGGCCGGCACCATCGAGCACTTCGCCTCCCGCGGCGCCATGGACATCGAGGGCCTGGGCGAGCAGCGGGTGCGCCTGTTCTGCCAGATGGGCCTGCTCACCGACGTCGCCGACGTCTACTCGCTCACCGCCGAGCAACTCCACGGCATCGAGGGCTTCGGTGAGATCTCGAGCAACAACCTGCTCGGCGCCATCGACCGGTCCCGCACCCAGCCGCTCGCCAAGCTGCTCGTCGGGCTCAACGTCCGCCACATGGGCCCGGCCTCGAGCGTCGCCCTCGCCACCCACTTCGGGCATCTCGACCGCATCGAGGCCGCCTCCGAGGAGGAGCTCGCCGCCGTCGAGGGCGTCGGCCCGATCATCGCCGCCGCCGTGCGCGAGTGGTTCGCCGACGAATCGAACCGCAACGTGGTGCAGAAGCTGCGCGACGCCGGCGTGAACCTCGAGGGTCCCGAGGCCCCCGACCTGCCGCAGAACCTCATCGGCCTCTCGGTCGTGGTCACCGGCACCCTCGACGGCTGGACCCGCGACGAGGCCGAGGCCGCCATCAAGGGCCGCGGGGGCAAGTCGCCGGGCTCGGTCTCGAAGAAGACCACGGCGGTGGTGGTGGGCGCCGAGCCCGGTGCGTCGAAGCTCACCAAGGCCACCGACCTCGGCGTTCCCATCCTCGACGAGGCCGGATTCGCCCACCTCCTCGAGACGGGCGAGGTGCCGGACACCGCCCCTCCGGCCGCCGGGTAGCGTCTTCCCCGCTCGTCGCCTTCCAGGGGGATCCGTTGACCATCGAGGCAGTCATCTTCGACTTCGGAGGCGTGTTCACCGCGTCACCGTTCACCGGCATCCACGCCTGGCACGAGGAGAAGGGCCTCGACCCCGCCCTCGGCGTGCGCGTCGTGTTCGGTCCCTACGACCAGGACACCGATCACCCGTGGCACCAGCTCGAGCGGGGCGAGATCGCCCTGATGGCCGCGGCCGAGCAGATCAAGGCCGTCGCCGCCGAGGAGGGCCTCGACATCGAGCTGTCCGAGATGTTCGGCTCGATGGGCGGCAGCTCCGTGCGCACCGACATGGTCGACCTGGCCATCTCGTTGCGTCAGAAGGGCTACCGAACCGCCCTGATCACCAACAACATCAAGGAGTTCGCCGACGGCTGGCGGGCGATGATCCCCGTCGACGACATGTTCGAGGTCATCGTCGACTCCTCCACGGTGGGCATGCGCAAGCCCGACCCCCGCATCTACGAGATGACCCTCGAGCAGCTCGGCGTGGCCGCCGAGCGCTCGGTGTTCCTCGACGACGCGCCCGGCAACATCGCCGCCGCCCGTGCCCTGGGCATGGCCGCCATCCTGGTCGAGGACGACCACACTGGCGCCATGACCGAACTCGACCGACTTCTCTCCGAGAGCTGAGACCTACGTGCTGATCTTCGCCATCATCGGGCTCGGCTGCATCGCCGGCTACGCCGCCAACGCCATCCTCGGCGGCGGCATGTACCCCGACAACTGGACCGAGGTCCTCGTCGCCGGCATCGCCGGCTCCTTCGTGGGCGGCCTGCTCGTCAGCCTGCTCTCGGGCGACGGCCTGGCCATCCGCCCCTCCGGCATCATCGGCTCCATCGTCGGCGCCGTGATCGTCATGGCCGGCTGGCGGGCGATCAAGTCCCGCCGCTGAGTCGCCCCTCGCCCCCGGTTCCGTCGGCTCAGCCCCGTCCGGGCCGGTGCGGCCGGAGGCCCCTCGGCCAGGTCGTCGCCTGGTCCCACACGGTCTCGTCGAGTGCCGCTCCGCTGAGGTTGGCACCGTCCATGTTGGTGGCGGTGAGGTACGCGCCGTAGAGGTTTGCGTCGGACAGGTCGGCGTTCACCAGTTGGGCGCCGGTGAGGTACGCCGTGCGCAACACGGCGCCGTGCAGGTTCGCCCCGGTCAGGTCGGTGGCGGTGAGGTCAGCGCCGGTCAGGTCACGGCCCGAGAGGTCGTGACCACGAAGGTCGAGGTAGTGCAGACGCGCCCCTCGCAGGTCGAGGTCGGCCGGAGCCTGTCTGCTCACGAGCGCGGACCGCGCCCTGCGGTCACGCCTGCGCCAGATGATCGGCACGTCCGCGCCCCTCCCGCTCGTCGGGAGGACAGTACCGCCATCCTAGAAGACGGTGAAGCACCAGCTCTGGACCTGCGACTGGCTCGGGCCGGTCGACAGCTTCCAGTAGGTGGCGGTCATGCAGTTCTGCTGGGCCGGGATCAGCTGGGTGTCCTTGTCCGCGCTCGGGGTGAAGGTCACCTGGTTGAGCTGCGGGACGATGTTCAGCTGATCGTCGGGGATCGGCGTGCCGTTGAGCGTGAGCGTGGCGGTGTAGCCGTCGGCCAGGTCGATGCCCACGGTGTCCTGGGCGAGGATCTTGGCGTTGGGGGCCGGGATCAGCCGGTCGATGGCCGCGTTGTCGAGGCCGTTGCTGCCCGACTGCGCCTTCTTGAACAGCACCACGACGCACACCACCACGACCACGATGAGCAGGGCGAACACCGCGTGGTGGGGTTGGAGCTTCCGGCGGGGGCGGGCCGTCGGGGCTGCCGGGGGAGGGGTCTGGGCATCGCTCACCCCGACAGTGTGCCCGCCCGGCGTGATGGTGCGGCAGTCGGGCGGGGGGTGGTCGCCGCCCGCCGAGGGGTACCCGAATTCCACCGGTGCAACTTGTAGCGTGGGCGAGTGGCCATCTCTCGCGTGATCGACCGTGTCGGTCAGGTGCTCGGTGGCCGTTACCGGTTGCTGACCCCCATCGGCACCGGGGCGTCCGCCACCGTGTACCTCGCCGACGACGTCGTGCTCCGACGTCGCGTCGCGGTCAAGGTGCTGCACGACGCGCTGGCCGACGATTCCCAGTTCCTCAAGCGGTTCCGGGCCGAGGCGCACAACGCCGCCGGCCTCAACCACCCGCACATCATGGCGGTGCACGACTGGGGCCAGGGCGACGTCCCCTACCTCGTCACCGAGCTGCTCGGTGGCGGTTCGCTGCGGGGTCTGCTCGACAGCGGCCACCGCCTCGACCCGGCCCAGGCCCGGCAGGTCGGCCTCGAGGCCGCCCGTGCGCTCGAGTACGCCCACCGCCGGGGCCTGATCCACCGCGACATCAAGCCGGCCAACCTCCTCTTCGACGACGAGGGCCGCCTGCGCATCGCCGACTTCGGCCTCGCCCGCGCCCTCGCCGAGGCGGCCTGGACCGAGCCCGCCGGCGCCGTGCTCGGCACCGCCCGCTACGCCTCGCCCGAGCAGGCCCAGGGTGCCTCGCTCGACGGC
Source organism: uncultured Actinomycetes bacterium (assembly GCA_963702555.1). Taxonomy (GTDB): domain Bacteria; phylum Actinomycetota; class Acidimicrobiia; order Acidimicrobiales; family Acidimicrobilacustridaceae; genus CAMFLJ01. The sequence continues at coordinate 171,424 of CAVPCW010000006.1, forward strand.
CGCAGCGACGTCTACTCCCTCGCTCTGGTGATCATCGAGTCCGTCAGCGGCGAGGTCCCCTTCGCCGCCGACACCACCCTCGGCACGCTCATGGCCCGGGTCGACAAGCCCGTCCCGGTGCCGGCCGAGCTGGGCGCGCTGGTGCCGGCCCTGAAGGCCGCCGGCGTGCCGAACCCCGAGGACCGCCCCGACGCCGCCACCTTCGCCACGATGCTGATGGCCGCCGGCGACCTCGGCCCGGTGGCCGCCCTGCCGCTGGCGGGCACCGCCACCCTCGACGGCTCCGACCTCGACCCCAAGGAGCCGACGACCCTCTACGTCGCCGAGCGCCAGGTGCGGGCCGACTTCGAGCCCGAGATCATGACGGCGCCGCCGGGCACCACCACCAACGGCCTCACGATCGTGACCGAGGGCGAGGTCCAGCCCGCCACCCGCACCTTCGACCGCGACACCGCGGTGGCGGCCGAGACCAAGGCCGACCGCAAGCGCCGGCAGAAGGAGGAGACCGCGGCCATCGCCGCGGCCACCGCCGTCGCCATGGCGTCCTCCGCCGGCGGCGACGACCTCCCCGTCGAGGTCCTCCAGGCCGACTCCGCCCGTCCCCCTCGCCGCAAGTGGCCGTGGGTGGTCGCCGCCGTGGCGCTCGTCCTGCTGCTCGGCGGCGGCGCGGCGGCCGCCTACGTCGCCAGCCGGCCCGAGACCACCGTCCTCACCGACTTCTCCCTGCGGCCCGCGGCCGAGGTGCAGGCCGAGCTCGAGGCCCGGGGCCTCGTCGTCACGCAGGTCCCCGAGTCGTCCGAGACCATCGCCGCCGACCTCGTCATCCGCCAGGAGCCGGGCCCCGACACCAAGCTCACCGAGGGCGATGCCGTCACCCTCGTCGTCTCGTCGGGCCAGCCGCCGGTCACGCTCCCCGACGTGGGTGGCAACGGCATCGACCAGGCGACGGAGATCCTCGCAGCCCAGGGCATCAAGGTCGGCCAGGTCACCCGGGAGTTCGACGAGAACATCGAGAAGGACATCGTGCTCGGCTACGCGGAGGGAACCCCGCCGGTCGTGCCGAAGACCTCCACCGTCAACCTGCGTGTGAGCGACGGGCCCAAGCCTCGCGTCATCCCCTCCGGCCTCAGCGGCGGCACCAAGGAAGCGGTCACCACCCAGCTCCAGGGCCTCGGCCTGGAGGTCGCCTACTCGGAGGCCTACTCGCCGAGCATCGCCCAGGGCCTCGTGATCCAGACCGATCCGCCCGCCGGCTCCACCGTCGCCCGCGACAGCACGGTCACCGTGCAGATCTCGCTGGGCAAGGAGCCGGTCACGATCCCGGCCTCGATCGTGGGCAAGACCGTCGCCCAGGCCTCCACGATCCTCGAGGGGCTCGGCCTCACGGTCAGCGGCGTGCAGGGCAACCCGGGCAAGCCGGTCACCGGCGCCATCCCGGCCGTGGGCAGCCAGGTGAAGCCGGGCTCCGCGGTCACCCTCACCACCAACTGAGCCGGCTCACCGCCGCGCCGGCGGCGTGCCGAACCGGCGGGGCCCGTGATGTGACCGCTCGGTAGCATCGCCGACGTGACCACGCGCGACCCGGAGCTCGACGACCCGCCGGGGCGCTACGACGAGCTCGAGGTCGGCCTCGAGCCGGCCGGGGCCGAGGAGGTCGCCGTCGTCCCGTGGAGCCTGATGCTCCAGCGCCGGGTGGCCGGTCGCCTGTCGGGCAGCCCCAAGGGTCCGTGGATCGTGCTGGCGGCGTCGCTGCTCGGCGTGTTCACCGCCAGCTTCACCATCACCGTGCTCACGGTGTCGCTGGCCGACATCGCCCAGGACCTCGGCTCCACGGCGAGCGTGCTCACCTGGGCGGTCACCGGCCCCAGCCTGGCCATGGCCGTGCTCGGCCCCATCGCCGGCAAGCTCGCCGACCGCATCGGGGCCCGCACGGTCTACCTGTGGAGCCTCTCCGGGGTCGCCCTGTTCTCGTTCCTCGCGATCCTGGCGTGGAACGCCCCGAGCCTGATCGCGGCGCGCTTCATCGGCGCCGCGTTGGGTGCGGCGGCCGGCCCGTCGGCCCTCGCCATGATCAACCGCAGCTTCCCGCCCGAGCGCCGGGCCCAGGCCCTCGGCTACTGGTCGCTCGTCGGGGCGGGAGCGCCGGTGCTCGGCGTGGTGGTGGGCGGGCCACTCGTCGACGCCTTCGGATGGCGGGCGATCTTCGTCATCCAGACGCCCATCGCCGTCGCCAGCCTGGTCATCGGGTTCATCGTGCTGCCCCGCTCGTCGCGTGGTGAGCGGCAGAAGTTCGACATCGCCGGGTCCGCCCTGCTGGCCGGCGGCGTCGGGTCGTTCCTCGTCGCCCTCAACCGAGGCCCGGAGATGGGCTGGACCAGCCCGCTCGTGCTCGGGGCCTTCCTGATGGGCCCGGTCCTGCTCGTCGGCTTCGTCATGGCCGAGCGCCGGGCGGTGAGCCCGCTGCTGCCGCTGCGCTACTTCCGCAACCGCAACTTCAGCTTCCCGATCACCAACCAGTTCCTCGCCAACTTCACCTACATGGGCGGGTTCATCCTCACCCCACTGCTGCTGCACGAGGTGCTCGGCTACAGCACGACCAAGACGGGGCTCGTGTCGATCGTGCGACCGCTGGCGTTCTCGATCGTGGGCCCCATCGCCGGCTACCTCGTGATCCGGCTGGGGGAGCGGGTGATCGGTGTCTTCGGCTCGCTGGTGCTGGCCCTGTCGATGGTGGGCCTGGCCGCCGTCACCGCCTCGAGCAGCCTCCTGTGGATCGAGGTCGCCCTCATCCTCTCGGGCATCGGCATGGGTGCCTGTGCCCCGGCGATGATCGCCAGCGTCGCCAACGCCGTCGACAACCGAGACCTCGGTGTCGCCGGCGCCGCGTCGCAGACGATGAGCCAGGTCGGCGTGGTCGCCGGCATGCAGATCCTGCTCACCGTGCAGGCCACCACCGAGGCCGCCCACGGCGTGCGCAGCTACGCCATCGCCTACTACGTGGGCTGTGGCGTGGCCCTCGCCGCGGCTGTGGCCGCCGGCTTCGTACGCCGCACCCGCCACGCCCAACCGGCAACGGCAACCGCCGACCGCCTGTCAGGAAACGGTGCGCTCTGGCGTGTGGCGTTGTGGCACGTTTGGTGACGTGCGACAAACGGTGGGTCTTGGGAGCCCTAGGTGTGCTCTGCGGGGAGGTTGTCCCGTGAGGTGGCTGAGGGTGGCGATGGGTGTTGCCCAGCCGAGCGCGCCGTGGGATCGGTGGTGATTGTAGAAGTGGATGAATCCGGCGTAGGCGGGGTGCGTTGGGGTTTCTGAGGTCCAGGGCCGGATGTAGGCCCATTCCTCGAGCAGGATGCGGTGGAAGCGTTCGATCTTGCCGTTGGTCTGGGGTCGGCGGGGCCGGGTCTTCTTGACGGTGGTGCTGGTGTCGGCGCAGGCGCTGATGCCAGAGGCCGGAGCGGTAGCAGGCGCCGTTGTCGGTGATGACCCGTTCGCAGGTGATGCCTCGAGCAGTCGAACCAGGCGGCGGCTCGGTCCCAGAACCCGGCGGCGGTGACGGCTTGTCTCGTCGTGGTGGATCTCGGAGTAGACGAGGCGGGTGCGGTCATCGATGGCGGTGTGGATGAAGCGGTAGCCGGCCCGCGGCTGTGGTCGCCGTCGCCGGCGTAGCCGCGGCCGCGGACTGCGCCAGCCGCCGCCGTCGGGGATGCCGGCGAGTCTTCTTCACGTCGACGTGGATGAGCTCGCCGGGCCGTTCGCGTTGGTAGCGGCGGCACCGGCTCGGTGTGCGGTGGCCCGGTCGCCGCGGTCGAGCCGGCCCAGCCCTGCCGCGTGCAGGATCGCCTGGACGGTCGACGCGGCCAGGCCGACCTCGTGAGCCGATGTGATCTGCGCCCCAACGACGCTTGCGCCGCAGCTGCACGCACCCGATGCGAAGCCGCGGCGGGGTCCGGTTCGGTGACCGTGCGCGGCCGCGACGACCGATCCAGCAGGCCCGCCGGGGCCCTCGGCCAGGAACCGGTCCGCCACTTGCGCACCGTCTTGGCGTCGACCTGGAACCGCTCCGAGGTCGCTTCGATCGACCAGCCCTGATCGAGCACACAAGCCACCATCCGACGACGGCCCGCCGGGGTCAACGGAGCGTTCGGGTGCTGCCTACTAGCGTGAGCCATCGAGCCCTCCTGGCGAGAGGTGAGTTGTGGAAGACCCACAGCTCACTCGGAGGGCTCACCATCGGGGACCACACACCATCCAGCCAGGGACAACGTCCCCGGTCGTCACAGGGGGAGTGAAGGTGCGGGTCTAGGACTCGGTGATGTCGCGGATGGCCTTGGCGATGGCCACGGCCTTCTCGTCGGGCTCGGCCGCCGCGCCCGGGGCCCCGAGGGCCATGAGCTTGGTGATGTCGCCCTGCACCTTGACCTTGCCGGCCATGAACGCCTGCATGGCGGCGGTGACGTCGAGGTCGACGAACAGCGCCTTGGCCACGTCGTACTCGACGGTGACGGTGAGGTCGGGGCCGTCGAGGTGGCCGTGCTCGACGATGATCTCGCCGTCGGAGGTGTCGACGTGGGCCTTGATGTCACCGGCCTCGAACGGGCTGGCGGTGACCACGAGGTTCATCTTCATCAGGCCGACCGACGGCACCTCGGGGTGCGGCATCTCGTCGCGGATGCGCTTGGCGGCGTCCATCCAGTCGTTGCTGAGGAAGGGGTACTGCTCGGCCACGGGCCCTCCTGACGGCAGTGGTCACGTACGGCGGGACAGACCCTACCGGCCGACGGGCGGGAGCCGGCCGGTGCCCGCCTACGATGACCGCCCATGTCCGATCGCCTCACCAGGGACGACGTCGCCAAGGTCGCCCTCCTTGCCCGCCTCGAGCTCAGCGACGCCGAGCTCGACCTCTACACCGAGCAGCTCGGCGCCGTCCTCGACCACGCCGACGACGTCGCCGCCCTCGACCTCGCCGACGTGCCGCCCACGGCCCACCCGCTGCCGCTCGTCAACGTGCTGCGCCCCGACGTCGTCGGTCCGTGCGCCGACCGCGACGAGGTGCTCTCGCAGGCGCCGTCCGTCGAGGACCGCCGCTTCCGGGTGCCCGCCATCCTCGGCGAGGAGCCGTGACCGTGCCCGACCTGCCCACCACCGCCCTCGACATCGCGGCTGCCGTGCGCGCCGGCGAGGTCTCCGCCGTCGAGGTCCTCGACGCCCACCTCGCCGCCATCGACGCCCGCGAGGGCGAGATCAACGCCTTCAACCTGGTGCTGGCCGACGAGGCCCGCGCCGCCGCGGCCGCGGTCGACGCCCGGGTCGCCGCGGGGGAGGACCCCGGCCCCCTGGCCGGTGTGCCCCTCGCCCTGAAGGACAACCTCTGCACCCGGGGCGTGCCGACCACGTGCTCGAGTCGCATCCTCGAGGGCTGGCGCCCGCCCTATGACGCCACCGTCGTGCAGCGGGTCGCCGCCGCCGGCGCCGTCGCCATCGGCAAGACCAACCTCGACGAGTTCGCCATGGGCTCGTCCACCGAGAACTCCGCCTTCGGGCCCACTCGCAACCCGCGTGACCCCGCCCGCGTGCCCGGTGGCTCCTCCGGTGGGTCGGCCGCAGCCGTCGCCGCCGGCTTCGCCCCGATCTCGCTCGGCTCCGACACCGGCGGCTCGATCCGCCAGCCCGCGGCCCTGTGCGGTGTGGTCGGCGTGAAGCCCACCTACGGGCTCGTCAGCCGCTACGGGCTGGTGGCCTTCGCCTCGTCGCTCGACCAGATCGGCCCGTTCTCCACCACCGTCGCCGACTCGGCCCTGTTGCTCGAGGCCATCGCCGGCCACGACCACCGCGACTCCACCTCCATCGACCAGCCGTCGCCCTCGCTCCTCGACGTCCTCGACCGTGGTGTCGAGGGCCTCCGCATCGGCCTCGTCACCGAGCTCATGGGGGAGGGCATCGCCCCCGACGTCGCCGCCCGGGTGCGTCAGGCCGCCGACGCGTTGTCGGCCGCCGGCGCCACCATCGGCGAGGTCTCCGTGCCCGCCGCGAGCTACGGCCTGTCGGCGTACTACCTGATCGCCCCGGCCGAGGCCTCGAGCAACCTGGCCCGCTACGACGGCGTCCGGTACGGCATGCGGGTCGACGCCCCGACCACCGCCGAGATGAACACCGCCACCCGCACCGCCGGCTTCGGCGACGAGGTCAAGCGCCGCATCATGCTCGGCACCTACGCCCTGTCGGCCGGCTACTACGACGCCTATTACGGCAAGGCGCTGAAGGTCCGCACGCTGATCATGCGCGACTTCGCGGCCGCCTACGAGCACTTCGACCTGCTGCTGTCGCCCACGTCGCCCACCACCGCCTTCCGGTTCGGCGACAAGACCGACGACCCGCTGTCGATGTACCTCAACGACATCTGCACCATCCCCACCAACCTCGCCGGCCACCCGGCGATGAGCGTCCCGTTCGGCGGTGGTGCCGACGGCATGCCGGTGGGCGTGCAACTGCTCGCCCCCGCCCTCGGCGAGGCCACCATGTTCCGGGCCGCCGCCGTCGTCGAAGCCGCCGCCCCGTCGCTCGAGGAGGCCTACGCATGAGCGCCAACCTCACCCACGAGCCCATCGAGGGCGAGCACTTCACCATCACCAGCGAGACCACCGGTGACGAGTGGGAGATCGTCGTGGGCCTCGAGGTCCACTGCGAGCTGGCCACCGCCACCAAGCTCTTCTGCAGCTGCCCGAACATGTTCGGCGACGAGCCCAACACCAACGTCTGCCCGGTGTGCCTCGGCCTGCCGGGCTCGCTGCCGGTGCTGAACCACCAGGTCGTCGAGCTCGCCATGCGCCTCGGCCGGGCCCTCAACTGCAGCGTCGAGCCGTCGGTGTTCGCCCGGAAGAACTACTTCTACCCGGACATGCCGAAGGACTACCAGGTCTCGCAGTTCGACCGTCCGATCAACGTCGACGGTTGGCTCGACCTCCCCGACGGCACCCGCGTCGGCATCGAGCGGGCCCACATCGAGGAGGACACCGGCAAGAACAGCCACGCCGGTGGCAGCGGCCGCATCCACGGCGCCGACTACTCCCTGGTCGACTACAACCGCGCCGGCGTGCCGCTCGTGGAGATCGTCGGTCGGCCCCACATCCGCCATCCCGAGCAGGCCAAGGCCTACATCGACGAGCTGCGCGCCATCCTCCTGGCCACGGGCGCCTCCGACGCCAAGATGGAGGAGGGGTCGCTGCGGGTCGACGCCAACGTCTCGGTCCGCAGGGTCGGCGACCCCGAGCTCGGCAAGCGCTGCGAGGTCAAGAACCTCAACTCCCTGCGTTCGCTCGGCCGGGCCATCGAGTACGAGGCCCGTCGCCAGGTCGACCTGCTCGAGACCGGCGAGCGGGTGAAGCAGGAGACCCGCCACTGGGACGAAGGCGCCGGCCGCACCCGCCCCGGTCGCTCCAAGGAGGAGGCGGAGGACTACCGCTACTTCCAGGAGCCCGACCTGGTGCCGCTGGCCCCGTCGGCCGAGTGGGTCACCGCCATCGACGACGCCATGCCGTCGCTGCCCGCCGCCCGGCGCACCGCGCTGGCCGAGGCCGCCGGCGTCGAGCCAACCGAGACCGCCGTGGTCGTCGCCGTCCAGCGCGACCTCGACGCGCTGGCCCTCGCGGCCATCGCCGCCGGCGGCGACGGCGCGCGGGTGCTGCTCCACGTCGAGCACAACCTGGCCGTCGACGGCGCCGAGTCGCTCGACCCGTCCCACTTCGCCCAGCTCGTCACCCTCGAGGTGGCCGGACAGCTCACCGCCACCCAGGCCAAGACCGTGCTCGGCGACATGCTCGAGTCGGGCAAGGCCCCCGACGTCATCGCCGCCGATCGGGGCTTCGAGGCCATGGACACCTCCGAGCTGGAGGGCATCGTCGACGGCATCATCGCCGAGAGCCCTGACGAGTGGGCCGACTACTGCGGGGGCGACGACAAGCGCCGGGGCAAGCTGCAGGGCTTCTTCGTGGGCAAGGTCATGAAGGCCACCAGGGGCCAGGCCGACGGCAAGGCGGTCAACGCCGTGCTCGACGCTCGCCGCGCCGCCGCCTCCTGAGCCCCGGCGGTCCGCCGCACCTCGGGGAATCCCGTCAAGGCAGGATCACGATGTGACGATGCACCCTGTTCACGGGTTCAGCGCGTCCGTAGCGTCGCGCTCCAGACGAACCCCGAGCGGGAGGAACACCGATGAATCGCATGGGAGCCAAGGCTGCCGCCGTCCTGATAGCCGGCCTGCTGGTCGGCGCCACCGCCTGTGGCGGGGGCAGCAAGAAGGAGGAGTCGTCGGGCACCGGTGACGCCGTCACCGCCACCACCTCCGCCTCGTCGAGCAGCGGCTCGGGCAGCAGCAGCGACGACATGAGCGATGCCCTGGACGCGATGGGGGGCGACTGCATGAAGGCCGGCCTCGCCTACTTCGCGCTCTCGATGTCGGCGCTGGGTGCCAGCTTCGGGGCCAGTGAGGCCGACCTCGCCGAGATGCAGAGCTCGATCGACGAGCTCAAGGGCGAGATCCCCTCGGAGATCGAGGACGACTTCACCACCTACGCCAACGCCCTCGAGGAGTACGCCAACGCCATGAAGGGCATGGACATGGGCGACATCATGAGTGGCTCCGCCGATGCCGAGAACGCCGCCGCCATTCTCGAGACGCCCGAGGTCAAGCAGGCCCAGGAGAACATCGACAAGTACTTCGAGGAGACCTGCCCGAGCACCGGCTCGTCCTCCTCGCAGTGATCTGACGCTTCGGGGCCCGGCTCGCACCCCTCACGGGGAGGTGGGCCGGGCCCCGGCGTGCCCGGGCGGCGGTGCCGGTGCCGGTGGACCTCCTGCGCCACGTAGGGTCCGGGGCGACCGTGTCGTCCCCGGGAGAGCCGATGATCCGCAAGCCTGTCCGTCCGATCGCCGCTCTGGCGTTGACCGTGCTCGTCGTCGGCGGCGCCACGGCCTGCTCGGGCTCGAACGGGGACTCGTCCGCCTCCCCCACGACCGTGGCGGCGACCACCGGCACCCCCAACGCCGCGCTGGGCGACCTCATCGACCTCGACGGCTCGGCCAAGGGCCTGAGCGGCGGCGACCTCGACTGCTACGACGTGCAGCTGGCCTTCGTCGCGCTGCAGACCATCCCCCTCGCCGCGGCCACCGGCGCCGACCAGAGCGAGCTCGACCAGCTCCAGGCCGACCTCGACACCCTGCGGGCTCAGGTGCCCGCTGCCATCGCCGCCGACTTCGAGACCTACGCCGCCGGCGTGCAGGCCTATGGCGAGGCGCTGAAGGGCATCGACCTCACCAACCTCTCCGATCCGGCCACCCTCCAGAAGGTCGAGACCGCCTCGCAGAAGCTCGAGTCGCCCGAGATGAACGCCGCCGCCGACGCCATCGAGCAGTACTTCGCCGACACCTGCCCGCCAGGAGCCACCACCACGACGCAGCCGTCCTGAGGCGGTCGGTCGGTCTCAGCGGGCGGCGCCGGTGACGGCCCAGCCGTCGGTGCGCCAGCGCAGCCCCAGTACGGTGAGCCGGCTCAGCATCAGGGTGGCGAGGCAGGCCCACAGCCAGCCGATGCCGAGCCCGAGCACCAGCACCGCCACCGCGCCGGTGGCGAACACGCCGAAGGCGATCCACATCGCCCACGCCAGGAACGCCATGTCGCCGGCGCCGATGAGCAGGCCGTCGAGCACGAACACCACGCCGTTGATCGGCTGGAGCACGGCGACCCAGAGCAGCAGGAACCCGGCGAGCGTGGCCACGGCGGCGTCGTTGGTGAACAGCCCGGGCAGCCACGGCCGCAGCACCAGCACGACCACGCCGAGGACCACGCCGGCCCCGGCGCCCCACTCGAGCAGGCGCCGACCCGCTGTCCGGGCCTCGATCGCCGACCCCGCGCCGAGGAAGCGGCCGATCATCGACTGCCCCGCGATGGCCAGGGCGTCGAGCACCAGGGCGAGGAAGCTCCAGATCTCGAAGGCGATCTGGTGGGCGGCGACGTCGACCGTGCCGATGCGGGTGGCGACCGCCGTGGCGAGCAGCAGCGACCCGCGCAGCGCGGCGGTGCGCAGGAAGAGGTCGCGGCCGACCACTGCGAGCCGGCCGAGCGTGCGCCCATGCGGGCCGAGCGGCACCTCGTGGCGACGCACGGCCCGGGCGACCCAGAGCACGTAGATCACCGCCGAGGTCCACTGCGCGATGACGGTGGAGAGCGCCGACGCCCCGATCCCGAAGCCCATCCCCGGGATGAGCACCAGCTCGATGACCAGGTTGAGCAGCGCCGAGCCGAGCGAGACGTACAGCGGGGTGCGGGTGTCCTGCAGGCCGCGCAGGTAGCCGGTGCCGGCCAGCACCACGAGCATGGCGGGCACACCGAGCAGGCTGATGTTCAGGTAGATCGCCGCCTGCTCCCGCACCGCACCCGTGGCCCCGAGCAGGGTGAGCAGCGGGCCCGACAGCGCGAAGGTGACCAGCCCCACCACCACGCCGCAGGCGGCGGCCAGCCACATGCCCTGGACGGCCTGGTGGGCGGCCTCCCGCTCGTCGCCCGCGCCGAGCAGGCGGGCCACCGACGCGGTGGTGCCGTAGGCCAGGAAGATGAACACGGCATACCCGACCAGCAGGATGCTGCTGGCGACCGCGAGCCCGGCCAGGGCGTCCGGCCCGATGTGGCCCACGACGGCGGTGTCGGCAAGCACGTAGAGCGGCTCGGCCGCCAGCGCGGCGAGAGCGGGGACGGCGAGCCGGAGGATCTCGCGGTCGATGGTGCGCACGGAACGGGCCGTCAGGCGATGTCGCGTCGGGAGAGCCGCCAGGTCGCGAACGCAAGGGCGAGCGCGCCTATGACGAGCGGCACGATCCATCGCGCCGGGGAGTCGACGACCGTGCCCCGCAGCGGGAACTCGGCGATGCCCGAGAGCACCGACCGGGCGTAGGTGCGCACGGCGAGGCGGGCGGCGGAGTCGGCGGCGGTGGCCACGAACCCCTCCCAGATGAAGATGTAGAGCAGGCCCCACACCAGTGAGCGCTTCGTGATCAGCCCGAGGGCGCAGAACAGGCCGGTGTAGGCGACGAGGCCGACCGTGGCCGACGCGACCGTGCCGACCACCAGGTCGGTACCGCCACCGGTGGCGGCCGCGGCGACGGCGAGGGGGATCACGATGACGGGCCATGCCACGGTGAACGAGGCGGCGGCCGCGGCGAGGACGATGCGCGACCGCTTCACCGGCCGCAGCCACAGGTAGACGAGGGTGCCGTCCTCGTCGGGGTCGCCCAGCGAGGCGGCGGCGAACACGAGGGCGGTCACCGGCACGAGCAGCGAGAGGCCGAAGGTGTTGACGAAGCGGGTGCCGGCGGCGAGGTGGCCGTCGACCAGGCCGATGCCGTCGATCAGTGCGGGGGCCGGGTTCGAGGCACCCAGCGCGGCGCCGACGATGATGCCCACGACCCCGAGGGCCAACAGGGCGAGCAGGCGGGCCCGCGTGACCTGGGAACGGAGGACGAGCCGGTAGATCGGGAAGCGGCTGGCGGCCCGCGAGCGCGGCCGGTCTGCGGTGGCGGTCATCGCCCCTCCACCAGGTACCGGAAGACGCTCTCGAGGTCGTCGTCGAGCGGGGTGACCTCGTTGAGGCGCACGTTCCGGTCGCGGGCGACCACGGCGACCGACCGGCGCAGGAGGTGGGCGTCGCGTGTGTCGACGATGGTGGCGTCGTCGCCCTCGAGGGTGACGCCCACCACGCCGGCCCCGCCGAGCAGACCGGCGGCCAGGCTGCGGGGGTCGTCGCTGCGGATGCGGATGCGATGCGGGCGGTCGTCCATCAGCTCGCGGATGGCGTGGTAGTCGCCCTCGGCAGCCAGCCGGCCCTGGGCCATGACGAGCACGCGGCTGCCGAAGCGCTCGACCTCGTCGAGCACGTGGCTCGACACGATGACGCACCGGCCCTCGGCACCGAGGCGCTGGAAGATGGTGATGAGGTGGAGCCGCTGGCGGGGGTCGAGGCCGGTGAGCGGCTCGTCGAGCACCACGACCTGCGGGTGGGCGACGAGGGCCTGGGCGACCTTCACCCGCTGGCGCATGCCCTTGGAGAAGGTGCCCACCGCCCGGCGGTCGTCGGGGTCGAGCTCGACGAGGCCGAGGGCGGCCCGGGTGGCGCCGTCGGTGTCGGCGACCTCGGTGAGCACGGCGGCGAGGTGCACGAACTCGTAGGCCGACAGCCCCTCGAACAGCGTCTCCTGCTGGGGGACCAGACCGATCTTCCGGGTGAGCTGGAGGTCGTGGCGGGGATCGCCGCCGAGCACCTTGACCGATCCCTGTGACGGCGGGGTGAGCCCGCAGAGCATCCGCAGCATCGTGGACTTGCCCGCGCCGTTGGGGCCGAGCAGGGCCGTGACGCCGGGCCCGACGGTGAACGACACGTCGGACACGGCGACGAGCTCGCCGAACCACTTCGAGACGTGCTCGACCTCGATCATCGGTCCGGCGGTCATCGGTCGACGCTCACCCGTCGGTACCGCAGCCACGTGAAGCCGGCGAACAACAGCGTCCATCCGACGTAGGCGGCGATGAGCGTGCTGTTCGGGATGGAGGCGATGGTGGCGTCGGGGGAGACCTCGCCGAAGATGCGGCGCACCAGCTCGAAGGGCATCTGGAGCAGGTTCAGGCAGAACAGCTCGGGGGAGGCGTCGGCCCCCTTCACCAGGGCGTCGGAGATGGCGGTGCTGGCCAGCAGGACGAGGATGACCCCGGCGGAGGCGGCGGCCTTGCGGGTGGTGGTGCTCGAGACGGCCAGCGACAACGAGGCCTGCAGCAGGGCCACGACCGCACCGCCGATCAGCACCTTGCCGAACAGGCTCAACAGCGCCACCGGCCCGTCGGGGCCCTGGCCGATGAGGGTGAAGGCGATCAGCATCAGCAGCGGCGGGCCGAGGGTGACGAGTGCGAGCAGCCCGACCACCGACACCGCCTTCGCCGCCAGGTAGCTGTTCCGGGTGAGCGGCGAGGCGAGGTAGAGCCCGAGCATCCCGGTGCGCCGGTCGGTGCAGAGCAGCTCGGGGGCGACGAAGGCGCTGAAGACCACGATCGCCGCCGAGATGAACGAGTAGTAGTCGCCGTAGGTCGGCACCAGGTTCGAGTTGGCCAGCAGCGTGTCCTTGATGAGCACCGACAGGCCCACGAACACGATGGCGGGCACGTAGGCGATGAACACGGCGATGGCCGGGAGGATCTTCTGGGTGGCGGGCCGGCGCAGGCCGAGGGCCCGCTGCATCGAGTGGGCCACCAGGGCCCGGAAGGCGCCCATGGTGCCGGTGCGGCGGCCCTCGTAGCGGCGGTACCCGCGGTCGACGATGCGCGCCCCGCCCACCTCGGGCTCCTGGGCCTGGGGCTCGGCCTCCTGCCCCTCGGCCGCGGGCGCGACGGCGTCGTCGGGGGCCATCGGCTCGGCCTCGTCGCCGTCGGCGATGTCGGCGCCGACGCCCTCGACGGTGCTCACGCGCCGACCTCGAGGAAGACGTCCTCCAGCGAGACCGTGCGGTCGGACAGGCGGCGGATGCCGACGCCCGCCTCGGCCACGGCGTCGCGGGCGGCGTCGTGGGCGGTGCCGAGCGGCCGGTCGGGCGGGTTCACGATGACGATGCGGGAGCCGTCGAGGGTGGCCTCGAGGCCCATGAGGATGAGGCGGCCCACGACCTCGTCGGCCCGCTCGTCGACCTCGAGCAGCACGCCCTGGCCCTTGCCGGTGAGCTCGTGCATCGAGCCGCTGGCGACGACCTGGCCCTCGCGGAGGATGACGGCCGCGTCGCAGATCCGCTCGACCTCCTCGAGCAGGTGCGACGACACCACGACGTGGATGCCGAACTCGGTGCCGATGCGGCGGATCAGGGCGAGCATGTCGTCGCGCTGCACCGGGTCGAGGCCGTCGGTGGGCTCGTCGAGCAGCACCAGGTCGGGGTCGTGGGCGATGGCCTGGGCCAGCTTCACCCGCTGGCGCTGGCCGGTGGACATGGTGCCGATGGGGCGGAAGCGCTCCTCGCCGAGACCGACCGACCAGAGGGCATCGCTCGCCCGGTTGGTGGCGTCGCGCTTCGGCAGTCCGTGGACCTGGGCGATGTGGCGCACGAAGTCGTGGGCCCGGGTGTCCGGCGGCAGGCGGTGGTGCTCGGGTGCGTAGCCGATGCGCGACCGCACGGCCGCACCGGCCCGGGTGGGGTCGAGGCCGAGGACCTGGAGCGAACCGCCGTCGGGCTTGTGCAGACCGAGCATGAGCCCGAGCAGGGTGGTCTTTCCCGCGCCGTTGGCGCCGAGGAGGCCGGTGACGCCCGGCGAGACGCTGAAGGTGGCGCCGTCGAGCGCGGTGGTGGGCCCGAAGCGACGGGTGAGCGCGGAGGCGTCGACCACCGCGGTCGTCGCTGCAGAGTGCTCACCCATGGGTTGGCGAGCGTAACCGTCCCCGCCCGCCGACCCCAGGGCTGATCTGCCCGGTCGGCGAACCCTCGCTCTGGGTGTTCGGCCGTGGCCACCGTGAGTGCCGTCTGGCACGACTGGCCCCAGTTCACCAGCCGGAAACAGCCCCGAATTGCCACCCTCCTACGGTCGCCCGGACCAGGCCAGAACCGGAGAGACCGGTGCGCCGAGGTGATCGGAGTTCCGGACCATGAGCGGTAGCAAGGCGCGCCTGCAGGCCATCGAAGCGGTGAAGGGCCACGAGGGCCCGGCCGGGATCTTCTCCTCCGAGGACGACCTCGGCGAGATCTTCGGCGAGAACGTCTTCTCGAAGGCGGTGATGCAGAAGCGCCTGCCCAAGACCGTCTTCACGTCGCTGCTCGGGACGATCGACCACTCCCTCCCGCTCGACCCGGTGGTCGCCGACATCGTGGCCTCGGCCATGAAGGACTGGGCGCTCGAGAAGGGCGCCACCCACTACGCCCACGTCTTCTACCCGCTCACGGGGCTCACCGCCGAGAAGCACGACAGCTTCTTCGAGCCCGACGCCGTCGGTGCGTCGATGGCCGAGTTCCAGGGCAAGACGCTGATCCAGGGCGAGCCCGACGCGTCGAGCTTCCCCAACGGCGGCCTGCGCGCCACCTTCGAGGCCCGCGGCTACACGGGATGGGACGCCACCAGCCCCGCCTACATCCTCGAGAACCCCAACGGGAACACGCTCTGCATCCCGACCGTGTTCGTGTCGATGACCGGTGAGGCCCTCGACCACAAGACCCCGCTGCTGCGCTCCCAGCAGGCGATGGCCGCCCAGGCCGAGCGCGTGCTGAAGCTGTTCGGCCACGAGAACCCGGCCGCGGTGGTGTCGTTCGCCGGCGCCGAGCAGGAGTACTTCCTGATCGACCGCAGCTTCTTCTTCTCCCGCCCCGACCTCATCGCCTCGGGCCGAACCCTCTTCGGTGACAAGCCCCCGAAGGGCCAGGAGTTCGACGACCACTACTTCGGTGCGATCCCCGACCGCGTGCTGGCGTTCATGTTCGAGGCCGAGCGGGAGCTGTTCAAGCTCGGCATCCCCGCCAAGACCCGGCACAACGAGGTGGCCCCCGGCCAGTTCGAGATCGCGCCGATGTTCGAGCGGGCGAACGTCGCCGCCGACCACCAGCAGATGCTGATGGTGGTGCTGAAGAAGGTCGCCCAGAAGCACGGCATGGAGTGCCTCTTCCACGAGAAGCCCTTCGCCGGCATCAACGGCTCCGGCAAGCACGTCAACTTCTCGCTCGGCAACGCCACCGAGGGCAACCTGCTCCTCCCCGGCGACAACCCCCACGACAACGCCCAGTTCCTCGTCTTCTGCGGCGCCGTGATCCGCGCCGTCCACAAGTACGGCGGCCTGCTTCGCTCGTCGGTGGCCTCGGCCAGCAACGACCACCGCCTCGGCGCCAACGAGGCGCCTCCGGCCATCATCTCGATCTTCCTCGGCGACCAGCTCGCCGACGTGTTCGACCAGGTGGCCAAGGGCGGGGCGACCAGCTCGAAGGAGAAGGGCACCCTCATCATCGGGGCCGACACCCTTCCCCACCTGCCCACCGACCCGGGCGACCGCAACCGCACCAGCCCGTTCGCCTTCACCGGCAACCGGTTCGAGTTCCGGGCACCGGGCTCGATGCAGTCGATCGCCGGCCCGATGGTCACGATCAACACGATCCTGGCCGAGGCCCTCGACCACATCGCCACCGAGATCGAGACCCGCATGGCCGACGGCGCCGAGTTCAACGTCGCCGTCCAGAAGGTGCTCGAAGAGGTCATCAGCGACCACGGCGCCGTCGTGTTCAACGGCGACGGCTACTCCGCCGACTGGCAGGTCGAGGCCGAGGCCCGTGGGCTGCTCAACCTGCGCACCACGGTCGACGCCATCCCGCAGCTGATCACCCCGGAGGCCCAGGACCTCTTCGAGAAGTACGGGGTCTTCAACCACAGGGAGATGCACAGCCGCTACGAGATCGCCCTCGAGCACTACGTGCTGAGCGTCGGTGTGGAGGCCCGGTCGACCCTCGAGGTGGCCACCACCTCGGTGCTGCCGGCCTCGCTGCGCTACCAGACCGAGCTGGCCACGAACGCGGCCGCGCTCACCGCGGTGGGCATCGAGTTCGATCGCTCCACCCTGGAGACCGTCTCGGCCGAGGTCGCCCGCCTGCAGTCGGCTCTCGCCGCCCTGCGTGACGAGCTGGGGGCCGAGGTCGAGGGCGGCGTGCTCGACGAGGCCCGCTTCGCGTGCGACGTCCTCATCCCGGCCATGGACGCGGTGCGGGCTTCGGCCGACGTGCTCGAGGCCATGGTCGCCGATGACCTGTGGCCGCTGGCCACCTACCAGGAGATGCTCTTCATCCTCTGAATTCGACGCAGGGGATGGAAGGTGGCGGGGGCCGTTCCGGGCCCCCGCCGCCGCGTCCGGGCTCAGGTGGCAGCGAGCAGGCGGTCGACCAGGGCGACGAGGTCCGCGGCCAGCCGCCCGGCATCGGCCGCGGTGCGCTCGCGGTACTCCTCGACGCTGGCGGTGTGGCCCTCCACGCCGTTGGCCAGGTTGTCGACCTTGCAGATCACGGCGTAGGGGAGCCCGGCCTCGCCGGCGAGGATGCACTCGGCGGGCCAGGTCATGCCGACGAGGTCGGCGAAGGTAGCGAGCAGGCGGATCTCGGCGGGGGTCTCGAAGCGGGGCCCGCGCACCATCGCGTAGGTGCCGCCGTCGACGAACGGCGTCGCCGTGGCCCCTCGCCACGTCTCGACGACCCGGGCGCGCCAGGCCGGGTCGATGGCCGCCATGCGGTACCCGTCGGTGGTGTCGTGGAACGTCGGGTAGGTGGTGAGGGCGAGGAAGTCGTCGGGCACCAGCACCGTGCCGGGCCCCAGGTGGCCGTGCAGCCCGCCGGCGGAGCCGAGCGCCAGCACGCGGTCGCAGCCGGCGTCGCTCAGCGCCCGCACGTGGGCGTGGTGGTCGACGAGGTGCGCGGGCACCCGACCGTCGGCGCCGTGGCGCATGAGCACGACGAGGTCGTCACGCTCGTGGAGCTCGACCTCGGCGAGACGCCCGTCGCCGCCTTCGACCGTGAGCCGGCGAACGGTCGTGCCCGCGAACGGGTGCGTCTCGAGCGACGAGCCGATCACGACCGCGAGGCGGCCGCCCCTGGGGGAGGGCGTCGTCACCTGGACTGCGTCAGCCTGCGGCGCCGGAGACCATCCGGATGTTGATGGGGTAGCGGTACCACTCGCCCCGGTTGGCGGCAATGGCGGCCTGGATGCCCCAGACGATGGCCAGCACCCACACCACGAAGAACAGCAGGAAGCCGACCAGCACCAGCATCAGCACGAACGACACCAGGTAGGCGATCAGCACCGTCAGCTGGAAGTTCAGCGCCTCGGAGGAGTGGTGCTTGACGTACGGGTCCTTGTCGCCGTTGACGAGGAAGATGATGAGCGGCCCGATGAAGCCGGTGACGATGCCGAGCACCTGGGCCAGCGTGGCCATCGACTTCGAGTCGCCGGCGCTCCCCTGGTAGGTGGCGGGCACCGCGGGCACGGCCGCTGCGGCCTCGCCCCACTGCTGGCCGTCCCACCAACGGTTGACGCCCTGGGCGTCGGGATACCAGCCCGGCGGCGGGTTCTGGGCCGGCTGCTCGTCGGGCGTGGGGGCGGGTCCCTGGGGTTCCATGTCGCGAGGCTAGCGACGTCGGTGCGCACGGCCCGGAACCCGTCTCCCGGTTGGCGGTCGACCCCGCTACAGAGGGGCGTCCGCGCGGCCGATGCCCTTGATGCCATGCTCGGGGGGACAGAGGGGTGGGCCGATGGCTGAGAACGCCTACGACAGTGAGTACTGGGACTCCCGTGCCGACGCCTGGGCCAACCGCGAGGGGATGCTCGAGCGGTTCACCGAGGACCTCGGGCGGGTCGGCATCGACGCGCTGGCCCCGGCGCCGGGGGAGCGGGTCGTCGACGTGGGCTGCGGTCCGGGCAGCACCACCATCGATCTGGCCGGTCGGGTCGGCGACGCGGGCGACGTCGTCGGCCTCGAGATCTCGCCGGCCATGGTCGCCGCGGCCGAGCGCCGCGCCGCCGACATCGGTGTCGGCAACGCCCGCTTCGTGGTGCACGACCTCGAGCACGCCCCTCTCGTCGAGGGCTTCGACGCCGCCTACTCCCGTTTCGGCGTCATGTTCTTCGCCCGGCCCGACGCCGCCTTCTCCAACCTCGTGGCCTCTCTGCGCCCCGGCGGCCGCTTCGCCGCAGTGGTGTGGGCGTCGCCCCAGGAGAACCCGTGGATGGCGATCACCAGCGCGTCGGCCGCCGGTGCCCTCGGCATCGACCTCGCCCCGCCCGCGCCCGGCGGGCCCGGGCCGTTCTCCCTGTCGGACCCCGATTCGCTGATCACCCTGCTGCAGGGTGCGGGCCTCGTCGACGTCGGCGTCGAACGGACCCTCGGCCGGCTCGAGCTGCACGAGCGTTCGGTCGACTTCGAGGTGGCGTCGATGCTCCGCATCGGGCCGCTGGGCGAGACCTTCGCCGCCGCCGACGACGAGGTCCGGGCCGCGGCGGTCGAGGCCGTCCTCGCCGCCTCCGAGCCCCACCGCAGCGAGGAGGGCTGGGAGCTGCCCGGCTGTGCGTTGGTGGCCACCGGTGTCCGCCCCGACTGATCCGCGGGCCGGTCGTCACGCCGTCGGCCCTTCCGAGTTGCCGTTCGGCGATCTCCGCTGGCACACTTGTCGGCCTATGAGCACGCATGCCGCTTCCGCCATCTCGCTCGTAGTACTCCGCTAGCGCACGCTGGCCGTTCAGCCGCGTGCCGCGTTCCCGACCTCCCTCCCCACGGGAGGTCGCTGTCGTTTTCACCCGGCAGCACGCACCCGGCAGAACCTCGCCCGCGGTCGCGACCACCCGCTGACCACCACCTGCACGCTGTGAAGCCCGAGACCCACGAGGACGAACGATGAAGACCAATGGCGGTTCCGCCCTGATCAAGTCGCTGGAGATGGAAGGCGTCGACGTGATCTTCGGCCTGCCCGGCGGGGCCATCCTGCCGGTGTACGACCCGATCCTCGACTCGCCGATCCGCCACATCCTCGTGCGCCACGAGCAGGGCGCCGGCCACATGGCCGAGGGCTACGCCCAGGCCACGGGCCGCCCCGGCGTCGCCATGGTCACCTCGGGCCCGGGTGCGACCAACATCGTCACGCCGCTCGCCGACGCCTACATGGACTCCATCCCGATGGTGGTCATCACCGGCCAGGTCCCCACGGCGGCCATCGGCACCGATGCGTTCCAGGAGGTCGACATCGTCGGCATCACCCGGGGCATCACCAAGCACAACGAGCTCGTCACCGAGGCCGCCGACATCCCCCGGGTGATCCGTGAGGCCTTCCACATCGCCACCACCGGCCGCCCGGGCCCGGTGCTCGTCGACATCCCCAAGGACATCGTCGACCCCACCAACCCCCGCTCGGCGATGGACTGGTACTGGCCCGAGTCGGTCGACATGCCCGGCTACCACCCCCAGGTCGACGGCGACCCCGCCCTCATCGAGAAGGCCGCCCGCCTGATCGTCGAGAGCGAGCGCCCGGTGATCTACGCCGGCGGCGGCATCCTCAAGGCTCGGGCGGCCGACGCCCTGCGGGCCCTGGCCGAGATGCTCGACATCTCCGTGGTCACCACGCTGATGGCCCGCGGCGCCATCCCCGACGACCACCCGCTGTGCCTCGGCATGCCGGGCATGCACGGCAACTACACGGCCGTCACCTCCATGCAGGAGGCCGACCTGCTGATCGCCCTCGGCTCCCGCTTCGACGACCGCGTCACCGGCAAGCTCGACGGCTTCGCCCCCGGCGCCAAGATCATCCACGTCGACATCGACCCCGCCGAGCTGGGCAAGGTCCGTCGGCCCGACGTCGGCATCACCGGCGACTGCCGTCTGGTGATCGAGGAGCTCATCACCGCGCTGAAGGGCATCGGCGCCCCCGACGCCCAGCCCGACCGCTCGGCGTGGAAGCAGACGCTCAGCGGCTGGCAGGAGAAGTACCCGCTGCAGTACGAGCAGTCCGAGCCCGGCGACCTGCTCAAGCCGCAGTACGTCCTCGAGACCCTGAGCCAGAACACCCCGGAGGACTGCATCGTCGCCTCCGGCGTGGGTCAGCACCAGATGTTCGCCTCGCAGTACTGGCAGTTCCGCCACCCCTACACCTGGATCAACTCCGGCGGCGCCGGCACGATGGGCTTCGCCGTTCCGGCCGCCATCGGTGCCAAGGTCGGTCGGCCCGACCGCATGGTCTGGGCTGTCGACGGCGACGGCTGCTTCCAGATGACCGCCCAGGAGCTCGTCACCGCCGCTGCCGAGCGCATCCCGGTGAAGATCGCCATCCTCAACAACGCCTACCTCGGCATGGTCCGCCAGTGGCAGGAGATGTTCTACGAGGAGCGCTACAGCGAGGTCTACCTCTCGCCCGACCTGCCCGATTACAAGATGTGGGCCGAGGCCATGGGCTGCGTCGGCATGCGGGTCGAGTCGCCCGAAGAGGTCCTGCCCGCCATCGAGAAGGCCAACTCGATCGACGACCGCCCCGTCGTCATCGACTTCCGCACCGACGCCCGGGAGAAGGTCTTCCCGATGGTCCCGGCCGGCAAGACCAACTCGCAGATCCAGATCGGCCCGGAGGACCACTGATGAACACCAAGCCCAGCACCACCAAGCGCCATCACATCCTCTCGGTGCTCGTCGAGAACAAGCCGGGCGTGCTCGCCCGCGTGTCGGGCCTGTTCGCCCGCCGTGGCTACAACATCTTCTCGCTGGCCGTGGCCCCCACCGACGACGAGCGGCTGAGCCGCATCACCGTCGTCGTCGACGTCGAGTCCGCGCCCCTCGAGCAGATCGTGAAGCAGCTCGACAAGCTCATCAACGTCGTGCGCATCGACGAGCTCGCCCCCGGAGACGCGGTCGAGCGGGAGCTGCTGCTCGCCACCGTCTCGGCCCCGGCCGAGACCCGCGGCCAGGTCATCGAGCTGGTCGGCGTCTTCGAGGGCCGGGTGCTGAGCGTCGGCTACGACGAGATCACCATCTCCCTCGACGGCAGCCCCCGGAAGCTCGACGACTTCACCGAACTGCTCGGCAACTTCGGGGTCGTCGCGGTGCAGCGCACCGGCCGGGTGGCCCTCCGCCGCATCCAGCGCCGCACGGCGGAGCTTTCCGCCGTGCCCGACGCGTCGTAACCTCTCCCGGTTCGCTCGCGCCCCCGCAGCGACCGCCTTCTCGTCCGCAGCACCCCTCAACGACGCAGCACGACTCACACTGCGTCACTCACACCAGGAGCATCCCCGTGGCCACCGTCTACTACGAAGCCGACGCCGACCGTTCGTACATCGCCGACCGCAAGGTCGCGGTGATCGGGTACGGCTCGCAGGGCCACGCCCATGCGCTGAACCTCAAGGAGTCCGGCGTCGACGTCGTCGTCGGCCTGCGCGACGGCTCGTCGTCCAAGGCCAAGGCCGAGGCCGAGGGCCTCAAGGTGCTCCCCATCGCCGAGGCCACCCAGTGGGCCGACGTCATCATGATCCTGCTGCCCGACACCGAGCAGAAGGCCGTCTACGACGCCGACATCGCCCCGAACCTCTCCGACGGCGACGCCCTCTTCTTCGCCCACGGCTTCAACATCCGCTTCGACCGCATCGTGCCGCCGGCCGGTGTCGACGTCGCCATGGCCGCCCCCAAGGGCCCGGGCCACCTTGTGCGTCGCACCTACACCGAGGGTGGCGGCGTGCCGTGCCTCATCGCCGTCGAGCAGGACGCCACCGGCCACGCCCGTGACCTGGCCCTCGCCTACGCCGACGCCATCGGCGGCACCCGCGCCGGCGTCATCGAGACCACCTTCACCGAGGAGACCGAGACCGACCTCTTCGGCGAGCAGGCCGTGCTCTGCGGCGGCGTCACCGCCCTGGTGCAGGCCGGGTTCGAGACCCTCACCGAGGCCGGCTACCAGCCCGAGATGGCCTACTTCGAGTGCCTCCACGAGGTGAAGCTCATCGTCGACCTCATGTACGAGGAGGGCATCGCCGGGATGCGCTACTCGATCTCCGACACCGCCGAGTACGGCGACGTCACCCGTGGCCCCCGCGTGATCACCCCGGCCACCAAGGCCGAGATGAAGAAGATCCTCGAGGAGATCACCTCCGGCCAGTTCGCCGAGGAGTGGATCGCCGAGTCCGAGTCGGGCCGCGAGAACTTCAACGCCCTGCGCAAGAAGGGTGCCGAGCACCCCATCGAGGCCACCGGCAAGCAGCTCCGCTCGATGATGCCGTGGATCTCCTCGGGCCGGAAGAGCGTCACCGAGACCTCGGGCGGCGCCCAGGACTGAGCGCCCGAGCGCTTCGCAGTCGAGAGAGGGACCGGCTCCGGCCGGTCCCTCTCCGCGTTTTCGGTCGGCCACGGTCAACCCCCTCGTGGCTCGTCTGGGCACGCTGGGGTGTGCCCAGACGAGCCACTGGAACCGGCGGGTGACCCCGGTCGGCCCGCTGCCACCGGTAGATTCGTGCCCCTGCGGGCATGGTGCCCGGCCCGTCCGGGATGAGGGGCGGGAGCACGACCCCGAGGCCCATGCGTCCGCTCCGACGACGTCGATCGATCCTGCTCACCGCCCTCCTGGTGGCCGCTGCCGTGACGGCCGCGGCCTGCAGCGGTGGATCGGAGGGTGCGGTCTCGACCACCACCGAGGCGCCGACGACCACCACGACGCTCCCGGCCTCGACCACCACGACCATCACGCCGAACCCGGCCCGCAAGGTGCTGTTGCTCGGTGACTCCACGATGGTCGACGCCTCACCGGCCGTCACCGCCGTGCTGAAGGCCACCGGTGCCGAGGTGTCGATGGGCGCCGGGCCCGGCTTCGGGCTCACCCGGGTCGGGACCACCGACAACCCGCCGACCTGGGACGTCGACTATCCGCGGGTGTTGCGCGAGGAGGACCCGGATCTGGTCGTGGCCATGATGGGCATCTGGGATCAGGCCTACATCGAGCAGAACGGAATCATCGCCTACTCGCGGGTCGTCAAGCAGGCCACCGACATCCTCGTCTCCACCGGTGCCAAGGTCGTCTTCTTGGCGGTGCCCCCAGGGGGCGAGAACCCCGATCGCCTGCAGAACCTGGCCTTCGAGACCGTGGCCGCCATGTACCCCGGACAGGTCTTCTTCATCGAGTACGAAGGCGTGTTGCGAGGACCCGACGGCAGCTACCCGGTGACCATGACGGGCCCCGACGGCTCCACCCTCCACCTGCGCAAGGCCGACGGCTTTCACTTCTGCCCCGACGGTGCCCAGCGCCTGGCCGAGGAGCTCGACCGCCTCGCCGTGGTGCACGGCCTCACCGTGCCCGCCGCGCCGGGCTGGCAGAGTGGATCGTGGCGGACCTCGAAGTACTACCAAGAGGCCGCCTGCTTCGCCTGATGAGGAGGGCCGGTGCTTCAGGGCGGCGACGAGGGTGCCGACGGTGAACAGATGACCCCCGTCGATCGCGTCCCGGCCCCGGTGCCCGCCACCGGCCTGCACGAGCGACGCGTGCGGCTGCGCCACCCCGACGGGCTCGACCCTGCGTGGAATCCCCGCTATCCGGAGCTGGCCTTCTCGGTCGACGCCGTGTCGCTGCTCATGCCCTACGCCGAGCCGTACTTCGTGCGCACGGTGCGCGCCGCGCTGCCCGACCTCGACCCCGAGCTGCGGGCCACCGCCACCGCCTTCTGCGCCCAGGAGGCCCGCCACCACGGCGAGCACCGGCGCTTCAACGACGTCATCGCCGAGGGCCGGCCCGGCATCGCCCGCCTGGAGCGCTGGATCGACCGCACCTACGGCCGCCTCGAACGGAAGCGGAGCGCCCGGTTCTCGCTCGCGTTCGCCGCCGCCTCGGAGACCATCGCCTTCTCGATCGCGCGCTGGGCCGACCGCCACCACCACGAGCTCTTCGACGACGTCGACCCGACGACCGCCACCCTCTTCCAGTGGCACCTCGCCGAGGAGGTCGAGCACAAGAGCGTGGCCTTCGACGTCTACGCCGCCCTCGACGGCTCACGGGTGCGCTACTCGCTCGCCGCCTTCGCCACGTTCTCGATCCTGGCGTGGTTCACGATGCTCACCCTCTTCACCCTGCTCTTCGAGACGGGCCGGTGGCGCTCGCCGGGGTGCTGGTTGCGCCTGCCGCGCTGGGCGCTCGGCATCGCCTTCCGCACCATGCCCGACCTGCTGGCGTCGTGCCTCCCCGGCCACCACCCCAGCCAGCTGGTCGACCCGCCCGGCCTCGTGGCCACCCTGCGGGAGATGGACATGGCGGCCGATGCCACCAGGGCCGCCGAGGGGCCAGAGGCCGCCTGAGGCCGACCGCTCGCCGGTACGGTTGGCCCTCCGACGTCGGAGGGGGAGACGGTGCACTACCGGAAGCTGGGTCGTACGGGGCTGCAGGTCAGCCCGCTGTGCCTCGGGGCGATGATGTTCGGCGAGTGGGGCAACACCGACCACGACGACTCCGTGGCGATCATCCACGCCGCCCTCGACGCCGGCATCAACTTCATCGACACCGCCGACGTGTACTCCGCCGGTGAGTCCGAGGAGATCGTCGCCAAGGCCATCGCCGGGCGCCGTGACGAGGTCGTGCTGGCCACCAAGTTCTACGCGCCGATGGGGGAGGGCCCCAACCGCAGCGGTGGCTCGCGCTACTGGATCATGAAGGAGTGCGAGAACAGCCTCCGGCGGCTCGGCACCGACCACATCGACCTCTACCAGGTGCACCGCCCCGACCCGTCCATGGACATCGACGAGACCCTCGGCGCGCTCACCGATCTCGTGCACCAGGGGAAGGTCCGCTACATCGGCAGTTCCACCTTCCCGGCGTCGGAGATCGTGGAGGCCCAGTGGGCGGCCGAGCGGCGCAACCGCGAGCGCTTCGTGTGCGAGCAGCCGCCGTACTCCATCCTCGTGCGGGGCATCGAGTCCGACGTGCTGCCGACGTGCCAGCGCCACGGCATGGGCGTCATCCCGTGGAGCCCGCTGGCGGGCGGCTGGCTGTCGGGCAAGTGGCGCCTCGGGGCCGACGACCTCACCAGCCACCGGGCCAACCGGATCCCGGCCCGCTACGACCTCGCGCTGCCGGGCAACCAGCAGAAGCTCGAGGCCGCCGACGCCCTGGGCCGCCTGGCCGACGAGGCCGGCATCAGCCTGGTCGACATGGCGCTCGCCTTCGTGCTGCGGAACCCGGCCGTGACCTCCGCGATCATCGGGCCTCGCACGATGGACCAGCTCACGAGCCAGCTCGGCTCGGTCGACGTGCAGCTCACCGACGACGTGCTCGACCGCATCGACGAGATCGTCCCGCCCGGGCACAACTACAGCTGGGCCGACGCGGGGTACACGCCGCCGATGGTGGCCGAGCCCAGGGCCCGCCGCCGCCCCGCTCGCTGACCCGCCCGCAAACCTCCGCCCCGAAATCTGACTTGTCTGGTCGGGTTTCGGGGCCGTAGGCTCGGCGACCGTCGTCACACGACCTCCGATGTGACCGCGTCCGCCGAGGAGCAGCGATGAGTGAGCAGTGGGGCTTCGAGACCCGTCAGATCCACGCCGGCCAGGAGCCGGACCCGACCACCGGTGCCCGGGCCGTCCCGATCTACCAGACGACCTCCTACCAGTTCCGTGACACGACCCACGCCGCGAACCTCTTCGCGCTGGCGGAGATCGGCAACATCTACACCCGGATCATGAACCCGACCCAGGGTGTCTTCGAGGCTCGCATCTCGGCCCTCGAGGGCGGCACCGAGACCGCCGTCGGCATCCCCGGCGCCCTCGCCGTGGCATCCGGCCAGGCGGCCGAGACCCTCGCCATCATGAACCTCGCCGAGCAGGGCAGCCACGTCGTGGCCTCCGCCGCCCTCTACGGGGGCACCTACAACCTCCTGCACTACACGCTGCCCAAGTTCGGCATCGACGTGACCTTCATCGATGACCCCGACGACCTCGATGCGTGGCGCGCCGCCGTGCGGCCCAACACCAAGGCCTTCTACGGCGAGACCATCGGCAACCCCCGCAACGACGTGCTCGACATCGAGGGCGTGTCGGCGGTCGCCCACGAGGTCGGGGTGCCGTTGATCGTCGACAGCACCGTCGCCTCGCCGTGGCTCATCCGCCCGCTCGAGTGGGGCGCCGACATCGTCGTGCACTCCGCCACCAAGTTCATCGGCGGCCACGGCACCTCCATCGGCGGCCTCATCGTCGACGGCGGCACCTTCGACTTCTCGGCCAACGACAAGTTCCCGATGTTCACCGAGGCGGACCCGAGCTACCACGGCCTCCAGTACTGGCCCGCGCTCGGCAAGGGCTCGTACATCATCAAGGCGCGCGTCCAGCTCCTGCGCGACATGGGCGCGGCCATCACCCCGTTCAACTCGTTCCTGTTCCTCCAGGGCCTCGAGACGCTGAGCCTCCGCATGGAGCGCCACAACGCCAACGCCAAGGTCGTGGCCGAGTACCTCGACGGCCACGCGCAGGTCGAGTCCGTGCAGTACGCCGGGCTTCCCAGCTCGCGCTGGCACGAGCGGGCCACCCGCTACACCGGCGGCAAGGGCTACGGCTCGGTGCCGGCGTTCGTCATCAAGGGCGGCAAGGAGGCGGGCCAGAAGTTCGTCGAGGCCCTCGAGCTGCACAGCCACGTGGCCAACATCGGCGACGTGCGCAGCCTCGCCATCCACCCGGCCAGCACCACCCACTCGCAGCTCACCGAGACCGAGCAGGTCTCCACGGGCGTCGAGCCCGGCCTGGTGCGCCTGTCGGTCGGCCTCGAGACGATCGAGGACATCATCGCCGACCTCGACAAGGGCTTCGCCGCCGCCCAGAGCTAGGCCGACCGCTTTCGGTTCCTGCCCGCGATCCGCACGCTCCGGCGTGCAGGTCGCGGGCAGTTCCGCGTGTGGCCTAGGTTCCGGCCCATGCCCGAGCCACTCTCCTCCGTCGGTCGCGTCGCCGTCGTCACCGGCGCCGGTGCGGTCGGAGGCCTCGGTCGGGCCCACGCCCTGGTGCTGGCCGCGCGAGGGTTGCCGCGTCGTGGTGAACGACGTCGGCCTCCCTTTCGGCGACGACGTGCCCGCCGCCGAGCAGGTGGCCGCCGAGATCCGCGCCGCCGGGGGAGACGCGGTCGCCGACACCCACGACGTGGTCACCGACGCGGCGGGCATCGTGGCCACCGCGGTGGCGGCCTTCGGTGGGGTCGACATCGTGGTCAACAACGCCGGCATCGGTGCCAGCACTCCGATCGGGCCCGATGCCGTCGACGAGTGGCGCCGCACGATCGACATCAGCCTCACCGGCTCCATCGCCGTCACCGGTGCGGCGTGGCCCCACCTCGAGCGCTCGGGGTCGGGTCGTGTGGTGATGACGGCGTCGAACACGATGTTCGGCGCGGCCCGCTCGACGGCGTACTCCACGGCCAAGTCGGCGATGTACGGCCTCACCCGCTCGCTGGCCGGGGAGGGCCGCCGCTCCGGCATCGCCGTGAACTGCATCATGCCGGCGGCCTGGACCCGCCTCACCGCCGCCCTCCCACCCGGTCCGGTCGCCGAGCTGATGGAGGAACGCTTCCCGGCCGAGGCGGTGGCGTCGTTCGTGGCGTGGCTGTGCTCCCCGTCGTGCCCGACGTCAGGGGAGGCGTTCAGCGTCGGCGGCTGGCGAGCCGCCCGGGTGGTGCTCGCCGAGACCGTCGGGGCCGTGGTCGACCCCGGGGCCGACCCGGAGGCGTGGGGCGAGGTCCTCGACGAGGTGATGGCCACCGAGGGCCTGGCGTTCCCGACGTCGAGCAACGACGAGGTGAGCTGGCTGGCCCACACCGTCGGAGGTGAGGTGCCCGAGGCCTACCGACCCGGCGGCGCCCTGGCCTGGGACCGCAAGCCCCGCTGACGCCCGCCCGCCCGCCCGGCACCATCCGCCGGAGGGCCGACCGCTACGGTTCGCCCCATGGGGGACACACCACTGCTCGAACGCGTCAAGGCCCTGGCTCCTCTCGTGGAGGCCTCGGCCGACGAGATGGAGCGCCGGGCGGCGCTCACCGATGAGGTCGCCTCGGCGATCCGCGAGTCGGGGGCGCTGCACCTGATGGTGCCGGCCTCGATGGGCGGCGACGAGCTCGGCATCGTCGACGACATCGAGGTCTTCGAGGAGCTGGCCCGTCAGGACGGCTCGGTCGGCTGGTCGACCATGGCCGCCTCGGTGAGCACGACCTTCGCCGCCATCTACACGAGCGACGAGGTGGCCGAGGGCCTGTTCGGCACCGACCGGGAGGCCGTCCTCGCCGGTCAGCTGGCCCCGATGGGCCGGGCCGAGGTCGACGGCGACGGCTACGTCGTGTCGGGCTCGTACCGCTTCGGGTCCGGTTCCGACCAGACCACCCACATGCTGGCCGGCTGCCTGGTGTTCCGCGACGGCGAGATGGTGATGCGACCGAACGGCATGCCCGACGTCGTCGCCGCCGTCATCCCCAACGACCACGTCGAGTTCAAGGGCAACTGGGACGTCATGGGCCTCTCCGGCACCGCGAGCGTCGACTACGAGGTCGCTCCCATCCGGGTGGGTGGTGGCGAGGTCTTCTCGATCTTCACCGAGGTGCCCGAGCGCGGCGCCGACGTGCACCGCCTCGGCGTCACGGTCATCACCGCGGCCGGCCACGCCGGTTGGGCGCTCGGGGTGGCCCGTCGGGCCCTCGACGAGCTGGCGTCGATCGCCGCCACCAAGGCCCGCATGAGCCAGGAGCCCCTCGCCCAGCAGCAGGTGTTCCAGGTCGGCTACGCCGAGGCCGAGGCCAAGGTGCGCGCCGCCCGGGCGTTCGTGCTGGAGTCGTTCGCCGCCGCCGAGGCGGAGGTCCGCGACGGCGGGCACCTCTCACCGAAGGCGAACCACGTGGCCCGCCTGTCGGCCACCTGGGCCACCGAGGCGTGCGCCGAGGCGGTCGAGTGGGCCTACCGCGAGGCCGGCACCGAGGCGTTGCGCAACCCCAGCGTGCTCGGCCGGTGCCTCCGCGACATGAACGCGGCGACCCAGCACGTCATGGTCGGGCGCAAGACCCTCACCGACGCGGCCCTCGCCCTCCTGCCCCAACCCTGACCAACACCCACCGTGGCTCACGTGGTCAGGCATGACCTGACGGTGAGCCACGGTGGAGCCGTTCGTGACCGTGGCTCACGTGGTCAGGCATGACCTGACGAGGTGAGCCACGGTGGGGGGTCAGGCGAGGTTGGCCACGACGTGGTCGATGCAGGCGGTGAGGGCCGCCACGTCGTCGGGGTCGATCGCCGGGAACAGCGCCACCCGTAGCTGGTTGCGGCCGAGCTTGCGGTAGCTGTCGGTGTCGACGATGCCGTTGGCCCGCAGCACCTTGCTCACGGTCGGGGCGTCGATCGAGTCGTCGAGGTCGATGGTGGCCACCACGTGGCTGCGCTTCGACTCCTCGGTGACGAACGGGCGTGGCGTAGTCGCTCGCCTCGGCCCAGCCGTAGATGATCTCGGCCGAGCGGTCGCTGCGGCCGGCGGCGAAGTGCAGGCCGCCGTTCTCGTTGACCCACTCGACCTGCTGGACGGCGAGGAACACCGTGGCCAGCGCCGGCGTGTTGTAGGTCTGGTCCTTGCGGGAGTTCTCGAGCGCGGTGGTGAGGCTGAGCGACTCGGGGATCCAGCGGCCGGAGGCGCCGATGCGCTCGATGCGCTCGACGGCGGCGGGCGACACGGCGGCGAGCCAGAGGCCGCCGTCGGAGGCGAGGCACTTCTGGGGGGCGAAGTAGTAGACGTCGGTCTGGGCGGGGTCGAAGCGCAGGCCGCCGGCGGCCGAGGTGGCGTCGACCAGCACGAGCTGGCCGTCGGTGGCGCCCTCGGGGCGGCGCAGCTGCATCGAGACGCCGGTGGAGGTCTCGTTGTGGGTGAGGGCGTAGACGTCGACGTCGGGGTCGGCGGCGATGTCGGGGTGGGTGCCGGGATCGCTCTTCACGACGATCGGGTCGCCGAGGAACGGCGCGGCGGCCGACGCCGAGGCGAACTTCGACGAGAACTCGCCGAAGCTGGCGTGCAGCGAGCGGTTCTCGATGAGGCCGAAGGTGGCGATGTCCCAGAAGACGGTGGAGCCGCCGTTGCCGAGCATGATCTCGTAGCCGTCGGGCAGGGCGAACATCTCGGCCAGGCCGTTGCGCAGGCGGCTGACCATGAACCGCACCGGCTCCTGGCGGTGGCTCGTGCCCATGTAGGAGGGCTCGGCGGCCAGGGCGGCGACGGCCTCGGGGCGGACCTTCGAGGGCCCGCAGCCGAAGCGGCCGTCGGCGGGCAGGAGGTCGGCGGGGATCGTGATCTGGGGGGTCGTGGCGCTCACGTGCCCCATCGTCCCACCCCGGGCCCGGCGCCGCGAAACGCGTTGGCCGGTCGGCTCCGACCTGCGCAACGCGCTTCGGGGGTTCGGCAGGGGTCGGGTAGCGTCGGGGTGCCCCCCGCACCCGATCCCACGAGGAAGCACCCTGCCATGGCCCTGGAGCGCCTCTCCCGCCGCGTCGCCGCCATCACCGAGTCGGCCACCCTCGCCGTCGATGCCCGCGCCAAGGCCCTGAAGGCGGCGGGCGAGCCCGTCATCGGCTTCGGTGCCGGCGAGCCCGACTTCCCGACCCCGGCCCACGTGGTCGAGGCCGCCATCGCCGCCTGCTCCGACCCCAAGAACCACCGCTACACCCCGGCCGGGGGCCTCCCCGAGCTGAAGGAGGCCGTGGTCGCCAAGACCTTCCGCGACTCGGGTGTCGAGTTCCTCGCCGGCCAGGTGCTCATCACCAACGGCGGCAAGCACGCCGTCTACAACACCTTCGAGGCGCTGCTGAACCCCGGCGACGAGGTCCTGCTGCCGGCGCCGTTCTGGACCACCTACCCCGAGCCCATCGCGCTGGCCGGGGGCACCTCGGTGATCCTGCCCACCGACGTGGCATCCGGCTTCCGGGTCACCGTCGAGCAGCTCGAGGCGGCCCGCACGCCCAACACCAAGGCGCTCGTCTTCGTGTCGCCCTCGAACCCCACGGGCGCGGTGTACCCGGCCGACGAGGTCAAGGCCATCGGCGAGTGGGCGCTCGAGCACGGCATCTGGGTGATCACCGACGAGATCTACGAGCACCTCGTGTTCGGTGACAACACCTTCACCTCGATCCTGGCCGAGGTCCCCGAGCTGGCCGACACCTGCGTCGTGCTCAACGGCGTGGCCAAGACCTACGCCATGACCGGCTGGCGGGTGGGCTGGATGATCGGCCCCTCCGACCTCATCAAGTCCGCCACCAACCTCCAGTCGCACTCCACGTCGAACGTCGCCAACGTGTCGCAGCGCGCCGCGCTGGCTGCCGTCGCCGGCAGCCTCGACTGCGTCGACGAGATGCGAGTGGCCTTCGCCCGCCGGGCCACGCTCATCCACGGCCTGCTCAACGACATCCCCGGTGTCACCGCCATGGTGCCCCAGGGCGCGTTCTACGCCTTCCCCTCGTTCGAGGGCGTGCTGGGCAAGACCATCGAGGGGCACACGCCCACCGACACCCTCCAGCTCTCCGAGCTCATCCTCGACAAGGCCAAGGTCGCCATCGTCCCCGGCGAGGCGTTCGCCGCGCCCGGGTACGCCCGCATCTCCTTCGCCGTCTCGGACGACGACATCACCGAGGGCATCGGCCGCATCGCCGAGCTGTTGGCCAAGGCCGAGTAGCGGGCGTGGGCTGGTTCGAGCAGCGCGCCGGGCTCGAGGGCACCGTCGCCATCGTCACCGGCGGCGCCGGTGGCCTCGGGCGGGCCATCGTCACCGACCTCGCCGCCAACGGCGTGCGCGTCGCGGTCGTCGACATCGACCCCGAGGCGGCCGACGCGCTGCGTTCGGAGCTCGACACCGACGGCCTCGACTCGATCGTGACGGTCGGCGACGCCCGCGACCCCGAGGTCCTCGAGGCGCTCTTCGCGGCCGCCGACGAGCGCTGGGGCCGGCTCGACACCCTGGTCAACGTGGTGGGCGGCACCTTCATGGCGCCCTTCGCCGACACGTCGCCCAGGGCGTGGGACGCGCTGCTGCGCACCAACCTCACCCACGTGCTGCACGCCTGCTCGCTCGCCATCCCCCGGATGCGAGCCGGGGGGCGGGGCGGCAGCATCGTCTCGGTCACCACGATCGAAGCGCACCGGGCTGCGCCAGGGTTCGCCGTGTACTCGGCGGCCAAGGGCGCGGTCGAGCAGTTCAGCCGCACCCTCGCCGTCGAGCTGGCGCCCGACCGCATCCGGGTGAACACCGTGGCCCCCGACATCGCCCCGACGCCGAACATGGAAGCCCTCGGCGGCGATGCCATGGCCGCCGCTGAAGCATCCGCGTCGGCACCCCCATGGCCGTGCCGATGGGCCGCCTCGGCGATCCGATCGACATCTCCGGCCCGTGTGGTGTTCCTGGCGTCCGGGCTGTCGTCGTACATCACCGGCACGACCCTGCACCCCGACGGCGGCACCTTCGCCTCGTCGGGGTGGTTCAACTGGCCCGGCTCCGGCTGGGCCAACTACGCGCCGCTCCCCGTCGTGGAGCGGCTCGCCGCCGACTCCGAGGAGCCCTCCCCATGACCGAGCGTCCGTACGGCAGCTGGCCGTCGCCCATCACCGCCGAGCTGATCGTGGCCAAGAGCGTGTCGATCGGGGAGGCCGCCGTGGGCCTGGTCGACGTGTGGTGGGCCGAGGCCCGGCCCGAGGAGGGCGGCCGCGTGCAGATCGTGCGCCACCGTCCCGGGGGCGAGCGCGTCGACGTGCTGCCCGAGGGCTTCGCCGCCCGCACCCGCGTGCACGAGTACGGCGGCGGCGCCTGGTGCCTCCACCAGGCCGACCTGGTCTTCTCCAACTGGACCGATCAGCGCCTCTGGCGACTCGACGCCGGCGCCGACCATCCGTTCCCGCTCACGCCCGAGCCCACCCACGACCACGGCGACCGCTACGCCGACGGCCGCTTCACCGCCGACGCCCACTGGGTGATCTGCGTCCGCGAGCGCCATCCCGAGGGTGATGGTGAGCCGACGAACGAGCTGGTGGCGGTCTACTCCCGCCCTCGGGGCGAGATCGACGAGCCCGTCGTGCTGGTCTCGGGCCCCGACTTCGTGGCCGCGCCACGCGTCAGCCCCGACGGCCGCCATCTCGCCTGGTTCCAGTGGCACCACCCCGACATGCCATGGGACGGCACCGAGCTCCACGTCGCCGCGCTCCACACCGCCCCCGACGGCGAGCGGGTCGTCACCCTCGGCCCGTCGGTGGTCGTCGCCGGAGGGCGCGACGAAGCGGTCACGCAGCCGGAGTGGACCCCTGAGGGCGACCTGCTCTTCCTCTCCGACCGCAACGACTGGTGGAACCTCTACCGGCTCGACGCCGCCGCGGTCGACGCTGCCGTCGTCGCCGGTCCGGCCGGGCCTGCGCCCGACGCCGTGGCGGTCGCTCCGATCGAGGCCGAGATCGGCGTGCCCCACTGGGTCTTCGACCAGTCCCGCTACGCCGTGCTCGGCGACGGCCGCATCCTCGTGGCCTACGCCAGGGACGGACTCGACCACCTCGGGGTCGTGCCCGTCGGCGGGGGAGCGGTCGTGCCGGTGCGCTCGCCGTTCACCGCGCTGTCGTCGCTGCGCCCCTTCGGCAACGGGGCCGTGCTCGTCGGTGCCTCGCCCACCACCGAGGCCGTCGTCGCCGTCCTCGACGTGCCCGTCACCCCTGGTCCCGACGGCACCATCGAGGCCGAGGTCGGTGTCGTCCGCCCACCGCGCGACCTCGGCATCGACCCCGAGTGGTTCTCGTCGCCCGAGCCGATCCGGTTCGCCACCACCGGCGACCGCTTCGCCCACGCTCTCTTCTACCCGCCGACCCACCCCGACCACGTCGGCCCCGACGACGAATCGGCCCCGCTGATCGTGCTCAGCCACGGCGGGCCCACCTCGGCCGCCCGGCCCCAGCTCAACCTCGCCATCCAGTTCTGGACCTCCCGGGGCTTCGGGGTGGTCGACGTGAACTACGGCGGCTCCAGCGGCTTCGGTCGCAGCTACCGCCGCCGGCTCATCGGTGAGTGGGGCATCGTCGACGTCGACGACTGCGTGGCCGCCACCCGCCTGCTCGTCGACCGGGGCGACGCCGACCGCGACCGCCTCATCATCCGCGGCGGCAGCGCCGGGGGCTTCACCACCCTCTCGGCCCTGGCGTTCCGTGAGGTCTTCGCCGCCGGCTGCAGCCTCTACGGCGTCGCCGACCTCGAGGCGCTGGCCAAGGACACCCACAAGTTCGAGGCCCGCTACCTCGACTCGCTGGTCGGCCCCTACCCCGAGCGGCGCGACCTCTACGTCGAGCGCTCGCCGATCCACAACACCGACGAGCTCGACTGCCCGATCATCCTGCTGCAGGGGGCCGAGGACGTCGTCGTCCCGCCGAGCCAGACCGAGGCGATGGTCGAGGCCCTCGAGGCCAACGGCCTGGCCTACGCCTACCTGTTGTTCGAGGGCGAGCAGCACGGCTTCCGCCAGGCCGCCAACATCCGCCGGGCGCTCGAGGCCGAGGCCTACTTCTACAGCCAGGTCTTCGGGTTCGAGCTCGCCGACGAGGTCGAACCGGTCGACATCGCCAACCTCTGAGGCCATCCTTGTGCGAGTTCGACCTCAAGCAGTCGGGCGCGGGAGCCGAAACCAGAGCGATGCCGGGAACCAACGAACGACGCAGCGTCGTCGACGACGGGTGGGAGCCCATGAAGCCGGAGCGCACGCCGTTGCGCCACCTGCTCATCGCCTTTGCGGTCGTTCTCGTGGTCGTGCCTCTCCTCGCGTTCGTCTTCACCTACCTGCTGCTGTCGCGGTGATCGGTCACATCGGGGCCTGAGGGGCCCAACCAGTTGGCGGCACCGGGCCCGTCCGAAGGAGGATTGGCCTCCTATGGCCCGCATCCTGGTGACCGAACCCATCGCAGACGGCGGTCTCGACCGCCTCCGAGACGCGGGGCACATCGTCGACGTGCAGGAGGGGCTGAGCCCCGACGCGCTGCTCGAGGCGATCAAGGGCGCCCACGCGCTCATCATCCGCTCCGCCACCGACGTCACCGCCGAGGTCCTCGCCGCCGGCACCGACCTCGTCGTCGTCGGCCGGGCCGGCATCGGCCTCGACAACGTCGACACCAAGGCCGCCACCGACCGCGGCGTGATGGTCGTCAACGCGCCGCAGTCCAACATCCTCTCGGCCGCCGAGCACACCATGGCGCTGCTGCTCGCCCAGGCCCGCAACGTGCCCCAGGCCGACGCCGCCCTCAAGGCCGGCCGTTGGGAGCGCAGCCGCTGGACGGGCGTCGAGCTCGCCGACAAGACCTTCGGCGTCATCGGTCTCGGCCGCATCGGCAAGCTCGTGGCCCAGCGGGCCATGGCCTTCGGGATGAAGGTCGTCGCCTACGACCCGTTCGTCTCACCCGAGATGGCCCGCAAGATGAACATCGAGCTGCTCGACCTCGAGGCGCTGCTGGCCACCTCGGACTTCGTCACCATCCACGTGGCCAAGACCCCCGAGACCATCGGGCTCATCAACGCCGAGCGCCTGGCCAAGGCCAAGAAGGGCATCCGCATCATCAACGTGGCCCGTGGCGGCATCGTGGTCGAGGCCGACCTGGCCGAGGCCATCACGAGCGGTCACGTCGGCGGCGCCGCCCTCGACGTGTTCGACAAGGAGCCCACCACCGAGTCGCCGCTGTTCTCGCTGCCCGAGGTCGTGGTCACCCCCCACCTCGGCGCCAGCACCCACGAGGCCCAGGACAAGGCCGGCGACACCATCGCCGAGATGGTCGGGCTGGCCCTCGCCGGCGAGTTCGTGCCCTTCGCCGTGAACGTCAACGCGGCCGAGGCCAGCGAGACCGTGCGGCCGTTCCTGTCGCTCGCCGAGCGCCTCGGCTCGCTCTTCGCCGGGCTGGCCGGCTCGGTGTCGTCGCTCGAGATCGCCTACGAGGGCGAGATCGGCGGCTACGACACCCGCATCCTCACCCTCTCGCTGCTCAAGGGCTTCTTCGGCCGCATCAGCGACGACCCCGTGTCGTACGTGAACGCCCCGAAGATGGCCGACGAGCGCGGCATCACCGTCACCGAGACGGCCACGACCACTTCGCACCACTTCGTGAACCTCGTCACCGTCCGCGGCGGCGGCCACAACCTGGCCGGCACGCTCGTCGGCCTCGACGGCGAGGCCCGCCTGGTCACCGTCGACGACCACCGCGTCGACGTGCCGCCGGCGAGCCACATGCTGGTGGTCCGCAACGACGACCGCCCCGGCATGATCGGCAAGGTCGGCACCATCGTCGGCGAGGCCGGCGTGAACATCGCCGACATGGACGTCGGCCAGGCCGCCAGCGGCGCCTCGGCGATGATGGTCCTGGCCACCACCGAAGAGGTGCCCGCCGAGGTCGCCGCCACGCTGCGGGCCGTCGAGGGCATCGTCTCGGTCGACACCCTCTGAGCCACTCGGCACCACGACGACCAATCGGGTTGACGTTTCCGGAGGGAATCGGCACACTGGCGCCCATGCGTTCTGTCGCCACCACTCTGGAGCTTCTCCTTAGCTAGGGCGAGTGCCTCCATACCGGTGCTCGTCGACCTCCTGTGCCCCCGGGCCGGGAGGTTTCGTCGTTTTCCGGCCCTGGTGCCCAGCGCACCACCGCACTCGTCCCACCGCTTCGCAGGAGACCCGCTCGACCTCGCCTCGGAAAGGCACCCCTCATGGACACCGCACCCACCCCCGACACCGACCGCGCTGATCATCTTCGACACCACCCTGCGCGACGGTGAGCAGTCGCCCGGCATCTCGCTCGACCAGGGCGAGAAGCTGGAGATCGCCGAGCAGCTGGCCCGCCTGGGCGTCGACGTGATCGAGGCCGGCTTCCCGATCGCCAGCCAGGGCGACTTCGAGTCGGTCCAGGCCATCGCCAAGGGCGTCTCGGGCCCCATCATCTGCGGCCTCTCCCGCACCGCGGCCGGCGACGTCGACCGCTGCTGGGAGGCCATCGAGCCCGCCGCCCGGCGCCGCATCCACGTGTTCATCGCCACCAGCGAGACGCACATGAAGCACAAGCTGCGCATGACCCCCGACCAGGTGAAGGCCGAGGCCGCCGCCGGCGTCGCCCGGGCCCGCGGCTACACCGAGGACGTCGAGTTCTCGCCGGAGGACGCCTCCCGCTCGGACTTCGAGTTCATGTGCGAGGTCCTGCAGATCGCCGTCGACAACGGGGCCACCACGCTGAACATCCCCGACACCGTGGGCTTCGGCATCCCCGAGGAGTACGCCAAGCGGCTGCACGACGTGCGCTCCCGCGTCAGCGGCGACTACGTCATCTCCACCCACTGCCACAACGACCTGGGCCTGGCCGTGGCCAACTCGCTGGCCGCGCTGCACAGCGGCGCCCGCCAGATCGAGTGCGCCATCAACGGCCTGGGCGAGCGCGCCGGCAACGCCGCCCTCGAAGAGGTCGTCATGGCCGTGCGCACCCGCGCCGACTACTACGGCGGAATCGACTGCGGCATCCGCTCCGAGGAGCTGGCCCGCACCAGCCGCCTGGTGAGCCGGCTCACGGGTTACCCGGTGCAGTACAACAAGGCCGTCGTGGGCCGCAACGCCTTCGCCCACGAGTCGGGCATCCACCAGCACGGCGTGCTGAACGAGCGCACCACCTACGAGATCATGGACCCCGCGTCGGTGGGGCAGGGTGAGTCGAAGATCGTTCTCGGGAAGCACTCCGGACGGCACGCCTTCGCCGACACCCTGAAGAAGATGGGCTACGACCTCCACGGCGACGCCCTGAACCAGGTCTTCACCCGCTTCAAGGAGCTGGCCGACCGCAAGATCGAGCTGAGCGACGCCGACCTCGAGGCGCTGGTCGCCGAGGAGATGGGCGACACCGTCCGCTACCGGTTCCAGCTGGTGTCGGTCGAGTGCCAGGGCGGCTCCAACACCACCCCGAAGGCCACGATCGTGCTCGACCACGAGGGCGAGCAGCTCACCGCCACCGCCGAGGGCGACGGCATGGTCGACGCCGCGTGCAAGGCCATCAAGCAGGCCACCGGCATCGACGGCACCCTCACCGACTACACGGTCACCTCGGTCACCGGCGGCGTCGACGCCCTCGCCGACGTGGCCCTGCGCTTCGAGGTCGACGGTCTGGGCATGCCCGGCCGTGGGCTTTCCACCGACGTGGTCGAGGCCTCGGCCCGGGCGTTCCTCAACGCCATGAACCGCATCGTGCGCGTCCGCGACTCCGGCGAGGACCCCCGCTCGGTCGACCGCCCGGGCTCGCTCAGCCAGCGCTGACCCACCGGCCGCCACCGGCGGCCGCAGCAGTTCCCAACCGACGCGCGAAGCGGTCGTCCCGGCGACCGGATTCGCGCGTCGGTTCGCGTGAGGGCCGCGGGCTACCGTCGGCCGGCATGGCACGTGAGCGGGGGCGCACAGACGGCATCGCGGTCGTGTTCAGCCGCCCGAGCGACCTCCACGGCGAGGAGGGGTGGGGCAACTGGTGCGACGACGCACACCTGCCGGACACGGCTGAGGCATCTGGCGCGTGGGTCGTCACCCGCTGGGAGGTCGCCGACCGTCCGGCCGGGGCGTCGCCGCCCGTGGGCTTCACCCACGTCACCGTCTACGAGTTCGACGACGTGCGTGTCGGCGGCCCGGCGCTGCTCGACCACCTCGATCGGTCGCGTTCGCAGGGCCGGCTCCATCCGCTGCACACCATCTCGGCGGTCGACGTGCTGGCGTCGGCCTCCGGGTGGCCGGGGAGGCTCGAGCCCCGGGCGTCGGTCACCGGGCAGGTGATCGCCTACGTGGGCCCCAACGACCGGGCCCTCGACGCCGAGTGGAACGAGTGGCTGTCGGCCATGCACATCCCCGACATGCTCGCCTCGGGTGCCTTCACCGACGCCAGCCGCTGGGTGCGCACCGAGCCCGCCCGGTTCGGTCCCAACTACCTCACGATCTACGACGTCGAGGGCATCGACGTGATGGAGGCGGTGGCCCTCTCGGGCGCGGCGATGCCCGCGGTGCACGAGCAGGGCCGGCTCATGGCCTGCCACTCGGGCGGCATCCGCGCCGCCCTGCGCCCCGCCGGCCGCTGGGGCGCCGGCGGGTTCCGCCCGTCCTGAGTGCCCGTCGCCGGGCCCGTGCGGGTACGGTCGGCCGTCGGTCGCCTCCCCGCGGCGGCCAAGGGGGAAGGGGGACGGGGATGGATCGCTACATCGTCATCTCGTCGGACTGCCATGCCGGTGCCGACCTGCTCGACTACAAGCCGTACCTGGAGTCGCGCTTCCACGACGACTTCGACCGATGGGCCGCCGCCTTCGTGAACCCGTTCGGCGACCTCGAACGACCCGACGCCGACCGCAACTGGAACAGTGCCCGCCGCACCGCCGACCTCGAGGCCGACGGCGTGGTGGCCGAGGTCGTCTACCCGAACACGGTGCCGCCGTTCTTCCCGAGTGGGAACCTGGTGGCCACCTCGCCGACGGCCGACGACTTCGCCCACCGCCTGGCCGGTCTGCGGGCCCACAACCGCTGGATGGCCGAGTGGTGCGCCGAGCAGCCCGAGCGCCGCGCCGGCATCGGCCAGCTGCTGCTCAACGACGTCGACGAGGCCGTGCGTGACGTGCACTGGATCGCCGACCACGGCCTGCGCGGCGGCGTGCTGCTGCCGGGCATCCCGCCGGGCTCCACCATCCCGCCGTTGCACGCCCCCGACTACGACCCCGTGTGGCGCGCGTGCGAGGAGCGGGGCCTCGTCGTCAACGCCCACGGCGGCGGCGCCTCACCCGACTACGGGCTCTACCCGGCGTCGCTGTCGATGTGGCTCATGGAGGTGGCCTGGTACTCGCACCGGCCGCTGTGGTCGTTCGTGCTGTCGGGGGTGTTCGACCGATTCCCCGGCCTGAAGCTGGTGCTGGCCGAGCAGGGCCTCGGCTGGCTGCGCGACGCCCTCGACACGATGGACATGTTCTACGCCCAGATCGCCGGCGGGAACGTCGGTGAGCTGGCCTTCGTGGAGCCCTTCCTGCTCGACCGGATGCCGAGCGAGTACTGGGAGACCAACTGCGCCGTCGGCGCGTCGTTCCTCCACCGCGACGACTGCGTGCGTCGCGACGCCATCGGCGTCGGCAAGATCATGTGGGGGAGCGACTACCCGCACCTGGAGGGCACACCGCC
The DNA here is from genome assembly GCA_963702555.1 of uncultured Actinomycetes bacterium. GTDB lineage: Bacteria > Actinomycetota > Acidimicrobiia > Acidimicrobiales > Acidimicrobilacustridaceae > CAMFLJ01. The sequence goes on from CAVPCW010000006.1 coordinate 212,132, forward strand.
GTTCTCCAAGGAGGCCATCGCCCTCACCTTCGCCGGGGTCGAGCGGTCCGAGGTCGAGGCCATGCTCTCCGGCAACGCCGCCGCGATCTACGGGTTCGACCTCGACGTGCTGGCGCCGATCGCCGCCGAGGTCGGGCCGCTGGTCGCCGACGTGGCCGGCGGGCTCGACGTGATCCCCGAGGGTGTCACCAGCCCGGCGTTCAGCCCCCGCATGACCCCGATCGCCTGATGGCGGTCGGCGGGGCCGCCGGCGTCGACCTGTCGGGGAAGGTCGCACTGGTCACGGGCGGCGGCCGTGGCATCGGCCGGGCCATCGCCCGCGGCTACGCCGAGGCCGGTGCGTCGGTCGTGGTCGTGGCCCGCACCGCCGAGCAGGTCGACGCTGTCGCGGCGGAGATCGTGGCGGCCGGGGGCTCGGCGCTCGCCGTGGCCCTCGACGTCGCCGCGCCGGGTGCCGCGTCCGAGATGGTGGGTCGCGCCATCGACCGGTTCGGCCGCCTCGACCTGGTGATGGCGAACGCCGGCATCGTCTCGCCCGAGCAGTCGGTCGGGCCCGACGCCGACTTCGCCGCAGTGCTCGACGTGAACCTCCTGAGCGTGCACGCCCTCGCCCGGGCGGCCGAGGGTCACTTGGCCGAGCGGGGCGGCAAGTTCGTGGTGATGGGCTCGGGTGGCGGCCGTCAGCCCATGCCGGGTGGAGCGGCCTACTCGGTGTCGAAGGCGGCGGTGGCGATGCTGGTGCGCTGCCTGGCGGTCGAGTGGCGGGCGGCGCGCATCGCCGTGAACGAGATCATCCCGGGCCCGGTGCGCACCGACATCGGCGTCGGCATCATCGACGCTCCGAACCTGCCGCCGGCGATCCGCATGGAGTGGTTCAAGCAGCCCGACGACGTCGTGCCGATCGCCCTGTTCCTGGCCGGGCTGCCCGACGACGGCCCCTCCGGCCAGGTCTTCAGCCTCCTCGGCCGCGACCTCGCCTGACTCCCATCTCGCACGGTTTCCGGTCGAGCGGTCAGTAGCTGAAGGGGATCCAGGCCTGGTCGGCGAGGGTGGCCTTGTCGCTGACCTTCACGCCGGCGCTCGACACGGTGACGATCCGGCCGTTGGCCACGAGGGTGCGGTCGATCTGGGTCGGGTAGCCCTCGTAGTCGGGGGAGTAGGGCATGGTGCAGCTGGCACCGGGAGGGCAGCTCGGCACGGTGCCGCCGCCGTAGGCCCCCGAGCTCGGGTGGGTGATCACGCCGAGCTCGGTGATCCCGGCGTCGGTGACCCGGGTGACGAGCACGCCCGACCGGGCGGTGTAGTCGGCGTTCGGCGGGCCGTAGTTGGTCACGGGCACGGCGAGCAGGCTGTCGGGCGACCACCACAGCAGGGCGTGGTGGTCGCTCTCGGCCGGCGAGCTGGCGTAGGGAACCACGAGCTGGGCCAGGCGCTGGGGGCTGCTCGGGTCGGAGACGTCGAACAGGCTCTCCTGGAAGCCGGTCTGGCGGCCGGTGTCGGTGGCGTCCTGGCCGATGCCGAGCACGCGGCCCTCGCCGACCTCCTGGAGGTACGACGAGTACCCGGGGATCTTCAGCTCACCGGCCACCCGCGGTGCCGCGGGGTCGCTGAGGTCGACGACGAACAGCGGGTCGGTCTGGCGGAACGTCACCACGTAGGCGGTGGGCCCGGAGAAGCGGACGCCCCGGATCTGCTCGGTCGGGCCGAGGCCGGTGACCTCGCCCACGGTCGTGAGGGTGTCGCCGTCCCGGCGCAGCACGGTGATGCGGCTCTCGCTCACCGCCGGCTGGGTCACCGGCGCGACCGCCTCGGCCGTGCCGACACCGTCCTCGACGGCCATCGGCATGGGCTCGGCGAACGAGGTCGGCGTGGTGGTCGAGGCCACCCGGAGGTCACCCTCGTGCTCGGACAGGGCGAACTGGCCGAGCAGCTGGCCCGGCACCGAGCCGGAGGCCTCGTAGCGGGCGGCGGCATCGGTGGGCAGCGAGAAGGCGTGCACGTCGGTGCGGATCTGCTGCTCCTCGGCGGGGACCGGGGTGGTCGTCGTGTCCTCGGCGACGGGCATGCCGTAGGACGGCCAGCGGGTGGTGGCCAGGTAGAGCCCCTGGGTCGAGGCGTAGACCGTCTGGGCGTCGGCGACCACGGCCGCCGAGGGCAGCGGGTCGACGGCGCCGGCACCGAGGTCGAGGCCGACCACGGTGACCACGCCGAAGCCGCCGAAGGTGGTCGGGTGGTCGACGGCGGAGCAGTCGACGGCCGGGGTCGTCGTCCCCTCCTGTCCGACGGTCTCGACGGTCATCGTCGGCAGCCAGTCGGCGATGGTGCTCTCGGCGATCACCTGCCGGTTGGCGGCGGTGGCCCGGTCGATGGCGGCCTGGCCGTTGCCGGCGGGATAGACGAAGCCGAGCTGGGCGGGGGAGGAACGAACCACGGCCCGGACCACACCGTCGACCATGCGGGCGTCGACGTAGTCGCCGTCGACGGTGACGCTGCCCACGATGGTGGGGGTGGCGCCGAGGTCGACGCGGGTGAGGCGGGTGGCGGCTATCGACTGCATCGGCATCGACGAGGCGATGTCGCCGCCGACCCGGGTGGTGGCCGGGGTGTCGTAGGCGATCAGCCCGTAGGAGCGCTGCAGCACGAGGGCGTGGTCACCCTCGACGAGTAGACCCACCGGGGTGCTGCCGGACTCGACGTCCGGGAGGTCGAGCGTGGCCGTCACCGCAGCGGCGTCGAGGTCGACGACCCGGAGGACACCGCCTTCGACCGTGACCAGTCGGGTGCCGTCGGTCCAGGCCAGGTCGGGCTCGCCGACGCCCTGCTCCTGGGTGTTGGTGGAGGACGTCCCACCGTCGCCGCCGGCGATGGTGGTGGGCGCCGACGCCGAGGAGTCGGCCGACGACGCCGCGCCCGACGCGGAGTCGAACTCGGCACCGCCCCTGGTGGTCATCGGGTAGGCCGTGCCGCTGTCGAGCCCGTAGGCGGTCACCCGGGCCGAGGCCTCCTGGTGGAACCAGTCGAGCAGCCCGTCGCAGGAGTCGTAGGCGATCAGGCGCACGTCGCCGAGGCCGACGGGGGCCGGAGGGCTCCCGGAGATCGTCTCGCTGCCCGAGCACCCGGCCAGGGCCACCAGGCCCGTGATCCCCACCGCCGCCACCGCACGTCCCCGTCGTGTCGTCATGCCCCTTTCGACGCCACCCCATCCCTCCCGGTTCCCGCCCTCCCCGAAAACCCACCCGGTGGCTCGTTCGAGCACGCTGGAGCGTGCCGAAACGAGCCACCGGGTGGTGGTGCGTCTGGTCCGTGGCTCGTTCGAGCACGCTGGAGCGTGCCGAAACGAGCCACGGGGGTCAGGGCTTGGTGGTGGAGGGCATCCAGGCCGGACGGGTGGCCTCGAAGGCGGTGATCTTGTCCTCGTGCCCGAGGGTGATCCCGATGTCGTCGAGGCCCTGCAGGAAGCGCTCCCGGGTGGAGTCGTCGAGCGGGAACTCCACGTCGATGCCGAGCGACGGCACCGTCACCCGGCGGCTCTCGACGTCGACGGTGATCTCGACGCTCGGGTCGGCCTCGACGGCCCGCAGCAGCGTCTCGGCCACGTCGGCCGGCACCACGACCGGCACGAGGCCGTTCTTGGCGGCGTTGTTGCGGAAGATGTCGCCGAAGCGGGGGGTGATCACGGCCTTGAAGCCGTAGTCCATGATCGACCAGACGGCGTGCTCACGGCTCGAGCCCACGCCGAAGTTGGCGCCGGCCACGAGGATGTTGGCCTCGCCGAACTGGGGCAGGTTGAGGACGAACTCGGGGTCCTCCCGCCACTCGGAGAAGAGGCCGGCGCCGAAGCCGGTGCGCTCGACCCGCTTGAGCCAGTCGCTGGGGATGATCTGGTCGGTGTCGACGTCGGAGCGGTCGAGCGGCACGGCCCGGCCGGTGATGATGGTGACGGGTTCCATTGGTCTCTCTCAGTCCAGGTCGCGGGGGTCGGCGAAGGTTCCGGCGATGGCGGTGGCGGCGGCCACGGCGGGCGACACCAGGTGGGTGCGGCCGCCCTTGCCCTGCCGACCCTCGAAGTTGCGGTTCGAGGTGGAGGCCGACCGCTCGCCCGGGGCGAGCTTGTCGGGGTTCATGGCCAGGCACATCGAGCAGCCGGGCTCACGCCAGTCGAAGCCGGCGGCGGTGAACACCTTGTCGAGGCCCTCGGCCACGGCCTGGTCCTTCACCGCGAACGAGCCGGGGACGACCATGGCCCGCACGCCGGGCTTGACCGTGCGGCCCTCGGCCACGGCGGCGGCGGCCCGGAGGTCCTCGATGCGGCTGTTGGTGCAGGAGCCGATGAACACGGTCTCGACGGGCACGTCCTTGAGCGGGGTGCCGGCGGTGAGGCCCATGTACTCCAGCGCGCGGCGGGCGGCGTCGCGGTCGCCCGGGTCGGCGAAGGAGTCGGGGTCGGGCACGTTCTGGTCGAGCTCGATCACCTGGCCGGGGTTGGTGCCCCAGGAGACGAACGGGCGCAGCTTGGTGGCGTCGATGGTGACGCTCTTGGTGAAGGTGGCGCCTTCGTCGGTGGGCAGCGAGCGCCAGTGCTCGAGCGCCGCCTCCCAGTCCTTGCCCTTGGGGGCGTGGGCGCGGCCTTCGAGGTAGGCGAAGGTGACCTCGTCGGGGGCGATGAGGCCGGCCTTGGCGCCCGCCTCGATCGACATGTTGCAGACCGTCATGCGGCCCTCCATCGACAGGCCCCGGATGGCCGAGCCGCGGTACTCGATGATCGAGCCGATGCCGCCGCCGGTGCCGATGCGCCCGATGATGGCCAGGATCAGGTCCTTGGCGGTCACGCCATCGGGCAGTTCGCCCTCGACGTTCACGGCCATGGTGTCGGGCACGTGCTGGTGCAGCGTCTGGGTGGCGAGCACGTGCTCGACCTCGCTGGTGCCGATGCCGAAGGCCAGGGCCCCGAAAGCGCCGTGGGTCGCGGTGTGGCTGTCGCCGCAGACGATGGTCATGCCCGGCATGGTGAGGCCCTGCTCGGGCCCGATGACGTGGACGATGCCCTGGCCGGGCGTGCCCATGGCGTGCTCGACGATGTCGAACTCGGCGGTGTTGGACCGCAGCACCTCGACCTGCTTGCGCGAGATGGGGTCGGCGATGGGCTGGTCGATGTTCGCGGTGGGGACGTTGTGGTCCTCGGTGGCGACGGTGAGCTCGGGGCGGCGGACGCCACGGTCGGCGAGCCGGAGCCCGTCGAAGGCCTGGGGGGAGGTGACCTCGTGGACGAGGTGGAGATCGATGTAGAGCAGATCGGGCTCGCCGTCGGCCCGGTGGACCAGGTGCTGGTCCCAGATCTTCTCGGAGAGGGTCCTGGCCTCGGCCATGGTGGGTTCCCTTCGTGGGGCGGAGGTGAGGCGCTCTTGCGTCTCACACTATGGGACGGTAATCTCGCCCCGTGGGAACGAGTGTAAGTGGTGTCGGCGTCCTCGACAAGGCGTTCTCGGTGCTCGACGCGCTGGAGGAGCGGCCGCGGTCGCTCGCCGAGCTGGTCGAGGCCACCGGCATCTCCCGGGCCACGGCCCACCGGCTGGCCACCGCGCTCGAGGCCCACGGCCTCGTGCGCCGTGACGACGACGGCCGTTTCGCCCTCGGCGCCCGCCTGATCGCCCTCGGCCGGGCCGCCACCGAGGGTCTGCCCCTGGCCGCCGTCGCGGCCGACGCCCTGGCCGAGCTGCGCGACGCCACCGGCGAGAGCGTGCAGCTCTACGTCCGCGACGGCGACCAACGCGTCTGCGTGGCTGCGCTCCAGTCGCCCCACGGCCTGCGCACGATCGTGCCCCTCGGTGCCAGCCTGCCCCTCGGCATCGGCTCCGCCGGGCGGCTGCTGGCCGACGACGACGGCACGGCCGCGGTGGCCGGCGACCGGGGTTGGGTGGCCAGCGTCGGGGAGCGAGAGGCCGGCGTGGCGTCGGTGTCGGCCCCGGTGCGCGACGCCTCGGGCCACGTCATCGCTGCCGTCAGCGTCTCCGGCCCGATCGAGCGCACCACCCGTCACCCGGGCCGGCGCTACGGCGACGCCGTGCTCGCCGCCGCCCGCCGGGTGGAGCGAGAGGCCGGACTGCGGCAAGAGTGACGGCGTGAGCGAACGCCCACTGGCCGCCATCGACATCGGGACGAACTCGTTCCACATGGTCGTGGCGCGCGTCGACGAGGTCGAGGGCGTCGACGGCCCGGCCGGCCCGGCCTTCGAGGTCATCGCCCGCGAGAAGGAGATGGTCCGCCTCGGATCGGGCTCGGGCGACATGAAGCGCCTCACTCCCGAGGCCATCGAGCGCGGCGTCGTCGCCCTCGAGCGCCTCGCCCGCATCGCCGCGGTCCATGACGCCGACATCCACGCCGTGGCCACCAGTGCCGTGCGCGAGGCCGAGAACGCCCAGGACTTCCTCGACCGGGCCCGAGACGAGGCCGGGGTCGAGGTCGACGTCATCTCCGGTGTGGAGGAGGCCCGCCTCATCCACCTCGGCGTGCTCCAGGCCGTGCCCGTGTTCGACCAGCGCCTGGTGCTGATCGACATCGGCGGCGGCAGCACCGAGATCCTGGTGGGGGAGAAGGGCGAGACCCTCGCCGCCGGCAGCCTCAAGCTCGGCGCCATCCGCCTCAGCCGCCGGTTCTTCCGCGGCGACCGCCTCCACCCGGGCGCGGTCGAGAGCTGCCGCCGGCACGTGCGCTCGGCCCTCGCCCCGATGGTCCGCGAGGTCGAGCGGTTCGGCTACCAGGTCGCCATCGGCTCCTCCGGCACGGCGGAGACCATTGCCGCGATGGCTCAGGCCCGGCGGGGTGAGGAGCCCCTGCGCACCTACGACAACTTCGTGCTCACCGCCGCTGAGATCCGCCAGGCTGTCGCCGACCTGGTGGCGGCCGACAGCGTGGCCGAGCGTCACCGGGTGCCGGGGATGGACCCCAACCGGGCCGACATCATCCTGGGTGGCGCCATCGTGCTCGAGCAGGCGGTCATCGCCCTCGGCATCGACGAGCTGATCATCTCCGGCAACGCCCTGCGGGAGGGTGCCCTGCTCGACGCCGCCTCCCGGCGTCGGGGCGCCACCCTCCACCACCTGCGCGACCTCCGCCGCCGCAGCGTGCTGCACCTGGCCGAGGCCATGGACGACGACCCGGCCCACACCGCCCGCACGGCGTCGCTCGCCCTCGAGCTGTTCGACTCGCTCGCCCGCTGGCACGGCCTCGGCGACGACTCCCGCGAGCTGCTCGAGGCCGCCGCCCTGCTGGCCAACGTGGGGCTCTTCGTCTCGCACTCCGAGCACCACAAGCACAGCTACTACCTGATCCGGCACTCCGACCGGCTGGCCGGCTTCACCGACCACGAGATCGAGCTCATCGCCCTCGTGGCCCGCTACCACCGCAAGAGCGCGCCGAAGCCCAAGCACCTGGAGTTCGCCCGGCTGCGGCCCGACGACCAGGAGCGGGTGCGCACCCTCGCCGGCATCCTGCGGGTGGGCATCGCCCTCGACCGCTCCCACGACGGCCGGGTCGCCATGGTGTCGGCCCGGCGGGCCAACGGGGGCGGCGCCATCCGGTTGCGGGTCGAGGCGGCCGACGGCGCCGACACCTCGCTCGAGCTGCAGACCGCCGAGGAGCGCAAGGGCCTCCTCGAGGACGTCCTCGGCCACCGCGTCGAGGTCTTCCCCGCCACCCGCTGACGCGACCATCCCCCGGCGGCCACCTTCAGGACCCTGCGATCCCCGTTCTTGTCGCGCTTTCCTGTCGCCGGCGACAGGAAAGCGCGACAAGAACGGGATGGGCAGCGGAGAGACAGCGGTACGACAGCCGGATGGGCGAGCTCAGCCGGCGCGACGGTCGCGCGCCTCGGCCCGGGTGGCCACGTCGGTGCAGGCCTCGAGCAGCGCCGGCACGAACGCTTCGGTGTCGACGGCGCACACGTCGTGGCCGCCGCTCACCGGCACCACGCGGGCGCCGGGGATGGCGTCGGCCATGGCCTGCTGGCGGGCGGTGGGCACGGTGGTGTCGTAGCTCGTCATCACGACGGCGGTGGGCACGTCGATGCCGCCGATCCACGACCGGGCGTCGTAGGAGCCCACCGCGTGCCCGGCCTCGATCATGGTGCGCAGGTCGTTGAGTCGTGACTGGTCGCGGGCCCAGCAGCCGAGCGGCGATGTGTCGTAGCGGTTGGTGACGAGCCGCTCGGTGACCCGCCTGTGCATCCAGCTCGGCGCCGCCCGCGCCGCCAACGAGAGGCCGGTGACGACGCCCTGCAGCGCACGGTCGCTGCCACGGTCGCGGAACCGAGTGGCCGTGGCGCACAGCACGAGGCCCTCGACGCGGTCTCGGTGGCGCTGCCACATGAGCTGGGCGATGGGCCCACCCATGGAGTAGCCGACGGGGATGGCGGTCTCGACCCCGACGGCGTCGAGCAGGGCGACGCCGTCGTCGGCGCAGTCCTCGAGCGTGAAGCGCTTCCAGCTCCGGATGCCGTGGCCGTGGCCCCGGTGGTCGAGGGCGAGCACCCGGAAGTGCTCGCCGAGCGGTGCATAGGTGGCGAACCAGTTGAGCGCCGAGTTGGCGGTCCAGCCGTGGAGCAGCACCAGCGTGGGCGCACCCTCGGGGCCGGCGACCTCGCGCACGAACGCGGTGCCCCGCCCCGGGAGCTCGACGTAGCGGCCGTCGGGCATGCCCGGTGTGGGGAAGGGTGCGGCGTCGGAGAAGTCGCTCACGGTGCCCTCAACGCTACGGGCAGGGGGCGTTGTTCCGCGGGTCGGGCCCTCGCTCAGCAGGCGGGGACGGGAAGAGCGGGAGGCTCAGGCCTCGATCTCGACGACCTCGACCTTGAGTGTGGCCCCGGTGGGGGAGTCGAACTCGACCCAGTCGCCGACCTTGGCGCCGAGCAGGGCCTTCCCGAGCGGCGAGCCGGGGGTGAGGACCTCGACGTCCGCGCCCTTCTCCTCGATCGAGCCGATCAGGTAGCGCTCCGCGTCGTCGTCGCCCTCGTAGCGGATCTGGATCACGTGGCCCTGCGAGACCTCGTCGGTGTCGCCCGCCTCGATGATCTCGGCGTCGAGCAGCAGCGCCTGGAGGTCGCGGATGCGGGACTCCATCTTCCCCTGCTCCTCCTTGGCGGCGTGGTAGTCGCCGTTCTCGGAGAGGTCGCCGTGCTCACGGGCGGTCTGGATCTTGCGGGCGATGTCGATGCGAGACGTGGTGGTCAGCTCCTCGAGCTCCGCGCTGAGGCGGTCGAAGGTTGCCTGGGAGAAGTGGTGCACGTCGGCCATCGGGGGGATGGTAGTGGTGCCGAGGGAATCCTCGACAGTGGCCGGAGCCTCTCCCGGCTACACTTTCGCCCGATGTACGCCCCCGCCCCGCAGGTAACGATCATTCGGTAGCGCACGCCGAGCCCGGTGTGCGCTCGTCGGCCGTCCACCCAGGTGGGCGGCACATCTCTTTTCGGGGCACGCTCCTCAGGGAGCAGGTTTCACCCGCACAGGGCCGTCGGGGCATCCTGTGCAGCGCCCGGTGCGCCCTTCCGGGCCCGGACCCAGCCAGACGGAGCGAACGTGAGTCACAAGATCGGTGTCATCCCCGGCGACGGGATCGGCCACGAGGTCATCCCCGAGGCGCTGAAGGTCGTGCGCGCCGCGGGTGTCGAGCTCGACTGCGTCGACTACGACCTGGGCGGCGGTCGGTACCTGCGCGACGGCGTCGTCCTCACCGACGAGACCATCGAGGAGTGGCGGGGCCTCGACGCGCTGCTGCTCGGCGCCGTCGGCACCCCCGACGTGCCCCCGGGCCTGATCGAGCGCGGCCTGCTGCTCAAGATGCGCTTCGACCTCGACCTCTACATCAACCAGCGGCCGTTCCTCGCGCCCGACGGCAGCCACGACTTCATCGTGATCCGCGAGAACACCGAGGGCACCTACGCCGGCGAGGGCGGGTTCCTCCGCAAGAACACGCCGTTCGAGGTCGCCACCCAGGGCTCGGTCAACACCCGCCACGGTGTCGAGCGCTGCGTCCGGTACGCCTTCGAGCTGGCCCGCAGCCGCCCGAAGAAGCACCTCACCCTGGTGCACAAGACCAACGTGCTCACCTTCGCCGGCGATCTGTGGGAGCGGACCTTCAACGAGGTCGCCGCCGAGTTCCCCGACGTCACCACCGCCTACAACCACGTCGACGCCGCCTGCATCTACTTCGTCGAGAGCCCGCAGCGCTACGACGTCATCGTCACCGACAACCTCTTCGGCGACATCCTCACCGACCTCGGTGGCGCGGTATCCGGGGGGATCGGGTTCGCCTCGTCCGGCAACCTGAACCCCGACCGCACCGGCCCGTCCATGTTCGAGCCCGTGCACGGCTCCGCCCCCGACATCGCGGGGCAGGGCAAGGCGAACCCCGTCGCCGCCATCCTCTCGGCGGTGATGATGCTCGAGTTCCTGGGCGAGGCCGATGCCGCCGCCCGCATCCGGAAGGCGTGCGCCGACACGGCCACGCTCACCGGCTCCACGTCCGACGTCGGCGACCTCGTCGTCGCCCGCCTGTAACCCGAGGGGGAACAGTGCCCATCACGCCCACCGAGAAGATCTGGATGAACGGAGCGCTCGTCGACTGGGACGACGCCCGCATCCACATCCTCACCCACACCCTCCACTACGGCATGGGTGTCTTCGAGGGCATCCGTGCCTACGAGACCCCCGACGGCCCTGCCGTGTTCCGCCTCACCGAGCACATGGCCCGCCTGCACAACTCGGCGAAGATCATGGGGATGGACATGCCCTACTCCGTCGAGGAGCTGGTCGAGGCCACCAAGGCCGTCGTCCGGGCCTCGGGGCTGCCCTCGGCCTACATCCGCCCGATCGCCTACTACGGCTACGGCGAGATGGGGCTCAACACCCTGCCCTGCACCGTCGACGTGTCCATCGCCTGCTGGCCGTGGGGCGCCTACCTCGGCGAGGACGCCCTCACCAAGGGCGTGCGCATGAAGATCTCGTCGTGGACGCGCCACGACCACAACACCATGCCGCCGGCGTCGAAGACCACCGGCAACTACGTGAACTCGTCGCTGGCCAAGGTCGAGGCCCTCAAGGCCGGCTACGACGAGGCCATCATGCTCAGCCCGCAGGGCTTCGTCAGCGAGTGCACCGGCGAGAACATCTTCGTCGCCCGCGACGGCGTGTTCATCACCCCGCCCGTCGCCGCCGGCGCCCTCGAGGGCATCACCCAGGACAGCGTGATCGCCATCGCCAAGGACCTCGGCTTCGAGGTCCGCACCGACTACCTCACCCGCAGCGATCTCTACGTCTGCGAGGAGATGTTCGTCTGCGGCACCGCCGCCGAGGTCTCGGCGGTCAACTCGGTCGACGACCGCGACATCCCGTGCCCCGGCCCGATGACCTCCGCCATCGCCGCCGAGTACGCCAAGGCCGTGCGCGGCCAGGTCGACCGTTACAAGGACTGGTTGGAGCATGTCCACTAACGCACCCGTGGGTGGCGGCACCGGGGTCGACCCGGTGCTGCCCGCTGCGGTCGACATCTTCGACACCACCCTGCGCGACGGTGCCCAGTTCGAGGGCATCTCGCTCACGGTGGAGGACAAGCTCCGCGTCGCCGAGCAGCTCGACTGGCTCGGCGTGCGCTGGATCGAGGGCGGCTACCCCCAGGCCAACCCGAAGGACGAGGAGTTCTTCCGGCGCGCCCCGTCCGACCTCTCGCTGAAGAACGCCGAGCTGGTGGCCTTCGGCTCGACCCGCCGCCCCGCCGGCAAGGTCGACGTCGACCCCACCCTCGCCGCCCTCATCGGGGCCGGCACCTCCACGGTGTGCATCGTGGGCAAGAGCTGGGACTTCCACGTCACCGAGGCCCTGCGCACCACCCTCGACGAGGGCGTGGCGATGGTGGGCGAGTCCGTCGCCTTCCTGAAGGCCGAGGGTCTGCGGGTCTTCTTCGACGCCGAGCACTTCTTCGACGGCTACAAGGCCAACGCGGAGTACGCCCTGCGCGTGCTCGAGGCCGCCATGGTCAACGGCGCCGACTGCGTCGTGCTGTGCGACACCAACGGCGGCTCGCTGCCCCACGAGGTGCAGCACATCACCGGCGAGGTCGTCTCGTTCGTGGGCGGCTCCACCGCGGTGGGCATCCACACCCAGAACGACTCCGGCTGCGCGGTGGCCAACTCCGTCGCCGCCGTCGTGGGCGGCGCCACCCAGGTGCAGGGCACGGTCAACGGCTACGGCGAGCGCACCGGCAACGCCAACCTCATGACCGTCATCCCCGACCTCACCCTGAAGCTGGGCGTGGCCACCCTGCCCGAGGGCCACCTCGAGCGCCTCACCGTCGTGAGCCACCGGGTGGCCGAGCTGGTGAACCTCCCGCCGCACCCCGCCGACCCGTTCGTCGGGGCCTCGGCGTTCGCCCACAAGGGCGGCCTGCACACCTCGGCCCTCGGCCGCGCCGGTGGGGCCACCTACGAGCACATCGACCCCGCCATCGTGGGCAACCACACCCGCGTGCTGGTCTCCGACCTCGGGGGCCGCGCCGGCATGTCGATGAAGGCCGCCGAGTTCGGCGTCGAGCTCGACGACCGCGCCGCCGCCGCCCTGTCCGAGGACCTCAAGCAGCTCGAGTCGCAGGGCTGGCTGTTCGAGTCGGCCGACGCCTCCCTCGAGCTGCGCATGCGCCGCGCCGCCGGCTGGGAGCAGGACTTCTTCGAGGTCGAGGCCTACCGGGTGTCGAGCTACCACCGTGAGGGCCCGGTCATGCCCGACGACGAGGTCGAGGTCTCCACCGAGGCCACCGTGAAGCTGTGGGTCGACGGCGAGCGCATCGCCGCCGTGGGCGAGGGCAACGGCCCCGTCAACGCCCTCGACTCCGCGGTGCGGCGGGCGCTCAACGGCCGCTTCCCGGCCCTCGGCCGCATCCACCTCACCGACTTCAAGGTGCGCGTCGTCGACGGCGGCGCGGCCACCGGTGCCGTGGTGCGGGTGCTCATCGACTCCACCGACGGCGAGCGGGTCTGGACCACGGTCGGCGTCGACAGCAACGTCATCGAGGCGTCCTGGCAGGCGCTCATGGACTCGCTCCAGTTCGGCCTCCTCCACGCCGCCGAGTAGGTTCTGCGCCGATGGCTGCCCCTGATTACGTGCCGACGCCCACCGACGAGAAGCCCCGCGTCTACGTCTCGCCGCCCCGCCGCCTCGGCTCGTGGCGCACCGACCGACCGGGCGAGATCGACGGTCTCCAGCCGAGCGGCACCCAGCTCGGCACGCCGGGCCCCGACCAGGGCTACGCCCTGAAGCTGGCCCGCCAGTTCGAGGGTCGGCTCGTGCTCACCCCAGGTGAGTCGGCCGACGACGCCGTCGCCGGCTGCATCGCCATCGCCCTGCGCCGCGCCTCGCTGTTCGGCCGTTCGCCGATGATCCACGACCTCACCCTGGCCTTCACCCTGTGGGGCTACCTGGGCGAGGCCCCGGCCGAGCTCACCTCGGTCCGCAAGGAGCGATTCGCCGCCGTCGCCAGCACGCACCACTACGAGGAGCGCCGCGCGCTCGTCGACGCCGTGCCCGACGACATCCTGCGCATGACCCCCGTCGAGGTCGCCGCCCTGGTCGGGGTCAACCCCGCCTACGTGCTCACCCTCGGCGACGCCGCTCCCGCTCACTGACGCACCCCGACGCCGGCCGTGCGGCCGCCGTCCCGCTCAGCCGGTGTTCGGGGACACTTCGCGCCCCCATCGGCAGGTTCATGCTGACCGCGCTGCTCCTGAGAGGATGTCGAGCATGAGCGAGGGCGATGACGCCGAAATCGAGCGAGCACCGATCTGCCCCTCTTGCGGCGTCACGGCTCTCCCCGCAGAGACCTCGAACGTCATCGACTCCGGCTTCGTGTGCGAGAACCCCGACTGCGATGCGTTCGGAGACGCTGTCGAGTCATAGATGCACCCGATCGCGCGAGGTGGCGCGGCCTCGGGGGGGTGATGTGGCCTGGTTCCGGCGGGGTAGGTGACGCCCTCTCAACCCTCGTTCTGGTGGTGGATTGATGTCGGAATCCGACACGAAACCACCACCAGAACGAAGAACCGCAGTGTCCGGGATGTGCCGGTAGGGGGCACTCTCCTGGGCAGCCGCTGTGTCGCTCAGCCGGTGTGGGAGGTCCAGGCGGTGCCGTCCCACCAGCGGTGGGGGGCCTGCTGCCACGGGTCGGGGTACCAACCTGCCGGGGTGGCCACGACCGGCGCGTACCCACCGACCGGCGCGTACCCGCCCTCCGGCGGGACCGACGGGCCGAGGTAGGTGGCGTCGCCGAAGCCCAGGATGAGCATGAAGACCGGCGGCAGGAACGCGAGCCCGAAGCCGAAGGCCTGGCTCTTCCCGAAGCTCTTGGCCAGGTCGATCATCAAGATGATCAGGAAGACGAAGCTGGCGTAGGGGATGAACAGCAGCGCCAGCCACCAGCCGGGTCGGCCCACGATCTCGATGACGAGCCAGTTGTTGTAGATCGGCACGATGGCGCCCCAGCCCGGTCGGCCCGCCTTCTCGAGCACCTTCCAGAAGCCGATGACGTACGGCACGAGGAACAGGAGGATCACGGCCGCCCAGATGGCGAAGAACACCACCCAGAAGCCGGCGGGGACCTCCGACGAGGTCGTCGTCGTGGCGGCCAGGAGCTGGGTCATGGCCCGACCCTACGGGGCGGGCTCAGGCGGCGGTGGCGAGCGAGGTGTCGGTGGTGCCGGCGGCCGCGCCCTTCAGCGACTCGGCGACGATCTCGATCGGGGTGCCGGCCGGGAGCAGCTCGGCCAGCTGGGTGACGACGTCGTTGGGCATGCGGATGCAGCCGTTGGAGGCCTGGGTGCCGATGAGGTCGGGCTGGTTGGTGCCGTGGAAGGCCACGACGGGCAGGCCGTTGTCGAACAGGTCGAGGGCCTCGCTGTAGCCGTTGGTCGAGAGGATCCACGGGCCGTAGACACCGCCGGCGTTCTTCTGCTGGATCTTCTCGCTCAGGTAGAACGCGCCGAGCGGGGTGGGCGTGGTCTCCTTGCCGATCACGACGTCGGTCTCGGCCACGACGGTGTCGCCGTCGTAGACGGTGAGGTGGCGGTCGGCGAGGGACAGCACCATCCGGTAGGTGGTGGAGCTGATGTCGACGTCGGAGGCCTTGACCCAGCCCTCGGTCTGGTTCGGGCGGGCCTGGATCATCACCTTCAGCCACTCGCCGTGCTCCTCGAGGACCTGCATGACCAGCGGGTTCTTGAAGTACGTGGGGTTGTCGAACTGATAGCCGAGCGCCACCTTCGACACCCCGGCGGAGTTGAGGCCCACCCGCGGGATCGGGGCCCTGGCCGACTTCGGCGGGGTGGTCGTGGTGGTGGTCTCCGCGGAGCGGAGCTCGGCCGGAGGTTCGGCGAACACGATCACGCTCGGCACCTTGGCCGTGGCGATGAGCGTGCCGACCGGTGCGGGGGCCGTGGTCGCGGTGGGCTCGGCCGAGGTGTCGGGCGCGGCCTCGGGCGCCTCCTTGCCGGAGCAGGCGGCGGCTCCGACGAGCAGGGCCACCAGCACGGCGAGCAGGGCGATCAGGCGGGACGGTGAGGTGGGTCGAACCTGGCGCATGAGAGGGGGACGGTACCATCGGCGCCGTGACCTCTCCCGTCGTCCGCGTCCGTTTCGCGCCCTCCCCGACGGGCTACCTCCACATCGGTGGCGCCCGCACGGCCCTGTTCAACTGGCTCTTCGCCCGGCAGCAGGGAGGACAGTTCGTCCTGCGGATCGAGGACACCGACAGCGAGCGCTCCAGGCCCGAGCTGATCGACGTGATCTTCCGGTCCCTCGAGTGGCTCGGCCTCGACTGGGACGGCACCCCCGTGCACCAGTCCGAGCGCGGCGGGCTCTACACCGACGCCATCGCCAAGCTGCTCGCCGACGGGACGGCCTACTGGTGCGACTGCACCCCCGACGACGTCAAGGCCCGGGCCGAGGCCCGAGGGGGCCAGCCCGGCTACGACGGCCACTGCCGCGAGCGTGGGCTCGGCCCGGGCGAGGGCCACGTCGTGCGCTTCCACGTCCCCGACGAGGGCACCACCGCCTTCGACGACGTCATCCGCGGCCACGTGAGCTTCGAGAACGCCAACCTCGAGGACTTCGTCATCCAGCGGTCCAACGGCACGCCGATGTTCCACCTGGCCAACGCCGTCGACGACGCCGAGCAGGGCATCACCCACGTCGTGCGGGGCGAGGACCTCATCAACGTCACCCCGAAGGTGTTGCTCATCCGCGACGCCCTCGGCACCACCGGCGATCTCACCTTCGCCCACCTGCCGCTGATCGTGAACGAGAAGCGCCAGAAGCTCTCGAAGCGCCGCGACGACGTCTCGGTCGGCGACTACATCGACCGGGGCTACCTGCCCGAGGCGATGGTCAACTACCTCGCCACCCTCGGCTGGGGCGCTCCCGACGGCATCGAGATCCGGCCGCTGCCGGAGATCGTCGAGCTGTTCCGCCTGGAGGACGTCAACTCCTCCGGTGCCTTCTTCGACGTGAAGAAGCTCCAGCACTTCAACGGCGAGTACATCCGCGAGCTCTCGATCCCGCAGTTCGTGAGCGCGTCCACCCGCTGGCTCTTCGACGACACCCCGTGGCCGGCGGAGCGCTTCGACGTCGCCACCTTCGAGGTCATGGCCCCGCTGGTGCAGGAGCGCGTGAAGCTCCTCTCCGAGGTCCCCGGCTACGTCGACTTCCTCTTCCTGCCCGACGCGCCGATCGACGACGCCTCGTGGGAGAAGGTCTTCGTGAAGGCCCCCGAGCTCGCCGCGGACGTGCTCGACCACGCCGCGGCCGGCTTCCTCGAGTGCGAGTGGGACTGCCCCTCCATCGAGGTCGCCCTCTTCTCCTACGCGGAGGAGCACGGCGTCGCCAAGGGCAAGGTCCAGGCACCCGTGCGCGTCGCCGTCACCGGTCGCACCGTCGGCCCGCCCCTGTTCGAGTCGCTCGAGGTCCTCGGCCGCGACGAGACCCTCCGGCGCATCGCCGCCGCCCGCGCTCGGCTCTGACGCCGGGCCGGCACCCCACCTCACCCATGCTGCGATGGTTCTTCCGCATCGTCGTGGCATTGGCCGCGCTCGTCGTGCTCTACGTCGGGCTCACCTTCGCCCAGGTGTGGTGGGCCTCGCGCTCGGACGACACGGCCAAGGCGTCGGCGATCGTGGTGATGGGCGCGGCCCAGTGGAACGGCGTGCCCTCACCGGTGCTGGCCGGCCGCCTCGACCACGCCGTGGCCCTCTACGAGGAGGGCGTGGCCCCGCTCATCGTGGTCACCGGCGGCAAGCAGGCCGGTGACGCGGTCACCCAGGGCCGCAGCGGCTACGACTACCTCCGCTCGCAGGGAATACCCGACGAGGCCATCAAGGTCGAGGTGGAGGGCACCAACAGCTTCGAGGAGCTGTCGGCCTCGGCGCTGATCCTCGAGCAGGCCGGGGTGGGCAACGACGTCGTGATCGTCACCGACCCGTACCACGCGCTCCGGGCGGCGGAGATCGCCGAGGAGGTCGGCCTGCACCCGCACGTCTCGCCGACCCAGGCCGCGAGCGGCGTGCGCCAGATGGCGCGTGAGACCGTCGCCGTGGCCATCGGGCGCATCATCGGGTACCGGCGCCTGGCCTCGGTGGCCTGACCACGAGGCCTTCGGGGCCGCGGTTGGTGCGCCACCCCGGCCAGCCGGTACGATCTCTTCGCCCTTCGGGGGTAGTTCAACTGGCAGAACGCCTGACTCTGGATCAGGAGGTTGGGGGTTCGATCCCTCCCCCCCGAGCAACGCAGCACAGCAACACCGCAGCGCAGCAGTACCGCAGGTCAGCAGTACCGCAGCACCGGGCCGACCCACCGCCAGGGGGTCGGCCCTTCTGCTTCCCGGGACGACGGACGAGGGCATGGGTTCCGTAGGCTGGCCCGCCATGGACGACACCCCCCTCATGCCGTACCGCCGCCTTGGTCGCTCCGGCCTCCAGGTCAGCGCCCTCTCGTTCGGCTCCTGGGTCACCTTCGGCGACCAGCTCGACACGAGCCTCGCCAAGGAGTGCCTCACCGCCGCCCGCGACGGCGGCGTGAACTTCTTCGACAACGCCGAGTCCTACGCCGGCGGTGAGTCGGAGTCGATCATGGGCGCGGCGATCGCCGAGCTCGGTTGGCCCCGGTGGTCCTACGTCATCAGCACCAAGGTGTTCTGGGGCATCCATGAGGGCCCAAACATGCGCAACACCCTCAACCGCAAGTACCTGCTGCAGGCCATCGAGGGCAGCCTCGAGCGTCTCCAGCTCGACTTCGTCGACCTGCTGTTCTGCCACCGCCCCGACCCGGAGACCCCCATCGAGGAGACCGTCCGGGCGATGCACGACATCATCGAGCGCGGCCAGGCCCTCTACTGGGGCACCTCCGAGTGGTCGGCCGACGAGATCCGCGCCGCGTGGGAGATCGCCGAGCGCCACCACCTCCACAAGCCGGTGATGGAGCAGCCGCAGTACAACCTGCTCGAGCGCCGCCGGGTCGAGGTCGAGTACGCCCGCCTGTACGACGAGATCGGCCTCGGCCTCACCACCTGGAGCCCGCTCGCCTCCGGCCTGCTCACCGGCAAGTACCTCGACGGCGTGCCCGCCGACAGCCGCGCCGCGCTGCCCGGCTACGAGTGGCTGGCCGGCATGCTCACCGACGAGGGCCGCAACGCGAAGGTGCGCCGCCTGCAGTCGATCGCCGACGAGCTGGGCTGCTCGCTCGCCCAGCTGTCCATCGCCTGGTGCGCCGCCAACCCCAACGTGTCGACGGTGATCCTCGGCGCCAGCCGGGTCGAGCAGGTGCACGAGAACCTGAAGGCGCTCGAGGTGCTCGACGCCCTCGACCTCGACATGCTCGACCGCATCGACGCGGCCCTCGCCGGATGACGACCATCCGGTCGCTGTGCGTCTACTGCGGCTCCTCGATGGGCCGCGACCCCGCCCATCGTGAGGCCGCGGCGGCTGTCGGCACGTTGATGGCCGCCAACGGGGTTCGCCTCGTCTACGGCGGCGGCGCGGTCGGGCTCATGGGCGTCGTGGCCGACGCGGTGATGGCCGGTGGGGGAGAGGTGCTCGGGGTGATCCCCAAGGGCCTGTTCTCCAACGAGGTCGGCCATCAGGGCATCACCGAGCTCGTCGAGGTCGAGTCGATGCACCAGCGCAAGCAGCGCATGGCCGAGGAGGCCGACGCCTTCCTCGCCCTGCCCGGTGGGCTCGGCACGCTCGAGGAGCTGGCCGAGATCACCACCTGGGCCCAGCTCGGCATCCACGCCAAGCCGGTCGGGGTGCTCGACCTCGACGGCTTCTGGCAGCCCCTGCTGGACTTCCTCGACGGCGCGGTGGAGTCCGGCTTCCTGCGCCCGGCCAACCGTGAGCTGGTCGTGCGCATCACCGACGTCGACGACGTCCTGGCCGTGCTCGGCGGCCACCACACGCCGCAGAACCCGGCCCTGCTCGGCCCCGACGAGACGTAGGAGACGGTCATGGAACGCAGGACCCTCGGTGGCACCGGCATGTCGGTCAGCTCCACCTGCCTCGGCACGATGATGTTCGGGATGATGGGCAACACCGACCACGACGAGTCGGTGCGCATGATCCACACCGCGCTCGATGCCGGCGTGAACTTCCTCGACACCGCCGACGTGTACTCCATGGGCGAGTCCGAGCAGATCGTGGCGAAGGCGCTGAAGGGCCGGCGTGACGACGTCGTGCTCGCCACCAAGTTCGGCATGCCGATCAGCCCCGATCCGAACCGCATGGGTGGCTCGCGTCGCTGGATCGAGCAGGCCGTCGAGGCCAGCCTCCGCCGGCTGGAGGTCGACCACATCGACCTCTACCAGTTCCACCGCTACGACCCCACCACCGACCTCGAGGAGACGCTGGCCGCGCTCACCGACCTGGTGCGGGCGGGCAAGATCCGGGCCTTCGGCTGCTCGACCTTCGCCCCCGAGCGCATCGTCGAGGCCCACTGGACCTCCGAGCGGTTCGGGCTCCTGCGGTTCCGCACCGAGCAGCCCCGCTACTCGATCCTCTCCCGCGAGATCGAGGGCGCCGTGCTGCCGGTGGCCCAGCGCTACGGCATGGGCGTGCTCAGCTACGGCCCGCTGAGTGCCGGTTGGCTGTCGGGTCGGGCCGACGTGACGGGCAGCCACCGCTCGGCGCAGGCGCCGCAGTCGTTCGACCTCTCGATCGCCGGCAACCAGGCGAAGCTCGAAGCCACGCAGGCGCTGACGGCGCTGGCCGCCGAGGCCGGGATGCCGCTCACCCACCTGGCCACGGCGTTCGTGCGGGCGCACCCGGCCATCACCTCGGTGATCATCGGGCCCCGGACACCGGAACAGCTCGACGACCTGCTCGCCGGTGCCGACGTGGTGCTGAGCGGCGACGTGCTCGACCGCATCGACGAGATCGTGCCGCCCGGCACCGACCTCAACCCGGCTGACGTGCGCTTCGCCACGCCGCCCGAACTCGAGCACGCCCACCTCCGCCGCCGCTGACCACGGGTGGCGGCCCCGCCCGCATCGACTGTCACACCCCCTGAATAGGGTTCGTCGTATGGGTTCGACGGGGCGATCCACGGGGCGAGATCGATACGGGAGGCGGGGCCGGGAGGCCGCGTCCGTCGTCGATTCCGTTGCCGTCGTTGGTCGATGGTTTCGACCCGGGTCTGACGGGTGCTCGTGACGCGCTTGGAGCTGGTCGCGGAGTTCTCGCGGTTGGAGCATCTGGCGTCGGCGGGGGTGGCGTTGGCGGCTCGTCGGGTGGCCCAGACCGATCTGTGGAAGCGGGGCGGTCACCGCTCCGCCGCCCATTGGCTGGATCACGTGACCGGCATGGGGTTGGGTGACGCGGTGCGGCTGTTACAGGCCGCCGAGACGGTCGAGGCCGCGCCGGACACGTTCGAGGCGTTGAAGGCCGGGAAGGTCTCGACGCGTGAGGCGAAGGCGATCGGCGCGGCCGAGGCGGTCGACCCCGACGCCGGGCGTGAGCTCCTGGCCGCCGCTGCGGGGTCGGTCGACGAAGGAGACCGAGAACGACGCGGCGCGCATCGTCGCCGCCGCGTCACCCGAGACCGCGGAGCGAGAAGGCCGAGCGCCTCCACAAGAAGCGGATGCTGCGCACCGGCACCGACGCCGACGGCATGGGCTACGGGCACTGGCTGCTCGAACCGGCCCAGCACGCCCGCCTGATGGCGTTGATCGACGCCAACAAGGACCGCATCTTCCACGACGCCCGCAGCGCCGGGTTGCGCGAACCGGCGGAGGCCTACGCCGCCGACGCCCTCGCCGCACTGGCCGACCTCCCGAGCCGCTCCCAGCGCTCGCTCAGCACCCGGAGCGACGCTGACAGGGCGGACGACACCGGCGAGATGGTCGAGGACTGGTCGTTCGCCAAGATGATCGTGCGGGTCGACCTCACCGCCCTCGACCGCGGGTCGGTGGCTGCCGGGTGAGGTGTGCGAGATCGCCGGGCAGGGCCCGATCCCGGTCGCGGATGCGTGGCGGATGATCGACGGCGACGCCTTCGTCGCCGCCGTGTCGACGAAGGGCACCGAGATCGACAAGGTCGTCCACCTCGGCCGCAAGCCCACCGTGCTGCAGAAGACCGCGCTGGAGTGGTTCTCCGCCGGGGAGTGCTCGATCGACGGATGCACCTAACCCGGCCCGCCTCGAGATCGACCACGTCGCCGACTGGGCCGACACGAAGATCACCACGCCTCCCCGACCTCGCCTCCCCGTGCGGGCACCACCACGACCTCAAGACCCACCAGGGCTACACCTTCGGGCCGAGGCTCCCCAACGGGAAACGCAGGCTCATCCCTCCCCGACGAGAGCCCGACCGGCGGCACCGACCCGCCCGACCTCACCCTCCTCCACGGCGACGCCGAACCGACACCACCCCCCGAGGCCACGACCCAGGGCGACCTCTTCGACACCGGCTGACCCAGTCGCAAGTGTCACCGGCCGGCCCGTGGCGGGGCGGAGTCTCGCCTCCATGGGCCGGGGGCGAGGGGACCACCCGGACCCGGTGATGGGCTGAGGGCGGGAGAGTGGCCTGGCTATGCTCCCGACGATGCGGCGGAGAGTCATGGGGCTGGCGCTGGCGGTGACGTTGCTGTCCGCTGGTGCGTGCAGCTCGTCGACGTCGTCCGGCTCCCCGGAGCCCGGAACGGCGCCGACGTCGGCGCTGTCGACCACCGAGGCCGCGACGGGCGCGGACGTCGAGCTCGAGTTCGTCCGTGGTGTCACCGCCCACACCCCCGAAGGTGTCGACGCGGCAGCCCGCTCGACCGTGCCGGGGTCACCGGCGGCGCTGTACGTCGACGTCGAGCGGCTGCGTGACGAGGTCCGACGCGAAGCCGGTGAGGCCCCCGGTGCCGAGAACGTCCAGCGGCAGAGCGAGACCGTGATCATGAGCTACCCGCTGGTCGGCATGTACCGGGCGTTCACGGACTTCGTGTTCGACGGCGACCTCATCACATCGTTCTCCGTGGCATCGGTGCCGATCGACGGTCAGGTGGTCGGCCCGGCCGGGACGGCGACCTTCGGCGGCGACACCTACCAGATCGTCGGGGCTCGGATCGGCGGTCTCGGCGAGCTCTCGGTGGTGGTGCAGGCCACGGGAGGATCGCCGGGAGCGGTCCTTCCCCTGGAGGCGACCCTCGAGACATCATCCGGATCACTGCCGTCTGATGCCAACACCTCGGTGCCCGTCACCACGACGGCCCCGGGGGCCTCGATCCTCGCCTACTACGAGTTCATGCGCCCGACCGATGCCATCGCCGTCAACCTCCGCGTGTGCACCCAGGGCACGAACGAGTGCGGGGTCGTGACCCTGCCGTTCGTGGCGACGCAGACGGCGTAGCGCTCCCGACCCGGTGATCGTCAGCGGCGCTTGCGCAGTCGTTCGCGCTGGTAGTCACGGTTCATCTTCGCCAGCCAGAGCATCACCGGGATGAAGAGGGTGACCGCGATCGCCCCCTGCCAGTGCCCGGAGACGAGGAGCACCACCGGGACGACCAGGAAGACGAGGGCCGTGCGCGAGACGTACATCTCCCGCGGATCCCGATAGCGGGTGTCCTCGGGGTCCTTCAGCATCCTGGTGACCGTGTACCCGCCGAGGAGGGCGATCACCGCGAGTCCAACCGCCACCAGAGCCACGGGTGGAGCGTAGTGATCGTTCCGGGTCGGATCCGTGGCGGGGGTGAGGCGGGGCTGGGAGACTGCCGACTGACCGCCACCGCTCCGGGGGGAGCGCACCTGGGTGGCGGCGACGAGGGGGAACCAGCGTGAGCGACAGCTCGGATCGACTGAAGGGGCGCGTCGCGCTCGTCACGGGGGCCGGCAACGGCATCGGCCAGGCCTGCGCCCAGGCGCTGGCCCGCCACGGCGCGTCGGTGGTGGTCAACGACCTCGGCACCGACGAGTTCGCCACCGGGCGCAGCTCGGAGGCAGCCGACTCGACGGTGGCCGGCATCGTGGCCGAGGGCGGCACCGCCACCGCCAACTACGACTCGGTCGCCGACCCCGAGGGCTGCGCCGCAGCCGTGCAGACCGCCATCGACACCTACGGGAAGCTCGACATCGTCGTGGGCTGCGCCGGGGCGATCATCGACGGCACGCTGGCCGCCGACGACGACACCTACCAGCGGTTCATGGCCCTGTTCCTCCACCAGAAGTTCTGGCTCACGAGGGCTGCCCTGCCCGGCATGCAGGAGCGGGGCTGGGGCCGCATCATCACCACCACGTCCCACGGCGCCACCGGGCTGCTCGGCCAGCCGATCTTCGCCGCGGCCATGGGCGGGGTCATCTCCATGACCCGTGCCATCGCCTTCGAGAACGCCACCACCGGCGTCACGGCCAACTGCCTCTCGCCCGGCGCCGGCACCCGCCTCCACGCCGTGGCCCGGCCCGACGTTCGAGCAGCTGCGGGCCGACGGCGCCATCACCGAGGCCGAGTGGGACGCCTACGTGAACACCCCGCCGCCGGAGTACGTGGCGCCGATCGTGGCGTGGCTCTGCAGCGACGCGGCCGACGGTGTCACCGGCCAGGTCCTCCACGCGGCCGGCGGTGAGGTCGGCACCTGGACCCGCTACGAGGTCGACCACATGGCCTATCGGGGCGACCACCGCACCAACCCGCCATGGACCCTCGACGAGCTCGACGTCGTCGTGCCCAAGGCGCTGCTGCCCCAGGGCTGACCCCGACAGGTGCGACGGACGGCACGGGTCCCGATGAGGGATCCCGGCGAGTCGCGGGCGAGAATCCACCCATGGAGCGTTGCGATGTCGCCGTCATCGGGGCCGGCCCGGCAGGGGCTGCGGCTGCCGCGTGGCTGGCGCGCGGCGGCGCCGAGGTCGTGCTCTTCGAGAAGGCCGCCCGCGGCCGCGACAAGTCCTGCGGCGACGGCCTGACCCCCCGGGCGATCGCCGAGCTCGACCGCCTCGGGCTCGACGTCTCCCGGTTCCACCGCATCGACGGGCTCCGGGTGCAGGCGGGCAAGACCATCCGTGAGGTCCGCTGGCCCGACGGTGCCTTCCCGCCGGTGGGCGCCGTCGCCCCCCGGGCCGAGTTCGACGCCATGGTCATGCAGGAGGCCGTCGACTCCGGTGCCGACCTGCGGGAGCACACCGCCGCCGAGCCGGTGCTCGACGGCGACCGCGTGGTCGGCGTGCGGGCCGGCACCACCGAGGTCCGCGCCGACATGGTCGTCATCGCCTCCGGCGCCGGCTCGGCCGCCGCCCGGCTGCTCGGTGCCACCCGCGTCGAGAGCTCGCCGTTCGGCCTGGCGATCCGCGCCTACGCCCCCTCCACCCGGTCCGACGACCGCTACATGGAGGCCTGCCTCACCGTCGAGGGCCCTGACGGCCAGATCGTCCCGGGCTACGGCTGGGTGTTCCCCGCCGGCGACGGCATCGTCAACATCGGCGTCGGTGCCCTGTCGACGATGAAGAACTTCAAGGACCTCAACCTCAACACCATGCTCGACGCCTACATGGCGCAGGTGGGGGAGTCGTGGGGGCTCGGCGAGTTCACCGCCCGCCCCCGGGCGTGGCGCCTGCCGATGCACGTCGAGCGCCGCTCCGGCCCCGGCTGGGTGGCCGTGGGCGACGCCGCCGGTCTGGTGAACCCGTTCAACGGCGAGGGCATCGACTACGCCCTCGAGTCGGGCCGCCACGCCGCCGAGGCCTTCCTCGAGCTCCCCAACATCGCCCCCGCGACCTACCAGGCCGTGCTGGCCCGCGACTACGACCCCTTCTTCGCCACCGCCCGCCGCTTCGCCTGGGTGATCGGCCGGCCGAAGCTGCTGCGCACCCTGCTGGCCCTCGCCCTCTCCACCGGGTTCACCATGGAGCTGGTGCTCGACATCATGGCCAACCTCGTCGACGAGCGACACCCCGGTCTGGCCGGGCGCCTCCTCGACGTCGGCGGCAAGGGGCTGGCCCTCGCCGACCCGCTCCTGGTGCGCAGCTGAGCCCCGACGCCGGGGGCCGATGGTTTGACGGCTTCGTAACGGCCGCGGCGGGTCCGGCAGCCCCACCTTCCTCCGTCCGATCAGCATTTCCCCAGTTCAGAGGGGTTCTTCACCCGTGCTGTCGGCGGTGTCCACCGGGCCCGGAGGCGGCCGCGCTACATTGCAAAAGCGTTACGACCGCCCGGAAGGCCCCTCGGGGCCCGAGCAGTCGGCCACCCGCTCTCTTCCTCGCCCGTTCGTCGACCGCCCAGGAGCACCCGGCATGCCCGCATCCGGCCGCCGCCGCACGACCAAGCTGATCGCCGCCTCCGGCGCGCTGCTCGTCGGCCTGCTCGCCGTGCTCCCCGGCTCGGGTGCCTCCGCCGACACGTCCAGCGACCAGCGTGAGGTCAAGCGCAAGAAGGCCGAGGTGGCGGCCCAGATCGACACGCTCAAGGCCACCGACTCCCAGCTCGACGCCGCCCTCGCCGACCTCCAGGCCAACGTCAGCTCCACCCAGGCGGCCATGAACAACGCCCAGTCCCAGGTCGATGCCGCCACCGCCCGGGCCGACCAGGCCGAGCGCGACGCCGCCAGCGCCCAGGCCAACATCGAGGCCCTCCGCAGCCAGGTCGTCGCCGCTGCCGTCGAGGCCTACGTCGACCCGCAGGGCGACAAGGCGCTCGACGTGTTCCGCGAGAGCTCGGCCAACGACGCCTCGGCCAAGCAGGCGCTCATCGACGCCACCAGCGGCGCCAAGCTCGACGTCGTCGACGAGTTCCGGGCCGAGAAGCAGCGCCTCGAGGACCTCAAGGCCGAGGCCGAGGCCGCCCGGGCCGAGGCCGCCGCCCAGCGCGACGCCCTGGCCCAGAAGAAGGCGGGCTACGACTCCGCCCTCCTCCAGCAGCAGCAGGTGGCCAACCAGGTCAGTGCCCGCATCAACGACAAGCTCGCCGAGTCGGCCGCCCTGAGCACCCTCGACTCGCAGCTCTCCGCCCAGCTCCAGCAGGAGCAGGCCGCGCTCGCCGCCCGGGTCAAGGCCAGCTCCAGCAGTGGCAGCGGCTCCGGCAGCAGCGGTGGCGGTGGCGGCGGTGGCGGTGGCGGTGGCGGCACGGTGAGCCCCGTCATCACCCGACCCGGCCTCTCCACCGTCGGTGGCATCACCGTGGCGTCGTCCATCGCCGGCCAGCTGGCCTCGCTGCTCAACGCCGCGTCCGCCGCGGGCTACACGCTCGGCGGCAGCGGCTACCGCGACTCCAGCGGGCAGATCGCCCTCCGGCGCGCGAACTGCGGCACCAGCGACTACGCCGTCTACCAGATGCCGCCTGAGCAGTGCTCGCCCCCGACGGCCATCCCCGGCCGTTCGAAGCACGAGCAGGGCCTCGCCGTCGACTTCACCATCGACGGCCACACCCTGCGCACCTCCGACGGCGCCTACCGCTGGATGGTCGGCAACGCCGCCAGCTACGGCTTCGTGAACCTGCCGGGCGAGCCCTGGCACTGGTCGGTCGGCGGAGGCTGAGCCGCCGTCGGGCGCCGATCGGCCCCGGCCGACCCGGGTAGGGTCGCCCCCGAACAAGGGGGAACACACATGTCCGACTCACCCGTCGCCATCGTCACCGGCGCCAGCCGTGGCATCGGCCGCGCCGGCGCGCTCGCGCTCGCGGAGGCCGGTTTCGACGTCGTCGTCAGCGCCCGCACCGTCAAGGAGGGCTCCGGCACCTCCGAGACCCAGTCCGTCGCCGGCGAGACCGCTCACGTCGTGGTGCCCGGCAGCCTCGAGCGCACGGCCGAGGAGATCGAGGCGCTCGGCCAGCGGGCCCTCATCGTGCCCATGGACCTCATGGACCTCGACGCCGTGCTGGCCCTGCCGGCCACCGTGCTCGAGGAGTGGGGCCGCATCGACGTGCTGTTCAACAACGCCATCTACAAGGGCGTGGGCACCCTCGACAAGGTCGCCGACCTCACGGCGGAGTCGATGATGAACATGTTCACCGGCAACTTCATCAACCAGGTGCTGCTCATCCAGGCCGTGCTGCCCCACATGCTCGAGCGGGGCAGCGGCACCGTGATCAACATGGTGTCGGGCTCGGCCCGCCTCGACCCTCCGGCTCCGGCCGGCGAGGGTGGCTGGGGCATCCTCTACTCGGCGTCGAAGGCGGCCTTCGGTCGCGTGGCCGGCGGCATCAACGCCGACCATCGCGCCGCCGGTGTCAAGGCGTTCAACGTCGACCCCGGCAACGTGGTCACGGAGGCCCGCAAGGCCATCAAGGCCGACGACGAGTACTCCGAGGGCTTCGGCAGCGAGCCCGCCGAGGCCACCGGCAAGGTCGTGGCCTGGCTCGCCTCCGAACCCGGTGCCGACAAGTTCCTCGGCAAGTGGATCTTCGCCCCGAAGCTCTGCTCGGACCTCGGCCTGCTCCCGGGTTGGACCTTCCAGGCGGTCGGCTGATGGCGGAGCTCGACCTGGCCGAACTGGCCGACCGGCTGGCGATCCGCCGGCTGGTCGACGACTACGCCCGCGCCGCCGACCGCGTCGACGGCCCGGCCGCGGGCGCGTGCTTCACCCCGGACGGGGTCCTGCGCATCTGCAACCGGGGCCAGGCCGAGCCGGTGCGCATGCGCACGGGGCCCGACGAGATCGCCGCCGCGTTCGCCGGGCTCGGGCGCTACGACGTCACCCTGCACGTGGTCGCCAACCACTACGTCGAGCTCGACGGCGACACCGGCACGGGTGAGACCTACTGCCTGGCCCACCACATCCACGATGCCGACGACGGCAGCGGGAAGCTCGACTACGTGATGGCCATCCGCTACCTCGACCAGTACCGCCGCACCGACGCGGGCTGGCGCCTCGCCCAGCGCGAGCTCCAGGTCGAGTTCACCGAGGACCGCCCGGTCACCGGCCCCTGAGCGCCCTGCGCCGCCCGGGCCGACTGGGGCTCAGGCGCCGCGGAGGCTCGCCACCGACGAGTCGTCGGCGATCTGCAGGGCCAGGGCGGCGAGCTCGTCGACGAGCTGGCTCCGCCCGCTGTGGTCCTCGTCGGGGTTGGCGGCGCGGATGCGGGCGAGGTTGCCTCCACGATGATCGCCAGCTTGAACACGGCGAGCACCCGGTAGACGTCGATGTCGCGCACCGAGCGGCCGCTGGCGGCCTCGTAGCGGGCGATGAGGTGGTCGACGCCGGGGAACCCCGGGTTCAGCCGGTGGGGCTGGGGCTCGCCGGCTGCGCCACATCATCTCGCCGGCCTCGCCCCAGTAGACGGCCACCATGCCGAGGTCGGTGAGCGGGTCGCCGAGGGTCGACATCTCCCAGTCGAGGATGGCGACCATGCGGGTGGGGTCGTCGTTGCTCCACATGGTGTTGTTGAAGCTGTAGTCGCCGTGCACGACCGACGAGTCGGTGTGGGCGGGCACCGAGCGCTCGAGGCGCCGGGCGAGCTCGTCGATGGCGGGGATCTCGTGGTCCTTCGACTTCTCCCACTGGCCGGTCCATCGGGTGATCTGGCGCTGGAGGAAGCCCTCGGGCTTGCCCAGGCCGCCGAGGCCCACGGCCTCGTAGTCGACGGCGTGGAGCCGGGCCAGCACGTCGATCAGCTCGTTCGGTGGCGGCCAGCGCCTGGGCCTCGTCGAGGCCGGTGACGGCGTCGGCGTCGGAGTAGACGGTGCCCTCGACGAAGGTCATCAGGTAGAAGGGCACGCCCAGCACGTCGGGGTCGTCGCACATGGCGACGGTGGTGGCCACCGGCACGTCGCTGCGGCCGAGGCCCTCCTGCACGCGGTACTCGCGGCCCATGTCGTTGGCCGTGGCCAACAGCCGCCCGAGCGGCGGGCGGCGCAGCACCCAGTCGTTGGCGTCGTCGCGCACCCGGAAGGTGAGGTTCGACGAGCCGCCCGAGAGGTGGCTGACGACGAGCGGCCCGGAGGCACCCTCGACGTTGGCGTCGACCCAGGCCTGGAGGGCGTCGATGGGGACGGCTTCGGCGACCTGCTCGGGGTTCATGCGACCGGTGCTCCTGCGACGATGGGATCGGGGAAGTCGACGACACAGCGGCTGCCGCTCCAGATGGAGACCATGCAGCGGTTGCAGTGGATGCAGTTGCCCTCGGTCTGGGAGCCCTCCTGCATCCGGTTGATGAGGTCGGGCTCGCGCAGCACGGCCCGGCCCATGGCCACGAACTGGAAGCCGTCGGCCATGGCCTGCTGCACGGTGGCGAGGTTGTTGATGCCGCCGAGGAAGATCAGCGGCATGTCGACGGCCTCGCGGACCATGAGGGCCTTGTCGCGGAAGTAGGCCTCCTCGAACGGGTACGAGGGCATGAACTTCTTGCCGGCCAGCTTGAAGCCGATCTTGCCGAGCAGCGGCATGGCCTTGGCGAAGTCCTCACGAGGAGCGTCGCCCCGGAAGAGGTAGATCGGGTTGGCCAGGGACGAGCCGCCGGTCATCTCGATGGCGTCGAGGTGGCCGTCGGCCTGGAGCATCCGGGCGAACTCGACGCTGTCGGGAACGTCGAAGCCGCCGGGCACGCCGTCGTCGAGGCTGATCTTGGCGGTGACCGCCATGTGGGCGGGTGCCGCCTCGCGGACGGTGGCCACGACCTGGCGGGCGAAGCGGGCCCGGTTCTCGAGGCTGCCCGACCAGCTGTCCTTGCGGCGGTTGAACTTCGGGCTGAGGAACGACGACAGCAGGTAGTTGTGGGCCAGGTGGATCTCGATGGAGTCGAAGCCGGCCTCGGCCATCAGCTGGGCGCCGCGGGCGTAGTCCATCGTGACCCGCTCGATCTCGGTCTCGGTGATCGACCGGGTGACCTTCATCGAGATCGGGTTGACCTCACGCGAGGCCGACAGCGACGGCACGCCGTTCTTGGCGGCGTTGGCCACCGGCCCGGCATGGCCGATCTGGCCGGCCACGAGGGCGCCCTCGTCGTGCATGGTGTCGACGAACTTCCGGAGCCCGGGCACCGCCGCCGGCCGCAGCCAGATGCAGCCGTCGTCGGTGCGGCCCTCGGGGGCCACGGCCAGGTAGGCCAGGGTGGTCATCGCCACCCCGCCCCTCACGGGGCGCAGGTGGTAGTCGATGAGCTCCGGGGTGACGAGGCCCTTCGGGGTGACGCCCTCGAAGGTGGCCGCCTTCACGAAGCGGTTCTTGAGGGTGAGCGGCCCGAGCGTGGCCGGGGCGAAGGGGTCCGGGGGC
Source organism: uncultured Actinomycetes bacterium (assembly GCA_963702555.1). Taxonomy (GTDB): domain Bacteria; phylum Actinomycetota; class Acidimicrobiia; order Acidimicrobiales; family Acidimicrobilacustridaceae; genus CAMFLJ01. Next base: position 242,825 of record CAVPCW010000006.1, read on the forward strand.
GTGGTCGGGGCGTCCACGGTGGTGCCTACCAGAGCTCGTCGACGTAGGTGTCGGTGCCGACGACGGTGCGGAAGAACGGCGCCACCAGGTGCACGTCGGCGAGGCCGGCCTCGGCCACGGCGTCGGTGTAGGTGCGCAGCCCGGCCAGGGCCTCGGTGACGTCGCCGTGGAGGAAGAAGATCTGCACGAGGCGCTCGGGGCCACCGGCGGGGGAGCCGAGGTCCATCGGCTGGTCGGTGGGAGGCGTCTCCACCGGGGTCCACGACGAGGCGATCTCGATGGAGGAGCCGTCGAGCAGCTCGGGCAGCAGGCCCTCGCTGAGCGTGGCGTGCACCGATCGGGCGGTGTTGCCCTCTCGGGCGTCGAACCAGGCCACGACGATGCCGTCGTACGCGTGGTCGAGGGCGAGCTCCACCGGCACGGGATCGGCGTCGCGGTAGGCGGCACCGACGTGGTCGAACAGGGTGGTGTGGGTGTGCTTGCGCTCGGGGAAGCCGCGGCCGTTGGAGTAGAGCCACGCCACCTGGGTCTGGCCCCACTCGTTCCACTCGTCGTGGTGACCCTGCTCGATCCAGTAGATGGCGACGTAGGAGCCCGCATCGGTGGGGTTGGCCACCGCGGTGTCACCCTCGGGCCAGCGGAGGTCCTTCAGGCTGCGGGGCGCCACCCAGCGGCTGCCGGCCAACTGCCAGGGGCCGACCATGCAGCCGGCGTAGTAGTGGTCGCGCTCGTACCAGCGGTTGTACGCCGACTCGAACCCGGGGTTCGGGTCGACGAGGGTCAGCAGCATGCTGCCGACCTTCACCGGGTAGTCGTTCACGCCGGCGGGCTCCAACGGGTACGTCATCTCTGTTCCCCCATGCTCGAATCGGGACCGGTGGTTGTCACGGTCAACGACCGTCGAACCTAGCCGTTCCCGGCCCGGATCTCCCGGGGGTCAGGGCCTCAGCGCTCCGGGGTGCCGACGACCGACACGCGGTACATGAGGCGGTGGCCCTCGAAGTCGTTCAGCACCATGTGCATGGTGGAGCGGTTGTCCCAGATCAACAGGTCGCCCTCGGCCCAGCGGTGCCGGTAGGTGAAGGCCTCCTTCGCCTGGTGGCGGATGAGGAACGGCAGGATCGTGTCGCCCTCGTCGGGAGGCAGGCCGTCGATGAACCGGGTGTAGGTCGGGTTCACGAACAGGCCCTTCTCGCCGGTCTCGGGGTGCGTGCGCACCACCGGGTGCCGGGTCCAGCGCTCCTCGGCGACGGCGTCGGCCAGTTGCCCCCACGGCGCCCCGTACCGGTTGCGCAGCAGGGCGATGCTGGCCAGGTCGTGCACCGCGGTGACGCCCTCGAGGTAGCGCTTCATGTTGGGCGAGAGGGCCTCGTAGGCCGCGGTGGTGCTGCAGAAGAGCGTGTCGCCCCCGACGGCGGGCAGCACCTTGGCGTGGGTGAGCGTGCCCATCGGGGGGTGGGGGAGGAACGACTCGTCGGTGTGCCACATGCTCGCCGTGTTGCCCTGGGCCGAGTCGAGCACGCTGACCTGCTCGTAGCCCTCGCCGAGGTTCGGGAAGAAGGCGTGCACCTCGATCTCGCCGAGGGCGCGCCCGAGCGCCATGTGCTGCTCCGGGGTCATGTCCAGAGCCGGGACGACGAGCACCTTGTGGTCGAGCAGCGCCTTGGAGAGGCCGTCGACGGTGGCGGGGTCGAGGGGTGCGGTGACGTCGAGGCCGTCGACCCGGGCCCCCAGCGCGCTCCCCAGGCGGGTGATGTCCATCGGCGCATGTTGACATGCCTGAGGGCCGCTCGTAGGTTCGCCGCGGGCCGCCCGATCGGGCGGCATCGGACTGCACCAGGGGGTCGGTTCCATGGGGGACCTGTTCAGCTACGAGGGCAAGCGCGTGGTCGTCACCGGCGGCGCCACCGGCATCGGGGCGGCACTCGTCTCACTGGTGAAGGAGCTGGGCGTGGCCCACGTCACCGTGCTCGACATCAAGGAGCCCGCGGGCCCGGTCGACTCGTTCATCGAGGTCAACCTGGCCGACAAGGCCTCGCTCGACGCCGCGGTCGCCCGCATCGAGGGCCCGGTCGACGTGCTGTTCTCCAACGCCGGCGTGGCCGCCCGCTCCGGCATCGGCACCTGCCTCGCCGTCAACGTGGCCGCCTCCCGCCGCCTCACCGACGCGCTGCTCCCGCTCATCCCCGCCGGCGGCACCGTCGTCTACACCGCCTCCATGGCCGGCAACGGCTGGCCTGCCCACCTCGAGGTCATCAACGAGCTGCTCGGCATCGAGGACTGGGACGAGTTCCTCGCCGCCGCCGAGGCCAGCGAGCCGGCCCAGGCCGAGGTCTACAGCTTCTCCAAGGAGCTCATGCAGGTCTACGTGATGCGCAAGTCGCACGAGACCATCCGCAGGGGCGTCCGCGTCAACAGCATCTGCCCGGCCCCGGTCGACACCCCGCTGATGGTCGACTTCCGTCAGGACATGGGCGACAAGGTCATCGACTGGAGCGTCGACGTGCAGGGCAACGGCCGCATGGCCGTCGCCGAGGACATCGCCCCTCCGCTGGCCTTCATGGGCTCCGACGCCTCCGCCTTCATCAACGGCGTCAACCTCCTCGTCGACTCGGGCTTCACCGCGGCGATGACCACGGGCCAGGCCGACTTCAGCGCCCTCGCCTGAGGCTGCCGGCCATGGCGGAGATGCACCCCGACGACGAGTTCCACGCGCCCACGACCGACGACCCGGAGTGGACCGAGACCTGCTGGTTCACCTTCACGGTCCCGGAGCGGGGGCTGTCGGGGCAGCTCTACCCGTACTTCAAGCAGAACCAGGGCGTGGCCGCCGGTGGCGCCTTCTTCTGGGACGGCCACCACGAGCGGCCCGAGACCTGCGTCTACGCCAAGCAGTTCTGGCACCTGCCGCTGCCGGCCGACGCCCGACTCACCGACCTCGAGCTGGCCAACGGCATCCGCTACCGGTGCGTCGAGCCGCAGCGCCAGTGGAAGATCGGCTACGACGACCCCGACGGCGGCGACGAGATCCACGTCGACCTCACCGTCACCGGGGTGCTCCCGCCCAACATGCTGGGCGAGAGCCACGTCGATCAGCCGTGTCGCTACCAGGGCACCATCGTCCTGCACGGCGAGGAGATCGCCGTCGACAGCTACGGCTTCCGCGACCGCTCGTGGGGCCCCCGCCCGCAGTTCGGCCAGGGCATCCACGGCGGCGGGAGCATGCGCGGCGGCTACAGCTACGCCACCGCCTCCGACCGCGACGCCTTCCACGCCATCACCATGGACTTCGGCACGGGGTGCATCGCCATCCACGGCTACGTCCTGCGCGACGGCGTGTCGTCGAAGGTCGCCAGCGGCACCCGCGAGGTCGTCGAGCGCAACGGCGAGGGCTTCCCGGTGCTGGTCGCCCTCGACCTCGTCGACGAGCTCGGCCGCGAGCTCCACGCCGAAGGCCGGCTGCAGAACTCGATCGCCTTCCTGATCAACCCGAACCTGTTCACGATCAACGGGCTCACCGAGTGGACCTTCGACGGCGTCACCGCCTGGGGCGAGGACCACGACAACCACTCGATGCCCGACGCCCGGCGCCTGTTCCGCGAGGCCCGCGGCCAGTCCCTCTGGTAGCTGCCGGTCAGGCCGGGGCGGGCTCGAGGGCCCCCGGGCCGGGTATCGGCTCGGTGAGGTCGACCGGCTCCGGTTCCTCCGACGCCACCGGAAGGGCCGCGCGGCCCCGGGCCTGCATCCGGGCGATCGCCCGCTGGGCGGCGAGGGCCACCCCGAGCAGGGCGGCCGCGGCGATGCTGTCGAGCCACCAGTGGTTGGCGGTGGCGGCGATCACGACCATGGTCACCACCGGGTGGACCACGATCCACCAGCGCCACCGGCTGGGGCTGGCCACGATCACCCCGAAGGCGATGATCAGCGCCCACCCGGCGTGGAGCGACGGCAGCGCCGACACCTGGTTGGAGATGCCCTGGCCCACGGGGCCGTAGACCGACTGTCCGAACGTGCGGGCCACGTCGACGAACCCGAGCTCGGGGTACATGCGAGGCGGGGCCACCGGGAACCAGTGCATGAACAGGCACATGCCGGTGACGAGGGCGACGGTGTTGCGCACCTTCGGGTAGTGGTCGCGGTGGCGCAGGAAGAGCCACACCAGGAAGATCAGCAGGGCGGGGGCGTGCACCGTGGCGTAGAAGCCGTTGGCCAGGTGGGCGATCGCCGGATGGTCGACCAGCCAGCGGGCCATCTCGGCCTCGTTGCCGATGTGCAGGGCCTTCTCGATGTCGAAGACGGTGCGGCCGTGGGCCAGGCCCTCGTCGAGGCGGGTCGAGCGCAGCGCCATCACGAAGCGCCAGGCGGCGTAGAGGGTGAGGACGAGGGCGGCCTCGAGGGCCATCGCCCCCACGGCGGCGACGCGCCCCGGACGGCGACGGGCCGCCAGGCCGGCGCCGAGCAGGACCACGGCCATCGCCAGCGCGGGTTGCCATCCCAACCACATGGGTCGCAGTGTCCCACGGTGCGGGCGGGACCGCCCGCGCCCGTGCCGTGGGCCGGCGGCCCTGGTCCCTCGCGACGTCCCCAGGAGACCGGCCCCGGCCTGCTGTGCCGGGTTCGAACGGACCGACCCCGGGAGTTGTCGAGGTATAGGGTTCGCGCCATTCGGGGCGGCTCACCGCCCGAGCTCGCCGGGGGGCAGGGCGCAACGATGCTGCTGCACGACCGCTTCGAGTACTACGCGAGGTCTCGGGGGGACTCGTGCTTCGCCCGTTGTGGCGACCAGTCCCTCTCCTACGCCGAGGCCGGTCACCGGGCCGAACGGATGGCCGACGCCATGGTGGGGTCCGGGCTCCAGGCGGGCGACCGGCTGGCCTACGTCGGGTTCAACGGCATCGACCACGCGCTGGTGTACTACGCCGCCTCGAGGGTCGGGGTGGTCCTGGTCCCGCTGAACCCGCGGCTCACCGCGGGTGAGCTGAGCTTCATCGTGGGCGACAGCGGTGCCCGGGCGGTGATGGCCGATGTCGAGCTGTGCGAGCGGCTCGGGCCGCTCCGCGCATCGCTCCCCGACGTCGAGACCTGGGTGGCGGTCGGCGAGGGCGGGCCCGAGGGGTGGTGCGGTGTCGAGGCCTGGCTCGAAGGGAGCCCGAACGGCGAGCTCGAGCATCGGGGTCGACCCGACGACGTGCTCTACCAGATGTACACGAGCGGCACGACCGGCCTCCCCAAGGGTGTGCTGCTCACCCACCGCAGCGTCGTCACCAACTGCGCGCAGGTCAGCGCCGGGCTCTGCGTACGCGGTCGAGCCGGGCGACCGTTGGCTGATCGTGGCGCCCCTCTTCCACGCCGCCGCCGTCATCACTGCGTTCTCCTGCGTCGCGGGCGGTGGGTGCCTCGTCATCCAGAAGGGCTTCGACCCCCGGGCCGTGGTCGACGCACTGGCCGACGACGACATCGCCCTCACCACGCTGGTCCCGGCCATGATCCAGGCCTGCCTCACCACCGTGGACGACGTCGCCGACCGCTCCTACCCGGCGCTGCGGGCCATGGCCTACGGCGGCTCCGCCATCGCCGAGCCCACGCTGCTGCGGGCCATGGAGGTGTTCGGCTGCGACTTCTACCAGGGCTTCGGGCAGACCGAGTCCTCGGCCGGGCTCACCTACCTCACCGAGCTCGACCACCGCGCCGCAGTCTCCGGTCGCCCCCAGCTGTTGGCCTCGTGTGGCCAGGCCCTGCCGGGCACCGAGCTGCGGATCGTCGATCCCGGGGGTGCGGTGCTCCCGCCCGGCACGGTGGGTGAGGTCATCGCCCGCGGGCCGCAGCTGATGCTCGGCTACTGGAACCGGCCCGAGGAGACCGCAGCGGCGCTGCGCGACGGCTGGCTCTGGACGGGCGACGCGGGATCGCTCGACGAGCGCGGCTACCTCACGATCCACGACCGCCTGCGCGACGTGGTCGTCACCGGCGGCGAGAACGTCTACCCGAGGGAGATCGAGAACGCCCTGATCGGGCACCCGTCGGTGCTCGACGTGGCGGTGATCGGCGTGCCGGACGAGACATGGGGCGAGGCCGTGCACGCCATCGTCGTGGTGGCGCCGGGCACGTCGCTCGACCTCGACTCGCTGCGCGAGCACGGCCGCGAGCACCTCGCCGGCTTCAAGCTGCCGAAGGGCGTCACCGTCGTCGACGAGCTGCCGCGCAACGCCAGCGGCAAGGTGCTCAAGGCCGATCTGCGTCGGCCGCACTGGGCGGACATGGACAGGGGGGTCTCATGAGCGACGACTGGGGGCTCGAGTCGATCTTCCACTTCACCGTCAACGCCACCGACTTCGAGCGCTCGCTCGACTTCTACACGACCCTCGGGTTCCGGGTCCTGCGCGACAACCGCGACGTGGTCTGGCCCCCGATGGTCGCCCGCAACTTCGGCATGCCCGAGGCCCAGGGACGGGGCGCGCTGCTCGGCCTCGGTGACGGCCCGGAGCACACCCGGCTCGACCTCATCGAGTGGCTCGCCCCCACGCTCGACCCACCGCCCGAGGGCCCGCCGGAGCTCCGCGTCCCGCGGATCATCGCCCTGCGGACCCGCAACGTGCAGGCCGCCTACGACGACCTCTCGGCCCGGGGGATCCCCTTCGTGTCGCCCGTGCAGACGGCGCGCCGGGCCGGCATCGTCGGCGTGTGCACCTGCCGCGATCCCGACGGGCTGCTCGTGGAGCTGATCGAGTACGCCCCCGGGGTGCTCGGCAGCCGGATCGACGACCTCGAACGGCGGCCGACGTGAGCGGCCGGGTCGCGCCGGAACGGGTGGCCGAGCTGTTCGAGTCGACCCGGCAGTGGGGCCGGTGGGGCGACGACGACCAACGCGGCGCGCTCAACCTCCTGACCGCCGAGCGCACCGCGTCGGCCGCGGCCCTGGTGCGCGACGGCACCGTCGTCTCCTGCGGTCGGCCGCTCCCGGTGGCGCCCGCGGTCGACAACCCGACACCGGCCCAGCACCACATGCTGCGGGCGGGTGATGCGCTCGCCTCTCGGGGGCTGCAGGCCTCCGCCGACTTCGTCGGTGTGGCCTTCCACGGCATGGCGGTCTCGCACGTCGACGCGCTCTGCCACGTCTTCGTCGAGGGCCGGATGTGGAACGGGTTCCCGGCGAGCGACGTGACCAGCCTCGGCGCCCGGCGGAACTCGATCGAGCCGGCCGCCGCCGGCATCGTCGGGCGGGGCGTGCTGCTCGACCTCCCCCGCCACCGCGGGACGAGCTGGCTGGAGCCCGGCGACGCCGTGGGGCCCGACGAGCTCGACGCCGCGTGCGCGTCGCAAGGGGTCGAGGTGGGCCCGGGCGACATCCTCCTGGTGTCGACCGGGCGCGACGCACGACGGGCCGAGCTCGGGCCGTGGGATCCCGACCGCACCGGCCTCGCCGGGCTCCACGCCGAGTGCGTGCCGTGGCTGCGCGAGCGCGACGTGGCCGTCCTCGGCTCCGACGGTGTCTCGGACCCCCTCCCGGCCGAGGCGCACGCCTGGCCCATGCCGCTGCACATGTGCCTGCTGGTCGGGATGGGCGTCCACCTGCTCGACAACCTGCACCTCGGGCGCCTGGCCGAGGCGTGCGACCGGGCCGGGCGGTGGGAGTTCCTCTTCACGGTCTCCCCGCTGCACATCGGGGGTGGGACGGGCTCCCCCGTGAACCCGGTGGCGATCCTGTGAGCGACGGAAGGCCTTCGATGATCTTCGACCTGTTCAGCGAGCTCCAGGCGCCGCGCCCGTGGGGGCCCGACCACGAGCAGCGGGCCTTCACCGATGCGCTCGCGCAGGCCGAGCTGGCCGACGAGCTGGGGTACGGGTGCTGGTGGTCGGTCGAGCACCACTGCGCCCCCGAGTTCTCCTACTCGAGCGCGCCCGAGCTGGTGAACACCGCGATCTCCCAGCGCACCGAGCGGCTGCGGGTCGGTCATGCCGGGGTGCTGTCCCCGTTCAAGATCAACCATCCGCTCCGGGTCGCGGAGCGGGCGGCGGTGCTCGACCACCTCTCGAACGGCCGGGTCGAGCTGGGCCTCGCCCGTTCCGGTGGCGCCGAGTGGGCCACGTTCGGCATCGACCCCGACGGCACGCTGGCCGAGCTCGAGGAGGCCGCCCGGCTGATGGTGACGGCCTGGACCGAGCCGGAGTTCACGTGGGAGTCCGAGCGGTTGAGCATCCCGGCGCGCACGCTGGTGCCCAAGCCGGTGCAGCAGCCCCACCCGCCGCTGTGGCAGACGGTGTCGAGCCCGGGCAGCTTCCGCCTGGCCGGCGAGCTCGGCATGGGCATCCTCTGCACCACCCTGCTCTCACCCGTGTCCGTCCTCGAGGCGATGCTCGTCGACTACGAGGCCGGCCTGGCCGCCTCCGTCGATCCGGTGGGCCGGTTCGTCAACGACCAGCGCGCCGTGTTCACCTTCGTCTTCTGCACGGAGACCCGTGAGGAAGCGATCGCCAGCCGCGCCGCCGAGGCGGCGATGTGGTACGTCAACGCTGCCCCGAGGGTCTTCGCGGTCCCCCGGACGGTGTGGACGAACATGATCCGCGGCAACGTCAACGCCGGTGATCCCGGCCGGGCCCGGGCCGCCGCCGACGCCGGCCGGATCGTCGTCGACCTCGACCCCGACGACCCCAACCCGATCATCCGGCTCATGAACCGCCAGGTGCTCGGCCTGCCCATCGACCCGGTCGAGGCCTACGAGGCCCTCGAGGACCAGGACTCGGTGATCATCGGCGACGTCGACACCTGCCGCCGGAAGGTCGAGAAGTACCGCAACGCGGGCTTCGGTCGCCTGATGTGCCTCATGCAGTTCGGTCACCTTCCCCAGGACCAGGTGCTGGCCAGCATCCGCCGGGTGGGGGAGCACCTGATCCCCGAGTTCGCCGTGTCCCCGACGAGGAGTGCCCCATGAACGACCAGAGCAGCCGACTCGAAGGCTGCGTCGCCATCATCAGCGGCGCCGCCGGTGGCCAGGGCGCGGCGGAGGCGCGCCTCCTCGTGGCCCAGGGCGCGCAGGTGCTCATCGGCGACGTCGACGACGCGCCGGGGCAGGCCCTCGCCGACGAGCTCGGTGAGGCGGCCGTCTACGCCCACCTCGACGTGCGCTCGGAGGACGACTGGCGCGCCGCGCTCGACTCCGCGCTCGCCGCGTTCGGGAAGGTGAACGCCCTGGTGAACAACGCCGGGATCAGCAACAAGCCCAGCTCGATCCTCAAGACGTCGGTGGCCGACTACCGCAACGTCATCGAGGTCAACCAGATCGGCGCGTACACCGGCATCCACGTGGTCGCCCCGGCCATCATCGAGGCCGGCGGCGGGGGCATCGTCAACATCTCGTCGGTCAACGGCTTCGTCGGGGCGTGGGGCATCGCCGGCTACGTGTCGTCGAAGTTCGCCCTCCGCGGCCTCACCCGGGCGGCGGCCATCGAGCTGGCCCGCAAGGGGATCCGGGTGAACTCGATCCACCCGGGGCCGATCGACACGCCGATGCTCCGGGGCGGGCTGCCGGAGGGCCTCGACCCGGTCGAGGTCATGGCCCGCACGGTGCCCGCCGGCCGGGTGGGGACGGTCGACGACGTGGCGTCGATGGTCGCGTTCCTGCTCTCCGACGAGTCGTCGTACTGCTACGGCGCCGAGTTCGTGGTCGACGGCGGCTTCCTCGCCGGGCCCCAGGGGGCACCCTCGTGAAGCTCTCCGTCCTCTTCCCCGAGACCCGCGACCTGCGGGTCGTCCGCGAGCTCGCCGTGCAGAGCGAGGAGCAGGGCTTCCACGGCATGTGGCTCGGAGCCGCGTTCGGCTTCGACCCGGTGATGGCCCTGGCCCTGGCCGGAGACGCCACCTCCTCGATCCAGCTCGGCGTCGCGGTGCTGCCCACCTGGCCCCGGCACCCGATCGTCGCCGCCCAGCAGGCCGCCACGGCCAGCGCGGCGACCGGCGGCCGCTTCCGCCTCGGGCTCGGGCCCAGCCACGAGCCGGTGATGGCGATGTACGGCATCCCGTTCGACCGGCCGATCAGCCACCTGCGCGAGTACCTCCAGATCGTCAGGGCCCTGCTCGCCGACGGGCAGGTCTCCCACCAGGGCGAGCGCTACCAGGTGACGGGCTTCCTCGACGTGGCCGACGCGCCGACGCCGCCGGTGATGCTCGGGGTGCTGCGCGAGCAGACGGCCCGGTTGGCGGGCGCGGCCTCCGACGGCGCGCTGGTGCTGGCTCGGCCCTGCGCCCTACCTCCACGAGGTCGTGGGCCCGAACCTCGTCGCCGGGGCGGCCGCCGCCGGGCGCGACACCCCGCCCCTGGTGGCCGAGCTGCCCTGCTCCCTCGGGACCGACCGCGACGCGCTCCACGCCATGGCCGCCACCGAGCTCGGCATCTACCCGCAGATGCCGTTCTACCGGGCCATGTTCGGCGCCGCGGGCGTGCCCCTCGACAAGGGGCGATGGACCGACGAGATGCTCGATGCCGCCGTGGTCCACGGCGACGAGGACCAGATCGCCGCCCGGGTCCGCGAGCTCTTCGACGCCGGAGCCGACGAGGTGGTGCTCTCGCCGTTCGGCGTGGGCGACGACCCGGCCGGCTCACAGCAGGACTGCATCCGCGTGCTCAGCGACATCGCGAAAGGGTGACCACCATGGACGACGACGAGCGGCGTGCCGCCAACAGGGCCCGGTTCCTCACCGTGCTCGAGACGGTGTCGGCGGGCCGGTTCGAGGACCTCGGGCAGTCGATGACCGACGACCTGGTCTTCGAGCTGCCCTACGGCCCCGACTTCATCCCGAACCCGATCGAGGGGCTCGAGGCCTGGAACCAGATGCAGCTCATGACGTTCGCCCTCTTCAGCTCGTTCCGCCTCGAGCTCGTCGGGTTCCACGACTGCCTCGACCCCGACGAGCTCATCGCCGAGTACCGCAGCGAGGCCACGGTGCTGCGCAACGGCAACGAGTACCTCAACCGCTACATCGGGGTGCTGCGGTTCCGCGACGACAAGATCTCCCACTGGCGGGAGTACCACAACCCCCAGGCGACGGCCGTCCTGTGAGCGGCACCTGCGACCCCGCGTTCTCCGCGGTGGAGGAGGCCTTCGAGGCCAACTTCGCCGCCGGCCTCGAGCTGGGCGCCTCGCTGTCGATCAGCGTCGGCGGGCGCAACGTGGTCGACCTCTGGGGCGGCCACCTCGACGCCGCGGCGACGGTGCCATGGGAGCGCGACAGCCTGGTCTGTGTCTTCTCCTGCACCAAGGGGGTCGTGGCCATCGCCACGATGTGGGCCGTGGCCCGGGGCCTGGTCGACCTCGACGCGCCCGTCGCCAGCTACTGGCCGGAGTTCGCCGCCGAGGGCAAGGAGCAGCTGCCCGTGCGGTGGCTGCTGACCCACGAGGCCGGCCTCCCTGCCGTCGCCGAGCGCATGCCGTTCGGCTCGCTCAGCGACTGGACGGCCATGACCACCGCCCTCGCCGCGCAACGCCCGTGGTGGGAGCCCGGCACCGCCCACGGCTACCACGGCGTCACCTTCGGCCACCTGATCGGTGAGGTGCTGCGTCGGGCCACCGGACGGACCGTCGGCGAGATCATCGCCACCGAGCTGGCCGCGCCGCTCGGGGTCGATCTGGCGATGCCGCTGCCCGCGGCGCTCGACGCCCGCACCTCGGACCTGATCGTCGACCTCTCGCCCGACGGCACCTTCTTCGACCGCTGGACCGCCACGTCGATCGGCCCTCGGGCCTTCGGCAACCCGCCGGACTGCAACGACCCGAACCACTGCACCACCGACGCGTTCCGCCGGGCGGAGATCCCCGCCGCCAACCTGCATTCCAACGCCCGCGGTCTCGACCGGCTCTTCTCGGTGCTGGCGGCCGGGGGCAGCGTGGCCGAGCTCTCCGTCGCGCCCGCCGAGCTGGTCGACGAGTTCGGCCGGTGCCACGTGCGGGGCGACGACCTCGTGATGGAGCTTCCGACGGCGTTCGGCCTCGGGTTCGAGCACACCATCCCCGAGTGGCCGTTCGGTCCCGGCGAGCGCACCTACGGCCACAACGGCAGCGGCGGCTCGCTCGCCCTCGTCGACCCCGACGCCGGCGTGTCTCTCGGGTACGCCATGAACCGCCTCTGGTGGGGCCCCGACCGCACCGACCCGCGGTGGGGGCCGATCTTCGACGCCCTCTACGCCTGCCTCTGAGCTCCCAGCGGTGGTTCATCGACCAGGTCCTGGCCCTCTGAGCCCCCGTGACGCCGACGATCCGTCACATGGCGGGCGGTCGACGGTCCGACTAGGAAGTCGGGGTGGAAGCCATGTTCGTCCCCGACGGCCCCGACGCGGTGATCGCCACCCTCCTGACCCAGGGCCCGTGGGACTCCAACGCCCAGTACGGCGGCACGCCCGCCGCGCTGCTGACCTGGGCCGTCGAGCGGGTGCCCACGCTCGTGCCGATGCGGATCGCCCGCATCACCGTCGACATGCACCGGCCCGGTACCCCTCGGTCGCCTCGGGGTGGAGACCGAGATCGTGCGCCAGGGGAAGCGGCTCCAGATCGTGGTCGCCCTCCTCCGTGACCCGGCCGGCGTCGAGGTCGCCCGGGCCACGGCCCTGCGGTTCCGCACCGCGACCGGTCCCGACGACGCCGGCACCGACCCGGTGCTGCCCCCGATCGAGACCCCGCCCTTCGGTGCGGTGCGGGCCGCCGAACCCCCGCCCCGAGGGCCGCAACGGGTTCGCCGGGGCGCTCGAGACCCGCGACGGCGGCGACCGGGGCCAGGCCACGAGCTGGTACCGGGCCACCCGGCCGGTGATCGCGGGCGAGGAGCCGTCCCCGACGGTGCGCCTGGCTGGGCGTCGGACTTCACCGCCAACAGCGGCAACTTCCTCGACTTGAGCCGGTGGTCGGCGATCAACGCCGACCTCACGATCAGCCTCGCCCGGGTGCCGGTCGGGGAGTGGACCGGTGTCACCGCCCGGGCCTGGTACGTCGAGGACGGCATCGGCCTGGCCCGGGCCGACATGTTCGACCTCGACGGCTACGTGGGCACCTGCACCGCCGCCCTCCTCGTCGACGAGGTGGCGGTTCCCTACCCGTCCTGAGATCTCCGGCGAGCGGGCGCCCCTGTCAGCGTGAGAGCGCCCGCTCCAGCTCGGCCTTGTTCATCCTCGAACGCCCCGCGATGTTCCTGCGGCGGGCCTCGGCGTACAGCTGGTCGTAGGTGCGGCCCTTCGCCCCGGAGTGCGAGCGCAACCCGCCGCGGCGGCCCGACGAGATGTCGTCGGTCGAGGTGCGAGAGGACCCCCTTCGCCTCGCCGGCCCGGGCCCGCTCCTCGTTCACCGTGCGGGCGGCGATCTCCTTCGCCTCGTCCTCCGGAACGCCCCGGTGGAGCTCCGCCGTGCTCGATGTGGCGGTACTGGCGCTCTGCGCTTGGCGTTCCATCGGTTCATCGGCATCGCTCTGTTCCTCGGCATCCTCGACCCCCTCTCGGTGTGACGGACCCCTACCCGGCCACTGCGGGAGTAGACGGTGCCGCCCGCGACCGCCGGAGCGCGACATGGCCGGCGGGTCGAGTGGGTAGGGCGTGGTGTCACCGATCACGCGACCGCCTCACGGCGGACAGGAGCGACGACATGGACCCCACCAAGCTGTTGGAGACCGACCACCGGCAGGCGGAGGACCTGTTCGACCGGATCGAGGCGGCCGACGGCACCGAGCGGCCACGGCGCTGGTCGACGAGCTGGCCACCGCCCTGAACGCCCACATGGAGCTCGAGGAGGGCGTGCTCTACCCGGCGATGGTGTCGGTCACGGGCCAGGAGGAGGTCGACGAGGGCGAGAACGAGCACCTCGTCGCCCGTGAGGGCCTGGCCGCCATGCTCGAGCTCGTCGACGAGCCCGGCTTCGGTGCCGCGCTCGAGTCCACCAAGGCGGGCATCGCCCACCACGTCGAGGAGGAGGAGAACGACCTCTTCCCGAGCTGCGCAAGGCCGGCAGCGTGCTCGAGGAGATGGCGACCCCGTTCATGGCGGCACGCCTGGAGCTGGGCCTCCCGATGGACGCCGACGCGCTGGCGGCGGCGTCGACGAAGGACGAGCTGCTGCAGGAGGCCCGGTCGGCCGGGCTCGAGGTCACGACCTCGATGACCAAGGCCGAGCTCGCCGGCGGGCGCCCTGTCGGAGCGCATGGCGGGCATGCGGTCGTGACCCGGGGGCGACCCGGGCGTCAGAGCGCCCGGGCGCCCCGGACGAGCCGGCCGGGGAGGGCCCCGGTGTCCTCGCCGTCCTGGCGGATGACCTCGCCGGCCACGATGGTGGCCCGGTAGCCGTCGGCGCGCTGCACCAGCCGCTTCCCGCCGGCGGGCAGGTCGTGGAGCATCTCCGTGCTGGTGATGCCGACCCGGGCGAGGTCGATGAGGTTGATGTCGGCCCGGTAGCCGGGGGCCAGCACGCCGCGGTCGTGCAGGCCGACGGTGGCGGCGGTGGCGGCGGCCTGCTGCTGCACGACCCACTCGACGTCGAGGCGCTGGTCGGCAGGGGCCTCCCTGGTCCAGTACTGGAGCAGGTAGGTGGCGAAGCTGGCGTCGCAGATCATCGTGCAGTGGGCGCCGGCATCGCCGAGGCCGGGGACGCTCAGCGGGTGCACGAGCATCTCGCGCACCGCCGCCATGTCGCCCTGCTCGTAGTTCATGACCGGGATGTAGACCACGCCGGTGCCGCCGTTCTCGAGCAGCACGTCGTAGGCGCGGGCCAGGTCGATGGCCTCGGACGGGCCGCTGGTCGTACCGGGGCGGCGTTGCCGAGGGCGAAGGCCGGGGTCATCCGCTCGAGCAGGTTGGCGCCGGGTGCGGAGAGCTCGTCGAGCACCCTGGCCTTCACCTCGGGGCGGCGCAGCTCGGCGACGAACTGGTCGAGGGGGAGGCGCCTTCAGCTGCTGGTAGGTGGCCGACATGAGCAGCGGGTGCACCGTTCCCTGGAGGCTGAGCAGCAGCCCCACCGGCCGGGCCGCCACCTGGCTGCGGATCTCGACACCGTCGCGGTTGGCGTCGGCGACGAGCTCGAGCAGGCGGCGGTAGGCGTCGACCGGCTGGCCGGCGCGCTGGAGCGTGGTGATCGACAGCGGCCGCCGGGCGGTCTCGGCCATCGAGCGCAGGATGGCGAACTCGCTCTGGAGGTCGTCGAGGTCGGCGACGGCCTGGAACACGCCCTTGCCGGTGGCGCCCATGGCCTGGGCGATGCCGAGCAGCTCGTCGGAGGTGGCGGTGAGGCTCGGGGTCATGCGGCCGTCGACCGACTTGTGGGCGACGGTGCGCGAGGTGGTGAACCCGAGGGCGCCGGCCTCGACCCCCTCGGCGACGAGGCGGCCCATGCGGTCGATCTCGTCGGGGGTCGGGACCTCGGCGTGGTCGGCGCCTCGGTCGCCCATGACGTAGCCGCGCACCGCGGCGTGGGGCACCTGGGCGCCGAGGTCGATGGCCTTGGGGGTGGCGGCGAGGGCGTCGAGGTACTCGGGGAAGGTCTCCCACTCCCAGGTGATGCCCTCGTGCAGGGCGGTGCCGGGGATGTCCTCCACGCCCTCCATCAGGGCGACGAGCCACTCGTGGCGGTCGGGGCGCACGGGGGCGAAGCCCACGCCGCAGTTGCCCATGACGACGGTGGTGACGCCGTGCCAGGGGGAGGGGCTGAGGAAGGGGTCCCAGCTGGCCTGGCCGTCGTAGTGGGTGTGGATGTCGACCCAGCCGGGAGCGACGACGAGGCCCTCGGCGTCGAGCTCGCGCCGGCCCGTGCCGTCGACGCGCGCCGACCTCGGTGACCTTGCCGTCGTCGACGGCCACGTCGGCCCGCCGGCGGGGCGCACCCGTGCCGTCGACCACCGTGCCGTTGCGGATCACCAGCTCGTGCTCGGCCATCGTTCCCCTCCTCGTGGCGCCCCTGCGCCGCTCCGACGGTACCCGGGGGGGGGGGTCGCGGGTTCGGACGGGTGGCTCAGCCCGGGCGGTCGGTGCTCGAGAAGTCGTCGACGACCCGGAGCATCATCGCCCGGAACTGGACGATGTCGTCGTCGCTCCACTCGCGGAAGGCGTGGGCGGTGATGCGGTCGGCGCCGTCGCGGAATCGCTCGTAGGTGCTGCGCCCCTTGCGGGTGAGCGCCACGATGCGGCCCCGGCCGTCGGTGGGGTCGGGGGTGGTCGTGACGTAGCCGTCGGCGGTGAGGTTGCGCAGCTCCCGGCTCACGAGCGGCGCCTCGGTGTCGGCGGCCTCGGCGAGGGCGCTGGCCCGCAGGGGGCCGTGCTTGTGCAGGGCGCCGAGGATGCCGACGGCGGCGTTGGTGAGGTCGACACCGGAGACCTCGGCCCGCAGGCGGGTGGCGGCACGGCCCCGCCCGATGCGACCGACGCGCTTGAGCGCGTCGTCGATGTCGCGGAGATCGTCCTGGCGGGCCACGGCGGCACCCTAGCGAACGGGAGAAGGGACCTTCGGCCCTCGAAAGTAGTTGGCACTGATAAGTAGATTGGGGTTCGAGAGCCGGCGAAGGGTCGGCGCCCACACCTCAGGAGCCATCTGTGAGCACCGCCGTGACCGACAACGACCGCTACGTCGTCATCTCCACCGACAGCCACGCCGGCGGCAGCCACGCCATGTACCGCGACTACCTCGAGAAGGAGTACCTCGAGGAGTTCGACGCCTGGCGGGCCAAGTACTCCAACCCGTTCCGCGACCTCCAGGACGACGGCCGCACCCGCAACTGGGACGGTGAGCTGCGCCTCGCCGACCAGCGGGCCGACGGCGTCGTCGCCGAGGTCACCTTCCCCAACACGGTGCCGCCGTTCTTCCCGACCGGCGCCCTGCTCACCCCGCCCCCGAACGAGGGCAACTACCGCCGCCGCCTCGCCGGCATCCGGGCCCACAACCGCTGGATGGTCGACTGGGTCTCCCAGGCTCCCAACGAGCGAGCCGGCGTGGCACAGATCTTCCTCAACGACCTCGACGAGGCCGTGAAGGACATCGAGTTCGCCGCCGAGAACGGCCTGAAGGGCGGCATCCTGCTGCCGGCCGTGCCCGACGACGCCAAGCAGATCGAGCCGCTGTACTCGCCCGTCTACGACAAGATCTGGGCCGCCTGCCAGGCCAACGACGTCATCGTGAACCAGCACTCCGGCGGCGGCTCGCCGAGCTACGGCGACTACTCGGCCGCCACCTTCATGTTCCTCGCCGAGACGACCTTCTTCTCCAAGCGGGGCATGACCCACCTTGTCCTGAGCGGCGTGTTCGAGCGCTTCCCCGGGCTCAAGTACGTGCTCGCCGAGCAGGGCTGCGCCTGGGTGCCGCCCGTGCTCACCGCCTGGGACACCTTCCACCAGGAGATCCGCGACACCGGCCGGGTCGGCGAGCTCGGCTTCCCCGTGGAGGAGGTCCTCCCCATGGCGCCGAGCGACTACGTGAAGCGCAACGTGTGGTTCGCCGCCAGCTTCCCGGGCAAGGGCGAGGTCGCCGCCGCCCGCGAGGTGCTCGGCACCGACCGGGTCATGTGGGCCAGCGACTACCCCCATCACGAGGGCACCTGGCCCTACACCCGTGAGGCGCTGCGGTGGGCCTTCGAGGGCTGCTCGGTCGAGGACACCGCCAAGATGCTCGGTGGCAACGCCATCGACCTCTACGGCTTCGACGGCAGTGCGCTGCTGGCCCTTGCCAGCGAGTGGGGCCCCACCGTCGAGGAGGTCTCGGTGCCCATCGCCGGTCGCCCCGAGGGTGCGACCTCCCCGGCCTTCGCCCGCTGACCCACGACGGCCGGCGGCGGGGCACCTCCCCCTCAGGCCCCGCCGCCCGCCGCCGTCTCCCGCCCGCCACGGGCCCGCCCGGACGCGAAAGGTGGCTCATCTCGTGTCGGAATCCGACACGAGATGAGCCACCTTGCGTTCCGTGATGGTGAGAGCGGGAGCGGTCAGACCTTCATGAGGTCGTACATGTTCCCGCCCATGATGCGGGCCACGTCGCCCTCCGGGAGGCCGGCCTCGTCGCGGGCGAAGAGGGCGTACTCGACCGGGTCGGCGAGGCCCTCGGGATGGGGCCAGTCGGAGTTGAACAAGATGTGGTCGAGGCCGATGGTCTCGACCAGGCGGCTCGAGGGGCTCCTCCCAGTACGGGGCCACGTAGAGCGCCCGGCGGAGGGTGTCGAGGGGATCCTCCTGGAAGAGGTGCGGCATCTTGCCGTAGCCGTCCATGAGGTCCTCGACCAGGCGGGTCATCCACACGCCGCCGTTCTCGATCGAACCGAGGCGGACGCCGGGGAAGCGCGCCGAGCATGCCGTGGCAGACGGCGGACGAGATCGTGTCCATGATCGGCCGGTGGTTCTGCGACACGTGACCGAACAGGTCCTGCTCGAAGGGCCGGAGCTCACCGGCGGCCCCGGCACCGTTCCACTCGTTGGCGAACTTCTGGTAGCCGGAGTCCGACGCGTGGAGCATCACCGGGATGCCGACCTGCTCGATGGCCGACCAGAACGGGTCGGCGTCGGGGAGGAAGGGCGACTGCGGGCCCCGGAAGCCGGCGACCGGGCCCGGCCGCACCAGCACGGTCTTGGCGCCACGCTCGAGGGCCCACTCCAGCTCGGCGACCGCGCCGATCGGGGGTCGGACAGGTTCATCACCGGCGTGGTGTAGATGCGGTTCTGGTGGTTGAAGCCCCACTCGTCGAACAGCCACTGGTTGAACGCGTGGATCATCACCTGGGTGGCCACGGGGTCGTCCATGAAGTTCACCTCCATGATGGAGGCGAGGGTGGGGAAGTTCACGATGGAGTGGATGTTCATCCGGTCCATCAGCGCCGAGCCGGGCGTCGGGCTCGAAGAACTCGGGGATCGCCCGCATCGGGCGCACGATCTCCCGGTAGGTCTTGCCCTCGGTGTTCTTGTTCCCGAAGTACTCGGCCGCCGAGCCGGGCTCGGCCACGACCTGGAAGGTGGGGTTGGGGATGTAGTCCGAGACGCGGCCCCGGATGATCATCTTGGTGCGGCCGTCGATCTCGGCCAGGCGCACCAGGCCCTTGTACTGCTCGGGGAGGTACGCGGGTGAAGGCGTCGGCGCCCTCGTAGAGGTGGAAGTCGCAGTCGAACACGGGGTGCCCGAAGTCGGAGTAGGTCATGTCCGGGCTGTGCTGGCGTGTAGTCCATCGAGAATCCCCTTCTCGGTTCTGGGAGGGCGAGTTCCTCACGAACACTAAGGATCGAGCCCCGCTCCGACCCTAGGGACCTTGGTCCTTCACCGAACCGAATTCGGCGTCAATTTCATGGGTGGGGACCCCGGAGATCGTGGATCCGCCTCAGGGCAGCGGTGGAGCCGCGCCCGAGGTCACCGGGGAGCGGGGCAGTGCGTCCGGATCGGGGGCCCGTCGCACCACCACGACGAGGGCAGCGCCGAGGACCGCAGCGCCGGCCCAGAGCCCGGCGACCTCGGCCCGTCGGGTGGGGAGCACGCCGCCGCACCCCTTCGGTCGGACCGAGCCGTCGGGTGACGGGCTGTTCGTCCATTCCATGGGCACAGTGACCGAGCCGCAGTCGTCGTAGTGGAACAACCGGTTGGCGCCGGCGACGCCGAGGGCTGCCATGCCGAGCGCCAGGGCCCCGGCCACCGCCAGGCGGCCGCCCCGCAGGCGTCCGGCCAGGCCGAACACGACGAGGGCCAGCCCTCCCAGGCCGAGGACGATGACCGCCCACGTCAGCGGGTTCCGGACGTCAGCGCAGTAGTCACTCGGGACGGGGCGCACGAACACCGCGTCGCACACCGTCTCGTAGCCCTTGTCGACCGGCACGAACCCGGCGACGGCGCCCGCGACCAAGGCGAGCGCGCCCGTGAACACGAACCCCCACCGAACCTCACCACTGTTCATCGGAAGTCCCCCCTTCCTCGGGGGAACGGTAGCCACGCACCTGCTCCGGCGGCGGTCGCCCGCCGGGAGAGGTCAGCCGGCGACGGCGGGGGCGACCTGGGAGCAGAGCAGCTCGACGTGGCGGTCGA
This sequence comes from uncultured Actinomycetes bacterium, assembly GCA_963702555.1. Classification (GTDB taxonomy): domain Bacteria; phylum Actinomycetota; class Acidimicrobiia; order Acidimicrobiales; family Acidimicrobilacustridaceae; genus CAMFLJ01. The sequence continues at coordinate 262,825 of CAVPCW010000006.1, forward strand.
CGACGTCGCCGGGCATCCCGGCCACGCTGGCCCACAGGTAGACGTGCTCGACGGGTGCGCCGTCGGTGGCCTCGCGGATGGCGGTCACGGCGTCGTCGGGGGTGAGCACCCGCAGGCCCGGGATCTGCCCCGGGGCGGTGCTGCGGCCCATGACCTTCTCGGCGGTGAGCACCCGGGGCTCGACGCCCGTGCCGGCCACCGCGCACTCGGCGTAGGTGTTGGCCTGGTGGAGGAAGTGGGGGAGGATCCGGTGCAGGGTGGCCTCGGGATCGTCGGCCACCACGATGTCGAGCATGCCGCCGGTGCGGGCCGAGGCGGGGTCGTGACCGCCCTCGACGAGGCCCTCCCGGTAGGGCTCGAGCAGGCGGCGGTCGAGGCTGAGCAGGCCCACGCCGAGGCGTCCCGCCCGCCGGGCGCCCTGGGGGCCCTGGTAGCCGAGCCAGATCGGGAACGGCCGCTGGGCGGGCGGCGGAGTGACGACACCGTCGTCGAGCAGGCGGCGGATCTCGGCGACCGCGGCATCGGTGAGGCCGTACCGCTTCGACAGGTCCTTGTCGTAGAGCTCGTACTCCCGCGGGCTGTAGCCGGCGCCGATGCCGAGCTGGAGGCGACCGCCGGAGATCTGGTCGACCACCGCGGCCTCCTCGGCCACCAGCGGCGCCGGTCGGAGCGCGGCGAGCAGCACGGCGGTGCCGATGGTGATGGTGCGGGTGCGGGCGGCGACCGCGGCCAGGAACGTGAGGGGCTGGGGCAGGTAGCCGTCGGCGAAGAGGTGGTGCTCGGTGAACCACACCGAGCCGAGGCCACCCTGCTCGGCCCGCTCGACGAGCTCGAGGTTGCGGGCGAACACGTCGGGCCACGGTCGGGCCCACGGCTCGGGGTTCCGGAGGTCGAAGAAGAGCCCGACCTTCACCGCTGGTCACCCTTCACGACGACGTTGCTCACCTGAGACCTCCCGGACGCGGCACGACCCGCCACCGTAGTTGGGGGTGGCGGGTCGTGATCACTGCCAAGCACCGGGGCCGGGGCCACGGCGCGGGGGCTCAGCTGCCGAGCGGCGGGGCCTTGGCGATCAGCGGCGTCGGCGCCGATGGCGGGCTCGATGAAGGAGGTGAAGTCGGGCCCGGCCCGCAGGTGGTGGCCGCCGTCGACGTCGATGGTGATGCCGGTGACCCAGCGGGCGTCGTCGGACAGCAGGAAGGCGCACACGTTGGCGATGTCCTCGGGCTCGCCCACGTCGGCCATCGGGGTGTTCTGGAGGTAGCTCTCGTAGACGGCGGAGTCGCGCGGGATGCCCTCCATGATCTCGGTCGAGATGAAGCCGGGAGCCGACCGCGTTGAAGCGCACACCGGTGGGGCCGTACTCGTTGGCGGCGTTGCGCATCATCTCCTCGATGCCCGCCTTGCCGACGCAGTAGGCGCCGAACCACGGGTGGGGCACGTGGCCGGCGATCGAGCTCATGCCGACGAACGAGCCGCCGCCTGCGGCCACCAGGTGGGGGGCGGCGTACTTCACCGAGAGCATGGTGCCGAGCACGTTGAGGTGGAGCACCCGCGTGAACTCGGCGGTGTCCTGCAGGTGGTACGGGCCCATGCCGCCGCCGCCGCCGGCGTTGGCGATGAAGCCGTTGAGGCCACCGAAGGCCTCGACGTGGCCGGCGACGAGGGCGGCGACCTGGTCCTCGACGGTGACGTCGGTGGCCTGCACCCGAACGGTGCCCGAGGCACCCCCTGCGGCGATGCGGTCGGCGACCTCCTGCAGCAGCGGCTCGCGACGGCCGCAGATGGTGACGTTCCAGCCGTCGTTGGCGAGGCGGGTGGCGCAGGCGGCGCCGATGCCGGTGCCACCGCCGGTGACGATCGCGGAGCGGGATGCGGTCATGTTCGGTGTTCCCCCTGGGAGAGATGTCGGTCGACGCACCATAGATGGCGCGTCCGGACGGCACGGTGCCGACGCCCTGGGGCGCCGGCACCGGTCACTGCATGGTGATCGTGTGGGTCAGTGGCTGGCGCGGACCAGGCGACCCGGGCGGGCACCGGTGTCGGTGTCGCCTCGGCGCACGACCACGCCGCTCACGATGGTGGCGTCGTAGCCGACGGCCTCCTGGAGCAGGCGGCTGGCCCCGGTGGGCAGGTCGGCGACCGACCGGGGCATGGTGAGCGCCAGGCGGTCGAGGTCGATGACGTTGACGTCGCCCTTCTTGCCGACCTCGAGGGTGCCGCGGTCGGAGAAGCCGTAGAACTCGGCGGTGTCGTGGGTCTGCATCTGCACGGCCCGCTCGAGGCTGAGGCGCGGCCCGCGCGTGCGGCCCTTCACCCAGTGGCTCAGCTGGTAGGTGGGCATCGAGGCGTCGCAGATGGTGGCGAGGTGGGCGCCACCGTCGGCGAGGCCCATGAGGGCGGCCGGGTGGTTCAGCATCTCGAAGATGGCGTCCTGGCTGCCCTCGGCGTAGTTGAAGTACGGGATGAGGAAGAGGGCTTCACCGTCGAACTCCAGCATGAGGTCGTAGAAGACCTCGTTCGGGGTGACGCCGGCGGCCGCGGCGCGGGCGGCGAGGGAGTCGGAGGCCGGCGGCTCGTAGTCGGGCTCCTCGGCCACCGGGAACGCCAGCTCCGGCATGAAGGTGGCGATGAGGCCCATGGTCTCGAACGGGAGCCCGGTCTCGGCCGACTCCTCGTCGGCGAGGATGGCGGCGCGCACCTCGGGGTCGCGGAGGCGCTCGACCAGCTCCTCGAAGGAGTTGGTCTCGGCCTGCACCCGCTGGAAGGTGGGACGGATGAGGAAGGGGTGGCGGGTGCGCAGGCCGAGCAGCATGCCGAACGGTCGGTTGGCGATCTGCGGGCGCAGCAGGGCCCCGTCGGCCTCGGCGGCCACGCAGGCGTCGAGCAGCTCGCGCCACAGGTTCGGCGAGGAGTTGGCCTGCAGGAGGAGGAACGACACGGGCAGGTCGAACTCGGCCGAGAGGCGACGCATCCAGTCGACCTCCTTGAGGGCGGCCTCGGCGTCCTGGCCGTCGGCGCCGGCCTCGGCCAGCTCGAACACCGGGCGGTGGCCGGTCTCGGCCATGGCGGCGGCGATGCCCCAGAGCTCGTCCTCGGTGGCGAAGGTGCCGGGGACGGGGTCGCCGGTGCCGGTGGTGTGGCCGAGCACGCGGGAGGTGGAGAAGCCAACGGCGCCGGCCTCGATGGCCTCGCCGACGAGGCGGCCCATCTCGGCGATCTCGCCCTCGGTGGCGGGGCCGTTCTCGAGCGCCTTCTCGCCCATGACGTAGGTGCGCAGCGGGACGTGGCCGATGTGGGCGGCGATGTCGGCGGCGTAGCGACGGCGGTCGAGGGCGTCGAGGAACTCGGGGAAGGTCTCCCAGTCCCACGGCAGGCCGGCGCGCAGCACGTCGCCGGGGATGTCCTCGACCGACTCCATGGTCTGGATCAGCATCTCGTGGGCGTCGGGGCGGGCGGGGGCGAAGCCGATGCCGCACACGCCGAGCACCACGGTGGTGACGCCGTGGCCGGTGCTGGGGGACAGGGACTCGTCGAAGAACGCCTGGCCGTCGTAGTGCGAGTGGATGTCGACGAAGCCGGGCGTGACGATGCGGCCCGTGGCGTCGATGGTCTCGGTGGCCTCGCCGTCGAGCGGGCCTCGGCTCACGGCGACGATGACGCCGTCGGTGATGGCGACGTCGCCGACGTAGGGCTCGCCGCCGGTGCCGTCGACGATGGTCCCGCCGGTGATCTTGAGATCGAACATGAGGGTGCCTTTCCGAGATGTGATCGGTGTCACGGTAAGCCTTTGCAGGAACAGGGTCAAAATTCGCACTGTGCAAAGAAGCTGAGCCTGGCCTAGCCTCCGGCCGTGGCCCGTCCCTCGCCCCAGACCGAGCGCCTCGTCGACCTCGTCGAGGCCCTCGCCGCCCGACCCGATCAGGGCCTCTCGCTCACCGAGCTGGCGCGCCACCTCGGGGTCACCCCGGCCACCTGCCACCCCATGGTCACCGAGCTCACCACCCGGGGCTGGCTGCGCCGGCACCCGGTGCGCCGCACCTACCGCCTCGGCCCGGCCTTCGTCGCCCTGGGCCGCGCCGCGGCCGGCGCCGCCGAGACCCAGGAGCTGGCCCGCCAGGCGCTCGTCGACCTCCAGCGCGAGCACCCCTGCGACGGTGTCGTGCTCGCGGCCGGCGGCGACGTCACCACGATCGTCGACCTGGTGCCCGACCGGCGCGGCTCGGGCCTCCAGATCGGCGACCAGGTGCCGTTCCGCGCACCGCTCGGCGCGTCGGTGGCGGCCTGGTCCGACGCCCCCACCGTCGAGCGCTGGCTCACTGCCGGCGACCCGCCCGAGACCCTCCGGCACTCGTACCTCGACCTGCTCGACGCCGTGCGCGAGCGCGGCTTCGCGGTCGAGCTCACGGGCACCGTCGACGCCCGCATCTACGAGGTGCTCGCCCAGATCGGCGGGCGCTACGGCGAGGGCACCGACGACGCCGGCACCATCCGGCTGCGCGCCCTGCTCGACGAGCTCGTCGGCGAGGTCGGCGGGCCGGAGGGCTTCCACCCCACCCACATCGAGCCCGGGCGCACCTACCAGGTCGGCACGATGAGCGCCCCGGTCTTCGACCACGCAGGAGAGGTCGTGCTGCTGCTGGCGCTGCGGGGTCTGCCGGACCAGCTGGCCGGCGTCGAGGTCCAGCACCTCGGCCGCCGCCTCGTGGAGGCCGCCGACGAGGTGACCGCGTCCAGCGGCGGCCGCCGGCCCCGCCCGACCGCCGCCGGCTGAGCACCGACCGATCCACCGGCCCGTCGGCGTCCACCATCACAATGGCGGCGATGCCCGACCCTCGTGCCGTCCACCCCCGCCGGGCCCTCGGCGCCGCGCTCGTCGCCCTCGTCGCGGCCGTCTCGCTCGTGGCCTGCGGCAGCTCGTCGCCGGGCACCGGCTCCGCCTCGACGGCAGCTCCCGCCACCACCGCCGCGCCCGGCTCGACCGAGCCGGTGGTGAAGGAGGTGCTGGCCGAGGACACCTCGCCCCCGGGCGCCCCCGGCTACACGCTCACCCTGATCCGCTACACGATCGCCCCCGGGGCCAAGCTCTCGCCCCACATCCACCCCGGCGTGCAGATGGCCAACATCGACAGCGGGTCGCTCACCTACACGATCATCAGTGGCACGGCCGAGGTGCGCCGCGCCGGTGGGACGCCGACGGCGATCACCGGTCCGACCACCATCACCCTCGCCGCCGGTGACTCGGTCGTGGAGCCCTTCGACATGGTGCACTTCGGGGCCAACGACACCGACCAGCCCGTCGTGATCAGCGCGACCCTGCTGACCGAGTCGTCCCAGGGCCTCTCGGTCGCGGTGTCGACCACCACCACGGCGGCCCCGTGAGCGCCGACGGCGCGGCGGCTCCGGCTCCGGTGGTCGCGTCGAGCGCACCCCCCCGCGGCCCGCTCGTGCTCACCGCGCTGATCCTCGTCGCCACCGTCGCCAACCTGAACCTGTCGGTCGCCAACGTCGCCCTGCCCGACATCGGCGTGGCGTTCGACGCCTCGCAGACGGGGCTCAACATCGTCGCCGTCGGCTACTCCCTCGGCCTGGCTGCGTCGGTGCTGTGGCTCGGTGCGCTCGGCGACCGCTACGGCCGCAAGATGATGCTGGTGCTCGGCACCTCGCTCGCCGTCCCCGCGTCGATCGCGGCGGCGTGGGCGCCGAACCTGGTGGTCCTCGGCGCCGCCCGTCTCTTCGGCGGCCTGGCCGCGGGCATGGCCTTCCCCACGACCCTCGCCCTCATCACCGCCCTGTGGTCGGGCCCCGGGCGCACCCGTTCGATCGCGCTGTGGTCCGGGGTCGGCGGGGCGATGGCTGCCCTCGGCCCGCTGGCCGCGGGCGCCATGCTCGAGAAGTTCTGGTGGGGCTCGGTCTTCCTCATCACCCTGCCCCTCGCCGTCGTCGCCGTGATCGGCGCCCTCTGGCTCGTGCCCTCGGGTGTGAACGAGACCACCGCCCCCGTCGACAACCTCGGCGGCATCCTCTCGGTGGTGATGGTCGGCTCGGTCGTGCTCGGCATCAACATCGCGCCCGAGCCCGGCATGGGCACCGATGCCCTGGTGATGATGGCCGTCGGCCTCGTGGCGCTGGCGCTCTTCGTGGTGCGCCAGCGCCGGGCCCGCGACCCGCTCTACGACCTCGACATCGCCGGCCGGCGCACGTTCTGGGTCGCCGGGGTGGCTGGCATCATCGTGTTCGGCGCACTGATGGGCGCCATGTTCATCGGCCAGCAGTTCCTGCAGGAGGTGCTGGGCTACGACACCCTCGCCGCCGGGTTCAGCATGCTGCCCGCCGCCGTCGCGCTCATCATCGTCGCCCCGTTCTCGGCGAAGCTCGTCGAGGGCAAGGGCTCGCGGTTCACGTTGTTGCTCGGCTATCTGTTCTGCGTGCTGGGCTTCGCCGCCGCCCTCCTGCTGTGGACCGAGGGGGCGACCTACGTGCAGGTGGCGCTCTCGTTCGTGCTCGTCGGCATCGGCGTGGGCCTGGCCGGCACGCCTGCCTCACGCTCACTCACCGGGTCGGTGCCGGTGCGCCGGGCCGGCATGGCGTCGGGCACCGCCGACCTCCAGCGCGACCTCGGTGGGGCGATCATGCAGTCGATCCTCGGAGCGCTGCTCACCGCCGGATACGCCAGCCGCTTCGCGCAGCAGATCGCGGCCTCGCCGCAGTCGGCTCAGATCAGCGATGAGGTCGAGTCCCAGCTCCAGAAGTCGTTCACCAGCGCCGAGCAGGTGGCCTCCCGCTATCCGCAGTACGCCGACCAGATCACCGCGGCGGCCAGGGAGTCGTTCGTGGCCGGGCAGCGGTGGGCCCTCTCCGTGGGCCTCGTCGCCATGCTCGGCGGTGTGGCCCTGGTGTGGTTCATGTTCCCCCGCCACGACGACGAGCTCACGATGCTCCGGGGCTTCGCCGTCGAGGACGCGGAGACCGACGGCGGTCCCGAGCCCGAGCCGGCCGCCGGGGCCTGAACGCGACGATGGGCGGGGGAGGCCCCCGCCCATCGCGTCGGTCGTCGGTGACCCGTGCGGGTCAGGCCGTGGTGAGCGGGCCCGGGTTGCGGCGGGCGCCGGGGGTGAAGGTCACCGGCATGTGCTTCACGCCGCCGATGAAGTTCGAGCGCAGCATCTCGACCTCGCCGGCCAGCTGCATGTCGGGGATGCGCTCGAGGATCTCGCGGAAGATCAGCTTGAGCTCCATGCGGGCCAGGTTGGCGCCGAGGCAGAAGTGCTGGCCGCCGCCACCGAAGGCGATGTGCTCGTTCGGGAAGCGCTCGAAGTTGAACTGGTACGGGTCGTCGAAGACGGTCTCGTCACGGTCGGCCGAGGTGTGCCACATCACGACCTTGTCGCCGGCCTTGATCTCCTGCCCGGCGATCTCGGTGTCGGCGAGCGCCGTGCGGCGGAAGTGGTAGACGGGCGTCGCCCAGCGCAGGACCTCTTCGATGGCGACGTCGAGCTTGCCGTCGATGTCGCCGGCGAGGGCGGCGTACTGGTCGGGGTTCTGCATGAGGGCCCACATGCCCCACGACGTGGTGTTCCGGGTGGTCTCGTTGCCGGCCACGGTGAGCAGCATCATGAACATGTCGAACTCGAGCTCGGAGAGCTTCTCGCCCTCGACCTCGGCGTTGAGCAGCTTCGTGACGATGTCGTCGCGGGGGTCGACCAGGCGCTGCTTGCCGAGGTCGTTGACGTACATGAACAGCTCGCCCGCGGCGGCACCGTTGTCCTCGGACGCGAACTCGGGGTCGTCGGCGCCGATCATGCGGTTCGACCAGTCGAACAGCAGGGCCCGGTCCTCCTGCGGGACGCCCATGATCTCGGCGATCGCCTGCAGGGGCAGCTCGGAGGCGAGGTCGACGACGAAGTCGCACTCGCCGCGCTCGATGATGTTGTCGACGATCAGCACGGCGCGGTGCTCGAGGTACTTCTCGATGAGGCCGACCATGCGGGGGGTGAAGCCCTTGTTGACCAGCAGCCGGTAGCGGGTGTGCTTGGGCGGGTCCATGTACAGCATCATCAGGCCGCGGGGGTCGTTGCCCTGGGCCTCGCCCGGGAACTCGTCGGGCGTGAGGATCGAGATGCCGCCGGCCTCCGAGGAGAACAGGGCGGTGTCGCGGTTGACGGTGACGAGGTCCTCGTGGCGCACGACGTTCCAGAAGCCCTGGGCCCCGGGGTAGTCGTGCCAGGCGATCGGGTCCTCCTGGCGAAGGCGGTCGAACATCTCCCAGTGCTCGAGGCGCTGGAAGCGGTCGAGGTCGAGAAGGTCGATGCCTTCGAGTGCCATGTGGGATCCCCCTGGTGGTGCGGTGCCGCGCCGGATGTGGTCGCAGTCACACTTTGGCCTGGTGATTAACGATAAGCAAGAGTTCCGTATTTGTGGTGGTCACCCCGCCTCGCAGGCCCGGGCCACGAGGTCACCCGCGGCGGTGGGGGCCAGCCGTAGAGTCGTCGTGTGGCAGATCCCGAGAGGCCGGCGGAGGCTCCCGTGGTTCGGCGTGGCCGACCCCTGGCGACCGAGCGAACCGACGCGATCCTCGCCGCGGCCGCCGAGCTGTTCGAAGAGGTCGGGTTCGACCAGCTCACCGTGCAGGACATCGCCCAGCGCGCCGGCGTCGGGCTCGCCACCCTCTACCGCCGGTGGCCGAGCAAGCACGCCCTGTTGATCGAGGCCCTCAGCTGGCGCCAGGAGCACAACACCCTGCACCTCGAGGGCGGGCCGCTCGAGATCCTGCGCACGCTCTTCGACGCGGTCGCCGACTCCACGATGGGCGAGCAGGGCGAGTTCCTGCCCGGCCTGGTGTCCGCCATCCGGACCGACGACGAGCTCGCCGACACCCTCCAGCGCGACATCCTCGACCCCCTGCGGGTCGTGATCCGCACCCAGCTCGAGGCCCTGCTCGGTCCGGAGCATCCCCAGATCGACCTGCTCGTCGACATGGTCCCGGGGGTGTGCGTCTTCCGGGCGCTGGTGCCAGGAGACACCGGTGACGCCGAACAGGTCGTGGGGTCGGTGATGGCCCTCATCGAGAGCCTCGCCGCCGACCGGCCCGATTAGCGGGCTGCCAGCGTCGCCGTGGTCTGGTGGCTGCGGCCGTCGGTGCCGAGCCAGGTGATGGTGATCGTGTCGCCGGCCTTCTGCCCCGCGAGGGCGGAGACGAGCTCGTCGGGGGTCGTGATCTCGGTGCGGCCGAGGGCCACGATGGTGGCGCCCGCGGTCAGCCCGGCCTCGGCGGCGGGGCTGCCGGACTGCACGCTCACGATCTCGGCGCCGCCGTCGGCGGACTCCTGGACCTGGACGCCGAGGTAGCCGCCGGAGGTGCTCGTGCCGCTGGACGAGCCACCGTTGGCCCCGGTCCGCTTCAGCTCCTCGGCGATGCTGAGGGCCTTGTTGATCGGGATGGCGTAGCCCTCGCCCCCGCCGGAGCTGCCCCGGAACCGGGTGGAGCCGAGGCTGCCGGCACCGGCGGCGGCGGCGCTGTTCATGCCGATGACCTCGCCGCTGGTGTTGGCGAGCGGGCCACCGGAGTCGCCGGGCACGACGTTGGCGTCGACCTGGATCATGTCGGTGAGCGTCTCGGCGTTGCTGCCGTCCTCGTCGGAGGCGGTGATCTGCTGGTCGAGGGCGACCACCCGACCGGTGGCGATGCTGGGGGTGCCGCCCACGCCGCCGGCGTTGCCGATGGCGGCGACCTGGTCGCCGACCTGCGCGGTGTCGGAGTCGCCGAGCGGGATGGTCTGGAGGTCGGAGGCGCCGGTGAGCTTGAGCACCGCCACGTCGTCCTCGGGGTCGGTGCCCACGATCGAGGCGCGGTAGCTCTCGCCCGTGGTCACGACGGTGACGACGATCTGGCTGGCTCCCTCGACCACGTGGTTGTTGGTGAGGATCTCGCCGTCCGAGGTCAGGACCATGCCGGTGCCGGCGCCGACCCCGCCGCTCACGCGGCTCTCGATGTTGACGACGCCGGCGTTGACCTTGGTGCTCACCTCGTCCCAGCTCGAGAGCTGGGTGCTGGAGCCGTTGGCGCTGCCGGAGCTGGAGCCCGACCCGGAGCCGGTGGAGCCCGAGCTCGAACCGGAGGAGCCCTGGGAGGGGACGGTGGCGGTCGTGCCGCCGGAGCCGGCCACCGGGGGAGCGGTGGCGGTGTCGGCCGACGTGGTGAGGATGGAGCGGGCCGCCACGCCGCCGCCGGCCGCGCCGACGATGAGGGCGATCACGAGGGCCACGGCCAGCCCGACCCGGGAGCCCGACGAGGTCCAGGTCGAGCGCGGCGCGGGCTGGGCCTGCCCGTGGCCGACGGTGGGGGGGACCGGCGGCGGGCCCATCGGAGGGCCGGCGGGCTGGGCCTGCCACACGGGCGCGGTGGCGGGGGCCGGCTGCCACACCGAGGCGGGCGTCGCCTGCGTCGGGGCTGGAGTAGCGGGGGGTGCGGGGGGTGCGGGGTACCGGGGCGCCGCCGGCCACTCCGGCTGGGTGGGCCATTCCGAGGCTCGGGGTCGGGCGGGCTGGTTGTCCTGGTCGAACGGGGACGGCATGCGACGCATCCTCTGCACGGGGGAGACGGTCGGCGCGTCCCGATGGGACGTCGCCTCGGGTGCCACTCAAGCGATCGGACGCGAAAGCGGAGCGAAACCGCGGGGCTGTCCGAGCGAAAGGCGACTCACAGCATCGGGCACAGCCGGGTGGCAACCTGGCGGGGTCGTCGGCGCGGTCGACGGGGGGTTCGAACCGGGGAGGTCCCATGCGGGCATGGCAGGTGGTCACCCACGGGGAGCCGGCAGAGGCGCTCGAGCTGCGTGACGCCCCGGTGCCCGAGCCCGGGGAGGGCATGGTCGCCATCGACGTCGATGCCGCCGCGCTGGCCCTGCCCGACGTGTTCATGTGCCGGGGCGTCTACCCGCTCACCCCGAAGGTGCTGCCCTTCACCCCGGGTCAGGAGGTCGTCGGGCGGGTGCGTTCGGTGGGCCCCGGGGTCGACCTCGAGATCGGGTCGAGGGTCATGGGCGTGACCGGCTTCTTCCTCGGGCAGGGAGGGTTCGCCGACGTGGCCCTGGCCCCTGCCGGCAGCGTGCACCAGGCACCGGAGTGGCTCGACGACGAGCGCGCCGCCAGCTTCGTGATCGCCTTCCAGACGGCGTGGATCGGGCTCGTCCAGCGGGGCCGCCTCGTCGCCGGTGACACCCTCGTCGTGCTCGGGGCCGCCGGTGGCACCGGTTCCGCGGCGGTGCTGTTGGGCAAGGCCCTCGGTGCCAGGGTGGTCGCCGTGGTCGCGGGCGCTGCGAAGGCCGACAGGGTGCGGGCCCTCGGGGCCGACGTGGTGATCGACCGCACGACCGGGTCGGTCCTCGACGCGGTGCAGCGCGAGACCGACGGCCGGGGTGCCGACCTCGTCTACGACCCGGTGGGCGGGGCCGCTGCCGAGGAGTCGGTCGGCTACCTCGCCAACGAGGGCCGCCTCCTGCTGGTCGGGTTCGCCAGCGGGCGGTGGCCCGACCTCCCCGCCCATGACATGGTCCGGGCCAACGCGTCGGCCGTCGGCGTGTTCGCCGGGGCCTACACCCGGACCGAGTCGGTCGGGATGATGGCCGAGCTGCTCGACCTGGCCCACTTCGGGCGGCTGGCCGCCTTCCCCACCTCGGTGGTCGGGTTCGACGAGCTCCCCGCAGCGCTCGGCGAGCTCGCCGCCGGTCGGGCCGTCGGGCGCACCGTCCTCCGCGTCAGCTGAGGCTCAACCGCGGCGACGACCCCGGCTCAACGGGGGGTGACGAGGGCGGTGAGCACGGCGGCCTCGTCGTTGTCGACTGAGGCGCCGTAGGCGCTGACCAGCGTGCCCCTGGCGCCGCAGTCGGTGCAGGTGATGCCGAAGACGATCGCCTCGTCGCCGGGGTCGCTGTCGCCCTCGAACCTGGCGGTGCGATCGACGTTCGTGGCCGCGGGGTCGTGGAGCGTGCCGCACCGCCCGCACCGCAACATTCCGCCGGGCGCCACCGACACGTCGATGGTGTAGCCCTCGGCCTCGAGGTCGGCGACGGCATCGGTGACCGTGGTCGGGGACCAGTCCGCACTGCTGGAGTCGCTCGCCATGGGAGGGAACGTACCCAGTCCGCGCCGCATCGAGTCGCTCGGTCGGTGCACGGCGCCGCCGTTCGCGCGAACGTCAGGGGATGGAGTTCCGGGGATGGCCGAGCGAGGCGCTCACGTGGTTCGACGACCTCGAGGCGAACAACTCGAAGGCGTGGTTCCACGCCAACCGGGCGACCTACGACGACGCGGTGAGGGGACCGCTCGAGGACCTCGTCGACGACGTGATGGAGGAGTTCGGCGAGCTGCGGGTGTCGCGGCCGAACCGTGACACGCGGTTCTCGAAGGACAAGACGCCGTACAAGCTCGACATCTACGCCATGAACCGACGGCCCGACGGCAGCGGCTACTACGTGCGCTTCGGGCGCGACGGGCTGTCGGTCGGCGGGGGGCTCTACGCGCCCGACCGGGCCCGCCTGGCCCAGGTGCGCGAGGCCATCGACGACGACGAGAAGGGCGCTGAGCTCGAACGCGTCATCGCCGGCCTCGAGCCCGCGGGCGTCGAGCTCATGCGGGCCGGGGCGCTCAAGACGGCGCCCAAGGGCTGGCCCGTCGACCATCCCCGCATCGAGCTGCTCCGCCTCCCGCACATCGCCGGGGTCACCCAGTTCCGGCCGGCGGCGTGGATCCACACGCCGAAGGCGGAGGCCCGGATCGTCGGGGTGTGGCGCTCGCTCGCCCCGCTCATGGACTGGCTGGCCTCCACCGCCTGAGCGGCTCGGCCACCAGGAATCCCGCTGGGGTGGCCACGGCGGGCTGGAGCAGACTCGGCGCCGCCCGACCGAGGACCGACCAGGAGCCCGAGACGATGCCCGACGTGCTGATCATCCACGAGGTCGCCGACTACCCGGCGTGGAAGAAGGTCTTCGACGACGCCGCGGGCATCCGGCACGAGGCGGGGGAGCGGTCGTTCCGCGTCCTGCAGGAGGCCGACGGCCTGGGGCGGGTCGTGCACCTCTCGACCTGGACCTCTCACGCCGACGCACGCGCCTTCTTCGAGTCGCCCCGCCTCGTGGAGATCAGGCGGGAGGCCGGCGTGCGCTCACCGGAGTTCCTCTACCTCGACGAGCTCGACGCCGGCGACCTCTGAACCGGCATGGCCCGGACGCCGGGCTACCGGTTTGAATCGCTCACTGGGCGGCGGAGTACCCGCCGTTGACGGGGATGGTCTGGCCTGTGATCCACGGCGCGAGGTCGCTGGCCAGGAACACGGTGAGGTTGGCGATGTCCGACGGGAGGCCCCGACGGCGGATGGCGTAGCGCTTGACCAGCCAGTCGTACTGCTGCTCCTCCTCGGGGCTCGCCTCGTAGGGGTTCATGGTGCCTAGGGCGATGCAGTTGGCGGTGATGCCGTAGCGGCCGACCTCGCGTGCGACGCTGCGGATCAGGCCTGTCGCGCCCGCCTTGGCCGCGGAGTAGGCGGCCATGAACGGCTCCCCGGTGCGGGCGGTGTCGGAGACGATGGTGATCACCCGGCCGGCCTCGCGCTCGATCATGCCGGGCAGCACCGCCCGGGTGACGTACATGACCCCGAACAGGTTCACCCGAACGAACCCCTCCCAGGAGGAGGGGTCCTCCTCGGCGAAGGGCTTCATGTCCTCGAAGCCGTGGCTCGTGGCCTTGCCCGCGTTGCCGGCGTTGTTCACCAGGACGTCGATCGGGCCCATGGCGGTGACGGCCCGCTCCACCGCGGCCCAGTCTGTGACGTCGAACGCGGCGGTCGCGCCGCGCCCACCTTCGGCCTCGATCTCGGCCACCACGGCGGCGGCCCGCTCCTCGACGAGGTCGTTGACCACGACCTCGGCGCCCGCGGCGGCCAGGGTGCGGGCGATGCCGCGGCCGACGCCCTGACCGGCGCCGGTCACCAGGGCCCGCTGCCCGCTGAGGTCGATGCTGACGGTCACGACGGTTCCCCTGGTTCGGTGAGCGGTGGCCTCCCCGGCCGTTCCGCTCGACGGCCGCACGGTACCCGGTTGCCGCCGGTCGGTCGGGCGGGGACGGGCTGTGCCATCGTGGCGCCCCGTGGACAAGCTCGCCCCCGACGCCGCCGCTGCCGTCGCCGACATCGGTGACGGCGCCAGCCTGGCCGTCGGCGGCTTCGGGCTGTCGGGCATCCCGTGGACCCTCATCGAGGCGCTCCACCACCAGGGCGCCAGCGGCCTCACGATCGTGTCGAACAACTGCGGCGTCGACGGCGGTGGGCTCGGCGTGCTGTTGGCCGACCACCGCATCGCCCGGGTGACCGCGTCCTACTTCGGCGAGAACAAGGAGTTCGCCCGCCAGTACCTGGCCGGTGAGCTGGAGGTCGAGCTCACGCCGCAGGGCACCCTGGCCGAGCGGCTGCGGGCCGGGGGCAGCGGCATCGGCGCCTTCTACACGCCGGCCGGGGTGGGCACGCTCGTGGCCGAGGGCGGCCTCCCGTGGCGCCACGGCCCCGACGGCGAGGTCGTGGTGGCGTCGCCGCCGAAGGAGACCCGCACCTTCGTGCGCCACGGCGTGGCCCAGGAGATGGTGCTCGAGGAGGGCATCGTCACCGACTTCGCCCTCGTGCGCGCCGCCGTCGCCGATGTGCACGGCAACGCCGTGTTCCATGCGGCAGCCCGCAACTTCAACCCGGTGGCGGCCATGGCCGGCCGGGTGACGATCCTCGAGGCCGAGCAGGTCGTCGCCGCCGGCGAGCTCGACCCCGACGCGGTGCACCTCCCCGGCATCTTCGTGCAGCGGGTCGTGGCGCTCACCCCGGAGCAGGCCGCGGACAAGCGCATCGAGAAGCGCCGGGTCACGCCCCGATGAGCTGGACCCACGAGGAGATGGCGGCCCGTGCCGCGGCCGAGCTGAACGACGGCGAGTACGTCAACCTCGGCATCGGCCTGCCCACGCTCATCCCCAACTTCCTGCCCGACGGCGTGCACGTCGTGCTGCACAGCGAGAACGGCATCCTCGGCACCGGCCGCTACCCGTACGAGGAGGAGGTCGACCCCGACCTCGTCAACGCGGGCAAGGAGACGGTGACCGTGCAGCCGGGCGCCTCGTTCTTCGACTCGTCGCTCTCGTTCGCCATGATCCGCGGCGGCCACGTCGACGTCGCCGTGCTCGGGGCGATGCAGGTGAGCGCCACCGGCGACCTGGCCAACTGGATGATCCCGGGGCGCCTGGTGAAGGGCATGGGCGGTGCCATGGACCTCGTGCACGGCACCCGGCGGGTGATCGTGGTGATGGACCACACCACCCGCGACGGCGGCCACAAGGTGCTCGAGCGGTGCACCCTGCCGCTCACCGGCCGTGGGGTCGTGCACCGGATCATCACCGACCTCGGCGTCCTCGACGTGACCCCCGGCGGCCTGGTGCTGGTCGAGACCGCGCCGGGCGTCACCGTCGAACAGCTGCGGGCCTCCACCGGAGCGCCGGTCGCCGTCTGAGGCTGGCTACTTCCGGTAGCGGGAGCCGACCAGCTCGTCGAGCTCGCTGAGCTGCCAGGGCCCTTCGGAGTTCGGTCGCTCGAACAGCTCGGCCTCCCTCGGGCGGGGGAACTCGCCCACGAAGTTGCCGCTGGCGGACAGAATGCGACCGGTGACGTGTGCCGAGCCGGGGCCGGCGAGCCACGCGTACATCGGGGCGACGAACTCCGGCCCGGCGACGCGAAGGGAGGCGTCGCGCATGGCCTCGGAGAGGACGCCGCGCTCGAAGAGGTCCCAGATCTGCTTCTCGTAGGCCTCGCCGGTCGACAGGTCGGTGCGGGCGCCGGGGGCGACGACGTTGACCCGGATGCCTTGGGGGCGCAGGTCGCGGGCCATGCCCCAGCTGAGGGTGTTCACCGCTCCCTTCGCGGCGGCGTAGCCGGTGCCGCCGTAGGCGCCGGTGAAGCTGTGCGAGGTGGTGTTGATGATCGAGCCGCCGCGCTCACGCATGTGGGGCACGGCATGACGGCACGTACTGAAGGTGCCGGTGAGGTGCACACCGATGAGCTCGTTCCACTTGTCGAGGGATGGTTCGTCGGCGAGCGACTCGCCGGGCCCGGACGGGATGCCGGCGATGTTGGCGAGGACGTCGATCGAGCCGAACTCGCCGAGGCAGGTGGCGATCAGCTCGGCGCAGTAGGCGTCGTCGGCGATCGAGCCGCAGCTCGCCACGGCGCGGCCGCCGCCCTCGGCGTTGATCGAGGCCACGACGGCGTCGAGGGGCCCGCGGTCGGTGCCGCCGCCTCCGGAGCTGTTCACGACGACGTTGGCGCCTTCGGCCGCCATCCGGCGGGCCGTGGCCTCGCCGATGCCGCGGCTGGCCCCGGTGATGACGGCGTTGAGCCCGGCGAGCGGGCGGTTGGTGTCGGTCACGGGTGGTTCCTCCTGGTGTCGCCGATGGTCGGCAGTGTCATCGCTCAGCGGGTGTCGCGGAGCCGGCCCGGCATCGACGCCGGGCCGTCGTAGAGCAGTTCGAAGTCGCGGTGGGTGAACCGCCACGCTCCGTCGGTTCGCTCGAGCTGGTCGTGGTAGACGCCGATGAGCTCGCTGGCGGTGCCGTCCTCGCGCCACTGCACCTCGCGGACCTGCCACGAGGCGGCCGCTCGCCCGTCGTCGAGTGGCGCCACGGTGCCGTTCAGGATCTCCTGCACGCAACGCCGGTAGGTGCTGCGGATGGAGACGAAGGTGTCGACGATCGCGTCGCGACCGACGACGACACCGCTGCCGGGGATCGACCAGGTCGCGTCCTCGGCCCAGCACGAGGTGAAGCCGTCGACGTCGAGGCGCAGCACGGCGTCGCAGTAGCGGCCGATCAGGTCCTCGACGTCGGCACGGACCGACAGGCTCAAGGCTTGAGCCAGTCGTCCATCGAGGCATCCTCCCAGTCGTCGGGCCCGTAGACCGTCTTGGGGAGGGGGGTCATGATGTGGGTGGCGCCGCCGAGGGTGTACTCGGCCGAGCGCTGCTCCCAGGCGACGATGCGGTCGTCGGCCTCGCCCTCGGTGCTGAGGCCGCGAGTGGTGTCGCGGTTGGCGTGGAACTTCACGTGCGCCGGGATGCTGGCGGCCCACACCATGACGACCTCATGGGGGTTGGAGATGACCTCGTAGAGGCCGGTGGGCTCGAAGCCGTAGCCGCGCATCATCGGCACGCGCTCCTCGTTCACCGCAGCGAGGAACTCGAGGGCGGAGCCGGCCCGCACGTCGATGATCTCGTTCACGAACAGGGTGCCCTTGATGCCCTTCTCACGGATCTCGGCGGTGCTCGGGCTGCCGGGCACGCCGCCGCAGAGGCGGTCGAAGCCGCCGGTGCGGAGCTTGTAGGCCTCGTCCCACCAGTCGGAGTAGAAGGCCTTGCGGCGCTTCAGGTTCAAGCGGTCGACGTTCTTGGCGTAGGAGGTCCAGCCGTCCTGGCCGACGTCCCAGATGTTGACGACCTGGGGCCAGCGGCCACCACCGAAGGCGCAGATGTAGAACGAGCCCTGGAGCTTGTCCATCTCCGGCATGTCCTGCACCGGGTCCTTCCAGAGGTGCTCCATGTACTCGTACTGGCCCTGACCGACGATGTCGATCACCTCGTAGAGGAAGAGGTCGCGGTTCATCAGTTGCTCCTTGGGTGCAGAGATCGACCGGGCGGGTCGGCCCTTCGTGCTGGTGGGTCCTTCTGGAGATCAGTCGTGGTGGCGAGTGCGCCTCGCTCGTCGAGCAGGCGGATCAGGTTCTCGGCATGGGTGCGGTGGAGCGCCACTGCCGCCGCGGCGGCCGCCTCCCCGTCGCCCTTCGCCAGGCGCTTGGTGATGGTGGGGGCGTAGGCCTTCTGCACGTCCATGGCGTCGGGCAAGAGGGTGTAGAAGTCGCCCACGACGATCCGGCTGACGCCGTACAGGGCGATCTCGAGGCGGGGTGCGGAGGCGAGGGCGCAGAGGGCCCCACGGAACGCCTCCGCGGCGGCCATCATCTCGGCGGGCGTGTCGGCCGCCCGGACGAGGTCGCTGCCCCGGAGCAAGGGGGCGGGGTCAGATCCCCGGGCGACCGCTCGGCGGATGAGCAGGGACCAGATACTGGAGATGAGGTCGAAGTTGTCGCGCACGGCGTCGGCGTCGAGGGCGATGGCGCGGGCGCCGATGTCGGGCTCGAACCTGACCCAGCCGGTGCCCCGGAGGGCGAGGAGGCCGTCGCGCACCGGCATCCGGCTGAGGCCCAGCACATCGGCGAGGTCCTCCTGGGAGATGACGTCACCGTCGCGGAGCAGTCCGTCGAAGATCCAGCCCTGGACCATGCCGATCACGAAGGACCGCGCCTCGCCCCGGGCCGGTGCCGGCGGCGCGGAGGTCATGGACGCCACGAGCCGGGCCTTCACGTCGGGGCTCATCCGCGGTCGCGCCATGGGTCCTCCGGTCCGAGCGGGTGCCAATAGTGGATACAGTAACTCAGGATCGGCGCATGGGGTCAAGCGGATGGCCTCCTTCGAAGGCGCCGATCGCACGACGACGAGGACGGCCTGCAACGGCGGCCCCAGCTGCTATGTGCAGTTCGGCCCCGGCGACCACAAGGGCTACAAGGGCGACTTCCTCACCATCCGCGAGCTGCGCGACGGGGAGCTCCGCTTGGACGGCTACTACCGCCCGACCTGGGGCGCGAACGAACTCCCGACTCCGACTCACGAGCTCGCAGACCCACTCGGGGCCCGGAGGGGCCGGGACGCGGAAAGGGCCACGACCGGGTAGGACGCCCTGGTCATGGCCCGTTCCGACGAGCACCCCCAACGGGATTCGAACCCGTGCCGCCACCTTGAGAGGGTGGTGTCCTAGGCCGCTAGACGATGGGGGCTAGGTGTGGCGCCACCGCCGGGGTCGACCCCGGGGCAGCCGGAAGAGCATAGCGGCGGGTTCGCTCGCCCCACCAAACGGGTGATCGATGACCACCCGGCGGCGTCGACCTAGAGCTCGGCGTCCCACATGGGCTCGGGCGGGAACTGCACGTCGGCGGCCGGGCGCAGGGCGCAGA
Organism: uncultured Actinomycetes bacterium; assembly: GCA_963702555.1. Classification (GTDB taxonomy): domain Bacteria; phylum Actinomycetota; class Acidimicrobiia; order Acidimicrobiales; family Acidimicrobilacustridaceae; genus CAMFLJ01. The sequence goes on from CAVPCW010000006.1 coordinate 281,909, forward strand.
CGCCGTCGATCGCACCGACGCCGCGGATCGACACGATGCGGGTGGGCCCGGGCTTCACCCACTCGGGCACGCCATTGAGCGACGACGGGTGGGCCAGCAGCTCGCCGGGGCCGGCTTCGTCGCAGAGGCGGGCGGCGAGGTTCACCGGCCGGCCGATGTAGTCGTCGCCGTCGAAGAGGAGGGCGACGCCGCTGGCGATGCCGGCCCGCAGGTCGATGTCGAACGACTCGAACCGCCCCGTGAGCTCCGAGACCGTGGCCACGGTGGGCCCCGGCTTCACGCCGACCAGGAGGGCACCGTCGCCCAACCACTTGGCCACCCGGATGCCGCGGCGCCCGGCGACCTCTTTCACCAGCGAGCGGAAGACCTCGAGGGCCCGCACGGCCCGACGGGGGCCGTGGCGCTCGGTCAGCGCGGTGAAGCCGCAGATGTCGACGAAGGCGAAGGTGCGCTCGAGCTCGATGGGGCCGCCGGTGGGGGGCAGGCGCTCGGGACGCTCGGTGCCCGCGCCGGTGGCGGGTGCGAAGCCGTCCTTCTCAGCGGCGTCGAGTTCGGGGGAGTGGAGTGCATCGGGCATGGCCCTTTGACCCTCTCACACGAACGACCCCGCCCGCAGGCCTGTTCCGGTTGCGGCGGTAAGGTCGCCGCCGTGACGACCGAAGGGCGGGGAGACCGTGCCCGCCGGGCGATGATCGACGCGGCGGAGCGCCTCATCGCCGAGAAGGGCCTGGGTGCGCTGTCGCTGCGCGAGGTCGCCACCGAGGCCGGACAGCGCAACCACTCGGCGGTGCAATACCACTTCGGGTCCCGTGCCGGGCTGGTCGAGGCCGTGTTCGACGTGCGCATGACGCCGATCGACGCCCGGCGGGCCGAGATGCTGGAGGCGCTCGAGGCGTCCGGCGGGGCCGACGACCTCGGGGCCCTGTGCAACGTGTTCGTCCGGCCCCTGGGTGAGGCCGTGCTCGTCGAGCAGCCGGGCTGGTACGGCCGTTTCCTCTTGGAGGTGTACCGCTCCGAGCCGGGGCTGCTGCGCACGGAGCGCCCGGCGATGCAGACGCTCAACCGGGTCGCCGCGCTCGTGATCGCCCGGATGGACGCGGTGCCGGCCGCCATCCGCGCCGATCGTCTCCGGATGGCCGTGCGGGCCGCCACTTCGATGTTCGCCGAGGTCGAGACCGAGCTCGCAGGCGCGGGGGAGGCGTCCGGCGCGTCCCCATCCCCTCCGGTGCACCGGCGCGAGTTGTTCGTCGCCCACGTCGTCGACCTGGTGCACGCCATGGTGGCGGCCCCGCCCTCGGCCACGCTCGCCGCAGAGCTCAGGTCCTCCGGCCTCGGCTGATTCGTCCCGTCGACGGGCCCGGCCGCGGTCCTGCCGAGGTCCGCCGAGGTCCGCCGAGGTCCGCCGAGGTCCGCGGTCTCGGAGGGTGAGCCGCCTAACGTCGCGTGGTTGTCGTCGAGGTTCGGCGGCACCTCGGCCTGCAAGGGGGCTCCCATGGAGATGAGCAAGAAGCTCGTCGCCGAAGCGTTCGGTACGTTCTGGTTGGTCTTCGGCGGCTGTGGTTCGGCCGTCCTGGCGGCGAAGGCCGGCGGGGACAACAACCCGTTCGGCATCGGCTTCCTCGGCGTCTCGTTCGCGTTCGGCCTCACCGTCCTCACGATGGCCTACGCCGTCGGCCACATCTCGGGCGGGCACTTCAACCCCGCTGTCACCATCGGCCTGTGGGCCGCCAAGCGCTTCCCCTCCAAGGAGGTGCTGCCCTACGTGGTGGTGCAGGTCATCGCCGCCATCGCTGCCGCCGGCGTGCTCCTCGTCGTCGCCAAGAGCGTGGCGGGTGGCTACTCGATCGACAACAGCCAGGCCGGCGCCTTCGCCGCCAACGGCTACGACAAGCTCTCGCCGGGCGGCTACAAGGTCGGCGGTGCCCTCATCATCGAGCTGCTGCTGACCTTCGGCTTCCTGTTCGTGATCCTGGGCGCCACGGCGCGCAAGGCCCACGCGGTGAGCGGCCCGATGGCCATCGGCTTCGCCCTCGTGCTGATCCACCTCATCAGCATCCCGGTCACCAACACCTCGGTGAACCCGGCCCGCTCCACCGGCCCGGCCCTGTTCGCCGGCGGCGACTACATCCCGCAGCTGTGGCTGTTCTGGCTGGCCCCCATCGTGGGTGCCGCCGTCGCCGGCATGGTGTGGCGCTTCCTCAGCCCCGAGGACGCCGGCCTCGACGAGGAGCCCGAAGAGGCCAAGGCCTACTGATCCCACCCCGCGGCGCAGTGCCGCGGCGCTCCCGCCCGGCCCCGTCACTTGCTGTTCATCAGCAGGCGACGGGGCCGGTCCGCGTTCCGATCTAGCGTCGTGACCCAGGCGGACCGACCGAGGAGACCACCGTGAGCGATGCACTCCGACGCACCCACTGCAGTGACCCTGCGGCCGTCGTCGAGTACGCGCAGATCCACCACGACGTCGTGGTCCCGCTGGCCAATGGTGAGCCCGACACCCTCATGGCCGCGCTCGACGCCGCGGGGCCGACCCTCGAAGGTGTGCGGGTGCACCAGATGCACTCGTTGCGGGAGCGGCCCTACCTCCACGGCGTGTACCCCGGGCTACGGCACGTCTCGTACTTCCTCTCGCACGTCACCCGGCCCTGCTTCGCCGAGGGCGGCATCGACTTCGCCCCGGCCCACTTCTCCGAGATGCCACACATCCTCGGCCACGTGGCGCCGGTGCCGGTCGTGCTCGCCGCCGCGGCGCCCCCGGACCGCCACGGCTGGTTCTCGCTCGGCACCAACGCCGACTACGTGGCCCGCCTGATCGGGAAGGCCCCGTTCTTCCTCGAGGCCAACCCCAACATGCCCCGCACCCGTGGCGAGAACCAGGTGCACGTCTCCCAGGTGGTCGGCTGGGTCGAGGCCGACTACCCCCTGATGGAGATGCCCGCCGCCAAGGTGGGGGAGAAGGACCGCATGATCGGCGAGCTCATCGCCGAGCGCATCCCCGACGGCGCCACCATCCAGGTCGGCATCGGCTCGATCCCCGCCGCCGCGATCAGCGCCCTGCGCAACCACCGCGACCTCGGGGTGCACACCGAGCTGCTCTCCGACGGGGTCACCGAGCTCTTCGCCGCCGGTGTCATCACCGGTCGGGGCAAGGTCACCCGCCCCGGGAAGATGGTCACCACCTTCGCCATGGGCAGCAAGGCCTTCTACGACTTCATCGACGACAACGCGGCGGTCGAGTTCCTCCCCGTCGACTGGGTGAACGACCCCCGGGTGATCGGGCGCGAGCGCTGCTTCGCCTCCATCAACGCCACCGCCGAGGTCGACGTGCTGGGGCAGGCCAACTCCGAGATGATCGGCGGCCGGCTCTACTCGGGCTCCGGCGGCCAGGCCGACTTCGCGAAGGGGGCGATGTTCTCCCCCCACGGCAAGGGCTTCCTCGCCCTGCACAGCACCAACGCCGACGAGAGCGTGAGCCGGATCAAGGTCCGCCTCGGTGGCGGCGCCATCATCACGACGCTGAAGAACACGGTCGACCACGTGGTCACCGAGTTCGGGGTGGCCGAGCTGCGGGGCCAGCCCATCTCCGTGCGGGCCCGCCGGCTGATCGACATCGCCCACCCGAAGTTCCGTGAGGAGCTCGAGGCCGAGGCCCGCACCGCGGGCTACCTGCACTGATCGACGTGACCGACCCTTCGCCGCTGCTCCCGCCGCCGCCCGACGCGTCGTTCGCCAGCGACAACGCGGCCGGGGTGCTGCCCGAGGTGATGGACGCACTCGCGGCCGCCAACGTCGGGCCCGCCCTCGCCTACGGCGCCGACCCCTGGACCGAGCGGGCCGCCGCGCTCGTCGGTGACGTGCTCGGCGAGCCCGGGGCGCAGGTGGCCTTCTGCTGGGGCGGGACCGGGGCCAACGTGGTGGGCCTCCAGTGCCTGCTGCGGCCGTGGGAGGGCGTGATCTGCCCCGACACCGCCCACATCAACGTCGACGAGTGCGGGGCGCCGGAGCGCTTCACCGGCGCCAAGCTGCTGGCCCTGCCCACCGCTGACGGCAAGCTCCGGCCCGAGCAGATCACCCCGCTGCTCCACGTCGTCGGCGACGAGCACCACGTGCAGCCGCGGGTGGTGTCGATCACGCAGTCGACCGAGAGCGGCACGCTCTACCGCCCCGACGAGGTCGCCGCGCTGGCCGAGGTCGCCCACTCCCACGGCCTCTACCTGCACCTCGACGGTGCCCGCCTGGCCAACGCCGCCGCCGCCCTGGGCGACGTCCGCTCGTTCACCACCGAGGCCGGGGTCGACGTGCTCACCTTCGGCGCCACCAAGGCGGGCGCCATGTACGGCGAGGCCGTGGTGTTCCTGCGGCCGGGCCTCGGCGAGCAGGTGCGGTTCGTGCGCAAGCAGGCCGCTCAGCTGCCCTCGAAGATGCGCTTCGTGGCCGCCCAGTTCGAGGCCCTGCTCACCGACGACCTCTGGGTGCGCTCGGCCGACCGGGCCAACGGGCTGGCGCTGCTGCTGGCCCACCGCCTCGCCGGCCGGCCGGGGGTCGAGGTCGTGCGCCCGCCCGAGGTCAACTCGGTGTTCCTGCGGCTGCCGTCGGCGGCGGCGGTCGCCGAGCTGCAGGACTGGTCGTTCGTGTGGGACTGGGACGTCGCCGCCCACGAGGTGCGGGCGATGACCTCGTTCGCGACCACTCCCGACGACGTCGAGCGCTTCGCCGCAGGCGTCGCCGCCATCGCCGCCCGCCACCACTGAGCGCCCCCTCCCCGAAAGGTGGCTCACCTGCTTCGGCGGGCTGTATCTGGTGAGCCAGCTTTCGCCTTCGCCCCGAAAGGTGGCTCACCTGCTTCGGCGGGCTGTATCTGGTGAGCCAGCTTTCGGGGGAGGGTCAGGCGTGGACGGGGGGGACCTTGTCGGCCCAGGGGGCGGCGACCTCGAGCTGGGAGGCGATGCGGATGAGCAGGTCCTCCCGCCCGAAGGGGGCCACCAGCTGCACGCCGATGGGGAGCCCGGCGTCGTTCCATGCCAGCGGCAGCGAGATCGCCGGCTGCCCGGTGACGTTGAACTGGGCGGTGAACTGCATGATCGTCGTGACCCGGGCCAGCCCCTCGATCGGGTCGGTGATCCAGCCGAGCGGCGGGGGCGGCCCGTTCAGCACCGGGCACACGAGCAGGTCGAAGCCCGGCGTGGTGCCGTCGCCTGCCCACCAGCCGGCCATCCGCCGGGTCCAGGCCTGCTGCCACTTGACGGCCTCGAGGTACTGAGGGCCGGTGGTGGCCTGGCCGATCGCCGCGAACATCCAGTTGCGCTCCTCGACGTCGTCGGCGGTGAGCTCCCGGCCGATGGCGGCCCCCCAGGCGGCCAGGTCGGCGGCCACGTTGACCGCCACCACCGTGGTGAAGGTGTCGATGAAGTGGCCCTCCTCCATCGCCTCGGGGTGGTCGTCGGTGACGTGGTGCCCGAGGTCCTGGAGCAGCTCGGCGGCGCCGGCCACGGCGTCGGCGACGTCGGGGTCGCCCTCGACGCCGGGCAGCAGTGGGCCCTCGAGGATGCCGATGCGGAGGCGACCGGGGTCGCGGCCGACCTCGTCGGCCAGCGGGCCGGGCAGCGGCGGGGCGGGGTAGGGGTCCCCGACCTCGGCGCCGGCGAGGGCATCGAGCAGGGCGGCGGAGTCGCGCACCGTGCGGGTCACGGTGCCGTGCACGGTGGCGCCGGCCCACGAGTCGCCGGACCGGGGGCCCTCGGAGACGCGGGCGCGTGTCGGCTTCAGGCCGACCAGCCCGTTCTCGCTGGCCGGGATGCGGATCGAGCCGCCGCCGTCGCTGGCGTGGGCGGCCGGCACCATGAGCGAGGCCACCGCGGCCGCCGACCCGCCCGAGGAGCCGCCGGCGGAGTGCTCGGTGTTCCAGGGGTTGCGGGTGGGCCCGTGGGCCTCGGGCTCGGTGCTGATCGTGGTGCCCAGCTCGGGCGTGTTGGTGCGGCCCAGCACGACCAGGCCGGCCTCGCGCACCCGCCGGGTGAGGTGGTCGTCGGCCGGGGCGGTCCAGCCCTCGCGGGCCAGCACCTTCAGGCCGCCGTGGTGGGGCTCACCGGCCTGGTGGGCCTCGAGGTCCTTGAGCAGGAACGGCACCCCACGGAAGGGGCCGTCGGGCAGCTCGCCGGCCGCCTCGGCGCGGGCCTTCTCGAAGCGCTCGTGGATCACTGCGTTGAGCTGCGGGTTCACCGCCTCGATGCGGGCGATGGCGGCGTCGACGAGCTCGGTGGGCGAGGCCTGTCCGGTGCGGACGAGCTCGGCCTGGCCGGTGGCGTCGAGGCGGGCGAGGTCGGTGTCGTGGCTCACCGCGCGCACGCTACCCGTGGGGTCGCGGGCGTGCCGGGGAGTCGGGTCAGGCGGGCTCGCCGGTGATCGGCCGACCGTTGCGCACGTCCTTCTTCACGCCGGCGGCGTCCTTGGCGACCTTGCCCATCACCAGGACGGTGTCGATGCCGGCGGAGTACTGCGCCGGCTTCTCGACGGTGGAGGTGTCGGCGACGGTGGCCGGATCGAAGACGGTGATGTCGGCATCGGCGCCCATCTGCATCCGGCCCTTCTTCGCCATCATCGGCACCCGGTTCTCGACCCGCTTGGCCGGGATGATCGTGCACTTGGCCAGCGCGTCCATCAGCGGGAGCGTGCCCATGTCGCGGGCGTAGGGGCCGAGCAGGCGGGCGAAGCAGCCGGCGCCGCGCGGGTGGTTGTTGTTCGACGACTCGGGGATGGCGTCGGAGCCGATCATCGTCCACGGCGCCTTCACCGCAGCGTCGACGTCGGCCTGGGGGATGGCGTAGGCGACGACGAGCTTGTTCTGGGCCTGGTACTTCTTGAACGACGAGGCGGTGAGCCGCTCCGACGACCCGGCGAGCTGGAGGTCCTCGTAGGAGATGCGGAACCGGCCCTGCCAGTCGCCGTTGAAGCGGGCCGACGCCAGGTAGGTGCCCCAGAACGTGTACGGGTAGAAGCAGCCCGTGACGTCGAGGCCCTCGGCCCGGGCGGCCTCCATCTTGGCGATGGCCTCGGGCATGACGTGGGTGGCCATCGACGGGATGTGGTCGATGTGGAGGCTGACGCCGGTCTCCCGCGCGACCTTCAGCACCTCGTCGACGGCGTCGAGCGACGATGCGCCGGGCGTGGGCGAGGAGTAGCGGATGTGGGTGAACAGGGGCATGCCGGCCCGCTGAGCGGCGGTGCCGAGCCCGGCGTACTCGTCGTAGGTGATGTACGGGGCGTACTCGGGGTCGACGGCCAGGCCGATGAAGCCCTCGTCGAGCTGGACGTTGAGGTCGTTCTCCAGCTTGGAGATCTGGGAGGCGCTGGCCGTGCTCTTGATGCCGACGGAGTCGCGGTACCACTGGTCGGAGAAGGCACCGCCGAAGTGCAGGGGCGGGGTGTTGGCGCCCGTGTACTGCGAGAAGAACTGGCTGGCGTCGACCGGGGTCTTGATCCCGTGCATGCCGAGGTTCGTGGTGACGCCGTCGCCGAGCTTGTACCAGACCCCGTAGGAGTTGGGCTCGTAGGAGAGGACGTCGATGAAACCGGGGGCCACGACCCTGCCGCTGGCGTCGACGGTGGCCTTGCCGGTGAGCGGGTCGGTGCTGATGAGGGCGATGCGCTCACCGATGATGCCGACGTTGGCGACCTGGTCGTAGCCCGACGCAGGGTCCATGACCCGGCCACCGGTGATGACGGTGTCGAAGACGTAGTCGGACGGAGGCGGGGCCTCCGCGCCCTCGAGCGACGGCGGCTCGATGCGCTCGGGCTCGGTGACCTTGACGTTGCCGCCGCCCTCGCTCGACGAGCCGCCCGAGCAGGCCGTGCCGAGCACCGCCACGCCCACGAGCCCCGCGCCGCCGATGGCGAGGAAGCGCCGACGGCCCATGCGGGTCGGGTCGGCGGGAGGGGGGAGATGGGGGGCGGGCACGACCCCTGATCCTACCGGTGGCCGGATCGCCCCCGAGGTCACCCTTGCGGCGCCTTCCATGACCACCCGGACGCGGTTCTGGTGGAGATCCCGCGTCCCCTGCGACGCGGGATCTCCACCAGAACGGGTGTCGCTAGAAGTTGGTGTCGTTGTACTGCGTCAGCGCCGCGTCGGTCTCGGCCTTGGCGGTGGCGATCGCCGTCGCGGGGTCACCGTTCTGGAAGGCGACCGTGGCGAGGGCGTTGCGCATGGCCACCCGGAACTTGTCGTAGGGGCCGATGAGGGCGCCGGTGAAGTTCGGGTCGATGTTCTGGGTGAGCTCGTCGTAGGCGATCTTCAAGAAGCTGCCCGAGAGGCTCGTGTCCCAGAAGGTCTGCACGGCGGGGTTCGAGGCGGCGGCGGTGAGGAACGGGAGGTACGAGCCCTCGATGTGCCACTGCACCTGCTGGGGCTCCTGGTTCCACCACTTCATGAAGTCCCAGGCCGCCGACTTCTGCACGTCGGTGCCGGGGGCGGTGATCCAGAAGCCGTTGCCGCCGATCTGGGCCTTGCCGGCGGCGTCGACACCGAACACGGGGGCGGCGCCGATGTCGAGGGCCGAGGTGTCGACCGTGCTGGTGTCACCGATGCCGGCGGCCACGGCGGTGTTGCCGCCGAGGAAGCTCTCGATGGTGGTGGCGGCGGTCGAGGTCTCCATGCTGATGGAGCCCTTCTGGGCCGCCAGTGCCAGGTAGTGGTCGAGGTTGCCGTCGGTGGCCTGGGTCGCGGTGAGCAGGCCGTCGCGCTTCATGCCCTCGATCCACTCGAAGATCTGCGTGGTCTGGTCGGTGTCGAACAGCGCCTCGGTGGTCTGACCGTCACCGAAGCCGTTCTCGTTGTTCACCAGGGGCTGCTTCGACCCGGTGAGCTGGGTCTCGACGAGCCAGGAGTCCATCCGGAGCACCACGGGCGGGGCGTTGTCGGTGGTGACGTTGGCGGCCTTGATCTGCTCGGCCATCGTCCGCACGTCGGCCAGGGTCTTCGGGGCCACGTTGGGGTCGAGCCCGGCCCGGATGAAGTGGTTCTTGTTGTAGTAGGTGAGCAGGTCGGAGATGCTCACGGTGCCGGGCCAGAAGGCGCCCTTGGTCGTGAAGTGGTTGACCGCCGCCTCGTTGAACACCGAGGTCGAGAGGCCGTCGGCGTCGAAGCACGACTGGGCGGGGATCACGGTGCCGGAGTCGACCAGGAACTGGGTGGCGGTGTCCTCGGCCACGATGATGTTCGGCAGGGCGTTGGTGGGGATGGCCTGCTCGTACTTGCGCAGCAGCTCCTCGTAGGAGGTGCCCTGGAGCTCGGCCCGCACCTTCACCTTGGTCTGCGAGGCGTTGTACTCCTCGACCATGGCCTCGAGGGTGTCGGCGGCCTTCCCGTTGAGCTGGTACCAGAGCACGATGTCGGTGGTGCCGCTGGCGTCGGCGAGGGCACCGACCGGGCACGGGGGGAGGTCGGTCGGACGCGTTGCCGTCGTTGCCTCCCGACGAGCCTCCGCCACAGGCGGCGGCCACGAGGGCGATGGACAGGACGGGGGCGACCAGCCAGCGGCGGGATCGGTGCATCAGGGCCTCCAGGGGAGTGCGGATGAGGGGTTGTCGGCTTTTCGGGCTCAGCCCTTGACGGCGCCGGTGGTGAGGCCGCGCACGAGCTGGCGTTGCAGGAAGACGAGGAGCAGGACGATCGGCAGGGCGGCGAGCAGCGCGGCGGCGAAGCCCACGTTGTTCTGCTCGGGGCTCTGGGTGGCCACGTTGCGCAGGCCGAGCTGGATGGTCTCCCAGCGGCCCTCGGTGACCACGGCCCGGGGCCAGGTGTACTGGTTCCAGGCGGCGAGGAAGGAGATGACCCCGAACGAGGCGACCACGGGCCGGGTGACGGGGATGGCGACGCGGCGGAGGAACGCCAGATGGCCGAAGCCGTCGAGCTGCGAGGCGTCGAGCAGGTCGCGCGGGATGCCCCGGAAGCCCTGGCGGAGCAGGAACGTGCCGAAGGCGGTGGCGAGGAACGGCCCCACGAGCGCCGGGTAGGAGTTGAGCCAGCCGAGCGACCGGATGGTCTGCACGTTCGGGATCAGGGTGACCTCGATGGGCAGCATCAGCGTGGCCATGAACACGAAGAAGAGCACCCGTCGGAACGGGAACTCGAGGAACGTGAAGGCGTAGGCGGCGAGGGTGGCGGTGATCAGCTGGCCGGCCACGATCAGCACCGTGACCACGGCGCTGACGAGGAACTTCCGGCCGAGGTCGCCGTCGGTGAAGGCGCGGGAGAAGACGTCCCACTCCACGTGCACCGGCCATGGCGGCTGGCCGGCGATGACGTAGGCGCGGGGCTGGGAGATCGACCGCACGAAGGTCATGTAGATCGGGAACAGCACGACCACGCCGAGGGCCGTGAGCGCGGCGTACCAGGCGACCTTCTTCCATCGGGGCTGGTTCAGGTCAGTTCCCATAGTGGACCCGCCGATCGAGGATCAGGAACTGCACCAGGCTCACGACGAGGGTGATGCCGAACAGGCCGATGGCGAGCACGGCGCCGACGCCCTGGTCGACCGGTTGCTGGCTGTTGAAGATCTTCCAGACGAGCGTCTCGGTGGAGCCGAGGGGCCCGCCCTGGGTGAGGATGTCGGCCTGGGCGAACGCCTGCAGGGCGAAGATCACCAGCACCACGGCGAGGAACATCAGGGTGGGGCTGATGAGCGGCAGGGTGACCTTGAAGAAGCGGCGCACCGGGCCGTAGCCGTCGAGGGTGGCGGCCTCCTGCACCTCGTCGGGAACGGCCTGCAGTCCGGCCAGGACGATGACGAAGGTGAGGCCCAGGTTCTGCCAGACCGACGACAGGGCCACGCCTCGGAGGGCGCTGTCGGTGTTGGCGAGGCTGAAGTACGAGATGCCGGAGAAGTAGCCGACCTGCGGGTTGAGCAGCACGAAGAAGATCACCGACGCCACCGCCACCGACGTGGCGATGGTGGACGAGAAGATGAACTGGAAGACCTTGATGCCCTTGAGCCGGCGGTTGGCGGCCACCGCCAGCAGCACGCCGAGCACGAGGCCGAGAGGCACGGTGTAGAGGACGTAGGTGAAGGTGATCTTCACGCCCTCGGTGAACTGCTCGCCGGTGAGCACGTCGGAGTACTGGCCCCAGCCGACGTAGCGCTCGGCGGTGCCGGTGCGGTTGGGCTGGTAGAGGCCCATCACGAACAGGCGGTAGAGCGGGTAGAAGAAGAACCAGACGAAGATGATCGCCGAGGGCACCAGCAGGGCCAGGCCGAGCAGCGACTCCCTCAGGCGGCGGCTCAATTGAGGCGCTCCGTCGTGTCCGGGTCGAAGAGGTGCACGTGCTCGGGGTCGGCGGCCAGGGTGAGCACCTCGCCCGGGGCCAGGGGCCCGGCGCCGCTCGACTGCCGGATCGTGATCTGGTGGCCGGCGAGGTCACAGACGACGAGGCGCTCGTGGCCGAGCCACTCGACGGCGCGGACCTCGGCGGTGACCTGCCCGTCGGGGTCGACGGCCAGGTGCTCGGGCCTCACCCCGATGATCACCGACGTGCCCTCGGCCAGCGGCTCGGCGGTGACGGGCTCGATGCCGATGGTCTGGCCACCGAGGCGCACCGCGGTGCCTCCGGCGTCGTGCACGACCGTCCCGGGGACGGTGTTCATCGGTGGCGAGCCGATGAAGCGGGCCACGAACAGGTTGTGGGGCCGGTCGTAGACGGCCTGGGGCGGGCCCACCTGCAGCAGGCGGCCCTCGTTCATGACCGCGATGCGGTCGGCCATGGTCATCGCCTCGACCTGGTCGTGGGTGACGTAGACGAACGTGGTGGCCAGGCGCTGGTGGAGCTCGACGAGCTCGATGCGGGTCTGGGCCCGGAGCTTGGCGTCGAGGTTCGACAGCGGCTCGTCCATCAGGAACGCGGCCGGGCGGGCGACCATGGCACGGGCGAGGGCCACCCGCTGGCGCTGGCCGCCGGAGAGGGCGGCGGGCTTGCGGCCGAGCAGCTCGGTGAGCCCGAGCGAGGTGGCGGCCTGCTGCACCCGTTCGGCCCGCTCGGCGGAGGTGAGCTTGCGGGGCGGACCGCCGTCGTCGACCGCGAACTTCCTGGCCACGAGCGGCGACTCGATGTTCTTGGCGACGGTCATGTGCGGGTAGAGCGCGTAGCTCTGGAAGACCATGGCGATGTCGCGGTCCTTGGCCTCCACGTCGTTCACGACCCGGTCGCCGATGCGCAGCTCGCCCTCGGTGACGGTCTCGAGGCCGGCGATCATGCGCAGGGCGGTGGTCTTGCCGCAGCCCGACGGGCCCGAGCAGCACCATGAACTCGCCGTCCTGCACCGACAGGGTGAGCTGGTCGACCGCGGTCACCTCGCCGAAGCGCTTGGTGACACCGTCGAACGCGACCTCGCTCATGCACGCTCCTGTGGCGACCGACGGGACGGGCGCCCCGCCGTCGGAAACGGTAGGTGTGCGCCGGGAACACCCGGTGACCCACCGGGATCCTCCCGGTGGCGGCAGGGTAGCCGTCAGGCGACGCCGGACGGGGCGGCCGGACCGGGTCGAACGGCCTTTCTGCCGGGGCCGGCCGTCACCGTTCAGCCGAGCCCGGCCTGCCCGACGTGGAGCGGGAGCCCGGCGGGGATGCCGAGCTCGGCCGCCGCCGCGACCGACACCATCCCGACGGTGCTGGCGGTGGGGGCGACCCACGGCAGGGCCGCGGCCCAGTCGCGGTCGCCGTCGACCACGGCCAGCAGGTCGGTGCGCCACTGCTCGCCGGTGTGCAGGTCGAGCACCGCGGTGCCCGCGGCATCCGCGCTGCTCACCGCGGCATCGCCGCCGAGGAGCTCGAGCACGAACCCGGCGGGCAGGGTGAAGCGGGTGGCCACCGACCACGCCTCGGGGGCGCAGCGGTGCAGCCACGACAGCAGCGCGACGGTCGAGCCCGCGGTGGGCAGGACCTCGGTGGCGGCGAGCCAGGCCTCGGCCCCGCCGTCGACGTGGCCGACGAGCCAGTCGGCGTCGGCTCCGGAACCGGTGTGGCTCCCGACGACGGCGTCGTGAACCGGGGAGCCGTCTGCGCCCAGGGCCACCAGTCCGCCACCGGGCCGGCCCGGAGCGACCAGCACGCTGCGGAGGTCGTCGGCGGGGAGGCCGATGGCGGTGAGGCCGTCGACGGCGTGGCGGGTGGCCTGCACGACCGCCGTCCACCATCCGGTGGGGTCGACGAGGCCCTCGACCGGGGCGGGGTTGGCGGCACGGCCCTCACCCACCTTGCTGCGGGCGGCGGTGTCGACGACGGCGACCTCGGCGGCCGCCTCCGTCCATCCGATCTCGAGCACGAGCGTCATGGCGGCAGCCTGCCACGCCGGAGCCGACGATCCGCCACCCGGAGCCGGGCCCGGTGGTCAGCCCGTGCGGGCGGGGCGCCCGGTGCCGGTCGTCGCCGCTAGCGCTCGTTGACCTGACGCAGGAACCGCTGGGTGCGCTCGTGCTGAGGGTTCCCGAGCACCTCGTCGGGCGGGCCCTGTTCGACGACGACCCCGCCGTCCATGAACACGACGCGGTCGGCGACGCGGCGGGCGAAGTGCATCTCGTGGGTGACGACCATCATCGTCATGCCGTCCTCGGCCAGGGAGCGCATGACGGCGAGCACCTCGCCGACGAGCTCGGGGTCGAGGGCCGAGGTGGCCTCGTCGAAGAGCATCATGTCGGGGTCCATGGCGAGGGCCCGGGCGATGGCCACACGCTGCTGCTGGCCACCCGAGAGGCGGGCGGGGTACTCGTCGATCTTCTCGGAGAGCCCCACCCGCTCCAGCACCTCGACCGCCTTGGCGTGGGCGTCGGACTTGGAGCGCTTGAGCACCTTGCGCTGGGCGATGCAGAGGTTGTCGCACACGCTGAGGTGGCCGAAGAGGTTGAACGACTGGAACACCATGCCGATGCGCGTGCGCATGGCGTCGAGGTCGGTGTTGTGGTCGGTGATGTCGACGCCCTCGATGAGGACCTTGCCGCCGGTGGGCTCCTCGAGTCGGTTCACGCACCGCAGCAGCGTGGACTTGCCCGACCCCGAGGGGCCGATCACGCACACGACCTCGCCGGGGGCGATCTCGAGGTCGATGCCCTTGAGCACCTCGTTGTCGCCGAAGCGCTTCTCGAGGCCCACCAGCGCGATGGCCGGCAGGCCGAGCGGCACGGTCTCGTGCTCGTCGAAGTCGTGGTGGTGCGGCAGGTGGGGATGGTGATGCTCGTGCTCGGTCACGGTGTCACCTCGACCTCTTGCCCTTGCGCTCGAGATAGGCGGCGGCCCGCGTGAGCGGCAGGGTGATGGCCAGGTACACGATCGCCGCGGCCACCAGCGGGGTGCCGTTGAAGGTGTCGCCGACGGAGTCGCGGGCGTACTTGGTCAGCTCGATGGTGGCGCCGGTGGTGCCGAGCACGAACAGCAGCGACGTGTCCTTGAGCAGGATGACGAGCTCGTTGGTGAGCGCCGGGAGGATGATGCGGAAGGCCTGGGGGATGATGATCGACGCCATCGACTGCGCGTAGCCCATGCCGAGCGATCGGGCGGCCTCCATCTGGCCCTTCGGCACCGCTTCGATGCCGGCCCGGATGGTCTCGGCCAGGTAGGCACCGGTGACGATGGCCAGTGCCACCGAGCCGGCGGTGTAGGTGCCGGGCAGGCGGATGCCGAGGGCGATCGGCAGCACGAAGCCGATGAGGATGATCGTGATCAGCGCGGGCAGGCCGCGGAAGATCTCGATGTAGGTGGCGGCGAACCAGCGGTAGGGCTTCACGCTGGAGAGCCGCATGAGGGCCAGCAGCAGGCCGAGGGCGAGGCCGCCACTGAAGCCGAAGAAGGTGAAGATCAGGGTGTTGCGGGCGGCCTGGGTGATGATCTTCGGGAACTGGTCGAAGAAGATCTCCGGGTCGAAGAAGGCGTTCTGGAGCTTGCCCCAGTCGGCCTTCGCGACGACGACGAGGATCACCAGCAGCGTGACCCCGTAGATGGTGTAGCGCACCACCTTCGCTTTGGTTCGTCGGTTCATCGTTCGTTCCCGGGCCGGGTGGGGGACCGGCTGTCGCACCGGTGGGGCCGGACGTTACGTCGCAGCCTCCACCGGTGCAGCCAGCACGTCGGTCGGGTCGATCAGCTCTTGGTGCCGAACCACTTCTCGTAGATGGTCTGGTAGGTGCCGTCGGCCTTGATCGCGGCCAGGGCGGTGTTGAGCTGCTGGAGCAGCTCGGTGTTCTCCTTGGTGGTGGCGAAGCCGTACTGCTCGCCGGTGGGGAACGTCTCGGTGACCTTGAACTGGTCGCCCTGGGTGGCCCGGTAGGCGTTCACCGGGTAGTCCTGCAGGGCGGCGTCGATGTCGCCGGAGATCAGGGCCGGGAACATCTCGTCGCCGGTCTGGAACTCCTTGATGGTGGCGCCGGCCGGCTTGTTCTCCTCGGCGAAGTCGGCGCCCGAGGTGCCGGACTGCACGCCGATGGTCTTGCCGGCGAGGTCGCCGAGGGTCTTGTACGTCGCGGCGTTCTCCTCGAGGATCAGCAGCGACTGGTCCGCATCGAAGTACGGGTCGGTGAAGTTGACCTTCTCGGCACGCTCGTCGGTGATGGTCATCGCCGAGGCGATCATCTCGCAGTCGCCGGCGGCGAGCGACGGGATGATGGTGTCGAACGGGGTGGTGCGGAACTCCACCGAGGCGTCGAACGTCGAGGCCATGGCCGACACGACGTCGTAGTCGAAGCCGGTGGTGGTGCCGTTGTCGTCGAACTCGAACGGCTTGTACGGCATGTCCGAGCAGACGGTGATCTTCGTGGCCTTGGTGGCCGACGTCGTGTCGCTCGAGCTGCTGTCGCTCGAGCCGCACGCGGCGATGAACAACGTGGTGGCCGCGAGTGCAGCCATGCCCAGACGGGCGCGGGTGGAACGCATCGGGGTGGGACCTCCAGGCCTCGACGAGGGTCGGGGGTGATGCGATGACGAGGCCGAAGAAGGTTAACCCGTCCGGATATCTGTTTGTTACCGGACGGTAAAGCCCGGTTGGCCGGCCGGTCACCGCGCCGTCACCGGCCCGGGGGCCACGGCGGCGGCGGGCAGAGGGCGACGGCGGCCCGCAGCCGGTCGGCGGCCCCGGACGAGAGCAGCCCTTCGAGCAGGTCGAGGTGCCCGGCCCACGGCATGGACTCGCCGAGCAGCCATCGGGCGAACATGCCGGCGTCCATCCATGCCGCGACCGCGCCGTCGAGCTCGCCGAACGGCGTGGTGCCGGCCTCGACGCAGCGCTGGCGGTACCGCTCCCAGTCGAGCTGCTCGCCGAAGGCCACGGTGTGCCGGGCGATCGCCGCCGGGGTGGGGACGGCGGTGCCCGGCGCGAGCTCGTGGGCGGGGTTGTGACGAACCACCGAGGGCCAGTCGAGGCAGGGCTGCTCGAGTGCGGCGCGGGTGGTGCGGGCGAGCCAGAGGTCGACGACGTGGGCGGTCATGTCCGGTGGCGGGGGCGCGGTGGGCAGGTCGAGCATCCGCCGGCAGGCGTCGGCGGCGCGGCCCTGCACCGGCTCGGCGGTCGGCCCGTCGGTGCCGGTGCGTCCGTCCGGGGTGCCGAGCACGCTGACCGACACCCCTCGCCGGTCGACGAGGTGGACGAAGGTGGCGCCGTCGGCCGTGTCGGCCGCGTCGAGCGGCCGCGTCAGGGCGCTGGTGACGAGGCCCACCGCCCAGAACGCCTCGGGGGAGGAGCGCCCGAGCAGCGCCGTCACCGGGTCGGGGTCGTCGAGGGCGGCGAGCACGAGGTGGTCGGGCCGGGCGCCGGGCTCGGGCACCACCCCGATGGACGCCAGGTCGACGACGCCGACGAGGTCGGCCGGGCCGGGGTCGCCCAGGGCGACGTCGTGGAGGGCCCGGGCGATGGCGGCCAGGCGGTCGTCGGCGTCGAGGGGGACGGCGAGGTCGGAGGGAGCGGTGGACGGGTGCAGCGGATCGGGATGCAGGGACACGGCAGTGCCTTTCGCCGGGCTCGGATGGCCGGCGATCGGGCGGTGCGGTGCACCCGGGAGGATCGCGATGTTCCCGTGGACGACATGGTGCCAGGGGGGTGTGACAGCGCCGGGCGGCGTCAGGTCGTGCGGAGCCGCTTGCGGGGCCAGGGGCGCCGGCCGGTGGGCACGGCGCCGAGGAGGGAGCCGAGGAGGTCGGCGGTGACGCGGGCGTCGGCCAGTGCCCGATGGGCCTCGGGCTGGGGGATGCCGGCCGCGGCCGAGCAGGCGGCGAGCGAGTAGCCCTCGGCCCGCCCGGGGTGCAGCGCCCGGCTGAGGGTGAGGGTGCACAGCCCGAGGGCCTCGGGCCGCTCGATGTCGGCCCGCGCCCACTCCGCCGCCAGGAAGGCGGCGTCGAAGGCCAGGTTGTGGGCGGTGACGACCGCCCCCTCGAGCTCGGTCGCCAACCGGTCGGCGACCTCGGCGAAGCGGGGTGCGGTGGCCAGGTCGGCGTCGGTGATGCCGTGCACCGCGGTGGGGCCGGGATCGCGGCCCGGGTTCACCAGCGACGACCACTCGGACACGGCCCGCCCCGAGGCATCGCAGCGGACGACCGCGACCTCGACGACGCGGTCGACGGCGGGATCGAGGCCGGTGGTCTCCACGTCGACCACCGCGTAGGGGCCGGCCGGGGCGAGCGGGCCGAAGCGCCGCAGCCTGACGCTGCGCAGGCCGGGAGGCTCGTCGTGCCACCTGGGTGGGGCAGCGGTGCCCGGGCTCGTCATGGCGCCCACCGTACGCACCCCCGACGACAGCGGCCCGGGTCGTCGCCCCGCGGGGAGGGTCGGGTCTGAGAGACTCCGCCCATGGCCCCTGACGCGACCGAGGCACCCGACGAGGGCGGCGACCGCACACGCACCGGTGCCCAGGCCGTCGAGCGGGCGATGGCGATCCTGCGCTGCTTCGAGGAGGACGACGACGACCTGGGGATCTCCGAGATCGCGGCGCGGACCGGCCTGCGGGTGAGCACCGCCCACCGCATCGTGCGGGCGCTCTGCGGCGACGGCTTCATGGACCAGGACCGCCGCAGCGACCGCTACCGGCTGGGGCGCACCCTCGTGCTCCTCGGCCAGCAGGCGGCCTCGCAGCTGGGGCTCGAAGGGGCCCGTCCCACCCTCGAGCGCCTCGCCGCGTCCACCGGTGAGTCGGCGTCGCTCGGCACCCGCCAGGGCGACGAGATCGTCGTGGTGCTCGTGGCCTCGTCGGCCCAGCGCCTCCGGTTCGACCACGAGCAGGGGGGTCGCATCGGGCTGCACGCCTCGGCGATGGGGAAGGCGGTGCTCGCCCACTCCACCCGCGACCTCGCCCGGGCCGTGCCCGCCGAGATGGACCTCGCCCGCTACACCGACCAGACCGTGGTCGACCGCGACGCGCTGCTCGCCGAGCTGGCCGTGATCCGCGAGCAGGGCTACGCCGTCAACGACCAGGGCCGCTTCGAGGGCGTCATCGGGGTGGCCGCCCCGGTCATCGGCCGCGACGGCATCGCCCGCGCCGCCGTCGGCGTGCAGGGCCCCACCAGCCGCCTCGGTGCCGACCAGCTGCCCGAGGTCGCCGCCCGCGTGCTCGAGGCCGCCGAGGAGCTCTCGGCGCAGCCCATCCTCGACCGCCTCTAGGTCACCGACCCCGAAGGTGGCTCACGTGGTGTCGGAATCCGACACGAGGTGAGCCACCTTCCGGTCGGTCGGGGCGGGCCTGGGCGTGGGGTCAGCCCTGGAGGGGGCCGTCGAGCAGGTCGGTGACCACGGCGGCGATCTCGCTGCGCTCGGAGCGGGTGAGGGTGACGTGGCCGAAGATCGGATGGCCCTTGAGGGCCTCGATCACCGACACCACGCCGTCGTGGCGGCCCACCCGCAGGTTGTCGCGCTGGGCGACGTCGTGGGTGAGCACCACCCGGCTGCCCATGCCGAGGCGGCTGAGGGCCGTCAGCAGCACGGGACGCTCGAGGTTCTGGGCCTCGTCGACGATCACGAAGCTGTCGTTGAGGCTGCGGCCCCGGATGTGGGTGAGGGGCAGCACCTCGAGCAGCCCCCGCGCCATGACCTCGTCGATGACCTCGGGCCCGGTGATCGACTCGAGGCCGTCGAGCACCGCGGCGGTCCAGGGGTTCATCTTCTCGAGCTCGGAGCCGGGGAGGTAGCCGAGGTCCTGGCCGCCCACCGCGTAGAGCGGGCGGAAGACCAGCACCCGCTTGTGGGTGCGCTGCTCGAGCACGGACTCCAGGCCGGCGGCGAGGGCCAGCACGCTCTTGCCGGTGCCGGCCGGACCGCCCAGCGAGACGATGCCGATCGACGGGTCGGCGAGCAGGTCGATGGCGATGCGCTGCTCGGCCGAGCGGCCCCGCACGTCGAAGAGGTGGCCGTCGCGGCGCACCAGGTGCAGCGCCTTGTCGGGGTGGACCCGGGCGAGCGCCGACTGGGAGCCGGCGTGCAGCACCACGCCGGTGTGGCAGGGGAGGTCGCGGGCCCGGTCGTCGTCGATGGAGCCGAGGTCGAACAGGTCGTCGATGGTGGTGCTGTCGACCTCGAGCTCGACCAGGCCGGTCCAGCTCGTGTCGCGGGCGAGCTCGTTGCGGTACTCCTCGGCGGGGAGCCCGACGATGGAGGCCTTCAGCCGCAGGGGCAGGTCCTTGGTGACGACGGTGACGTGCCTGCCCTCGTTGGCCAGGTTGCGGGCCACGGCGAGGATGCGGTGGTCGTTGGTGTCGCCGGCGAGGGAGGCGGGCAGCGCCCCGAGGTCCTGGTGGTTGATCTCGACGCGGAGGGTGCCCCCGGACTCGTTGACCGGGAAGGGGGTCATGAGGTTGCCGTGCTGCACCCGGTAGTGCTCGAGCTGGCGCAGCGCCTGGCGGGCGGTCCAGCCCAGCTCGGGGTCGTTGCGCTTCGACTCGAGCTCCAGCAGCACCACGACCGGCAGCACGACGGCGTGCTCGTCGAAGCGCACCATCGCCTTCGGGTCGGCCAGCAGCACCGAGGTGTCGAGGACGTAGACCCTCGTCTCCACGACCGGGCCACCGGGTGTCACCGAGGGCGACGGGGCGGCGGGGTCGAACGGGCGCGTCGGCACAGCAGGCGTGATGGTCACGGGTCTCCCACAAGGTCGGGCACCTCGAGGAAGACCACGGCTCAGGACCGACCGACGCGAGGTCGAGCGAACGCTGACGGGGCGGCTCCGTGGAGCGGCACCGGGTCGGGCTCAGGTGCAGGGTGCGGCATGCGAGAGCCATCCAACACCCGGCGCACGCGCGGGGGGTGGATGCCGCAGGCTTTGTCATCCCCCGTTCACGGAGAGTCCGGCCGGGCGTCGCTCTCAGACCGCCACGCGCATCGGCAGGCCCCGCGAATCGAGCGAGCCGTCGCCCAGCACGAGGGCCGTGCCCGCCGCCCATCGCCGGGCCGACCACGCCGCGGCGGCGGCGTCGAGGACGTCGTCGGCCGCGGCGCCGCGGGCCCGGGCCGTCAGCAGCTCGGCGCTCCCGGGGAAGGGCCCGACCAGCAGCGCGAGGCGGGCGGCACGCCCCTCGGCCGTGCGTTTGGTCGTCGGCAGCGGCGCACCCGCGAGCTCGGCGAAGGCCGACTCGGGGTGGGCCTCCACCACCGCCTCGGTGAGCCCCGGGTCGATGGCGGCGTCGACCTCGGCGATCTTGGCCAGGAGGTTGAAGGCCTGGATGGAGATGCCGCGGCCGTCGATGGCGCGGCTGCGGCGCACCGCCTCGGCGTGGTCGGCGGCGCCCAGCACCGGCCGGGGTGGGGTGGGGAACACCGACGACCGCCGGGGCCCGAGGCGGGCCCGGGTGAGGTCGTCGCAGGCCCGTCGCCCGGCGTCGGGGAGCCCGATGGGCATGTCGAGGCCGACGGCGACGAGGTCGCCGGACCGAACCCGGTCGAACACGGTGCCGATGTGGTCGACGACCTCGATGGACAGGATCGGTCCCGGCCCGCGCGCCGAGGTCGTGGCCACGACCCAGCCCGACCGGCAGCCGTCGACGCCGGCGACGAGCACGTCGGGGCCTCGACGTCGGGTGCGGGAGGCCACGCCGCTACAGGTCGGTGAGCGCCTTGAACGCCTCGCCGGCCGGCACGCCGGTGCGGGCGCCGACCTGCGCGGCGTGGGCGAACACCCGCTGGCGGAAGGTCTCGGCGGCGGTGCCGTCGTCGTCGTCGGGGATGCCGTGGGTCGTGACGAACTGGCTGCGGTGGGCCATGAGGGCGTCGACCTTGGTGTCGACGAAGCCGCTCACGTCCTCGACGTGGTCCGGCTCGTCGGCCTCGAACAGCAGCACCGCGTCGGGGCGGTGGAACTCGACGTCGTGGTGAGGGAAGAAGTGAGGGTCTCGGGCGGCGACGAGGCCGTCGAGGGCCAGCCAGCCGGCGTTGCGGTGGTCGGGGTGGAGCCGGTACCGCTTCCACGGGTCGTGGGCGAGGATCACCTCGGGCCTGATCGCCCGGATCCAGTAGGCGACCTGGTCCCGCACGTGCAGGGTGGGCTGCAGCTCGCCGTCGACGTGGTCGAGCATGACGACCTTCCCCTGCGAGCCGAGGCGCGTCGCGGCGTCCATCTGCTCCTGGCGGCGGCGCTCGACCAGCTCGTCGGTGTCGGCGTCCGGGTCCCACGTGCCCTTCGAGCCGTCGGTGAGCACCAGGTGGTTGATGCGGCAGCCCTTGGCGGCCCACTTGGCCAGTGTGGCTCCGCAGTGGAACTCGGCGTCGTCGGGGTGGGCCACGATGGCCAGCGCCACGGCCGGCACGGGCAGGTCGCGGCGAGGTCGCCGGACCGGTCGGGATGTCGCCGACCGGCAACGGTGACGGCGTCGGGCCGGCCGCGTCGGGCAGGGGGGTGGGGGCGGTCATCGCCTCGAAGCATCGCGCGCCGGACGTCGGCGGCCCCACGTCGGGACCCCTGGCCCTTCGCCGTTCGTGCCTCCGGCGCGACGCTCAGGGCACGGAGCGATCCGGGAGACGCCATGGTCCGCGACGCGACGAGGCCGGTTGCCTGGGGGCATCGAACCGCGGCCGCCGTCGCCTTGATCGCGCTCCTCGGCCTGATCGGTGCCTGCGCCGGGACCGAGCCGAGCGGTGGGGGCTCGCCCTCGACGGTCGCCACGGTGCCCACCCCGCTGGATCAGCCGCTCACCAGCACGGGCGACCCGGCCCTCGACTCCCAGCTGACCGACATCGCCCGCTTCGTCGAGGGGCAGCGGGGCCACCCCTTCCGCGAGGCGGTCACGGTCGAGCTGCTCGACGACGCCGCGTTCCGCGCCCGGTTGGCCGACTCCGAGGCGCTCACCGATCCGGTCGTCGAGCGTCAGGCCGCCCTCCTCGAGGCCGTCGGCGCCGTGCCCGCGGGCTACGACCTCGTCACCCTCTCCCACCAGATGAGTGCGGAGGGGGTGCTCGGCTTCTACGACCCGGAGACGGGCGAGCTCGTGGTTCGCGGCTCGTTGACGCCGTTCACCCGCGTCACCCTGGCCCACGAGCTGACCCACGCCCTCGACGACCAGTGGTTCCCGGAGGCGTTGGCGTCCACCGCGGACCTCGACGGCGACACCGCCTGGGCTCGAGCGGCACTCGCCGAGGGCAGCGCTCAACTCGTGGACGAGGCGTACCGGGACGCGATGTCGACCGGCGACCGGGCCCGGGCGGCCGTCGACGAGGCCACCTACGGCTGGGCGATGACGGCTCCCGTGGGCGTGCCACCCGATCTCTACGAGGGGCTGACCGACATCTACGCCGACGGCCTCGCCTTCGTCCGCGAGGTCCTGACGACGGGGGGCCCCGACGCTCTCGACGCGGTCTTCTCGTTGCCGCCGACGACCAGCGAGCAGGTCCTGCACCCCGCCCGGGCGGTCCCGGCCGCGGAGCCCGCGATGGTCGCTCCGCCCGTCGCCGAGGGGGTCGTGATCGACAGTGGGCGTCTGGGGGAGGCCGGTCTCCTCGAGGTGCTCGATCTGGGGGCTCCCCCTGCCATGGCCCGGCGAGCCGCGGACGGCTGGGGTGGTGACGCCTACGTGGTCTTCGCCACCGCGACGGGCACCTGCCTCTGGATCGACGTCGTGGCGGACTCGGCATCGGATCGCGAGGAGCTGGAGAGCACCGCGGCCACGTGGGTGAACGGGGCGGCACGGGTCACCGTCGGTGAGGTTCCCGGCGCGCCCGGTGCGGTCCGGCTCGCGTTCTGCACGTGAGCCCCGACCCGTCCACGACCGGTGCGGACATCGGTGACGTTGTGCCCTTTCCCTCCGATGCCGCTGGCGGACCATGGGGTTGTAGGCAGGTTCCCTCAGGAAGAAGGAGGTCCGTCATGACCGATCTCCAGCACCCGACTCCCGCCCCAGGGGTGGACACCACCTCGAACTGGGCTCCGCCGGCGATGACACCGCCGACGTACCCGGTCGAGCCCGCCGCCCCCGAGCCCCGGAAGGGCCGTCGCTGGTTGATGCCCGTCCTCGTCGGGTTCGGCGCCCTCGTGGTCGGCGCCGGCATCGGCGTGGCCGCCAGCCAGCCCTCGATCAACAACGTGAAGGACGAGAAGGCCGTCCTCGTCGTGGAGAGGGACGAGGCGGCGGCGCAGGCCGATCAGCTCCAGGCGACGCTCGACTCCAGCCAGGAGGCGCGTGACACCTGCCGGCAGGCCACCGCCGACGCGAAGGACCTCCTCGACCAGCAGTCCAACTTCGCCGACGACTACGCGGCCTACTGGGCGACCGAGGTCGGCTCTGCGGCGGAGGCGACCTGGATGGAGCACATGAACGAGCAGCAGGCCCAGATGGAGCGGCAGCTCGTCCTCGTCCAGAGCGAGATCGCCGACTGCCAGTCCGCGATCGGCTGACCCATCCGCCCGGGGGGCGCCTGTCGCTCCCCGGGACGCCGGCTCAGGACGGGCAGGCGTCCCAGTCGGGGGCCACGAGGTCGTCGGGGCGGTCGACGTCCCACGCCAGTCGTGGCTCACGCACCACCCGCACCGGTAGCCCGAGCCGGGTCGCCTCCGCCCGATGGCGCTCGAACGATCCCGGCCCGTAGGCGAACACGAAGCCGCTGCGGGCGGGCACGGCCGCCACGTTGGTGCCGTCGTCGTACCGGTCGGGCACGAGGGTGACGCCGGTGGCCTCGCCGACGTGGGCGAGGGCCTGGGCGTGGGGGAGGTCGGCATGGGCGACGATCACCGTGGCGACGCCGAGCGCGGCCAGGTCGGCGACGCCCTCGTTGACCGCGCCGTTGAGGCCCCGGCCCGGCTTCCAGAGAACCGACGCCCCGACCTCCACGGCCCACGCGGCCACGGCGTCGTCGTCGCACACGATCCAGACCGGCAGCGGCGCGGCGGCGCGGACGACGGCGGCGGCCATGGTGCGGGACAGCTCGGCCCGCTCGGGTGGCGTCAACGCCTCGGCCAGCCGGCCCTTGGCGTCGCGGAACGCCTTCACGGGGACCAGGACGGCGACGATCCCCTCCGGCTCGGACACGTCTGGAGTGTAGGGGCCGACGTCGACGCCGCCCTCCGGCCGCCGGCCCGACCGGTCCTAGGGTGCAGGGATGACCGGGGAGCGCCGCACGATCGCCGTCGTCGGCGCCGGCAGCTGGGGCACGACGATCGCCCACACGTTGGCGGACCGGGCCGACGTCTCCCTGTGGGCCCGCGACCCCGCCGTCGCGGCCCAGCTGGCCTCGGCCCGCACCAACCGCCGCCTCCCCGGTGCGACCCTCGACCCCCGCGTCACGGTGTCCGCCGACCTCGCCTCGGTGGTCGCCACCGCCGAGGTCGTGCTCGTGGCCGTCCCGACCGTCGTCATGCGCTCGGTGGGCCAGGCCGTCGCGACCGATCTCGCCGCCGGCGTGCCGCTCGTGAGCCTGGCCAAGGGGTTCGAGCCGGGCACCGGCCTGCGGATGACCCAGGTCCTCGCCGAGGTCGCCCCGGGGCACCCGCTGGCCGCCCTCACCGGGCCGAACCTCGCCCGCGAGATCCTCGAGGGCCACGCCGCCGCCTCGGTGCTGGCCACCGCCGACGACGCCGTCGGCGCCGAGCTGCAGGAGTGGCTCTCCACCGACTGGTTCCGGGTGTACCGCAACACCGACGTCGTCGGGTGCGAGCTCGCCGGGGCCCTCAAGAACGTCGTCGCCATCGCCGCCGGCATGGCCGAGGGGCTGGGCACGGGCGACAACACCAAGGCGGCGGTCATCACCCGGGGGCTGGCCGAGCTGGCCCGCCTCGGGTCGGTGATGGGCGGGAACCCGCTCACGTTCTCCGGCCTCGCCGGGCTCGGCGACCTCGTCGCCACCTGCGCCAGCCCGCTCAGCCGCAACCGCTCGGTGGGCGAGCAGCTGGGCCGGGGCCGGCCCGCGGCCGACGTGTTGGCGGGGTTGACCAGCGTCGCCGAGGGGGTCACCGCGGCGCCGATCGCGGTGGCCCTGGCGGCCGAGCACGGGGTCGAGGTCCCCATCGCCACCCAGGTCGCAGAAGTCCTCGCCGGGCGGGTGACCGCGGCGGAGGCCTACCGGGGGCTGCTCGGCCGACGACGTCGGGACGAGCTGTACGGATTGGGCTGACCGGCGAGGCCACTAGCGTCGGACCGATGACCGAGGTGCCCGACGACGAGCTGCTCCCCTGGTGGTGGCAGCGCCAGGCCGACCCCGCCTCGCCCGACGTGGTGCCCGGCCCCGGCGCGTCGCAGAGCACGACCCACCGCAACTGGGTGCTCCTCGGCACCGTCGGTGGGGCCGAGCGCGCCGTGGTCGACCCCCGTGGCGCGGTGACCCCCTGGCCCGACGGCTGGTCGCTCGACTGGTGGATCGGCGCCGACGACACCTGGCACCTGCCCGCTCGAGCGGTCGGGGTGCGCCAGCGCCTGGTCGACGACAGCCCCGTGGTCGAGACCGTGGCCCGCATCCCCGGCGGCGAGCTGGTCCACCGGGCGTGGGCCGTGGCCTCCGGTGAGGGGATCCCCGACGGTGGTGCCGTGGTGGTCGAGCTGGAGAACGCCTCGCCGGTCCCGGTGGCCGTGGCCTTCGCCCTGCGCCCGTTCAACCCGCTCGGCCGCTCGCCGATGACGTCGATCACCCTCGAGGGCACCACCGTGTCGGTCGACGGCCGGCCGGCCCTGCACCTGCCCAAGCAGCCGTCGCGGGTGGCCGTCGGCTCGGCCGCGGTCGACTCGGTCGTGCCGACCATGGCCGGCGACGCGGTCAGCTCCTGGCCGGAGGGCGGCGCCCGGTGCAGCAGTGGCCGCGCCTCGGCCGCGTTCCTCTACCCCCTGCCCCACACCGCCACCGTCCGCGTGCTCCTCCCGCTCGTCGCCGCCCGCCCGGGCGCGGCCCGCCGCAAGGGAGAGGCCACTGCCGCGTCCGACCCGCGGTCGGCGCCCGACGGCGACCGGGTCGCGTCGGGGTGGGAGGTCCAGACCCGCCGGGCGCCGCGCCTCGACCTGCCCGAGCCCCGGCTCGACGAGGCCCTCGCCGCCGCCCGCCGCTTCGCCCTCCTGCACGCCGCGGGGGAGGACGTGGCGTCGTGGCCTCCGGCGGTCGTCAGCGGCCTCGACACCGCCGAGCTCGCCGTCGCCCTCGACCAGCAGGGGCTCCACGCCGAGGCCGAGCGGCTCATCCTCGGCTTCGCCGACCGCCAGGGCCTCGACGGATCGTTCGCCGGCGAATCGACGCGGGTCGACGCTCCCGCCGCCTGGCTCCACTCCGTGGGCCACCACGTCCGCGTGACCGGCGACCCGACCCTCGCCGTGGCGCTCGTCGGCCCCGTGGCCAAGGCCGCCCACCACCTCCGCCGCCGCCTCGGTGCCCGTCGCGGTCGCCGGGGCGAGGGCACCGCCGGACTGTTCCCGGGCGGCTCCTCCGCGTCGTGGGTGCCGGTGGGCGAGGGGTCGACGTACCACGACGCCCTGTGGGCCCGACGGGGTCTGCTCGACGCCGCGTTCGCACTCGAGGCCGCCGGCCAGCCCGACGCTGCTGCTGACCCCCGCGCGCTCGCCGGCGAGCTCACCGTCGCCCTCGTCGCCACGCTCGGCGCCGACGCGGTGCCCGGCACCGGCCCGGGCCGGGCGTCGACCGCCGGCACCCTGGCCACCGCGGTCGCCCTCGCGGCCACGCTCACCGGTCCCGAGCCCGCCCCGCCGGAGCTGGCCGCCGCCCTGGTCGCGGCGGTCGAGGCCGCACCGGCGCTGGTGAAGGGCGGCGCGTGGCACGCGCTGGGCGATGCCGGGCTCAGCCCCCGGCTCACCGCCTGGCTCGGGGCGGCGCGCCTCGCCGCCGGTCGGGTCGACGCGTCCGAGCCCCTGGCCTGGCTGCTCGAGCGGGGAGCCCCCGTGTGGGCCTGGCCCGAGCTCGTCCACCCCCGCAGCGGCGGCGGCTGCGCCGGTGAGGGGCACCACTCCGCCTCGACCGCCGCGGTGCTGAACCTGGTGCGCCGCTTCGCCGTGCACGAGCGCGGTGGGGGGCTCGCGCTCCTGCCGGCCGTCCCCGACGCCTGGCTCGGCCAGTCGATCGAGGCCCACGGCGTGGCCACGTCGTTCGGGCGCCTGTCGTTCGCCCTGCGCTGGCACGGCGAGCGCCCCGCGCTGCTGTGGGAGCTCGAGCCCCACGACGACCCGGCCGTGGCCGCGGCCCTGGCCGCCGCCGGCCCCGTCGTGCTCACCGCCCCCGGCCTCGACCCGTCGTGGTCGACGACCGAGCCGAGGGGCGAGGCCCTCCTGGAGTCGCCGGGCCGGCTGCCGGCACCCGCGGCCGGTGCCCACGACGACCACGACCACGACGACCACGGCGTCGACCACGACCACGACCACGACCACGACCACGACCAGGCCGCCGAGGCCCGGCCCGATCCGGTCGCCGACGAGGTGGCCGTCGAGCTGCGCCCGGGCGGGGTCACCGGTCGGGTGCTCGACGCCGAGCCCCCGGCGGGTGGAGGCTCGTTCTCGTGAGCGACACGGGCGGGGGCACCGGGGCGGGCGGCGGTCCGGTCGATCCCATCGCGCGCGCCCTCGAGCCGTACCTGGACTTCGAGGACAACCGCTATGACCTCGCCGAGGTCGCCCGCCTGTCGGGGATCGACGCCGATCGGCTGCGCGACTTCTGGCGGGCGCTCGGCTTCCCCGATCCGCGTCCCGGCGAGCAGGTGTTCGGCGACGCCGACGTGCGCATGCTCTCCCAGGTCGTCGAGATGATGGCCGACGGCCTCGTCGAGCCCGAGGTCGCCCGGCAGATGACCCGCGTGATCGGGGCTTCCCTCGACCGCATCGCCGCCGCCCAGATCGACGCCGCCGTCCGCCGGGCCGACGAGATCAGCGCCGAGCCGGCCGCCGCCGAGCTCGTCCGTGAGGGCGCCAGGCTCGTGCCCGGTGTCCTCGAGCTGGTGTGGCGCCGGCGCCTCGCCGCCGAGGCCCGTCGGCGCATGGTGCGCTCCGGCACCGAGGGCGGCGCCCCCGTGTGCGTGGGCTTCGCCGACCTCGTCGGGTTCACGGCGCAGACCCAGCAGCTCGACACCACCGCCCTGGCCGAGGTCGTCGGCCGGTTCGAGACCATCGCCTATGACGTGGTGGGGGAGGAGAGCGGCCGGGTCGTGAAGACCATCGGCGACGAGGTCCTCTTCGTCCACGACGACATCG
Organism: uncultured Actinomycetes bacterium; assembly: GCA_963702555.1. Taxonomy (GTDB): domain Bacteria; phylum Actinomycetota; class Acidimicrobiia; order Acidimicrobiales; family Acidimicrobilacustridaceae; genus CAMFLJ01. Next base: position 310,515 of record CAVPCW010000006.1, read on the forward strand.
TCGCCGGCTGCCGCATCGCGCTCGAGCTGGCCCGCCGCTACCGCGAGGACGAAGCCCTCTCCGACGTGCGCGTCGGGCTGGCCTTCGGGCCCGTGCTCGAGCGCGACGGCGACGTCTACGGCCACACGGTCAACGTCGCCAGCCGCATCGTGAGCGTCGCCTATCCCGGCTCGGTCATCGTCTCGGCCGAGGTCCACGACGCCGTGCGCGACCACGACGAGTTCGGCTTCAACTCACTCCGCAGCCACTACCTGAAGGACATCGGCCGCGTCCCCCTGTGGCGCATGCGGTCGGCCACCGACCCGTTGGAGGGCTCGTTCCGGTCGGCTCGCCGCGACTACGCGGTGCGCCAGCGGGTGCTCGAGGACCGCTGGGACGCGCACCGCGACGCCGCCCGGCAGCGGGCCGAGGGCGTTGTCGAGCAGCTCGACCTCGACGTCGACGAGCTGCCCGGGCGTCTGCCCGACGCCTTCCGCGGCACGGCCACCCCCGAGGAGCTCCAGGGCCTGATCGACTCGCCCACCGACGGCGAGATCGACGCGCTGGCCGACGCGGTGCTGGCGGCCGACATCGATCCCGAGGTGCAGGTCGACATGCTCACCGACCTCGGCCTGGCCAAGGCGATGGCCGAGCTGCGCCTCGACGCCGAACGCAAGGCGAGCGAGGCCGACCGGGAGGCCGAGGAGGAGCTGCGGCGGATCGAGGAGGAGACCGCGTTCACGGTCAGGGCGATCGAGGACGAGTACCGCGCCCGCATCGCCGAGGTCATCGCCCAGGCGACCGAGGCATCGCGCAAGGTCGACCAGGACGTGGTCGAGCGCCTGCGCCGCGTGGCCGAGGAGACCGAGAGCAAGGCGGCCCAGGCCGGTCGTGACGCCCGGGCCAAGGCCCGCCGGGCCGCCCGCAAACGGGCCCGCCGCCGCAACCGCTGAGGCGCTCGGAGGGTCAGCCGGCGTCGTCGAGGCGGATGGTCGCGATCTCCCACGGGCCGAGCGGCATCTCGCCGGAGAAGGGCCCGAGCTCCGCTCCCCGCAGGTCGACCACGGTGCCGGTGCGGCCTTCGATGCGGACCGTCGTCGCCGATCCGGTCGGCTCGAAGACCCGCACCACGACGTGGCCGCCCTCGCGGAGCACCGCGGAGACCTCGGCGCCCCCGACGCGGAGGGCCGACCCTTCGGTGGGGAGGTGTCCGCCGCCGGGGGCCCAGGCGGGGAGCAGGGGAAGCGACAACTCGTCGACGAGGGGCAGGGCGACCGACGCCAGTGCCGCCGGCTCCGGCGGCCGGAGGGCCACGCCGTAGCGCAGGACGTGGCGGCCCTCGAGCTGGGCGCCAGGGGTGGCGACCTCGGGCCCGGCCGGCAGCGGCCGCATCGTCATCGGGCCGTTCGACAGCATCCCCGTGCAGCGCAGGAGGGTGAGGGCGAGGGCCCCGGCCGACGGCTCGGGGGTCGTGCCGTCGAGGTCGACGAGCTCGTACTCGAGCAGCCCCTCGTGCACCACGACGAGGCCGCCGGCTCCGACGAACCGGCGTGACGGGTGGGTCGGCAGTGCCCGCTCGGTGGGTCCGCCCTCGGTGACGGTGCCCCGCTCGACGACGGCGAAGGCGCACTCGGCCTCGGAGGTGGTGGCCCGCTCGGGGAGCGGGAGCCAGGCCCGCAGGCGGTGGTCTCGGCTGCGGTTGTCGAGCTCGGTCGTCACCGTCACGAGGGGGGAGCCGGCCCTCAGACCGAGGGTGGTGACGACCTCGGTGAGCACCTCGCCCACGCGGCGACCGTCGACGACCGCCTCGGGCAGGCGAAGCGTCGCCCGCACCTCGACGAGCGCCCGCAGCGGCCCGCGCTCGACGATGCGCACCGCCACCGAGTCGGGCCGGTCGACCACGGGCATGGGGTCGAGCGCCGGAGGCGACCAGTTGTAGGTGTCGCCCGCGTCGCCGTCGTCGACGAGCCGGCCCAGCCCCGTCGTGGCCCGGGCTCCGGTGGTGTCGGCGAGGCCGAAGGTGCCGTCCTCCGCGTCCACCGTGAGGGTGACCACGCCGTTGCCGACGACGACCCCGCCGTCGGCCGTCGGCGTGGCCGTCACCGGAGCGACGTCGGTCGGGAGCGGCGCAGGCCGCCACCGGGCCCACCCGAGGCCGGCGACCTCGACCCTGGCCAGCACCCGTTGGCTCGGGGGCGCGGTGATCGTGACGACCGCCGGGCCCTCGGGATCGGCCTCGGCGAGGGTGACCACGTCGGCCTTCAACGAGCCGGCGTAACGGTGGTCGCGGCTCGACGGGTCGTGCTCGATGGTGATGACGAGCGTGCCGTCGACCCCGACGGAGGCGTCGGCCCGGTGCATGTTCGGGAACTCGTCGAGCGCCCGCTGCACGACCTGGATGCAGTCGCGTCGGCCCAGCCCCTCGATCACCCTGGTGCCGCCACCGACGGCGAGCTGCTGGGTGCCCTCGGGGGCGACGGCGCCAGGGAGGTCGACCTCCACCAGGCCCGCCCGGGCCCGGGCCGAGGGGTTCACGATGGTGGGCCCGGGCTCGGCGATCGAGCGGGCCAGGGCGTCGACGGCCCGCTCGACCAGCCCGTCGGCGATGTCGGTGGCGTCGGCGTAGCGGGCCAGCACGGCGTCGACGACCTCGTCGACGGAGCAGGCGCAGCTCGAGTCGTGGGCGGCGTCGAGCACGACCTGGCGCCACGCCCGGTCGAGGAACGCCTGGGGCCACCGGCCGGCCGGGAGGAAGAGCGCGGAGAGGGGCTCGGCCAGGCGCTCGAGCGAGCGCTCGGCGCGGGCCGCGGCCTGCTTCACGTCGACCCGGTTGGAGGCCACACCCATCAGCAGGTTGGCCCGGGCCCCCGAGCGCAGCTCGCCCCTCCAGCGCGGGAGGCCGTCGACGGGTGCCGCCGCCACGTGGTCGGCCAGCCCCCTGATCACCAGCCGGTAGTCGTCCTGGGCGGCGTTGGCCTCGGCCACGAGGCGGGTGAGCTGCGGCTGCGGCATCAGGTGGTCGGTGCCGTTCATCCAGAGGATCGGCCCGACGAGCATCTCGCCGTGGGTGTCCTCGAACCGGCGGACCATCTCCACCAGCTCGAGACCCGTGTCGGGGAGTGAGGCCCCGTTGCCGTAGCCCTCCGGGAGGTACTCGGCCCGCACGGTCGAGCCGTCCGGCGCCTCCCACCAGAACCCGGACCGGTCGATCGCCGAGGGCACGCCCCGCCAGACCACGGCGTGGGCGAGGCCCGCCCGGCGCAGGATCTGGGGCATCTGGGCGACGTGGCCGAACATGTCGGGCAGGTACCCGACCTCCATCGCCCCGCCGAAGTCGGCCGCCCGGCGCAGGCCCATCTGGAGGTCGCGGACGATGGTCTCGCCCGACACCAGGAACTCGTCCATGAGGACGTACCAGGGGCCCATGGAGAGGCGCCCGGCCGCGGCCAGCCGGCGAAGCGCGCCCTCGGCCTCGGGTCGGATCTCGAGGTGGTCGTCGACCACGGCCATCTGCCCGTCGAGCATGAAGTGGGCGTAGGCCGGGTCGGCCTCGAGGCGGGGGAGCAGGTCGTCGAGCAGGTCGACCAACCGCATCCGGAACCGCTCGAACGGCCAGTACCACTCGCGGTCCCAGTGGGTGTGGGGCACGATCGAGACGGTCCGCGGCACCCGGCCAATCTAGGAGGCCCCGCACCGGGCTCGGCCCGCGTACCGTGCGCCCATGCGCATCGCCTACGGCACCGACGACACCACGGCGGCCACGGAGTCGCTGCGGCTCGACCTCGAGGGCCGGGGCCACGAGGTCCTGGTCGTCGCCGACGGTGTCGACTGGCCCGACGCCGGACGGGCGGTGGGGGAGGCGGTGGCCTCGGGCCGCGCCGACCGCGGGGTGGTGTGGTGCTGGACCGGCACGGGCGTCGTGATGGCCGCCACCAAGGTGCCCGGGGTGCGGGCGGCACTGTGCGGCGACGCCGAGACCGCCCGCGGGTCCCGGCGCTGGAACGACGCCAACGTGGTGGGTCTGTCGCTGCGGCTGACCACCGCGGCCGTGGCGGGGGAGATCGTCGAGGCCTTCCTCACCACCGGGGTCGACGACGGCGAGGACCGCCTCGTCGACCGCGTCGAGGGAGCTTCCTGACACATTGCGTGAGCTCGGGTTTGGGCCGCGGTGCGGGGAGGCCAGCGGCAGGCGCTGGGTTACCGATCGGTCACCTGGCCTCGCATGTGGCGCGCGTCACGTCTACAGTGCGCGTCGAGAGCGGGCACCGGGGGGTGCCCGCGATGGCCGAAGCCCGGAGGCTCAACCATGTCAACCCGTCCCCGGTCCCGACGCTGGGTCCTCGTCACCGCAGTGGTCGCCGTGCTCGGCATCGTGCTCGCGGCATGTGGCGGCGGCTCCGACTCCGGCAGCGACGGCGGAGGCGGCGAGGCGACGACCGACGTCACCATCGCCGCCACCGGCGACCCGCAGTCGGGTGGCTCGCTGTCGTTCGGCCTCGAGGGCGAGAGCGACGGCTTCAACCCCACGGTCAACCGCTGGGCGATCTCCGGGATGATGGTGGCCAACGCGGTCTTCGACCCGCTCGCCGCCTACGACGCCAACGGCAAGGCCCAGCCGTACCTGGCCAAGTCGTTCACGCCCAGCGCCGACTTCAAGACCTGGACCATCGAGCTGCGCCCGGGCATCACCTTCACCAACGGCGAGCCGCTCGACGGCGCCGCCCTGAAGAAGGACATGGACGCGCTGCGGGCCTCGGCCCTCATCGGCATCGCCGCCGCCAACATCAACGGCACCTCGGTCGACCCGGCCGACCCGATGAAGGTCATCGTCACCATGACCGACCCGTGGGCCGCCTTCCCGACCATCCTCACCGGCCAGGCCGGCATGGTCGCCGCCCCGGCCCAGCTCGACGCCACCGGCGAGGCGGCCAGCCGCCAGCCCATCGGCACCGGGCCCTTCATGCAGAAGGAGTGGGTGCCCGACAACCGCTGGGTCGGCACCAAGAACCCGAACTACTGGCGCACCGACGACGCCGGCACGAAGCTCCCGTACCTCGACCAGGTCACCTTCAAGCCCATCGTCGACACCCAGAACCGCACCAACGCCCTCATCAGTGGCGACGTGCAGATGATCCACACCACCGACTGGGCCTCCATCGACCAGATGGAGACGGCGGCCAAGGACGGCCAGGTGCAGGTCGTGCTCGACCCGACCGAGTCCGAGGAGACCTTCTTCATCCTCAACACGGTCAAGGCCCCGCTCGACGACGTGCGGGTGCGCCAGGCGCTCGCGCTGTGCACCGACTCCTCCCAGATCCGCCTGGTCAGCCAGGTCCCCGACGGCTACGAGGCGAACAGCCAGTTCAAGACGGACTCGCCGTGGTACTCCGACGGCGGCTTCCCGGCCTACGACCCGGCCGCCGGCACCGACCTCATCAACCAGGTGAAGGCCGAGAAGGGTGACATCACCCTCACCCTGGGCACCACCCCGGTGCCCAGCAACACCGCCATCACCCAGACGGCCGCCCAGCAGTGGGAGCAGTGCGGGGTGAAGGTCAACCTCATCACCACCGAGCAGAGCAAGTTCATCGCCGACATGGCCACCGGCAACTTCCAGGCCAACCTGACCCGCCAGTTCGGCGAGTCCGACCCCGACCAGGCGTACCACTGGTGGTCCGGCAGCACGGCCACGGGTGCCCTCGCCCTGAACTTCGCCCGGCTCAACGACCCGCAGATCGACGCGGCCCTGAAGCAGGCCCGTGGGTCCGCCGACCCGGCTGTCCGCACGCAGGCCTACGTCGACCTGGTCAAGCGCCAGAGCGAGCTCGTGCCCTACATCTGGATCAACCACACCCAGTGGGCCATCGGTGCCGCCAACAGCGTCCGGAACATCTCCAACGTGACGCTGCCCGACGGCGAGGCCTCGCTGCCCTACCAGGGCGGCAACATGCGCCTGACCCAGACCTGGCTCCAGCCCTAAGGGCTCACCACTTCGGGAACCTGCTGTGGCCCGGCTCCGGCCGGGCCACAGTCGCGTCCACGGGCCCGGCCGATCGACAGCACCGTGCCGGCGCCCCCGATGGAGAGGATCGAGCCGCTCGACCCGATCGACAGGATCGAGCCACTCGACCCGATGGACAGCAGCGACCCCGCTGAGCCGATCGACAGCACCGAGCCGGCCGAGAACAGCGAGCCCACCGAGGCGAACGAGAACCCCGACCAGACGCTGAGGGCCGAGCGGTGCGAGCGGATCGAGCGCCAGGAGGTCCGGGCGGGGGTGGCCGTCATGGGGCCACGGTAGCCAGGGGGCTACCGTCGGGCCGGTGACGACCGTCGTCAAGCCGCTGCGCTCGGCCCTCCGCTCCAAGTCGCCGTCACTGGCGGCCGAGCGCGAACTGTGGGCGGCCGGCGACGACGTCGTGGTCGGCGTCGACGAGGTGGGGCGTGGCGCGTGGGCGGGCCCGCTCGTGGTGGGCGCGGCCGTGGTGCCGGCCGACCGGCGCATCTACAAGATCCGCGACTCCAAGATGCTCACCGAGCCCGAGCGCGAGGCCATGTTCGACCGGGTGTCGCAGTGGTGCCGGGCGTGGGCCATCGGCATCGCCACCCACACCGAGTGCGACGAGCTGGGCATGTCGGCCGCCCAGAAGCTGGCGGCGCGTCGGGCCATCGACGGCCTGGGCCTCACGCCCGATCGCGTGCTGCTCGACGGCAACTGGGACTTCGTCGGCGGTGGCATCACCCGCACGGTCGTGAAGGGCGACGCCACGTGCGTCTCCATCGCGGCGGCGTCGATCCTCGCCAAGGTCAGCCGCGACCGCATGATGCGGGCCGAGGCCGAGAACTTCCCCGGCTTCCACTTCCATGCCAACAAGGGCTACCCGTGCCCGAAGCACAAGCTGGCGCTCGCCGGCATGGGGCCCACGACGATCCACCGGCGCACGTGGGCGTTCATGGACTCGCTGCCCTGGACCGGCATCCGCCGCACGCCGCCCGTCGGGACGCAGGCCTCGCTGTTCTGAGCCGTCGCGTACCCTGCTCGCATCATCGTCGAGGGGGACACATGGCAGAGCAGGGGAGTGGCGGCCGACTGGCCGGGAAGGTCGCGCTGATCACCGGGGCCGCACGCGGCCAGGGCCGGGCCGAGGCCGAGCTGTTCGCTGCCGAGGGCGCAGCGGTCGTCGCCGCCGACGTGCTCGACGTGAGCGACCTCGACGGTGTGCACCTCGACGTGGCGTCGGCCGAGAGCTGGGCGGCCGCGGTGGCCATCGCCGTCGAGCGCCACGGCCGCATCGACGTGCTGGTCAACAACGCCGCCATCTACCCCAAGGGCGGCATCGAGACCGTCACCGAAGCCGAGTACCGGCGGGTGCTCGACATCAACCTCGTGGGCCCGTTCCTCGGCATCCAGGCCGTGCTGCCCCACATGGGCGAGGGCGGGTCGATCATCAACATCTCGTCGCTCAACGGCGTGGCCGGGAGCGTCGCCACCGTCGGCTACACCGCCTCGAAGTTCGGCGTGCGGGGCCTCACCAGGGCGGTGGCCCTCGACCTCGCGCCGAAGGGGATCAGGGTGAACGCGATCCTCCCCGGTGTCATCGACACGCCGATGATCGCGTCGGCGATCTCCGGGTTCGAGGAGCACATCGGCAACGGCATCCCGATGGGCCGCATGGGTCAGCCCCTCGACGTGGCGTCGGCGGCGCTCTTCCTGGCCAGCGACGACGCGGGATGGATCACCGGCACCGACCTCATCGTCGACGGCGGGCACTACGCCACGGTCCCGAAGCTCTGATCATGGACCGCCTCGACCTCGTCGACCCCGGCCTCTACGTCGACGGGGTGCCCCGCGAGTACCTCCGCTGGCTGCGCGACAACGAGCCGGTGGCGTGGCACGACGAGCCCGACGGCCCCGGCTACTGGGTCCTCTCCCGGTACGACGACGTCGTGGCCGCCAACCGCGACTGGGAGCGCTACTCCAACGCGCTGAAGGGCTCGTCGATCGAGGAGGCCCGCAGCGCGGAGGAGCTCGAGATCCGCCGCCGGATCTTCGTGAACCAGGACCCGCCCGACCACACCCGCCACCGCAAGCTGGTGAGCCACGCCTTCACCCCCGGTCACGTGAAGCGCATGACCCCGATGATCGAGCAGACCTGCACCCGCCTGGTCGACGGGCTCCTCGACGGCGAGGTCCACGACTTCGTCGACGTGGCCGAGGAGCTGTCGTTCCAGATGGTCGCCACCCTCTTCGGCGTGCCCGAGGCCGACTGGCCCGAGCTGCTCACCATCACCCGCCAGCTCGCCGACTTCCAGGAGCCGGAGGTCAACCCCGGCCTGGCCCCGCGGCCGGAGGTGCAGCAGGCGATGTTCGCCTACGGCGCCGGGCTGGTGGCCGAGGTCCGGGCCGACCCCGACGCCCACCGCGGGGTGGTCGTCGATCTCGTGCAGGCCGAGCTGGTCGAGGACGGCGAGGTCCACCGACTCTCCGACCTCGAGCTGGTCGCGTTCTTCCCCGCCGTGCTCGTCGGCGGGCTGAGCACCACCGCCCACGCCATGACCGAGGCCGTGCACGCGTGGATCGAGGACCCCACGATCTTCGAGCCGTGGCTCGGTGGCGGGGAGTGCCCGCCCCAGGTCGTGGAGGAGCTGCTGCGCTGGCGGGGGCCGGTGATGACGTTCCGTCGCACCGCCACCGTCGACCACGAGCTGCGGGGCCAGTCCATCCGCGCCGGCGACAAGGTGCTGCTGTCGTACGCCTCCGCCAACCGCGACGAGCGCCACTTCCCCGACCCCGACCGCTTCGACCCGGCCCGCACGCCGCTCGACCACGTCGCCTTCGGCGGGGGTGGTCCGCACTTCTGCATCGGGGCGCAGCTCGCCCGACTCGACCTCCGCCTCGTGCTCTCCGAGCTGTTCCGCCGGGTCGGGTCGTTCGAGGCGGCGGGCGAGCCGCAGCGCCTACGGGCCAACCAGTTCGCCGGCTGGCTGCACCACCCCGTGGTGGCCCGCCCCCGCTGAGGGCCACGGTCGGCGACAGGGCTACCCTCGCCGCATGCCGCGCCGCCGCTGGGCCCTTCTCGCCGTCTTCGTCGCCTGGACCACCTACGTCTGGGTCACCCGCATCACCAACACGTGGGGCTCCGACGTCGAGACCACCGGCGCCAAGGTGTTCTCCACCGTGCTGTCCGGTGTGATGCTCGCCCTCGCCGTGGGCGGTGTGGTGGTGCTGGTGCGCACCTGGAAGCGGCCGCTCACCGTCGGTGCCGCCCGCTTCCTGCAGGTGTACTGCGGCGTCACCGTCGTCGTCTGGGTCGTGCGGGCCGTGCAGATCATCGCCTCCGACCACGACGTGCCGTTCAAGGTGGTGCACGTCGTGCTCGGCGTGATCTCCATCGCCCTGGCCGCCGGCGTGTGGCGCACCGCCGCCCCGGTCGCCGGCCGTCGCTCATCCGGGCGTCCCGTCACCGGTGGGCCCGAGCGCCCCCTCGCCGATGCCGGAGATGGTGGCCGGCGCTGACGCCCGGCTAACCTCCCCGACGCCATGGGACAGCCAGTCACCGTCATCGAGAAGCCCTCTGCGCACCCCGGTGTGGTGCGCTACGAGACCAACCGTGCCCTCACCGGCATGGGTCACGAGATCTACCGGTCGATCGACGACGTGAAGGCCGACCGCCCCGCCGATCGCATCGCCCGCGCGCTCTTCGAGCACGGTGGCGTCGAGGCCGTGCACGTGAACGCCAACGTGATCACGGTCCACTTCGAGCGGGCCGATGGCCAGGCCGGGGTGAAGGAAGTGATCGAGGACCTCTACACCTACTACCGCGAGGGTGTCGAGGTCGTCGTGCCGGAAGGCGTGGCCGAGTAGGTCCGTTCGGCCCGGCCCCGCCCGACACGGCGGGGCTAGCTTCGGCGCGTCTCCCCCCGTCACGCCCGAAAGGCATCGCCATGGCTCGCTTCAAGGTCGGCATCCAGCTCCAGCCCCAGCACACGACCATGGTCGACCTGCGCGAGGCCTGGCGGGCCGCCGATGCCATGGGCGCCGACTCCATCTGGACCTGGGACCACTTCTACCCGCTGTACGGCGAGCCCGACGGCACCCACTTCGAGGGCTGGGTCACCCTCGCGGCGATGGCCGCCGACACCACCTCGGCCAGGGTCGGGATGCTCGTCACCGGCAACACCTACCGGAACCCGGAGCTGCTGGCCGACATGGCCCGCACCCTCGACCACGTGAGCGACGGCCGGGCCTACCTGGGCCTCGGCGCCGGCTGGTTCGAGCGTGACTACAGCGAGTACGGCTACGAGTTCGGCACCGCCGGCTCCCGGCTGCGCGAGCTCGAGACCTCGCTCGAGCGCATCGTGGCCCGCCTCGGGAAGCTCAACCCGCCGCCCGTCGGTGGTCTCCCGATCCTCATCGGCGGTGGGGGCGAGAAGGTCACCCTGCGCCTCGTGGCCCGTTTCGCCGACGCCTGGAACACCTTCGGCCCGCCCGAGAACTTCGCCCACAAGAACGCGGTGCTCGACCAGTGGTGTGCCGACCTCGGGCGTGACCCGTCCGAGATCGAGCGCACGGTCGGCATCAGCGGGGGTGAGGTCGACAACGTCGAGGCCTACCTCGAGGCCGGCGCGACCCACCTCATCCTCATGACCGGCGCCGACGGCCCGTTCGACCTCACCGACCTCCAGCGCCTCCTCGACCTCCGCGACGCCTGACCCCCGACCCGCCTCTCTCCCGCCCCCTGTGAGGTGGCTCACCCTCCTGAAAGGTGGCTCACCTCGTCCAGCGGGCCGAAGCAGGTGAGCCAGCTTTCGAAGGTCAGCCCAAAGGTGGCTCACCTCGTCCAGCGGGCCGAAGCAGGTGAGCCAGCTTTCGGAGGAGGGGAAGGATCGGTTGCGGGTATCGAACGGGTGTTCGATACTGGTGGGGTGGTCGTCCCCGCCGAGCTGCGACAGGTCGCCGACCGGGCCCGCCCGGTCACGCTGGCCCGTGAGCGCACCCTTCCCGTCGCCGAGCCGTTGCAGGCCCTCCTGCCCGACGGCGCCCTGGCCCGGGGGAGCGCGGTCGCCGTCGTCGGCACCGGGGCCACCAGCCTCGCCCTGAACCTGGCGTCGGCCTCCTCCCTCGCCGGCTCGTGGGTGGTGGTCGTGGGCCTGGCCGAGCTGGGCCTGGCCGCCGCCGCCGAGGCCGGCATCGACCTGCGCCGCCTCGCTCTCGTCGCTGCCCCCGACTCCGGCCGTTGGGCCGCGGTGGTGGCCGCCCTCGTCGGTGGGGTCGACCTCATCGTCGTCGACGGTCGGGCCCCGCTCACCCCGGGCGAGGGCCGTCGCCTGGCGTCCCGGGTGCGTGAGCGCGGCTCGGTGCTGGTCCCCGTCACGCCGGGCTCGGCCGGCCCGACCCGCCGGCCTGGTGCGTGGCCGAGCGACGTCACCCTCTCGGTGGTCCGGGGCCGCTGGGAGGGGCTGGGCGACGGTCACGGCCACCTGCGCCGCCGACGGGTGCAGGTCGAGGCCGAGGGCCGGGGCCGCGCTGCCCGCCCCCGCCGGGCCGAGCTGTGGCTGCCCTCCGAGCGCGGGCCCGCCTCCTCGCTGCCCCTCACCGCCACCCCGACGAGGGGGAAGGAGGGGTCGACGGTGGTGCCCTTCCCCGGCGGCCGGCTGGCGGGATGAGCTCGGGATGAGCCCGGAGGCGGTGGTGCGCACCCTCGTGGTGGCGTGCCCCGACTGGCCGGTCACCGCCGCGGGGCCACCCCCCGCCGAGCCGGCGGCGGTCATCCGGGCCAACCGGGTGGTGGCCACCTCGCCCGCGGCCCGCGTCGACGGGGTCGAGGTCGGCCAGCGCCGCCGGGAGGCCCAGGGCCGGTGCCCGGCGCTCGTCGTGCTCGAGGCCGACCCCGGCCGCGACGCCCGGGCGTTCGAGGTCGTGGCCGCCGCCCTCGAGCGCTTCACGCCCCGGATCGAGCTGTCCCGTCCCGGCCTGGCCGCCTTCCCCACCCGGGGCCCGTCGCGCTACTTCGGCGGCGACGAGGCCCTGGCCGCGGCCGTGGCCGCTGCCGTCGAGGAGGTCCTCGTCGGCCTCGGCTGGCCCGGCTCGGCTGGGGTCGGGGTGGCCGACGGGGCCTTCGCCGCGCTCCACGCCGCCGGGCCCGAGGCCACCCACGTGGTCGCGCCCGGTGGCTCGGCCGCCCACCTGGCCCCGTTGCCGGTCTCGGTGCTCGGCCGCCCCGAGCTGGCCGACGTGCTGGTGCGCCTGGGCCTGCGCACCCTCGGCGCCTTCGCCGCCCTCGAGCCCGCCGACGTCGTCGCCCGCTTCGGCGCCGACGGTCGCGTCGCCCACCGCCTGGCCCGTGGCCTCGACGAGCGCCCGCCCGCCACCTCGCCGCCGCCCCGCCACCTGGAGGTCGCGGCCGAGCTCGACCCACCCGCCGAGCGGGTCGACGTCGCCGCCTTCGTGGCCAAGGGACTGGCCGACGAGCTCCACTCCCGCCTCGACGCCGACGGCCTGGCCTGCACCCGGATCTGCATCCTGGCCGAGACCGAGCACGCCGAGCGCAGCGAGCGGGTGTGGCGCCACGAGGGCGCGCTCAGCGCCGGCGCCCTGGCCGACCGGGTGCGCTGGCAGCTCGACGGCTGGCTCAACGGCCCGGCCGCCATCCGCCCCACGAGCGGCATCACCCGCCTGGTGCTCACCCCCGACGAGGTCGTGGCCGCCACGGGTCGCCAGCTCGGCTTCTGGGGAGGGGAGACCGCCGCCGACGAGCGGGCCGCCCGCGCCCTGGCCCGGGTGCAGGGCCTGCTCGGCACCGACGCCGTCTCGGTCCCCGAGCTGCGGGGCGGCCGGGGCCCGGGGGAGCGGGTCGCCCGGGTGCCGGCCGCCGCGGTCGACCTGGCCGCGGACCGCTCACCACCTCCCGGGGCCGAGGCCCCCTGGCCCGGCCGGGTGCCCGTCCCCACGCCGGCCCTCGTGCCCTCCGAGCCGGTGCCGGTGGAGGTGCGCACCGCCGTCGGCACGGTGCCCGGGGTCAGCGGCCGGGGCCACCTCGACGGCGATCCGGCGACGGTCTCGTTCGGCCGGGGTGCCCCGGTGGAGGTCGTGGCGTGGGCCGGCCCGTGGCCGGTCGACGAGCGCTGGTGGGACCCGGAAGGCCACCGGCGCCGGGCCCGCCTCCAGCTGCAACTGGCCGACGGCCGGGCCGTGCTGGTGCACGTCGAGGGCGGTCGCTGGGCGGTCGAGGGCATCTACGACTGAAGGTCGGGTGCCGCGGTGCCGATCACCACACGACCGGTCGGCGGACGTGCTCGGCCACGAACCTGCGGAGATCACATGAGCGAGCAGACCCTCGTCGACAAGGCCCAGGCCGCGGTCGGCCCGGCCGACACCATCCTCGCCGCGGCGGCGTTCCAGCCCCGTGGCACCGACGGCGGCCTCGCCGGCGGCCACGCCCTGGGCGAGTCGATCGGCCACACCTTCGGTGGCGGTCTCGGCGGCGCCATCGGTGGCCTGGTGGGCGCAGCCGTCGGGGCGGAGGAGGTCAAGAAGGTCGGCGGCCTGTCGTCCGATTCAAGCGGCGCGCTCAACGTGGTGCCGTGGGAGTCGCTCGTTGCCGTGTCGAAGGACAAGGTCTACGGCTGGCGGCTGCAGCTCCAGGGCATGCACACGGCTCCCACGGAGGCACTCTTCACCCTCGACCGGTCCGACATCGCCATCACGGTGCACAGCCGGGTGGGTGTTCACACCTTCGAGCTGCAGGACCTCTCGAGCGGCACGCGGTGGGAGTTCGAGGGCAACCGGATCAACAGCCATCTGAGCTCGTTGGTGTCCGAGCTGCACGAGGTCCCGGTGACCGAGCTCAGTTCCTGAGCCGGCCCACGTTCAGTCGACCAGGAGCACCTGGTGGCTCAGCACCCGGCCGCCGCCGAGCTCCAGCACGCCCATGGTGTGGTGGGGCTGGCGGCGGCGCTGCATCGCCGAGCCCGGATTGAACAGCAACTGCCCGGGGTCGCCCTCGGCCGCCCACGGCTCGTGGCTGTGGCCGAACACCACGACGTCGGCGGTGGGGAACCAACGGCGCATCCGGGCCTCGCGGCCCGCCCTCACCCCGGTGTCGTGGACCATGGCGATCCGCACCCCTGCCAGCTCGACCTCGAGCCGGTCGGGGAGGCGGCGGACCAGCTCGTGGTCGTTGTTGCCGAGCACCACGTGGAAGGGCTTGTCGTCGACCAGCGCGGTGAAGGCGTCGAGGGCCCCGGCATCGAGCACGTCGCCCGCGTGCAGCACGGCGTCGGCGGCCTCGATCCCGGCCACGACGGGTGCCGGGAGCCGGTCGATGCCGCCTCTCAGATGGGTGTCGCTCAGGACCGCGACCCGCAGGTCCACCGCTCGGCTCATCCGTTGATGGTCGCGCGGCGAGCAGTGGTCCCGCGACACGCCGCGCGCCTGACCCACCGGTAGGGTGGCCAGTGGTGGAAAATGTCGCGTCACTCGTGCGTCGAGTCGGGCTGGTGCTGGCGGTGGTCGCGACCCTGCTGGTGGCCCCGGGAACGACCGCTCTCGCCGCCTCGGCGCCGGGCTCGGGAGGCGACGCGGCCAGCACGCCGGCGTCGGTGACCCCGGACGTGTCGAGCAAGGCCGCCAAGGGCGAGGTGCGCGTCATCGCCGTCACCCGCGTCCCCGGTGAGCAGGTGGTGGACGCCATCGCCGCCGACCTGCCGCCCGCCGCCGCCGACACCGCCTCCGGAGGGAAGGCGGCGCAGGTCGCCGTCACCGTCGACGCCGAGGGCCTCCGGGCGCTGGCCTCCAGCCCCGACGTCGTGCAGGTCGTGGAGGACAAGGTCAACCGGGTCGCCGCCGACGGGTGGACCACCTCGATCGGCCTCGCTCCCGTGCACACCGCCGGCTGGGACGGCACCGGCCGCACCGTCGCCGTCCTCGACGTCGGCGTCCAGGTCGACCACCCCTACCTCGCCGCCAAGGTCACGGCCGAGGCCTGCTTCTCCAATGCCACCTTCGTCGGCCAGGTCGAGAGCCTCTGCCCCGGCGAGGCCGTCGAGTCCCACGTCGCCGGGTCCGCCGCACCGCCCTGCACGAGCCTCGGCCCGGAGGTGCCGGCCGGCTGTGGCCACGGCACCCACGTCGCCGGCATCGCCGCCGGCGGGCCCGTGAGCAGCCCGACCGACCTCACCGGCGTGGCGCCCGGGGCCTCGGTCATCGCCGTGAAGGTGTTCACCAAGGGGATGAACACCACCATCTGCCAGGGGGCGTTCCCGTGCCTGCTGGCCTACGACAGCGACATCGCCGAGGCCCTCAAGTGGTTGAGCGACCTTCGCACGGCCGCCGACCCGCTCGTCGTGAACCTCGACGCCGTGAACCTCAGCCTCGGTGGTGGCTCGTTCTCCGGCGCCTGCGACGCGCAGGTCCCGACCATCACCGCCCAGGTCAACGCCCTGCGGGCCCAGGGCATCGCCACCGTCGTCGCCGCCGGCAACAGCGGCCAGAACGGCACCTCGGGCAGCCCTGCCCGCATGGCCTCACCCGCCTGCATCTCCACGACGGTCAGCGTCGGTGCCACCACGAACTCCGGGGCCATCGCCGGCTTCAGCAACCTCACCGCCGGCACCACCATCGTGGCCCCGGGCTCGAGCATCACCTCGTCGAAGCCCACCTCGACCTACGGCCTGCTCTCGGGCACGTCCATGGCCGCCCCCGTGGTCTCGGGGGCGATCGCTGCCATCCGTGAGGGCTCGCCCTCGGCCACCGTCGCCGATCTGGTCAACACCCTGAGGGTGACCGGAAGCCGCATCCCCACGGCGGTCGGTTGGGCCATCGAGCTCCAGCTCGACTCCGCCGTGCTCGGCGTCCCCAGCGACGTGTCCCTGGTGGCCACCGAAGCGGGGTTCGGTCATGTGTCGTTGTCGTGGTCGACGCCGAACTCGATCGGCAACTCGCTGTCCTCCTACACCGTGACCGCCAGCCCCGGCGGCGCGTCGTGCACCTCGCCGGCGGTCGATGCGCCCGGGTGCACCGTGAGCGGGCTGACCAACGGCCAGCTCTACACGTTCACGATCACGGCCACGAACCTCTCGGGTACGGGCAAGGGCACGTCGGTCACCGCCACCCCCCGCGGCCTCCCTGCCGGCTCACCGTTCGGCTCGGCCGACGTGATCTCGGGCGGCGTGGGCTCGGTGAACGTGGCCGGCTGGGCGATCGACCCCGAGACCGCCAGCCCGATCCCGGTGCACGTCTACGTCGACAGTGTCGGCACGGCCCTCACCGCCAACGGCTCGCGGCCCGATGTCGACGCGGTCTTCGGCTACGGCGCCGACCACGGGTACAGCGCCACGATCCCCACCTCGGGCGGCAACCACACGGTGTGCGTCTACGCCATCAACACGGGCGCCGGCTCCAACGTCGGGCTCGGCTGTCGCACGGTGACGGTCCCGACCGGCCCGCCCGTCGGCTCGTTCGACGTGGCCACCGCCGGGCCCGGCACGGTCTCGGTCGGCGGATGGGCGATCGACCCCGACACCGCCAGCCCGATCGCGGTGCACGTGTACGTCGACGCCGCGGGCACGGCCCTCACCGCCGGCGGCTTCCGTAGCGACATCGCCGCCTTCTTCGGTCCCTTCGGCGGCAACCACGCCTTCAACGGGATGCTGCCCGCCTCGGCCGGCACCCACACGGTCTGCGCCTACGGCATCAACACCGGCCCCGGGGCCAACGTCCTGCTCGGCTGCAAGGTCGTCACCGTGCCGGGTGGCTCGCCGTTCGGCTCGTTCGACGTGGCCCGCCGCAACCTCGACGGCACCGTGAGCGTCGGCGGCTGGGCCATCGACCCCGACACGGCCAGCCCCATCGCCGTGCACGTCTATGCCGTGGGCCCGAGCTACCCGCTCACGGGTGCCGCCATCACGGCCGACGTGAGCCGCTCCGACCTCGCCTCCATCTTCCCTGCCTACGGAGCCCCGCACGGCTTCTCGGCCACCGTGCTCTCCGGCGTGCCGTCGGGGGCGACGGTGTGCGCCTACGGCATCGACGTGGGCGTCGGTGACAACGTGCTGCTCGGCTGCAAGGTCGTCACCTAGCACACCATCGAACATCTGTTTGTGATGGTGAACAGGTGTTCGTACACTCGGCCCCATGGGCTGGATGAACCCACCGGTCACGTGGCCGGAGCTGAACCGGGCGCTCACCGACCGCGCGCCCGTCGCCGGCCGGGGCGATCCCTTCGGGTTCCCGGGCGACGGCGGCGACAGCCCGGCCTGGTCGCGCAAGCGCCAGGCCTACGAGGCGCCGGCCCTGGTCCGCCACCGGGGCTCGGTGCCCTACGCCGAGCTGCACTGCCACTCCAACTTCAGCTTCCTCGACGGGGCCTGCTCGCCCGAGGTGCTGGTCGAGGAGGCCGCCCGCCTCGGGCTCGAGGCCCTGGCCCTCACCGACCACGACGGCTTCTACGGCGTGGTCCGCTTCGCCGAGGCCGCCCGCGAGCTCGGGATGCCCACCATCTTCGGCGCCGAGCTCACCCTCGGGCGCACCGCCGTGCCCGTCGGTGACCCCGACCCGGGCGTGGGCGCGGGGGAGTCCCACCTCGTCGTGGTCGCCCGCGACCCCCGCGGCTACGCCCTGCTGGCCCGGGCCATGAGCGAGGCCCAGCTGCGGGGGGAGAAGGGGGCGCCGCGCTGCTCGCTCGCCGACCTGGCCGCACTGGGCGGCGCCGGTGCCCCCGCCGCCGACCAGGGCCACTGGCTGGTGCTCACCGGGTGCCGCAAGGGGGCGGTGGCGGCCGCCCTCGAGGCCGACGGCCCCCACGCGGCGGCCACCGAGCTGCAGCGCCTGGCCGCGGCCTTCGGGCGCGAGCACGTCGCCGTCGAGCTGTGGGACCACGGCCACCCGCTCGACTCGGCCCGCAACGACGCCCTGGCCGAGGTCGCCCTGCGCCTCGGCATCGACCCCGTCGCCACCACCAACGCCCACTACGCCGCCCCCGCCCAGCGGCCCCTCGCCACCGCCCTCGCCGCGGTGCGGTCGCGTCGCAGCCTCGACGAGCTCGACGGCTGGCTGCCCGCCGCCGCCGGCGCCCACCTGCGGGCCGGGGCCGAGCAGGCCCGGCGCTTCGCCCGTTACCCCGGTGTGGTCGAGCGGGCCGCCGAGCTCGGTCGGTCGTGTGCCTTCGACCTCCACCTCGTCGCCCCCGAGCTGCCGCCCTACCCGTGCCCCGACGGCCTCGACGAGATGGGGTTCCTGCGCCGCCTCGCCGAGCAGGGCGCCGAGCGCCGCTACGGCCCTCGCCACGCCGAGCGGGTGCCCGGGGCATGGGCCCAGATCGACCACGAGCTCGTCGTCATCGAGCAGCTCGGCTTCCCCGGCTACTTCCTCATCGTCTGGGACATCGTCGAGTTCTGCCGCATCCAGGGCATCTACTGCCAGGGGCGGGGGTCGGCGGCCAACTCCGCGGTCTGCTTCGCCATCGGCATCACCAAGGCCGACGCCGTCGCCCTCGGCCTGCTCTTCGAGCGCTTCCTCTCACCCGAGCGCGACGGCCCGCCGGACATCGACGTCGACATCGAGTCGGGCCGGCGGGAGGAGGTCATCCAGTACGTCTACGAGCGCTACGGCCGCCACTACGCCGCCCAGGTCGCCAACGTCATCACCTACCGGGCCAAGTCGGCGGTGCGCGACATGGCCAAGGCCCTCGGGTACGCCCCCGGCCAGGCCGACGCCTGGGCCAAGCAGGTCGACCGCTGGGGGCCGGTGGCCGAGACCGTCGAGCAACAGGCAGATGCCACCGGTGCCGGCGACCCCGCCCGATCGACGGCACCAGCGGGCGACGAGATACCGGCCGCGGTGCTCGACCTCGCCCTCCAGGTCGAGCACGCGCCCCGCCACCTCGGCATCCACTCCGGCGGCATGGTGCTGTGCGACCGCCCGGTGATCGAGGTCTGCCCGGTCGAGTGGGCCCGCATGCAGGACCGCACCGTGCTCCAGTGGGACAAGGACGACTGCGCGGCGGCGGGGCTGGTGAAGTTCGACCTGCTCGGCCTCGGGATGCTCACCGCGCTGCACCGCACGGTCGACTTCGTGGCCGGCGCCCACGGCCTCGAGATCGACCTGGCCGACATCCCCCAGGACGACGCCGTCTACGACATGCTCTGCGCCGCCGACTCCATCGGCGTGTTCCAGGTGGAGAGCCGGGCCCAGATGGCCACCCTGCCCCGGCTCAAGCCCCGCACCTTCTACGACCTCGTCGTCGAGGTCGCCCTCATCCGCCCCGGCCCCATCCAGGGCGGGTCGGTGCACCCCTACATCCGCCGGCGCAACGGGCAGGAGGAGGTCACCTACCTGCACCCGCTGCTCGAGCCGTCGCTGGCCAAGACCCTCGGCATCCCGCTGTTCCAGGAGCAGCTCATGCAGATGGCGATCGACGTGGCCGGCTTCAGCCCCGGCGACGCCGACCAGCTCCGCCAGGCCATGGGCTCCAAGCGCAGCCGCGAGCGCATGGAGCGGCTGCGCCAGCGCCTCTACGACGGCATGGCCGAGCGGGGCGTCACCGGCGAGGTCGCCGACCGCATCTACGACAAGCTCGCCGCCTTCGCCAACTTCGGCTTCCCCGAGAGCCACTCGGTGTCGTTCGCCTACCTCGTGTACGCCAGCGCCTACCTCAAGCGGTACTACCCGGCGGCGTTCTGTGCGGGCCTGCTCGACGCCCAGCCCATGGGCTTCTACTCGCCGCACTCGCTCGTGGCCGACGCCCGCCGTCACGGCGTCGCCGTGCGCACCCCCGACCTCAACGCCTCCGCCGCCGGCGCCAGCCTCGAGTGGGTCGACGGCGTCGCCGTCACCGTCCGCCCCGAAGGCCCCCCAACCCCCGGTGGCTCGTGTGGCGGGGCCCTGACCCCGCCGAACGAGCCACGGGGGGACGGGGAGGGGTATCCGGGGGGTGGGGTCGACGTCACCCAGCCGGCGTTGCGGCTGGGGTTGTCGTCGGTGCGCTCGGTCGGCGCCGACCTGGCCGACGCCATCGTGGCCGCCCGCGAGGCCGACGGCCCCTACGCCTCGATGGAGGACCTCGCCCGCCGGGTCGAGGGCATCGACCGCGGCATCCTCGAAGCCCTCGCCACCGCCGGCGCCTTCGCCTGCCTGGCCGACGCCGGAGGCCGCTCGCTCGACCGCCGCCGGGCGCTGTGGGCCGCCGGCGCGGTGGCCCAGGGCGGCCCCGGGAAGCTGGCCGGGGTGGTCACCGGGGCCGAGGCCCCACAGCTGCCCGGGCTGTCCGAGCGCGAGACCGCCTCCGCCGACCTGTGGGCCACCGGGGTCGCCCCCGACGGCCATCCCACCCGCTTCGTGCGCCCCCACCTCGACCGCCTCGGCGTCGTCACCGCCCGGGGCCTGGCCGCGGTCGACCCCGGCGACCGGGTCCTCGTCGGCGGCGTCGTCACCCACCGCCAGCGCCCGGCCACCGCCGGGGGCACCACCTTCATCAACCTCGAGGACGAGACCGGGCTCATCAACGTCATCTGCTCCAAGGGGCTGCTGGGCCCGCTACCGCCGGGTGGCCCGCAGCTCCGCCGCCCTGCTGGTGCGGGGCCGCCTCGAGCGGGCCGAGGGGGTCACCAACGTCATCGCCGACAAGCTCGAGCCCCTGCCCCTCTCGGCCTCGGTCGCGTCGCGTGACTTCCGTTGAGCCGCACCCGGCGCCGTCGCATGGCCCGGGGTCGGGAGCCGACCCCGTAGTGTTGACCGCTGTTCCACGCGCCGTTCGACATGCGCACCGACCAGAAGGGGGAGTGAGCGAGTGAACACCTTCGCCGCCGCTGCCGGTAACGCCATCTACGACGTCGACGGGTTGACCCTCGGCCTCGCCATCCTGCGGGTCGCCGTCGGTGTGATCATGCTGGCCCACGGCATCAACCACATCTTCCGTGGGGGAAAGATCAAGGGCACCGCCGGGTGGTTCGAGTCGCTCGGCATGAAGCCCGGCATCGTCCACGCCTGGCTGGCCAGCCTCACCGAGGTCGGCGCCGGCGTCATGCTCATCGCCGGCCTGTTCACCCCGCTGGCCGCCGCCGGCGTGGTGGGCACGATGACGGTGG
This sequence comes from uncultured Actinomycetes bacterium, assembly GCA_963702555.1. Taxonomy (GTDB): domain Bacteria; phylum Actinomycetota; class Acidimicrobiia; order Acidimicrobiales; family Acidimicrobilacustridaceae; genus CAMFLJ01. Next base: position 331,578 of record CAVPCW010000006.1, read on the forward strand.
CGCTCATCACCAACCACCTGAAGAACGGCTTCTTCATCTTCCGGCCGGGCGAGGGCTACGAGTACGTCGCCTCGCTGATCATGAGCGGCCTCGCCCTCGGCGCCATGGGCCCCGGCAAGGCCTCGCTCGACAACGCCCTCGGCTTCGACTGGGTGTCGGGCCTCACCGCCTTCGCCATCACCGCCGTGGTCGGCCTCGGTGGCGCCTTCCTCCTGCTGCTCGTCTTCTGGCGCCCGGAGAAGAAGCCGGCCGCCTGAGCCTCACCTCATCCCGAACGCGCAACCGACGCGTGCCCCGGTCGCTCCAGCGGCCGGGACACGCGTCGGTTCGCGTCTCGTCACGTCTCGGGCGGCCCGGGCCTCAGGACGGGTTGGGGACGATGACGGCCCGGCCCTGCAGGGTGCCGCCGACCATCGAGCGGTAGACGTCGCCGGCCTGGTCGAGCGAGTAGGTGCTGGCGTGCACCCGGAACCCGCCGGTGCGGGCCATGGCCAGCAGCTCGCCCAGCTCGGTGATCGAGCCCCAGTAGGTGCTCTGCACCGAGCACTCGTAGGGGAAGGTGAAGAAGTTCACCGGGAGCGTGCCGCCACCGACGCCGACGATGGTGAGCCGGCCGAGCGACCCGACCACGGCGGCGGCCAGGGCCAGGGTGTCGTCGTAGCCACAGATGTCGAGCACCATCTCGGCGCCGCGACCGCCCATGATCCCGCGGATCTCGGCGGCGGCGTCGGGCCCGGCGACGACGGTGTGGTCGGCACCCAGCCCGGCGACCACCTCGAGGGCCGACTCGCGCTGGTCGACGCAGATCACGGTGGCGGGGGAGAGCGCCTTCAGGAACTGCACGGCGAGGTGGCCGAGGCCGCCGGCGCCGATCACCACCGCGTAGGAGCCGGGCACCAGCAGGTGCAGGCCCATCTTGATGGCGTGGTACGGGGTGAGCCCGGCGTCGGTGAGCGGCGCTGCCTCGACGGGCGCCATGTCGCCCAGCGGCACGAGGTATCGGGTGGAGGGCACGAGGAGGTACTCGGCCATGCCGCCGTCGACGCTGAGGCCCGGGCCGCTGCCGACCGCGTTGGCGCAGTAGTTCTCCATGCCCTTGCGGCAGTTCTGGCAGGCGCCGCAGCCCCACGCGCCGTAGACGGCGACCGGGGCGCCGATCTCGAGGCCGGGCGACGCGATGGTGCCGGGGCCGAAGGCCTCGATCCATCCGGCGTTCTCGTGGCCGAGGGTCATCGGCACCTCGCGGGGCGCCGCGGTGGAGAACTCCATGAGGGTGACGTCGCTGTGGCAGGCGCCGGCACCGCCGACGCGGACGAGCACCTGGCCGGGACCGGGATCGGGCTGGGCCACGTCGTTGAGCGACGTGGTGCCGACGAGATCCTCGGAACCGCCGACGAGCTGGAACGCCTTCATCTGAAACCCCCTGCGTCGCCGGTCCCTCCGAGCGACGCAGATGGTTCTAGCGCAACCCGTGGGGCGACGGGCTCCGCTGCGTAGGCTCCCTCGCCATGACGGGGAGCCCGACGTGATCGTCGTGAAGGTCCTGGCCTTCGCGGTCGGGGTCTGGGTGCTACAGGCGGTGCTGCGCTCGGCGGTGCGCACCGTGGTCGTGCCGCGGGGCGAGCCGGTGCTGCTCCCTCGGCTGCTGTTCCTGTTCGTGCGGGCGATCTACGGGCCGCTCGCCGCCCGCCACCACGATCCCGAGCGCCGCCACGCGGTGCTCGCCCGCTTCGCCCCGATGGCCCTGCTGCTGCTGGCGTTCACGTGGGCCGCCGTCGTGATCCTCGCCTTCGTGCCCATGTACTGGGCGGTCAGCGACATCTCCGTCCCCACCGCGTTCAAGCTCTCCGGCTCGTCGGTCACGACCCTCGGGTTCGCCGCCCCTCCGAACCCGCCGGCCACCGTGCTGGCGGTGGGTGAGGCACTGCTCGGCCTCGGCGTGGTGGCGCTGCTCATCGCCTACCTCCCCACCATCTACGGGCACTTCTCCAACCGTGAGGAGCAGGTGCTCAAGTTCGAGGTGCGCGCCGGCAGCCCGCCCACCCCGACCATGTTCCTCGTGCGCCTGCACACCATCGGCTGGTTCGACCGCCTCGGCATGATGTGGGAGCCGTGGGAGACCTGGTTCGAGGAGCTGCAGGAGAGCCACACCTCGCAGGCGTCGCTCGCGTTCTTCCGGTCGCAGAACTGGTCGAACTCGTGGGTCGTCACCGCCGGCGCGGTGCTCGACACGGCGGCGATCTCCGAGGCGGCGATCGACCAGCCGTCGCAGCCCGAGGCGGCGCTGATGATGCGCTCGGGCTTCCTCGCCCTGCGCGACATCGCTGCGTTCTACGGCCTCCCCGTCGACCACGCCCCCGCTGCCAACGCCCCGATCTCGGTGACCCGGGCGGAGTTCGAGGAGGTGCTCGACGACCTCGAGCGGGCGGGCCTGCCCATCACCTCCGACCGGGAGAAGGCGTGGCGCGACTTCGCCGGCTGGCGGGTCAACTACGACGAGGCCCTCCTCGCCCTCTGCGCGTTGGTGCAGGCCCCGACCGCCCGGTGGTCGTCCGACCGGTGCGACCGCTTCCACCGGCCGACCCTGCGCCACCCCCGCAGCTGGCGGGTCGACCCGCTCGACGCGCCGCCGTCCTGGTGAGGCTGCCCCTGTCCGTCCGGGTGGCCGTCGAGGTGCCGGCGGCAGTCGGCCTACGGTCGTGGCCATGACCCGCTTCGACACCGACACCGCCGTCGAGCCGCTCGGCTCGGGCCGCTACCGGGCGCGCATCGACGAGGGCTGGTGGGCCGGTGCCGGGCCCAACGGCGGCTACGTCGGAGCCATCCTGCTGCGGGCGCTCGAGCTCGAGGTCGGCGACCCCGCCCGGGCCTGCCGCTCGTTCACGGTGCACTACCTCTCCCGGCCCGATGCCGGCCCGGCCGAGGTGGAGGTCACCCTGGAGCGCTCCGGGCGCTCGATGACGTCGGTGTCGGCCCGGTTGACCCAGGGCGGTCGGGCGCTCGCCATCGCGGTGGCCGCGATGTCGACCCCGAGGCCGGGCCCCGAGTTCTGCGACGTCGTGATGCCCGAGGGCCCCGACCCCGAGCATGCCGACGACGGCCCCTTCTCGGGCGACATCCCCCGCTCGGCGGTGCCGTCCGTGGGCGCCCGCTACGAGTACCGGCGCACCATGGGCCCGGCGCCGTTCTCGGGCGGCGACGAGGCCCTCACCGGTGGGTGGATCCGACTGGCCGAGCCCCGTCCGGTCGACGCGTCGGTGCTGGTCGCCTACGTCGACGCCTGGATGCCCGCCATGTTCGGGCGCTTCGGTGGGCCCTGGGGGATGACCACGGTCGACCTCACGGTGCACGTCCGCTCGCTGCCGCCCGAGGGCTACGACGACTGGTGCCTCGCTGCGCTTCCGGTCGGTGGTGAGCGCCGACGGCTTCTGCGAGGAGGACGGCGAGGTCTGGACCCGTGACGGCCAGCTGCTCGCCCAGTCCCGCCAGCTCGCCGCGCTGATCGCGCTGCGCTGACCCTGTGACCGGTTCCGATGCCTGAGGGCCTCGGCACCCGGGAACCGCTCAGCCGCGGGTGTAGGTGCCGGTCATCGCCGCGGTGCTGCTCGAGGTCTCGAGGGCGAGGTCGAGCTGGTCGGCGGTGGAGCTGGCGCTCAGGCCCGACGCCACGGTCAGCGAGTACACCGTGAAATCGTAGGTGTGGGTCTCGCCTGCGGGTGGGCAGGGCCCGAGCCACGCCGTCTGACCGCTCGAGTTCGGGGCCTCGATGGCGCCGGCCGGGAGGCCCGCCTGGGGGAAGCTCGGAGCCCCGGGCGGGATGCCGGCCACGACCCAGTGCACGAGGCCGCCGGCGTCCTGGTCGGTGACCACGAGCACCAACTCGACGGTGCCCTCGGGTGCGCCGGAGATGGTCAGCGGCGGGGAGACCTCCTCGCCGTCGCAGGAGAAGCGCGTCGGGATCTCACCCCCGGCGGTCCACGCCGTCGAGGAGATCGCCAGCCCGGCGCCGGGCACGGCCTGCACGGCGCCGGCCGCGGTGGTGCTGGTGGTGGACGCGCCCTTGCGGGGAGGAGCGGTGGCGCCGGGCTTCGGGTCGCGCAGCGTGCGCCCGCTGGTGCCGCACCCCGCGACCGCGAAGGCCACCACGGCGACCGCCACCAGGCTCAGCAGGACGGACGACGGTCGGCGGGAGGCACGCATCGGGACCGAGGTTACGCAACGACCGGACACCTGCGGTGCCGCCCGGGGGAGCGGCCGGTAGGTTTCGGAGATGGCTGACCGCTGCCTGCTCTCCGTGCACGCCCATCCCGACGACGAGGCCTCCAAGGGGGCGCCCACCGTCGCGCTCTACAAGGCGGAGGGCGTGCGGTCGGTGCTGGTCACCTGCACCGGGGGCGAGGAGGGCGACATCCTCAACCCGGCCATGGACCGGCCCGAGGTCCGCGCCGACCTCCACGGCGTCCGTCTCCGCGAGCTCGAGGCCGCGGCCGACATCATCGGCTACGACGAGGTCGTCCTCCTCGGCTACCGCGACTCGGGGATGCCCGGCTCGGAGGCCAACGCCCGGCCCGACGCCTTCGCCAACGCCGACCTCGACGAGGCCGTCGACCGCCTGGTCGAGATCATCCGCCGCGAACGCCCCCAGGTGATCCTCACCTACCCCGACGACCAGGACGGCTACCCGCACCCCGACCACCTCCGGGTGCACGACATCAGCCTCCCGGCCTGGGAGCGGTCCGGTGACGCGTCGTACAAGCCCGAGCTGGGCGAGCCGTTCACGCCGCTGAAGCTCTACTACTCGGTCTGGTCGCGGGCCCGGGTGCAGGCCACCCACGACAAGTACGTCGAGCTCGGGCTCGAGTCGCCGTACTCGCCCGAGTGGTTCGAGCGGCCGAGCCACGACCACCGCATCACCACCGCGATCGACATCAGCGACACCTACGAGGTCCGGGGCGAGGCCCTGAAGGCCCATGCCACCCAGGTCGACCCCACGTCGCCGTTCTGGTTCGGCCTGCCGCCGGAGATCGCCCGAACGATCCACCCCTACGAGGAGTTCATCCTCGCCTTCAGCCGGGTCGACACCGAACTGCCCGAGACCGATCTGTTCGCCGGGATCGACTGAGCCCACCGGTGAGCGATCCCTCGTTGCCGCCCGGGTCGGAGCCGACCCTCCCCGACGCGACCCTGCCCGGCGGTCCGGCCCCGCGGCCGCTCGCTCCCGACGCGCCGACGTGGTCCGACGGCCCGCCGACCCTCGCCGGCGCTCCGGCCGCGGGTGCCGACCCCACCTCGATCTACCCGGCCGCGCCCCCCACGGCACCACCGGTCGCACCCCCGCCCCTACCACCCGTCGGTGGCACAGGCGTTGGTGGGCCGCCCACTCCGACCGCTCGGGTCCGCCCCGCCCGGCGCGGGGGTCACGGCCGCACGATCATCGGCGTGATCCTCCTCTTCGTCGCCGGCCTGTCGGCCACCGGCACCGTCGCCGCGGCGTGGACCCGCACCCAGATCCGGGATCAGGACACCTGGGAGGCGACATCCGAGGCGCTGGTGAAGGACCCGGTCGTCCAACAGGCCGTCGCCGACCAGCTGGCCGCCACCGTGATCGACGTGTCCGGCGCCGACGACGTGATCCAGGGGCTCCTCCCGGGCCCGCTGGGCGGGCTGGCCGGCCCGGTCACCGACAAGGCCACCGAGCTGGTGGGCGCTGCCGCGCTCCAGCTGGTGCGCACCGACGCCTTCGTGAGCGCCTGGAAGGCCGCCGTGCGCAGCTCCCACGAGGAGCTGCTCGCCGCGCTCGATGGCACCGGCCGGTTCACCGACATCACCTCCGGCGGGATCGAGCTCGACCTCGGGTCCACCCTCGAGCAGTTCCGCCTGCTCCTCGACGACAAGGGCCTGACCTTCCTCGACGGCGTCGACCTCTCGGGGATCGACGTCAGCTACCTGCTCATCGACGCCCCCGGCATCGAGCGCCTGAGCGAGCTGCTCGACCTGCTCGACGGCCTCGTCGTCGTGCTCCCGATCGTCGGTGCGGTCGCCGCGGTGGTCGGCCTCGTCGTCGCCCGCCGCCGCTCGTGGGCCCTCGCCGCGGGCGGTGTCGGCGTCCTGGCCGGTGTCGGCCTGGTGTGGCTCGTCGCCCAGGTCGGCCGCGACCGTGCCGCCGACGAGTTCACCGGGGGCATCCTCGGGCCGGTCGCCGTCGACGCGGTCGCCGACCACATCGTGGCGAGCCTCGGCTCGATGCTGCTCGTGGTGGCGCTCGTGGGTCTGGCGGTGGCCGTCGTCGGCACCGTGGCTGCCCTCGCGTCGGAGCGGCGCGCGACCTGAGCCGGAGGCCTGCCCGACCGTCCTCTTCCGAGGCGCAGCCGGTGACCCGGTCAGCCGGGGACGCAGGTGTTGCGCAGGGTGCCGATGCCCTCGATGGCGGTGACCAGCTCGTCGCCCACCGAAAGCCCGATCGGGGGCGTGCGCCCGAAGCCGACCCCGCCCGGGGTGCCGGTGAAGATGAGGTCGCCGGGGCTGAGTGTCAGGAAGGTCGAGGCGTAGGCCACGAGGGTGGGCGGGTCGAAGATGAGCTCGCTGGTGCGGCCCCGCTGCATCACCTCACCCGACACCGTGGTGGTGACCTCGAGGTCGGGCGTGGGGCCGTGCTCGTCGACGGTCACGAGCCAGGGCCCGATCGGGCTCGACCGCTCCCACACCTTTCCCTGGAGGAACTGCGACGTGCGGTTCTGCCAGTCGCGCGCCGAGATGTCGTTGCCGACGGTGAACCCGGCGATCGCCGCCGCGGCCTCCTCGGGCCCGGCCCGGCGCACCGTCGAGCCGACGACGATCACCAGCTCCACCTCCCAGTCGAGCAGCTCGACCTCCGGCGGGACCTCGAGGTCCTCGGTCGGGCCGAGCAGCGTGTCGGCCCACTTGTTGAACAGCGTCGGGTGGTCGGGCTCGGCGTGGCCCATCTCGGCGATGTGGTTGCGGTAGTTCAACCCGACGCAGAGGACCTTCCCCGGGTTGGTGACGACGGGCGCCAGCTCGAGGCGGGTGAGCGGGATGGGCGCGCCGGCCTCGGCGCACACGCCCGACGACACCGCCTCGACGGGGGTGAGCTCGGCGGCCTCGGCGGCGGCCAGCACGGCACCGACGTCGGGGCAGGCGAGCGGCGTGACCTCGGCGCCGCGCACCACACCGGCCCGGGTGCCGTCGTCGGTGCGGTAGGTGATCAGTCGCACGGTCACGCCTCCTGTCGCTCGTCGCCATCCTGGCACCGGCCCGGGGGCGCCGGTGACGACGTGGTCGGGCCGACGGTCGAGGGGGTCAGGCGCCAGGACGGAGCGCGACCCGGACGACGAGGTCGGGCTGGTCGGCCAGGCCCGTGGTGGTCGTCTCGAGGGCGTAGTCGCCGACGGCGCTCAACCCGAGCACGACCGACTCGCCGGGCAGGAGGTCGCCGGTGTCGAGCCAGACCGGGGCGTCGTCGAGCGAGGCCCCGGGAACCGCCTGGCGGGTGATGAGCACCCGCTGCGTGCCGGTCGCCTCGTTCCGGAGCTCGACGACCGAGCCGGGCAGCACGTTCCAGTCGACCTCGGCGCCCGTCTCGTCCTCGACGATCTCGGCGCCGTCACGCTCACCCGGCTCCGCCGTCATGCCGCTGTCGCCCACGGTCACGACGAGGCGGGGCTCGAAGTTCACCGAGGCCACCGGGGGCTGGGCGTCGGACTGGGGCTCGCACGCGGTGGCCATGCCGGTGCCGGCCACCAGGGCCACCCCCGCCACGAGGGCCTTCCACCGAGGGATCGTCCTGCCTCCGAGCATCGTCGGAGTCTGGCACGCGTCGACCCCGGCCCCGTGGCTCCTCACCGGTAGGGTGCCGCCCGTCGACGGCCGCCCGCCGGCGGCGCGATGACGTGATCATCGAAGGGCACGATCCACCGACGACGGACGGAGCTTCGGGTGCAGCAGTGGGGAGCCGAGCGGATCGAGGAGCTGACGGCGCTGGTCGCGGTCGCCGCGCCCGACGACGACCTCACCGCCGACGAGCTGCTCACCGCCCTCTACGACCAGCCAGGCGTCGTGCTCGGTGCCGACGACGCCTCGGGTGTCGTCGCGGTCGGCGTGGGCCGCGATGCTGCAGGTGCTCTGGTGGCGTCACTGCGGCTGGTGGCCGTGCACCCCGACCGGCGTCGCTCGGGGGTGGGCGACACGCTGCTCGGCGCGGCCGAGGCCTGGTCCACCGACCGCGGCGCCGAGCGCATCGAGCTGGGCGGGCTGCTCGCCTTCCCGCTGTGGCCGGGGGTCGACCCCGCCGGTGGGCTGGTCGACCTCGCTGTGCGCCGGGGGTACGTCGACCGTGGCGCGGTCCGGGCCTTCGCTGTGCCCTCGACCTTCCGCTCGTCGCCGCCCGAGGGCGTGGTGGTGCGCCGTGCGGTGCGCGACGACGACGTCACCGCGGTGACCCTCGCCGTCGCCTCCAACTGGCCTCGTCGTTCGGACGAGGTCGCCCGGGCGCTCGACCACGGCACCTGCCACGTCGCCGTGGCCACGACCCCGGCCGATCCCGACGGCCGCCGGGGCGAGGTCCTCGGCATCGGGTGCCACTCGGTCACCCGGGCCACCTGGGTCGGCCCGCTCGTCGTCCACCCCGACGCCCGCCGGCGGGGGGTGGGCCATGCCCTGCTCGGGCAGATCTGCCGAGACCTGATGATCGCCGAGTTCCCACACGCCGAGGTCCACGGCATCACCGACGGCGACAGCGCCGCGGAGGCGTTCCTGGTGGCGGCGGGCGCGGATCAGGCCCGCTCGTACCGCATCCTGGCCCGGCCCCTCGGGGCCTGACCGGTCGCCTGGCTCAGGCGCCGGCGCGCTGGAGCTGGCGCAGCTCCCGGTAGCCGATGAGGGTGACCCCGGAGCGCTCGAGCATCGCCCGCGTCTGCGAGTCGTGGCACACGAGGTGAAGGTCGTCGACCCGGGCCGCCCAGTCGGGGGTGAGGGCCCGCAGCTCCGGCGTGTCGGCCGCAGGGTGGACGTAGAGCTCGGTGACCCCGGGGCGCAGGTCGAAGAGGGTCTTCTCGATGGCCCGACGGCTGCCGACGCCGTTGACGTAGACGAAGTGGTCGGGGAAGACCACACCTTCCTCGGCGGCGAGCCGGCGGAACGGGAAGCCGATGGCGCGCTCGGTGGAGGGGCCCGAGAGGCGGACCGGGAGCCCGAACTCGACAGCCATGTCGAGGTAGATGTCGAAGAACTCGGGCCGCAGTTGCAGCGCGCCCATGTGCGAGTCGAGGTGGCTGACGTCGAAGCCCCACAGGATGGCCCGCTCGATCTGGGCCCGGCACTCGCGACGGGCCTCGTCGAGGTCGGCGTGGTCCCACAGGTCGTCGACGGTGCGCGGGAAGCCACCGTCGCCGTCGAGCAGCGAGGGGGCGTGGGTGATGGGCCCCCACCGGTAGCGCTCGAGCTCGGCGTTGAGGGTGAGGTGCACGCCGATGTCCTCGCCCATGTAGCTGGCGGTGGCCTCGCGGGCCCACGGGCACGGCACCATCAGCGTGGCGCTGGTGGCCACCCCCTGGCGGAGGGCCTCGTAGGTGCCGGCGTTGGACGCATGGGACAGCCCGAGGTCGTCGCAGTTGAGGATGACCAACCGGGCGTCGGGAGCGTGGCCCAGGCGTTCGGCGAGCGTCGTCACGGCCGGAACCGTACCGCCCGAGGGCCACGATGCGGCTCACGCCGGGCGCCCGGGGCCCCCGCAGGCCTGCCACAGGCCCCGCTGCTCGCGCCGGGCCTCGGCCACCGCCCCCTGGAAGTCGGCGGTGTGGGCGACGTTGGGCGGGTAGGTCAGCAGGTCGGCGTAGCCGCCCCGGGCCAGCTCCAGGTTCACGAACAGGCCGTCGTCCACCCGGTACACGTAGGCGAGCAACCGGTCGTAGCGGTCGCGTTCCTCGACGTCTCGCACGAGCTTCACCTCGGTGCCGCGTGGCAGGAGCTCGGCGGTGTGGGCGCTGGCCTCCGCACCGAAGCACTGCACCGGCTTGCGGGGGTCCTTCGTCTCGGGGGTGTCGATGCCGATCAGGCGCACCTTCTCGTCGGCGCCGTGCAGGCGCACCACGATCGTGTCGCCGTCGATGACCTCACGGACGACCGGCGCACCCGTCCCGGGGACCCAGTCGGGATCGGGAGACGCGTCCCAGCTCATCGAGTGGAGCATCAACAGGGCGAACCACCCGAGGCCGACCACGAGGACGAGTCCGGCGAGGCCGGCGACGGAGAGCCCGCCGATCAACAGGCGGCGTTCGCCGCGGGTCAGCGGGTGAGAGGTGGACATCTGCGTCTGCTCCTGGTGAGGCCATCGGTGGGCCGCCTGAGGGCGGCGAGGCGATGGCTGCCGGAGCAGCGAGACGGACGCACCCTAGCCAGGGGGTGCGACAGCGCGGAAGGGCCCCGGCACACGGCCGGGGCCCTTCGAGGTGGGTGGTCGGTGCGGCGGGGCCGCCCCGGGTCAGATCCGCTCGATGAGCGTGCCGGTGCCGAGGCCGCCACCGCAGCACATGGTGACGATGGCCCGCTGGCCACCGGAGCGCTGCAGCTCGTGCACCGCCTTGGTGAGCAGGATGGAGCCGGTGCCGCCGAGCGGGTGGCCGAGGGCGATGGCACCGCCGTTGGGGTTGACCTTCTCGATGTCGCCGTCGAGCTCCTTGGCCCAGGCCAGCACGACCGAGGCGAAGGCCTCGTTGATCTCGAAGACGTCGATGTCGTCGATCGAGAGGTCGTTGCGCTGGAGCAGGTGACGGGTGGCGTCGATGGGTCCGGTGAGCATGAGCACCGGGTCGACGCCCACGAGGCAGGTGTCGACGATGCGGGCGATCGGGGTGACGCCGAGCTCGGCGGCCTTCTCGGCGGTCATCATCAGCACGGCCGAGGCGCCGTCGGAGATCTGGGACGACGTGCCGGCGGTGTGGACCCCCTCGTCGACGACGGCCTTGAGGTTGCCGAGGGTCTCGAGCGAGGTGTCGCGGAGGCCTTCGTCGCGGGCGACGTGGTGGGTGGTGCCCGTGGGCTTGCCGTCCTCGCCGAGGTCGGGGGCGTCGACGGGGATCACCTGGGTGCCGAAGCGGTCCTCGGCCCAGGCCTGGGCGCCCAGCTCCTGGGAGCGGAGGCCGAGGCCGTCGGTGTCGTCGCGGGTGATGCCCCACTTGCGGGCGATGCGCTCGGCGCCCTCGAACTGGCTCGTGTACTCGTAGAGCGGGAAGTAGGTCTTGGGGACCGGGACGCCCAGGTCGAGGGGGCGGGCCACGTTGGAGCCGATCGGAACCCGGCTCATGACCTCGACGCCGCCGGCGACGGCCACGTCGATGACACCGCTCTTCACGAGGGCGTAGGCGATGTCGGCAGCCTGCTGGCTGGAGCCGCACTGGGCGTCGACGGTGGTGGCGGCCACCTCGAGCGGGAGGCCGGCGGCGAGCCAGGCCGTGCGGGTGACGTTGAACGCCTGCATGCCGATCTGGTCGACGCAGCCGCCCACGACCTGGCCGACCTCGGCGGGGTCGACGCCGGTGCGCTCGAACAGCGCCTTGAAGGGCACCCCGAGCAGGTCGGCGGAGTGCATGGTGGACAGGCCCCCGTTGCGGCGCCCCACGGGCGTGCGAACGGCATCGACGATCACGACATCACGCATGGGACGAGCCTAGGTCGGGGCGGCTCGTGGCCCCCAAAGGCTGACGGACCGTCAGGCGGCGGTGATGTGGCGCTCGCCCGGGAGGGGCTGGCGGGCGGCCTGCAGGGCCTGGCGGGCCCGGGAGATGCCGGCGCGCCCGCGCTCGCGGGCGGTGTCGTCGATGCGCCACTGGGCGGGCGCCTCGGTGGGGTCGGTGGTGGCCTCGGAGGGCCGGCGGTCGGTGCCCGGGCGGGCATCGGCCCGACGGGCCTCGGAGCGGGGGATCAGTCGCAGCTGTGCATCCATGGGAACAGTCTCCCCAGGGGGTGTGACAGTGGCTCGGGCGCCCGCCGAGAACGGCCCGGAACCGGGGTCCGGCCCCTCCCGCCTACCATGCGCCGCAGTGGACGCGCGCCAGTGGCTGGGGCTCCAGCCGACCCACAACCCGATGCGCTGGTACCTCCCGGTCACCCCGGGCATCTGCAGCGGCTACGGCACCCTCTTCGGGGGGTGCGGCCTCGGTGCCGCCATCGACGTGCTCGAGCGGGTCACCGAGCGGCCGGTGGTCTGGGCCTGCGCCCAGTACCTCAACTACACGAAGCCCCCGTCGGTGGTCGACCTCGACGTGCACGTCGGGGCCGAGGGCCGCACCACCACCCAGGCCCGGGTGCTGGGCTCGGTGGGCAGCACCGAGATCTTCACGGTGAACGCCGCCCTCGGCAGCCGCGAGATGCCGGATGCCGCCCACTGGGTCACCCGGCCCGACGTGGCCCCGCCCGACGAGTGCCCGCCCCGCGAGATGCGGTTCTCACCTGGCAACACGATCGCGAGCCGCCTCGAGCAGCGGATGGCCATCGAGGCCCCCGGCACCGGCCACACGGCGATGTGGACCCGCATGCCCGACCTGCTCGAGGTGTCGGCCGCCTCGCTCGCCGTGCTCGGCGACTTCGTGCCGATGGGCCTCGGTCAGGCCATGCCCAACGACATCAACTCCAACAGCCTCGACAACACCCTGCGCATCGTCGACCTCGTCCCCACCGACTGGGTGCTCGTCGACATCCGCATCGAGGCGGTGGCCCGGGGCTTCGGCCACGGCCACCTCTACCTCTGGGCCGAGGACGGCTCGCTGCTGGGCACGGCGAGCCAGTCGGCCATGATCCGCCCCTGGAACTGGGAGAGCTGATGGCGCCGTACCGCGGCTTCGGGATGACCATCCCCTTCGACGGCGTGCCGCTGCACGCCCAGCGCGAGCGGATCGAGGAGCTCGCCGACCTCGGCTACACCGACGTGTGGTCGATGGAGGCCGACGGCACCGACGGCCTCACCCCGCTGGCGCTCACCTCCGTGTGGGCGCCGTCGCTGCGCCTCGGCACCGCCATCCTCCCCGTCTACACGAGGGGCCCCGCCCTGCTCGCCCAGAGCGCCGGCTCGATGGCCCAGGCCGCGCCCGGGCGCTTCGTGCTCGGCATCGGCGCCTCGTCCAACATCATCGTCGAGCGCTGGAACGGCGTGCCCTTCTCCGAGCCCTACAAGCGGGTCCGCGACACCGTCCGGTTCCTCCGGGCCGCGTTCACCGGCGAGAAGGTCACAGAGACCTACGACACGTTCACCGTGAACGGCTTCCGCCTCGGGCCCACCGCCGTGCCCGAGCAGGCCCCACCGATCCTGGTGGCGGCCCTCCGCGAGGGCATGCTCAACCTCGCCGGCAAGGAGGGCGACGGCGCCATCGTGAACTGGCTCTCGGCCGACGACGTCGCCACCGTGGCCCCCATCGTGAAGGCCCACGGCGACGACAAGGAGATCGTGGCCCGCCTCTTCGTCGCCCCGTCGGAGGACACCGACACCGTTCGGGCCCAGGCCCGCTACGCGGTGGCCGCGTACGTGAACGTGCCCGTCTACGCCGCCTTCCACGAATGGTTGGGTCGGGGCCCGCAGCTCGAGCCGGTGTGGTCGGCCTGGAAGGCCGGCGACCGCGCCGCCGCCCTCGCCGCCATCCCCGACGAGGTCGTCGACGACCTCATCATCCACGGCTCCTACGACGAGTGCCGGGCCCACATCCAGCGCTACGTCGACAACGGGGTCACCACCCCGTCGATCACGGTGATGCCCCTCGGTGGCGTCGACGTGCGCGAGGCCGTGCGCCGCCTCGCCCCCTCCGCCTAGCCCTCGACCGCCGCCAGCGGGCTCGGGGCCTGCGAGGTCGTGTACTGGGCGTTCTCACGGATGCGCTCGAGGTCGTTGCCGTCAGCGCCTCTGGTGGCCGTGCCGTCGCGGCCCTTCAGGCCGAAGCCGGTGTACATGACGATGCGCTCGCCGGTGATGGGGGGCTGGGCCTCGTGGAGGGTGCACGAAAGGTGCACGGTGAGGTCGCCCTTGCGGGTGGGCAGGGGCAGGGCGGGCAGCCAGGCGGCGTCGGTGCCGGCGAGGCTCGACGGCATGAGCAGCCGGTGCGAGCCGGGCACGACCCGGAGCTGGCCGCGGCCCTCGCCGCCGTCGGTCACCGAGATGCCGATGGTGGTGCTGCAGCAGCCGTAGGCGTGGCGGCCGAGGTTGCAGTCACGGTGCCACGGCACGTCGGAGATGCCCTTGGTGATCGCCAGCGGCTTCACCAGTGCCTCGATCACATTCGTGTCCATGGGGCGTGAGACGAGCGTGTCGCCGCCCTGGAGGGTGCGGCGGAGCTGCTCCCATCGGCCGCTGGTGAGGATGGCGAGCGTGGCGGGCGAGTGATCGTGGAAGTGCTGGAGCCGGACGCACCGCTCGGTGCCGTCGGCGGTGGTGGCCCACCACGAGTTGCCGTCGCCGGGGGAGTAGGTGGGGAGGGCCCGCTCGACGTCGGCGGCGATGGTGTCCATGTCGGCCGGGTCGACCCACCCCCGGAGGTGGAGGAAGCCGGCCTCGCGGAGGAAGTGGTTCACCTCGTCGGGGTCGTCGTCGGGGGTGAAGGCCCGATGGAGGTCGAGTGGCGCACCGTCGCGGTCGACGAAGTCGGTGTCGTCGCCCACGACCGGCCAGCCCTCGAGCAGGCACAGCCAGATGGAGTCCCAGGCGATGAGGTCGTCGTAGAAGCGGGCACCGGTGCGAAGGAGCCCACCGATGAAGAACGTGCACAGCGACTGCTGCTGCTGGGCGAACGCGGAGAACAGCTCAGGGGTGAGGTCGACGATGACGGCGTCGTCGGCCTTCCCGTCGACGACCGTGAGGCGCCCGTCGTCGAGCAGCAGCGAGCGCACGTCGCCGCCGATGTCGAGGGCGAGGGGTCGGGTGCCCAGCCGGGCCAGGCCCTCGGCGGCCAGCGCGCCGTTGCGGTCGAGCAGGTCGGGCCACCACTCGGCGAAGAAGGTCGACGGGTCGACCTCGACCATGTCGGCGTCGTTGCGGGTGCGGCGGTCGATGGTGCGCAGTGCCGTCATGGAGCCCCCCCGGGTCGTCGGCCCCACCAGTCAACCAGCCCGACGCCGGCGAGGCCGGGCGCAGGGATCAGAGCAGCCTCATCTGCTCGGAGCGCGCCGCCCGTTCGGGCAGCGGCTCCCACACCACACCGCCCCGGGGGCCGGTGCCCTTGACCTCGACCAGGTCGAGCGGGAGCGAGAGCAGGGCCCCCTTGAGGTCGTGCACGCCGAGGCTGCCGTCGTTCTCGCGGCGGGCGACCGTGCCGTCCTTCCAGTGCTCGCCATCGCGGCGGCGGAAGCGCACGGGGTCGCCCTCGGCGAGGCCGAGCTCGGCCAGCCCGGCGGCCGGGAAGGGTTCGCGCTCCTTCGGCTTGCGGCTGAGCGGCTTGCGGGCGGGGGGCACGGTGGACGAGGCCCTCGGTCAGCCGGCGCCGGCCGCGGCGTCGAGGGTGGCGCGCACCACGGCCATCCGGTCGTCGCCCCACGGCATCGGCATCACCACGGGCACCTCGACGCCGGCGTCGACGTAGGCCTGCACGGTGGCGTGCACGTGGTCGGCGTCGCCGAGCACGTCGATGGCGTCGCACATGCGGTCGGAGACGGCGGCGACGGCGCCGTCGCGGTCGCCGGCGGCGTGCCGGGCCCGGATCTCGGCGACCTCGTCGCCGAAGCCCGCTCGCTCGAAGTTGGCGGCGTAGGCGTCGACCACGGCGTAGGAGAAGAGGTCGCGGCGGGCGTTGCGGCGCTGGGCCTCCGCGTCGGTGACGCCCACGTGCACGTAGGCGTAGACCGTGGCGTCGCCGCCCGCCCGCACCTGCTCGACCGACCAGGCGACGTGGCTCGCGGGCAGGTAGTTGAGCAGCACGCCGTCGGCGAGCTCGCCGGCGAGGCGCAGCATGCCGGGGTTGAGGGCGCCCAGCACGATCTTCGGGCGGCGCTCACCGAGGCGCACCCCGAGGCGGAACCCCTTCACGCGGAAGAAGTCGCCGTCGAAGTCGACCTTCTCACCGCTGAGGCAGGCCCGCAGCAGCGTGAGGTACTCCCTCATCCGGGCGAGGGGACGGTCGGCGCCGTACTCGGCGCCGTGCCAGCGCGACACCACGGCGGGCGACGAGGCCCCGACCCCGAGCAGCACGTCGACATCGGGGTGCAGGGCCTGGAGCGTGGCCGCGCCCATCGCGGTGAGGGGCGGCGTGCGGAGCGGCGTGGCCAGCACGCCGGTGCCGAGGCCCAGGCCCGGCTGAGCGGCGCCCACGGCGGCGAGGGTGGCGAACGCCTCGGTGCCGACGGTCTCGGCGACCCAGAACGAGCGGTAGCCCAGGTCTGTGGCCCAGCCCGCCGCGGTGAGCCCGGCATCGGTGCCGAGGGCGGAGAAGCTGGCGAAGGTGACCCCGAGGTCGGCGGCCGGTGCCATGGCGACCGACGCTACCGCCGCGGGCAGGGGCTCACCACGAGCCCTTGCGGGTGAGGGTGTAGTCGTCGCCGCTGCGGGCGCTGCCGGACCAGCTGACCTGGGCCACGAGCCGCAGGTCGGCGTCGGGGATGGAGCAGTCCGGCTGGGGCAGGCGCACGGTGGCAGGCACGCCGTCGGCGCTCACCGCGGACCCGAGGAGGCCCGGCTCGGCGCCCAGCACCTCGAGCCGCATCGACACCCCGACCGGCGCGGTGAGGGTGACCTGGAGGACGTTGTCGCAGAACGGGTTGCCGAGGAACCCGGTGATCGGGTTGTCGTCGTGCTCGACCACGAACGGGTAGCGGTCGACGGCGTCGACGGGCACGAGGTTGGCCCGGATGGTGGTCTCGAGGGTGGTGCCGTTCAGGGTGTCGCTGAGCACCTCGCAACCGGTGGTGGGGTCGCCGTCGAGGTCGTAGAAGCCGGCCAGGCAGACCCGTCCGTCGGTGTTGGGCGCCGGTTGCCCGCCGCACGGCTGGTACGGCAGGTCGACACAGGCCGCGGTGGTGGGGGTGGGCGGGGCGGCACCGGTCTGCGTGCCACGGGAGGCGAGGGCGGCGGCGGTGAGGGCGACGGCCACCACGGCCACCACACCGAAGGCGATGCCGACCGCGCGCCGGGGGAACCGCCGCGGAGCCGGTGGGGGTGGGGCGATCATGGTGCCGCCAGGGCCTTCGGGCACCGCGGCGGCGAGGCCCCGTGGCCCTGCGCCGGCCGCGCCGGCAGCGGAGGGCCGCCGTTGCGGCGACCGGGCGAGCGTGGGTTGGAGGCGGCGCCGCACCGAGCGGTCGAGGTCGGAGGGCAGTGGGGACAGCCGCCCCCGTGCCGCCCGCTGGATGATCACCGGCGTGTCGGCCCTGCCATAGGGCGGGTGGCCGGTGGCGCCGAACAGCAGCGTCGCCCCGAGGGAGAACACGTCGGCGGGCGGGCCGACGGCCTCGCCGCGCGCCTGCTCCGGTGCCATGAACTCCGGCGTGCCGATCACGGCGCCCGTGGCGGTCAGCCCCCCGGTGGCGTCGCGCAGGGTGGCCACGCCGAAGTCGGTGAGGAAGGGCTGCCCGGAAGCGTCGAACAGCACGTTGGCGGGCTTGATGTCGCGGTGGACGATGCCCTGGCGGTGGGCCTCGGCCAGCGCACCGAACAGGGCGTCGGCCAGCACGTGGACCTGCCCGGGGCTGAGGGTGCCGTGGTGGGCGACCTGCTCGGCCAGCGTGCCGCCCGGGAGGTAGGGGAGCACCAGCACCACGTCGTCGCCGTCGTCGACGACGTCGAGCAGGGGCACGATGTTGGGGTGGCGCAGGCGCGCGAGGGCAGCGGCTTCCCGTCGGATGCGGTGGCGGGCCCGGTGCATCTCGTCGGCACTGCCGTGCAGCAGCAGCCGCTTGCAGGCGACCAGGTTCCCACTCGGGTCGGTCGCCAGGTCGACGACGCCCATCCCACCGCGCCCGAGTCGGCGCTGCACCTCGTAGTCCAAAGTCCGATGAGCCTACGGGCTGGCGGAACCCACGTGGCCCCGCGTCCGCGCGGTGAAGAACTTCCGGAAATGACGTCCTTGAAACCCACTTGTCACACCGATGCCCCTACGATGCAGATCACCGGGAAGCGGCCGGCCGGAAACCCCCTGGGTCCACCGGAGCGCATCGGGGTAGGAAGTGCCCCCGACGTCTGCGAGCGGCCGTGAACCCGGCCACGACAGGAGACACCATGACCGAGACCCACGAGCTGGATGCGATCACCGAAGCGCTGTCGATCATCGATCGGGCGCTCGGCGAGATGCTCCACCGAGAGCTCGTGAGCACCAACGAGGTCGCCGACCTGCTGCTCGACGTGCGGTCGGCCCTCTCCCACGACGCCGCGGCACTGGCTCAGAACTGATCGGAGGCGGGTCTCCCGCCTCCCGACCCGGACATCGAAGGGGCGCGGCCACGGGCCGCGCCCCTTCCGCGTCCGGTCGCGGGTGCGTCAGAGTCGGGGGACGGGGACGGCGGAGGTCTAGGACGGGCTGACGGCGTGGACGCCACGCAGGTCCCCGTCGTCGTCGTGCCACGGGCCCACCAGGCCGAAGCCGGCCGCCAGCAGGAGCGAGCCGACCGCGTCGCCCTGATCACCGCCGACCTCGACCAGCAGCGCCCCGCCGGGGTGCAGCAACCGGGCGGCGTCGCCGATCACCCGGGCGACCACCCCGAGGCCGTCGACCCCGCCGTCGAGGGCGTGGGTCGGCTCGTGGTGCTGCACGTCGGCCGGCAGCAGTCGTAGCGAGCCGGTGGGCACGTAGGGCGCCACCGCCGTCACGACGTCGAACGACGCCGCCCGCAGTGGCGTGCCCAGGTCACCGCGCACGGCGGCCACCCCGTTGCGACGGGCACAGGCCACGGCCCGGGGGTCGATGTCGACCGCCACGACGGCCGCCCCTGGGTGGGAGGCGGCGAGGTGCGAGGCCACGGCCCCACAGCCGGTGCAGAGGTCGGCGGCCCTTCCGTGCCCGGGCAGCACGGCGGCGGCCCTGCGGGCGAGCTCCTCGGTGGGGGGCCGGGGGACGAACACGCCGGGGTCGACCACGATCGGCCGTCCGCAGAAGGTGGTGTGCCCGGCGATCCAGGCGAACGGCTCGCCGGCCTCGCGGCGCCGCACCATCGCCTCGAGCCGGTCGGGGTCGCCGCCGGCCACCCGGACGAGCACCGCGGCTTCGTCGTCGGCCGCGACGCACCCGGCCGCACCGAGGCGGCGGGTCACGGCGGCGAGAGGGGTGTCGGCGCTCAGGTCACCGGTCGAGGCTGGTGTGCTTGAACTCGTTCAGCGACGGCCAGCCCGTCAGCATGTCGACCGCTCGCTCGATCGAGCGGCGGGCGTCGGCGGCGTCGACCGGGAGGTCCATGAGCCGAACGAAGGCGGCCCGACCACCGGCCATGAACGTGGGGACGCCCCACACGTCGAGGTCGTCGACCGACGAGGTGTGCTCGTCGCGGACGATGTCGAGCGGCTTGCCCGTGGCGACCTCGGCGAACACCGCGTCGGCGTCGACCCCGTGGGTGGTGAGCAGGGCGCGCAGGACGGCTTCGTCGCGGATCTGGGCCCCCTCGGCGTGGCGGGCCTCGAAGATGGCCCGGTGCACCACGGGGAACCGCTCGGGGTCGGTGTCGCGGACCACGACGGCGACCTGCAGCGCCAGCAGGCCGGTGTCGTCGTCGGGGCGCTCCCAGATGGGGAGCTCACCCTCGTCGACGTGGACCTGGCCGAGGGAGAACGGCACGAACGTGACGTCCCAGTCGGCGCCGTCGAGCAGTCCCTCGACCACGTGGGCGTGGACGATGCGGGCGAAGGGGCAGCGGTAGTCCCAGTTGACGGAGAAGCTGAGGGTCATGGTGGCGTGAACCTTCGTGGGGGTCGGGATGTTCCGCTCGGGACCTAGCGGCGGTGGAGCGGCCACACCTTGCGCAGCACCGTGCCGAGAGCGAGGCCCACGGCGAGGCCGCCGGCCACGTCGGACGCGTGGTGGATGCGCACGTGGATGCGGGAGACCGCGACGAGGCCTCCCAGTCCGAACACGGCGACTTTCGTGGGGGTCGAGGCTCTCTGGGTGAGGAGGAGCCCGGCGACCATGGCGCTGCTGGAGTGCCCGCTGGGGAAGCTGGTGGTGAGCGGCACCCGCAGCTTGTGCGGGCGATCCTGCTGTACGACCGGCCGTTCACGCTTGAACTGGCTCTTCACCGCCCCGTTGACCACCACGGACTCGAGGGCGAGGGCGGCGGTGAGGCGCAGGGCCGCCCGGGCATGGTCGTCGGACCGGAGGCCCTGGGCCCAGCCGACGAGCATCCAGATCAGGCCGAAGTCGCCCAGCTCGGTGAGGGCGTAGAGGATGCGGTCGGCGGGCTCGGTGCCCCGGATGTGATCGAACCAGCCGTCGACCATGTCGTCGAAGCGCTGGATCGGCGTGAGCTCGTGGGGCGGCTCGACGGAGTGGTGGGGGAGGGGGATCGAGGGGTGGTGCTCCTCGAAGGCCTCGAGCGCCGCGTCGATGACGCCTTCGGGCGGCAGCGGCTCGGTGGTGTCGGTCACCCGTCCGATGCTAGGGGCAGGGCGACGGCGCTCCCGTCGGTGAGGCGGCTCGTGGCCTCGGTGGCCTCGGCCGCCAGCAGGGCGGCGAGGGCGCGGGCCTGGTCGGGATCGCCGCCGAAGGCGGGGCAGAAGGCCTGGTAGGCGCACCAGTTGCACAGGCGCGACTGCTTCGGGCGGAAGTCGTCGCGCTCGCAGGCCCGCTCGATGGCCTGCCAGATGGCCTTGACCTTGCGCTCGAGCTGCCGGATCGACTGCTCGCTCGGGACCGTGGTGATGACCACCGGGTCGGAGAGGTAGAGCAGCTGGACGCGGGCCGGGCGCTCGCCGAGCAGGCGCTCGCACAGGAAGGCGTAGAAGTGCACGCCGCCGAGGCGGGACTGCTCGTAGGCCTGGTTCGGGGCCCGGCCGCTCTTGTAGTCGGTGACCACCAGCCCGCCGTCGGGGTCGCGCTCGAGGCGGTCGATGATGCCCCGGAGCGTGAGGCCCTCCAGCTCGACCTCCATCCGCAGCTCGAGGCCCATCGGGGTGACGGTGGTGGGGTCCTCGATCTCGAAGTACTTGCGGACGAGGACGTCGGCCTCGGTGAGGAAGGTGGTCTCGGCCGCCTCGTCGAGGGCGAGCTCGGCCCACTCGGCGTCGTCGTCGAGCGCGGCACGGGCGTCGGCGAGGCAGGTGATGGCGGCATCGACGGTGCGGTCGGCCGGGTCGAGCAGCATCAGCCGTTCGAGCGACGAGTGCACGAGGGTGCCTCTGACCGTGGCCACCGTGGGGGGGTCGGGGAGGCGGTCGATGGCCGAGAAGCGGAACGCCAGCGCGCACTCGGTGAAGGACGAGACCTTCGAAGGTGACAGCGAGGTGGGCAGTTCCAACGGCATGGTCCGAGGGTACGCCGTGCCTGTGACAGCGCTGCGGGATCGAGGGCGGCGCCGCCTGCGGTCATGGCCCACCGTGCCGCTACGGTGCGGCGGATGCCGCTCCCGGACCCACCGTCGCCGTTCGAGCCGGACGCCGACCGCGACGCCGTCCTGGCCGCCAACGAGGCGTTCTACGAGGCCTTCGAGGCCCGCGACCTCGACGCCATGAGCGATCTCTGGGCCCACGACGACCGGGTCATCTGCGTGCACCCGGGCTGGACCGAGCTGCGGGGTTGGGCCTCGGTCGCCTCCAGTTGGGCCGCGCTCTTCGGCGGTCCCCAGTACCTCCAGTTCATCGTCACCGACGCCCACGTGGTGCTGGCCGGCGACGTGGCCTGGGTCAGCTGCGACGAGAACCTGCTCGCCGGTGAGGGCAGTGCCACGGTGGCCTCCCTCAACCTGTTCGCGCGCGACGACGCGGGGAGCTGGAAGATGCTCGCCCACCACGGCGCCCCGGTGATGTCCGGCCCCGCCGACCTCGACGACGACGAGGGCTGACGCTCAGCTGCCGGCGGGTGAGCGCCCTCCGGCGACCACGATCGCGGCCGCATCCGCGAGCGCACGCGGTGTGGCCGCAAATGACCTGCGGAGACGCCGCGACCGCGGGAGTATGGCGAAATCCCTGGCGGGCGGCATGCTTTGAGTGCGCGCTTCCCCGGCCGGGGGACGGCGACCACCCCCTCGGAGAGCTCGATGACCGCTGCCACCACCGCACCCCCTGCCATCGCCGCGCGCGCGGTCGACGCGTCGAAGATCTACGGCAAGGGCGACACCGAGGTGCGGGCCCTCGACGGTGTCACCGTCGACTTCCCGGCCCACGCCTTCACCGCGATCATGGGCCCGTCGGGCTCCGGCAAGTCCACGCTCATGCAGTGCGTGGCCGGCCTCGACACGCTGACCTCGGGTCAGGTCTTCATCGGCGACGCCGACCTGAGCAGCCTCTCGGAGAAGCAGCTCACCCTGCTGCGTCGCGACAAGATCGGCTTCGTGTTCCAGGCGTTCAACCTGGTGCCCACGCTCACCGCGGAGGAGAACATCACCCTCCCGATGGACCTCGCCGGCCGCAAGCCCGACGCCGAGTGGTTCAACCAGATCGTCACCACCGTCGGCCTCGGTGACCGCCTGCACCACCGGCCGAGCGAGCTCTCCGGCGGCCAGCAGCAGCGCGTGGCCGTGGCCCGGGCCCTGGCCAGCCGGCCGGAGATCATCTTCGGCGACGAGCCCACCGGCAACCTCGACAGCCGGGCCGGGGCCGAGATCCTCACCTTCCTGCGCGACGCCGTGAAGCAGATGGGCCAGACCGTGGTGATGGTCACCCACGACCCCGTGGCGGCGGCCTATGCCGACCACGTGCTGTTCCTGGCCGACGGCAAGATCGTCGACCGGATGGACGAGCCCACCGCCGACCGGGTGCTCGACCGCATCAAGCAGTTCGGGCACTGAGGCCCGCGCCATGCTCCACGTGACATGGAAGGGCCTGCTGGCCCACAAGCTCCGGTTGGCGACGACCGCCATCGCCGTGCTCATCGGTGTCGCCTTCATGGCGGGCACCCTGGTGCTCACCGCCACCATCGGCTCCACCTTCGACGGGCTCTACGCCGACATCAACGCCGGGACCGACGTGGTCGTGCGCGGCGCCCAGTCGGTCAACGCCGGGTTCGGCGACGTGCGGGCCGCAGTGCCCGAATCGGTGCTGGCCACCGTGCAGGGTGTCGACGGCGTGCGCATCGCGGAAGGCAACGTCAACGGCTACGCCCAGTACGTCGGAAAGAACGGCAAGGCCATCGGCAACCCGAACCGGGGAGCACCCACCCTCGGCTTCGCGTGGTCCGACGACCAGGCGCTGAACCCACTCCGGCTCGCCTCCGGCACGGCCCCGACGAAACCCGACGACGTCGTCATGGACAAGGCGACCGCCGACAACGAGGGCTTCGTCGTCGGCGACACCGTGACGGTGCTCACCCAGGCGGGCTCCGAGCAGTTCACCATCTCCGGCATCGCCCGCTTCGGCAACGTCGACAGCCCGCTCGGCGCCACGCTCGCCGTCTTCACCACCCCCACGGCCCAGCGTGTCCTCGGCCTCCCGGGTCAGTTCAGCGCCGTGGCCGCCGCCGCCGAGCCCGGCATCAGCCAGGAGGAGTTGGCGTCGCGCGTCAGCGAGGTCATCCCGCCCGGTACCGAGGTCGTCACCGGCAAGGAGCTCACCGAGGAGCAGCAGAGCCAGACCCGCGAGATCGTCGGCTCCTTCTCCACCTTCCTGCTCGTGTTCGCGGTGGTGGCGCTCTTCGTGGGCTGCTTCCTCATCTACAACACGTTCTCGATCATCGTCGCCCAGCGCGGTCGCGAGATGGCGCTGCTGAGGGCCATCGGTGCGTCCCGTCGTCAGGTGCTCGGCTCCGTGCTGATCGAGGCGTTGGTCACCGGGCTCGTCGCGTCCGCGGTGGGCGTCGCGGCCGGCATGGTCGTGGCCATCGGGCTGCGCGGGCTCCTCTCCGCCTTCGGGTTCGGCATCCCTGCGACGGGGCTCACCGTCGAACCCAGCGCCATCATCATCCCCATCGTCGTCGGCGTCCTCATCACGGTGGCCTCCGCCTTCTTCCCCGCCCGGAAGGCCTCGAAGGTCCCGCCCGTGGCGGCCATGCGCTCGGTGCAGATCGATGAGTCCGGCCGTTCGGTGACGCGGATGATCATCGGTGCGCTGATCCTCGGGCTCGGCATCCTCCAGCTGTTCATCGGTCTCGTCTCCCGTCCCGACAACGCGCTGTTGATCGTCGGTGGCGGGGTGGTCTTCACCTTCCTCGGGGTCGCCGCGCTGGGGCCGGTCATCGCCAGGCCCGTGGCCAGGGTCATCGGGTGGCCGATCGCCCGGCTGCGCCACATGCCCGGCGTGCTGGCCCGCGACAACGCCATGCGCAACCCGAAGCGCACCGCCTCGACCGCCGCGGCCCTCATGATCGGTGTCGGGCTCGTCGCGTTCATCCTGATCTTCTGGTCCTCGGCCACCGACTCGATCCGGGGCGTCGTCAACAAGGGCTTCGTCGGCGACTACGTCGTCCAGTCGAACGCCGGGTTCGACGGCGGCCTTCCCCCGGCGGTCGCCACCCAGATCGGTGACCTGCCCGAGGTCGCCACCGTGGCGGAGACCAGGAACGTGGTCGCCGAGGTCGACGGCAGCGGGTCGTTCATGCTCGCCGTCAACCCCCAGACGTTCGGGACCCTCGCCGACCTGGAGGTCAAGGACGGCTCGCTCGACGACCTCGCCAGCGCCGGCACGATCGCGGTGTACGACCAGACCGCCGAGGACAAGGGATGGTCGATCGGCGACACCATCCCCGTCGTGTTCCCCGCCACCGGTGCCCAGGATCTGCGGTTGGTCGCCACCTTCGGCGAGCAGAACATCGGGGGCACGTACCTGATCGGCCTGCCGACCGCAGAGGCCAACACCCAGGTGCAGGTCGACAGCTCGGTCTACGTGAAGCTCGCACCCGGGGTGTCGTCCGAAGCGGGCCGCACGGCGATCGAGACGGTCACCGACGCCTATCCCAACGCCCAGGTCCAGAACAAGGTGGAGTTCGCCGACTCGATCGTCGGGCAGGTCACGTCGTTGTTGCTGTTCGTGATCGTCCTGCTCCTCCTGGCCGTCGTCATCGCCCTGATCGGCATCGCCAACACGCTGGCGCTGTCGATCTTCGAGCGCACCCGCGAGATCGGACTGCTGAGGGCGGTGGGCATGACCCGCACGCAGGTGCGATCCGCGGTCCGATGGGAGTCGGTGATCATGGCGTTGCTGGGCACCGCGCTCGGCCTGATCATCGGCCTCTTCTTCGGCTGGGCGCTCATCCGGGCCCTGGCCGACCAGGGCTTCGACACGTTCTCGGTCCCCGTCGTGCTGCTGGTCCTGGTGGTGGTGGTGGCGTTCCTCGCCGGTGTCGCCGCCGCCATCTTCCCGGCCCGCCGTGCCTCGAGGCTGAACGTGCTGCAGGCCATCTCCTCCGAGTAGCGGACCGTCAGAGCCGCACGCGGAAGGGCCCCGGGTCGAACGACCCGGGGCCCTCTCGCGTTCACGGCCGACGGCCGGTCGGGGAGCTAGAGCTCGGTCTTGCCCAGCACGATGTCGGCGACCTTCTTGATCTCGGGGCCCGAGTTGTAGGGGGCGATGTAGCCCTCCTCGTCGCGGATCACGTCGAGGTGCTCGGCGATGTCCTCGGCGGTGATGTCGGGGTTGTAGTAGCCGGGGGTGAGGCCGACGAAGAACTTGGCGATCACGCCACCGGCGGCCGAGAAGACCTCGCCGGACGGCTCGCAGGCCTCGGAGGCGAGGTAGGCCACGAGGGGGCTCACCCGGCTCGGGTCGAGGGCGTCGCCGGCCTCGCCGAACATCTCCTCGGTCATGCGGGTCGTGGCCATCGGGGCGATGGCGTTGGCCTTGATGTTGTTCTTCCGGCCCTCGATGGCGAGCACCTTGGTGAGCCCGACGAGGCCCATCTTGGCGGCGCCGTAGTTGGTCTGGCCGAAGTTGCCGAGCAGGCCGGAGTTCGACGAGGTGTTCACGATGCGCCCGTAGTTCTTCTCCCGCATGATGCGGTAGGCGGGCTGGGTCACGTAGAACGCGCCGAGCAGGTGCACCTGGATGACGGCCTCGATCATCGCGTGGTCGAGGTTGTGGAACGACTTGTCCCGGAGGATGCCGGCGTTGTTGACGACGATGTCGACGGTGCCGAACGCGTCGACCGCGGTCTGCACGGCGGCGGCGCCGCCCTCGGGGGTGGCGATCGAGTTGGTGTCGGCGACGGCCTCGCCGCCGAGGTCGAGGATCTCCTGCACCACGGCCTGGGCCGGGCCGACGTCGCCGCCGTCGCCGCTGACGGAGCCACCGAGGTCGTTCACGACGATCCGGGCGCCCCGGCGGGCGAGCTCGAGGGCGTGCGAGCGGCCGAGACCACCACCGGCGCCGGTGATGATGGCGACCTTGCCGTCGAAGCCGATGTCTGCCATTGGTGGGATCCTCCTCGGCGCAGCGCGCCAGGACTGTCGGGGTACGAGGGACCGGACGAGGTTACTCAGGGGTACCCGAGGGCCACCGAATCGAGTCGGGGTGCAGCCGTTCGGTAGCGTGGCGCCCCATGGCCACGTCGATCAGCACCGAGAAGGACTTCCGCCGCCGCCAGAAGGTGGTCGCCGCCGTCGATCTGCCGGGTGTTCCCGCCGGCACCTTCGGCAAGGTCTGGTTCGTCTCGGGCGTCACCTGGATCCGCTACCACGTCGCCTTCGACAACGGCATCGAGCTCGCCAACGTCGACGGCGGCGACATCCGCGACCGCAAGACCTACCTCGCCGAGCAGGGCGTCGCCGAGCAGCAGGCCGCCGCCGCCGAGCGGGAGGCCGAGCGCGAACGCCGCCGCGAGGAGCTCCTGTCGAACCTCGCCGACGGCCCCACCGGCCACTGAGCACGGAGCGCACCATGAAGCTCGGCATGCAGATCGACTACGCCGGCGGCTTCAAGGAGTCCGCCGCCAAGGTCTCCGCCTACGAGAAGGCCGGCCTCGACGTGGCGTGGGTCGCCGAGGCCTACGGCTTCGACGGCCCGTCGTTCATGGGCTACCTGGCGGCCACCACCGACACCATCACCATCGGGTCGGGCATCCTCCCGATCTACACCCGCACGCCCACCCTGCTGGCCATGACGGCGGCCGGCATGGACGCTCTCACCGACGGGCGCTTCATCCTCGGCCTCGGCGCCTCCGGGCCCCAGGTGATCGAGGGCTTCCACGGCGTGAAGTACGACGCGCCGCTCGGCCGCACCCGTGAGATCGTCGACATCTGCCACAAGGTCTGGAAGCGCGAGCGTGTCGTCCACGAGGGCCGCTACTACAACCTGCCGCTGCCGGCCGGTGAGGGCACGGGGCTCGGCAAGCCGCTGAAGATCATCGCCAAGCCCGTGCGCGACCGCATCCCGATCTGGATCGCCTCGCTCGGCCCCAAGAACGTCGAGATGACCGCCGAGATCGCCGACGGCTGGATGCCGATCTTCTTCCTGCCCGAGCGGGCCCGCGACGTCTGGGGTGCCGACCTCGACGCCGGTGCGGCCAAGCGCTCTGGCGACCTCGGCACCCTCGAGATCACCGCCGGCGGCCTGGTGGCCATCGGCGATGACCAGGCCGGGGTGGCCGAGATGATGCGCCCGATGGCGGCGCTCTACATCGGTGGCATGGGCGCCAAGGGGAAGAACTTCTACAACGACCTCATGGTCCGGTACGGCTGGGAGGAGGAGGCGGAGAAGATCCAGGACCTCTACCTCGCCGGCAACAAGGACGAGGCCGCCGCCCTGGTGCCCGAGGAGTTCCTCCGCATGATCAACCTGTGCGGCCCCGAGGGCTTCGTGAAGGAGCGCCTCTCCGCCTTCGCCGAGGCCGGTGTGACGGTGCTCAACATCATCCCGGTCGGCGGCGACCCGATCCGCACCATCGAGACCCTCAAGACCTGGACCGCCTGACCCACCTCCGTGGCTCACCTGGTCAGGTCAGCCTGACGACGTGAGCCAGAGGATGCACGGTCTGTGGCTCACTGGTCAGGTCATGCCTGACACGTGAGCCACGGGATCCGGGTCGGGTCAGCGGAGGGTGGACACCCGGTCGAGGACGGCCTCGGCCTCGGCGACGAACGAGCGCACGATGTCGGCCGCCGGAACGAGCGCGTCGATGGCGCCGACGCCCTGGCCGACGGGCCAGAACTCCCGGTCGGGGTCGACCTCGGTGTCGGGCCCGGCGCCGAGGTGGTTGGCGCCGTCCTCCATCGACTGCACGAACTGGGCGGGGAACGGCTTGATCTCGCGGTCGCCCCGGTCGTAGTCGTTCGTGTAGGCGTTGCGGTTCACCCGGCAGGTCTTGCCGGTGAACGCCCGCGAGACGACGGTGTCGTCCTCGTGCATCTCGAGGAGCCGTTCCTTGTAGCCCGGGGTGCCCCAGGCCTCGGGGGTGGCGATGAACCGGGTGCCGATCCACACGCCGTCGGCGCCCAGGGTGAGGGCGGCAGCCAGGCCCCGCCCGTCGACGATGCCGCCGGCGGCCACGACGGGCACCCGGTCGCCCACCGCGTCGACGACCTGTGGCACCAGGGCCATGGTGGCGACCGTGCCGGTGTGACCGCCCGCCTCGGTGCCCTGGGCCACCACGAGGTCGCACCCGGCGGCCACCGCGGCCACTGCGTGGCGCACCTTGCCGCACATCGAGGCGATCAGGACGTTGTTGTCGTGGCACAGGTCGACGACGTCACGCGGGACGCCGAGGCCGGCGACGAACACCCGCCCGCCGTTGTCGATGATCGCCTGCACCTGGGCCGGCATGTCGCCGGGCATGGCGGTGAGGAGGTCGACGCCGAAGGGCTTGTCGGTGAGCTGCCGCACGGCCTCCATCTCGCGCACCATGCGCTCGAGGTTCATCGTCGACGCGCCCATGCAGCCGAAGCCGCCGGCCTCGCTCACCGCGGCGACCAGCTCGTGGTAGCTGACCCCTCCCATGCCGGCGAGCATCACGGGGTGTTCGATCTCGAGGAGGTCGGTCAGTCGTGTGTGCACGACCTCAACGGTAGGCGCCGGGGCCGGTGAACATGCCCCGGTGCCAGCGGCCCGGGGTGAGCAGCAGCGCCCTCGGGTAGTCCTCGAACAGCCAGCGGGCGAAGTTGCGGCGGGTCCAGTCGTTGAGCCCGGCGGCGCGGACAGCGGCCCGTGCCCCGAGCGGGCGGCTCAGGATGCCGGCCAGCTGCTCGGCGAAGCGGTGGTCGACCGCGAGGTCGCGGTGCACCTCGTGCTCGTAGGCGGCCCGGGCGCCGGCGGGGTCGTCGGGGTGGGCCAGCAGCGCCTCGGCGGCCCAGCGCCCGGTGGCCAGGGCCTGGCCGATCCCCTCGCCGGTCATCGGGTCGGTGGCGGCGGCGGCGTCGCCCACGAACAGGGTGCGCCCGGCGCTCAGCACGACCTGGTCGACCCGGGCCGGGATCGGCCACGCCCGGTGGGGCGACTCGGCCCGGGCGTCGGGCCCGAGGAACCCCCGGATGTGGGGCCGGGCCAGCAGCTCGCGCCAGACCGCGCCCATGTCGGCCACCTTGTAGCTGGAGCCGCGGAGGATGCCGAACCCGACGTTGGCCACGCCTCCGCCGATGGGGAACGACCAGGCGTAGCCGGGCAGCAGGTCGGGCTCGAACCACACGACGAGCTCGCTCGCCGCCTCGGGAGAGACGTCGACGAGGTACTGCCGGAAGGCGTGCCACTCGCCCCGGTAGGTGGGGTCGGCCAGGCCGAGCGCCTTGCGCAGCGGTGACCACATGCCGTCGGCGCCGATCGCCCAGCGCGCCTGCACGGGGCCGAGCCCGTCGACGTCGGCCGCCACGCCGTCGGAGTCCTGCTCGGCCCCTCGCAGCGTGGCGCCCTCGACCACGGTGGCACCGGACGATCGGGCCACCTCCACCAGGGCGGCGTCGAGGTCACGTCGTCGGGCGACCGCACCGTAGCGACCGCCGTCGCGGGGGAGCGGGAAGGTGACCTGGTGCCCGGAGGGGGAACGGACCACGACATCGTCGATGTCGACCCACGAGTCGACGGCGGCGGGGTCGAGGCCCAGTCCGTCGAGCTCCCGCAGCGCCGCGGTGGTGAGGCCGTCACCGCAGATCTTGTCGCGGGGGAAGGTCGCCTTGTCGACGACGGTCACGGTGAGGCCCGAGCGTGCCAACGTGGTGGCCGCTGCCGAGCCCGCCGGGCCGGCACCGACCACCAGGACGTCGGTGGTGTGAACGGGGGGAGCCACGGCCGCGCAGGCTATGGCCCCGACGCCGATCAGTCGTAGTCGCGGAGGCGGGCCTCGACCTTGGACAGCAGCCGGGCGAGCTCGCTGCCGCCGGTGTCGCCGGCGACCGGGAGGGCGGTGACCTCGCTGACCCGGAGGATGTCGTCGCTGCTCGTCACCCGCTCGTCGACCCGACCACCCTGGCCGGTCCAGTCGATCGGCGACCGGTGGCCCTCGGGCATCGGGGCCCCGGCGCCGACGAACGCCGGCTCGGGCGGGGCGGAGATGTAGGGGTCGACGCCGTAGGGGTCGGGATCGTCGGTGAGGGGCTCGACCGGCGGGGTGTCGGTGACGAAGAGCGACGCCACGAGGGTTTCGGTGTCCTGGGGCTCGTCGTCCTCGCTGCGCAGGGGGCGGGAGACGGCGACGGACGGGTCGGCCGGCTCGGGCACCTCGGCACCCTCGGGCATCAGGGGGGACACGTTGTGGTGGTTCTGGGCGGGGACGGGCGGGGCCACGGAGGGGGCCGGGCTCATCATGGGTGCGGTCTGCTCCTGCTTCGCCCGCTCCTCACTGGGGCTGCTGATGGCCCAGTCACCGAAGAGGTCCTCGGCGGCTTCGGCGCTCTGCAGCGTCTCGGACTCCCAGTCCGCCATGCCTTCGCGTTCCTCGCGGACGGCGGCCCGGCGGGCCAGCAGGGCTGCGATCATCAGCCCGGAGAGGAGAACCAGGGAACCGGTCAACAGATCGGTCTCCCGGTAGACGACGACGGCTCCACCGACCACGAGTGCCGTGGCGACGATGCCGACTGCGACCTTCAAGATCCTGGACACGGGGTGCGACCTCCACACAGCTCGACCGGTTCGACCGGCTTCACGCCTTGTACATCGGCGTCAGGAGGCCCGAGGTGAAGCAGGTTCTTGTCGTTGGGGTCCGAACCCCTCGGCGACCTCCCCGGGCTCCAGCGGTCGCATCAGCAGGTCGGAGGCCAGCCACACGGTCTTGGAGAACGGGAGGAAGAAGAGCGGCATGAACACGGCGATGCCCACGGCCGCCGCGCCGATGACCGCCATCGGCGGTTCCGGCCAGGTCAACAGCACCCCGCCGAGCAGCACGATCAGCATGGCGCCGAAGCTCACGATGGTGTTCACACCGATGTCACCGGACCACTGGCCCTCGATGCGGTCGAACGTGAGGTTGCAGCGGGGGCAACGCTCCTTCATCTTGAACCAGCTGGTGAACAGGTGACCCGACCCGCACACGGGGCAGTGCTTCACCCAGCCCCGGAGGAACACTCGCCACGGGTGCTCCGACGCCACCAGGGCGCCCTTTCCCGGCAGGACGGTGTTCGGTCGCTTGGCGCGCGCGGTGGGAGGGCTCACCCCGTCATGCTGCGGGCCTCCGGGCCGGCTCGCAACACGCGAAGGTCCCGAACCTGGCCCGCCCGGCTAGAAGTCGAGGTCGGGGTCGATGTGGGTGATGTCGAGCGGCGTGCTCGGCAGCTGCCCGGCGACGAGGTCGGGGAGGAACTCGCGCAGGCGGCGGGGGAGCACGGCGTCGTCGCTCGCCAGCAGGTCCTCGAGGCCCCACCAGCGGTGCCCCCGGAACGCCATCGCCTCGAACGCCTCGAGCCCCCCGGGCCGGATCGTCGAGAGGTCGATGTGGTCGGTCCAGGCGACGTGGACGTGCTCGTGCTGGTCGAACTTCCAGCCGGCGAACCGGAACCGGGCGTGCTGGGTCCAGACGCACGGGCCGATCTCGGCCTCGGTGATGCCCGTCTCCTCGTAGAGCTCGCGCCGGGCGGCCGCCTCGCTGGACTCGCCGGGATCCATGCCCCCGCCGGGGATCTCCCACCAGTGCCCCTTCGAGGCGTCGGCGGGGTCAGCGGCCTGGAGGAGCAGCACGTGGCCGTCGCGGTCGAGCAGGACCACCCGGGCCGCGGTGCGTCGGAGCACCCAGTCGCTCATCGTGTCGCTCCTGTGTCGGGGACCCATGCGATCCAGCGGACGTGGGGGTGGCACAGGGCCAGCGCCTCGTCGTGGGCCCTACCGCCTCGCCACGTGCGCAGGCCCAGCAGGGTGCCCGTGCCGTCGCCGTCGGCGTCGCCACAGGCCTCCACGGCCGCGGGCGGCGCCGGCACCCACGGGGTGATCCGGGGCTCCTCGGCGCTGACCAGGGCGAGGTCGCGCGAGGCGCCGACCTCGTCGAGGGCGGCGAGCACCGCGGCCCGGCCGTCGCGCCCAAGGTAGGCGAGCGCCCAGGTGGAGATCACCACCGGAAGGACGTCGTCGGGCAGGGCGGCGACCAGCGGGGCCAGGTCGGTGACGGCGTCGCCGACGACCAGGCGGGGAGGATCGAGTCGGGCGAGCTCGATCGCGGCGGCGAGGCGCTCCGGACGGTCGGGCACGCCGGGCCACACGCAGGCCGAGAGCCAGCGACGGGCTTCGAGGTCGGTGACGTCGACCGGGTTGAGGTCGACGCCGACCCGTGAGGCGATCGGCGCGGGGAGCCCGGTGAGCATCGGATCGGCCGGGCCCCGCAGCTCGCACTCGAGGCGCACCGGAGAGTCGGGATCGCCGATGGTGGCCACGACGTCGGCCCCCCGTCGATAGGTCACGGCGTAGCGGTCGAGGAGGAGGTTGAGCCCGGCGCTGGGGCCGAGCTCGACGAGCGCGAGCGGGCGCCCGTCGCCGGCGACGAGGGCCTCGGCGCGGACGGTGGCGAGGGCCGGGAGGAGGGCGGCGCTGCGCCCGACCTCGTTGGTCTGGATGCTCCGCGTGGCCATGCGCTCGAGCACCTCCGCCGAGCGTCCGAGCAGCAGCTCCCGGAACGGTGGCCACGGGTCGGTGCCGACGCTGCCGGCGTAGATCGCGGCCAGTGGGCTCTCGGGCTCGGACAGGACGATGTCGTGCACCGCGGCCAGCGCCAGCACCGGGATGCGCCCGACCGGGGCCGTGCCGGCCAGCAGGGCGAGGGACTCGTCGTCGTCGGCCAGGGCCCGGGCGATGCGCTCGTAGATCGGCGAGTAGCCGGCGAAGTCGTCGTCGGCGAGGACGACGCAGCGGGCGGCCAACGCGTCGATCTCCGGTGGCCGGGCGGTTCCGGTGAGCAGGTCACTCCCGCCGGCCGAGGCGCCGGTGCCCGATGGATCACTCACGGGGGCCGAGGCTATCGCCCCACGGATCGACCGATCCGGCCCGACCCCTGCACAATGGGGAGGTGCCGGTGCCCACATCCACCCTGCTGCGCCGTGGTGCCGGGCGGCGGTGCGCGGTCTGTGGGGAGGGTGGCCTGTTCCGGCACTGGGTGCGCATGACCCCGCGGTGCCCCACGTGTGGGCTGGTGTTCCTCCGGGTGCCGGGCCAGTGGTTGGGCTCCTGGTTCCTCAACATCTGCCTGGCCCAGACCGCGGTGGTGCTGATCCTGCTGCTCGGGGTCGGGTTCACCTGGCCCGAGCCGCCGATGCTGCTCATCTCCGTCTCCGCCGCCGTGGCGGCCCTGGCCGTGCCCTTCGCCTTCTTCCCCTGGTCACGCACGATCTGGTTGGCGATCGACCTGGCGATGCGCCCGCTCGACTTCGACGACGGTGTCGCCCCCGGCTTCGAGCTCCAGGACGACCTCGAGCGCCTCCGGGACGAGTCCGGCGACGACCGGGGTGATCACGGTCGAGCTGCCTGAGCCCGAGCCGATCCGGCCGGCGCGGGGCGTCAGGCCGTCGGCGGGGGGAGCGGCGGCGGGCCGACCAACACGTTGAACACCACGGTCTGGGTGGCCTCCGCCGGCTGCTCGGCGGTGCCGATGCGCTCGTAGCGGAGGGTGACGGTGGTCTGCCCGTCGCTGCGCCCGGCGTAGGAGACGATCTGCACCAGCGGGCCCGGGGCCGTCGTCGTGGTCGTCGGCCCCTCGGTGGTCGGGGTGGGCTCGGTGGTGGTCGTGGAGCGACCGGTGAAGAGCGTGGTGGTGGTCTCCGGCGGCGGGGGCTCGGTGGTGGTCGTCGTCGACTGCGCCAGCAGTGCCGGGTCGTCGCGGAACTCCGAGCCCAGCGGGGCGAGGAAGGTCGTGTCGACCGGCTCGACCACCCACCGCCACCCGTTGGCGGGGTCCGCCGGCAACATGATGGCGAAGCGCTTGCCGACGTCGACGGTGATGGTGTCGGCGGGGTTGCTGAAGGCCGTGAAGGTGAGGCTCTCGGCGGTGGTCGCGGTCGTCGAGGTGGCGGTGGCGTCCGGGCCCTCGTCGCCGCTGCACGCCACCAGGGCGATGGCGCCGACGCCCAGCGCCGCCAGCGCGGCGAGGGCGCGGCGGGAGGGAGGTCGGCTGGTCACGGGTGCCGAGAGTAACGGTGCACCGGCCCCTCCCGAGGGCGACCCCCACCGCTCCGGTCGGTCGGGAGCCCGGCGCGACTCGCGGTGCGCCGACCCTCTGGGCCACACTGGTGGCGTGCGAGGTACCGGTTTCCGCCTGAGGATCTCGCCGCTCGGCCGGCTCCTGCGGTCGGCGGTGCTGCTCCTCGGCCTTCTGATGTTCGTCCCCGGCGTGATCGCCGCGGGCATCGACCTGTGGTGGCGCGTGCTCTTCGTGTTCGGGAGCCTGGCGTGCGCCGCCGGCCTCCGCATCCTCTGGGGATCGGTCGTCGTCGTGCGGCCCCAGGGCCTGCGGGTGCAGCGCAACTGGCCGTTCCGTCGCGACTTCCTCTGGTATCGGATCGAGTCCATCGACGTGGTGCCCGGCTTCTGGCACCTCGAGGTCGAGCTCAACTCCGGCGAGCGCATCACGCTCCCTGCGGTCGACGACCTGGAGCGGCTCTACCAGCTGATGGAACAGCACCGGCAGGCGCTCGACGCCTGAGCTCGGGCCGAGCGCTCTAGAGCTTCAGGACCTTGCGGGCGTTCTCCCGCAGGAACTTCGGCCACACCTCGTCCTTGAGCGGCACGTCGGGCAGCTCGGAGAAGATGCGGTCGTAGCTGAGACCGGCGGGGAAGTAGCCCGCGTACATGACCTTGTCGGCGCCGCGCGAGTTGGCGTAGGCGAGGATCGTGGGGTCGTAGTGCTTCGGCGCGAACGCCGAGGTCGAGTAGTAGAGACCCGGCCACTTGAGCATCAGCTTCATGGCCAGCTCGGTCCAGGGCTGGGCACCGTGGCGCATCACGAAGGTGAGGTCGGGGAAGTCGTACATGACCTCGTCGATGAGCTCGACGTGCTGGGGCTTGAACGGGATGCGGGGCCCCGGGATGCCGACGCACACGAAGATGGGGAGGTCGAGCTCCACGCACATCGCGTAGAACGGGTACATCTTCTTGTCGTTGATCGGGACCTTGTAGCCCGCCGGGAAGGTGCTCAGCGCCCGCAGCCCGTACTGCTCGTGCAGCGACCGCACCCGCCGCATGGCGGTCATGGTGTCGTTGGGGTCGAACTCGAGGCAGGCGATGATGCGGTCGGGGTTCTCGGTGAGGGCCCGCACGCAGTCGGGGTTGTCGGGGTTGAACCCGAGCAGCGCCGTCTCGATGTTGTTGCGGTCGAGCTGGTCGAGGAGCAGGGCGACGGGGTCGATGCTCTCGTCGAGGTCGGCCGGCACGTCCTTGAACATGTACTGGGCCGGCATCTTGTAGTCCTGGCTCTCCTCCTTCAGGTGAGGTGCCAGGAACTTGTAGACCTCTTTGCGGTTGCGGCTCGGCATGCCGACGAAGGTCTCGATGATGCCGATGTCTGCCGGGAACCCCATGTCCATCTCCCCCTGCGGTGCGAACGACGCGAAGGGAGCATCGTACGGCACCACCAGGGGCCCGGACGCGGCGATGCCCGCCCGGAGGGGGAGGGGCGGGCATCGCTGGGTCACGTGAACCGGGAAGGGGGGAACCCGGTCATCGTGGAGGTTCGGTGGGCCCGGGGGGAGGGCGCCGAACCGGGGGGATCAGGCGGCGTGGTGGAGCAGCTTCTCCGGGACGCCGGCGCGGACCTCGAGGACCCACGCTTCCATCTCGAGCTCGCTGGCCCGGCGGCGGTAGGACATGCCCAGGACCTCGTCGAGGTCGGCGGCCTGCTGACGGAGGCTCTCGGCACGGTGGCGCATCTGGGTGGCCTCGGCCACGAGGACCTCGTCGACGTGGGTGGCGGTGGTCGTGCTCATCGGTGTCTCCCTCTCCGTGCCTCTCGGCGGCGATCCTGCGTTTCGGTGTTACTTCGTTCCGGTGTCTTCAACCACCGAGTCGGTGGTTCTCATCCCGGTGTGACGATGTCATCGGTCACCCCCGAGGCGCGCCTGAAGCACTTACCCGGGAAACCATCGAAAAAGTCAGCGAAAAGACTGACTTCTCGCGCTCTGTGTAGCGAAACGTGGCCGCTATGTCACAGAGGGTGAAGGTGGCCTCGGCGACCGGCCGTAGCGGTGCCGGAAGAGGAAGTGGGCCACGACGCCGGCGGGCAGCGGCAGCCAGTACGAGACGATGCGGTAGGCGAGCGTCGCGAGGAGGGCGTCGGCCGAGGGCACCCCGGCCAGCACGAGCATGGCGGTGAGGCCGGCCTCCACGAAGCCCAGACCGCCCGGGGTGATCGGGATCATGCCCAGCACGGCGGCGGCGCCGTAGGCCAGCAGCACGACGCTGAACCGCGGCTTCACGCCCACGGCCATGAGGGCGGCCACGAGGGCCATGTAGTCGAGCAGCCAGTTGCCGACGGCAGCGGCCAGGGCCTTCTTCCACCGGGCGCCGAGGCCCTCGACCATGAGGTCGCGCTGGCGCACCAGGCCGTCGGCGGTGGGGCCGCCCGGACGGTGGAGCCGACGCAGGATCGGCGTCGAGACGCGCTCGAGCGCGTTGCCCAGCATGATCAGCGGCCGGTCGAAGCGCACCAGGGCGAAGCCCACCGCGAACAGCAGGATGAACAGCACGGCACCGCCCCAGGCCACCCGGTCGAGGCCACGGGGCACCGGGGCGCTGACGATCGACAGCAACAGGGCCACCATCGGCAGCATGAACAGCACGCCGTTGGAGATGATGGCGGTGGCGGTGAGGGCGGCGCCGGCCGAGCCCTTCTCGACGCCCGACACCGAGAGCATCCGCCAGCCGGTGGCCGCGCCCATCGCCGCGCCGCCGGGCACCGTCTTCGAGACGGCGTTGGACACCAGTTGCGAGGTGCCCGCAACGAACCACGACACGGTGGGGAGAGCGACGCGGGTGAGCGCCCACATCGACATGTAGGAACCTGACTCCAGCACCACCATGGCGACGAACCAGAGGGCGCTGAGCGTGCGCAGGCGCGGCACGGTGTCCCACAGGTCGAGCAGCTGGGGGAGCAGGACGTAGAGGGTGAACGCGGCGATCCCGAGCAGCACGACGCGCCCGACGATGCGGAGCACCGACGGGGCACGCCCCTCCTGGATCTCGGTGGGGTCGACCGGGAGCGGCCCGGGATCGCCGATGTGGCTCAGCCGAAGACGCCCTTCGCGCGCAGCTCGGCGATGCGTGCGTCGTCGTAGCCGGCGATGTCGCGCAGGACCTCGTCGGTGTGCTGGCCCGTCTCCGGCGCGATGCCCGGCTCGGGCAGCTCACCGCCGATGACCTTGATGGGCGACGGGAGCATGTCGGCGCCGTGGGTCTCGTGGGAGAGCCACGGGAACCGGTCCTTGAACTGCTCGTCGTCGGCCAGGGTCTTGGGCGTGTTGACCGGGGCCAGCAGGGCGTCGTTCTCGATCGCCCAGTCCATCCACTCCTTGGTGGTCTTGGTGTGGAAGATGGCCTGGAGCTCGCGCTGCAGCTCCTTGTTGCCCCGGGCGTGGTCGGCGTACTTCGAGCCGGGCCACTTCTCGAACAGCTCGGGCCGGCCGACGGAGTCGCAGAACTTCTTCCAGAACGCCTGCTCGGAGGCCATGAAGAGGACGTGGCCGTCGGCGCTCTCGTACATCTGGTAGCGCACGCCCTCCTTCATGCCGCCGGTGCCGGGGGCGCGGCGCTCGTAGTTGTCGGCCTTGTTGCCGGTGACGACGTCCTCGGGGCGCTCGTAGGCCTTCCAGGTCTCGCTGCGCAGCCAGTCGGTGGCGACGGCGGCGTCGGACTGGGCGATCTCCATCTGGACGCCCTCACCCGTGGCGCGGGCCTGGATGATGCCGGCGAGGATGCCCATGGCGCCGAGCACGGGGCCGGCGTTGATGCCGACCGACGTGTGCTCGGGGATGTAGCAGAAGCCGTCCTCGTCGTACGCGGGCGGCACGATGCCGGCCCACGTGTCATAGGCGATGCCGTGGCTCGGCAGGTCCTTGTAGGGGCCGGTCATGCCGTAGCCCGAGATGGTCATGAAGACGATCTTGGGGTTGATCTTCTTGAGGTCCTCGAAGCCGAGGCCGCGGCGGGCGAGCGCACCCGGGCGCATGGCCTCGACGACGGCGTCGGCGTTGCGCACGAGGTCGCGGAAGGCCTCGACGCCTTCGTCGGTGCGGAGGTCGAGCACGATGCCCTTCTTGCCGCGGTTGGCATGCAGGAAGAGCAGCGAGGTGCCCTCGATGATGGGCCAGGTCATCTCGCGGCCGTAGTCGCCCTGGGGCGGCTCGACCTTGATGACCTCGGCACCGAGGTCGACGAGGTTCTGGGTGATGGCGGCCGGTCCGAGCATCGAGGCCTCGATGATGCGGACGCCCTGAAGGGGGGCGATGGTGGTCATGGTCACCAATCTTCCACGATGGCGGTGGTCGGGGCACGGCCGTGGGCGCTCCGTTGTCGCAGACCCGCGCACCGTGAGGCATGATGGCGACCTCTCGGCCGACGGGCCGATACGGACACAAGGGGACCCGACATGCGAGTGGTAGTCGACTACGACCTGTGTGAGAGCAACGCCGTCTGCATGGGCATCGCTCCCGACATCTTCGAGGTGCGCGACGACGACTTCCTCTACGTCCTCCAGGAGAACCCGCCGGAGTCCTCTCGGGCGAAGCTGGAGGAGTCGGTCCAGCGCTGCCCGAAGCAGGCCATCTCGATCGTCGAGGACTGAGAAGGCCCCTCGGGCGTCGACCTCCGTCACCCCGGCCGTCTCGCATCCCCAACAGTGGATCCCTCCCACACGACCGTCGTCGTCGGCGCGTCCCTCGCCGGGATGCACGCGGCCCGCACCCTTCGCCTCGAAGGGCATGCGGGCCCGATCGTCGTGCTCGACGCGGACCCGCACACCCCCTATGACAAGCCGCCGCTCTCGAAGCAGGTGCTGTCGCAGGGGTGGGAGGTCGAGAAGCTGACCCTGCCCGCGGCCAACGAGGACCTCGGCCTCGAGCTGCGGCTCGGCACCCGGGCGACGGGCCTCGACCTCGCCGCCCGCACGGTCAGCATCGACTGCGCGTCGGGGCCGGAGCAGATCGCGTTCGACAGCCTGGTGGTCGCCACCGGCGCGGCAGCGCGGCGCCTGCCGGGCACCGACGACATCGACGGCGTGCACGTGGTGCGCACCCTCGACGACGCCATGGGCCTGCGGGCCGACCTCGAGGCGGGCCCCTCCCGTGTCGTCGTCATCGGCGCCGGGTTCATCGGTGCCGAGGTGGCGGCGTCGTGCCGCACGCTCGGCCTCGAGGTCACCCTCGTCGAGGCCCTGCCCGTCCCGCTCGAGCGGGTGCTCGGCACCGAGATGGGCGCGGTGTGCGGCCGGGTCCACGTCGAGCACGGCGTCGATGTGCGCCTCGCCACCGGCGTCGACCACTTCGAGACCATCCCGTCCGAGCACGGCCGCCGCCGGGTCACCGGCGTGGCCCTCACCGACGGCACCACGGTCGAGGCCGAGGTCGTCGTGGTGGGCATCGGCGTGTCGGTCAACACCGGCTGGCTCGAGGGCTCCGGCCTCACGCTCGACGACGGCATCGTCTGCGACGAGACCCTGCTGGCCGCCCCGGGCGTCGTCGCGGCCGGCGACATCGCCCGCTACCCGAGCGAGCGCTTCGGGCAGCTGCTGCGGGTCGAGCACTGGGAGCACGCCATCCAGGGCGGCGAGGCCGCCGCCCGGCGCCTGCTGGCCGAGGCCGCCGGCACCGAGCCGGCCCGCTTCGACCCCGTGCCGTGGTTCTGGAGCGACCAGTACGACCGCAAGATCCAGCTCGCCGGCCGCCCGGCCCCCACCGACGAGGTGAGGGTCGTGCACGGCAGCACCGAGGAGTTCCGGTTCGTGGCGCTCTACGGCCGTGAGGGCCGCCTCGTCGGCGTGCTCGGCATGAACCGCCCCCGTCACGTCATCCAGCTCCGGGGCCTGCTCGACGACGGTGCGTCGTTCGACGAGGCGCTCGAGCGGGCGGCGGCACTCTGATGAACGTCCCTCCCGAGGAGGAGCTGGTCGACGCCCTCGACGAGCAGGGCAACGTCGTCGGCACCGTCACCCGACGCGAGATGCGGGCCGAGAACCTCTGGCACCGCTCGGTCTTCATCGTCGTGGTCAACGACTCCGACGAGATCCTCGTGCACAAGCGGGCGTCCTGGAAGGACAAGTGGCCCGACCTGTGGGACATCGCCGTCGGCGGCGTCGTCACCGCCGGCGAGGCCTGGGAGCTGGCCGCCGCGCGTGAGCTGGCCGAGGAGGCCGGCGTGTCGGTCGAGCTCGGCTACCTCGGCGAGGACGTCTACGCCGACGACGACGTCCGCGAGGTCGCCCGGGTGTACCACGCCCGGTCGGAGGGCCCCTTCACCTTCGCCGACGGCGAGATCTCCGAGGCCGCCTGGGTGCCCGTCGCCCAGCTGCGCGACTGGCTCGCCGGCCACGAGGTCTGCCCCGACAGCGTCGCACTCGTCCTTCCCCGCCTCGACGCCCCGTAGGCCGGCATGAACGCCGCCACGTTCCTGCTGCTGGCGCTGGCCGCGGTGGTGGCCGTCGGTGACTGGATCGCCGTCGCGGCCGGGGTCCGCGTCGCCGAGTACGTCCTCAAGCCGCTCACCATGGTCGTGCTGATCCTGGCGGCGCTGGAGCTCGACCCCTCGAGCGACGCCGCCCGGGGCGCGCTCGTGGTGGGCCTCGTGCTCTCGCTCGTCGGCGACGTGCTGCTGATGGTGCCCGCCGACCTCTTCGTGCCGGGCCTCGCCGCCTTCCTCGCCGCCCACGTCGCCTACGTGGTCGCCCTCTGGATGCTCGGCGTCAGCGGGGCCGGCCTGCTCGTGGGCGTCGCCGTCGTCGTGGTCGGCGCCCTGCTCGTGGGGCGGCGCATCCTGGCCGGGGCCGCCGCCACCGACAAGGCCCTCGTGGCGCCCGTGACCGCGTATCTGGCGGTGATCTCGGCGATGGTGGTCAGCGCCCTCGGCGTCGGTGCCTTCTTCGCCGTGACCGGGGCCCTGCTCTTCTACGCCAGCGACGCCGTCCTCGGCTGGACCCGCTTCGTGAGCGACTTCCGCCGGAGCCGGGTCGTGGTGATGGCGACCTACCACCTCGGTCAGCTCGGCCTGGTCCTCGCCCTGATCTGACCTCCGGCGGCCACGAGGTGCCGTCGGACCCCGTTCCCGCCTCTGATGCGGCCGTAGGCTCCGGCCATGGTCTGGTGGGTGCTGCTGTGGATCCTCGTGGTGATCGTCCTCGGGCTCGTCGGCCTGGCGATCTACGACCTGACCCAGCGCAAGCACGCCATCCTCCGGAACTTCCCGGTGGTCGGCCACATGCGCTTCATCCTCGAGGCCGTGGGCCCCGAGCTGCGCCAGTACATCGTCACCGACAACGACGAGGAGCGGCCCTTCAGCCGTGACCACCGGCGGTGGGTGTACTCGTCGGCGAAGGCGGAGAACACCTACTTCGGCTTCGGCACCGACAACGACCTCGAGCAGACCCGCAACTACACGATCGTCAAGCAGGTCACGTTCCCGGTGGCGGGCCCGCCCGACGAGCCGATGCACCCCGACCCCTCCCGTCCGTTGCCGTGCGCCAAGGTGCTCGGCGGTGCCGCCGGCCGGGCCAAGGCGTTCCGGCCGTCGTCGGTGGTGAACATCTCGGCCATGAGCTTCGGCTCGCTCAGCGGCAACGCCATCGAGGCGCTGAACAAGGGGTGCGCCCTCGCCGGCGCGCTGCACACCACGGGCGAGGGTGGCATCTCGCCCCACCACCGCAACGGCGGCGACCTCGTGTGGCAGATCGGCACGGGGTACTTCGGCTGCCGCAACGAGGACGGCACCTTCGACCTCGACCGGCTGGTCGCCACCGTCGAGACCGCACCGGTGCGGGCCATCGAGATCAAGCTCAGCCAGGGCGCCAAGCCGGGCCTCGGCGGCATGCTCCCCGGGGCCAAGGTGACCCCGGAGATCGCGGCCATCCGCGGCATCCCGGTGGGGGTCGACTGCAAGAGCCCGGCCGGGCACACGGCCTTCCACGACGTCGACGGCATGCTCGTGTTCATCGAGCGCATCGCCGAGGCCACGGGGCTGCCGGTGGGCATCAAGTCGGCGGTGGGGGAGCACGCCTTCTGGGACGACCTCAGCCTGCGCATGGCCGCCACCGGCACCGGCCCCGACTTCGTCACCATCGACGGCGGCGAGGGCGGCACCGGCGCCGCGCCGCTCAGCTTCAGCGACCACGTGTCGCTGCCGTTCCGCTGGGGCTTCACCCGCGTGTACCGCACCTTCGCCGAGCGAGGCGTGGCCGACCGCACGGTGTTCGTCGGCTCCGGCCGCCTCGGCCTGCCCGAGACCGCGCTGGCCGCCATGGCCCTCGGGTGCGACCTGGTCAACGTGGGCCGCACCGCGATGTTCTCCATCGGGTGCATCCAGGCCCAGCGCTGCCACACCGACCGGTGCCCGACCGGCGTGGCCACCCAGAACCCGCGCCTGCACCCGTGGTCTCGACCCCGACCTGAAGTCCGTCCGCTGCGCCAACTACCTGGCGTCGCTGCGCTTCGAGCTGCTGCGCCTCTCGCGTGCCTGTGGTGTCGCCCACCCGGCGCTCGTGACCGCCGACCAACTCGAGGTGCTCGAGGACCGCTGGCGGGCGGTGACGCTTCGCGAGGTCGTCGGGTACGAACCAGGCTGGGGTCGTCCGTCGCCCGAGGACTCGGAGATCGTCGTGCGCCTGATGACCGGCACGTGAACGCCCCGCGAACCGTCGGTCCGTTCGACGGCCGACCCGTCCGGCCCCCACGGAACGAGGGAGTAGAAAGGCCTGATGGTCACCGGTGCCCCCAGCAGGATCGTGGTGACCGACGTCGCTCCCAGCGTCGCCGGACGTCGCTATCCGGTGAAGCGCGTCGAGGGCGAGCCCGTCGACGTGCGCGCCACCGTGATCTGCGACGGACACGACGAGCTCTGGGTCGTGCTGTCACACCAGCCGCCCGGCGCCAAGGCGTGGGTCGACGTCCCGATGGGCTACGACAACCCCGGCCTCGACCGGTGGGGCGCCCGGTTCACCCCGATCGAGAAGGGCATGCACCGGTTCAAGGTGCTGGCCTGGGTCGACCACTACGCCTCGCTCGCCCACGGCACGATGCGCAAGGTGGCCGCCGGCCTCGACGTCGCCTCCGAGCTGCTCCAGGCCGCCGCCATGCTCGACGAGGCCGCTGCCGGGGCCACCCGTGACGACGCCGCCCTGCTGAAGGCGGCGTCGGCCCGGCTGCGCGCCGGCGACACCATCGACCTCACCGACACCGGCTCGCCCGACCGTCCCTCGGCGGCCGAGCTCTGCCGCCGCCGCCTCCGGCGCACCGACGCGGCGTCGAGCTCCGTGGTCGAGGTGCTCGTCGAGCGGGAGCGGGCGGCGTTCAGCGCCTGG
This sequence comes from uncultured Actinomycetes bacterium, assembly GCA_963702555.1. Classification (GTDB taxonomy): domain Bacteria; phylum Actinomycetota; class Acidimicrobiia; order Acidimicrobiales; family Acidimicrobilacustridaceae; genus CAMFLJ01. The sequence continues at coordinate 375,515 of CAVPCW010000006.1, forward strand.
TACGAGCTGTTCCCACGGTCGACCGTGACTGGCGACGGCGGCGCCCATCCCGGGGTCGGCGCCCACGGCACCCTCGCGCGACGTCATCGACCGGCTCGACTACGTCGGCGACCTCGGCTTCGACATCCTCTACCTCCCGCCGGTCCACCCGATCGGGCGGGCCTTCCGCAAGGGACCCGACAACGCCCCGGACGCCGGCCCCGACGACCCCGGCAGCCCGTGGGCGATCGGCGGGGCCGAGGGCGGCCACACCGCGGTGCACCCCGAGCTCGGCACGGTCGACGACGTCGCGCGCCCTCGCTGCCGCGGCGAAGGAGAACGGCATCGAGGTCGCCCTCGACCTCGCCTTCCAGTGCTCGCCCGACCACCCCTGGGTCACCGAGCACCCCGAGTGGTTCCGCCACCGGCCCGACGGCACGATCCAGTACGCCGAGAACCCACCGAAGAAGTACCAGGACATCTACCCGCTCGACTTCGAGTCACCGGCGTGGCTCGAGCTGTGGGAGGCCCTGCTCGACGTCGTCGAGTTCTGGATGGACCAGGGCATCACCGTGTTCCGGGTCGACAACCCCCACACCAAGCCGTTCCCGTTCTGGGAGTGGCTCATCGAGCGGGTGCACCGGCGCGACCCCGACGTGATCTTCCTCGCCGAGGCCTTCACCCGGCCCGAGGTCATGCACCAGCTCGCCCGCATCGGTTTCACCCAGTCGTACACGTACTTCAGCTGGCGGGTGTCGAAGCCCGAGCTGATCGAGTACGCCACCGAGATCTCGACCGCCCCGGGCGCCGACCAGTTCCGTGCCAACTTCTGGCCGACCACCCCCGACATCCTCCCGTGGCACCTGCAGGAGGCCCCGCTCGAGGCCTTCGCCGTGCGCCACCTGCTGGCCGCCACCCTGAGCGCCAGCTACGGCATCTACGGCCCCGGCTTCGAGCTCGGCGACAACCGTCCCGCCGGCAACGGCAAGGAGGAGTTCCTGGCCTCGGAGAAGTACGAGGTCCGCCACTGGGACCTCACCGCCCCCTCGCTGCGCGACCAGATCGCCCGGGTGAACCGCATCCGCAACGAGCAGCTGGCCCTGCACACCACCCGTACCCTGCACTTCCACGGCGCGCCGAACGACCAGCTCCTCGTCTACTCCAAGACCACCCACGACGGCCCCGAGCCCGACCCCACGACCCCGCATCGCAACCCGGTGCTGTGCGTGGTGAACCTCGATCCGCGAGCATCGCAGGCGTCCACGCTCGACCTGGACCTGGTCGCGCTGGGCGTCGACCCCGCCCGACCGTTCCAGGTGCACGACCTGCTCACCGACCAGCGCTACACCTGGCAGGGCAACCACCCCTACGTCGAGCTCCATCCGAACGAGCAGCCCGGCCACCTCCTGCGCGTGAGCCAGCTGCCGGCCGAGCTCGTGCCCGACGACGGGCTCGCGTGAGAACCCCCGACCGCTCCCGACCCCCGGAACGCCTCATGATCGACGACAACGCGGATCGCCCCGACTGGTACAAGGACGCCGTCATCTACGAGTTGCACGTGCGTGCCTTCGGCGACTCCGACGGCGACGGCATCGGCGACTTCGACGGCCTCACCGCCAAGCTCGACTACCTCCAGCAGCTCGGCGTCACCGCCCTCTGGATCCTGCCCTTCTACCCGTCGCCCCTCCGCGACGACGGCTACGACATCGCCGACTACGGCGACGTCAACCCGAGCTACGGCGACCTGCAAGGCGTTCAAGCGCTTCCTGAAGGAGGCCCACCGCCGCGGCCTCCGGGTCATCACCGAGCTGGTGCTCAACCACACCTCCGACCAGCACCCCTGGTTCCAGCGGGCGCGGCGGGCCAAGGCCGGCAGTCGGTGGCGCGACTTCTACGTCTGGAGCGACACCCCCGACCGGTACCCGGGCGTGCGGGTGATCTTCGAGGACTACGAGACGTCCAACTGGACCTGGGACCCGGTCGCCGGGGCCTACTACTGGCACCGCTTCTTCTCCCACCAGCCCGATCTCAACTTCGACAACCCCGAGGTCCGCGCCACCATGCTGCGGGCCGTCGACAAGTGGTTGGAGATGGGCGTCGACGGCGTGCGCCTCGACGCCGTGCCCTACCTCTTCGAGCGTGAGGGCACGAACTGCGAGAACCTCCCGGAGACCCACGAGTTCCTCCGCGAGCTGCGGTCCCACGTCGATGAGAACTTCCCGGGCCGGATGCTGCTGGCCGAGGCCAACCAGTGGCCGGAGGACGCGGTCGCCTACTTCGGCGACGGCGACGAGTGCCACACGGCGTTCCACTTCCCGCTGATGCCGCGCCTGTTCATGGCGCTGAGGATGGAGGACCGCTTCCCGGTCATCGACATCCTCCAGCAGACGCCGGCCATCCCGGAGACGGCGCAGTGGGCGATCTTCCTGCGCAACCACGACGAGCTCACCCTCGAGATGGTCACCGACGAGGAGCGGGACTACATGTACCGCGCCTACGCGGCCGACCCGCAGATGCGCGTCAACGTCGGCATCCGGCGCCGGCTGGCGCCGCTCATGCAGAACGACCGCCGCAAGATCGAGCTGATGAACGCGCTGCTGTTCGCGCTGCCGGGCACGCCGGTCATCTACTACGGCGACGAGCTCGGCATGGGCGACAACGTCTACCTCGGCGACCGCGACTCCGTGCGCACGCCGATGCAGTGGAGCCCCGACCGCAACGCCGGGTTCTCCGAGGCCAACCCGCAGCGGCTCTACCTGCCGATCATCATCGACCCCGAGTACCACTACGAGACGGTCAACGTCGAGGCCCAGGACCAGAACCCCAACTCGCTGCTGTGGTGGATGCGCCGGCTCATCGCGCTGCGCTCCCAGCACACCGTGTTCGGCCGGGGCGAGATCGAGTTCCTGTACCCCGAGAACGCCAAGGTGCTCGCCTTCGTGCGACGCGACGGCGAGCACACCGTGCTCGTGGTGGCCAACCTCTCGCGCTTCGCCACCGCCGTCACGCTCGACCTCCACGAGTTCCGCGGCCAGGTGCCCGTCGAGCTGTTCGGGGCCACCGAGTTCGCCTCGATCCACGAGGGCCCGTACCAGCTCACCCTCGGGCCCTACGGCTTCTACTGGTTCTCTCTCGAGTCCCAGCAGTCCGAGCACGGCTCGGCGCTGCCGGGCGGCGAGGACCTCCCCGTCCTCAGCGTCTCGAGCGACTGGCGCACCCTGATGAAGGGCCGCGGGCGCTCCACGCTCGAACGGGCCCTGCCACAGTTCCTGGCCCGCAACCGCTGGTACGCCGGCAAGGCCCGCACGGTCCGCAGCATCGAGACGCTCGACATCGTGCCCGTCTCGACCACCCGCAGCCGGGCCCAGGCCTTCGTGATGCTCACCCACGTCGAGTACACCGACGGCGAGCCCGAGACCTACGTCCTGCCGCTCGCCGTCACCACGGCGGCTCGCGCCGACCAGCTGCTCGCCGACCACCCCAACTGCGGTGTGGCGTGGATCGAGTCGCGCTCTGCGGCCGACCGGCTGTTCCTCCACGACGCCGTGGTCGACCCCACGTTCATGGAGGGCGCCCTCGACGCCATCCGCCGGCGTCGCAACTTCCCGTCGCTCTCCAAGGGTGAGCTCAGCACCTCCACCACCCCGTGGTTCCGCAAGGCCCTCAACGGTGCCAAGGCCGACGAGCTCGGCGTGCAGCTGATGGGGACCGAGCAGTCCAACAGCTCGGCGGTCTTCGGCAACCGCATCGTGATGAAGATGTTCCGCCGGGCCCAGGAGGGCGTGAACCCGGACCTCGAGATCGGCCGCTTCCTCACCGAAGGAGGGTTTCCCCACACGGCTCCGCTGCTCGGCGCCCTCGAGTACTGCCGCGGCGCCCGCACCGAGCCCCGCACCATCGGCGTGGTCTACGGCTACGTGCCCAACGAGGGCGACGCCTGGCACTACACGCTCGACCAGCTGAGCATCTACTACGAGTCCGCGCTGCGGACGATCCCCGACGAGCTCACCGAGCTGCCGGCCTGGCCGAGCGACCTCTCGGCCGACGCACCGATCCCCGCCGAGGTCGCCGACGCCATCGGGCCGTTCCTCGACTCCGCCGAGCTGTTGGGGCGCCGTACGGCGGAGCTCCACGAGGCGCTCGCCGCGGGTGAGGACGACGCGTTCGCCCCCGAGCCGTTCACCACGCTCTACCAACGCTCGGTGTACCAGTCGATGCGCTCGCAGGTCCGGCCCACCCTCTCCCTGGTGCGCCGCTCGCTCAGCAAGCTCGACGGCGACAGCCGGCTGCTGGCCGAGGCGCTGCTCGAGCGCGAGGCCGAGATCCTCGACCGCTTCTCCGCGGTGCGCTCGCACCGCATCGACGTGAGCCGCATCCGGGTGCACGGCGACTACCACCTCGGCCAGGTCCTCCACGCCGGCCGCGACTTCGTCATCATCGACTTCGAGGGCGAGCCGTCGCGGTCTCCCACCGAGCGGCGCATCAAGCGCAGCGCGGCCGTCGACGTGGCCGGGATGGTCCGGTCGTTCCAGTACGCCACGGCCGCGGGGCTGCGGGCGATGGAGGAGCGGGGCATGGTCCGGCCCGAACAGCGCGACGACCTGGCCCGGCGCGGGCGGGTCTGGGAGCACTGGGTGACCTGGCAGTTCCTCCGGGGCTATCTCGACGAGGCGGGTGACGCCTCGTTCGTGCCCGACGACCCCGACGACCTCCAGACCCTGCTCGTGGCCTACACCCTCGACAAGGCGCTCTACGAGGTCCGCTACGAGCTGAGCCATCGGCCCACGTGGGCCGACATCCCCCTCCGGGGCGTGCAGGAGCTCCTGGACGCCGAGGTCGGCGGGTCGACGTGAGCGACGGCGACGGCGTCGACCACGGCGAGCTGGGTCACCTGGCCACCGAGCTGGGCGTCCAGACGTGGTTCTGGGACACGCAGGGCCACCGCCGCGACGCGTCCCACGACGGCCTGCTCGCCGTGCTCCGAGCGCTCGGGGCGCCCGTCGACACCGCCGCGGACCTGGGTGAGCTGCGCCGCTACGTGGAGGCCGGCCGGGTGCGCCCGGTCGAGCCCGTGGTCGTCGGCCACCTGGGTGAGCCCCTCGAGCTCGACGTGCGGGCGCCGGCGGTCGGGGGCCCCGACCGTGTGGTCGTGCACCTCCAGCCGGAAGGCGTCGAGCCGTTGCGGTTCGAGCTCGTCCTCGACAGCCTTCCCGAGGTCGGCCGCGTCGGCGCCGACGGGCGCGAGCACATCGTGCGCCGCGTCCGCCTCGACCTCGGCCCCGCCGTCGACGTTGGCTACCACCACCTCACCGTCGAGCTGGGCGGGGGGCTGCACGCCAGCACCCTGATCATGGCGCCGCGCCAGGTGCCCCAGCCGGGGCCGGCCGAGCGCACCTGGGGCGTGTTCGCCGCCCTCTACGGCGTGCGCCCCGACGACCTCTACGGGCCCAACGTCAACGACCTCGGCCGCATCGGCTCATGGGTCGAGGGCCTCGGCGGACGGGTCGTGGCCACGCTTCCCATCCTGGCCACGTACCTCTCGTCGCCCTACGACCCGAGCCCGTACGCGCCGGTCAGCCAGCGTCACTGGAACGAGCTCTACGTCGACGTCTCGGTGACCCCCGAGCTGGCGGCCTCCGACGCGGCCCGGCGGCTGCTCGACGACCCCGCGACCCGGGCCGCCGCCGACGCCATCCGCACGGCCGACCTCTTCGACCACCGGGGCCGGTACGCGCTCCTCCGCCCCGTGCTCGACGAGCTGGCCGCCACCTGCCTCGCCGCCCCCGCCGCCACCCGCGCCGACTTCGATCGCTGGGTGGCCGACAACCCCGACGCCGTGCGCTACGCCCGGTTCCGGGCCGCCACCGACCGCTCGGGCACGGGCTGGCACGCCTGGGGCCTCGGCCCGGGCCGCCTCCCCGGTGGGGAGACCGGTAGCCGGGAGGCCGCCACCCACCTCTGGGCGCAGTGGACCATGAGCCGCCAGCTCGCCGGGGTGGCCGCCGGCCTGGAGGCCTCCGACGTGCGCCTCTACCTCGACCTCCCGGTCGGCACGAGCGGCGACGGCTTCGACACCTGGGCCGATCACGAGCTCTACGCGTGGGGCTGTGGCGTGGGGGCCCCACCCGACGACTTCTTCGGCGCCGGCCAGAACTGGGGCTTCCCGCCGGTGAGCCCGTTCGCGGCGCGGGCCGACGGCCACCGTCAGCTGGCGGCCTCGCTGCGCCACCACTTCAGTGCCGCCGGCGTGCTGCGCCTCGACCACGTCATGGGCTTCCACCGCCTCTACTGGGTGCCCGACGGCCTGCCGGCGAGCGAGGGCGTCTACGTGCGCTACCCGGCCGACGAGATGTTCGCGGTGCTGGCCGTCGAGGCCTCCCGTCGCGGGGCCCGCGTCGTGGGCGAGGACCTCGGCACCGTGCCCGACGAGGTCCGCGACGCGCTCGACCGCTACGGCATCGGCGGCATGTACGTGAGCCAGTTCCAGCTCCCCGACGCACCCGGTCGCCCGATCCCGCTGCCCCACGGTCGCCAGGTCGCCAGCCTCGACACCCACGACACGCCGACGTTCGCGGCGTGGTGGCGCGGCGACGACATCACCCTGCGCCATCGTCTCGGCATCCACGGCGAGGACCAGGCCACCGACGACCGCCACCGCCGCGACCGCGACCGCGCCGCCTTCGAGGAGGCGCTGCGCGCCGCCGGGGTGCTCCACGGCGACGCCGACGAGCTCGCGGTGCTCGGCGCCCTGCTGGAGCTGCTGGGGGGCAGCGATGCCACCACCGTGCTGGTGGCGGTCGACGACCTGGTCCACGAGACCGACCCCCAGAACGTGCCCGGCACCGCATCGGACCGGCCGAACTGGGTACGGAAGCAACCGTGCGACCTCCCCGAACTGTTCTCCGACCCCTCGATCGACGCGCTGCTGCGCCGCCTGCAGGGATCACGACTCGCCGCCCACGGTCGGGCGACGGAGGAGGCCCGATGATGCTCGGCCCCGATGACCTCTGGCTCTTCAACGAAGGCGCCCACACACGCCTCTACGAGCAGCTCGGTGCCCATCCCGGCACCGACGCCGCCGGGATCGAGGGCTGTTGGTTCGGCGTCTGGGCCCCGAACGCACGCGAGGTCTCGGTCCTGTCCGACGGCAACCACTGGACGCCGGGCGACGCCCCCCTCGCCGCTCAGGGCGACTCCGGCATCTGGATCGGCTTCGTGCCCGGCATCGGCCACGGCGACCGCTACAAGTACCGCATCGAATCACGGGCCAACGGCTACGGCGTCGACAAGGCCGACCCGATGGCGTTCTGGTCCGAGATGCCGCCCGCGCACGGCGTCGGTGGTGTGGTCGCTCGACGGCTACGAGTGGGGCGACGGCGACTGGATGGCCGAGCGGGGCGCCCGCAACGCCCTCGACGCCCCCATGTCGGTGTACGAGATGCACCTCGGGTCGTGGCGCCACGCCGAGAACGAGCTGCGGTCGCTGAACTACCGCGAGCTCGCCCCCGTGCTGCGCGACTACGTGCTCGAGCAGGGGTTCACCCACGTGGAGTTCCTGCCTCTCACCGAGCACCCGTTCTACGGCTCCTGGGGCTACCAGACCACCGGCTACTTCGCCCCCACGGCCCGGTTCGGCACGCCCCAGGACCTGATGTTCCTGATCGACACGCTGCACCAGGCCGGCATCGGTGTGATCCTCGACTGGGTGCCCTCGCACTTCCCGAGCGACGAGCACGGCCTCGGCTACTTCGACGGCACCCACCTCTACGAGCACGCCGACCCGCGCAAGGGCCACCACCCGGACTGGAACAGCGCGATCTTCAACTACGACCGCTTCGAGGTCCGGAGCTTCCTGCTCTCGAGCGCCCACTTCTGGCTCGACCGCTACCACGTCGACGGGATCCGGGTGGATGCCGTGGCGTCGATGCTCTACCTCGACTACTCCCGCAAGGCGGGGGAGTGGATCCCCAACGAGCACGGCGGCAACGAGAACCTCGGCGCGCTCCGCTTCCTGAAGAAGCTCAACGAGACGGTCTACGCCGACTTCCCCGACGTGCAGACCATCGCCGAGGAGTCGACCGCCTGGCCGATGGTGTCTCGGCCCACCGAGTACGGCGGCCTCGGCTTCGGCATGAAGTGGGACATGGGCTGGATGCACGACAGCCTGCGGTACTTCGAGCAGGACCCGGTGCACCGTCGCTACCACCAGGGCGAGCTCACCTTCCGCATGGTCTACGCCTTCACCGAGAACTTCACCCTCCCGCTCAGCCACGACGAGGTCGTGCACGGGAAGGGCTCGCTGCGTGGCCAAGATGCCGGGCGACCACTGGCAGAAGATGGCCAACCTGCGGGCGCTCTACGGCTACCAGTACGGCCAGCCGGGCAAGAAGCTGCTGTTCATGGGGGCCGAGCTGGCCCAGGAGACCGAGTGGGACCACGACGGCTCACTGCCGTGGTGGCTGCTCGACCGCCCCGACCACCGGGGCATGCAGGCGTGGGTGCGCCATCTGAACCACCTGCACCGCAGCGAGCCGGGCCTGCACCAGCGCGACTTCACCGAGGACGGCTTCCAGTGGGTCGACGCCTCCGACAGCGGCGCCAGCGTGCTGTCGTGGTTGCGCCACCCCGCCCGCGACGCCGACGGCCGCCCGGTCGACCCGGGCGCCCGCCCCGTGCTGGTGGTCTGCAACCTCACCCCGGTGCCCCGGTCGGGGTACCACGTGGGCGTCCCGAGCGGCGGCCACTGGGATGAGCTGGGCAACTCCGACGCCTCCGAGTTCGGGGGCTCCGGGGTCGGCAACCTCGGTGGCGTCGACGCCGTCGAGCGGCCCGCCCACGGCCACGCATGGTCACTTCCGCTGGCCCTTCCGCCACTGGGTGTCCTGTTCCTGGCTCCGAGGGCCGGGTAGCCTGTCCCGAATGGCCGGAACCCTCGAGCGAGCGCGCGCGGCCGTCGTCGCCTCGCCGGAGCTCCGTCTCTGGGCGGAGCGAGGGCGGTCTCTCCTGTACGGACCTCCCCACGACGCACCCGTGCGCCACTCGGAGGTCTCGCCGTGGCGTCCCCCGCAGAGCGGCCACACGCGCGTGCTGGCAGACCGTGCTGGCAGCCCTCTCGGGCCTGCTCGGCGGCCTCATCATCGCCGCCTCCGCGCCGGTGTGGCGCCTGGCGCCCGAGTCGTGGCGCATCACCCTCCCCGGCGTGCCCCACCCCGGCACGACCGCCGAGTCGACGATCTACTTCCTCATCGGGCTGATCCTGCTGGCCGCCGGCTGGCTGGGCCTGGTGCACCGCGCCGGGCGCGACGGCAGCACCAAGAAGCGCCTGGTGATGGTCGGCCTGGTCATCGCCCTGTGGGCCATCCCGGTGTCGCTCGGCCCGCCCCTGCTCTCCAACGACGTCTACAGCTACGCCGCCCAGGGCGAGATGGCCAGCCGTGGTGTCGACCCCAGCTCCATCGGCCCCGTCGGCATCGCCGGCGGCACGCTCGGTGGTGCCGGGCGCAACGACTGGACCCGCATGGCCGACCCGGTGTGGCGGGCCGCGCCGGCGCCGTACGGCCCCGTCGCCGTGGCCACCAGCCGGGCCGTCGTCGAGGTCTCCGGCCACGACCCGGCCACCTCGATCTGGGTCTACCGCGGTGTCGTCCTGCTCGGGGTCGCCATGGCCGCCGTCGGCATCGGCCTCATCGCCGACAAGAGCCGCGTGAACCCGGCCGTCGCCATCGCCATCGGCCTCGGCAACCCGATCGTGATCCTCCACCTCATCGGTGGGGTGCACAACGACGCCCTGATGTTCGGCCTGCTCGCCCTCGGCCTCGCCGCGGCCCAGCGCGACCGCAAGAAGACCGCGCTCGCCCTGCTGGCCGCGGCCACCGCCGTGAAGCTCCCCGCCGCCGTCGGCCTCGTCTACCTCGGCTGGACCTGGCCGGGTGAGCTGGCCACGTTCCGCAAGCGCGATGCTCTCCACCGCCGCCGTGCTGGGCGTGGCCATCGCCGGCATCGCGGTGGCCTGCATGGCCGTGGGCCTCGGACCGGGCTGGATCACCGCCCTCAAGAGCACCGGCAAGGTCAACGACACCTACTCGCCGACCACCAAGATCGGCTTCAGCATCTCCGAGCTGCTCGGCGCGGTCGGCGTCCACGTCGACGGCGCCCTGCTGGCCGGCGGCGTGCGGTTGCTCGGCCTCGCCGCCACCGGCGTGCTCGCCCTGGTGATGATGCTGCGCAGCCCCCGCATCGGGGTCGTGAAGGCCACCGGCGTGATGCTCGTCGCCTACGTGCTGCTCGGCCCGGTCATCTGGCCGTGGTACCTGCCCGCCGGCTTCGCCCTGCTCGCCGCCACCGGCCTGGGTCGCTACAAGCCGTCCTACATGGTCGTCGTCATCGCCGTGAGCGCAGCGGTGTGGCCCACCTCCGTCGTGTCGATCCAGGGCCTCGGCGGCGGCTACCAGCACCTGCGCGGCCTCGGCGTCGTGCTGCTGGTCTGCGGCCTGGCGTGGGGGGCCCAGCGCTTCTCCTCCCGGTGGGAGCGCCGCCTCGAGCGGGCTGTCGACGAGCTACCGGCCCCGCCGGAGCCCGCCGCGACCCCCGTCGGCTGATCCCACCTTCGCCAAGCGACGCGTGAGCTGGTCGTGCCTGCGACCGTTTCGGGCGTCGGTTCCGGCGGAGGGGGTGGGTATCTCCGGGGCTGCACGGCGGTCGTGGGAGGATGCGCCCGATGAGAGTCGTGCCCCGGCGCTGGGACAACGAGACCTGGGTCTGCTCGATCCGGGGCCACGTGGTGCCCGCCGCGAGGGTGGCGCACCTGCGCCCGTGCGACGCCGCTCTCGGCCTCGAGGTCGACGGCGGTGGCCGCCTCTGCCGATGCCTGCGGTGTGATCTGTGGGTGCGCAGCGCCGACCCCTCGCCCGACGAGGTCACGGCCGCCGAGCTCCCGCCCGTGGCCGATCTGCCCCACCCGAGGCGTGGCACCCAGCTCGAGGATGCCATCGTCACCCGGCTCATCGCCCTCGAACGCCTGCTGCACTGCCTGCTGTTCACCAGCGCCGCCATCGTGCTGGCGATCGTCGACTCCGACCTCGGCGGGCTGCGGTCCACCTCCCAGGCCCTGTCGAGCTCGCTGCAGGGGATGATCGACAACAGCGGTCGCGGCGGCAGCCACGCCTGGCTCGTGCGCCACCTCGACGACGTGCAGAGCTGGCACCTCGACCTCATCCGGGTGCTGCTGGTCGTCGCCGTCGCCTACGCCCTGCTCGAGGGGATCGAGGCCTGGGGGCTGTGGCACGAACGTCGCTGGGCCGAGTACCTCACCGTCGTCGCCACGGCGGGCTTCCTTCCGCTGGAGATCCACGAGCTCACCGAGCGGGTCACGGTGCTGCGTGTCTTCTTCCTGGCGCTGAACCTGGCGGTGCTGGTCTGGCTGGTGTGGGCCAAGCACCTGTTCGGCCTGCGCGGCGGGCGGTCCTCCGAGCCGACCGGCCCGGACTGGGAGACACTGCTGGCGGCACCCCCGCCGGCCCTGGAGGACGCACGGTGCTGACCACGACGCTGATCCGAGCCGACAGCGTGAGCGAGCACGAGGGCCTGATCGTCGACGCCCTCGACGACCCCGGTGTCCTCACCTGGGTCGACTCGACCGGCCCCGACACAGGTGACCTCGAGCAGATCCGCGACGCCTTCCCGCTCCACGAGCTGGCGGTCGAGGACGTCCGCCGCCACGGCCAGCGGGCCAAGCTGGAGATCTACCCCGACCACGCCTTCCTGGTCGCCTACGCCCGTGCCGCCGACGGCGACCTGTCCGAGGTCGACTTCTTCATCGGCCCGAACTGGCTGGTGACCGTCCGCGAGGCCAACGACCACGGCGAGATCTTCGACCTCACCGAGGTGCGGGCCCGCTACGGCCGGGTGCTCGGCGAGGACCGCGGTGTCGGCTTCCTGCTCTACGTGCTGCTCGACGCGCTCGTCGACGGCTACTTCGACGCGATCGAGGAGTCCGAGGACGGCCTGGAGAAGGTCGAGGAGATCCTCTTCGATGCCGGCCCGCCCCCCGACGGCTCGCTCCAGCAGGACCTGCTCGTGCTGCGGAAGGACCTCGTGATGTTCCGCCGCCGGGTGGTGCCGCTACGCGACGTCGTGCTCGCCATCCTGCGGCGCGAGGTCGAGTGGATCGAGCCGGAGGCGATCCTCTGGTTCCAGGACGTGCTCGACCACCTGCTCCGGGTGATCGACCAGATCGACACCCAACGCGAGCTCATGGGCAACGTCGTCGACGCCAGCCTCGCCCTCGGGGCCAACCGCATGAACGAGGTCATGAAGAAGATGACCTCCTGGGGCGCCATCCTGATCGTGGCCACCCTCGTCGCCGGCATCTACGGCATGAACTTCAAGAACATGCCCGAGCTGAGCTGGCACTACGGCTACTTCTTCGCCCTCGGCACGATGCTGGTCACCACCGGCGGTCTGTACCTCTACTTCAAGCGGAAGAGCTGGCTGTAGCGGCCGAGCGCCGCAGCCGCAGCAGGGCCACCACCAGCAGGGCCACGAGCAGCGAGTTGCGCACGACGATCGGGATGGTGGCCCACAGGGCACCCTCGGTCTGGGCGTGGATCGAGCTGAGGACGAACGTGGTCAGCGCCGTGATCGCCAGGGTCAACCCGCCCACGACGCGGTCGCCGGCCGCGGTCGCGATGGCGGCGAACGGCAGGAACCACAGCACGTACTGGGGCGACAGGATCGGCGCGAACACGAGCATCGCCACGATCACGGCGACCGGCGCATAGGCATCGACCGTGAGGTCGCGGGACGCCCTCGCGGCTCGGGACGACCACCTCCAGGCCGTCACCAGCACGATCACCACGGCGAGGCCCATGACGACCTTCGCCCAGCCCGGCACCCCCACCGCCGTGCGCCACGCCCCCTGCTCGACCCGTGACGAGCCCGGGTCGATCATGTGGATCACGACGCCCGGGAAGCTCTCGATCTGCCAGCCGTTGGCGCCCCGGAAGGTCGCCACCTGCCCGAGCCCGGAGGTGCCGGCCCACGCCACCCAGGCGACCACTCCGACGAGCCCGGTGGCCGCCCAGGCCGTGAGGCCGCGCCACTGCCGGCGCACGAGCATCGCCGGGGCCAGCACCACGGGCCACACCTTGGCGAACACGGCGAGGGCCAGCACCGCGCCGGCCGCGGTCTGGTGGCGCCGCCGGCCGAGTGCCGCCCCGCCGACGGCGAGCAGCACGGCGAGCAGGTCGATGCGCACGTAGGGGAAGGGGAAGAAGATCATCGGGGTGCCGAGCACCAGGAAGGCGATCCCCGCCCGTCGGCCCCAGGTCCGCCACAGCACCGTGGCGATCACCAGCTCGATGACGAGCTGCGACGTGGCGAGCAGGGCGATGCTCGTCGACAGCGACGGCCGGTTCACGAGCCAGGCCAGAGCGAGGGTGAGGGGCGGGTACTCGACGGGGAAGTCCCGGTAGGGGGTGCCGCCGTTGAAGTACTCCGCGTAGCGGCGGGCGTCGCCCCCGAGCACCGAGTGCTCGTCGGCCACCCCGGTGCTGAGCAGCACGGCGATCGCCGCGACCCGTGCCGCCACGAGCAGCGCCACCAAGGCCCACGGCGCCCAGGCCGGCCACCTGGAGCTGCTCGGCCCGTCGGCGCCGGCGGTGCCGGGATCGGCCTCCTCCGGGAGGGGGGCGGCGGGGGCGTCGACCATCGGCGCCGAGACTAGATGCCGTCAGGTCCGGACCAGGGCCGCCGCCGGGAGCCCGCTGAGGAGCACGTCGATCCCGGTTGGGCCTCCGTCGTGGCGGGCACCGGTGAGGACGCACTGCCACGGTCCGGGCGGGAGCACGACCTCTCCGCCCCGGGGCTCGGATCGCACCCGCACGACCACGGCGACCCTGTCGCCGCGCCGGAACGCGAGCACGCCCGAGCGGTCGTGGCCGTCGACCGGCAGCGGCGTGTGGGGTGCGGTGAACGCGATCGGGTGGCGGGCCCGCAGCCGGAGGAGCCGGTGCCAGGTGGCCACCTTCACCAGGCCGTCGTCGGCCGGGTCGTGGGCGTCGCGGGCCCACCGGTCGGCCAGGTCGAGGTCGGGGTCGGCGGCCCGGTCGAGCAGCGCGGCAAGGTGGTCGGGGCGGATCGGGCGGCGGTTGTCGGGGTCGACCAGTGCCAGGTTCCAGGCCTCGTCGCCCTGGTAGAGGTCGGGATTGCCCCCAGCGGTGCAGGCGAGGGCGACGAGCGCCAGCGACGCGGCCCTGCCCTCGGCGAGCAGGGTGGCGACCAGCGCCTCGACCTCGCCGACGGTGGCCGGATCGGCCAGCACGCCGCGGGCGAACCGCTCCACCGCGTCCTCGTAGGCAGGATCGGGGTCGACCCACGAGGTGCGGTCCTTGGCCTCGCGGATCGCCTTGGTGGCGAAGGCGGCCAGCCGGTCGGCGTCGATCGGCCATGCCCCGACGAGGGAGGTCCATAGCAGCCACTCGACGGCCGGCCCGGGGCCGGCAGGGGAGCGGTGGCGCTCGGCGAGGTCCCGCCAGCGGGTGAAGGCCCCGATCGCCCGCTCCGGCTCGGTGGCCAGGCGGCTGAGGCGGGCCCGGACGTCGCCGGAGCGCTTGGTGTCGTGAGTGGTGAGCGGGACCAGCGTGCCGTGGTGGTCGAGTGTCAGCGTGGTGAAGGCGGCGTGCACGTCGTCGAGGGGGACCGCGATGCGGCCCGGGTCGCCGCCCACCTCGGTGAGCCATGGCAGGGTCGGGTCGCGGTAGAACGCGGTGTCCTCCACCGCCTTGGCGGCGAGAGGAGCGGTGAGTTGGGCGAACCGGGCGACGAGGTCGTCGACCCCGGGCCCGGTGCCGCCGTCGTGGGTCATCAGTGCGCGGGTGGCGTCGACGAGGGTGGGGTCGAGGTCGGGCCGCCTGGCGACCAGGTCGGCGGCGGCCCGGGTCAGCTCCTCGCGGTCGGCCGCGTCGACGGGGGCCGACCCGGGCCGGGCGTAGGTGCGGTACACCCCGAGCTCCACGGCCAGCCCGGTCACGACGGCGGCGGCGTCGGGCTCCGATGTGGGGGTCGCGGGCCCGAGGGCGTCGATCAGCGCGCTCGTCGCCCGGTCGACCTCCGGGGCGAGGAGCCGGTCGGCCACCAGGCGCCGGCACCGCCGTTCGAGCGCGGGCCAGTCGTCGTCGAGGCCGGTGGCCGCGGCCACCCGCCGCCGCAGCTCGGGGGCGCCGGCGGGGTCGGTGAGGGCCTCGTCGAGGCGGGCGAGCGCGTCGTAGCCGGTGGTGCCGTCGACCGGCCATGAGGTGGGCAACCGCTCGGAGGCGGCGAGGATCTTCTCGACCACGACGAGCCGATCGGTGCCGACCAGCTCCCGCAGGCGCCCGAGGTAGCCCTCGGGGTCGACCAGCCCGTCGACGTGGTCGATACGCACGCCCTGCACCACCCGGGCGCCGAGGTCGTCGGCCAGCCAGCTTCCGAGCAGGGCGTGGACGTCGTCGAAAACGGGCGGCCGGTCGACCCGGAGCGCGGCCAGGTCGGTGACGTCGAAGAAGCGGCGCCAGTTCAGCAGCCGGGGCGCCTCCCGCCAGTGCACGGCCCGCCAGTGCTGGGCGGCGAGCAGCTCCGAGAGCGCGGCCGGCGACCGCCCGAGGCCCTCGAGCACGCCGTCGACCCGCTCGGCGCAGTCGCCGGCGCCCAGGTCGAGCAGGGCCAGCGACGCCGCCGAGACCGGCCACCGGTCGCCGTGGTGGCGGACCACGAGGTCGAGAGGGTCGGCGCCCCGCTCGACGACGATCGCACCGTCGCGCACGGCGTCGGCGAGGGGGCGGTCGAGGAACGGCAGCACGACCTTCCCCGCGGAGCCGGTGTCGGGCGGGCTCCAGTCGATGTCGAAGTGCTCGGCGAACGAGCTCGCCTCGCCGTGGCGGAGCACGTCCTGCCACCAGCGGTTCGAGGGGGCGCGGATCCCCATGTGGTTGGGCACCAGGTCGACGACGTGCCCCATGTTCGCCGCGTCGAGGGCCTTCCAGAGGCGGCGCAACGCCCGCTCGCCACCCAGCTCCGCCCGCACCCGGCCCGGGTCGGTGACGTCGTAGCCGTGGGTGCTGCCGGGCGTGGCCTCGGCCAGGGGTGAGGTGTACAGGTGGCTGATGCCGAGACGGGCCAGGTACGGCACCATCGCCGCCGCGTGGTCGAGGTCGAACGTGGGCGTCAGCTGCACCCTGTAGGTCGCCCGCACGTGGATGACCATGGCGGGCGGTGGGCTCAGTCCTCGAGCCGCTGCAGGACCACCGTCGAGCGGGAGGTCACCGAGACCGGCGTGCCGGCGGTGTAGACGCGCTCACCCTTGCGGGGGAACGCGACCACGGTGTCGTCGGGCCCGGTGTCGAGGCGCACGCTCCAGGCGGTGCCGTAGGTCTCGTCGGGGAGGTGGAACTCCTCGTCGCCGTCGGACGCGTTGAAGGCGACGAAGAAGCTGTCGTCGGTGAGGCGCTCGCCGCGCGGCCCCTGGCCCGGGAGGGCTTCGCCGTTCAGGAAGACGCCGATCGAGCGGTTGGAGCCGGTCTGCCAGTCGTCGTCGCTCATCGGCACGCCCTTGGGGGTGAACCAGCCGATGTCGTCGATGTGCTCGCCCATGATCGGCTGGCCCTGGAAGAAGCGGCGGCGGCGGAACACCCGGTGGGCCCGTCGCAGCGCCACGAGCTGACGGGTGAAGTCGAGCAGGTCGTGGTCGACGGCCGACCAGTCGTACCAGGAGACCTCGTTGTCCTGGCAGTACGCGTTGTTGTTGCCGCCCTGGGTGCGCCCCATCTCGTCGCCCCCGAGGAGCATGGGCACGCCCTGGGAGAGCAACAGCGTGGTGAGCAGGTTCCGGCGCTGGCGGCGGCGGAGCGCGTTGACCTGCTCGTCGTCGGTCGGGCCCTCGGCGCCGCAGTTCCACGAGCGGTTGTCGTCGGTGCCGTCGCGGTTGTCCTCGCCGTTGGCCTCGTTGTGCTTGCCGTCGTAGGAGACGAGGTCGTGGAGGGTGAAGCCGTCGTGGGCGGTGACGAAGTTGATCGACGCCGACGGGGTGCGGCCGTTGGGCTGGTAGAGATCGCTCGAGCCCGTGAACCGGTAGCCGAACTCGGCCACCGTGTGCTCGGCCCCGCGCCAGAAGTCGCGGGTCTCGTCGCGGTACTTGCCGTTCCACTCCGACCACAGCGCCGGGAAGTTCCCGACCTGGTAGCCGCCCTCGCCGACGTCCCACGGCTCGGCGATGAGCTTCACCTGGCTGACGACGGGGTCCTGCTGGATGAGGTCGAAGAACGCCGACAGCTTGTCGACGTCGTGGAGCTCTCGGGCGAGGGTGGCGGCGAGGTCGAAGCGGAAGCCGTCGACGCGCATCTCGGTGACCCAGTACCGCAGGGAGTCCATGATCAGCTGCAGCACGTGCGGGTGGCGCATGTTCATGCTGTTGCCCGTACCGGTGTAGTCGACGTAGCGGCGACGGTCGTCGGGGTTCAGCCGGTAGTAGGCGGCGTTGTCGGCGCCCTTGAGCGACAGCACCGGGCCACCGTCGTTGCCCTCGGCGGTGTGGTTGTAGACCACGTCGAGGATGACCTCGATGCCCGCCCGGTGCAGGGACTTCACCATCTGCTTGAACTCCTGCACCTGCTGGCCCTGCTCGCCGTACACCGCGTACTCGTTGTGCGGCGCCAGGTAGGCGATGGAGTTGTAGCCCCAGTAGTTGCGGAGGCCGTCCTGGTCGAGGCGGTAGTCGTGCACGAACTGGTGCACCGGCATGAGCTCCACCGCGGTGACGCCGATCGAGGTGAGGTGGTCGATGACCGGCTGGCTGCTCAGGCCGAGGTAGGTGCCGCGAAGGCCCTCGGGGACGTCGGGGTGGAGCTGGGTGAGGCCCTTCACGTGGGTCTCGTAGACGACGGTCTCGTGCCACGGGTGGCGGGGGTGGCGGTCGTCGGCCCAGTCGAAGTACGGGTTCACCACGATCGACTTCGGGATGAACGGCCCGGAGTCGGAGCGGGTCGGGGGCCCGTCGGGGCCGTCGTCGAAGGCGTACGGGAACACGGCCTCGGCCCAGTCGACGCCACCCTCGACGGCCTTGGCGTAGGGGTCGATCAGCAGCTTCTCGGGGTTGCACCGGCTGCCCTGCTCCGGGGCCCACGGGCCGTGCACCCGGAAGCCGTAGCGCTGGCCGGGCTGGATGCCCGGGAGGTAGCCGTGGTGCACGAAGGCGGTGACCTCGGGCAGGTCGACGCGGGTCTCGGTGCCGTCCTCGTCGAAGAGGCACAGCTCCACGCGCTCGGCGACCTCGGAGAAGAGCGAGAAGTTGCAGCCGCTCCCGTCGAAGGTCGCGCCCATGGGGAAGGGTTCGCCGGGCCAGATCTCCATCCGGGGGAGCCTATGGGTGCGCCGGGCGCTCACCGACCGGCCCGGAGCTCGGCGGCGAGGGCCTCGGCCTCACGGGCCCGCAGGGCCACGTTGACCTCGAGTCGCTCGAGGTGCTGGGCGAGGATCTTGTCGCCCTGGGGCACCTCGTGGTCCTCGAAGAAGACGAAGACCTCGGGGGCCACCGCCGGCGCCGACAGCGACCGGATGCCCTCGAGGAGCCGCGCGATGGAGTTCGACGGGAAGCGGGCGTTGATGATGTCCCACTCGTCGGTCACGAAGAACCAGGCCAGGGCGCCGTTGTCGCGGTTGGTGAGGGCCCGGCGCAGCAGGAGCGGCGCGTTCTGGGTGCGGACCTCGTCGGTGATGCTCATCGCCAGCAGGCGACGGACGAGCTCCGGGTCGGGGAAGTCGGCCAGCGCCCCGAGGTAGCGCTGTTCCTCCTGCGGGGTGTCGGCGGTCTTCATGCGGGCGACGAAGTCGTCGAAGTCGGCCTCGGTGCCCCAGGCCGCGACCACGTTGACCGAGGCGGCGACGAGAGCGGGGTCGGGCTCGAGGGCGGCGGCATCGAGCAGCACCCGGGCCCGGGCGTGGACGTCGGGGTCGTGGCCGAGCGTGCCGAGGGCCTCGAAGAGCACGCCGCGCAGCGCCCGCTCACGGTCGGAGTCCTCCGGACGGGGGGTGTCGCCGAGGCGGTCGAGGGCCGGGCGGAGCAGGTCGCGGACCCGGCCCCGCAGGGCGTCCCTGGCCTCGCCGTCGACGATGCGGTCGAGGGCGTTGAGGCCCCCGATGATGCGCTGCCAGACCGAGAGGTCGGTCTCCGTGCCGAAGGCCTCGGCGAGCACGAGGAAGTCGTGGGCGCTCTTGTCGCCGGCCAGCACGCCGGCCCAGACGTCGTCGACGAGGCCGTAGCGCTCGATGGGGGAGAGGTCGCTCTGGGCGTGGGCCACCAGGGCCGCCAGCAGCCCCGGGGCGTAGCGCGCACGGTAGAAGCCGGTGCCCTCGGTGTTGACGAGGAGCCACACGACGGGCTCGACGAGGTCGATGTCGAGGGTGGGCTGGTCGAGCAGCACCTTCTCGAAGGTGACGAGGTCGCCGACGGTGGAGCGCTGGCTGAAGATGAGCGGTACCGCCCACTGCGGGGTGTCGGCGGCGGGGGCCTCGTGGTCGTCGGGCTCACCCTCGCCGAGGTCGCCCGCGTAGGCGAAGGGCTCCTGGGTCAGGCGCAGGGTGCGGCCGTCGTTGACCAGGTCGACGTCGATGATCGGGAAGCCGCCCTGGAGGATCCAGGAGTCCATGATGCGGCGGACGGGCTCACCGGTGGCGTCCTCGATGGCGTCCCACAGGTCGGTGGTCTCGGTGTTGCCGTACGCGTTGGCCGACAGGTAGCCCCGGATGCCGTCGCGGAACTCGTCCTCTCCCAGGTACTGCTCGAGCATCCGCACCACTGCCGCGCCCTTCTCGTAGGTGAGGATGTCGAACATTCCCTCGGCGTCGGCCGGTGAGACCACCGGGTACTCGATCGGCCGGGTGCTGCTGAGGGCGTCGGTGTCGAACGCCGCGGTGCGGGCCAGCCCGAAGGTGACCCACCGCTCCCACTCCGGCCGGAAGGCGTCGGTGGCGTGCATCTCCATGAACGTGGCGAAGGCCTCGTTGAGCCAGATGCCGTTCCACCACTTCATGGTCACGAGGTCGCCGAACCACATGTGGGCGAGCTCGTGGTTGATGACGTCGGTGACGTTGAGCAGCTCGGCCTGGGTGGTGGTGGCGGGGTCGACCAGCAGGAGGATCTCCCGGAAGGTGACGCAGCCGAGGTTCTCCATGGCGCCGAAGGCGAAGTCGGGCACGGCGACGAGGTCGAGCTTGTCGCCCGGGTAGGCGATCCCGTAGTAGCCGGCGAAGTGGCGCAGGCAGAACGCGCCGACCTCGAGGGCGTAGTCGGTGAGGTGGCCCTTGCCCTTCGGGTACACGACCCGGAGCGGGGTGCCGTCGACGTCGACGGGGTCGGTGGCCTCGAGCGGGCCCACGATGAACGCCACCAGGTAGGTGGACATGACCATCGTGTCGGCGAAGCGGACCTCGTCGCGGCCCGGGTGGGTGGCGCTCGGCGTGCGCGACACCTCAGCGGCGTTGGAGACGGCGAAGAGGTCGGCGTCGACCACGAGGGTGACGGCGAAGGCCGCCTTGTGGGCGGGCTCGTCCCAGCACGGGAAGGCCCGGCGGGCGTCGGTGGCCTCGAACTGGGTGGTGGCGATGACCTGCTCGGCGCCGTCGGCGTCGGTGAACGTGGAGCGGTAGAAGCCGCGCAGCTTGTCGTTGAGCACGCCCCGGAACCCGGTGTGCAGCGTGGCCCGCCCGGCGGGCACCGGCTCGGCGAAGGTGAACGCGACCCGCTCGGTCTCCTCGTCGAGGTCGATCTTCGTGGCCTCGATGCGGCCCCCGCCCGGTGTGGTGGCCCACGCCGTGTCGATCTCCAGCTCGAGGGCGTTGCACGTCACCGTGGTCGTCGCCGAGGAGACCTCCAGGTCGGTGGCGCAGGTGCCGGTGAAGGTGGCGTCGGCCAGGTCGGGGACAAGGGTCAGGTCGTACCGGACCGGCGAGACGCCTCCCGGGAGCCGGTAGGGGTCGACCACCGCGGGGTCGTCGAAGGCGGGCTCGGGCTGGATCGGTTCACGCTCGGACACCGAGCCAGCGTAGGGTCGCTGCCGATGAGTGCGCTCCGACCTCCGGGGGGACGGACCATCGACGTGGCCTGCATCGGCAATGCCATCGTCGACGTCCTCGCCCACACCGACGACTCGTTCCTCGACCGGCACGGCATGGTGAAGGGCTCCATGCAGCTGATCGACACCGAGGCCGCCACGCGGATCTACGCCGACATGCCCCCGGCGGTCGAGATCTCCGGCGGCTCGGCGGCCAACACGGCGGCCGGCGTGGCCGCCTATGGCGCCTCGGCCGCGTTCGTGGGCAAGGTCGCCGACGACACGCTCGGCAGCGTCTTCGGCCACGACATCCGCGCCGCCGGGGTGGAGTTCACGTCGGCGCCGGCAACGGGTGCCGTCGCCGACCGGGGCACGGCCCGCTGCCTGATCCTGGTCAGCCCCGACGCCCAGCGCACGATGAACACCTACCTCGGCGTGGCGGCCGTGCTCGAGCCCGACGACGTCGAGGTCGAGCTCATCGCCCGCTCCTCCGTCGTGTACTGCGAGGGCTACCTGTGGGACGAGCCCGTGGCCAAGGCAGCCCTGCGCAAGGCCATGGACACCGCCCACGACCTCGGCACGCCCGTGTCGTTCACCCTCTCCGACGGCTTCTGCGTCGATCGCCACCGGGCGGAGTTCCTCGACCTCGTCGAGCACCGCATCGACATCCTCTTCGCCAACGAGGACGAGATCTGCTCCCTCTACGAGGTCGACGACTTCGAGGAGGCGGCTCGCCGGGTGCAGGGCCACTGCGCCCTGGCCTGCCTGACCCGCTCCGAGAAGGGCTCGGTCATCCTCACCGCCGAAGGCGAGCGCATCGACGTGCCCGCCGCCCCGGCCGCCGTCGTCGACACCACCGGTGCCGGCGACCTCTACGCCGCCGGCTTCCTCGCCGGTTGGGCCCGGGGCACCGACCTCGAGACCGCCGGCAGGATGGCCGCCGTGGCCGCGGCCGAGGTGATCTCCCACCTCGGTGCCCGTCCCCAGGCCGACCTGGCCGCTCTCCTGGAGGTCAGCTCGTGAGCTACCGCTGCTTCGAGGTCGAGGTCGCCGACCAGGTCGCCCACGTGCGCCTGTCCCGGCCCGACGAGCTCAACACGATGGTTCGGGAGTTCTGGAACGAGCTCCCCCGCATCGTCCGCGAGCTCGACGCCGGCGGCGACGTGCGGGCGATGGTGCTGTCCTCCACCGGTCGGCACTTCTGCGCCGGCATGGACCTCGGCGTGTTCGGCTCCAACGACAACGGCCTCGGTTCGGGCGCCGGCGGCGAGACGGGCCGGGTCCGGGCCCAGCTGCGCCAGACCGCGCTGATGCTCCAGGACAGCTTCACCTCCTTCGAGAAGGCCCGCTTCCCGGTGCTCGCCGCCATCCAGGGTGGCTGCATCGGTGGCGGGGTCGACATGGTGTGCGCCGCCGACATGCGCTACGCCACCGCCGACGCCTTCTTCGTGATCCAGGAGATCAACATCGGGATGACCGCCGACGTGGGCACCCTCCAGCGCCTCCCGAAGCTGATCCCCGACGGTGTGGCCCGGGAGCTGGCCTACACCGGCCGCCGCCTCACCGCCGAGCGAGCTCTCGCGCTGGGCCTGGTCAACGAGGTCTTCGCCTCCCACGACGAGATGGTCGACAGCGTCCTGGCCACCGCCAGGGAGATCGCCTCCAAGAGCCCGCTGGCGGTGTGGGGCTCCAAGGAGATGCTGCTCTACGCCCGCGACCACACCGTGGCCGACTCGCTCGACCACATCGCCACGTGGCAGACCGGCATGTTCCAGCCGGGCGACATGCTCGAGGCGTTCACCGCCAAGGGCGAGGGCCGTGACCCGCAGTTCCCCGACCTGCTGCCCGCCCCCGACGAGTTCTAGGCCGACCCACGCCGTCCTCGCCTCCGAAGCAGGCTCACCACGTGTCGGAATCCGACACGACGTGAGCCAGGTTGGGGAAGGGGTCAGTGGTCGTCGGGGTCCTCGAGCGGGGGCAGGAAGTCCCACTTGAGGTCGCCGACGCGCACGAGCACCGACGAGATCCAGCCGCCCATGGCGCTGAGGTGCTCGTCGAGCTGGGTGCCGTCGGCCAGCGTGGCCTCGTCGACCTCGTAGGTGCCCTCGTAGCTGACCTCGATGGCGTACTCCGGGTCGGAGAGGTCGCCCGGGTAGGCGGCCTCGACCGTGGGGCCCGAGCGCTCGAGGCGGTCGGAGCCGATGGCCGGGCTCATCTCCGGCAGGGTGGCGAGCAGGGCGGCGGGATCGGGCTGCACCGCGAGGCGCTGGACCCGCAGCACGATCTCGATGTCGATGCGGGGCGGCTCGTCGAGCGGCTCGCCGATGTACCAGGAGCGGTACGCGGTCTGGGCCCACGTCGGCCAGGTGAGGGTGATGTCGGCCTGCACTCGCGGCGGGAGGCCCTCGCCGGGGAGGCCGTAGCTGGTCTCCCAGGTCATGTCGCCGAGCAGCACGTCGGTGTGGAAGCGCTCCTCGAAGGCCTGGCGCTCGAGCAGGGCACCCTCGAAGGCGTCGCGCAACGCTCCGATGGCATCGGTGAAGACGTGGTCGAGCACGGCGGCGACCCTACCGGGCCGTGAACGGCACCGGTACCGTCGGGCCCGGGCGCGTGGCGGCCTGGGCTCCACCGCCGTCAGTAGAAGACCGAGCGCGCCCGGTGTCGGGGCTCGGCCTTGTAGCGGGGGCCGGCGCCGCGTTCCCAGAGCACCTGGTCGAGCCGCCAGGAGGGCACGTCGTGGCCGAGCTCGGCCAGTGCCGCCCTCAGGCCCTCGACCGCGTGCACGCCGAGGGCGCGGATCTCGACCTCCTCCGGCGAGCCGGCGGTGAGCAGCTCGCCGTGCTCGATGCGGGCCACGAGGTCGTCGTCGAAGGCGAGCACGCCGTCGATGCGCAGCACGTGGGGCACGAGGTTGTCGGCGAAGGCGGTGAGTCGGTCGAGGTCGTCGAAGCGGCCGAGGCCCTCCCCGTCGAACGCCCGGTGCAGGTCGGCCGCGGTGATCTGGGCCCGCTTGTAGAGCGGCACGTCGAACCCGTCGTAGGTCGACACGTCGCGGAAGAACGGCATCTCCGCCAGCTGGTCGACGAGAGCAGCGGCCGAGCCGTCAGCTGCCTCCACCAGCGCGGTGAACGACCCGTCGTAGCGGTCGAGCACCAGGTGGCCGAGGTCGTTGAGGGCGATCGTGAACAGGCCCATCAGCTCGTCGACGGGCCCGTCGTCGTGGGGCTGGTCGAAGATCTGGTGGGCCGTGTCGGTGTCGAGGTGGGCCAGCCGCTCGGGCCGCACGACGTCCTCGAGCGCGAGCCAGAGGGTGAGCCCGTTGGCCATGTTGACCGCACCGGACCGACCGAGGTTCTTGCGCACCAGCGGGTGCCAGCCCGAGCCGAAGTTGATGGTGTCGAGGGCGATCACCCGCCCGGCGACGGCCTCCGGGTGCTCGTGCGCCGGTCTCGGGTCGGCCGGCCGAGGGCCCGGATCGAGCACCCGCTCGTCGATCAGCACACCGGCGTAGGGCGCGAGCCGCTCGGGCGTCAGGCGCACCACCTCGGCCCGGTGGGCGACCTCGGCGACGGCCGAGCGCACCGCGTCGAGCGGGCTCTGGGGGTCGGGGGGCTCGGGAGGGCGGTCGGGCGGTGCCTCCGGGCTCACGAGCCACACTGTACGACGGTGCCCCCTGCCGATCCCTCAGATCTCCCTGCCGTCCCAGACCCGACCGCGTCGCTCACCGCGGCGGCGCGGTGGCGGGCGCTCGACCCCGATCCCACCACCCGCGCCGAGCTCGACGCGCTCGTCGCCCGGGCCGAGGGCGGCGACGTCGTCGACCTCGTGGCCGCCTTCGCCGGCCGGGTCGGCCTGGGCACGGCCGGTCTCCGGGCCCCGATGGGCCCCGGCCCGGCCGGGATGAACCGCCTGGTCGTGCGCCGGGCCACCGCCGCGCTGACGACGTTGCTGCCGGCGGACGCCATCGTGGCGATCGCCCACGACGCCCGCACCCACTCCGAGGTCTTCGCCGCCGATGCGGCCCGGGTCGTGCGGGGCAGCGGGCGACGGGCCGTGCTGCTCCCGGGGCCGTTGCCCACGCCGTTGCTCGCCTTCGCCGTGCGCCACCTCGGTGCCGACGCCGGCGTCACGATCACGGCTTCGCACAACCCGGCGGCCGACAACGGCTTCAAGGTCTACCTGGCCGACGGAGCCCAGATCGGCCCGCCCCGTGAGGCCGAGCTGGCCGCCGCGCTCGACGCCGTCGCCGACCGCCACGACGCCGGCGACACCGATGCGGTGCCGTTCTCGACCGAGCGCGGTCGCCCCCGACGCCGGGGTCGGGGCCGACGTGGTCGACGCCTACGTCGCGATGGTCGCCGGCCGGCTGGCGCCGGGCCCCCGTGAGGTCGTCCTCGCCTACACCGCCATGCACGGGGTGGGCCGGGCCGTCACCGAGCGGGCCTTCGCCGCGGCAGGGTTCGCCCCGCTGCTCGAGGTGGCCGCGCAGTGCGAGCCCGACGGCACCTTCCCGACCGTGGCCTTCCCGAACCCGGAGGAACCGGGGGCGCTCGACCTGCTGGTCGAACGGGCCGCCGCTGCCGATGCCGACGCCGGCCTCGCCCACGACCCCGACGCCGACCGCCTCGGCGTGGTCGTGCCCCGCGACGGCGGGTGGGAGAAGCTCACCGGCGACCAGATCGGGGTGCTGCTGGCCGACCACCTGCTCGGCCAGGGGAGCGGGCCCGACCGCCTCGTCGTGCGCACCATCGTGTCG
Organism: uncultured Actinomycetes bacterium; assembly: GCA_963702555.1. Taxonomy (GTDB): domain Bacteria; phylum Actinomycetota; class Acidimicrobiia; order Acidimicrobiales; family Acidimicrobilacustridaceae; genus CAMFLJ01. The sequence continues at coordinate 401,330 of CAVPCW010000006.1, forward strand.
TCCCGCCTGCTCGACGCCGTCGCCGCCGCCCACGGCGCCACGGCAGCCGCCACCCTCACCGGCTTCAAGCACGTCATGGGTGCGGCCCGGGCCCGGCCCGACCTCAGGCTCGTGCTCGGCTACGAGGAGGCCCTCGGCTTCGCGGTGGGCGACCAGGTCCGCGACAAGGACGGCATCGGCGCCGCACTGGTGATGGCCGACCTCGTCGCCCGGCTGAAGGCCGAAGGGCGCTCCCTCGACGACCGCCTCGACGAGCTCGCCGAGCGCCACGGGCTGCACCTGTCGGCCAGCCGCAGCTACCGCTTCGAGGGGCTCGACGGCGATGAGCGCCGGGCGGCGGCCATGGCCGCGCTGCGGGCCGAGCCGCCGCTCGAGGTCGCCGGTCGGCGGGTCGAGCGTCGTCGTCGACCACCTGGCCGCCGTCGCTCCGGCGCCGGTCGCCGATGTGGTGGTGCTGGAGCTCGGCGCGGGGGCATGGATGGCCATCCGCCCGAGCGGCACCGAGCCCAAGTTGAAGATCTACGCCGAGGTCGTGGAGGCCGTCGCGGGTGCCGATGTGGCCGCCGCCCGGGCTCCGGCCGAGGCCGTTCTCGAGCAGCTCCACACGGCGTTGGCCCACCGCCTCGGGTTCCCCTCCGGCGGTCCCGCGCTCGGCTAGCGTCGCTCCGAGACGCACCATCCGGGGGGAGTCGACCCGGCACCACTGCGCCACCGATCGCCGGACCACCTGGAAGCCGCCCACCGCCCATGCTGTTCCCCACCGTCGACTTCGCGGTCTTCTTCGTGGTGGTCTTCACGCTCAGTTGGCTGACCCGTCCCTACAAGCGCCTGTGGCGCTGGGTCATCCTCGCCGCCAGCTGCGTCTTCTACGGCTGGTGGGACTGGCACTACCTGTTCCTGCTGTTGGGCAGCGCCGTCATCAACTGGGCGTTCGGCAAGGCGATCTACAACGCCCTCACCCCTGAGGGTGATCGCACCGACGCCAGCAAGTGGCTGGTCCGAGCCGCGGTCGTGGTCAACCTCGCGGTGCTCGGGTACTTCAAGTACTTCGAGTTCTTCGCCGGCAGCATCACCGACCGGCTGAACAGCCTCGGGCTCGACGTCAGCGCACCGACCCTGAACATCATCCTCCCGGTCGGCATCTCCTTCTTCACGTTCCAGGCGATGAGCTACGTCCTCGACATCGGGCGGGGGCAGTGGCGTCAGCCCGTCCCGCTGCTCGACTTCGCCGTGTACCTGTCGTTCTTCGCCCACCTGGTGGCCGGCCCGATCGTGCGGGCCAGCGAGTTCATCCCCCAGCTCGACGACGAGCCCGATCCCCGCTTCGTGAGGTCCTCCGAGGCGTTCATGCTGATCTTCCGGGGCATGTTCAAGAAGGTCGTGATCTCGAGCTTCCTGGCCTCGCAGATCGTCGATCCCGTGTTCGCGTTGCCCGGCGCCTACGACCGGTGGGCGGTGCTGTGGGCGATCTACGCCTACGCCATCCAGATCTACGCCGACTTCTCGGGCTACACCGACATCGCCATCGGCGTGGCCCTCCTGCTCGGCGTGCGCTTCCCCCAGAACTTCGACGCGCCCTACCGCTCGCTCTCCCTGCAGGACTTCTGGCGCCGCTGGCACATGACCCTCTCGCGATGGCTACGGGACTACCTGTACATCCCGCTCGGCGGCAATCGGGGCTCGAAGTGGTTCACCTACCGCAACCTGTTCCTGGTCATGCTGATCGGCGGCCTGTGGCACGGCGCCAACTGGACCTTCGTGGTCTGGGGCGCCATCCACGGCGGCTACCTCGTCGGCGAGCGCATCGTGAAGGAGAAGTGGCAGGGCCACGAGCTCGGCCTCCCCACGCAGGTCGTCAAGACCCTCCAGTGGATCCTCACGTTCAACGTGGTCTGCCTGGCCTGGGTGTTCTTCCGGGCGCAGTCCATCGACGGCGCCTTCGACGTGCTGGGCCAGCTCTTCACGGGCACCGGCCGGGGCTACGTCGGCATCCTGGTCATCATCACGGTCGTGGCGAGCATCGCCTCGCAGTTCGTGCCCACGAGCGTCCCGGAGAAGGCCGAGGTCTGGTTCGGGCGCCTCGCCCCCGTCGTGCAGATCGGTGCGCTGGCCGCCGGGCTGGTGCTCGTCGACGCACTCGGCCCCGAGGGCATCGCCCCGTTCATCTACTTCCAGTTCTGAGCCTGCCGTGTCACCGACCCGTTCTCGTAGCCGACTCACAGCCTGCGCCCACCTGACGCCAAGGTTGCCGGCGCGGCCGGTACTCTCGCCCCGATGACCTCCCCCCGCCCCATGAACCCCGGCCGGCCGCCCCGGCCGCGCTCGTCGTTCAACTGGCGGTCGCTGTTCCGGCCCTTCCAGGCCCGCAAGGAGGGCACGATGCCCGCCGGGCTCGTGCTCGTCCTGGTGGTGGTCTCGTTGCTCGTGGCGATGTTCCTGAACGCCGACGCGACCCTCCGCAAGAGCGAGGCCAAGGGCGACGGCTGGCGCAACGAGGTCGCCAAGGGCATCGCCTCGTTCAGCGACGCCCTCCACATCACCTCGCTGCGTGGCACCGTCGACGACGCCCTCGGCAAGAACCAGGGCACCGACACCGACGTCGAGGAGCTGCTCGCCCAGCAGGAGGCCACCGCCGACGGCGAGACCGACACGACCGAGGCGCCGCCCGCGCCGGTGTTGCCGGTCATCGCCCCGCCCACGCCCGAGGCCCCGCTGCGCTTCTGGGTCGGCGGCGACTCGATCACCCAGACCTTCGGCACCTCGATGCAGCAGGTCGCCCAGTCCACCGGCGTCATGACCCCCACGCTCGACTACCGGGTGTCCACCGGCCTGGCCCGGCCCGACTACTTCAACTGGCCCGAGCACTTCGTCAAGGACGTCCTGCCCAGCGACCCGCAGGTCATGGTGGTCATGTTCGGTGCCAACGACGGCCAGGGCATGACCGGCACCGACGGCAAGGTCTACACACGGGGCACCCCGGAGTGGCTCGAGGAGTACCGCCGTCGGGTCGCCGCCACCATGGACCTGCTCAAGGACCCCGACAACGACCGCCTCGTGATCTGGGCCGGCGCCCCGGTGATGAAGCCGGGCTCGGGTGTCCACGAGATGGACCAGCTCGACTACATCTACTGGTCCGAGGCGAAGAGCCGTCCCTGGATCCAGTACTTCGACACCTGGCCGTTCTTCTCCGACGCCAACATGAACTACGTCAGTGAGGCGCCCTTCGCCGACGGTCAGTCCCGAGGCCTGCGCCAGAAGGACGGTGTGCACCTCTCGACCATCGGCGGCAACCGCCTCTCGTGGGCCGTGCTGGCCCGCATCGGGCAGTACATCGACCTCGCCGCCGGCAAGACCGTCCCGCCGGCCGACCAGGCGCCGGCCGCGGGCATCGTCGAGCGCGCCGAGATCCCGCCCGAGGTGCCGAACGCCGAGTAGCGCCCGGCCTGTCGTCGTCTACGGGTGCGACGCGGTGACGGTGGTGGCGATGCCGCCCCGCACCTTCCAGATGGTCTCGACGGTCATGCGGCGCGGCAGCGTGGCCCGCACCAGGTCGTCGAGGATCTCGTTGGTGACGGCCTCGTGGAACGCCCCTTCGTCGCGGAAGCTCCAGAGGTACATCTTCAGGCTCTTGAGCTCGACCAGCAGCTCGTCGGGCACGTAGGTGATGCGCACCGTGGCGAAGTCGGGCTGGCCCGTCACCGGGCACAGGCAGGTGAGCTCGTCGGTCTCGCAGACGATCTCGTAGTCACGCCCCGGCTCGGGGTTCGGGACGGTGATGAGTTCCTTGGACGGTTCGCTGGGCACGGCGGTGGATGCTACCGAAGGCGGATCGCCCTCCCGACAGCTCAGGCGCCGATCTGCCGGAACAGGAACCCCAGCACGTCGGCGAGCTCGGCGACCTGGGCCGACGCCGGCTTCCCCTGGCCGTGGCCGGCCCGGCCCTCCTCGCGGAGCAGCACCGGGTTGGTGTCGCCGCAGCTGGTGGCCTCCTGCAGGCGGGCGGCCATCTTGCGGGCGTGGAACGGGTGCACGCGGGAGTCGCCGGCGGCCGAGGTGAGCAGCACCGACGGGTAGCAGGTGCCGTCGACGACGCGGTGGTAGGGCGAGTAGGCCAGCAACCAGGCCAGCTGCTCGGGCTCGTCGGGGTCGCCGTACTCGGGCACCCAGAGCCGCCCGAGGAGGAACTCGGGGTACCGGACCATGTCGAGCAGGGGCACCGCGATGTGGGCGGCCCGGCACAGGTCGGGGCGCTGGGTGATGGCCGCCCCCACCAGCAACCCGCCGTTGGAGCCGCCCCGCACGGCCAGGCGCTCACGCGACGTCAGCCCGTTGTCGACGAGCCAGTCGGCGGCGGCGACGAAGTCGTCGAAGGTGTTCTGCTTGTGCTCGCGCATTCCGGCGCGGTGCCAGGCCTCGCCCTCCTCGGAGCCGCCCCGGAGGCCGGCGACCGCGTACAGGCCACCGGCCGCGCAGACCTCGGCGATCCCGGCGGAGTAGGAGGGGCCCATCGAGATGGAGAACCCGCCGTAGCCGGTGAGGATGCACGGGGTGTCGGGGCCGGGCTCGCTGTCGGCCGCCCGCACCAGGAACAGCGGGATCAGGGTGCCGTCGGCCGACGGATAGCGGACCTGCTCGACCACGACGTCGCCGGTGGTGGCCGTGGCCAGGCCGCTCCAGTCGGTGAGCGGTGCCTGTGGCGCTCCGGTGTCGCCCGACCAGCGGTGCGTGGCGGAGGGCAGGGCGAAGCTGGAGAACGAGAGGAAGGCCTCGTCGCGACGGGTGCTGGCGGTGAGGCCGGAGACGCTGCCCATCCCGGGCAGGGGGATCTCGGTGCCGTCGGTGCCGTCGTGGCCGTACCGGTGGAGCTCGGCCACCGCGGTTCGGGTGCGGAGCACGAGCAGCGACGACGGCGTGCACGCCGTGGCCTCGATGACCGCGTCGGACTCGGGCACGATCGTGCACCAGTGGTCGTGCCACGCCGCCGCCAGCGGGGCCGACACGACCCGGCCCCGGTCGGCCTCGAGCGTGGTGAGCCCGATGACCTGGTCGGCCACGACCTCCAGCTCGGTGCGGGCCTCGACGCCCTCGATCAGCACCGTGTGGGCCCCGGAGCTGCGGTCGACGAGGTGGACGTCGGTGCGGCTCCAGCCCACGGCGAGGTGCACGAGCATCCAGCGGCCGTCGGCCGACAGTGACACCGAAGCCCAGGCGGTGGGGTCGGGGAGGGCGTCCCAGACGACGGGGTCGGTGGTCCACGGCCGCCCGAGCTGGTGGCGGTACACGTGGCGCAGCTCGCCCTTGGCGGCGGCGTCGTCGCCGGCCTGGGGCCGCTCGCCGCCGGGGTAGCGGGTGTAGAGGAACGCCCGACCGTCGGGCTCCCACGCCACCGACGCCGCCCGGGTGTGGGGGATGCGGTCGGGGAGGTGCTCGCCACTCGTGACGTCGAGGACCTGGAGGGTGGAGCGCTCGTCGCCGCCGGTGGAGATGCCGTAGGCGAGCATCCGGCCGTCGGGGGAGGGGTGGTACCAGTCGATGGCCGCCGTGGGGTCGCCGGTGAGGCGGTGGGGGTCGACCAGGGTGCGGGCCCGACCGGGCGCGGTGGCGGAGCGCACCACGAGCACGGCCTGGTCGAGCTCACCCCAACGTTCGAGGGTGAAGACGCGGGTGCCGCCGACCCTCGGGGCCACCGACGTGCCGGCCTTCAGCCGGTCGAGCAGGCGCGCCTCGAGCTCCTCACGGCCGGGGAGGCGCGAGAGGAGGGAGTCGGTGCGGCCGTTCTGGGCCGCGATCCACGCCTGGACCTCCGGATCGTCGTCGTCCTCGAGCCAGCGGAACGGGTCGGCGACGCTCAGCCCGTGGCGCACCTCGACGGTGTCGCCCCGGGGAGTGGGGGGAGGAGGGGGGAGTTCGGAGCTCAGCGACCCGCGTTGGGCTTGCGGCCGTGGTTGGCGGCCTTGCGCTTGGCGTTGGTGCGACGCTTCGAGGTCTTCTTCGACATAGGGATGCGATGCTACCCGCGCGGGTGCGAACTGGCCCATTCGGCCAGCTCGTCGGCGCCCATGGTGTTCACGATCCGGTCGAGGTCGATCTCGTGCCGGGCGGCCTTGTCGCACCCGTAGACCTGCCACTCGAGCTGGCCGGGGGCGTGGGCGTCGGTGTCGATCGAGACCCGGCAGCCCCACTCCAGGGCCAGGGCCAGGAGGTCGTCGGGTGGGTCCTGGCGCTCGGGTCGGCAGTTGATCTCGACCGCCGTGTCGAAGCGGGCACAGGCGGCGAAGACCAGCTCGGCGTCGAACCGGGAGGCGGCCCGGGCGACCTCGGGGGTGTCGCCCGGCATGGGCACCCGGGCCCGGAGCTTGCGCCCGGTCAGATGGCCGAGGATGTCGACGTGGGGGTTGGCCGCGGCCAGCACCATGCGCCGGGTCATGGCCTCGGCGTCCATGGAGAGCTTGGAGTGCACGCTGGCGACCACGATGTCGAGGCGGCCGAGCATGTCGTCCTGGCCGTCGAGGGCACCGTCCTCGAGGATGTCGACCTCGATGCCGGTGAGCACCCGGAAGGGTGCCAGCTCGGCGTTGAGCCGATCGATCTCGTCGAGCTGGGCCTCGAGCCGCTCACGGTTCAGGCCGTGGGCCACGGTGAGGCGGGGGGAGTGGTCGGTCATCACGAGGTACTCGTGGCCGAGCGAGGCCGCGGTGAGGGCCATCTCCTCGATCGACGCGCCGCCGTCGCTCCAGGTGGAGTGGGCGTGGCAGTCGCCCCGGAGGGCCTCGCGGTAGGCACGGCCCTCGTCGGTGAGCGGCAGCACCGACGTGCGCTCGAGCTCGGCCAGCTTGGCGGGGACCTCGCCCTTCACCGCGGCGGCGATCACCGACCCGGTGGAGGGGCCGATGCCGGCGAGCTCCTGCAGCGTGCCGTGTTCGACCCGGGACTCGAGCTCGCCGGGCGCCAGCTCGGTGACGACCTCCACGGCGTGGCTGTAGGCCCGCACCTTCGACGACGGGGCCAGGGTGCGGTCGAGCAGGTAGATCATCCGCTGCAGGGCGGCCAGGGCGTCGTCGGTGGCGCTCACCGGGCCGACTCTACGGGCGCCGGGCCGGGTCGGCGGGGCGTCCCTGACGGGGGCACCCCCGGCGACCGCTACCCTGCCCGCCCGATGGAACGCTTCGGATTCGTAGGCCTCCCCAACGCGGGCAAGTCCTCCCTGTACAACGCCCTCTCCGGGGGGAGCGCGCTCGCCGCGCCCTACGCCTTCGCCACGAAGGAGCCCAACGTGGGCATGGCGAAGGTCCCCGACCGGCGTCTCACCCTGCTGGCCGAGATGAGCCAGTCGAAGAACGTGGTGCCCGCGACGGTGCAGTTCGTCGACATCGGCGGCCTGGTCGAGGGGGCGAGCTCGGGTGAGGGCCTCGGCAACAAGTTCCTCGCCAACATCCGCGAGGCCGACGCCATCGTGTTCGTGCTGCGGGCCTTCGAGGACGACGACGTCCCCGGCCCCGCCGACCCGCTCGAGCACCTGCGCATCGTCGAGACCGAGATCGCCCTCGCCGACCTCGAGACCGTCGAGAACCAGAAGGAGAAGCGGCGCAAGGCCGCCAAGTTCGACAAGGACGTGCAGGACGAGGTCGCCGCCCTCGATCGCGCCTACGAGATCCTGGCCGAGGGCACCCCGCTCTACCGCAGTGACCTCGACGACGAGTCCCGGGAGCTCCTGCGCTCGTACTTCCTGCTGACGAACAAGCCGGTGCTCGCCATCGTCAACGTCGGCGAGGACGACCTCGACTCGATCGACGCCAAGACGGCGCCCGTGATCGAGGAGTTCGGCGGCCACGGTGAGGTCATCGGCATGTGTGTGCAGCTCGAGGCCGAGGCCGCCCAGCTCGACGAGGACGAGCGGGCCGAGATGCTCGAGGGGCTCGGCCTCGGCGAGGGCGCGCTGCCCCGGTTCCTGCACACCGCCTACCAGATGCTCGGGCTGCGCACGTTCTTCACCACCGGTGAGAAGGAGAGCCGGGCGTGGACCTTCCGGGCCGGCTCGAAGGCGCCGGAGTGCGCCGGTGTCATCCACACCGACTTCCAGCGCGGCTTCATCCGGGCCGAGACCATCCACTGGGACGACCTGCTCGAGGTCGGCTCCTGGTCGAAGGCCCGCGACGCCGGCATCCTCCGCGTCGAGGGCAAGGACTACGTCGTGGCCGACGGCGACGTCATGGAGTTCCGCTTCAACGTCTGAGCCGGTCAGCGACCGGCGGCCCGACTGCAGTGGTTCCCTGGTGCCCGTCGCGCTCGTAGCATGCCGCCATGCCCGAACCGTCGAGCCCGCCGTCTCAGTGGCTGGTGCTCGACGAGCATGTGCTGGCCACCCTGGAGGTGGCGGCCGACCGCCGGGCCCGGCGCCGGGGGCTGCTCGGTCGTGACGGAATCGACGGGGCGCTGCTCCTGCAGCCCGCCCGGTCGGTGCACACCTTCGGGATGCGCTTCCCCATCGACGTCGCCCACGTCGACGCCGACCTGGAGGTGCTGAAGGTGACCACGCTTGTGCCGAACCGGCTCGGGCTCCCGGTGTGGCGGGCCCGGGGCGTGATCGAGTGCGAGGCCGGTGCCTTCGCCCACTGGGGCGTGAAGGTCGGCGATCGGCTGGAGTTCCGGTGAGCGGTGCCCTGGTGCTGATCGGCACGCCCATCGGCAACCTCGGCGACCTGCCCCCGCGCGCCGTCGAGGAGCTGGGCCGCGCCGACGCGGTGGCGTGTGAGGACACCCGCCGAACGGGGCGCCTGCTCGCCCACATCGGGGTGCGGGCGCCCGTGCTGCTCGTGGTCAACGACCACACCGAGTCCGGAGCGGTGGCCGACGTGCTGGTCCGGCTCGACCGGGGCGAGCGGGTGGCCGTCGTGAGCGACGCCGGCATGCCCGGCATCTCCGACCCGGGCGAACGGCTCGTGGCCGCGGCCTCGGCCGCGGGCCACACCGTGGAGGTCGTGCCCGGGCCGTCGGCCGCGCTGGCGGGCCTGGTGGCCAGCGGACTGCCCACCGGCCGCTTCGTGTTCGAGGGGTTCCTGCCCCGCAAGGGCTCCGGTCGCACCGAGCGGCTGGCCGTCGTGGCCGCCGAGCGCCGCACCGTGGTGCTCTACGAGGCCCCGCACCGCCTGGCCCGCACGCTCGCCGACCTGGCGGCGGCCTGTGGCCCCACCCGCCGTGTGGTGCTGGCGCGCGAGCTCACCAAGCTCCACGAGGAGCTCTGGCGGGGGAGCCTGGCCGGCGCGGTCGAGCGGTGCGAGGAGGTCGAGCCGCGGGGCGAGTACGTGGTGGTGCTCGACGGTGCGCCCGAGCCGGAGGCGGCCGACGACGACGCCATTCGGGCCGCCCTCGCCGTCGAGAAGGGGGGCGGTGCCACAACCCGCGATGCGGTCAGTAGTGTGGCGGCCGCCCTCGGAGTGCCGAGGCGCCGGGTCTACGACCTGGCCGTCTCGGGCTGAGCCCCCCGTCCTCGACGCGCTGGCCGGTTCCGCTCCGGGGCTCTCTTTTGCCCAGTGGGTTACCAGTGGGTAACCATCTCCCCGCGGACGGCGGGGGACCTCCGCAGACAGGGGAACCGTGAACAGAGCAGTCGTCCAGAAGGCCGCCTTCCCAGCGGTCGCCGCCACCCTCGCGCTGGGCCTCGGCCTCGCCGCCTGTGGGGGCTCGAGCGGGTCGGGCGCCGCCGCCGACGACACGCTGGCGCCGGTGCAGTCCGGGGCGGTGAACGTCCTCGCCGGCGACAACGTCTTCGAGCCCCAGACCCTCACCGTCGCCGAGGGCACAGAGATCACCTTCACCAACGAGGGCCGCAACCAGCACAACGTCATCGCCGTCGAGGACACGCCGTTCTCCGTCGAGACGGCGTCGTTCGAGCCGGGCGAGTCCTACACGTGGAAGGCGTCGAAGCCGGGTACGTACCGGTACTACTGCTCGATCCACGGCACCGCGACCGCCGGCATGACCGGCACGATCCAGGTGGTGGCGCCGTGAGGCCCACCACGACTCTCAAGGGGAACCACATGAAGCGCACCCGCATCGTGCTGCTGGCCGTCATCGCCGTGCTCGGCCTGCTGGCCGGCGCCTGCTCGTCCGACTCGTCCGACTCGTCGGAATCGAAGACGCCCCGGACCTGGCCGGAGGGCAGCGGCACCGAGTTCTCCGGGACGACGATCCGTGTCCCCGAGGACGAGAAGACCATCCAGAAGGCGGTCGACGCGGCGCAGCCCGGCGATCTGATCCTCGTCGGAGCCGGCATCTACAACGAGGCCGTCGACGTCGAGACGCCGGGCCTCACGATCCGCGGCCTCGACCGCAACGCCACGATCCTCGACGGTGAGTTCACCCGCGACAACGGCGTGCGGGTGCTCGGCGCCGACAACGTCACCGTGCAGAACATGACCGCCCGGAACTACACCGGCAACGGCTTCTACTGGACGGGTGTCGAGGGGTACCACGGCAGCTACCTCACCGCCTACCGCAACGGCGACTACGGCATCTACGCCTTCGACTCCGTGCGGGGCCAGTTCGACCACTCCTACGCCTCGGGCAGCCCCGACGCCGGCTTCTACATCGGCGAGTGCTACCCGTGCGACGCCGCCATCCTCGACGTGATCTCGGAGTACAACGGCCTCGGCTACTCGGGCACCAACTCCGGCGGCAACCTGGTGATCGCCCGCTCGGAGTTCGCCAACAACCGGGCGGGCGTCGTGCCCAACAGCGGCTCCTACGAGCTCTGCTACCCGGAGCGCGACACCACCATCGTGGGCAACCTGGTGCACGACAACGGCACCTCGGCCGACACCCCGGCGATCGACGTCGCCAAGCTGGCGATGGGCACGGGCATCCTCCCCGCGGGTGGTCGCGACAACCTGATCCAGAACAACCGGGTCTACAACCATGAACGGGTCGGCATCGGCCTGGTGCCGTTCCCGGAGGAGAACCCGAAGGACGACATCCCGACCGGCGAGGAGCTCACCATCCCGTGCTCGGAGGCCCGAACCCTGCCTCGCGTCGACAAGGCCAGCCTCCCCGCCAGCCTGCTCTGGGACGCCATGGGCAACACGGTGAAGGGCAACGTCGTGTCCGGCTCCGGCATCGCCGACCTCGCCTTCGGGACGCTCACCGCCGCCGACCAGACCCTCGACAACTGCTTCGAGGGCAACACCTTCACCACCTCGGCCCCGGCGAGCATCGAGACCGTCATGGCCTGCACAGACCCCACGGGCGCGTTCACCGGGGTCCTCGACCTGGCCAACCTGATCGCCTCCGAGCGCCCGCCGTCGGGCGACTACAAGACCCAGCCGGTTCCCCCTGCCCAGCCCAACATGCCCGACGCCGCCACCGCTCCCGGCATGCCCGCGGTGAACGTGCCGGAGAAGGTCGACGTCGACGCCATCCCGGTGCCGGCCCAACCGTGACCGAGGTCGTCCCCTCTCCTCGTCGCCACCGGGGCGCCGTCGTCGTCGGGCTCTCGCTCGCCGCCGTCGGCGTCCTGATCGCCGGGGCTGTGCTCCTGCTCGGCCCCGGCGGAGGTGACGACGAGGCGGCGGCGGCCGGCGCCACCGGCTTCCAGGGCGGGCCCCAGGGGCTGGTGCCGCAGTTCGTCGTGAGCTGCGCCTACAGCCACAGCGCCTACGACGACCCGATCGTCGCCCTCGGCCAGCCCGGCCTGTCGCACCGCCACGACTTCTTCGGCAACCGCATCACCGACGCCTTCTCCACCCCGGACTCGTTGCTCGGCCAGCCCACCTCGTGCGAGCGCCAGCTCGACACCGCCGCCTACTGGGCGCCCAGCCTGTTCGACCACGGCCAGCCGGTGAGCCCGTTGGGGCTCGACGCCTACTACCGACCGGGCCCGGGCATCGATCCCACGTCGGTGCAGCCGTACCCGCACGGGCTGATGATGATCGCCGGTGACCACACGGCCACCACGCCCCAGTCGACGTCCTTCGTGGGCTGGGGGTGCGGCATCCAGGGCGACCCAGAGGTCAAACCGCCGATCTGTCCCGCCGACGCCCCGCTGCGGCTCAAGGTCGTCTTCCCCGACTGCTGGGACGGCGTGGGCCTCGACAGCGAGGACCACACGAGCCACGTGGCCGCCAGCGTCGGTGGCTCGTGCCCCGAGAGCCACCCGGTGGCGATCCCGCAGCTCACCCTGTCGATCGGGTACCCGATCTCGGGGGAGGGACACGACCTGTCGCTGTCGTCGGGCTCGGTGCTCTCCGGCCACGCCGACTTCGTGAACGCCTGGGACGAGGCCGAGCTCACCCGCCAGGTGGAGAAGTGCCTCCATCGGAGCCTCGTCTGCGGTGTCGTGCCGAACAAGGCCGAGGACGTCGTGCGGCCCATGCCGTCCCGACCCTGACGGACCGCTCGATCCGAACCGCCCCCAAAACCACCGCTGGCTCGTTTCACGGTCCCCGGGGACCGTGAAACGAGCCAGCGATCGGGTGGTGCGCCGGCACAGCCCCGACCAGCTGGAGCCGGGGCCGTGCCGGGCGATCCGGTCGGCGTCAGCCGCCGGCGGGCTTCACGCTCAGCTGCGACAGCGGGGCGTACCCGATCAGGAACGCCTGGATGTCGTCGGTGGGGTTGGTGGCCGTGGACACGCAGTTCGGCGTGTCGTTGTAGCCGTCGGCCGACGCAGCCGGCGGCACCTCGATCTGGCCCCGGACGTCGCCGGTGGGGCAGGTCGGGATGTTGAGGTTGGGCACCGTGGCCGTGCTCAGCGTGCCGGCCTCGATGGCGGCCATGTTGGCCTCGACCCAGGCGAGGACCTGCTTCTGGCCGGCGGCGAAGTTCGGCGGGTCACCGAGGCCCTGGCTGGCGGCCAGTGCCGGGATGCCCCGCGAGACGGCGGCGCGAGCGGCGCCGACGGTGCCCGACAGGTCGACGACCGGGCCCATGTTCTGGCCGGCGTTGATGCCGGAGATCACCAGGTCGGGCACGAAGTCGATGCCCTTCTGGTCGATCGCCCAGATGATCGTGTCGGCCGGGAAGCCGGCGACGGCCTTGGCCTTGTAGCCGCTCTTGGTGGTGACGTCGGTGACGGTGAGGGCGCCGGTGGTGGTGTTGCCGCCGGTGCCGCTCTGGTTGGACAGCGGGGCCACGACCGTGATCTCGACGTTCGGGATCGTCTTCAGGCCCTCGACGACGGCGTCGATGCCGTCGGCGCCGTAGCCGTCGTCGTTGGTGACCAGGATCTTGATCGGCTCCGGCGCGACCGTGGTGGTCGCTCCGCCGCCGTCGTCGGCCTTGTCGCTGCTGCTGCTGCAACCCGCCAGCAGCAGGAGTGCGACCGAAGCCGCGCCGATGAGACGCACTGCGTTGCGCATCCGAGTTTCCCCTCTCGTTGGATGCTTGATGGTGCCCAGAACCCTAGTCAGGGGAGGCAATGCGACGTGTCGTCAAGCTGAACGGCAGGTGGCCGGGAGGTGGACCGGCTCAGAAGCCGGCCCACCCCCGCACGACCAGCCCGCACGACATCAGCGGCGACCAGCCCTCCGGCGACGGCTCCAGCACCACCATGTCGGTGGAGAGGTCGGGGTGGGAGGCGACGATGGCGTCGATGCGGCGCTCGACCTCGACCCGGGTGCGGGGCTCGACCTCGCCGATGTTGTCCGAGCGCATCCCGACCACGACCCGGCTGCGCACCCAGTCGATGGTGGCGACGGGTCGGCGCTCGCCGCTCGGGTAGTCGGGGCTCAGGGTCTGCCAGCAGTCGTCGGGGGTGCGGAGGTCGCCGGCCTCCGCGTGCACCGCGTCGACCATCTCCCGCAGCTCCGAGGCGGTGTAGCGCCGCAGCGGCCCCGGCCCCGGCATGCCGGTGAAGGCGGTGAGCACGAGGAAGGCGCCGACGGCGACGATGACGCCCGCGGCGATGGCGGCCAGGCGTCGGCGTCGGGTGCGGAGCACGGGCTCAGTCTCCCAGGCCCGGCGGCCGGGGCGGGCGCGTGCGGTCAGCCCCGCTCGAAGGCGGGGATGACCTCACGGCCGAACAGGCGGATCATCTCGGCGATCTCGTCGAACTCGCCGAGTGACGCCTGGCCGGTGTCGGCCGGTAGTCCGGCGCCGAAGGCGGCGTGCACGTGATCGGTTCCGGTGGCGGCGCGGTAGCCCTCGATCTGGGCGATCACCCGCTCGGGGCCGCCCCACAGCAGGCGGTCGGCGGCGATCTCCTCGGGGCTGACATCGTCGCCGGCGTCGATGCGGGCGAACAGCTCCTTCTCCTCGTCCTCCTCCACCGACTCGCGCCAGTGGGCCATCAGCCCGTCGACGTAGCGGGGGAGGACCTCGGTGCGGACCTGCTCGTCGTCGGCTCCCAACCAGGCGTAGCGGCGCAGCACGAAGTCGGCCGGCTTGCCCAGGGCCTCGCACGCAGGGCGGTAGACGTCGAGGCAGCGCAACCCGGCCGACAGCGACTGCACGGGGCCCCACAGCCACGCGTCGCCGAGGCGGGCGGCCCGCTCGACGGCGGCCGGGGCCACTCCGGCGACCCACAGCGGCGGGTGGGGCCGCTGCACGGGACGGGGGTGCACGGTGAGCTCGGGGAACGACCAGAAGCGGCCCTCGTAGGAGGTGTTCTCCTCGGTCCAGACCAGCCGGAGGATCTCGAGGGCCTCCTCCATGCGGGCACCCCGCTGGCGGATGTCGGAGCCGTGGACCTCGTACTCCAGCGGCCACCAGCCGAGCCCGACACCGAGGCTGATGCGGCCGCCGGAGATCTGGTCGATCGTGGCGACCTGCTCGGCGACGCGCACCGGGTTGTGGATCGGGAGCTGGAAGATGCCGGTGCCGACCCGGATGGTGGACGTGCGGGCGGCGACGGCGGCCAGGAAGGTGAGCGGGTCGGCCATGTTGCCGGCCATGAAGTGGTGGTGGCCGATGGTGACCGTGTCGAAGCCGGCCTCCTCGGCCACCACGGCCAGCTCGAAGGTCTCCCGGAACGGGTCCGGCGCCGACAGGTCCTTCAGCAGCGGGAGCGACAGCGAGAACTTCACGGCTCGAAGGGCCCCTTGCCCATCTGGTCCCGGATGGTGACCACTGCCGGGTTGGTCATGCTGCGGCGCTGCCAGTTGGCCCCGTCGACCACGAGGGTGTGGCCCGAGATGAACTGGGCGTAGGGCGACGCCAGGAAGGTGGCGGCCCAACCCAGCTCGCGCGGCTTGCCGACGCGCAGGGCGGGCTGGCAGATGTCCTTGTCGTTGGTGCGCACGAGGTTGCTCTGGATGTCGGCGGTCATGTCCTCGTGGGGAAACAGGCCGGGCACCAGACCGTTGACCTGGATGCCGTAGGGGCCCCACTCGACGGCGAGGGTCTCGACCATGTTCTTCACGCCGGCCTTGGCCGCGGCGGAGTGGGCGAACCCGGGGCCGCCGGTCCAGGCGTAGCTGGCCCCGACGTTGATGATCGAGCCGGGGGTGTTGGCCTCGAGGTGGCGACGGCCGAACTCGCGGGCGCAGAAGTACGTGCCGTTGAGGGTGATGTCGACGACGGTGCGCCAGGCGTTGGGCGACATGTCCTCGGCCGGCACCGGGAAGTTGGCGGCGGCGTTGTTGACCAGGACGCCGGGCAGCCCGAAGCGCTCGGTGGCGGCGTCGAACGCCGCGGCGATGCTCTCGGGGTCGCGGATGTCGCACTCGACGGTGAGGTTGGGTGCGCCGATCTCGTCCATGGCCTCGGTGGCCTGCTCGAGGTGCTCGGGCTTGCGGGAGGCGACGACGATGTTGGCGCCGAGGCGGGCGAACTCGCTGGCGATGGCCCGGCCGAGGCCGGTGCCGCCGCCGGTGACGAACACGGTGACGCCGTCGTAGGTGCCGTCGGGGAGGGCGCGGGCCCCGACGTCGGGCGGGTGGGGGAGGCCGATGGGATCGGACGTGGACATGGCGTTCAGCTCCCGGTGTAGGTGGGGTCGCGGTCCTCGGCGCGGGCGGCCTTGAACTCGGCGAAGTCGTCGGAACGGTTCAGGAAGGTCTGGTAGATCAGCTCGTCCTCCATCGAGGCCCGGACCTGGGGCTCGGAGAGGTGCTTGATGACCCGACGGGCCATCTTGATGGTGACGGCCGGGGCGGCGGCGATCTTCTCGGCCATCTCGCGGGCCGTGGCGTCGAGCTCGTCGCGGGGCACGACGCGGGACACCACGCCGTAGGCGTGGGCCTCGGCGGCGCTCATCGGCCGACCGGTCAGGACCATGTCGGTGACCACGCCGTGGCCGCACATCTGGAACAGCCGGCTCACGCCACCGGTGTCGGGGATGACCCCGTGGGTGGCCTCCGGGAGCATGAAGCG
Source organism: uncultured Actinomycetes bacterium (assembly GCA_963702555.1). Taxonomy (GTDB): domain Bacteria; phylum Actinomycetota; class Acidimicrobiia; order Acidimicrobiales; family Acidimicrobilacustridaceae; genus CAMFLJ01. The sequence goes on from CAVPCW010000006.1 coordinate 417,635, forward strand.
AGCGTCGTCGGAGCAGATCCGGATGTCGCAGAGCAGGGCCCGCTGGAACGAGCCGCCGAGGGCCCAGCCCTGGATGGCGACGATGACCGGCGCCTCCACGTCGAACAGCCGCAGGATGCCCTTGTGGCCGCGGGTCATGAGCTGGTGGTGCGTGAGCTCGGTCTTGTTCGTGCCGATGGCGGACACGTCACGGCCCGACGACCACGAGTGGCCCTCGCCCCGCCAGATGACGGCCCGCAGGCCCGGCATGGCCTCCAGCTCGGCGAGGATCTCGAAGAGCTGGGCGTCCATCTCGTCGGTGAACGCGTTGCGCTTCTCTGGGTTGTCGTTGGTGATCGTGGCGATGCTGCCGTCGACCTCGAGCCTGACCTGGCCGCTCATCTGCTCCCCCCGGTGCGTGTGATTCGTGGCAGGTGACCCTAGACCTCGAACCGGTAGCCCATGCCCGGCTCGGTGAGGAAGTGCCGCGGGGTGCCAGGGTCGTCCTCCAGCTTGCGGCGCAGGGCGGCCATGTAGACCCGCAGGTAGTGGGTCTCGGTGCCGTACTCGGGCCCCCACACGGCCTGCAGGAGCTGGCGTTGGGTCACCAGCTTCCCGGGGTTGCGCACGAGCTGCTCGACCAGGCCCCATTCGGTGGGGGTGAGGTGCACGTCGGTGCCGTCGCGCAGCACCCGCTTGGCGGCCAGGTCGATGTGGAGCGAGCCGGCGTCGACGATGGGCTCGACCTCGGTCTGGCCCCTGCGGCGCAGTGCGGCGCGCATGCGGGCGAGGAGCTCGCCCATGCCGAACGGCTTGGTGAGGTAGTCGTCGGCGCCGGCGTCGAGCGCCTCGACCTTGTCGCCCTCGTCGCGGCGCACCGACAGCATGATGATCGGGACGTCGCTCCAGCCCCGGATGCCGTGCACGACCTCGATGCCGTCCATCCCGGGGAGGCCGATGTCGAGGATGACGACGTCGGGGTGGCGCTCGGCGACCAGCCGCAGGGCCTCCTCGCCCGTGGCGGCCTGGAGCACCTCGTAGTCGCGCGCCTTCAGGTTGGTGGCGAGCGCCCGGCGGATCTGGGGCTCGTCGTCGACGACGAGGACGGTGGTCACGGGGCTCCGAGGGTGATGGCGTCGGCCGGAGCTGGCGCGGCGGGAAGGGTGACCACGGCGGTGAGCCCACCGCCGGGTGTGTCGTCGAGGCGCAGGCGTCCGCCCATGGCGTCGACGAAGCCGCGGGCGACGGCGAGGCCGAGCCCCACGCCCGGAGCGCTCTGGCGGTCACCGAGGCGGCGGAACGGCTCGAAGAGCTGCTCGCGGTCGCGGGCGGGCACGCCCGGGCCGTGGTCGACGACGCGGAGCTCGACCTCGGTGCCGACGGACCGGGCGATGACCGAAGGGGCCCCGTCGGCGGAGCCGTGGCGCAGGGCGTTGGCCACGAGGTTGGCGACCGAGCGCTGCAACAGGGCCGGGTCGGCGAGCACCGGCGGCAGGCCGGTGGGCACGTCGCGGGTGACGACGCCGGTGGTCTCGCTGAGGCTGGCGAGCGCCCCGTGGACGACCTCGTCGAGGCCGACGGGGGAGAGGGTCGGCTGCACCACGCCGGCCTCGAGGCGGCTCATGTCGAGCAGGTCCCCGACGACGGTGTCGAGGCGGTCGGCCTCCTCGTCGATGGTCTCGAGGAAGTCGCGCTGGGCCTCCGGGGTCCAGGTGATGTCGTCCTGCAGGAGGCTGGTGGCCGACGCCTTGATGGAGGCGAGCGGCGTGCGGAGGTCATGGGACACGGCTCTCAGGATGGCGGTGCGGAGCCGGTCGCCCTGGGCCGCGGCGGCGGCCTGGGCGGCCTCGCCCTCGAGCCGTCGTCGTTCGAGGGCGTGCCCGAGCTGGGCGGCGAACGCACCGAGCACCCGCTGGTCGTCGCTGTTGAGCGGGGGACCGCCGTGCACCAGGCGGGCGCCTCCGGGGAGCTCGACCCGGGCGAGGCCACCGTCGGCGGTGGTCGACGTGGGGCCGGCCAGTGCGGAGGGATCGATGGGCGCACCGGCGGCGGCCTCGATGCGCCAGCCGTCGCCGTCGGGCACGGCCAGCACCACACCGGAGCGGTCGAAGGTGGTGCAGAGGGCGTCGACGATCTCGGCGGTCGCGTCGTCGCCGCCGACCAGGCTGCCGGCGGCGCGGGCCAGTCCCTCGGCCTCGAGTCGCGCCCGCTCGGCGTCGGCCGACCGTTGGGCCATCCGTGACACGAGCGCACTCACGGCCACCGACACGACGAAGTAGGTGACGAGGGCGACCGCGTCACCGGCGCCGTCGATGGTGAAGGTGTGCACCGGTGGGGTGAGGAACCAGGTGACGACGAGCGCGGACACGGCGGCGGTGGCGACGCCCACGGCGAACCCGCCGAGCAGGGCGCTGACGAGCACCACGAGCAGGAACAACAGCAGGTCGGTGGGGAGGTTCGGCTCGGGGCGCAGCTGGTCGAGCACGACGGCGAGCAGCACGACCGCGACCAGCGAGACGCCCCCGGCGAACGCCCGACGGCGCCCGCTCAGGTGCGGACGGCGCCTGGTGCGGGGGGCCGTGGTCGGTTCGCCCGGACCGTCGTGCTCGCCGTCGCCGTCGTCGCCGATGACGTGCACGTCGAGGTCGCCGGCGGCCCGCAGCACGGAGTTCACGATCGAGCCCCTGCGCAGCTCGGCCCACCGGCTGCGGCGGGTGGCGCCGAGCACGAGCTGGGTGGCGTTGCGGGCGCGGGCGAAGTCGCACAGGGCGGCGGGCACGTCGGCGCCCACGACCTCGTGGTAGCGGCCACCGAGGTCGTCCAGGAGGCGGCGGTGCTCCTCGAGGGTGGCCTGGTCGACTTCCCGTCCGGGCTGTTGCACGTGCACGCCGAGAAGCTCGGCCGTGGAGCGGCGGGCCAACCGGGCGGCCCGTCGGATCAACCGGTCGCCGGTGGCGGCACCGGTGAGGGCCACGACCACCCGCTCCCGGGTCTCCCAGCGCTGGGCCTGCTCGTGGTCGTGGAGGCTCTCGTCGACCTGGTCGGCGACCCACAGCAGGGCGAGCTCGCGCAGGGCCGCCAGGTTGTCGGGCCGGAAGCGCCCGTCGAGGGCGGTGTCGACCTGGTCGACCGGCACCACGTTGCCGTGCACGACCCGTCGGCGCAGTGCTTCGGGGGTCATGTCGACCAGCTCCACCTGGTCGGCGCCGCGGACGACGTCGTCGGGCACGACGTCGGTGGGGCGTTCGCCGACGATGCGCTCGACGACGTCCTGGAGCGACTCCAGCGACTCGATGCCGACGGTGGCGAGCACGTCGATGCCGTGGGCGAGCAGCTCCTCGATGTCCTCGTGGCGGGACCGGTTCCGTGAGCCCGTGGGGTTGCGGTGGGCCAGGTCGTCGACCACCGCCACCGCTGGGCGTCGCGACAGGACCGCGTCGAGGTCGAGCTCCTGGACCTCGACCCCGTCGACCACGCCGGTGCGACGAGGCACGAGCTCGAGCCCCTGGAGCATGGCGGCCGTGCGGGGCCGGCCCCGCGTGTCGGCGTAGGCGACGACGACGTCGGTGCCCCGCTCGTGGCGGCGTCTCGCCTCGTCGAGCATGGCGTAGGTCTTGCCCACGCCGGGGGCGGCGCCGAGGTAGATCCGCAACCGGCCCCGACTCACGTCGTGGAGCCTACGGGCTGACGACGTCGACATCCTCTTCGTCGTGCAGGGTGGGATCGCCGAGGTGGAACGGCACGAAGGTCACGTTGACGTGCGGGACGTCGGCGAGGGTGCGGGCCATGGAGTCGGCGGTGTGGTCGTGCAGGAGCCGGTGCCAGAGGCGGGTGTACTCGCGGCGGGGGATCAGCACGGTGAGCTCGGTGCGCGGGTCGGAGGTCTCCATGACCGCGAGCTCGAGCAGCGTGCGGTTGATGCGGCGGTTGGAGCACTCGACGATCTCGAGCGGCACCCGGTCGAGGCCCAGCTCGGTCCACTGGTACATGAGGTCGTCGGCGTGGGTCTCGTCGGTGGCGATGTGGACGGCCCGAAGCACGTCGGGGCTGAGGGTGCGGCCGTACTGGAGGGCCCTGGCGGTGCTGAGGTCGAGCTCGCCGACCATCACCATCACCGAGTGGGCCCGGCGGACCTTCAAGGAGGAGATCTTCTTGACCTCGACCTTGAGCTCCTTCTTCTCCGACTCGTACTGCCGGTTCAGGCGCATGAGCACCAGGACGAGCACGGGGACGAGCACCATGATGAACCAGGCCCCGCCGGTGAACTTGGAGACACCGATCACGATGGTGACCAGGCCCGTCGTGAGGGCGCCGAGGCCATTGACGAAGAGACCGAACTTCCAGCCGCTCTCCCTGTCCTTGATGTGCTTGCGGGCCATGCCGGCCTGGCTCAGCGTGAACGAGGTGAACACGCCGATGGCGTAGAGCGGGATCAGCTTGGTGACGTCGGCCTGGAAGATGATGACCGGGATGGCGCCGGCGACGGCCAGGGCGATGATGCCGTTGGAGAACACCAGCCGGTGCCCTCGCTTGGTGAGCTGCTTGGGCATGAACGCGTCGTCGGCGTGGAAGCTGGCGAGGCGGGGGAAGTCGGCGAAGCTCGTGTTGGCCGCCAGCACCAGGATGAGCATGGTGGCGGCCTGGGTGAAGAGGAACAGCGCGTGGCCGATCGCGCCGCTGCCGTAGACCGCCTCGGCGATCTGGGCGATGACGGTCTGCGACTCGCTGGGCACGACCTGGAGCTTGGCGGCGAGCCAGGAGATGCCGATGAACATCGAGCCCAGCAGGACGCCCATGATGGTGAGCGTCTCGCGGGCGTGCTTCCACTCGACCGGCTTGAAGGCGGGCACGCCGTTGGAGATGGCCTCGACGCCGGTCATGGCCGCGCCGCCGGAGGCGAAGGCGTGGAGGACGAGCAGGATCGTCGCTGCACCGGTGGCCTCGAGCGCGACCGGGTCCTCGGGGATCACGTGCTCGAGCCCACCGCCGAAGACCGCCTTGACCACGCCGGTGATGATCATCAGGAACATGGCGATGATGAACAGGTAGGTCGGGACGGCGAAGATCTTCCCGGACTCCTTGACGCCGCGCAGGTTGCCGACGCAGATGATGGCGATGAACGCGAGGGCGATGGGCACCCGGTACGGGTACAGGGGGCTGAACGCGCTGTAGAGCGCGGCGACACCGGCGGAGACCGACACCGACACGGTGAGGATGTAGTCGGTGAGCAGGGCGACGCCGGCGACCTGGGCGGGCAGGAGGCCGAGGTTGTCCTTGGTGACGATGTAGGCGCCACCGGCCGACGGGTACGCCTTGATGGTCTGGCGGTAGCTGAAGATCAGGATGACCAGCACCGCGACCAGAGCCAGCGTGATCGGCACCAGCAGGCTGAAGGCCAGGAGGCCGACGGCTCCGGCGCCGAGCAGGAGCGTCCGGAGGATCTCCTCGCTGGCGTAGGCGGTGGACGACAGTGCGTCGGAGGCGAACACGGCCAGGGCGGTGGGCTTGCCGAGGCGCTCGTGGGCCAGCTGGTCGTTGTCGAGGGGCTGGCCGAGGACCTTGGACTTGAAGCGGTAGCCCCGTGACTCGGGGATGTCGACCTTGGGGACCGGGGGGAGAGGTCGCGCCGCGGTGGGTTCCTTGACGAGCGTGGTGTCCGACATGGAGGGCAGTGAATCCCGTCCCCCTCGCCGTGTGAACGACCGCGCGGCGATCTTGACGCCGCCTTAGCGCGGTGGACCCGGACTTTTCCGCCGTCGATATGCGGGGCCCTCGCCGGGGCGGAGGCCGCCATGATCCGGCCCTCCCGGATGCGGCGCGGGTATGGTCCGACGGACCGCCAATAGATGGCGATCATGAGCCGATCGGTCGGGGATCCGGTACGTGGATCGAGTCGCGGCAGTCCTCCAGACGAAGCTCTCCGTCGGGTGTGCCGACGCGGTGCGATGACCGCACCCTTCGTCGTCGCCGAGGCGTTCCCCGCCGAGCTGTCGACCCCCGGCGCCGCCCGTCACTTCGTGGTCGAGGCGCTGCGCACCGCCGGGGTGCCGGAGAGCGAGGCCGTGCCGGTCGCGGTCAGCGAGCTGGTGACGAACTCGGTGCTCCACGCCGCCAGCACCACGAAGGTGGTGGTCCTGGTCGACCCGACGATCGTGAGGGTGGAGGTGCACGACGCCGACCTCACCCTGCCCGAGCCCCGTCACCCCGGCCCGAACACCGTGACGGGCCGGGGCCTGCTGCTGGTCGAGGCCCTCACCGACCGGTGGGGGGCCGAGCACACCGGTGGCGGCAAGGTCGTGTGGTTCGAGCTCGACCGATGACGATCCGCTAGACATCGACGCGTCCGCACCGGGGGGTTCCGGGGGGCGCGGGCGCGACGAGGGGGATGGCCATGCGCTGGACGATCGGCGACGTGACGGTGACCAAGGTCGTGGAGCTGGTGCAGCCGCTCCCGCTCGCCGGGCTGCTGCCCGCCGCGACCCCCGAGGCGCTCGCTCCCCATGCGGGCTGGCTGGCGCCGCACTTCCTCGATGACGAGGGATCGACCAGCCTGTCGATCCACTCGCTGGTGGTGCAGAGCCAGGGCCGCACGATCCTCGTCGACACCTGCGTCGGTGACCGCGACATCGAGGGCCTCCCGGGGCTGCGGGGCCCGGCGGAGTTCCCCGACCGCCTGGCCGAGGCCGGCTTCCCGATCCCGTCGATCGACACGGTGTGCTGCACCCACCTGCACTTCGACCACGTCGGATGGAACACCCGCCTGCAGGACGGTCGTTGGGTGCCGACCTTCACCAACGCCCGGTACCTGTTCTGCCGGGCCGAGTACGAGCACTGGATGGCCTCGCCTCCCGGTCACTACACCTCGGGGCTTCCGGACACGGTGGGCCCCGTCGTGGCCGCCGGCCTCGCCGACCTGGTCGAGCCCGACCACCGGGTGACCGACGAGGTGCGGTTCGTCCCGAGCCACGGGCACTCGCCGGGGCACATGTCGGTGCTCATCGAGTCCCGGGGCGAGCAGGCCCTCATCACCGGCGATGCCACCCACCACCCGGTGCAGTGGGCCGAGCCCGACTGGGGCATGCCCGCCGACTCCGACCCGGAGATGGCCGCCGCGACGCGCCGCCGTCTGCGGGCCGAGCACGGTGCGCCCGTCGACGGGCCGGCCGGCACCCTCATCCTGGGCACGCACTACGCGGCGCCGAGCGCCGGGCGCATCATCGGCTCCGGCGACGACTGGCGCTTCGTCGCCGAACCGGGCTGACGGGCTGACCCGCGCGGGGCCGGCCTGAGCGGGCTGACCCTCGTCGGCGGTCAGCCGGTGTCGAAGAGGTCGCCCTGGGCGGTGGCGGGTGACGGTGGCGGCTGGTCGGTGCCCTCGCCGGTCAGCAGGGTGAGGTCGGGTGGGTCGGTGCCGCTCGGCCGGGCCTCGTGGGGTGGGATGAGCCTGCGTTTCCCGTTGGGGAGCCTGGGTCCGAAGGTGTAGCCCCGGTGGGTCTTGAGGTCGTGGTGGTGCCCGCACGGTGAGGCGAGGTCGGGGAGGCTGGTGATCTTCGTGTCGGCCCAGTCGGCGACGTGGTCGATCTCGAGGCGGGCCGGGTGTGGTGCACCCGTCGATCGAGCACTCCCCGGCGGAGAACCACTCCAACGCGGTCTTCTGCAGCACGGTGGGCTTGCGGCCGAGGTGGACGACCTTGTCGATCTCGGTGCCGTTCGTGGCGATGGCGGCGACGAAGGCGTCGCCGTCGATCATCCGCCACGCATCCGCGACCGGGATGGGGCCCTGCCCGGCGATCTCGCACACCTCACCCGCAGCCACCGAGCCCCGGTCGAGAGCGGTCAGGTCGACCCGGACGATCATCTTGGCGAACGACCAGTCCTCGACCATCTCGCCGGTGTCGTCCGCCCTGTCAGCGTCGCTCCGGGTGCTGAGCGAGCGCTTGGAGCGGCTCGGGAGGTCGGCCAGTGCGGCGAGGGCGTCGGCGGCGTAGGCCTCCGCCGGTTCGCGCAACCCGGCGCTGCGGGCGTCGTGGAAGATGCGGTCCTTGTTGGCGTCGATCAGCGCCATCAACCGGGCGTGCTGGGCGGGTTCGAGCAGCCAGTGCCCGTAGCCCATGCCGTCGGCGTCGGTGCCGGTGCGCAGCATCCGCTTCTTGTGGAGGCGCTCGGCCTTCTCGGCTGCGGTCTCGGGTGACGCGGCGGCGACGATGCGCGCCGCGTCGTTCTCGGTCTCCTTCGTCGACCGACCCTCGACCGCGGCCAAGAGCCTCATGACCGGCTCCCGGGTCGACCGCCTCCGCGGCGCCGATCGCCTTCGCCTCACGCGTCGAGACCTTCCCGGCCTTCAACGCCTCGAACGTGTCCGGCGCGGCCTCGACCGTCTCGGCGGCCTGCAACAGCCGCACCGCGTCACCCAGGCCCATGCCGGTGACGTGATCGAGCCAATGGGCGGCGGAGCGGTGACCGCCCCGCTTCCACAGATCGGTCTGGGCCACCCGACGAGCCGCCAACGCCACCCCCGCCGACGCCAGATGCTCCAACCGTGAGAACTCGGCGACCAGGTCCAAGGCGTCACGAGCACCCGTCAGACCCGGGTCGAAACCATCCACCAACGACGGCCACGGAATCGACGACGGACGCGGCCTCCCGGCCCCGCCTCCCGTATCGATCTCGCCCCGTGGATCGCCCCGTCGAACCCATACCGAGAACCCTATTCAGGGGGTGTGACAGTGCTTCCGGGCTGCTGCCGGATCGGCGTGTGGGGTCGGAGGCCGTCGGGGTGCCGGCGGTGACCTGACAGGCTGGGCGGCCCATGGCGAGCAAGCTCCACACCGTCGCCGTCGTCGCGCCCCACCCCGACGACGAGTCGATCTTCTGTGGCGGCACGATCCGCCGCCTCGCCGACGCCGGGCACCGGGTGATCGTGATCGTGGCCACCAGCGGCGACGCCGGCACGCCCGTGGCCGACGGTGGTGACCTGGAGGCGGTCCGCGCTGCCGAACTGGCCGCCGCGGCCGAGATCCTCGGGGTGGACGCGGTGCACCACCTCGGCTTCGCCGACAGCGGCCTCGGCGGCGCGACCCGGTCGGACTCGCTCACCGCCGTCACCCTCGCGGAGGTGGTCGCCCGTGTGGCGGAGGTGCTCGTCGCCGAGCAGGTCACGACCGTCGTGGCCGACGACGCCGACGGCATCTACGGCCATCCCGACCACCTCCGCTGCCACGAGGCCGCCGTCCTCGCCGCCGACCGGGCCGGGGTCGACTGCGTCTACGAGGTCACGGTCGACCGCGAGCACCTGCACTTCGTGGAGACCCACCTCGTCGCCACCGCCAGTGACGCCCTGGCCGAGAGCGCACCCGGCTCGCCGGCGGTGTTCGGCCGCTCGACGGTGGAGATCGACCTCACCGTCGACGTCGGCGCCGCCCTCGAGGCCAAGCGGGCCGCCTTCGCCGCTCACGCCAGCCAGCTCCCGCCCGGATCGCCGGTGATGGTGCTCGACGGCGTCGCCTTCCGTGCCGTCTACGGCCTCGAGTGGTTCTGCCGTCGCGGCCCCCGGGGCCCGATCGACGATCTCGCCGGATGACCTCGTCAGGTGAAGGTGGGCCGGCTCACCAGATGACGATCGTGCGTCCGGTGGTGCGGCGTTGCTCCATCTCCTCGAGCGCCGTCGGCAGGTCCTCGAACGACACCTGACGCCCGACGACCGGGCGGATCAGCCCGTCAGCGAGGTGGCGCTCGAGGTCGCGCTGGACGGCCTCGCCGACGCTGCGGTCGGTCCGGTTGATGCCGGGGAACGGCCGGGGCTCACCGTCGGCCTGGTAGCTGAGCATCACGCCGACCAGGGAGACGCTGCCGAAGCACAGGGGGCGCGGCATGATCCCGGCGCGGTCCTCCTCCTCGATCCCGGCCGAGAAGCCCACCACCAGGTGACGGCCGCCCCAGGCCAGGCAGGTGAGCGACTGTCGAGCGACCTCGCCGCCGACGGTGTCGAACACGACGTCGACGCCTCGGCCGCCGGTGGCCTCCATGACGGCCGGGGCGAACTCGCCGGCGCGGTAGTCGATCGCCATCTCGGCCCCGAGCTCGCGGCACAACGCCAACTTCCCGGGTCCCCCTGCGGTGGCGATGACATGGGCACCCGCGGCCACCGCCAGTTGCACCGCGGCGGAGCCGATGCCGCCGGCGGCGGCGTGGACGAGCACCCACTCGCCGGGGCGGACGTTGCCCCTCGTGTGCAGGCCCAGGTAGGCCAGGTGGAACGGGAAGAAGAAGGCGGCGGCCTCGGCGTCGGAGAGGTCGGCCGGCGCGTCGAACACCATCTCCACGGGCGCGATCACCTTCTCGGCGTGGGCGCCGAAGGCACCGACCGCGGTGGCCATCACCCGGTGGCCGAGCCACGCCTCGGCCCCGGGCCCGGCGGCCTCGACCTCACCGAGGACCTCCATGCCCAGCACGTAGGGGAGCGGAGGGTTCACCGTGAGGTAGCGGCCCCGGCAGCCGTCGATCTCGTTGAAGTTGAGGGCGGTGGCGATCGTTCGCACCCGCACCTCCCCGGGCCCGGGGTCGGGCACCGGCACGTCGTCGAGCTCCAGCACCTCGGTCGGCGCGCCTGCTCGGTGCACCCGCCACGCCCGCATCACGTCGTCCCCCTGCACGTCGTCCCCCTCGTCCGTGGCGCCCCCCGGCGGCCGTCGGTGGACGGAGGCTAGGCGTCAGGCGGGGAGGTACGTCGTGGTGCCGTCGACGACGGTGAGCACGACCTCGCGGCCGACGAACGGCGTGCGACTGAGCTCGGCCGGCAACTCCGGGTCGCCGGCGCGGGCGCCGATCCGGCGGCCGTCGGGCAGCCGGGCGATCATCGGGGCGCTCACGGGCCCGGCGTCGCGCTCGTGGAAGACCGTGGCGGCCTCGACCACGGCCGTCCCTTCGACCCCCTCGGCGCACTCGACCGACCGGGACGCCATGGCCTCGGTGATGTCGGGGGACTCGACCCACGCGGCAGGCGTGCGGGGCTCGTCGACCGACAGCAGGCCGGCGGCGAAGTCGTTGCACGACCCGCCGACCCCGACCACGGCGCCGATCGAGCCCGGCTCGGCGCGCACCGCCTCGACGGTGGAGACGATGCCGTGCAGTGAGTACGACGCGCCCGGGCCACCGAAGTAGGGGAGGCCGCCGGTGCGGGTGAGCGGCCGCGGGTCGGTGAACGGGTCGATCCCGAACGCGGTGGTGGCGAGCTGCACCGCGGCCGGGAAGCAGGAGTAGAGGTCGAACCCGGCGATCTCGTCGGCGTCGACGCGGGTGGCGGTCAGGAGGCGCTCGGCGATGGTGGCGAGCGCGGCCGACCGGTGCATCTCCGGCCACGTGGAGGGCGGGCCCGGTTCGGGGGCGGCGACGATGCCCCAGGGGTGGACCCGCGCCGACGACACGCCGATCCGGTCGGCCAGGGCCTCGGAGGTCACGAGGACCGCCGCCGCCAGGTCGATGGTCGGGAACGAGCACATGAGCTTCGTGTACGGCTCGGACACGAACCGGTTCGCCGGGCCGAGGCCGGAGATCTCCTCGGCGCTGCGGGCCTGCGGGAACCACGCCACGTCCGGGCGGGTGGCGGCCATCTCGGTGAACGGCACGAGCAGCCGGCCGAGGGCCTCCCGCTGCTCATCGGGCGTGCGCCCGGCGGCGGCGGCCATGGCGCTCTCCACCAGGGCGAAGATCGACACCGGCATCGCGATCCCGGCGCCGCCCTCGGCCTGGGGACGGGTCGCCCGGTAGCGCTCGAGGCGCTTCAGGTCGGCCTCGGCGTCCTCCCGGGTGGCGCCGTCGGAGCCCTGCGACCAGACCGAGGTCGGCTTCGCCGGGTCGGGGAGCCCCCGGAGCCGGGCGTTGCGCACCGACGAGTCGGCGATTCCGCCGACGATCAGCGCCGCCTCGACCTCGCCCCGCTCGACGGACCGGCACGCCTCGGCCAGCAGCTTGTGGGGGCCGGCGCCGCTGTAGGTGGTCTGGACGCTGCGGCCCGGCGGGATCCCGAGGCGCTCGGCGACCATCGCCCCTCCGTCGTCGTCACTGAAGACCGACAGGGGGGAGGACATGACCAGGCCCACGTGGGGCAGCGGGTCGGCCCCGGCGTCGGCCACCGCGAGGCGCACGGCGTCCTCGATGAGGTCGACCGGATGGGCGAGCCGCTCCGGGTCCTTGTTGGCCACCTGGGCCGCACCGACGATGACCGGCCTCACCACGTCCCCCCGAGCTGTTCCCCCATGGCCCGGCACGATGGCACGACCCGATCCCGTCGCCCCAATCGGCAGGAGCGAACCACGGTCGTTCCGGGCACCATTGGGCGATGGCAGCGACCAAGCAGTACGCGGGAGACGGGATCGTCGTGGGCTGGGAGCCCAGCCGTTGCATCCACGCCAGGGAGTGCGTGTCGGGCCTGCCCGGCGTGTTCGACCCGGCCCGACGGCCGTGGATCGACACTGCCGGGGCGAGCGGCGCCGAGCTGGCCGCCGTGATCCGGCGCTGCCCGAGTGGCGCCCTGACCTACGAGACCGTCGACCCGTCGGTCGAACCGGAGGACCACGAGGGCGTCGTCGTCCGGATCGTCCCGGGCGGGCCGCTCGTCGTGCGCGGCACGATGACGCTCACCTCGCCCGACGGCGAGGTCGCCACCACCGAGCGGGCGACGCTGTGCCGGTGTGGCGGTTCGGGCAACAAGCCGTTCTGCGACGGCACCCACCGCACCAACGGCTTCGAGGGCTGAGCGCCCTCCGCCGGCAACCCGGTCAGGCGTCGACGACGCGCTTCTCGATGGCACCCGGGTTCGCCACTGCGGTCGGCGTTGATGCCCCAGCTCCAGATGACGGCAGGGCGGATGCGGACGCTGAGCTTGCCGCTGCCGTCGTCCTCCAGGGTCGCGGGGCCGCGCACCTTCAGGCCTCGCGGCGCCCACGGGTCGACGGTGACGAGCTCGTCGATCACCATCGTGGCCCGCGGGTTGGCGAGCAGGTGCTTGTAGCGAACCGTCTTGGTGATGTCGAAGCCGCCGGAGACGAGGCAGTCGTCGTCGAGGCCGAAGGTGACGGGCGAGACGTCGGGCAGACCGGTGGCCGACGCGGTGGCGATGCGGGCGAGGCGTTGCGACCGGAGGAACTCGATCTCGGCGTCGGTGAACACGGACATGACGGCTCCCTGGGGCTCGGCGGGCGGGCTCGGTGCGGTGACGGTAGCGAGGCCGACCGCGGGCGCGTCGGGCCGGGACGGCCGGGCGCCCGTGTCGGCGTGCGAGCATCTGCCGCGACCGAGAGGAGCGTGCGATGTCGCGGTTGGGGACGTGGGAGCCACAGGGGGTCGAGGAGCGGCTCGACCGGATGGAGTCGCTGGCGGCGATCCAGCAGCTGCCGGTGCGGTACGCGCTGGCCCTCGACAGCCGTGACATGGACTCGCTCGTCACGCTGTTCGTGCCCGACGTGCGGGTGGGTCGCGACCAGGTCGGTCGTGACGCGCTCAAGGCCTGGTTCACCGAGACCATGCGGGCGATGCGCACCTCGATCCACCTGGTGGCCAACCACATCGTCGACTTCGACGACGCCGACCACGCCCACGGGGTCGTGTACTGCCACGACGAGCTCGAGTGGCCGGACCGGGGCGAGTGGGAGCAGGGGAAGCTGCAGTACTGGGACAGCTACGTGCGCGTCGACGGCGAGTGGTGCTTCGCCCGTCGCCGGTTCCACCGCTGGTACATCGCCGACGCCCTCACCCGGCCGTCGGCCGGTGCGGGTGTCAACGACGGGACCGACGCCCTGTCGACCGGGCTGCTGCCCGACTCGTTCCCGACGTGGGCGCCGTTCTGGGGGTGACGCTCAGCCGGCGAGCGCGGCGGTGACGGCCGCGGCGATGCGGCCGCCGTCGGCCTGGTCGCCGACGCGGGCCCGCACGGCGCCGATGACCTTGCCCTTGGCCTTGGGGTCGCCGGCCCCTCCGGCGGCCGCGACCTCCTCGGCCACGATGGCGGCGAGGGCGTCGTCGTCGAGCTGGGCGGGCAGGTAGGCGCTCAGCACGGCGGCCTCCGCCTTCTCGGCCTCGGCCTGCTCGGTGCGCCCGGCCTTGGCGTAGATCTCCGCCGACTCGTTCCGCTTCTTCACCTCGGCCTTGATGACGGCCAGCACGCCGGCGTCGTCGAGCTCGCCACGGTTCGCGCCGGAGGTCTCGGCGGCGGTGATGGCGCTGAGGGTGAGGCGCAGCGTGGAGGTGCGGACCTGGTCCCGCTCCTTCATGGCGGTGGTGAGGTCGGCACGCAGGTCGTCGAGGAGGGACATGGCTCCATCCTCGCCGCTCGCGGCGCGCGGGCGCCGCACCTTTCCCGCCGACGGCCCGTCTCGCCCGGCCGCTCGTGCCAGTCTGCGGGGATGAGCTTCCCGAGCCAGCCCCGCGCCGTCGACACGATGCTCGGCGTGCCGTCGAACCGGGGGGCGTGGCAGGAGACCTTCGGGAGCCTCGTCCGCGACGCAGGCAGCGGCGACCTCGCCCACCCCGCGGGCTACATGTTCAAGGACCTGCCCGAGGTCGACGGGGCTGTTCCCTTCGACGCCTTCATGGTCAGCGAGATGGACCGGTGGGGGGTCGAGGCCGGCCTGTTGCCGGTGACCTTCGCCGACGACGACCTCGGCCGCGACGCCGTGGCGAAGCACCCGGGCCGCCTGCACGGCAGCTTCGCCGTCGACCCGAACAACGGCATGGACGACGTGCGGGCCCTGCGGCGGGCGGTCGCTGACCTCGGGGTGCGGGCGGCCGCCTGCTTCCCCTGTGGCACCGATCCGCAGATCGCCATCGACGACCCCCTCATGTACCCGCTGTACGCGGCGTGCGTGGATCTCGACATCCCCATCTTCCTGAACACGGGGGTGCCCGGGCCCCGCTTCCCGATGGCGCCCCAGCACGTCGAGCGCCTCGACGAGGTCTGCTACGACTTCCCCGACCTGGTGATCGTCAGCCGCCACGGTGGTGAGCCGTGGACCGAGCTGATGGTGAAGCTGATGCTCAAGTGGCCCGGCCTGCACTACTCGACCTCGGCCTTCGCGCCGAAGCACTACCCGTCGGCGATCATCGACTACGCCAACAGCCGGGGCGCGGAGAAGGTCCTGTACGCCGGGTACTTCCCGATGGGGCTCTCGCTGCAGCGGATCTTCACCGAGCTGCCGGCCGTGCCGCTGAAGGACGACCGCTGGGAGCCGTTCCTGCGGGGGAACGCCCGCCGGGTGCTGAAGCTCGACGCCTGAGCGCAACGGTCCGGTCCCGGACCGTGCTCGGGACCTCCCGACCGCCCGACCGGGACCAACGGCCCTTCCTGGCCATCGGGCCCCAATCCAGAATCAGGTTTCAGTCTCCACTGTTGCCGATCCCTGGAGGGGGAACTGATGCTCGGACCCGACGACCACTACGTGGTGATCTCCTGCGACACCCACGCAGGTGGCAGCCACGCGCAGTACCGCGAGTACCTGGACGACCAGTACAAGCCTGCGTTCGACGAGTGGCGGGCCAAGTACAAGAACCCCTTCAAGGACCTGAAGGACACCGACGACCGCATCCGCAACTGGGACGCCGACCGTCGTGACGGCGACCAGAACCGCGACGGCGTCGTCGCCGAGGTGATCTTCCCCAACACGGTCCCGCCCTTCTTCCCGAACTTCGTGCTGTTCGCCCAGCCCCCCACGGCCGACGAGTACGAGCTGCGCCACGCCGGCATCCGCGCCCACAACCGCTGGATGGCCGACTACTGCGCCCAGAAGCCGGAGGCCCGCGCCGGCATCGGCCAGATCTTCCTCAACGACGTGAACGACACGCTCGAGGACATCCACTGGATCCACGAGAACGGCCTCCGTGGCGGCGTGCTCATCGGCTCGGTGCCCCCGACCTGTGACTGGCTCGCCCCGCTGTACGACCCCATCTACGACCCGGTGTGGGCCCTCTGCGAGAAGCTCGACATCCCGGTGAACGCCCACGTCGGCACCGGTGGCCCGGTCTACAAGCCGGCTCCCGCCATGCCGTTGGTGCACTTCGAGGAGATCCCGTTCTACGGCCAGCGCCCGCTGACCTACATGATCCTCGGCGGCGTGTTCGAGCGCTTCCCGAACCTCAAGTTCACCCTCACCGAGGCCGGCTGCGCCTGGATCCCGGAGCAGTTGGAGAAGCTGGACATCCTGATGGACAGCGTGCGGTCCAACACCGCCGGCGAGATGCGCATCCCGGGGGAGATCGTTCCGCCGAAGTCGGCCACCGAGTACTTCCAGCAGAACTGCTACGTCGGCGTCAGCCAGCCGTCGCCCCGTGACATGGACGCCGCCGTCATGCTCGGCGTCGACCGGGTGATGTGGGGCAGCGACTACCCCCACGACGAGGGCACGTTCCCGTACACCCACGAGCACCTGCGCCAGGTCATGGGCCACCTGAAGCCCGAGCAGATCCAGCAGGTCCTGTCCGGCACGGCCGCCGAGATCTTCAAGTTCGACCTCGCCGCGCTGCAGCCGGCCGCCGACCAGTTCGGCCCGACCGTGGCCTCGGTGGCCACCCCGCTGACCGAGCTCCCGGAGAACCCGAACCAGGCGCTCAAGAAGGCCGCCTACCAGCTGGCCAAGGCCAACTGACCCACTGTCTGTCCCTGCCGGCTCTGCCGGACCCTCCTGGGAACCACGATCGCCCGTCCCTCCGGGGGCGGGCGATCGGCGCGTCCGGACGCCTGAGGGCCCGACACGGGCGATGATGGCGGCGTGACCAGCCCCGACCCCGAGATCCCTTCCGACGTGCTGCGGCACAACCGTGAGCTGTGGGCGTGGGTGTCGACCGAGCACACCGACGCCGAGGCCGCCCGCCGGTGGGCGAGCGACGAGATCGGGTGGGGCCTGTTCCAGGTGCCCGAGGTGACGCTCGGGGTGCTGGGCGCCCTCGACGGGATCGACCTGTGCGAGCTCGGGTGCGGCACCGCCTCGCTGGCGGCGAAGGCCGCCCGCCGCGGTGCCCGGGTGGTCGGGGTCGATCTCAGCCGGGAGCAGCTCGTCACCGCCCGGCGCTGCCAGGCCGCCTTCGGCCCGGCGTTCCCGCTGGTCGAGGCCACCGGCGACGTGGTCCCCCTCCGCTCGGGCTCGTTCGACCTGGTGGTCAGCGAGTACGGCGTCGCCCCGTGGTGCGACCCGGCCCGCTGGCTGCCCGAGGCGGCCCGGCTGCTGCGGCCCGGTGGGCGGCTGGTGTTCCTCACCAACAGCGTGCTGGCCGGCCTCTGCGTGCCGGCCGAGGGTGGCGTCGCCGGCGACCGGCTGCTGCGCCCCCAGCACGAGCTGCGGCGCATCGAGTGGCCCGGGGGAGGGGTCGAGCACCATCCCGGGCACGGCGACGTGATCCGGGAGCTGCGGGCCGCCGGCCTACGGGTCGAGGCGCTCCACGAGCTGCACGCCGACGACGGCTCCGAGAGCCCCGACTACTACGAGATCGTCACCGCCGAGTGGGCCCGGGACTGGCCGGCCGAGGACCTCTGGGTGGCCAGCCGACCCTGAGGGCGCCTCGCCCGGGCGGTGCGCTCAGCCCTGACGGAACAGGGCGGGTTCGAGGCTGGTCTGCACGCGGTCGACCAGGCCGCCGAAGCGCTCCTGCACGGCCGCCGCGATGCTGTCGCGGTCGGCCACGATGGCGAAGGTCTCCACGACCTCGTCGTCGATGGCCTCGCCCATCTTCACCCAGTCACCCGCCTTCGAGAGGCGGTTGAGCTCGTCGCCGAGGTCGCCCCAGCCGTGGTGCTCGAGCACCGGCCGGTAGGCGGGCGTCGACCCGTAGAAGCCGAGCTGCATGCGGGTGGCCTGGAGGCTCTTCTCGCGGTCCGGGCCGTCGACCACCATCATCAGCGGCACCGTGACCTCCACGTCGGCCCGGTCGCGTCCGGCGGCGGCCAGGCCCTCGGTGAGGTGGGCCATGGTGACGTCGCGGAAGTAGGCGGGGGTGGTGAAGCCGTGGGCCATCAGGCCGTCGGCCACCTCGCCGGCCACCCGGGTCATGGCGGGGCCGACCGCCGCCACGAACACCTTGGGTGAGCCGTGCTCGCTGGGGCCCTGGTCGAACATCGGGGTCATCAGGGTGTGGGTGTAGAAGTCGCCGCGGAAGTCGAGTGGGGTGCTCTCCTCCCACGAGGCCCAGATGGCGCGCAGTGCCGTCACGTACTCGCGCATGCGGGCGGCCGGGTGCGACCACGGCATCGAGAAACGCTTGGTGATGTGCGGCTTGATCTGGCTCCCGAGGCCGAGCACGAACCGGCCGCCGGAGAGCCGGTGCAGGTCGTTGGCCGTGACCGCGACGCTCATCGGGTTGCGGGCGAAGGCAACGGCGATGCCGGTGAACAGCTCGACCCGCTCGGTCGCCTGGGCCGCGAGCGCCACGGGCAGGAACGGGTCGTGGGCGATCTCCGGGAACAGGGCGGCGTCGTAGCCGCCCGCCTCGGCCGAGCGCCCTGCGTCGGCGGCGGTGGCCAGGTCTCCGTTGCAGATGACGTCGATCTTCATCGGGCCGGACCCTACCGGCCGCCGGGGAGTCGCTCCGGGGAGCGGTGCGCGCCTCCGTCTGGCAGCATCAGCCGCGCCATCGAGCGTCGGGGGGACCGATGAGATCACGCGCCGCAGTGTTGTTCGAGAGCCCGGGCCGCTACGAGGTCGTCGACGTCGAGGTCGACGAGCCGAGGGCCCACGAGGTGCTGGTGCGCTACGTCGCGAGCGGGCTCTGCCACAGCGACGTCCATTTCCTCGACGGCAGCCACGCGGGGCCCCTGCCGATGTGCGCCGGGCACGAGGGTGCCGGCGTGGTCGAGCAGGTCGGGCCCGGAGTCGTGGGCCTCGCGCCCGGCGACCACGTGGTGGCGTCGTTCATCCCGAGCTGCGGGCGCTGCCGCTACTGCGCCCAGGGCCGCACCAACCTGTGCCAGCTCGGCGCCCACCTCCAGGTCGGCCCCATGCCCGACGGCACCTACCGGATGCACCACGACGGCGCCGACCTCCATCAGTTCCTGCTCATCTCGACCTTCTCCGAGTACGCCGTGGTCTCGGAGACCTCCCTGGTGAAGGTGCCCGACGACGTGCCGCTCGAGACGGTCTGCCTGCTCGGCTGCGGCGTCGGCACCGGCCTCGGCTCGGCCACCAACTCCGCCGACGTCCGCCCCGGCGACAACGTGATGGTGCTCGGCGCCGGCGGCGTGGGCATGAGCGCGGTGCAGGGCGCGGCACTCGCCGGCGCCGCCACCGTGGTCGTGGTCGACCCCGTGCCGTTCAAACGGGAGATGGCCGAGAAGCTCGGCGCCACCCACACCTACGCCGACATCGCCGAGGCCACCGACTTCGTGCGCTCGATCACCGAGGGGCAGGGGGCGGAGTCGGCGATCCTGTGCATGGGCCAGCCGACCAACGCCGACGTGGGCCTGGCGTTCGACGCGGTGGCCAAGGGCGGCACCGTGGTCGTCACCGGCATGGCGGCGCTCAGCGAGCCGGCCGCCATCCCCGTCCACCTGCTGATGCTGGCGGGCATGCAGAAGACCATCAAGGGCTCGCTGTTCGGCATGTGCAGTCCGCCGGTCGACATCCTGCGCCAGATCGACCTCTACCGGGCCGGGAAGCTGAAGCTCGACGAGATGATCACCCACCGGTACCCGCTCGACGACGTGAACGTGGCGGTCGACGACCTGCTCGCCGGCCGCAACATCCGCGGCGTGGTGATGCACGGGGCCTGAGCGCCCGGGTCGTCGGGCCGGCACCTCGACCGTCAGGGGATGCGCAGGACGACCTTGCCGACGTGCTCGCCGGCGTTCATCACCCGCACGGCCTCGGGCAGCTCGTCCCACCCGAGCACGTGGCTGATCGGGGGGCGGATGCCGTTGGCCGCGACCGCCGCGCACAGGTCGGCCAGGGTCGCTGCGCTGCCGGTGGTCACCCCGACGAGGCGGACGTTGCGGGTCATCACCTGGGCGACGGGAACCTCGGCCGCGCCCACGCCGGAGAGGATGCCGGTGACGGTCACGGTGCCGCCCATGCGCACGGCGCGAACCGAGCGCCCGAGCGTCTCCTGGCCGGCGACGTCGATCACCAGGTCGGCGCCGCGGCCACCGGTGACGGCCCGCACCTCCTTCTCCCAGTCGGGCGTCGTGCGGTAGTTCACCGTGTGGTCGGCCCCGAGCTCACGGGCGCGCCCGAGCTTGTCGTCCGATGACGACGTCGCGATCACCGTGGCGCCGTGGGCCTTGGCCAGCTGCACGGCGAGCATCGACACGCCGCCGGTGCCCTGGGTGACGACGGTGTCGCCCGGCCTGAGGTCGGCTTCCCGCAGCGAGCTCCAGGCCGTCGTGCCGGCGCAGGGGAGGGTGGCCGCATCCTCGAACGACAGGGCGTCGGGGATCTGCACCAACGCCGCCGCCGGGAAGGTGAGGTGCTGCTGGAGCCAGCCGTCGCCGGTGTCGCCGGGGCAGGAACGCTTGGCCGCCGGCGTGGGAGGGCCGGCCAGCCACGTGGGGTGGAACGCGCCGATCACCCGGTCACCGACCGAGAGGCCTCGCACGTCGGGGGCGACGGCCACGACCTCTCCGGCGCCGTCGGTCATCGGCACCCGGGGCCACGGCCCGTCGATGAGCCCGATGAGGTTCACGAGGTCGTGGTAGTTCAGCGAGACGGCCCGGACCCGCACGAGAGCCTCGCCTGCGCCGGGCTCGGGGACGGCGCGCTGCTCGAGCTGGGGCGGGGCGCCCGGCCCGGCCATGACCATCGCCGCGTTGCTGGAGGGCATCGGCGCACACCGTACTGTCGGGCACCGGTGGCGCCGGGGGGCGCCGGGGCGCCCGTGCCCGCACCGCTGCCAGGAGGCGACCGCCATGAACCGCGACGACGTGAACCAGCTCTTCGACCTCACCGGTCGCACCGCGATCATCACCGGAGGCACCCGGGGCATCGGCCGGGCGATGGCCGAGGCCTTCGCCGCCGTCGGGGCCAACGTGGTCGTCGCCTCCCGCAAGGCCGACGCCTGCGCCGAGACCGAGGCGGCGTTGCGGGCCCAGGGGGCGCAGGCCCTCGGCGTGCCCACCCACATGGGCGAGCTGGAGCAGCTGTCGGCCCTGGTCGACACGACGGTCGAGCGCTTCGGCGGCATCGACATCGTGGTGAACAACGCGGCCAACCCGCTGCAGATGGCCCTCGACTCGGTCACCCCGGAGGCGTGGGACAAGTCGTTCTCGGTGAACCTGCGCGGCCCGATCTTCCTGTCCCAGGCGGCGCTGCCCCACCTGAAGCAGAGCGCCCACGCCGCCATCCTGAACGTGATCACGGTCGGGGCGCTCACCCATGCGCCGGGCACGTCGATGTACGCCGGGGGCAAGGCGGCGCTGCTGGCCTTCACCCGCAACATGGCGGCGGAGTGGGCACCCCACGGCGTGCGGGTCAACGCCCTCGCCCCGGGCACGGTGAACACCGACATGGTGCGCAACACCGGGCCCGAGGCGGTGGAGCGGATGAAGGAGATCAGCTTCCAGAAGCGCATCGCCGAGGCCGACGAGATGGTCGGGCCGGCCCTCCTGCTCGTCTCCGACGCCGGGAGTTACGTCACCGGCCACATGATCGTGGCCGACGGCGGGTACGCCGTCGCCCGTTAGCCGGCGTAGGGATCAGTCCCGTCGGCGCCGCACCAGGACCTCCTGGGCGATCGTCGCCACGTGGCGGCCGTCGGCGGAGTACACCCGCCCGTGGGTGAGGCCGCGGTCGCCGACAACGCGGTCGCAGGTGAAGGCGTGGAGGTGCCACTCGTCGGGGTCGACCCGGTCGTGGAACCAGACCGTGTGGTCGAGGCTCACCATGAACCACTGGCGGTCGAACTCCTCGACCGAGCCGCCGGGCTCGAGCATGAGGCACCGCACGGCGTCGGTGGGCACGTCGTCGGACAGGAAGGCGAAGGCCGCGGCCCCGTGGTCGCCGACGTTCTCCCGGAGGCGCAGCCACTCGAACACCTCGCCGCTGCCGAAGTCGAAGGGCAGCAGGCGGCGCTCGAAGAGGTCGGTCCAGGCGTCGTCGCGGCCGGCCTCGGGGCCGTCGACGTCGGGCATCGGCACCCGGGTGAGGGACTGACCCTCGGCCGGTGTCGTGAACGACGCCTCGAGGTTGAGGATGGCCCCGATGGCCTGGCGGGCGACGACACGACGGGTGGTGAATGACTTGCCGTTGCGGAGGCGGTCGACCTCGTAGCGCACCGGCTCGTCGTGGTCGCCCGGGCGGATGAAGTAGGCCCGCAGGGAGTGCGGCTCCATGGCCTCGTCGCCCAGGCTCAGGATGGCGGCGCGCAGGGCCTGGGCCACGATCTGGCCGCCGTAGAGGCCGCCCCACGGGTACTGCGGTCCGCTGCCGACGTAGGTGTCGACGCCGTGTGGCTCGAGGTGGAGGATGTCGCTCGTCGGCATCGGGTCAGTCTCGCCCGTCGGGCGCCGGAGCGGCGATGTCGATCCGTCACCGTTCACCGGTTCCGATCCGGCCTCGCCGGTCGGTGGCTCAGGGGGCAACGGCGTCGGGGCGGTCGAAGCCGGCGGGCAGGTAGAGGCCCATGCAGAGGTTCTCCCACATGCCGTGACCGACACGGCCGTCGTTCGTCTCGAAGCGGGAGAGCGTCTCGTTGAGCCACGCCAGGTGATGTCGCTCGGTCGGCGCACCGACCGGGTCGACGAGTCCCTCGACCTTGGTCTCGGCGCCCTGCCAGACGCCGTGGCCCCAGGTGCCGTCCCAGTGGTAGCCCGAGCCCGACTTCAGGTACACGGTGCGCAGCGGGGTGGCCGTGATGCGGAGTGACGAGGCGCCGTCGCCGCTGAACCAGATCGTGCCCTGGCGGACCTCGCGGGTGCCGGGGTGGTACTCGATGTCGATCTCGGGGCGGCCGAGGTGCTCGTCGGGGCGGTCGGAGCCGAGCGACCACAGCAGCATGGCCTCTTCCTGCACGCGGCGGCCGGCGTGGTCGTTGTCGATCGTGATCTTGATCATGTGGTCGTCGAACTGGATGGGCAGCCAGTTGTGCAGGAAGCCCATCGAGCCCGACGGGTCGAACTTGGCCTGGATGCCCTTGGGCTCGGGCTCACCGATCGGGCGGACGCCCCAGCTGCGGTCGCGGGCGCCCCGCCAGGTGTCGGGGGTGACCTCGTAGGTCGTGCCGCCGACCTCGAGGGTGCCGGTCCAGGCGCCGACCTGGGCGTAGCGGAACGTGTCCTGGGTGATGCGGGTGCCGGCCCGGCTGATGGTCTTGGGCTCGGCCAGCGCCTCGGTGGTGGCGTCGAAGCGCAGGTCGTAGGCGACGCCGAACTCGTTGGGCTCGCACACGAGGCGCAGTGAGCGCAGGCCTTCGATGACCTCGACACGCAGCGGCCCGACGCTCGTGTCGAGGCGGTCGGAGCCGAGCTCCCGCGACGCCCGCACCGTGGTCTGCACCTGGTCGTGGGCGACGTGACGAAGGCGTCGGTGACGCCGAGGTTCGGGTACTGCCCGAGGCCGGCCACGAGGAACAGCTCGTCGCCCGGTCCGTACAGGTTGAAGTAGTACCGGTCGTAGAAGTTGCGGTCGGCCGTGTAGACGGTGTCGACCGGCTCCGGGAACTGGTGGGTCAGGTACTCGTCCAACCGGCTGAGCGGCATCTCTCTCGTCTCCCCCTGGCAACGAGGCGGACCGCCCGCCCGGCGCGGCCCGTGTCTACCAGCTGGGGCGGCGACCGTGCCGGTCGGACCCAGCCTCCGCCGGCGTCGGCGTGGACACCGTCAGGGCTAGCGGAATAGGTACCCCAGGGGGTATGTTGTTCACGGTATCGGCTTCGGCACTGGAGGTGTCTTCGGATGGTGTTCCAGCAGTACTACCTGGACTGTCTCTCTCACGCGAGCTACCTGATCGGTGACACCGGCAGTGGTCGTGCCGTCGTGGTCGACCCGCAGCGAGACGTGGCCCAGTACCTCGCCGACGCGGACGAGGCCGGCCTGCGGATCACCCACGTCATCGAGACGCACTTCCACGCCGACTTCCTCTCGGGCCACCTCGAGTTGGCGGCCGCCACCGGCGCCGCCATCGTCTACGGGAAGGCCGCGGCCGGTCGGGTCGAGTTCCCCATCGAGACCCTCGGCAACGGTGATCGCATCTCGCTCGGCACGGTCGACCTCGAGATCCTCGAGACGCCGGGCCACACTCCCGAGTCCATCTCGATCGTCGTCCGTGAGCACGGCCCCGACGACGCCCCGTACGGCGTGCTGACCGGCGACACCCTCTTCATCGGCGACGTCGGGCGTCCCGACCTGCTCGCCGCGGTGGGGTACACCGCGGACGATCTGGCCCGGGAGCTCTTCCACTCCCTGCACGACAAGCTGCTGACGCTCCCCGACGAGACCAGGGTCTTCCCCGCGCACGGCGCAGGCTCGGCGTGCGGGAAGAACCTCTCCACCGAGACGGTGTCGACCATCGGCGAGCAGCGGCGTACCAACTACGCGCTCGCTCCCATGTCGATCGACGGCTTCGTGGAGGCGGTCACCGAGGGCCAGTCGGTCGCACCCCTCTACTTCCTCTTCGCCGCCACCAAGAACCGTCAGGAGCGCGAGTTGCTCTCCGGTGACCATCCGGTGCCGGCACTGACCCTCGACGAGGTTCTGGCCCACCAGGGCGAAGGCGCCGTCGTCGTCGACTGCCGTGACAACCAGGCGTTCGCGGCGGGACACCTTCGTGGCTCGGTGAACGTGGGGCTCGACGGTCGATTCGCGGAGTACGCGGGAGAGGTGATGGAGCCGGGGACCCCGATCGTCCTGATCGCCGACCCGGGCACGGAGTCCGAGGCCCACACCCGTCTCGCCCGCATCGGCTTCGACACGGTCGTCGGGGCTCTCGCCGACCCCATCGAGACCTTCGTCGCTCATCCGGATCAGGTCGAGCGCCTCTCCCGGCTCGCGGTCGGACAGTTGGCGGCGCGGATCGAGAGCGTTCCCGACCTGGTCGTCGTCGACATCCGCAACCCGAGCGAGACCGCTCTCGGCACCATTCCCGGCGCCCGCACCATCGGGCTCCCGGCCCTGCTGCACGACATGGGGCAGCTCGACCCGGCAGCTCCGACGGTCGTCTACTGCGCCGGCGGCTACCGCTCCGCCATCGCCTCCAGCCTCATGCGCGCCCACGGCTTCACGGACGTGTCCGACCTGGTCGGTGGCTACACCGCCTGGGCCGGCGCCGAGACGCCCGCCGACCTCCCGGAGCTGAGCCCCCGGGGCGTGGCGACCGACGAGACCTTGCTGCGCCTCGACGTCCGGGAGGACTTCGAGTGGGAGGCCGGGCACGCCCCCGACGCGCTGCACGTGCCGATGGGCGAGCTGCCGCAACGGCTCGATGAGCTCGACGCCTCGAGGCGCATCGCCTGCATCTGTCGGTCCGGGAACCGGTCCGGCGCGGTGACGGCATGGCTGCTGCAGCAGGGCTTCGACGCCGTCAACATGGTCGGCGGCATGGGGGCCTGGGCCCGCGAGGGCAACCCGGTGATCACCGACGGCGGCACCCCTGGCTCGGTGACCTGAGATGAACTGGCGGGCGATCGTCACGTCCCCGCTCGGCTTCCTGATCGGCCTCTCCCTCGGTGCGCTCGGGGGAGGCGGCTCGATCCTGGCCGTCCCCGCGCTCGTCTACGGGGCCGGCCAGACGCCGAAGCAGGCGACGACGACCTCGCTGATCCTGGTCGGGGTGACGTCGTTGATCGGCATCGTCCCCCACTGGAAGGCGGGGCGGGTCCGGGTCGTCCCTGGCGTCATCTTCGGCCTCGCCGGGGTCGGGGGCTCCCTGCTCGGCTCGAACTGGAACAAGTCCGTCGACCCGGACGCGTTGCTCCTGGCGTTCTCCGTCCTCATGCTGGTCGCGGCCGGCGCGATGTGGCGACGCACGCGGGTGCCGCACGGAGCCGGGGGCGGTGGGTGCTCGGCCGGGGCTCGCCTGCCGATGCCCCTGACGCGTTGACCCTCACCCGGGTGCGGATCGAACCGGCCGTCGTGATGAAGGTCGCGGTGGCCGGCACCGTCGTGGGCCTGCTCACCGGGTTCTTCGGGGTCGGTGGCGGCTTCGTCATCGTTCCCGGGCTGGTGCTCGCACTGGGGTTCACCATGCCGGAGGCGGTCGGGACGTCATTGCTCGTCATCGCGATCAACTCGGCGGTGGCACTCTCGACCCGTCTCCAGGGAGGCAGCCTCGACTGGTCGGTGATCGTGCCGTTCATGACCACCAGCCTGCTCGGGCTCCGTGCGGGCACCCGGCTCGCTGGTACGAAGGATCCGACGGTGCTCCAACGATGGTTCGTCTACCTGCTGGTGGCGGTCGCGATCTACACCGCAGGCCGCTCGCTCGTCGCGATCTTCTGAGCGACGGGCCCGTCACGAGGAGGCCCGATGGGGTGCTGTGGATGGGATGAAGTGGAGAAGGTCCCGACGGTCCCGACGACGCCGGCACCTGCCGACCCCCGGCACCTCGTCGCTCTCCACCGGGCACGGGCCGAGGTGGACCTCCAGGAGGTTGCCGCCGGGCGATCGCTGTGCCGGGTGAGCGGGCCTGATCTCGCACTGGTCAAGCGGGCGGAGGGGCGTCTGGCCGCGCTCGCCGAGCTGGAGCGGACCATGCGCACCACTGGGGTGGACGCCTCCGTGGCGGCGGAGGGGCTGCTCGGTCGCTGGTCCACGCGGTGCCGTGACGCCGACGGCCGAGGCGTGGCCTGGGAGGCCTACCTGGAAGGGGGAGTCGTCGAGCTCGAGGCCGTCGGTCGTGCCCTCGACGCGATGCGCGGCGACGAGATCCGCACGGGCAGCGGCGGGGATCCCGCCCGGACGGACTCCGCTTCCCGCGGCCGACAGGGTCCCTGAGGTCGCGGCCTCGGTGGGTCGATGCCCGCCGCTCGCGGCCTCGCGGTTGAGCCCGGCAGAACGGTTTCGTCCGGGGTTGTCGCCGCCCCGTAGCCTTGCCCCCGTGTCAGAACCCTTCTACGTGACCACCCCGATCTACTACGTGAACGACGTGCCCCACATCGGGCACGCCTACACGACGGTCACCGCCGACGCCCTCGCCCGCTGGCACCGCCTCCTCGGCGACGACGTCTTCTTCCTCACCGGCACCGACGAGCACGGCCTCAAGGTGCAGCGCTCGGCCGAGGCCAACGGCATCACCGCCCAGGAGCAGGCCGACATCACCAGCGCCCGCTTCCGTGAGGTGTGGGAGCTGCTCGGCATCAGCAACGACGACTTCATCCGCACCACCGAGCCGCGGCACAAGGAGTCGGTGCAGGCGTTCATGCAGGCGATCCACGACAACGGCTGGATCCGCAAGGGCACCTACGCCGGCCTCTACTGCGTGCCGTGCGAGGCCTATTACACCGAGGCCGACCTGATCGACGGCAACTGCCCGATCCACGGCAAGCCGGTCGAGTGGCTCGAGGAGGACAACTGGTTCTTCGAGCTCTCGAAGTTCACCCAGCCCCTGCTCGACTGGTACGAGGCCCACCCGGACTTCGTCCAGCCCGAGGGCAAGCGCAACGAGGCGCTCGGCATCATCCGCCAGGGCCTCGAGGACGTCTCGGTCTCCCGCACCTCCATCACCTGGGGCGTGCCGGTGCCGTGGGACGAGGGCCACGTCTTCTACGTCTGGTACGACGCGCTCATCAACTACGCCACCGCGGTGGGCTACGGCTCCGACCCCGACCGCTTCGAGACGTGGTGGCCGGTCGTGCACCACCTCATCGGCAAGGACATCCTGCGGTTCCACTGCGTCTACTGGCCGGCGATGTGCCTGGCCGCCGGCATCGACCCGCCCAGCAAGGTCGCCGTCCACGGCTTCCTGCTCGTCGGCGGCGAGAAGATGTCGAAGACCCGCCTCAACCAGATCTTCCCGGCCGACCTCGTGGCCGACTTCGGCGTCGACGGGTTCCGCTACCACTTCCTGCGCGACAACCCCTTCGGCCCCGACGGCGACTTCTCCTACGAGGGCATGGTCAACCGGTTCAACACCGACCTGGCCAACAACCTCGGCAACCTGCTGTCGCGGGTGGCCACCGTCGTGGGCAAGAAGTGCGGGGGAGTGGGCCCGGCCCCCTCGCCCGACTCGCCCCTCGCCGCCGTGGCCACCGAGTCCTACGCCGAGACCGCGGCCGGGTGGGCGAACATCGCCCCCAGCCTCGCCCTCGAGGCCACCTGGAAGCTCATCGGGGCGGCCAACGCCCACCTCGAGGCCAACGAGCCCTGGAAGATGGAGCCGGGCCCGGAGCTCGACGCCGTCATGGGCGACGCCCTCGAGGTCCTGCGCCTCGTCGCCATCCTCGCCACGCCCGCCATGCCCTCGATCTGCGAGCAGGTCTGGGCCCGCATCGGCCTGCCCGGCGTGCCGGGCGAGCAGCGCCTGCCCGAGGCGGCGGGGTGGGGCGGCTACCCGGGTGGGCTCCCGGTGGTGAAGGGCGATCCGCTCTTCCCCCGCATGACCGTGCCCAAGGCCGACTGAGCCGGTCCGGGACGATCGCCGTGGCCCTGCGCTGGACCGACGACCACTGCCATCTCGACCTCACCGCCGAGCGGGGGCCGTCGGCCGACGAGGCCGTGGCCGCGGCGCGCTCGGCCGGCGTCGAGCGCCTGATCACCGTCGGCACCGACCTGGCGTCGTCGCGCACGGCCATCGAGGTGGCCCGCACCCGTGAGGGCGTCTGGGCCACCGCCGGCGTGCACCCCCACGACGCCAAGGACGGCTGGGACGGCATCGAGGCCCTGCTGGCCGAGCCCGAGGTCGTGGCCGTGGGGGAGTGCGGGCTCGACTACCACTACGACCACTCGCCACGCGAGGTGCAGCGGGAGTCGTTCGCGGCCCAGATCGCCCTGGCTCACGCCCACGACCTCGCGCTGGTCGTGCACACCCGGGAGGCCTGGGAGGACACCTTCGACATCCTCGTGGCCGAGGGCGTGCCCGCCCGCACGGTGATCCACTGCTTCACCGGGGGGCCCGACGAGGCCCGGCGCTGCCTCGACCTGGGTGCCCACCTGTCGTTCAGCGGCGTCGTCACGTTCAAGGGCGCCCCCGAGGTGCGGCAGGCCGTCGAGCTGTGCCCGCTCGACCGCCTTCTGGTCGAGACCGACTCGCCGTTCCTGGCCCCGGTGCCCCACCGCGGCCGGCCCAACCAGCCGGCGTTCGTCACCCTGGTCGGCGAGACCGTGGCCGACGTCAAACACGCCCAGCTGGCGGCCGTCGCCGCGGCCACCTGGGCCAACGCCGCCCGGGTGTACGGCCTGCCCGACTGACGTCCCGCCCGGGTGCACCCGGAGGGGCGGAGTCGGCAACCCTCGACCGGCCGTCGAGGGTGTCAAGCTCAGGTCGAGGGTTCCCGTCGACCTCCACGAACGGTGCAGTTTTCCAAGGGGTGACAGGTGTCTCGACGCCATGTCGAAAGTTGCAGTTGTGTTGCGACACGCCTAGGTTGCCGGGACGGCTCCGGGCGGAGTTGGCACGACGGGCACACCCACGCGGGTGATCTCGGCGGCTCTTCGTCCACGCCAGGACCTTGTCGCCGAGAGAAGAGACGCAGCTCTGAACTCCCTCCTGCACCCGACGCAGCGCCGCCTCGTGATCGCCCTCGCGATCACGCTGCTGTGCCTGCCGCTGCTCGTGCTCGACCTCATGGGTGGGCACGGCGGCACGTCGTCGGATGTCTCGGCTGTCGACACCGAGGTGCCCGAGCCCAGCATGGTCGTGGCCGTCAGCCCGTCCGAGGCGCCCAGCACCACGGCTCCGTCCACCACGGTCACCACCGCGGCGCCGGCGGCCACCACCGCCACCACGGCGGCCCCGAAGGCGCCCACCACCACCGCCCCCAAGGCGGCGGCCAAGCCCCAGGCCCCCACCACGACGACGGCCCCCAGGGTCGCCGCACCCGCGCCGCCTCCGGCCGGCCCGGTGCCCACGGCCTCCGAGTCCAACTTCCTCGCCTGCGTGCGCCAGCGTGAGTCCCACGGCGACTACACCGCCGTCGACCCCAGCGGCACCTTCATGGGCGCCTACCAGATCTACCAGGGCGGCTGGGACGCCGTGGCCCGCAGCATGGGCCGCTCCGACCTCGTCGGTGTCCGTCCCAACCGGGCCGCCCCCGCCGACCAGGACGCCGTGGCGCTGTCGATGCTGCGTCAGTACGGCCGGGCCCCCTGGGGCGGGGCCTGCGGCTGACGCCGTAGCCTCCGGCGGTGACCCTCACCCGCCGCGAGATCGTCGAGCTGCTCGAACGCCACGGTCTCAGCCCGAGCCGCGCCCTCGGTCAGAACTTCGTCGCCGACCCCAACACCGTGCGCCGCATCGTCCGCCTGGCGGAGGTGGGGCCGGGTGATCCCGTGGTCGAGATCGGCCCGGGCGTCGGGTCGCTCACCACGGCCCTCGCCGAGTCGGGCGCCCAGGTCACGGCCGTGGAGCTCGACCGCCACCTCGTCCCCGTGCTCGAGGAGGTCGTGGCGCCCCTCGGCGTGCGGGTGGTGCAGGGCGACGCCCTCGAGGTCGACTGGACCGAGTTGCTCGCCGGCCACGACCGTTGGACCCTCGTGGCCAACCTGCCGTACAACGTCGGCACCACGATCGTGCTGCAGCTGCTCGACGACGTCCCGGCCATCCACCGGATGCTGGTGATGGTCCAGCGGGAGGTCGGGGAGCGCCTGGCCGCCCCTCCCGGCAGCGGCACCTACGGCATCCCTTCGGTGAAGGTCGCCCTGTGGGCCACCGCCGAGGTCGTGGCCAAGGTGCCGGCCACGGTCTTCATCCCTCAACCCAAGGTCGAGAGTGTGCTGGTTCGCCTCACCCGGTTGCCGGAGCCGTCGGTCGACGTCGACCACGACGACCTGATGCTGCTCGTGCGCCAGGCCTTCGGCCAGCGCCGCAAGATGCTGCGCCGCTCGCTCGCCGGCACCGTGGGCCCCGAGGCGTTCGCCGCTGCCGGGGTCGATCCCCAGACCCGGCCCGAGCAGCTCGGCGTCGCCCAGTGGGGCGCCCTCACCGCCGCCGTGGCCGCCCACCCCGTCGCCTGACCCGATCCCGGCTCGCCGGTCGACCCCGACCCTTCGTGTGCTGGCATGCGCTGTGCGCCCCCTGAGGTGCACGACGCGTGCCAGAAGCGGGTGGGAGGGGCGGGAGGGGCCATGATGCGGGGGTGGAACCCGTGACCCTGTCGGCCCCCGCCAAGCTCACCCTGTCGCTGCGGGTCACCGGTGTGCGCGACGACGGCTACCACCTGATCGACGCCGAGATGGTCACCCTCGACCTGGCCGACACCCTCGTGGTGGGCCCGGGCGACGGCCTGGAGCTGGTTAACGCCACCACCGGCGCCGGCCTCGCCGTGGAGGCCACCGACGACAACCTCGTGCGCCGGGCCCTCGCCCTCGCCGGGCGGACCGCCCACGTGCGCCTCGAGAAGCGCATCCCTGCCGGTGCCGGCCTCGGCGGCGGGTCGGCCGATGCCGCCGCCGTGCTCAGGTGGGCCGGGTTCGGCGATCTGGATGCCGCCGCCGGCCTCGGCGCCGACGTGGCCTTCTGCGTGGTCGGCGGCCGCGCCCGGGTCACGGGCATCGGCGAGGTCGTGGAGCCCCTGCCGTTCGTCGAGCGCACCCTCACGCTCTGGACCCCGCCCTTCGGCTGCTCCACCCCGGCCGTCTACCGTGCCTGGGACGACCTCGGTGGCCCGGTCGGCGCCCACGGCAACGACCTCGAGCCCGCCGCCCTCGTGGTCGAGCCCCGCCTGGCCGAGTGGCGCGACCGCTTCGTCGACGTCGCCGGGCAGCGGCCCCGCCTGGCCGGCTCCGGCTCCACCTGGTTCGTCGAGGGCGCCTTCCCCGGTGATGGCCGCCTCGTCGTGCACACCACCCCGGCCGGCTGACCGGGCTGCCCCGGATCAGGTCTCGTAGGGGACCTGAAAGGCGTCGGTGTAGGGCAGGAAGTCGGCGCGCACGGTGGCCTCGTCGAGGCCGTAGTCGGCCAGGGAGTACGTGTGGGCGCCGAGGCGGCCCTTGGGGCGGGCGGCCAGGTAGTCGGTCATGAGCCCCGGCAGCTCGGGTGCCATCGGCAGCCCCAGCGTGTCGTAGGCCCGCGTCACGGCCCCGACCGGGTCGTCCATGAGGTCGAGGTACTGGAGCTCGGCCACCTGGCCCTCCGGCAGCGCCGCCTCGGGGGCAGCGGTGCCGTTCAGGATCATCTGGAGGCCGAACACCGACGAGGCCGCGATGGCGTGGGTGTCGACCTCGTCGGAACGGGTGTAGCGACCGTGGGCGAGCGTGCTCACGGTCGAGGCCACCGTCTTCACCGGGTCGCGGTGGGTGCGGATGATGCGGGCGTCCGGGTAGACGGCCATGAGCGAGCCGAGGCGGCTCAGGTGCACCGGTGACTTGAACAGCCACGGGGTGGGCGTGCCGCCCTGGAGCACCTGCACGAAGCGCTTGTGGAAGTCGTAGACGGGCACCGAATCCATCACCGCCCGGTACATCATCCACTCCGGGATGTCGACGTTGGTCGACCAGAAGCCGATGTCGAACTGCGGGGCCATCAGCCAGAGGCACTCCTCGGGCAGGCGGGCGTCGAGGTCGTGCACGGCCCGGAAGCCGGGGTCGACGTCGCCCCAGAGGTCGAACTCGCACTCGGCCCACGAGGCCCGGGTGTCGTCGTCGACGTCGTCGGCCACCACCGGGTGGGCCATCTCGTAGGCGAGGGGAGCGCGCAGGTTCGGGTCGAGGGCGAGCAGCTCCTGCAGGATGCTCGTGCCGGAGCGGGCCGGCCCGGTGATGAAGACCGGGGCGGGCACGGCCGTGGCGGCGAGGGCTGGGTCGCGCCGGTGGGCGTCGAGCACGGTGAGGCGGGCGCACAGGTGGCGCAGGGCGTCGTGGCGGCACATGAGGCGGCCGACGACGTTGAGCCGGGCGTCGGTGTCGAGGGCGGCGACGAGGCGCCGGTAGGGCTCCTCCCAGTCGGGCTCGCCGAAGTCGTCGAGCCCGGTGGCGGCGACGGCCAGCCCGATCAGCTCATCCGCGTCGAGCGGCACGATCGCCCGTGCCCCACCCACGCCTGCGGCCATTGCGTTGAGGCGCCGGACGATGTCCGGGCGCGCTGGTGTGAAGTCCCCCATGGCGCCGGAGCGTAGGTGGCGGGGGACCCCGTACGCGCAACCACCCGGCCTCTGGCCGGGTGGGAGCAGTTCGATCGTGTGGTGAAGAGGCCGGCGCAGCGGCCGCAGGGCTACTTGCCTGCGGCTCGTCGCTGGAAGCGCGTGCGCTTCAGCATCTTCTTGTGCTTCTTCTTCCGCATGCGCTTGCGGCGCTTCTTGATAAGAGATCCCATGGCGGCGTGCACGATACCGGGCCAACCCGAGACATGCGAAACGAGGTCGGCGCACCGGACGGGGGGAGGAGCTCGGGGGCAGGGACTCGAACCCCGAAAGCCAGGACCAAAACCTGGTGTGTTGCCAATTACACCACCCCCGAAAGGCGTGCCCGACCGTACTAGAAAGGGCCCATGACCCAGAGGCCCCTCTCCGCCATCGTGCTCGCCGCCGGCGAGGGCACCCGCATGCGGTCCACCCGGCCCAAGCCCCTCCACCTGTTGTGTGGGCGGGCCATGGTCCTCTACGTCCTCGACTCGCTCGACGAGTGCGAGATCTCCCGCGCCGTCGTGGTCGTGGGCCACGGTGCCGAGCGGGTCACCAAGAAGCTCCTCGACGCCGCCCCCGAGGCCCCGCTCGAGTTCGTCGAGCAGTCCGTGCAGCGCGGCACCGGCGACGCCGTCGGCGTGGCCCTCACCGCCTTCGGTCCCGACGAGCTCGACGACGCCGACGCCGACGTGCTCGTGATGCCCGGCGACACGCCGCTGCTGCGGGCCTCCACCATCGCCGCCCTGGTCGAGGCCCACCGGGCCTCCGACGCCGCCTGCACCCTCCTCACGGCCCGCATGTCCGACCCCACCGGCTATGGCCGCGTGGTGCGTGGCCGCGACGACCGCGTCATGCGGGTCGTCGAGCAGGCCGACGCCACCGACGAGGAGAAGGAGATCGACGAGGTCAACACGTCGATCTACTGCTTCCGGGCCAGCGTGCTCGGCCCCGCGCTGCGCCGCATCAGCCCCGAGAACGCGCAGGGCGAGTACTACCTCACCGACGTCGTCGAGGTCCTCGCCGGGGCCGGCTACCGGGTCTCGGCCGTGGTGGTCGACGACGCCGCCGACACCCAGGGCGTGAACGACCGCCTCCAGCTGGCCGCCGCCGAGTCCGAGCTGCGCCGCCGCACCAACGAGGGCTGGATGCGCAAGGGCGTCACCATGGTCGACCCGGAGCGCACCTACGTCGACGCCACCGTCGACCTCGCCCCCGACGTCACCCTCTTCCCCGACACGATCCTCCAGGGCCGCTGCATCGTCGGCGCCGGCGCCGAGCTCGGCCCCAACACCCGGCTGGTCGACTGCATCGTCGGTGCCGGGTCGGTCGTCGAGAACACCGTGGGCCGCGACGCCGAGATCGGCGAGGGCGCCCACCTCGGACCGTTCGCCGTGCTGGAGCCTGGCAGCAGCGTCCCTGCGGGGGCCCGGCCCGGGCCGTTCTACACTGCTGTCTCCACCTGAGCCGTCCCGGGGCCACGGGGCGGTGGTCGCGCCGCAGAGGGGCCCCATGGAACTCATCACCAAGAAGCGCCTGCACCTCGTGTCGGGCCGAGCGAACCTCCCGCTCGCCGAGGAGATCGCCGAGCGGTTGGGGGTGACCCTGGGCGATGCCAACCTGGGCCAGTTCGCCAACGGCGAGCTGCACACCCGCTTCGGCGAGTCCGTGCGCGGCACCGACGTCTTCATCATCCAGACCCACGCCGGCACCGAGGGCGGCATGTCGGTCAACGACGCGATCATGGAGCAGCTGATCATGGTCGATGCCGCCAAGCGGGCGTCGGCCAAGCGCATCACCGCGGTGGCCCCCTTCTACGGCTACGCCCGCCAGGACCGGAAGTCCGAGGGCCGTGAGCCCATCACCGCCAAGCTGGTCGCCAACATGTTCAAGGCGGCCGGCGCCAAGCGGCTGATCTCCGTCGATCTCCACTCCGGCCAGATCCAGGGCTTCTTCGACGGCCCCGTCGACCACCTCACGGCCATGCCGGTGCTGGTCGACTACATGGCCGGCCTCGGCGAGGACCTCGTCGTCGTGTCGCCCGACGCCGGCCGGGTGAAGGTCGCCGAGCGCTACGCCAACCAGCTCCACGCCGACCTCGCCATCGTGCACAAGCGCCGGGTGAAGGGCGTGAAGAACACCGTCGAGGCCCGCGACGTCGTCGGCGAGGTCGACGGCCGTGTCTGCGTGCTCATCGACGACATGATCGACACCGGCGGCACCATCGTGGCCGCCGCCGAGCAGCTCAAGGCGCGGGGTGCGTCGGAGATCTACGCCGCCTGCACCCACGGCGTGTTCTCGGGCCCGGCCATCGACCGGCTCAAGAACTCGGTGATCTCCAAGGTCGTCACCACCAACACGTTGCCGCTGCCGCCCGAGAAGCAGCTCGACAAGATCGAGGTCCTCTCGGTCGCCGGCATCATCGCCGACGCCATCGACGCGGTCTTCGAGGACACGTCGGTCAGCGAGATCTTCGACGGCCACAACCAGTCCTGAGGGCTGGTCGGCACCCCCGGTGGGGCTCCGGGCGCGACACCGCCGGGGCGCCGCCACGGTTCCGGTCGTGGCAGGCCCCGGCGGCGCGACCGGGTGAGTGGGTCAGTGGGTCAGTGGCCGTGCTTCAACGACCAGCGGCCCACGGCGATGGTGCCGCCGAGGAAGAGGCCGCTCCAGATGCCGCACCACACGGCGATGATGGTGACGGCGCCGGACGACCACTCGGGCGCCAGCGCCTTCACGATCAGCCACATGGCGGCGGTGAACAGCAGGATCCCGATCGCCGACCCGATGACGATGGCCCGGCCGTAGGACACGTCGGTCTCGTCGACCATGATCGACGGGTCCGGGCCGCGGATCGTGCACCGAGGGCACGACTGGGGTGTCGGTGGCCGTGGCGGCGGTGGTGGTGGCAGAGGACGACATCTGGTGGCTCCCAGGGATCAGGTGACGACCCCCGCAGCGTCCCCTGGGGGCCTTCCGTGGGGCAGGGCCGAAGGTCCGCAGCGGTGGGGGACGAGGTCCCAGGAAGGGGCCGGTTCGCACCGGAGGGGTCGGGCCGGTAGGATTGCGAGCCGTTTGCACGACCGTCCCCGCCAGGCGCGCCCCCTACCGCGCCGGCGACCGCAGGAGCACCCACCATGGACCTGACCCTCACCGCCGAAACCGGCCGCATCGCCGGCTCCCGCTCGTCCTCGCGCCTCCGGGCCGACGGCCAGGTTCCGGGCGTCGTCTACGGCCTCGGCCGCGACGCGGTCTCCGTGTCCGTGCCCTGGCCCGACCTGCGCCGTGCGCTCAGCACCGAGGCCGGCACCAACGCCCTCATCACGATCGACGTCGACGGCACGAAGGACCTCGCCATCGTCAAGGACCTGCAGCGCCACCCGGTCAAGCGCAACGTCCTGCACATCGACTTCCTGCGGGTCGACCCCGACGCTCTCGTCGCCATCGACGTGCCGATCATCCTCGTGGGCGAGGCCAAGCAGGTCGAGAGCCGTCGTGGCATCGTCGACCAGCCCCTCAAGACCCTCTCGGTCAAGGCCAAGCCGTCCGACATCCCCTCGCAGCTCGAGGCCGAGATCTCCGACCTCGACATCGGCGACTCCGTCACCGTCGGCGATCTCGTCCTCCCGGCCGGCGTCTCCACCGACGTGGAGCCCGAGACCCAGGTCGTGCTCGGCGTGGCCACCCGCTTCAGCGTGCAGCTCGACCACGGCGGCACCATCGCCGACCTCGAGGCCGCCGACGCCGCCGAGGAGGCCGCTGCCCGTGGTGGCGCCGCTGCCGAGGCTCCGTCCGAGGCCGACGCCGAGTAGGTGGCGTTCGGCTCCCGGGGCGACAAGCCCCGCAGGGGCACCCCTGCCGACTGGCTCGTCGTCGGCCTGGGCAACCCCGGCAAGGAGTACGCCGGGACACGTCACAACGTGGGCTTCGAGGTCGTCGACCTCCTGGCTCGCCGTCACGGCGGCCGCTTGAAGGCGGGCAAGGAGCGCGCCCTCGTCGACGAGGTGCGCATCGACGGGCAGCGGGTCGCCCTGGCCGAGCCCACGACCTACATGAACCTCTCCGGTGAGTCCGTGGCGCCGCTCGTGCGGCGCTTCGGCATCGACGACCCCACCCGGCTCGTCGTCGTGCAGGACGAGCTCGACCTGCCCACCGGCCGGGTGCGGGTGAAGGTCGGCGGCGGGCTGGCCGGTCACAACGGCCTGCGCTCCATCAAGGCCCACCTGCACACCGATGCCTTCGTGCGCATCCGCATCGGCGTGGGCAAGCCGCCGAGCAAGGAGCACGGCGCCGACCACGTGCTGAAGAAGGTCGCCAAGAGCGACCGCGAGCTGCTCGCCGTGGCCGTGGAGATCGCCGCCGACGCCGTGGAGCTGATCGTGGCCCAGGGCGCCGACGCGGCGATGAACCAGGTCAACGCCCGCACCGACTGATCAGCTCAGTCGGCCGGGGCGCAGACCTCGAGCTCCATGCCGTCGACATCGCGGAAGAACAGCGACCACTCGTCGCCCAGCTTCTGGATCTCGCCGATGTCGGCGCCGGCGTCGAGCAGGCGCTGCTTCACCTGCTCGAGGGTTGCGCGCGAGTCGACGTGGAGGCCGAAGTGGTCGATTGCCCCCCGGGCCCCCACCTTGCGGCGGTCGCCGATCAGGGCCTCCTCGGGCACCTCGAACACGTTCAGGGCACCGACGCCGCCCATGTCGAGGATGAACATCCGCGGGTGGTCGCCCTCGGCCTCCATCCGGAACGTGACCTCGGCGCCGAACACCTGCCCGTACCACTCGGCGAAGCGGTCGAGGTCGGGCGTGAGCGTCGCCACGTGGTTGAAGCCGCTGGTGATGGGCATCGGTCCCTCCCTGTCGTCGGAGGGCCGAGGGTAACGCTCAGTAGGGGAGCGTGACCTCGTGCGGGAGCAGCTGGTAGGCCGGGTTGAGCAGCGCCAGCTGGTTTCGGGTCTCGGCCACGGTGCCCTCGACCACGAGGCGGGAGCCGAGGCGCACGCCGCCGATGTGGCGCCGGCCCAGGAACACGACCGTGAGCCCGCCCGTGCCGTCGACCAGGGTGAGCTCGAGGCTCAGGATCTTCTCCGACCACGGCTGCACCCGCAGGGCCTTGACCCGGCCGGCGACCTTGACCCGCTCGCGCCACTCGACCTGCCCGATGGGCATGACGCCCTCGAGGGCGGATCGTCCGAGCTCCTCGAAGGCGGCCTCGGTCTCGGCCTCGAGTCGGGCCTGGGCGGCCTTGTCGGTGCGGGAGAACAGCGCCATCAGTGACCGCCGGCGGTGCCCGACGGCTGGTCGACGACGCCGTGGTGGATGTTGGCGGTGCCGGAGACGGTGCCGTGGGCGACCTTGTGGATGTGCTGGCCCTTGGTGGTCTGGGTGAGGTGGTACGGCACGAAGGTCACGTTGGCGTGGGGCACGTCGGCGATCGCCTTGGCGATGGCGTCGGCGGTGCGGTCGTGGAGGAAGCGGTGCCACGCCGAGCGGTACTCACGACGGGGGATGAGGATGCTGACCTCGGTCTGGCCGTCGGCGGCGGCCTCCGCCACCAGCTCGAGCACCGACCGGTTGATGCGGCGATCGGGGCACTCACGGATCTCGAGGGGCAGCCGGGCGAGGGCCAGGTGGCTCCACTCGTCGGCCAGCTCCTCGGCGTGGACCTCGTCGACGGCGATGTGCACAGCACGGAGGTCGTCGGGGGTGAGCGTGCGGGCGTACTGGATGGCCCGGGCGGCGGTGCGGTCGATGCGGTCGATGAGCACCAGCACCGTGTGGCGCCGCAGGATCGGGGCCTCGGCGGCTTCGAGGGCGTCGTCGTGGAGCTCGGCCTTCTCCGCCTCGTACTGGTGGTTCAGCCGCACCACGACCCACACGAAGATCGGGATGAGCAGGATGATCACCCACGCCCCGTCGGTGAACTTGGCGGCGGCGATCACGATGGTGACGATGCCGGTGACGAAGGCGCCGACACCGTTGATCGCCAGGCCCATCTTCCACTTCGGCTCCTTGATGCGCAGATGGCGGCGGGCCATGCCGAGCTGGGAGAGGAAGAACGAGGTGAACACGCCGATGGCGTAGAGGGGGATCAGCTTGGTGACGTCGGCCCCCAGGATCACCACGAGGACGCCGGCGGCGACGGCGAGGGCGATGATGCCGTTGGAGAACACCAGGCGGTGCCCCCGCTTGGTGAGCTGCCGGGGCATGAAGCTGTCTTCGGCCTGGAAGCTGGCCAGGCGGGGGAAGTCGGCGAAGCCGGTGTTGGCGGCCAGCACCAGGATGAGCATGGTGGCGATCTGGGTGAAGGCGAACATCGCCGTGCCGAACCCGCTCTCGCCGTACACCGCCTGGGCGATCTGGGCGATGACGGTCTCGCCCTGGACGGGGATGGTCTCGAGCTGCGAGGCCAGCCAGGAGATGCCCAGGAACATGGCGCCGAGCATGGCGCCCATGATCACGAGCGTCTGGCTGGCGTTCTTCCAGGACGGCTCCTTGAACGCCGGCACGCCGTTGGAGATGGCCTCGACGCCGGTGACGGCGGCGCCACCGGAGGCGAACGCACGCAGCAGCAGGATGAACCCGACGGCGCCGATGCCGCTCGCCTCCTCCATCTGCTCGGGGTTGAGGGCGGCGGGGGTGAGCCCCCCTCCGACGGTCGCCTGGTAGATGCCGTAGCCGATCATGAGGAACATGGCGACCACGAAGGCGTAGGTCGGCACCGCGAAGACGCGGCCCGACTCCTTCACCCCGCGCAGGTTGCCGAAGGCGATGATGCCGATGAAGAGCAGGGCGATCGGCACACGATAGGGGTAGACGGAGGGGACGAGCGAGTAGAGCGCGGCCACGCCGGCGGAGCACGAGACGGCCACCACGAGGATGTAGTCGGTGAGCAGCGACACGCCGGCGACCTGGGCCGGCAGGACGCCGAGGTTGTCCTTGGTGACGATGTACGCGCCACCGGCCGACGGGTAGGCCTTGATGGTCTGGCGGTAGCTGATGATCAGGATCACCAGCACCACGATCATCGCGATGGTGATGGGCAGCACGTAGTCGAAGGCGATGAGCCCCACACCGCCGACCACGAGCAGGGTGTGGAGGATCTCCTCGGTGGCGTACGCCGCCGAGGAGAGGTTGTCCGACGCGAACACGGCGAGGGCGGTGGGCTTGCCCAACCGCTCGTGCTTGAGCTGGTCGGTGTGCATCGCCTTGCCGAGGAACTTCGACTTGACCCGGAACGAGCGGCTCTCGGGGATGTCGACCTTGGGCGTCGGGGGGAGTGGGGCGAGGCGCGTCTGGCCCGTGTGGTCTTGCGTGGGAGCTGCCATACGAAGCGACAGTTGACACCCCCGGGCGGTGCTCGCGCAATGACGAACGGGCAGCGTTCACCTGCACGAAATCTGACCTCCGCCTGAGCCGGGTTCCGGCGCCCGCCCCCGGTACGCTGACCGACCCACCCCCCGGTCGCGTCTGCGGCCGGGATGGTGCGCGTCCCCCGACCCGAGGTCCCATGCCGCTCACCGACCTTCCCGCCCTCCTCGCCGACGAGCCCGGCCTCACCGCCGTGCTCGGCCGCCGCGACGCCGTGCTCGCCGTGCCCGAGCCGGCCCGCGCCATCGTGGTGGCCGGTCTGGCGGCCCGGTCCGACCGCCAGCCGATCGTGGTGGCGGTGCCCACCACCGGCGAGGCCGAGCGCCTGGCCCGCGACCTCGGTGCGTTCCTCGGGCCCGACGAGGTCGACCTGTTCCCGGCGTGGGAGACGCTGCCGTTCGAGCGGGTGAGCCCCGCGGTCGACACCATGGGCAGCCGGCTGCGCACCCTCTGGCACCTGCGTGACCCCGAGCGGGCCCCGCGCGTGGTGGTCGCGCCGGTGCGGGCGCTCGTGCAGCGCCTCGGCCCGCACGTGGCCGACGTCGAGCCGATCGTCGTCGGGGTCGGCGACCAGGTCGACCCGACCGAGCTCGTCGAGCGGCTCGTGCGCGACGGCTACCGCCGCGAGTACCAGGTCGAGCACCGCGGCGAGGTCGCCGTGCGCGGCTCGATCGTCGACGTCTTCCCGAGCACGGCCGACGCCCCGATCCGCATCGACCTCTGGGGCGACGAGGTCGACCGCCTCGGCGAGTTCTCCGTCGCCGACCAGCGCACCACCATCGACCGCTCCGAGGTCGAGATCTTCCCGTGCCGTGAGCTGCTGCCCACCGACGAGGTGCGCGAGCGGGCGGCGGCCCTCATCGCGTCGCAGCCGTGGGGCCGTGAGCAGTGGGAGCGCCTGGCCGAGGGCCAGACCTTCGACGGCATGGAGAGCTGGCTGCCGTGGCTCGTCGACGACGAGGGCGAGGGGGCCAACCAGCAGGTCCTGTTCGACATGCTCGACGCCGACGCCCAGGTGCTGCTGTTCGAGCCGCGCCGCATGCGCGACCGGGCCGCCGACATCCTCGCCGAGGAGGACGACCTCGCCCGCACCCTCTCGAAGACCTGGGGCGTCGACGACACCGAGTCGCTGCCCCAGCTGCACCTCCCGTTCGACCGGCTGCTCGTGCACACCGATGCGCCCGCGTGGAGCGTCACCGTCGCCCCCGAAGGCCCCGACGTCGCCACCGTGCCCGCCGCCGGGTGGGACCCGGTCGTGGGGGAGGGCTCCACCCTGGTGGCCCAGCTCGAGCGGCTGCTGGTCGACGGCTATCGCGTGGTCGTGGCCGCCGACGGCACCGGCTCGGCCGACCGACTGGTGAGCCTCCTCGGCGACCAGGGCGTGCACCTCGCCCTCGACGAGCGCGGTCTGGCCGACCTGTCGGTGCCCGGCGGCCACGTCGTGGTGATGCCCCTCGAGCGCGGCTTCCTGCTGCCGTCGGTGAAGCTCGCCGTGCTGGCCGAGTCCGACGTCACCGGCCGTCGCCGCGCCCATCGCCGGGCCAAGCCCCGCAAGGCTGCGGCCCAGGGCTTCTTCGACGACCTGAAGGCCGGCGACCACGTCGTGCACCACCAGCACGGCGTGGCCCGCTACGGCGGCATGGTGAAGCGCACCATCGGCGGCGTCGAGCGCGACTACCTCCTGCTCGAGTACCGGGGCGACGACAAGCTCTACGTCCCGTCCGACCAGATCGACACCGTGCGCCACTACACCGGCGGCGACAACCCCAGCCTCAGCCGCCTCGGTGGGGGCGAGTGGCAGAAGAGCAAGGCGAAGGTGCGGGCCGCGGTCACCGAGATCGCCCAGGAGCTCGTCGTGCTCTACCAGAAGCGGGTGCACACCCCCGGGCACGCCTTCGCCCAGGACACCCCCTGGCAGCGCGAGCTCGAGGAGTCGTTCCCCTACGAGCCCACCCCCGACCAGTCGAAGGCCATCATCGAGGTCAAGGGCGACATGGAGGGCGAGTCCCCCATGGACCGCCTCGTCTGCGGCGACGTCGGCTTCGGCAAGACCGAGGTCGCCATCCGGGCCGTGTTCAAGGCCGTGCAGGACGGCAAGCAGGCCGCCATCCTCGTGCCCACCACGCTGCTGGCCCAGCAGCACTTCACGACCTTCACCGAACGCTTCGCCGGCTATCCGGTCCGCGTCGAGGTGCTCAGCCGCTTCCTCACCAACGCCCAGGCCAAGAAGGTCATCGAGGGCCTCGCGTCGGGCGACGTCGACGTCGTCGTCGGCACCCACCGTCTGCTCGCCGCCGAGCTGCGGTTCAAGGACCTCGGCCTGCTGGTGGTCGACGAGGAGCAGCGCTTCGGGGTCAGCCACAAGGAGGCCATCAAGGGGCTCAAGGTCGGCGTCGACGTGCTCACGCTGTCGGCCACGCCGATCCCCCGCACGTTGGAGATGAGCCTCACCGGCATCCGCGACCTCACCCTGCTCAACACGCCGCCCGCCGAGCGCCAGCCGATCCTCACCTACGTCGGCGAGTACGACGACCGCGCCGTCGGCGAGGCCATCCGGCGCGAGCTGCTGCGCGAGGGCCAGGTCTTCTTCGTGCACAACCGGGTGAAGGACATCGACCGCACGGCCGAGCACCTGCGCGAGCTCGTGCCCGAGGCCCGGATCGCGGTCGCCCACGGCCAGATGGACGAGGGCACCCTCGAGAAGGTCGTGCTCGACTTCTGGGAGGGCCAGTTCGACGTCCTCGTGTGCACCACGATCATCGAGTCCGGCATCGACATGCCGACGGTGAACACTCTCGTCGTCGACCGCGCCGACATGCTCGGCCTGGGCCAGCTCCACCAGCTGCGGGGCCGTGTGGGTCGCTCCGGCAGCCGGGCCTACGCCTACCTGTTCTTCCCGCCCGACCGCACCCTCAC
This sequence comes from uncultured Actinomycetes bacterium, assembly GCA_963702555.1. Classification (GTDB taxonomy): domain Bacteria; phylum Actinomycetota; class Acidimicrobiia; order Acidimicrobiales; family Acidimicrobilacustridaceae; genus CAMFLJ01. Next base: position 461,074 of record CAVPCW010000006.1, read on the forward strand.
CGAGGAGGCCTACGAGCGGCTCAAGACCATCGGCGAGGCCACCGAGCTCGGCTCCGGCTTCAAGATCGCCATGCGCGACCTCGAGATCCGCGGCGCCGGCAACCTGCTCGGCACCGGCCAGAGCGGCCACATCGCCGCGGTCGGCTACGACCTCTACTGCCAGATGGTCACCGAGGCCGTGGCCGAGCTGAAGGGCGAGATGCCCAAGGAGCCGGCCGAGATCAAGATCGAGCTGCCCCTCGACGCCAACCTGCCCGTCGCCTACGTCGAGCGCGAGGAGCTGCGCCTCGAGGCCTACCGGCGGCTGGCGGCGGTCACCACCCAGGCCGAGGTCGACGACATCCGCACGGAGTGGGAGGACCGCTACGGCCCGGTGCCCGCGTCGGCCGAGGCCCTGCTGGAGGTCGCCCGGCTCCGCGCCGAGTGCTCACGCACGGGCGTCCGGGAGGTCACGGTCACCAAGGGCTCCGGCTTCGGTGGCCCCAAGTACCTCGCCCGCATCAGCCCGCTCGCCCTGCTCACATCCAAGACCATCCGCCTCGAGCGCATCTACAAGGGGTCCCTCTACAAGGCCGACCTGGGCCAGCTCCAGCTGCCGCTGAAGACCGCCGCGGGCGCGGCGCGCGACCTCGTCGCCGCCCTCACGGACCTCGTCCCCCCGCCCGAGGGCGAACCGGTCGGCGCCACCGGGTCGACTGTCACCGCCTGAGGCCCCTTGAGTAGTGTGAGCGACCTTGTGAAGACGCTGCGTACGGCCCCATTCGCCCTGTTGGTCCTGGTCCTTTCCCTGGCCGTCATCGGGTCCTCCTGCTCCTCTGCCAACCCTGTCGCCCTCCAGGTCGGCGAGTGGCAGCTCCCGAACTCCACGTTCCAGGAGCAGCTGAGCAGCTTCTTCGACGCCTACTCGAAGGCCACCAGCGAGGCCCAGGCGAAGCAGAACCTCCAGGGCACCACCGACGGCACCTGGAAGACCGAGTTCACCGCGCAGTTCCTCAACGACCAGCTGAGCCTCCAGCTCGCCAAGCTCGCCGTCGCCGACCGCGGGCTCGAGGTCACCCAGGCCGACCTCGACGACGCCCGCACCACCCTCGAGCAGAACTACGCCACCGAGAGCGGCGAGTCCGTGTTCGGCGTGCTCAGCGAGAGCTACCAGCAGCAGCTCATCGAGGGCGTCGCCGCCCAGAGCGTGCTGCAGGCCGAGCTGGTCAAGACGGGCACGTCCGACGAGGCGCTGCGCCAGATCTACGACGCCAGCGGCGACACCTACACCCAGCCCCAGGTGTGCGTCAGCCACATCCTGATCTTCGCCGGCCAGGCCAACGGCGTGGACACCCCGAGCGATGCCGACTACGCCACCGCCCTCACCAAGATCAACGCGGTCCAGGGGCAGCTGAAGGGCGCCGACGACTTCGCCGCTCTGGCCACAGCCAACTCCGAGGACACCGGCAGCAACACCAACGGCGGCGACCTCGGCTGCTCGCCGCAGGGCACCTACGTGCCCGAGTTCGACGACGCCGCCTGGGCCCAGCCCGTCGGTGTGGTCGGCCAGCCGGTCAAGACCAAGTTCGGCTACCACCTCATCCTGGTGCGCTCCCGCGGCGTGCTGACCTTCGAGGACGTGAAGGACCAGATCGCCGCCCAGGTCACGGCCAACCCGGAGCAGCTGCTCAACGCCGAGCTGGCCCGGGTCGCGAAGAGCACCACGGTCACCGTCGACGGCCGCTTCGGCAGCTTCGACGAGACCACCGGCCAGATCACCGTGCCGGCCGGTGTGGAGCAGCCCTCGACCACCACCACCGCCGTCGATCCGCTGGCGGGCCTGACCGCCCAGTAGGGGCCCCACCATGGCCGATCGCCCCCGCGTCGTGATCGTGGGCCTCGGCCCCGGCGGCACCGACCTCCTCACCGCCGGCACGCTCGCGGCGATCGAGGGCGCCCCGGTGCGGTTCCTGCGCACCAGCCGCCATCCCGCGGCCGAGGCCGTCACCGGCGCCACCACCTTCGACGACGTCTACGAGGACGCCGACTCGATCGACGAGGTCTACCCGGCGATCGTCGAGCGCCTGGTGGCCGCCGCCGGCGACCACGGCAGTGTGCTCTACGCCGTGCCCGGCTCGCCTCTCGTGGCCGAGCACACCGTCGAGCTCCTCCTCGCCGACCCGCGGGTCGACGTCGAGGTGCTGCCGGCGCTGTCGTTCCTCGACCTGGCGTGGGTGCGCCTCGGCATCGACCCGGTCGTCGGTCGGGGTGCGGGTGGTCGACGGCCACCGCTTCGCGGTCGAGGCGGCAGGGGAGCGCGGGCCGCTGCTGGTCGCCCAGTGCGACAGCGCCTACGTGCTCTCCGACGTGAAGCTCGCCCTCGACGCCGGCATCGACCCGAGCATGGCCGACGACGCCGAGGTCGTGGTGCTCCAACGCCTCGGGCTGCCCGACGAGCGGGTCGAGCGCATCCCGTGGGCCGAGCTCGACCGGGTCGACGCCGACCACCTCACCTCCGTCTACCTGCCCGACCTGGCTGCCCCGATCGCCCGCGAGCTCGCCCGCTTCGTCGACCTCGTCGCCGTGCTGCGGGCCGAGTGCCCGTGGGACCAGGAGCAGACCCACCACACGCTGCGCCGCCACCTTCTGGAGGAGAGCTACGAGGTCCTCGAGGCCATCGACCACCTCGACGAGCAGAGCGGCGAGGGCTACGAGCACCTGGAGGAGGAGCTGGGCGACCTGCTGTTCCAGGTGCTCTTCCACGCCCAGCTCGCCACCGAGGCCGGCCAGTTCACCGCCGCCGACATCGCCACGACCGTGCACGACAAGCTCGTCTCCCGGCACCCGCACGTGTTCGGCGACGTCGAGGCCCACGACGCCGACGCCGTGGTCGCCAACTGGGAGCAGATCAAGAAGGCGGAGAAGGGCCGCGAGAGCGTCTTCGACGGCGTGCCCGACGCCATCCCCGCCCTGCTCTACGCCCTCAAGGTGCAGAAGAAGGCGGCGAGCCTCGCCGACGGCGGCCTCGACGTGGCCTCGGTGGTGAGCGTCCCGCTGCCCGACGCGGCCCTCGCCGCCGCCCACCGGGTCACCGACGACGACACCATCGGCGACCTCCTGCTCGCCGTGGTCGACCAGGCCCGCCTCGCCGGGGTCGACCCCGAGACCGCCCTGCGGGCCGCAGCGGTCCGCTACCGCGACACCGTCCGCGCCGCCGAGCTCGCCTCCGACACCTGAGGCCTGACCCACCCCCCCCAACTTCCGGTTCTTGTCGCGCTTTCGTGTCGCCGGTGACGGGAAACCGCGACAAGAACGGCCGGGAGAACGGGAGATGGCCGGGGGACGAAGGGTCGGGGTCGACTGGTGTCGGGGGGCGTGACCGACCAGCATCGGGAGGGTCACGCGCGGCATGCGCCACCCCGCGCGCGGCGTGAAAGCATTCTTGGCCAGCCCCCCAACGACGAGGAGCCCTCCGTCCCATGAGCATCATCGAGCACATCGCCGGCCGTGAGGTCCTCGACTCCCGTGGCAACCCCACGGTCGAGGTCGAGGTCATCCTCGAGTCAGGTGCCACGGGTCGGGCGATGGTGCCGTCGGGTGCCTCCACCGGAGCGTTCGAGGCGGTCGAGCTGCGCGACGGCGAAGGTCGCTACGGCGGCAAGGGCGTGCTCGACGCGGTCGCCCACGTCGACGACGAGATCTACGACGCACTGGTGGGCTTCGACGCCCTCGACCAGCGCGACATCGACCGGGTGCTGGTCGAGCTCGACGGCACCGACAACAAGGGCCGCCTCGGCGCCAACGCCATCCTCGGTGTGTCGCTCGCCGTCGCCCGTGCCGCGGCCGATGAGCTGGCCGTGCCGCTCTACCGCTACGTCGGCGGCGTGAACGCCCACGTGCTGCCCGTGCCGATGATGAACGTGCTCAACGGTGGCGAGCACGCCGACAACAACGTCGACGTGCAGGAGTTCATGATCATGCCGGTCGGCGCCGCCTCGTTCTCCGAGGCCCTGCGCTGGGGCGCCGAGACCTACCACGTGCTCAGGAAGGTCCTCCACGAGAAGGGCCTCGCCACCGCCATCGGCGACGAGGGCGGCTTCGCCCCGAACCTCGGCTCCAACGAGGAGGCCGTGCAGCTGCTCATCGCCGCCATCGAGAAGGCCGGCTTCACCCCGGGCGAGGACATCGCCATCGCCCTCGACGCCGCGTCCACCGAGTTCTACAAGGACGGCAACTACGTCCTCGCCGGTGAGGGCCGCACCCTCAGCCCGGCCGAGATGGTCGGCTACCTCGAGACCCTCGCCGCCAAGTACCCGATCGTGTCGATCGAGGACGGCATGGCCGAGGAGGACTGGGACGGCTGGAAGGCCCTCACCGACGCCATCGGCGACAAGGTGCAGCTCGTCGGCGACGACCTCTTCGTCACCAACGTCGAGCGCCTCGGCCGCGGCATCGACGCCGGCGTGGCCAACTCGATCCTGGTGAAGGTCAACCAGATCGGCTCGCTCACCGAGACCCTCGAGTCGGTCGCCCTCGCCACCCGCAACGGCTACACCGCGGTGATGTCGCACCGCTCCGGCGAGACCGAGGACACCACCATCGCCGACCTCGCCGTGGCCACCAACTGCGGCCAGATCAAGACCGGCGCCCCGGCCCGCTCCGACCGCGTCGCCAAGTACAACCAGCTGCTGCGCATCGAGGACGACCTCGGTGAGTCCGCCGCCTACTGGGGTGCCGCTGCCATCACGCAGGTGAACCGCCAGGCATGAGCCGGCGAGCCGACCGCCGCCGGGCGCCTGACGCCCCCGAGCCCCAGAGCCGCCGCCAGGCGGCCCGGGGTCGCCACGCCGCGCCCCGCGGCTCGGGCTTCGGGCGCGCCTCGCGGCGGCTGGTCGCCCCGGCGGTGCTGGTCGTGCTCACCATCGGCGTGCTGATGCTCGGCGCCTTCCCCACCCGCACGCTGCTCGACCAGCGCACCGCCGCCTCGTCGGCCGAGAGCCGGCTCCAGGAGCTCGAGGCCGCCAACGCCGCGGCGCAGCAGGAGGCCGACGCGCTGCGCACCGACGCGGTGATCGAGCAGATCGCCCGCCAGGAGTACGGCCTGGCGAAGCCGGGCGAGGAGCTCTACCACGTGCTCCCGCCGGCGCAGGACCCCGTCCGGGTCCCCGAGGCCTGGCCGTTCAACGGCCTCGGCTCCACCCTCGAGCGCTGAGCCCGCACGCCCCGTCTCCGCCGTGCCGGACCTCGGCCGTCCGGTAGCCTGCGCCTGCTCTCGGGCGAGGCCCGGGGCGTGACCGACGTGGGGAGTGGCACAGATGAGCGTGATGGGGACCAGGGTCCAGCGACGTGAGGACCCCGCCTTCCTGACCGGGGCGAACAAGTACACGGCCGACCTCGACGACCCGCTGCTCGAGGGCGCGCTCCACGTGTTCTTCGTGCGCTCGACCATGGCCCACGCCACGCTCACAGAGGTCGACGTCTCCGAGGCCGCGGAGGTTCCCGGCGTGGTCGCCGTGTACACCGGCGCCGACACCTCCACCGCCGACGACCTCGGGCCCTACGGCGTCGCCATCCCCGGGATGATCCCCGACGGCCTGGCCCGCCCCTGGATCGCCACCGACACCGTGCGCTTCGTCGGCGACGTCGTCGCCGTGATCGTGGCCGAGACCAAGGCCGCCGCCGAGGACGCCTCCGAGCTGGTCATCGTCGACTACGAGCCGCTCGACGTCGTGGTCGACCCGGTCGAGGCCGAGAAGGGTGAGGTCCTCCTCTTCCCCGAGCACGGCTCCAACGTCGCCCTCGAGGTGCCGTTCGGCCACACCGGCGACGAGCTGTTCGAGGGTTGCGAGGTCGTCGTCGACCGCACCATCACCAACCAGCGCCTCGCCGTGTGCCCCCTCGAGCCCCGCGGCATCGCCGTGGCCTGGCACGAGGGTCGTCTCATCGCCTTCATCTCCACGCAGGCCCCTCACGGCGCCAAGGGCAAGCTCGCCGGCCTCTACGGCCTCGAGCCCGAGCAGGTCCGCGTCGTCGCCCCGGCGGTCGGCGGCGGCTTCGGCGCCAAGATCAACCTCCAGTCCGACGAGGCCCTCCTGCCCTGGATCGCCCGTCGCCTCGGGCGGCCGGTGCGCTGGGCCGAGACCCGTGGCGAGAGCATGCTCTCCATGCCCCACGGCCGGGCCCAGGTGCTGCGGATCGAGATCGGCGGAAGCCGCGACGGCAAGGTCGAGGCCTATCGCCTCACCGTGCTGCAGGACGCCGGCGCCTACCCGAGCATGGGCGCGTTCCTGCCCTTCATGACCCGCACGATGGCCCCGGGCACCTACGACATCCCCAAGGTCGAGTGCAACGTCAAGGCCGTGATGACCAACACGACCCCGATCGAGGCGTACCGCGGCGCCGGGCGCCCCGAGGCCACCGCCGCGGTCGAGCGGGCCTTCGACCTCTTCGCCGGTGAGATCGGCATGGATCCCGTCGAGGTGCGGCGCAAGAACCTCATCGCCGAGGACGCCTTCCCGTTCACCACCCCGACGGGTGCGATCTACGACAGCGGCGACTACGCCAAGGCCCTCGACCTCGCCCTCGAGGCCGCCGACTACGCCGGCCTCCGGGCCGAGCAGGCCGCCCGGCGCGCCGCCGGCGACCCCGTCCAGCTCGGCATCGGCGTGTCGACCTACGTCGAGATCACCGCCGGCCCCGCCGGTCAGAGCGAGTTCGCCAAGGTCGTGCTGCACCGCGACGGCTCCGTCGCCGTCTACACGGGGTCGTCGGCCCACGGCCAGGGCCACAACACGGCGTGGGCCATGCTCGCCCACGAGCTCACCGGCATCCCGATGGAGCAGATCGACGTCATCGCCGGCGACACCGACCGTGTCTCCGAGGGCCACGGCACCTTCGGCTCCCGCTCTCTGCAGTTGGGCGGCTCCGCCGTCTGGACCGCCACCGAGCAGGTCGTCGAGAAGGCCCGCCAGGTCGCCGCCGAGCTGCTCGAGGCCAACCCGGCCGACGTGGTGCTCGACACCGGCCGGGGCGAGTTCCACGTCGCCGGCTCGCCCTCGGTCGCCAAGACCTGGGCCGAGGTCGGCGCGGCCGGCGACATCACCGGCCCCATCGGCGAGGCCCCCGCCGGGCTGCCCATCGAGGTCGCCCTCAGCTTCACCGGTGAGAACGCCACCTTCCCGTTCGGGGCCCACGTCGCCGTCGTCGAGGTCGACACCGAGACCGGCCGCACCCGCCTCCGCCAGATCGTCACCTGCGACGACGCCGGGCGCATCCTCAACCCGATGCTCGTCGAGGGCCAGCGCCACGGCGGGATCGCCCAGGGCGTCGCCCAGGCCCTCTACGAGGAGGTCCTGTTCGACGAGGCCGGCAACCCACAGACCGCCAACCTGGCCGACTACGCCTTCGTGTCGGCGGCCGAGCTGCCCAGCTTCGACCTGGTGCCGCTCGAGACCCCCTCGCCGGTGAACCCGATCGGCGCCAAGGGCATCGGCGAGTCCGGCTGCATCGGGTCCACCCCGGCCGTGCAGAGCGCCGTGCTCGATGCCCTCTCGCCCTACGGCGTCGCCCACCTCGACATGCCCCTCACCGCCGAGAAGGTGTGGCGGGCGGTCGCCGGTCTCTGACCGCAGGCGCCACCTCTCCCGCTGCCCGGGTCGCCCCGGGTTCGGGCGGGGGAGGGGCGCACTGCTACAACCATCCGATGGCTTCGAAGCAGCGGTGGCAGAGCTCGGCACGATGGACCCTCGTGGCGGTGGTCGGCGTGGTGGTCATCGGCGGCTTCGGCTTCTACTGGTTCTTCCTCCACGGCGATGCCCCGAAGCGGGCGGCGCTGCCCTCCCGCCCGACGGCCACCACGGTCGTGCCGGGCACCCCGGTCGGCTCTCCCGACGGCGACTGGAAGCTGAGCCCCGCCGAGGGTGTCTTCGTCGGCTACCGGGTGCAGGAGCAGTTCGCCGGTGAGTCGATCGAGAAGACCGCGGTGGGCCGCACCATCGCCGTGACCGGCACGATGGCCATCGCCGGCAACCAGGTCACCGCCGTCACGATCGAGGCCGACCTGACCCGCCTGAAGAGCGACCAGGGCCGCCGCGACGACTACATCCGCACCCGCGGCCTCGAGACCAACACCTACGGCACCGCCACGTTCGTGCTGGCCGAGCCCATCGCCCTCCCCGCCGACCTCCCGGCGGGGCAGTCGTTCGACTTCGACGCGGTGGGCGACCTCACGCTGCACGGGGTCACCAAGCGAGTCGAGCTCCCGTTGCAGGCGCAGTGGGACGGCAAGGTGATCGACGTGGCCGGAGGCATCACCATCGTGATGGCCGACTACGGGATGGAGCCGCCCTCGAACTCCATCGTGAGCGTGGCCGGTGAAGGGGAGCTGGAGATGCAGCTGTCGTTCAACCGGGTGGAGAGCTGAGGCTCCTCCGGAATACTTGCGGCCGCAATGATGTTGTGAGGAGCTGAACCGCAACAGGAGGCAGCGATGACCACCGAGACACCCGCTCCCGTCGAGATCCGCCCCGCCGCCGGGCGCCCCCACACCCAGATGGGCTGGCTCGACTCGTGGCACAGCTTCAGCTTCGGGGGCCACTACGACCCCGCCAACACCCACCACGGCCTGCTGCTGGTCAGCAACGACGACCGCGTCGCTCCCGCCAGTGGCTTCGGCATGCACCCGCACCGCGACATGGAGATCGTCACCTGGATGATCTCGGGTGAGATCCAGCACCACGACACTGCCGGCAACTCGGGCCTGATCCGCCGGGGCATCGCCCAGCGGATGAGCGCCGGCACCGGCCTGCTCCACTCCGAGGAGAACCCGAGCCCCGACGTCGAGGCCCACTTCGTGCAGATGTGGGTGGTCCCCGACACCGACGGCATCGATCCCGGCTACGAGCAGCAGGACGTCACCGACCTGCTCGAGGCCGGGGGGCTCGTCGCCGTGGCCGGTGGGGCCGGCAGCGGCGCCGCCATCCTCATCAACCAGCGCGACGCCGTCCTCTGGGCCGGCTGGCTGGCGCCGGGCGAGGAGGTGCTGGTGCCCGACGCACCCCACGTCCACGTCTTCGTCGCCGTCGGCTCGGCCGACCTCGACGGCGGTGGCCCGCTCGCGCGAGGGCGATGCCGCCCGGCTCACGGGGGCCGGCTCGCCCCGCCTGGTGGCCGGGCCGGGCGGGGCCGAGGTCCTGATCTGGGCCACCGCGTAGGCGGGCCCCGGGTGCCGGCCCCGGTAACCTGCCGGCCGTGACCGACTCCCCCCGAACGGCCGCGGCCGCCGGCTCCGGCGCCCCCGCCGACGTCGCCGAGGTGGCCGCTGCCCTGGCCGCCGAGGGCTATCTCGCCGACGAGGGCCTGGCCACGTCGGTGTTCCTCGCGCTCACCCTCCGCCGGCCGCTGCTGTTGGAGGGCGAGCCCGGGGTCGGCAAGACCGAGGTCGCCAAGGTCCTGAGCCGCTGGACGGGCGGTGAGCTCATCCGCCTCCAGTGCTACGAGGGCCTCGACGCGTCCCAGGCGCTCTACGAGTGGGACTACTCCCGGCAGTTGCTGCACCTCCGGGCCGCCGAGGCCGCCGGCGCCGCGGGCACCGACCTCGAGGCCCTCGAGGACCAGCTCTACGACGAGCGCTTCCTCGTGCGCCGGCCGCTGCTCCAGGCGATCGCCCACGGCGACGGCCCGCCGCCCGTCCTCCTCGTCGACGAGGTCGACCGCGCCGACGACGAGTTCGAGGCGTTCCTCCTCGAGGTGCTGGCGGACTACTCGGTCACCGTCCCGGAGCTGGGCACGTTCCACGCCGACGTGCCGCCGGTGGTCATCATCACCTCCAACCGCACCCGAGACGTGCACGACGCCCTCAAGCGTCGCTGCCTCTATCACTGGGTCGAGCATCCCGACCTCGAGCGCGAGGTCGCCATCGTGCGGGCCCGGGTGCCCGAGGCCGGCGAGCAGCTCGCCCGCCAGGTCGCCGCCCTCACCGAGGCCCTGCGCGACCTCGAGCTCTACAAGCCGCCGGGCGTGGCCGAGACCATCGACTGGGCGCTCGCCCTCCACGCCCTGGGCCGGGGCAGCATCGACCAGGCCACGGTGGCCGCCACCCTCGGCACCGTGCTCAAGTACCGCGAGGACGCCGACCGGGTCCGCCGCCACGGCCTCGACGAACTGGTCGACGCCGCCCGAACCCGGGCCGGCTGAGGCCCGATGGCTCCCACGCTCGCCGGGGTCGACGAGCCGGGCGCGGCCGTCCACGGCTTCCTCGCCGAGCTGCGCCGCGCCGGCGTCGCCGTGCCCGTCGGCAGCGCGCTGCTCTACGCCGAGGCGCTGGGCTCCCTCCGTGCCGAGCCCGCCGCGCTCTACTGGGCGGGTCGGGCCACGCTCGTCCATCGGCCCGAGGAGATCGCCCCCTACGACGAGGCCTTCGCCCGCTACTGGCTCGGCCGTCGTGCCGGCGTCACGGCCGAGCCGGTGCCGGAGGAGTCCGTGACCCTCGCCACCGACGACCCCGACGCCCCCGAGCCGCCCGAGCCCGACGTGGCCGACGACGAGGACCCCGGTCCCGACCTCACCCTCCGGTTCAGCCGCACCGAGGTGCTTCGGGCCCGCGACTTCGCCACCCTCGACGCCGGCGAGCAGGCCGAGGTGAACCGGCTCATGGCCGACCTGCGCATGGCCGGCGCCCTCCAGCGGTCCCGACGCCGTCAGCCGTCGCGCCGCAGCCGGGGCCGCCCCGACCTGCGCCGCACCGTGCGGGCCTCGCTGCGCACCGGTGGCGAACCGGTTCGCCGGCTCACCACCGTGCCCTCCGACCGGCCCCGCCGGGTCGTGCTGCTCGCCGACGTCAGCGGCTCGATGGAGCCCTACAGCCGGGCCCTCGTGCGCTTCGCCCACGTGGCGGTGGCCGCCCGGGCCCGGGTCGAGGCCTTCACCCTCGGGACCCGCCTCACCCGCCTCACCCGGGAGCTCACCACCCGCGACCCCGACCAGGCCCTCGCCCGGGCGGCGGCGGCGGTGCCCGACTGGTCCGGCGGCACCCGCCTCGGTGAGGCCCTGCGCCGCTTCAACGACCAGTGGGGGATGCGCGGCGTGGCCCGGGGCGCCGTCGTCGTGATCCTCTCCGACGGCTGGGACCGCGGCGAGCCCGAGGAGCTGGTCGAGCAGATGGCGCGGCTGCGGCGCGTGGCCCATCGCATCGTGTGGGTGAACCCGCTGAAGGCGTCGCCGGGCTATGAGCCACTCGCGCGTGGGATGGCCGCGGCGTTACCCTTCGTCGACGAGTTCGTCGAGGGCCACTCGCTCGACTCGCTCGAGGAACTGGCCCGCATCATCTCCTCCGACGACCGGGGGACGAGGCCGAGTCGATGAGCGCAGCCGGATGAAGGAGCCCGCTCGATGAAGGAGATCATGAACGACCTCGACCGCTGGCGGTCGCAGGGCAAGCGCGTGGCGCTCGCCCGGGTCGTCGACATCGAGGGCTCGGGCCCGCGCCTCCCCGGTGCGGCCATGGCGGTGGCCGACGACGGCGAGGTCGCTGGCTCGGTCTCCGGCGGCTGCGTCGAGGGTGCCGTGGTGGGCGAGGCCCTCGACATCCTCCAGACCGGCGACCGGCGCCTCGTCACGTTCGGCTACAGCGACGACGAGGCCTTCGCCGTGGGCCTCACCTGCGGGGGCACGATCCACCTGTTCATCGAGCCCCTGGACTGGTGACCGCGTGACCGACTCCATCTACGACACCTGGCACCGCGCCGTCGACGACCACCGGCCCGTCGCCCTCGTCACCGTGGTCGAGGGCCCCGGAACCGGAGCCAAGCTCCTGGTGGGCGAGGGCATCGACACCATGGGCTCGCTCGGCAACGACGACCTCGACCGGGTGGTCGAGCGCGATGCCATCGGCGAGCTCGCCTCCGGCACCAGCGGCGTGCGTCACTACGGCGCTCATGGCGAGGCCCGCGAGGACACCGTCTCGGTGTTCATCGAGACCTTCGCCCCGCCGCCGCTCATGTTGATCTTCGGCGCCGTCGACTTCACCGCGGCCCTCGTGCGCATCGCCAAGGTCATGGGGTACACGGTCACCGTGTGCGACGCCCGCGAGGTGTTCGCCACGAAGAAGCGGTTCCCCCATGCCGACGAGGTCGTCGTCGACTGGCCGCACCGTCACCTGGCCAAGGTGGGCGACCGCCTGGGCCCCCGCGACGCCGTGTGCGTGCTCACCCACGACCACAAGTTCGACGTGCCCGCCATCCAGGCCGCTCTCGGCACGAAGGTCGGTTACCTGGGGGCGATGGGCAGCCGCCGCACGTGCGCCGAGCGTCTCGAGCGGCTCGAGGCCGATGGTGCCGACATGGATGCCGTCCGGTCCCGTCTGCACGCCCCCATCGGCCTCGACCTCGGCGGCCGCACGCCCGAGGAGACCGCCATCGCCATCTGCGCCGAGATCATCGCCGCCCGCACGGGCCGGCCGTCGGCGTCGCTGTCGACCACCGACGGCGCCATCCACTAGGCGGCCGTAGGATCCCTCGTCTGGCTCACGCCGAGCGCGACCGGGGGAAGGGCCATGGCGACGGGATCGTTGGAGACCGACTACCTCGTGGTGGGTGCAGGCGCCATGGGCATGGCGTTCACCGACGCACTGGTCGATCACGCCGACGTCCATGTCACCCTCGTCGACCGGCGCCACGCGGCCGGCGGCCACTGGCACGACGCCTACCCGTTCGTGCAGCTCCACCAGGCGTCGCTTTTCTACGGGGTCGCCTCGACCGTCCTCGGCGCCGGAGCGTTGCAGCAGCGCGGTCCGGAGGAGGGGCTCCAGGAGCGGGCCCGGCGGTCGGAGATCCAGGACTACTACGACGATGTCCTGCACCGCCGCCTGGTCGGCTCGGGGCGGGTGAGCTTCGTCGGTGGGAGCGAGCACCACGTCGACGGCACCTCGCATCGAGTCACCTCCCTCGTCTCGGGCGACACGCTCGAGGTGAAGGTCCGCCGGCGGGTCGTCGACGCCACCTACCTGTCGCCGACGGTTCCCGCCACCACGCCACCGCCCTTCGGTGTCGCCCCCGACGTCGCCGTGGTGCCGATCCACGAGCTGGCGGTGCTGGCCGAGGCGCCGACCGACTACGTGATCGTGGGCTCCGGCAAGACCGCCACCGACGGCATCGTCTGGTTGCTCGCCAACGGCGTCGCCCCGGACCGCATCGTGTGGGTCCGCCCCCGTGACCCCTGGATGCTCGACCGGGCGGTGGTCCAGCCCGATCCGGTCGTCGCCCTCGGGCTGGCGGCCGACACGCTCTCGGCGGCGTCCGCGGCCGACTCGCCCGACGACCTCTTTCTCAACCTGGAGGCCGCCGGCGTGATGCTGCGGATCGACCCGCAGGTGGTGCCGACCATGGCCAAGGCTCCGACCCTCGGTCGGTGGGAGCTCGACCTGCTCCGCACGATCGAGCGGGTCGTGCGCCTGGGCCGGGTACAGCACGTGACCAGCGGAGAAGTGGTGCTCGATCGTGGGACCGTGCCGCTCACACCGGGCTCGCTGATCGTGCACTGTGCCGCCGCGGGGCTGCCCCAACCGCCGGTGGTGCCGATCTGGGGCACCGACCGCATCACGCTCCAGACCATCCGGGCCGGGTTCCCATGCTTCTGCGCCGCGCTGGCCGGGTACGTGGAGGCGACCCGCGACGATGACCGTGAGCGCAACTGGCTGTGTCCTCCCAACAGCTTCTCCGACACCCCGACCGACTGGGCCCGGATGCAGGTGCGGGGGATGGTCGCCACCAGCCGCTACGAATCCGAGCCCGACATCGCGGCGTGGACCCGGGCATGTGCCCTCAACCCGGCCCGCATCGAGCAGGCCCGCCGCGACGATCCCGCAGTGCGGGCTGCCGCCGCCCGGGTCGCCTCGGTGCGCGAGCGAGGGCTCTCCCGCCTCGCAGAGCTGGCGGGCGAGGCGTTGCCGGGCGACGACGAACGTCGCCCTGGGACCTAGGAGAGCCCGGACTCCTCGAGAGCCCGGCGCACGAGCACGCGGGCCAGATGCTCGCGGTACTCCGGGCTGGCGTTGATGTCGCCCTGGGGCTCGGTGCCCTCGTTGGCCCGCTCGGCGGCCTCGGCCGCGGTGGCGCCACCGTTGACGGCGTCGACGACCCCGGAGGCCACGAGGGGGGTGGAGCCCATGTTCACCAGCGCCACGCCGGTGTGGCCCTTGGCCCGCACCGCGGCAACGCCGACGATGGCCCAGTCCTGGGCCCGGCGGTTGAACTTCTGGAACGACCAGCCCTCGGTCTCCAGCTTCGGCACGCGGATCTCGGTGAGCAGCTCGTCGGGCTCGAGCGCCGACTCGAGGAAGCCGGTGAAGAAGTCGGTGGCCGCGATCTCGCGCTCGCCGTTCGGGCCCTTGGCCACGAGCGAGCCGCCGAGCGCCAGCAGCACGGCCGGCAGGTCGGAGGCGGGATCGGCGTGGGCGAGCGAGCCGCCGATGGTGCCGCGGTGGCGGACCTGGGGGTCGCCGACCTCGCCGGCGGCGTGGTGCAGCAGCGGCACGGCCTCGGCGAGGATCGGGTCGATCTCGAGGTCGCGGTGGCGGGTGAGCGCACCGATGGCCACGTGGTCGCCCGCGTCGCGGACGTAGCGCAGGTCCTCGAGGCGGCCCACGTCGACCAGCACCGACGGCACGGCCAGGCGGAGCTTCATCATCGGCAGCAGCGAGTGGCCGCCGGCCAGCAGCTTGGCCTCGTCGCCGTGCTCGGTGAGCAGGGCGATGGCGGCCTCGGCGGAGTCGGCCCGCTGGTAGTCGAAGGTGGCGGGGATCACGACGCGGCCTCGGCGGCGGCGAGGACGGCCTTCACGATGTTGTGGTAGCCGGTGCAGCGGCAGAGGTTGCCCTCGAGCCCGAGGCGGACCTCCTGCTCGGTCGGCGAGGGGTTCTCGTCGAGCAGCGAGACGGCGGCCATGACCATGCCCGGGGTGCAGTACCCGCACTGGAGGCCGTGGTTCTCCTGGAAGGCCTTCTGCATCGGGTGGAGCTCGTCGCCATCGGCGAGGCCCTCGATGGTGACGACGGTCGTGCCGTCGGCCTGAGCGGCCAGCATCGTGCACGACTTCACGGACTCGCCGTCGACGTGCACCGTGCAGGCACCGCAGGACGAGGTGTCGCAACCGATGTTGGTGCCCGTCAGACCCAGCTGCTCACGCAGGAAGTAGACGAGGAGCGTCCGTGGCTCGGCCTCCGCCGTGCGTTCGACGCCGTTGACCGTGAGGGTGATCTGCATGCTTCCCCTTGGAGAGACCTGTTCCGCAGCGGGGGCGAGCGTAGCCGAGTGACGTACGGCTCACCGTGGGATGGTCGGGACTCCCGGAGGGTCCCGGGAGGGCCTACGCCGTGAGCATCTCGGGGGCGACCGAGAAGCGCACCGTCCAGCGCTCGTCGGAGGCGCCGTCGATGGCGAGGCGCCACACGAACGACTGGCCCGGCTCGAGCGGGAGGCCGTTGAAGCTGATCACGACCGGCACGTTGAGGGGCTGGGTCTGGGGCCAGCCCTCGGGCCGTCCTGCGGCGATCTGGCCGTTGACCAGCACGGGCACGTCGCCCGCCATCACCGGCATGCCGTCGGGGGTGAGCAGCTCGCACACCCACGGGATGGTCTCGTCGGCGCGGCTCCAGGGCACGGTGACGACGAGGGCGAGGGCCATCGGCTGCGGCGTGGGCGGCACCACGGCGATGCCGCCGCCGAGCACGCTCAGCTTGCCGTCGGCGACCTGCGCGGCATCGGCCAGGATCATGAGCACGGAGAGGTCGTCGTCGGGCTGGGGCTGTTCGTTCGCCATGGGGGGTCACCCTAGGAGACCCTGCCGGGGGCCGGGGCCGGCCGGACCGAACATGCGGTGACGGGTGGCCGAACACCTGGTGCCGGATGGTTGACTGGTCCGATGCCCGACGCCCCCCTCCGCCTCGCCGCGGCCGTGCTCGCCGCCGGCGGGTCCACCCGGTTCGGGGAGGGAGCCAAGCAGCTCGCGCTGTTCCGGGGTCGCCCGCTCGTCTCGTGGGCGGTGGAGGCGGCACTCGACGCCGGCGTGTTCGAGCTCGTGTTCGTGATCGGCGGAGCAGTCGACGTCTCCCACGCCCTGCCGCCGGGCGCCCTGCTGCTCGAGAACCCCGCCTGGGCCGAGGGCCAGGCCACGTCCCTGGCCATCGCGGTGCACGCCGCCAGGGTCGGTGCGTTCGACGCGCTCGTCGTCGGCCTCGGCGACCAGCCCTTCGTCGGGCCGGAGGCGTGGCGGGCCGTGGCCACCGCCGACGTGTCCGAGCCGATCGTGGTCGCGACCTATGAGGGCGATCGGGGCAACCCCGTCCGGCTCGGCCGGGCGGTGTGGGACGACCTGCCCGTCACCGGTGACCATGGCGCCCGCACGCTGATGGCCGGGAGGCCCGACCTCGTCGCCGAGGTAGCGTGCCCGGGCAACGCCGCCGACATCGATACCCAGGAGGAGCTCGACCGATGGAGCTGATCAACACCTTCGACGTGAGCGTCCCCGTCGACACCGCATGGGCCGTGCTCACCGATGTCGAGCGCATCGCCCCCTGCCTCCCGGGTGCGCAGCTCCAGGAGATCGAGGGCGACGAGTACCGCGGCATCGTCAAGGTCAAGGTCGGCCCGATCACCGCCCAGTACAAGGGCAAGGCCACCTTCCTCGAGAAGGACGACGTCAACCACAAGGCCGTCCTCGACGCGTCGGGCCGTGACACCCGGGGCCAGGGCAACGCCAGCGCCACCATCACCGCCCAGCTCGAGCCCAACGGCGACGGCACGACCGTCACCGTCACCACCGACCTCACCGTCACCGGCAAGGTCGCCCAGTTCGGCCGGGGCGTGCTCGCCGACGTGAGCGCCAAGATCCTCACCCAGTTCGTCGACAACCTCGAGCAGACCGTGCTCACCGACGACGCCCTCGCCGGCGCCGAGGTGGTGGAGGAGGCCGAGCAGGCCCTCGCCGCCGAGGCCGCGGCCGTGGCCGAAGCCGTCGAGGAAGCGGTCGAGGCCGTCGACCTCGTGGCCGCCGAGGACGAGCAGGGCATCGTCGACCCCGAGGCCGTCGTGGCCGCCGAGATCAAGGTCGAGCAGGCCGTCCGCAAGATCGACATGCCCGAGCCCGAGGCCATCGACCTGCTCGAGCACGCCGGTTCGCCGGTGCTCAAGCGGGCCGTGCCGGTGCTCGGTCTGGCCCTCGTCGTCTTCGTGCTGTGGCGAGTCCTCCGTCGTCGGAAGTGACCGACCCGGCCACCGAGCGGGCCCGGGTGGCCGAGCTGCTCGGCCGGCCGCCGATGGGCGAGTTCGAGGTCGTGGTGCGTGCACCGTCGGGTGATCCCGCGGTGCTGCGCAACGCGCCGCTGCTTCCCGACGGCACGCCCATGCCCACCCGCTACTGGCTCTGCGACCCGGGTCTCCGTGCCGCCATCGGCACCCTCGAGTCGGGGGGTGGCGTCAGGGAGGCCGAGGCCGTCCTCGATCCCGCGGCCATCGCCGCCGCCCACGGCGCCTACGCCGCCGAACGCGACGCCCAGCTGCCCTCCGACCACACCGGCCCCGCCCCCTTCGGCGGGGTGGGCGGCACCCGTGAGGGCGTCAAGTGCCTGCACGCCCACTACGCCCACTGGCTCGCCGGTGGCGACGACCCCGTGGGGGAGTGGGTCCACCACCAGCTGATCGAGCGCGAGCTCATGCCCGCCTCGGCCCCGGGAAGGCTCCACCCGTGACCACCGTTCCTGTCGCCGCGATCGACATCGGCACCAACTCCGTGCGGCTCCTCGTCAGCCAGGACGGCCGGACCACCCTCGAGCGGCTCATGCGCATCACCCGCCTGGGCAAGGGCGTCGACGCCACCGGCCGCCTCGACCCGGAGGCCATCGAGCGCACGGTCGCCGTGCTGCGCGAGTACCGCGAGGTCATGGACCGCTTCGGCGTCGAGCGGGTGCGCATGACCGCAACCTCCGCGGCGCGCGACGCCGCCAACCGCGACGACTTCTTCGACGCGGCCGAGGCCGCCGTCGGGGTGCGGCCCGAGCTGCTGAGCGGTGAGGAGGAGGGTCGCCTCTCCTTCCTCGGCGCCACCGCCGACCTCGACCCCGCCGACGGCCCCTTCCTCGTGTGCGACATCGGCGGCGGCTCCACCGAGTTCAGCTACGGCACCACCGAGTCCGAGGCCACCATCTCCACCGACATGGGCTGCGTGCGCCTGACGGAGGCCTGGCTCCACAGTGACCCTCCCTCGGCCGAGGAGCTGCAGCCAGGCCATCTCGATCGTCGAGATCCACCTCGACGACGTGGTCCGCGAGATCCCCGAGGCCTCGGAGGCCGCCACGTTCGTCGGCCTCGCCGGCACGGTGAGCACCGCCGCCGCGGTCGAGATCGGCCTCGCCGAGTACGACCGCGACCGCATCCACCACTTCGTGCTCACCAAGGCGGCGGTGGAGGACGTCTTCCGCACCCTCGCGACCGAGGCCCTCGCCGACCGCATCCACA
Source organism: uncultured Actinomycetes bacterium (assembly GCA_963702555.1). Taxonomy (GTDB): domain Bacteria; phylum Actinomycetota; class Acidimicrobiia; order Acidimicrobiales; family Acidimicrobilacustridaceae; genus CAMFLJ01. The sequence continues at coordinate 479,559 of CAVPCW010000006.1, forward strand.
ACCCCGGCCTCGAGCGCGAGCGGGCCGACGTCATCGTCGGCGGCATGTGCGTGCTCGTGTCGATCATGCGACGCCTGGGCTTCCGCGAGTGCCTGGTGTCGGAGGCCGACATCCTCGACGGCCTGGCGATGTCGATCGCCTCGGGCTCGTGACCGGGTCGGCCGTCCCCTCTCCCGGCCGACTCCCGCACCCCGCTCGGAGCGCGTCGCTAGGATCGCCGCCCGTGACCACCCTCTTCGGCCGCCGCGTGCTGCTGCGACCCCTCGTGGTCTCCGACTTCCCCGCTTGGCGCGAGGTCCGGCGCCGCAACGACGCCTGGCTCACCAAGTGGGAGCCCACCCGCATCCCCGGCACGCCCGATGTCATCGAGGACCGCGAGGCCTTCTCCGTGCGCTGCAGCGCCCGCCAGCGCGAGCGCCAGCTGGGCGCCGGCTACGGCTTCGGGGTGTTCGTCGACGGCGAGTTCGCCGGAGAGATCAACCTGTCGTCGGTGCAGCGGGGCCCGTTCCAGAGCGCCTACGTCGGCTACTGGATCGACGAGGCCAAAGCGGGCAACAGCTACACGCCCGAGGCCGTCGTGGTGGTGGCCCGCTTTGCCTTCGAGGAGCTGCGGCTGCACCGCATCCAGATCGCCATCATCCCGCGCAACCGGGCGAGCCACCGGGTGATGGAGAAGCTGGCGATCCGCGATGAGGGCACGGCCGTCCGCTACCTCGAGATCAACGGCACGTGGGAGGACCACGTCCGCTACGCCATCACCGCCGAGGAGTGGACGGAGCGCAGCGAGGAGCTGTGCACCGCCTGGATCGACTAGCCCCCCCTGGCTCGTCTGGCGGTGCTCGCACCCCGTGAAACGAGCCACCGGGAGGTCAGTCGGTGCCGATGTCCCAGGCGTAGTCGGCGTCTCGGTAGGTGCGGAACGCCACGAGCGTGTGGGTGCGGCGCACGCCCTCTGCGGTGGCGATGCCGTGGGTGACCACCTCTGCGAGGTCCTCGTGGGCGCCGACCCGCACCATGGCCACGAGGTCGTACTCGCCGGTGACGGAGTAGACCTCGGCCACGCCCCGGCGGGCGACGAGCTCGTCGGCCAGTGCGGCGATGCGGGCGGGCTCGGCCTCGATGAGCACGATGGCGTCGATCACGGTGGGCTCCTGGGGCTCGACGGACGGGGCCGATCCTACGGTCACCAGCGGCCTGGCCCGGCTGCGGGAGGGCCCCCGGGCCACCGGTAACCTCGCCGCATGGCCGAGGGGGAGCAGGCACCGACGAAGGGGAAGGGCACCTTCGTCGCGTTCCGCTTCCGCAACTTCCGCCTCATGTGGAGCGCCTCGCTGCTGTCGAGCAGCGGCACCTGGCTGCAGAACGTCGCCGTCCCGTTCGTGATCTACCGGATCACCGAGAGCGGCTTCTGGCTCGGCTTCGCCGGCTTCCTGTCGTACCTGCCGATGGTGCTCATCGGGCCCTGGTCCGGCTCGCTCGCCGACCGCTACCCGCGCCGCACGGTGCTGCTCGTCACCGGCACGGCCCAGTTCTTCCTCACGCTGGTGCTGGCCGTCACCTGGGCGGTCGGGGTGCACGGCATCGCCGCGATCCTCGTGCTCCTGCTGCTGAACAGCTTCGCCGCGGGCCTGGGCATCGCCTCCTGGCAGGCGTTCGTCACCGAGCTCGTGCCGCGGGAGCACCTGCTGAACGCGGTCACCCTCAACTCCGCGCAGTTCAACGCCGCCCGGGCCTTCGGGCCGGCGCTCGGCGGCGTGGTGCTGGCCACCCTCGGGCCGGGGTGGTGCTTCTTCCTCAACGCGCTCGAGCTTCCTCGCCATGGTCGGGGCGCTGCTGATGGTGCGGATGCCGAAGGTCGACCGGCCGAAGATCGTCGGTCGCTCGCACCCGCTGGCCGAGATGGCCGACGCCATCCGCTACGTGCGCACCGAGGCCGGCATCGTGGTGTGCCTGCTCATCGTGTTCGCCCTGGGCTTCCTCGGCGGACCGCTCTTCAACCTCCTCGTGGTGTTCGCCGACGACGTCTACATGGTCGGCGACGGGGCCTACGGCCTGCTGGCCGCGTGCATGGGGGCCGGCGCCATCCTCTTCGCCCCACTCGTGGCCGGGCGGGGGTCGCGGCTGGCCCGCAGCCGCCTCGTGGCCATCGCCATGGTCGCCTACGGGCTGGCGCTCATCGCCCTCGGTCTCGCTCCCGTCGCCATCGTCGGTGCCGCCGCCCTGTTCGTCGCCGGGGCCGGCTACCTGGGCATCTCGTCGACCCTCAACACCACCGTGCAGCTCCAGGTCACCGAGGAGATGCGGGGCAAGGTCCTCGCTCTCTACGTGATGACCCTCACCGTCGCCATCCCCCTCGGGTCGCTCGTGCAGGGCTGGCTGGTCGACCTCGTCGGGGTGCAGGCCACCGTGATCGGTGCCGGCACGGTGTTCCTCGGGGTGTTCGGGGTGCTGCGCTTCGCCACGTCGCGGCTCTCGAGCATGGACGACCTCTCCCGGGGCTCCCTCGGCACCCAGGACGACGCCGAGCTGCGCATCGCCGAGGCCGAGTCGGCCGAAGCCGCCGTCGACCCCATCTAGTCCGGACGCCGGAGCTCAGTCGTCGTCGAGCAGGTCGGTGTCGACGCCGTCGTCGCCGAGGTGGGCCCGGCCGACACCGCAGCCGGCCAGTGCGGGGCACCACCGGCACGTGCGCCCGGGGCGGGCCAACGGCTCGCGGGTGCCGACCTCGAGCTGGTGGAGGATGCGGGCGCCGTCGACCGTGCGGGCGACGGCGGCGTGCAGGAGGCCCTCGGTGACGGCCTCGGGGTGGGCCCGGCCCGAGTCGAGGTAGTACGACGCCAGCAGCCGGGGCGGGGTGCCCAGCCGCAGCGTCTCGACCAGGGCGTAGAAGCGGAGGTCGTCGAGGTGCGAGGCCGAGAACCCGCCGGTCTTGAGGTCGATGATGACCTTGCCGGCGGTGGTGCCCACCGAGCGCCCGAGCGAGAGGTCGGTGCGGCCCTGCAGCACCACCCGCCCGCCGAGCAGGTTGGCCCGCTGGCGGCCCTCGGTGACGGGCACCCACCGGGCCTTCAGGGGCGGGAAGCACTCGAAGAAGGTGACCACCCGCTCGTTCGCCAGGGCCCGCAGCTCGGCCCGCTCGGCCTCCTGGCAGCCCTGCAGCCACACGGCCAGGCTGTCGCCACCGTCGGTGAGGCGGGCCAGCGCCTCGTCGACCATGTCGAGCGGATCGGGCTCGCCCCGCCAGTGCACCGACAGCTCGATGGCCTTGTGGGCGACGCTGCCCTTGGCGATGGTGGCGTTCCAGGCGAAGTCGGTGCCCCTCTCGGCCATGTGGCGCAGCTCGCAGCCGTGCACGTTGGACAGCGCCCGCTTGGAGATGAAGAGCGGGTCGTCGGGCGAGATCTCGGGGGCGAGGTCGACCAGGCCGTCCTCGAGCTCGGCGAGCAGCTCGTCGCGCAGGCCCGGGTCGAAGTCGGGGCGCTCGTCGGGCGCGGCGCCGAGGAGGTCGAGGACCTCCTGCTGGGCGGGGTTGAGGGGCACGGGCTCCATCGACGGCACCTCGTGATCGTACGGACCCCCACCGACAGTCGGAGCGGATGCAGACCTCCTGGTGGTTCCGGTGGATCTGCATCTGCAGGGAGTGCGTCCGGAAGGCCTCCCCGGGGCACTGTCACAGGGGGTGGGGATGATGGTCGACATGGAAGCCACCTCCCTGCGGTTCTCCGCCGCCGCCCGAACGCTCGGCCTCGTCGCCCGGCGCCAGGGCCTCACCGTCCCCGGCTTCCGCAGCCCGCCCCGCCTCTCCGAGGTCGACCGCACGCTGCGCCGCCGGGCCGATGGTGGGGCCACGGTCGCCGTGCGCCTCAAGGGTCGCCCCTGGGTCGCCGTGCTCGCCGACATGATCGACGGCGTCATCGCCGCCAACGCCCTCCAGGGGGCCGAGGCGGCCACCGTCCGCACCCGCCTCTGGGCCGCGGTCGAGGGCGACACCGGCCGGGCCGAGCCGTCTCGTCCGCCCCGCTCGGCCGCCACGGCCCGCCCCCGTCAGGGGCGACCACCCCTGCGGGCGGTCCCCGGCTCGGCTCAGGTCGCCTGAGCCCGCCCGCCGGGCGACCAGGGCAAGGGGCACTGGGCCAGACTGGGCGCTCCGACGACACGGGAGCCCCAGCATGACCCTCGACGCTGCCGATCGCGACCCTTCGGTCGACCCCGGCGACGACTTCTACCGCTTCGCCAACGGCGGCTGGATCGACGCCAACCCGATCCCGCCGGGCTACGGGTCCTGGGGCTCGTTCGAGGAGGTCGGCGTCCGCAACGAGACGATCCTCCACCGGGTCGTCGAGCAGGCGGCCGAGGCCCCGGTCGACGACGTCCACCGCAAGCTGGGCGACTACTTCGCCTCGGCCATGGACACCGCCGCCATCGAGGCCGCCGGGCTCGACCCCATCCGCCGCCACCTCGACCTGGTGGAGGGCGTCACCGGCCCCGCCGACCTGCTCGCCGCGCTGCCCGAGCTGCACCGCGACGGCTTCCTGCTGCTGTTCGGCCAGGCCGTCACCGTCGACCACGACGACTCCTCGGCCAACCTCCTGTGGCTCGTGCCCACCGGGCTCGGCCTGCCCGACCGCGACGCCTACTCCGACGACAGCGAGGCCGCGGTCGCCCTGCGCGAGGCCTACGTCGCCCACGTGGCGGCCCAGCTGGTGAACATGGGCGACGACCCCGAGGTGGCGGCGGCCGAGGCCGCCTCGATCCTCGAGCTCGAGACCCGCCTCGCCGAGCAGCAGCTCAAGGGCGAGGAGCGCCGCGACCCGAGCAACACCCTCAACCGCCACACCCTCGACGAGCTCGAGGCCCTCACCCCGGGCCTCCCGATCCGCTCCCACCTCGTGGCGCTCGGGCTGGGCGACGTCGCCTCGCTCAACGTCCAGCAGCCGCGGTACATGGCCGCGCTGGCCGGCATCCTGGCCGACACCGATGCAGCGGTGCTGCGCTCGTACTCCCGCTTCCACGTCCTCAACTCGGCGGCCGAGACGCTGCCCGCCGCCTTCGACGACGAGCACTTCGCCTTCTACGGCCGCCTGATCGAGGGCAAGCAGGAGCAGCAGCAGCGCTACAAGCGGGTGCTGGCCGCGCTCGGCGCCGACATGGGCGAGGCCCTCGGGCAGATCTACGTCACCGAGGCCTTCACCCCGGCCGCCAAGGAGCGGGCCCTGGCCATGGTCGAGGCCATCCTCGACGAGATGCGCCGGTCACTCGAGACCCGCACCTGGATGGGCGAGGCCACCCGCGAGAAGGGCCTGGCCAAGCTGGCCGCCGTCCGGGTGAAGATCGGCTACCCCGACGTGTGGCGCGACTGGTCGGCGCTCGAGGTCGGCCGCACCTCCTACGCCGCCAACCGCATCGCCGCCGCCCGGTTCGAGTTCGACCACGAGGTGGCCAAGCTGGCGAAGCCGGTCGACCCGCTGGAGTGGGAGATGCCGCCCCACGCGGTCAACGCCTACTACCACCCGACCCGCAACGAGATCGTGTTCCCGGCGGGCATCCTCCAGCCGCCGATGTTCGACGCCGAGGCCGACGACGCCGTGAACTTCGGCGGCATCGGCACCGTCGTGGCTCACGAGATCACCCACGGCTTCGACGACCAGGGCCGTCGATTCGCCGCCGACGGCACCTTCAACGACTGGTGGGACGATGCCGACGGCGAGCGCTTCCAGGCCCTCGCCGACCGCCTGGCCGAGCAGTTCGACGGCTACGTGGCGGTCGACGACGTGCACGTCAACGGTCGCCTCACCCTCGGCGAGAACATCGCCGACCTCGGCGGCATCTTCCTGGCGTCACGCGCCCATGCCCGGGTCAGCACCGGGGCCCCGCCGGTCGACGGGCCTCACACCGGCCCAGCGCTTCTTCCTGGCCAACGCCACCCTGTGGCGGGTCAACATGGCCGACGAGATGCGCCGCACCCTCGCCCAGGTCGACGTGCACAGCCCCCGGCACCTCCGGGTGTGCGGGCCCTTCTCGAACCTCGACGCCTTCCAGGAGGCCTGGGGCCTCACCGACGACGTCGCCGATGATGCGGCCCCGCGACGAGCGCATCGAGATCTGGTGAGTCGCCAGAAGTCGGGAGGTACCGTGAGCCGCCACCGGCCCGGGTGGCGGAACTGGCAGACGCAGGGGGCTTAAACCCCCCAGCCCCTCCGGGGGCGTGTGGGTTCGAACCCCACCCCGGGCACTCTCTGACCAGGGAAAACATCGGAACAAGGGTTCCCGATCGGAGGGCTCGGGACGGCTCGAGATCGCCCCGATGCTCATGGAATGCTCACATCGGGAACGGTGCGGAACGTGGGGGGACGAGTTCACAGGCGAGGGAAGGACTGGGCCTGCACGGTCGATCAGCTGATCCGCCAGGTCGGTGGCTCGGCGTGGCAGGGCTCTCCCGACCTCGTCGCTGCCTCGATCGTCGACGACGCGGAGCCGGCGCCGTGAGCGACCTCGTCTACGCCTACGCCGACGAGAGCATCCGCCCTGGCGGTACCTCATGAGCGTTGTCGTGGTCGAGGCGGACGGAGCGGGGGCGCTACGACGCCGGACCCGATCGCTGTTGCTTCCTGGACAGCGACGCCTCCACTTCCAGAAGGAGAGCTCGCGTCGCTGAAGGAGCTCCTCGGCGAGTTGGTCACCTTCGACGTGTCCGTGGCGGTGTTCTCGTGTCGGCTCCAGCGCGGCCAGTCCGAGCCTCGGGCACGTGCGGCGTGCCTCTCTGCGATCGTCGAGCATCTGCAGCGCCTCGACCGTGAGGTCGTGCTCTACATCGAGCGCCGCGAGGGCCGAGACGACGAGGACCACCGAACCATGGACCGCGCCCGTCGACGCCAGGACGTCCTCACCTACCAGCACCTGCTGCCCTCGACCGATCCGCTGCTCTGGCTGCCCGACTGCTTCGTGTGGCCCGTCGGTGCCGGTGGTGACTGGCTGCGACGGGTGAGGCCGGCGGTCGGGGTCATCCGAGAGATCAGCTGAAAAGCCGCAAACCCAGCCGCCGACCGTCCGGTCGGGAACTGGGTTCACTTCCTCGGGCCCTGGGCCCTCGGCAGTTCTCAGTATGCCACCCGAGCGTCGAAGGGCAACCCCCATTCTCGACCGGCCTCCACCCGCCCGCGCCCGCCTTGCCTGGCCATTCAGCACCCGCGCCTCAGGGGGCGTCGGCCCCGACCACGGCGACGTCGACCGGGTCGAGGTGGGCGTCGCGGGAGCGGCAGAGCAGGTCCTCTCGGAGCAGGGCCACGACGACGCCGGCCCAGGGGATGACGACCATCCCCACCAGCGCGGCTGACCAGGTTCACCAGGCCGAAGCCGGCGCCGGTGGCGAGCAACAGCACGGTGCCGACCAGGGGTCCGAGCACCGCGACCACCACGTTGGCCAGGAAGGCGACGCCGGCCGTGCGCCACCGGTGACCCTTGGTGAGGTCCCGCGACCGGGCCAGCGCCCGGCGGACGCTCAGGTGCTCGGCGACCGCCTCCGGGGTGGCGATGCCCCATCGGGCGATCAACCAGAGAGCGATGGGGAACAGGATCGTCGGGCTGCTGGCGGCGCCGGCGATCAACTGCATCACCACGGCGGTGACGGTGCCGTTGGGCGGCCGCAGGGCCCCCCTGGCCGCCGCCCGGAACGTCGGTCGACGGCCGACGGCGAGGTCGTGGACCACCACGGCCGAGGCGGCCCGGGTGAAGCCGGCGACAGGCAGGGTGACCAGTGCGCCGGCCAGCAGGGCGACCGGCACCGCCCACGCGGTGGTCTCGTCGGCGGTGTCGGAGATGTGGCCGAGGAGCGTGAAGTCGAGCACGAGCTGTTGCACGACCACGGCCGGGGCACCGCCGACGAGCACCACGAGGCCGAGGGCGCCGAACACCCGTGGGTGCTCGCCGAGCAGCCGGACCGCCGAGGTGAGGAATTGGCCGGCCCGGCGCTCGACGCGGACGGGCGTGGTGGTGCTCGGCCGCCAGTGGGTGAGGGCGAACATCGCCACGACGGCCGCGGCGAGCACGAGGGCGGCGAGGGCGACGGCCACGGGGGCGTCGAGGGCCTTCACGAAGAGCAGCGAACCCTCCCGGGTGGCGGTGCAGAAGAAGTCGGTGACCCCGGTGCCGAGGGGTGGGATGGCCACCGCCGAGGGGCGGCCGACCTCCTCGACCCACTCGGTGGGTGCCTCCCACGCCCGCTTGGTGGCGGGGCCCTGAGGCCCGTTGTTGAACGACGGCGCCTTCTGGCCCCAGCGGCCGGTGAAGGTGAGCCAGGCGAACGGGTCGTCGGGGCCGGTGACCTCGTCGGTGGAGGAGGGGAGGAGCACGACCTCCGGGTCGAGCCGGGTGGAGGCCAGCCTTCGAGTCGTCGCAGCCGAAGCCGGTGCTCGCGCTCTTGCCGAACCAGAGGTTCGACGACGGGTAGTCGGCGTGGGAGCCGGCGCCGGGGTGGGTGACCACCCGGTCGCCGTCGCGGACGAGGTCCTCCTCGTCGTCCCACTCCACGTAGTGGGCGCCCTCGTGCTGGGCGAACACGACCTGGCGGGGGGCGACCGTGAGGGCCTGCTCGGGGGAGTCGGCGTCGAAGACGACCTGGACCATCTCCCAGTCGCCCTCGTGCTTGTCGTTCCAGTCGTTGAAGATCCACCAGAGCCAGTACTGCACGACGACCGTGTCGGGCCGGTCGGGGTCTTCGACGACCCGGGCGTAGACGGTCGGCGGATGGTCGGCGGCCATGTCGGCCCACCACGTGGCGTATGTGCACCCGGGGTCGAGCGGGTTGCCGGGCAGGTCGAGGTGGTAGCCCTCGCCGAGCCCGAAGAGGTCGGCCGCGGTCGGTGCCGTCGTGACGACCTGACCGTTGGGGCCGACGAGCGCCACGTCGTCGCGCCCGAGCACCGACTCGACCGCCGCGGGGGCGTACGGCTCGCCCTCCCCGCAGAGGGTGGCCGGCTTCCGGATGGCGACGATCGGGGCGTACCGCTCGGCGAGCTCGAGCGCCGGATCGTCGCTGCCGGCGGCCTGGGCCGCCGCCGGGCGCGCCAGCACCACGCCGGCGACGGTCGGCAGGAGCAGCAGGAGGAGGAGCGCTCCTGTCGCCGAGAGCGCTGGGGACGGTCGGCGCATGATGCCCGAGATCATGGCCGATGGGCTCGACGCCGCGGTCAGGCGGCGGTGTCGAAGGCGGCGAGCTGGTCGCCGCCGGGCTCGACGACGTCGCCGACGTCGTGGTGGAGGCGCCACACGGCGATGAGCGAGACGACGATGACCGGGATCATCACGATGCCGCCGAGGGCGACCGGCTTGTCGTCGAGGAGGTCGACCGAGTGGCTCTGGATGAACGTCGAGAAGTCCCAGGCGCCGTGCAGGACCATGGTGACGACCAGGGCGCCGGTGATGCGGCGGGTGACGTAGTAGGCGGTGCCGATGCCGAAGGCGAAGAAGACCTGCTGCACCGTGTCCTTCACGCTCTGGCCGAAGAAGGCGTTGGGCACGTGGAGCAGCCCGAAGCAGAGCGAGCTCACGAACCACACCCAGCCCTCGTGCAGGGTGCCGCGGGCGCCCACGATCAGCAGGCCCCGGGTGATCATCTCCTCGTTGAACCCCACCCCGATGCAGCCGATGGCGAGCCACATGACGTAGGTGCCGAGCTGGTCGATCTCGCCCCACTTGGTGGTGGCCAGGTTGCCCACCACGCCGAGGGCGAGGAGCGATCGGGATGATCCACATCCACTTGTGGTGGTCCGCTCGCGCGGCTCACGCAGCGACGGCTTCCACCAGCCGAGCACGCTGGTGACCACGGCGACGTACACGGCGCCGACGATCATCGAATGGCGATGACGTTGCGCACGTTGTCGACGGTGTCACCGACCTCGTCGTAGTCGACGCCGGCGATGATCCAGACGGTGAAGACGACCGCCAGGTAGCCGAGCAGGACCAGGATCCCGGTGAGGAGGGAGGGCTTGACCCGCATGTGGGGTTCCGATCGTCGACGGACAGAGGAACTTAGGCAGCGCGACTAGTGCGTGCGTGATCAAGGACCGCGCCTCGGGCCTAGCTGCGGGGGATGTCCTTCCACGCCATGGTCTTGTCGTAGCCCGGCTCCTTGGGCAGGCCCAGGGCCCGCTCGGCCAGGTTGTTGCGCTGCACCTCGTTGGTGCCGCCACCGATGGAGATGCCGTAGCGGTTGAGCAGCTCGTGCTGCATCCAGAAGGTCTCCGGCGCCTCGCCGGCGGTGGCCGCGGCCCCGCCGATGCGCACGCCGAGGTTGCCGGTCTGCACGCGGCTCTCGGCGATGTAGAGCTTGAGGATCGAGGGGTCGACCGGCGGCATCTGGCGGGCCCGGATGGCGGTCATGATGCGGTCGCTGACGTAGCCCAGCACCTTCTCGCGGGTGTAGGTGATGGCCAGCTCCTGGCGGATGAGCGGGTCGTCGGTGAGGTCGAACTCCCGGGCGAGGAGCAGGAGCTTGTCGAAGAACGACATCGTGCTGCCGCCGCCGCCGATGAAGGCGGACTCGTTCGACATGACGGTGCGGGCGGCGCCCAGCCGGCGTCGATGTCGCCGATGACGTTGGCGACGGGGATGCGGACCTCGGAGAGGAAGACCTCGTTGAAGTGCGAGGCGCCGGTGGGCTGCACGAGCGGCCGGACCTCGACGCCCGGGCTGTCCATGGCGACCATGATGAACGTGATGCCCTGGTGCTTGGGCACGTCGGGGTTGCTGCGCATGAGGAGCATGCCCCAGTTGCAGAACTGCGCCGCCGAGTTCCAGACCTTCTGGCCGGTGACGACGAACTCGTCGCCGTCGCGGACGGCCTTGCAGGCGAGGCTGGCGAGGTCGGAGCCGGCGCCGGGCTCGCTGAACAGCTGCGCCACCGAGATCTCGGCCGAGAGCATCTTCGGGATGTAGAAGGCCTTCTGCTCGTCGGTGGCGTGCTTCATCAGCGTGGGCAGCAGCATCGCCATCGTGGCGGAGATGAAGCCGACGTTGACGTCGTATGGGGCGGCTTCCTCGCGGTAGATCGACTCCATCCACGGATCGCCGCCACGGCCGCCGTACTCGACCGGGTAGGTGAGCCCGGCCAGGTTGTTGTCGAAGAGGGTGCGCTGCCAGCGGCAACCCTTCTCGAACGCCTCGCGGGCCTCGTCCTCGCTGGTGTGGACGTTGAGCGCCCATGGGCTGGCGTCACCGCGGAGCTCGGCGTTGGCGGCGAGGAAGGCCCTCACCTCGGCCCGGAACTCGGCCTGCTCGGGGGTGTCGGTGGAGGTGGTCTCTTCGGCGATCGTCACAGCGGGAAAGGTACCGGGGGAACGCCACCCGGCGCATCCTGAGGGAGCATCAGGTCCTCGGGGCGTGAACCGAGCGGAACCTGAGCAGGCGGTGAGGAGCTCGGACAGACTGAGGACGGGCACGGCGAACGGGAGTCGGCATGGGTGGAGTCAGCGGAACGGGACCCCCGAGGACCCCTGGATGCTCACGACGCCCCCGGGCTCGTCGGAGTACGAGGCCTACCGCGACCCGGAGGCCGATCCGCCGGCGCTCGTGGTGCAGGTGGGGAAGACCCAGCTGCGCTACCACCTGCGCTGCATCGAGGACCTGCACGCCTGGCTCGCGGAGCAGGGTGACTGGGTGCCGCTCGGCAACGCCGACGAGCAGAAGCCGGCCAAGGACGGCACGGTCGAGGCCTGGGGCCGTTCGGAGGGCAACCCGGTCGGCGGCTGGTACGGGCTGAAGAAGGGCCTCCGGGGCCGCTTCGGCAACTACGTGCCCGCCGTGCTCGAGGTCCTGGGGCTGGCCGAGGTCGAGCACAACGCCCGCAACAACCGGATGCGCTCGAACTGACGACCCACCCAACCGGCGCCCGTTCCGGTCGTGAGGCACGGGCGGTCGCCATCGGACAACATGGCGGCATGGCCAACGTCTCCGTGTCCCACATCGGTCTCTGCGTCTCCGACCTCGAGGCGTCACTGCGCTTCTACGTCGACGGCCTCGGCTTCGCGACGTCCGACGTCTTCGCCGTGGGCGACGAGGTCGCCCACACGCTCGAGGTCGAGAAGGGCGTCGTGCTCACGTCGCAGATGATCGAGAAGGACGGCATGAAGATCGAGCTGCTCGGCTGGGCCTCGCCCGAGCCGTTCGGCACGCCGTCGTCGTCGCGGGGCCAGCTCGGCCTCACCCACCTGTCGTTCAACGTCGTCGACCTGCCGGCGGTGGAGGCCCATCTGGTGGCGCTCGGCGGCACCGTGATCGAGGAGACGCGCACCGCCATCCCGTTCCCCGGCGGCGCCATGCACCTGCTGTTCCTCGCCGACCCCGACGGCACGCGGGTCGAGCTGATGGAAGCCGTGATCGACCCGGCCGAGTAGGCGGCTCAGGTCTCGAGCGGCAGCAGCTCCTGGGCCAGGTCGCCGAGCTCCGCGCGCGGGATCGGCGTCGCCGGCGAACGGTGTGATCACGAACTTCGACGCACCGGCGTCGACGAACTCGCGCAGCAGCGTGGGCAGACCGGCCCGGGTCGGGATCACCGAGCGGGGGTCGCTGCCCGGGCTGCGGCGGTGGACGAGCTCGACGAGACGCTCGGGGATCTCGCCGTCGCAGTAGGGCACCAGGGCGCCGTAGTGCTGCGGGTCCATCGTGCGGCCGTGCTCGGCGGCAGAGGCCTCGATGAGGGTGATGCCGGCGGCGACGTCGGCCGGTGAGCAGAACGACGGCAGCCAGCCGTCGCCCACCCGGCCGACGCGTCGCAGCTCGGCGGGGCCGCCCCGCCCAGCCAGACCGAAAGCGGGTCCTGCACCGGCACGGGGAGCACCTGGACGTCGTCGACGGAGTAGAAGTCGCCTCGGTGCGAGACCACCTCGCCCGTCCAGCACTTCCTCATCAGGTCGAGGGCCTCGTCGTGGCGGCGCCCCCGCTCCTTGCGCTCGACGCCGAACGCGCGCTGCTCGGGAGGGTCGGCGATGCCGAGGCCGACGCCGGGGAGGAACCGCCCGCCGCTCAGCACGTCGAGCGAGGCCATCTCCTTGGCCAGGATCACGGGGTTGCGCCCGGGGAGGACGAGCACGGACGTGCCGAGCTTCATCCGCTCGGTGCGCCCGGCGGCGACGGCGAGGGCGACGAGCGGATCGGGGGCGGGTGACCCGATGCGCTCGGACACCCAGAGCGAGTCGAACCCGAGCTCCTCGCAGCGGTCGACGACGACGGCGAAGCGATCGGCGGTCCCGCCGACGGTCATCGTGCCGAGGCCGATGCCGATCCTGACCTTCAGAGGAGCTCACGCCAGCCGATCCTCCCACCGGCCGGGCGCGCCTGCCCCGGGGGCGGGGGCGCGTACAGTCGTCCGACGTGCCGTCCCCCTCCGTCTCGTCCCGTCGACCGCGGGCGGCGCTCGCCGGGGCGGTGGCCCTGCTGATGGTCCTTCCTGGCGGCCTGCTCCGGCTCGTCGGGCCCGGCCGACGCCGGCTCCACCGACCCGCAGCCCGACCCGGCGCCGGCTCGCCCGGGCCCCGCGACGGCGGCACGCTCGACATCGGCGTGCCGTCCGTCCTGGCCCAGTGGTCGCCGGCGGGCACGGCGTGGAACGCGGCGGAGCTCCAGGCGGCCCGGGCCGTCTACGACCGGCTCGTCACCCGCGACGCCGACGACGTCCCCGTCCCCGACCTCGCCTCCGCCTCACCCCCAACGCCGACTTCACCGTCTGGACCATCACCGTGCGCCCGGGGTGACCTTCCACGACGGCACGCCGCTCGACGCCACCGCCGTCGCCGCCAACCTCGAGGCCCAGCGCACCTCGCCGTCGGCCGCCGCCCTGCTCGCTGCCGGTCGCCTCGGTGCAGGCCGCCACCGCAGCCACCGTCGTGGTCACGATGGCCACGCCGTGGTCGACCTTCCCGCAGGTGCTCACCACCCAGGTCGGCTACATCGCCGCCCCGTCAGTGCTCACCGGCGCCTCCGCCACACCGATCGGCACGGGGCCCTTCGCCTACGGGGGCGCGGCACTCGACGGCTCGCTGACCTTCACCAAGAACCCGACCTACTGGAAGGCAGGGCTCCCCCACCTCGACGCGGTCCGGTTCGTCACGATCCCCGAGGCGTCGGCCCGCGTCGACGCCGTCATCGACGGCAGCGTCGATCTCGTCGCCGTCGACGAGCCCCGGCAGCTCAGCCGCCTCGACGATCTGGGGGACGGGTCAGGCGTGGTCGTGGTCGACGACCGCAACGGTGAGCGGCCGAAGGTCAACTTGGCGTTCGAGACCGGGCGGCCGCCGTTCGACCACATCACCGCCCGCCGCGCGGTGGGGCTGGCCACCGACCGCGAGGCCATCCTCGAGTCGGTGTTCGACGGCCAGGGCACCATCGCCCGCGGGATGCTGAGCGACGCCTCGCCCTGGTTCAGCGACCACACGGCGCCGGCCCGCGATGCCGAGCGGGCCCGCAAGCAGGCCGAGGAGTACGCCAAGGAGACCGGCGAGCCGCTGTCGTTCACAGCTGCTGGTGCCGGGCGACCCGACCCTGGCCCACGTCGCCTCGCTGTGGCGGGTGCAGCTCGCCCAGGCCGGCATCGACCTCCAGCTCGAGCCGGTCGACGAGCCCACCCTGGTGGCCTCCACCCTGCTCGGCCAGTTCCAGGCGGCGCTGTCGGTCGGGCTTCTCCGATCCCCACCCCGATCTCTACGAGCCGCTGTTCCGGGGCATCCCCGCCGAGCAGCCGGCGATCAACACCAACATCACCCGGTACGTGAACCCGGTGGTCACCAAGGCCTTCGCCGACGCCCGCTGAGACCGTCGACGTCACCCGTCAGGTCGACGACTACCGCATCGTGCAGGAGCAGCTCTCGGTCGACGACCCCTACCTCTTCCTGGTCCAGGTCCGCAGCGTCGCGGTGGTCTCGCCCAAGGTGAAGGACATGACCTCGTGGGCCGCGGGCTCGGGCCCGTCGTCGCTTGGCCCAGGAGGCCACGACGCTGTCGCTCGCCCAGGTCTGGCTCGCCGAGTAGCCCTCCATCACGGCAGGCGCCCCGGCGCGTTCGGCCGAAGGGCATGGGTAGGTTGCGCGCATGAGCGAGGCCGAGCTGCTGCCGTCCCGACCGCCGATGCGCACCGAGCGCGACTCGATGGGGGAGGTGCTCGTGCCGGCCGGCGGCGAAGTACGGCGCCCAGACCCAGCGGGCGGTCGAGAACTTCCCGATCTCCGGGCATCCCGATCGACCGGCGCCTCGTCCGCGCGCTGGCGGTGATCAAGGGGGCGGCGGCGCAGGTCAACGCGTCGGCTCGGACGTCGGCGTCGATCGCGCGGCGTGGCCGCGGCCATCGCCGCGGCGGCCGAGGAGGTCGCCGAGGGCGTGTGGGACGACGCAGTTCCCGGTCGACGTCTTCCAGACCGGCTCGGGCACCTCGTCGAACATGAACGCCAACGAGGTGATCGCCACCCTCGCGTCCGAGCGGCTCGGCGAGCCCGGCGCGGTGCACCCCAACGACCACGTCAACGCCTCGCAGAGCTCCAACGACGTGTTCCCGTCCGCCGTGCACCTCGCCGCCGTGGAGTCGGTCGCGCTGGAGCTGGTGCCGGCGGTCGACGCACCTCGCGCGGCGCTTCGCCCGCAAGGCCGCGCGAGTTCGCGGTCGGTGGTGAAGTCGGGCCGCACCCACCTCATGGACGCCACGCCGGTCACCCTCGGCCAGGAGATCGGTGGCTACGCCGCCCAGCTCGCCGCCGCGGTCGAGCGCCTCGAGCACATGCTGCCGCCGGGTCGGTCAGCTGCCGCTCGGAGGCACGGCCGTCGGCACCGGGCATCAACGCGCCCGCCGACGTTCGCCGCCGCGGGTGATCGCCGCTGCTGGTCGAGCGCACCGGCCTGCCGCTGAGCGAGGCACCCGACCACTTCGCCGCCCAGGGCGCCCGCGACGGCCTGGTCGAGGCGTCGGGGGAGCTGCGGGGCGCTGGCGGTGGCCCTCACCAAGATCGCCAACGACCTCCGCTGGATGGCGTCAGGGCCCGCGCACCGGGCTGGCCGAGATCCGCCTCCCCGACCTCCAGCCCGGCTCGTCGATCATGCCGGGCAAGGTGAACCCGGTGATCTGCGAGGCGGTGACCCAGGTCGCCGCCCAGGTGATCGGCAACGACGCGGCGGTGGCCTTCGGCGGGAGCCAGGGCAACTTCGAGCTCAACGTCCAGGTGCCGATGATGGCCCGCAACGTGCTCGAGTCGATCGGCCTGCTCGCCAACGTGTGCCGCCTCTTCGCCGACCGCTGCGTCGACGGCATCGAGGCCGACGTGGAGCGCTGCCTGGCCTACGCCGAGTCGTCGCCGTCGCTCGGCACCGTCGCTCAACCCCTACCTCGGCTACGAGAAGGCGGCCGAGCTGGTGAAGGCCTCGGTGCGCACGGGCCGCAGCATCCGTGACCTGGTGCTCGACGAGGGGCTGATGGAGCCCGACGAGCTCGACCGGGCGCTCGACGTGCTCGGGATGACGAAGGGCGGCGTGCGCCGCTGAGCTCAGCCGGCGACCGGGGTGCCGTGGAACGGCGTGGGATCGCCGTTGGCCGGGAGGATCGGGACGGGCCAGTCGCCCATGCGATCCGAGAGGTTCTCGGCGACGGTGGTCCAGCCGTAGGGGTCCCAGCCCTCGGCCGAGACCTCGACCTGGTGGTGCTGGTTGACGTGCACGAACGCCGGCAGGGTCTCGAGCCCGAAGGCCTTGACCGCCGAGCGGTCCTCGTCGGCGAAGACGAGGAACTCCTCGCCGAGCGGGCCCATGAAGGTGACGGCCTCGTGGACGCTGCACGTGGTGAGGAAGGCGATGCGCACGTCGGCCTCGGAGTAGTGGCGCAGGACCTTCGCCGCCGACTCGAGAATCCAGGAGCTCTCGAGGGTGTAGGGGTCGAGCGCCACGATGGCGAGGTGGAACGTGGTGGTCCACTCTGCGATCGTGCGGGGCGAGCCCTTCAGGGGGGTGAGCTGCACGTCGGCCGGCACGTCGGTGATCACGGTTCGGAAACGTAGCGCGGCTAGCTTCACCGAAGCACACCACGGGCTCGACGCCCGCGACCCTCAGGAGCACGCGTGACCACCCCTGTCCTCGCCGCAATCGGATCGACCGGCTACAAGGTCATGCTGCTGGTGCACATCCTCGCGGTCGTGATCGCGTTCGCCCCGGCGTGGCTGACGCCGATCCTGTTCCGCGTCGCCGGCCCCACCGACAAGAACGCCGCCGACGCCCTCGGCCTGGCGGTGCTTCGGCTGTCGCTTCCGTTCGTGGCCATCACCGGCATCGTCGGCTTCGGCCTGGCCGGGATGAGCAAGCTGCCGGGAGCCGATGAGCCTCATACAAGATGTCGCAGGCCTGGCTGTCGATCGCCATCATCCTGTGGCTCGTGCAGCTGGCGGTGCTGTTCTTCGTGGCCCGGCCCGCGTTCAAGGCGCTGGCCGCCGGTGACGCCTCGGCCCGGGCCCAGGTCATGGCCTCCACCGGCGTCACCCACCTGATCCTCCTGGTGATGCTTCTACCTCATGATCTGGAAGCCGGGCGGGCCGAACCTCGGGTTCTGAGCCGTTCCCTGACGGCCGGCTGACCGACCGCACCTCGGTAGGGTCAGTCGGTGATGCACCCCATCGAGCGACTCCGCTACGTGGCCCGGGCCACCGGCTACCCCCAGTCCATGGTGGTGGGCGAGGCCGCCCGGGCCCTGGCGTCGTTCACCGACGACCCCCAGGGCCTGGTCACCGCCTGCCGTCGGCTCGTGTCGCGCCAGCCCGGGTCGGCGCCGCTGGTGTGGCTGTGCGCCCGGGTGCTCACCGCCGGCGACCCTCGAGCCGAGATCCGCAGCGCCCTCGACGAGCTCGAGGGCGACCGCACCCACGGCGAGCTCTCCCACGCCCTGCCCGACGACGCCACCGTGCTCGTGCTCGGCTGGCCCGAGTTCGCCACCGAGGCGCTGCCCCGCCGGGGCGACGTCGAGGTGCTGGTGGTCGACGTGCACCACGAGGGCTCGGGGCTGGTGCAGCGGCTCGTGCAGGCCGACGTCGACGCCATCGACGTGCCCCTCGCCGGGCTGGGGGCGGCGGCCGCCGAGGCCGACCTCGTCATCCTCGAGGCGGGCGCCGTCGCCCCGCCGAGTTCCTCGCCGTCAGCGGCTCGCGGGCCGCCGCCGCGGTGGCCCGCCACAACGGCACCCCGGTCTGGCTGGTCGCCGGGGTGGGGCGGCTGCTCCCCGAGCGCATGTGGCAGCCCGTGCGCGAGCACGTGCTCCCGACGAGGCCTGGGACGGCGACGACGAAGCCGTCCCCCTCGACCTCGTCGACAAGGTCGTCGGCCCCAGCGGCCCGCTGGCCCCGGCCGACGCCATCCGCCGCACCGACTGCCCGGTGGCGCCCGAGCTGTTCAAGGGCAACGTCCTGTGAGGGCCCGCTGATGGCGCCCGTGCGGATGATCATCGACACCGACGGGGGCATCGACGACGCGTCGGCGCTGTGGTGGGCGCTCGAGTCGCCCGACGTCGAGCTGGTCGGCGTCACCACCGTGCACGGCAACATCGACTCGGCCACCGCGGCGGCCAACGTGTGCCGCATCCTCGAGGCCGCAGGCCGGGCCGACATCCCCGTGGCGGTCGGGCGCCGACGAGGCCTTCGCCGAGGCGCCCGAGATGCGCCCCGCCGACTTCATCCACGGCACCGACGGCATCGGCGAGACCGGCCGGCCGCCCGCCGGCCACGGCCCCGTCGACGAGACCGCCGACGAGCTGCTCGCCCGCCTGGTGGCCGAGTCCGCCGGAGCCGCTCACCCTCGTCACCATCGGGCCGCTGACCAACATCGCCCACCGGGTCGCCGCCGACCCGACCTGGGCCGGGCGCATCGACCGGCTGGTGATCATGGGTGGCTCGGTGTCGATGCCCGGCAACGCCAAGCCGGGCGCCGAGGCCAACATCGCCCACGACCCCGGGGCCGCCGCCGTGGTGGTGCACGCCGAGTGGGCCCGTCCGCCGCTGATGGTCGGGCTCGACGTCACCCACGTGGGCACCTTCACCGACGCCGAGTTCGCCCTGGTCGAGGAGGGCCGCACCCGTGCCGCCCGGTACCTGGCCGAGCCGCTGGCGTTCTACCGGCGCTTCGGCGGCACGTTCTGCGAGCCGGGGGAGTGCCCCCAGCACGACCTGCTCGCGGTGATGGCCGCGGTCATCCCCGGCCTGGTGCACGGACCGGTGCTGCCGGTGGCGGTGCAGGACACGCCCGGTCCGGCGTGGGGCGTGGTCGTGGTCGACCGGCGGGTGCCGTTCTTCGAGCGGGCCGGCTCGGGCTCGGCCCAGCCCGTCACCGACGGCTTCTCGCCGTGGGAGCTGGGCCTCGACGTCGACATCGAGCGCTTCCGCGCCGAGGTCAGGCGCCTGTTCGGTGGGTGAACGCCGCCGGGTCGGGCCACGCGTCGTTGCGGGGGTCGACGCTGGTGCCGGGCGCCACCACGGCGTCGGTGGCGGCGAGGGCTGACGCCGGCACGTCCTCGGCGGCGGCGTCGAGCAGCTCGGTGAGCTGGTCGAGGGTGCGGGGCCCGAGCAGCACCGACGCCACGGTCGGGCGTGGCGCCGGCCTTGGCCAGGGCGAGGGCGGTGATCGACACACCGTGGTCGTCGGCGATGGCGGTGAGCGCCCCGACGGCGGCCAGCTTGGCCTCGTCGGTGGGGTCGATGAACGTGCCCTCCGCGGGACCCGCGGGAACCGTGCGGAGGGGCCTGGCCGGCCCGGTACTTGCCGGTGAGCCAGCCGCCGGTGAGGGGGCTCCAGACGAGAGCTGCCATGTCGAGCTCGTCGAGCGCGCCCACGACCTCGGCCTCGCGGGAGCGCACCAGCAGCGAGAAGGGGAGCTGGTCGGCGACCGGTCGGGGCACGCCGAGGGCGTCGGCCACGGCGCAGATGTCGTGCAGCATCGGCGGCGGTGAGCACCGAGGTGCCCCAGTGGCGGACGAGGCCGCGCTCGATGAGGGCGCCGAGGGCCTCGACGGTCTCCTCGATCGGTGTGGACGGGTCGGGCCGGTGCAGCTGGTAGAGGTCGATGTGGTCGGTGCCGAGGCGGCGGAGGCTCTGCTCGCACGCCGTGGCGATCCACGCCGCCGACAGGCCCTTGCCCTCGACCGGCGCCTGCATCGGGAGGCCGACCTTGGTGGCCAGCACGACCTCGTCGCGACGGCCCGCGATGGCCCGGCCGACCAGCTCCTCGGCCACCCCGTCGCCGTAGGCGTCGGCGGTGTCGATCAGGTCGATGCCCCGGTCGAGGGCGGCGTGGACGATGGCCACGCACTCGTCGGGGTCGGCGCTCGGGGCGGCGAAGGCCATGGTGCCGAGCCCGAAGGTCGAGACCTCGGGCCCGCCGGGGCCGAGACGACGACGGGCGAGGGGGGAGTCAGAAGCCATGCGCGCTTACGATACTCGCCCACCTCCACCTCTGGCTCACGTCGTCAGGCATGGCCTGACGACGTGAGCCACGAGGGGGGGGGGGGCTCGGGCCGGAACGGGTGGAGGGCGCGCCGGTAGGGTCTGGGCATGGGTGAATTCGTCACGTTCGCGAGCAACGGCCACGAAGCCGGCGGCTACCTGGCCACCCCGGTGTCGGGCAGCGGTCCCGGCCTGGTCGTGATCCAGGAGTGGTGGGGCCTCGTGCCCCACATCGAGCAGGTCTGCGACCGCTTCGCCGCCGAGGGCTTCGTCGCCCTCGCCCCCGACCTCTACCACGGCGACCTCGGTCTCGAACTCCGAGCCCGACGAGGCCGGCAAGCTCATGATGGCGCTCAACGTCGACCAGGCCGTGAAGGACATGGGCGGCGCCGTCGACTTCCTGCTGGCCAGCGACGCCGTCACCACCTCGCCACGTCGGCGTGACCGGCTTCTGCATGGGCGGCGGCCTGGCCCTGGCGCTGGCCTGCGCCCGGCCCGACGCGGTCAGTGCCTGCGCCCCCTTCTACGGCGTCATGCCCTGGCCGAACCTCGAGCCCGACTGGTCGAAGCTCGACGCCGCCGTGCTCGGCCACTTCGCCGAGAACGACTCGATGTTCACCCCGGCGATGGTCGGCGAGCTCGAGTCGCGGCTGCGGGCCGAGGGCAAGGAGGCGGAGTTCATCATCCACCCCTCCACCGACCACGCCTTCTTCAACGACACCCGGCCCGAGGTCCACGACCCGGCGGCGGCGGCCGCGGCCTGGGCCTCGGTCGTGCCGTTCCTCAAGGCCAACATCACCTGAGCCCCGGGATGGCCGACGCCGCTGCGGGCTCCACGATCGTCGACCGTTACCTCGAGCTCGGTCTGCGGCTCGGCCGTCACGTCGACGGGTTCGTCGACGCCTACTACGGGCCCGCCGGGCCTGGCCGCGCGTCGTCGACGGCCGAACCGGTCCTGGCGCCGGCGCAGCTGTCGGCCGACGCCGCCGGCCTGATCGCCGACCTCGACGCCGGGGTCGACGCCGACACCCTCGACGCCTCGCCGTCGGCGGTGGCTGCGGGCCCAGGTCGTCGGCCTCCACACCAGCGCCCGGAAGTTGGCCGGCGAACCGATCGGCTACGCCGACGAGGTCGAGTGGTGCTACGGCGTGCGCCCCACGTTCCGCGACGAGGAGGCCTTCGCCGCCGCCCACCGCCGCCTCGACGAGGCGCTGCCCGGCACGCGGCGCCGATCCGCGAGCGCGTACATCGCCTGGCGCGAGGCCCAGGCCATCCCGGTCGAGCAAGCTCGAGCCGGCGCTGCGCTCGCTGGCCGACGACTTCCGCGAGCGCACCGAGCGCCTGTTCGGCCTGCCCGAGGGCGAGCACGTGCACTGGGAGCTGGCCCACGACCAGCCGTGGTCGGGCTTCAACTACTACGAGGGCGACCTGCGCAGCCGGGTGGCCATCAACACCGACCTGCCCGTGCTCTCCACGAGCATCGCCCACCTCGTCGCCCACGAGGCCTACCCCGGCCACCACACCGAGCACTCCCGCAAGGAGGCCGGGCTGGTGCGGCACCGGGGCTGGCAGGAGGAGACGATCTTCCTGGTCGGCACCCCGCAGTGCCTGCTGGCCGAAGGTCTGGCCGACCTGGCCCTCGAGGTGATCGCCGGCGAGCACCCCGAGACCGTGGTGGCCGAGCACCTGCGGCCCCTCGGCATCGCCTACGACCCCGAGGTCGTGGCCGCCGTGCGCGCCGCCAGCGAGTCGCTCGACGCGGTGCGGGCCAACGCCGCATGGCTGCTGCACGCCGACGGCGCGCCGGTCGACGACGTCGTCGCCTACCTCGAGCGGTGGGGGCTGCAGCCCCACGGCCCGGGCCGAGAAGTCGGTGGAGTTCCTCACCTCGGAGACGTGGCGGGCGTACATCTCCTGCTACGTCGAGGGCCTGCCGCTGTGCCGGGCCTACGTGGCCGGGGACCCCGACCCGGTTCGCCACCCTGCTCACCGAGCAGCTGGTGCCCGCCGACCTGGCGGCCGCCGTGAGCTCACGCCGGGGCGGACCGGTCGTTTCGCCGCCGATCTGTTACCCAGGGGTAAGTTCTGGGTCATGCGGAACCCCAAGGACTTCTTCCGGCCCCTCGCCGTCGGCGCCCCCGAACCGCTCCGGGAGATCCCGGTCAAGCCGTCGAGGATGATCCACTTCTTCCCGCCGTCGAACGAGAAGATGGTGGCCAAGCTGCCCGACATCGTCCCCACGGTCGACGTGCTGCTCGGCCAACCTCGAGGACGGCGTGCCCGCCACCGACAAGGAGGCCGCCCGCGCCGGCCTCGTGAACGTCGGCAGGACCGTCGACTTCGGCCGCACCCAGTTCTGGACCCGCGTGAACTCGCTCGACTCGCCGTGGGGCCTCGACGACCTCACCACGGCCGTCACCGAGGTCGGCGACAAGCTCGACGTGATCATGATCCCCAAGGTCGAGGGCCCCGAGGACATCCACTACGTCGACCGCCTCCTCGCCCAGCTCGAGGCCAAGGCCGGGCTCACCCGCCCGATCCTCGTGCACGCCATCCTCGAGACCGCCCGCGGCGTGGCCAACGTCGAGGAGATCTGCGGCGCCAGCCCCCGCATGCAGGGCCTCTCGCTCGGTCCGGCCGACCTCGCCGCCAACCGCCGCATGAAGACCACCCGCGTCGGCGGCGGCCACCCCGGCTACCTGGTTCGTCAGGACCCGGTCGACGGCGACATCGACGGTGCCCGCACGATCTACCAGCAGGATCTCTGGCACTACACGATCGCCCGCATGGTCGACGCCTGCGTGGCCAACGGGATCCTCCCGTACTACGGCCCCTTCGGCGACATCAAGGACGTCGTGGCCTGCGAGGACCAGTTCCGCAACGCCTTCCTGCTCGGCTGCGTCGGCGCCTGGAGCCTCCACCCCGTGCAGATCGCCATCGCCAAGCGGGTGTTCAGCCCCGACCCGGCCGACGTCGCCCACGCCAGGCGCGTCATCGAGGCCATGGGCGACGGCACCGGCGCCCTCATGCTCGACGGCAAGATGGAGGACGACGCGTCGGTGAAGCAGTGCCGGGTGATGGTGGAGCTGGCCGAGGCCCTCGCCGCCGACGACCCCGAGCTCGCCGCCGCCTACGGCTTCTGACCAGGAGAACGACGAGATGAGTGACGCACTGCGGCCGCGACGGTCGGTGCTGTACATGCCCGGCGCCAACGAGCGGGCCCTCGAGAAGGCCAAGGGCATCCCCGCCGACGCCCTCATCCTCGACCTGGAGGACGCCGTCGCCCCCGACGCCAAGGCCGACGCCCGCGGTCGCGTCTGCGCCGCGGTGCAGTCCGGCGAGTACGGCGCCAAGGAGCTCACCATCCGCATCAACGGCCTCGGCACCGAGTGGCACGAGGCCGACCTGGCCGCCGCCGCGGCCGCCGGGCCCGACGGCATCGTCGTGCCCAAGGTGAACTCCGCCGCCGAGGTGGCCCGCCTGGTCGACGCCCTCGAGGCCGCCGGCGCCCCGGACCGCACGAAGCTCTGGGCGATGCTCGAGACCCCGGTCGCCATCCTCCACGCCGAGGAGATCGCCACCGCCTCGGCCCGCCTCACCGTGCTGATCATGGGCACCAACGACCTGGCCAAGGAGCTCCACGCCGAGCACGTGCCGGGCCGGGCGCCGCTGCAGTTCGGCCTCCAGGCCTGCCTCACCGCCGCCCGCCTCGCCGACAAGGTGATCCTCGACGGCGTCTACAACGACATCAAGGACGACGACGGCTTCCGGGCCGAGTGCGTCCAGGGCCGCCAGTTCGGCTTCGACGGCAAGACGCTCATCCACCCGAGCCAGGTCGAGCCGTGCAACGACGTGTTCGCCCCGAGCGAGGCCGAGATCGCGTCGTCGCAGGAGATCATCGCCGCCTTCGAGGAGGCCCAGGCCGAGGGCCGCGGCGTCGTCACCGTGAACGGCCGGATGATCGAGAACCTCCACGTCGACAACGCCCGGCGCATCCTCGCCGTGGCCGACGCCATCGCCGCCCTCGGCTGACCTCCCCACCTGGCGTCCCGATCGGCCTGATGGTCAGCACCGTCCGGCCCGCCGGTAGGGTCGCGGCGGCGAGCCCCACCGGTGAGGAGAGAACGACGATGGCACGTACGCGGCACCCCGCACTGGTCACCGCCACGGTGGTCCTGGCCCTGTCGGCCGCCGCGTGCACCTCGTCGAAGGAGCCCGTCGCCATCACCGGTGGCACCTCGACCTCGTCGACCACCACCACGGTCGTGGGGGCCGGGCCGGCAGTCCGGGTGGCCGCCAACGACCCCGCGTCGCTGGGCCGCCTGTTCGCCGCCTGGGCGATCCCGCTCGGGGCCGACGGCTACGTCGGGGCCTGTGCCCCCGACCCGGCATCGATGGCCCCGGCCGACACCTGGTGCTCGGTCGAGACCACCGGAGCGGCAGGCGGCCAGGTGTTCCGGATGTTCCACCCGGGCGACGCCACGGCGAGCGCCGCGGTGCTGATCGCACCGGTCGACGGCTTCTACCGGATCGACGACTCCTTCACCTTCGGCGACGGCACCCCGCCGGCCTGGGTCGGCGGGAGCTGACCGGCGCCGGCGCTACTTGACGGCGTCGAGCATGCGGCGGGCGATCACCTTGAGGCACAGGGTCTCGTCGGCGCCCTCGAAGATCGACAGCACTCGGGCGTCGACGAAGTAGCGGCTGACCTTGTACTCCTCGGCGTAGCCCATGCCGCCGTGGATCTGCATGGCCTCGCGGGTGACCCACTCGGCGGCCTTGCAGACGTAGGCCTTCACCATCGAGGCCTCGAGCTGGCCCTGGCCGGCGGCCATGAGCTTGGCGACCTCGTAGGAGAACTGCCGGCCGGCCTGGATCAGCACGACCATGCGGCCGAGCTTGGCCTGGGTGAGCTGGTACTCGTGGATGGGCTGGCCGAACACGACCCGGTCGAGGGAGTACTGGCGGGCCTCCTCGTAGGCGGCCTGCATCACGCCGACGGCGCGGGCGGCGGTCTGCAGCCGGCCGTTCTCGAACCCGGCCATCTGGTAGTAGAAGCCCCGGCCGAGGCCGTCGTCGCCGCCGACCTGGTTCTCGGCGGCCACGAACCAGTCCTCGAGGGCGACCTCGTAGGAGTGCATGCCGCGGTAGCCGATGGTGTCGATCGCCCGACCCTCCATCTTCCCGCCGCCGGGGGCGCCACCGTCGGCGCCGGCGTCCTGGGTGAAGGCGAAGCTGTGGGCCTCGCCCCGGGGCTTGGGCACCACGAACATCGACAGGCCCTTGTGGGTGAGGGACTTGTCGGGGTTGGTGCGGGCCAGGAGCATCAGCACGTCGGCCCGGGCGCCGAAGGTGCACCAGGTCTTCACGCCGTTGATGAGCCAGCCGCCCTCGGTGGGGGTGGCGGTGACCTTCACGCCGGCCACGTCGGAGCCGTAGTCGGGCTCGGTGACGGCCACGGCGGCCATGACCTCGGCCGAGGCGAGCTTGGGCAGCCACTGCTGCTTCTGCTCCTCGGTGCCGCCCGCGAGCAGGGCCCGGGTGAGGATCTCGGGGCGGGTGATGAGCGAGCCGCCGGCGCCGAGCGAGGCCTTGGACAGCTCCTCGGTGGCGACGACCATGCCGATGTACTCGCTCTCGCCGCCCTCGGAGTAGCCGTCGTACTCGACCGGCACCGACAGGCCGAAGCCGCCGAGCTCGGCGAGGCCGCTGATGAGCTCCTCGGGGATGTCGGCGTTCTCGCGGTGGATGTGCTCGGCGACCGGCGCGATCTCGTTCTCGGCGAAGCGGCGGAAGGTGTCCTGCACCATCTCGAAGTCGCTGTCGAGGTGGCGGGGGCCGGGGGTGTCGGCGAGCGACGCCAGGAACTCCGGGGCCCGGTAGGTGGCCACGAACTCACGGGTGCCGTCGAGCACGCCCGGCTCGACGCCCCACTCGGCCTCGCGGCCGAACAGCTTGGGCACGAGCTCGCCGATGGCGTCGGCGATGTAGGCGCAGGTGATCTTGCCCTCGACCTCGCCCTTGGCGCCGTAGGCCAGCATCGCCCGGCCGGTCTCGACGGTGGCCGCGGCGTGGGCCAGCTCGTAGGCGATGACCTGGTTGGCGTCGGGACCCCCGGTCTCGGCGAGGCGCCGGGTGGCGGCGTCGACGACGTCGTGGGCGGCGCCGATCACGGCGGCGGCGGCGGTGAGGTCCGGGGCAGTCATGGTTCGAAGGTTACCCGTGGGTCACCTCCCGGATCCCATCGAAACGTCGGGTCCTTCCCGGTCGTTCGCCTCTGGTGGCGGGGCCGGATTCTGCGAAGGTGCGTCACAGGACACCGACATGACGACTGATGCTGACGATCAACCTCCCGTACCGGGCGCAAAGGCCCGTTCAGGCGCGGCCGCTTCCCCTCGGGCCCGACGCCGTTGGCCGTTGATCGCCGTTCTTGTGGTCGGTATCGGTCTGGTGTTCGCCCCGGTCGTGTTCCAGATGTTCACCCGGGCCCCGAAGGGGCGGGACATGATCGACGCGTTCCGGCCGTACATGAACGAGTCGACCATCGGCGGCTTCCAACAGGACATGGCGGCGATCGGAGCTGCGGCGGACGAGGTGCCCGCGCTCCGCGCTGAGCTGCGGTCCGCCCTGGGGCTCGACGACGCCCAGCTCGACCAGCGGTACCCCCTCCTGGTGTCCTTCGAGGACCAGTGGCCAGGGGTCGACACCGACATGAACGACATGCTCACGACGATGCGGGCCGACATCGTCGATTACGAGGCGGTCGACGCTCTACCGCCGTTCGACCTGTTCCCGTGGTTCTTCGTCGTGCCCGGGGTGTTGGTCGCCGGCGCTGCCGGGCTGGGACTGCTCCGGATGCGGCGCGGGCGCTCGACCCTTCCGGAGCTCGTCGTCCTGATCGTGCTCGGTGCCGGGGTGGCACTGGCGCCGGTCGCGTTCCAGATGTTCGACCGCGCCCCCAAGGGCGGCGACATGATCGACGACTTCCAGCCACTCATGGTCGAGGCGAAGGTCCGCAAGATCCAGGGGTACTTCGTGGTGCTCGGCGGCGGTGAAGGCACCGTGCGCTCTCAGATCGTGCCCGCGCTCGCCGCTGCCGGCGGCGAGTCGAACGAGGAGGTGCTCGCCCGGTACCCGGCCCTGGCCGAGTGGGGTGAGACCTGGCCGGCGACCTCGAGCCAGATGGCCCCGATGATCGGTGCGATGGCCGACAACCTCGGCAACTACGCAGCCGTGAAGGCCCTTCCACCGTTCCCGCTCTTCCCGTGGTTCTTCGTCCTCCCCGGGCTCCTCGTGGTCGTGTTCGCCGGCTTCGCCTGGCGTGACCGACTCGCAGAGAACCCGGCGGACGGTCCCGTTCCCAACCCACCATCAGGAGTCGCACCATGAGACACACTCGTCGGAACGTTCTCGGCGGGGCCGCCCTGCTGGGAGCGCTGATCCTCGCCGTGCCCGCGTGCGGGAGCGACACGGACAGCAGTGACGCCGGCTCGACGGCCACGACCGAGGCCTCCGGGACGACCGGCAGCGGTCCGCTCGTCGGCACGTTCGAGATCACCGCCGGCCAGTGCTCTGGCACCACCGTCAGCGGCTCCTACTTCCGCATGGTGTCGTCGGGCGGAACCGTGGCGGCCGGCCCGTACGTGCCGAACGCCGACTCGACGTGCACCGGCGACACCGCCTACAGCCCCCTCAGCCCCGGAACCGACGGCGGCTTGGTCACCGGCAGCTATCAGGAGCAGCCGGACCCGCCCTTCGACGCCACCCAGAACGGTCTGGCCGGCGGGATCGTGAAGCCGCTCAAGTTCTTCGGCGTGGACTTCGCCGCCTCGACCAACCCCACCGACCCCGAGTCGGGTGACGCGGTGCCGGCGCCGTCCATCGCCGTGGCCGACGGCACCCTGTCGGGTGCTGTCGCCGCGATGACGGTGGCGTGGAATGGCCAGCAGTTCAACCAGGGGGCGCCGAAGCCCGACGGCTCGTCGCCAGGCATCACCGTCGCGCCGACGGGCACCTACGACCCGGCCACCGGGAAGTACGTGCTCGAGTGGGCGAGCCAGATCGTGGGCGGTCCCTTCGACGGCTACACGGGCGTCTGGCACCTCGAGGGCACCTTCAAGGCCGCCTGACCTGGATCTCGTGCGCTGTTCCGTCGTCAGGACGACGGAACAGCGCACGGTTTCCGCAGGAGTCGCTCAGAGGGAGGGGCGCAGCACGGTGCCGGGCCGGGCGCCGGTGGAGGCGCCGTCGAGCCAGGTCGGCACGCCGGCGGCGACGGTGGCCCGGAAGCCGGCGGGCTCCCGTACCAGGCGCCAGGTGCCGTAGGGGACGTCGTCGCGCCGGGTCTCGCGCCCGAGGTGGATCTCGTCGAGCGCGAACACCGCCAGGTCGGCCACCTTGCCGGGGGCGATGACGCCCCGGTCGTGGAGGCCGAAGAACCCGGCGGGACGGCCGGTGAGGCAGTGCACGGCCTCCTCGACGCTGATCAGCCCGGCGTCGCGGACGTAGTGCGAGAGCAGGTAGACGTGCTCACCGGCGGCGGCGAAGAGCTGCTGGTGGGCACCGCTGTCGTTGATGTTCGGCAGGGTGTGGGGCTCGCGCAGGGCCCGGACGATGTCGCCCTCGTCGAGCTGCTCGGGCACGCCGACCATGAGCGAGGCCACGCCGTTGGCGAGCACCCACTCGGCCAGCGCGTCGGAGATGTGCAGCCCCCGCTCGGTGGCGAAGGCCTCCAGTGAGATGCCCACCGGGCCGGCACCGGTCTCGGACTCGGTGAGGATCATCTCGTCCGGACGGTCGATGCGGGAGAGCGACGAGCGGGTGCGGTTGTCCCAGTCGGTGCGGGCCCGGCTGCGCCACGCGGGGTCGGCGAGGGTGGAGAGCTTGGTCTCGGCCGGGCCGTTGACCCACTCGTTCCAGGCCGGCACCCGCTGGAACACGATCGAGCGCTCGAAGCTGAAGAACGGCGCCAGTGGCTTGAAGGCCACGGCCGGCCACAGGTCGGCGCCGTCGGCCTGGATGCGGTGGTGGGCGTCCCACAGGGCGGGCCGGTGGTCGGCGTCGCGCACGTTCATGGGGATGCCGGGCCACTGGCCCCGAACGCCGCCTGCGGCCTTCAGGAGGCGGGCCATGCGCTCGGCGTCGGCGACGTCGTGCTCGCGGTCGTTGAACCGGGTGATGCACTGCACGGTCGCCGGCCGGTGGCGGGCCACGACCCGGAACAGGGCCAGGAGCTCGTCGTCGTCGGCGAAGAAGCCGGGCACGAGGCGCAGGGTGCGATCCCGGTCGAAGAAGTTGAGCGACAGGCCGAGGGCCCCGACGGCCAGCCCCTCGTCGAGCACGGCGCACATGCGCTGCACCTCGTCGGGGGTGGCGGCGCGCTCCCACGCTGCGGGCCCCATCACGTAGGTGCGCAGCGCCAGGTGGCCGACGTAGCCGCCGGCGTGCACGGAGGTGGGACGGCCCTCGAGCGCGGCCACGTAGTCGGGCCACCGCTCCCACGTCCACGGCACGAGCCGCTCGAAGGCCTCGAGGGGCAGGTCCTCGAGGAAGCAGAGGAGGTCGACGATCTCGTCGCGCTGGTCACCGGCGAGCGGCGCGATCGAGTTGCCGCAGTTGCCGAACACCATCGACGTGTTGCCCGAGGCGGGCAGCGGGTCGAGGTCGGCGTCCCACCACATGGCGCCGTCGAGGTGGGTGTGGTTGTCGATGATCCCGGGGATCACGTACGCGCCGGCGGCGTCGATCTCCTGCTCGCCGTCGACGGCCAGTCCGGGCCCGACCTCGGCGATCAGGCCGTCGCGCACCCGCACGTCGGCGGCGAAGCCCGGTGCGCCGGTGCCGTCGACGACCGTGCCGCCGCGGATGATCACGTCCCCCATGGATCCCCCTCGTTCGTGACGGCCAACCCTAGGGCGATCACCGATGGGCCCGAGCCGCTCGGCGGGTGTCCGTGGCAAGCTCCGAGGAATGGATCCCTTCGCTCCGATCGCCGCCCAGCGCCGGGCCCTGGCCAACGTGCTGAGTCGCCTCACGCCGGAGCAGTGGGAGGCACCGAGCCTCTGCGACGCGTGGACCGTGCACGAGCTCGCCGGTCACATCGTCGTGCCGTTCGAGGTGTCGATGCCCCGGGTGATCGTCGAGATGGTGAAGGCCATGGGCAACTTCTCCAAGGCCAACGTCGCCCTCGCCGTGCGGGCGGCCCAGGCCTCGCCCGACGAGCTGGTCGCCGCCATCCGGGCCAACGCCGACAGCCGCTTCACGCCCCCCGGCCACGACTGGCACGCGCCGCTCACCGACACCTACGTCCACACCCAGGACATCTGCATCCCGCTCGGCATCGAGGCCCCGGCCGACCCGACCCAATGGCCGGTCATCCTCGACTTCCTGATCTCGAAGAAGGCCCGTGGCGCGTTCGTCGGCCGGCCGCTGCCCGAGGTCCGTTTCTCGGCCACCGACGTGCGCTGGTCGGGGGGCGAGGGCCCCGAGGTCAGCGGCCCGGCGGCCGCCCTCGTCACCACGATCCTCGGGCGCACCGCCATCGCCGACGAGCTCGAGGGCCCCGGCGCGGCGACGCTGACGGACTGGGCGGCTGGCTCCTAGGGGGACCCCTCCCTAGGCTGCGGCCGCCGCACCACACCACTGCAGGAGAGTTGAGCCGTGACCGTGATCGATCGCCCCTTCGGCCGCCACTTCGAGGACTTCGAGGTCGGTGACGTCTACCGGCACTGGCCCGGGAAGACCATCACCGAGGCCGACGACCACCTCTTCTGCATGATCACGATGAACCACCACCCGACCCACACCAACAACTGGTTCGCCGAGAACGAGTCGCCGATGGGCAAGCCGCTGGTGGTCGGGAACCTCGTGTACTCGCTGGTGCTCGGCATGAGCGTGCCCGACGTGAGCGGCGCCGCCATCGCCAACCTCGAGGTCGAGACGCTGAAGCACGCCAAGCCCACCTTCCACGGCGACACGATCTACGCCGTCACCAAGGTCCTCGAGAAGAAGGAGACCTCCGACGGCAAGCGGGGGATCGTCACCGTCGAGACCAAGGGCATCAACCAGCGCTCGGAGGAGGTCTGCTACTTCCGGCGCCGGGTGATGGTCTGGAAGCGGGAGTTCGCCCCGCAGCGCGGCCTGCCCTACGGCGACGACGTCTTCACCGACGAGTAGTCGAGTCTCGGTGGGGCCCGGGCCGGGCTACGAGCTGCTGGAGTGGTGGGAGGCCGAACGCCGCGACCTCCCGTGGCGCGGCACCCGTGACCCGTGGGCGGTGCTGGTCAGCGAGCTCATGCTCCAGCAGACCCAGGTCGCCCGGGTCGAGCCCCGGTGGCACCGGTTCCTCGAGCGCTTTCCCACCCCTGCGGCGTGTGCCTCGGCCGGTGCCGGCGCGGTGGTCGAGGAGTGGGCCGGCCTCGGGTACAACCGCCGGGCGGTGAACCTCCACCGGTGCGCGGTGGCCGTGGTCGACGACCACGGTGGCCGCTTCCCCGACGATCTCGCCGACCTGCTCGCCCTGCCCGGCATCGGGCCGTACACGGCCCGGGCGGTGCTGGCCTTCGCCTTCGAGCACGACGTCGCCGTCGTCGACACCAACGTGGGCCGCATCCTCGCCCGCACCGCCGGCCGATCACTCGGGGCCAAGGAGGCCCAGGCGCACGCAGACTCGCTCGTGCCCGAGGGCGAGGGCTGGGCCTGGAACCAGGCGATGCTCGACCTCGGCGCCACGGTCTGTGCCAAGCGTTCGCCGGCCTGCGAGCGCTGCCCGGTGGCGACCGGGTGTGCGTGGGCGCTCGCCGGCCGTCCCGAGCCCGATCCGGCCACGGGCTCGCACGCGGTCAGTCGGGGCCAGAGCCGGTTCGAGGGGTCGTTCCGCCAGGGCCGGTCGCGGCTGCTCGACGTGCTCCGCCTGGGCGCTCCGGTGCCGCCGTCGCAGTGGCCGGCGGCCTGCGGGTGGGGCGACCGGGCCGACGCGGCGGCCGACTCCGAGCGGGCCGCCGCCACCCTGGTGGCCGACGGCCTGGCCGTCCTCGACGCTGACGGCGCCCTCACCCTGCCCTGAGTCCGGCAGCCGCAATCTGCGTTCTTGTCGCGCGTTCCTGTCGCCGGCGACAGGAACGCGCGACAAGAACAAGACGGCTGCCCTGACCGGCTCGGGTCAGCGGGCGAGGAAGTCGAGCACCAGGCGGTTGAACTCGTCGGGCCGCTCGAGCTGCAGGAAGTGCCCGCACCCGTCGAGCACCACGGCCTCCGAGCCGGGGGAGAGCACGTCGCCCGCGTCGCCCGCCAGGTCGACGCCCATGCAGCCGTCGTCGCGGCCGTGCACGTAGAGCGTCGGCTGGGGCGGCGCCTGGCCGCACGCCGCCTGCTCGGGGTCGAGCTCCGGGTCGCGGGGTCCGGTGCCCCACGTGGCGCGGTAGTAGCCGAGCGCGGCGGCCAGGTGGTCGGGGTCGCCGATGGAGGCCCGCAGGTGCACCATGTCCTCGGTGGCGTCGAAGCCCGGTGACCAGTCGCCCCAGAGGCGGCGGATGTACTCGAGCCCGTCGAGGCCCACGACGTGGTCGGAGTAGCCCGCCACCTGGAAGAAGAACATGTACCAGGACCGCTTGAGCTGGTCGTAGGTCATCATCCCGGCGGCCATGAGGGCCGAGCCGGGGGCGGCACCGCGGCGGTGACGACCCGGCGCCAGCGCTCGGGGGCGAACGACGCTGCGCCGTAGGCGGCCAGGGCGCCCCAGTCGTGACCGATGAGCACGGCGTCGCCGTCGCCGCCGAGGGCCTCGTGGAGGGCCACGGCGTCGTGGGCCAGGGCGCCCGTCTGGTACATGCCATCCGCAGGGATGGCGGTGGGGGCGTACCCCCTCATGAACGGGGCGACGGCCCGGTACCCGGCGTCGGCCAGCACCGGCAGCAGGTGGCGCCAGGTGTGGGCGGTGTCGGGGAAGCCGTGCAGGCACAGGGCCAGCGGGCCGGTGTCCCCGGCGGTGAGGCAGGCGAACTCGAGGCCGTCGGCCTCGATCGTGGTCGTGGTGATCGGCACGGCGTGAACGTAGCGCTGACAGGTTCTTGTGTGAGTCATGTCACTGGGGGTTCACCTGGACGAAACCATGGCCTACGCTCTCTTCACGCTCGTAGGGCTCGGGGGAGGCCGGTTGGACGTCACCTTCTACGGAGTGCGGGGTTCCACCCCGTGCGCCGGCGACAGCACGGCCCGCTATGGCGGGAACACGTCGTGCGTCGTTCTCACCGAACCCGGCCACGAACCGATCCTGTTCGACCTCGGCACGGGCCTGCGCTACTTCGGCCAGGCCTGCCCGTCGAACCAGCCTCTCGTGGCCCACGCCCTGGTCACCCACCTCCACTGGGACCACGTCCAGGGCCTTCCGTTCTGCCCGCCGCTGCTGTGTGGCGGGTCGAAGCTCGAGGTCTACGGCCCCGCCCACGACGGCGTGGGGTTCGCCGAGGCCTTCGACCAGCTCATGCGGCCGCCGTTCTTCCCCGTGCGGGCCCACGAGCTCGGCAGCGACATCCGCTTCTCCACCCTCGACCCGGGCGCCCGAATCGAGATCGCCGGGGCCGCTGTCACCACGGCCTACGTGCCCCACACCGACACCACCTTCGGCTACCGGGTCGAGCGCAACGGCGTGTCGGTCGCCTACGTGAGCGACCACCAGCAGCCCACCGACCCCACCCACATCGATCCGGGCGTGCTCGAGCTGTGCCGGGGCGTCGACCTGTTGATCCACGATGCCCAGTACACCGAGGCCGAGTTCGCGGCGAAGTCCACCTGGGGCCACTGCACGATCGAGTACGCCGTCCACGTGGCCGCCGAGGCCGGCGCCAAGCGCCTGGCGCTGTTCCACCACGACCCCGAGCACGACGACGACACCATCGACCTGCTGCAGTTCGCCGCCGCGTCGTCGGGCTCCCGTCGGGGCCTGCGTCAGGTCGTGGCCGCATCCGAGGGCATGCGCATCTCCCTCGACAGCGCGCCGGCCCAGGTGCCCGCCGCCTCGGCCGCCGGCCGGGCCTAAGCTCCACCGCTCGTGAGCGAACTTCCCGAGCAGACCCCGACCTTCGACACCGCCAAGTTCCGCCAGGTGCTGGGGCATTTCCCCACCGGCGTCACGGTGATCACCGCCATCAACGACGGCGTGCCGGTGGGCATGGCCATCGGCTCGTTCGCGTCGCTGTCGCTCGATCCGCCCGAGGTGCTGTTCTGCCCGGCGAAGGCCTCGAGCAGCTGGCCGAAGATCCAGTCCGCCGGCAAGTTCTGCGTGAACATCCTCGCCGAGGACCAGGAGGACGTGAGCCGCGTGTTCGCGTCGAAGGCCGTCGACAAGTTCGCCGAGATCGGCTGGCGCCGTTCGGGCAACGGCTCGCCGATCATCGAGGGCGTGCTCGCCTACATCGACTGCGACATCCACGCCGTGCTCGACGGTGGCGACCACGACATCGTGATCGGCATCGTCTCCGATCTCGAGGTGAAGCACGAGGGCGGCCCGCTCGTGTTCTTCCGTGGCGGCTACGGCCGCGTCACCTTCTAGCCCGGACGATGCCGCTCTACGCGCTGGGCGACGTCGAGCCCCGCATCCACCCGGACGCCTTCGTCCACCCCGACGCGGTCGTCATCGGCGACGTCGAGATCGGCCCCGAGTCGTCGATCTGGCCGGGTGCGGTGCTCCGGGGTGACAACGGGGGCATCCGCATCGGGGCCCGCACCTCGATCCAGGACGGCTCGGTCATCCACTGCATCCCGGTGATCCCCACGATCGTCGGCGACGAGTGCGTGATCGGCCACATGGTCCACCTCGAGGGGTGCACGGTCGAGGACGGCTCGCTCGTCGGCAACGGCGCCGTCGTGCTCCACTTCGCCATCGTGCGCACCGGCTCGCTGGTCGGCTCCAACGCGGTGGTCACCGACCGCATGGAGGTCCCCACGGGGATGATGGCGCTCGGCGTGCCGGCCAAGCTCCGCGACGGCGGCGGCAAGCTCGGTCGCATCCGTGAGGACGCGGGCACCTACGTCGAGAAGTGCTGGCGCTACAAGAACGAGCTGCGGCGCATCGACTGAGCGCCTGCGCGGCCGGTCAGGTGCCCGAGGCGCCGGAGCCGAGCCAATGGAACGGGCCCCACGCCAGGTTCCGCACCACCCAGAAGGCCAGGAGCACGGCGCCGGCGGCGACAGCCCAGGCCGTGGGGTGCTTCACCTTCAGCGGTGGTCGTCCGGTGCGCTCGCGCCCCTTCGACACGCCGAACCAGACGAGCCCGAGCACCACGGCGACGGCCACGAGGGCGTTGTGGTCGAGGGCCCGCAGCGGGTGCCCGGTGAGCAGCGCGTGCAGTGCCCGGGTGACGCCGCACCCCGGGCAGTCGAGACCGGTGAGCGCCTTGAACGGGCACTGCGGGTACCAGGACGCAGTGCTGCTCGGGTCGGCGACGGCCACGTAGGCGCAGCCGGCGGCGGCGGCTCCGGCCAGCATCCAGGTCGAGCGACGGGACGCCTTCGACCGGGTCGGGGCCTGTGAGGGCGCGCCGGGCGGCGGGGGGAGGGGAGCCTCTCCTGGGGCCGAGGACGGCGGGGCCGGCAGCACGGGGCCGAGTGTAGAGCCGAGCGAGCGGGCCGGGACGGCTCCTGCCTAGGGTGGCCCCCATGGATCTCGGACGCGTCGGCGTATGGCAGTACCAGCTCGATCAGTTGCCCTCGGCCCAGGCCAAGGAGGTGGCGGCGGAGATCGAGGAGCTCGGCTACGGCGCCATCTGGCTGCCGGAGATGGTGGGGCGCGAGTCGTTCGTCAGCTCGACGCTCCTGCTGTCGGGCACCGAGCGCATCGTGGTCGCCACCGGCATCGCCGGCATCTACTCCGCGCGACGCGCTGTGCGCGAACTCGGCGCTGAACACCGTCACCGAGGCCTTCCCCGAGCGGTTCCTGCTCGGCCTCGGCGTGAGCCACCAGGTGATGGTCGAGGGCATCCGGGGCCACGACTACACCAAGCCCTATTCGAAGATGGTCGAGTACCTCGACGGCATGGACGCCGGGTTCTTCACCGCGTCGCCGCCCACCACGCCCACCCATCGGGCCCTCGCCGCCCTCGGCCCGAAGATGCTGAAGCTGGCCGCCGAGCGCACCGATGGTGCCCACCCGTACTTCATCCCCGTCGAGCACACGGCCTTCGCCCGGGAGCAGATGGGCCCCGACGCCAAGCTCTACCCGGAGCAGGCCGTGGTGCTCGAGACCGACGCGGCCAAGGCCCGTGAGATCGCTCGGGGCCACATGGCGATGTACCTCACCCTGCCGAACTACACGAACAACCTGAAGCGCTTCGGCTGGACCGACGCCGACATGGCCGACGGCGGCACCGACGCCCTCGTCGACGCCATCGTGGCCTGGGGCGACGAGGCCGCCATCGCCGAGCGGGTCGCCGCCCACCACGCGGCCGGCGCCGACCACGTCTGCATCCAGGTCCTGCCCGCCGAGCCCACCAAGGCCCCGCTCGACGAGTGGCGCCGCCTCGCCCCCGCCCTGCTGGGCTGATCACGACACCACGACACACGGAGAACGCGATGACCCGGCTCGGCTACCAGATCCCCAACTTCACCTACCCGGGGGTGGGCCCGGCCGAGCTGTTCGACGTCGTTGCCGCCCAGGCCGCCGCCGCCGACCGCTCCGGGTTCGACACCGTGCTGGTGATGGACCACTTCTACCAGTTGCCCATGATCGGGCCGCCCGACCAGTACATGCTCGAGTGCTACACGCTGCTCGCCGCACTGGCCCGGGAGACGAAGAACGTGCGGCTGAGCGCACTCGTCACCGGCAACACCTACCGGGCGCCCACGCTGCTGGCCAAGGAGGTCACCACGCTCGACATCGTGTCGAACGGCCGGGCCCAGCTGGGCATCGGTGCCGGCTGGTTCGAGCTGGAGCACGACGCCCTCGGCTTCGAGTTCGGCACCTTCACCGACCGCTTCGAGAAGCTGGAGGAGGCCCTCCAGATCATCACCGGCATGCTCGCCGGCGAGCGCCCCTCCCTCGACGGCACCCACTACACGGTGAAGGAGGCCATCAACGAGCCTCCGCCCGTCGGTCGCATCCCGATCCTGATCGGTGGCTCGGGCGAGAAGAAGACGCTGCGCATGGTCGCCCAGTACGCCGACGAGTCGAACCTCACCTGCCCGGTCGACGAGGTGCCCCGCAAGCTCGACGCCCTGGCCGCCCACTGCCAGCGCCTCGGCCGCGATCGCAGCGAGATCACGGTGAACAAGCAGGTGATGTGCTGCATCGCCCCCACCCACGACCAGGCGTGGGCCGAGGTCGAGCCGCTGGCCCGTCGCCTCGGCATGGACATCGCCGACCCCGCGGTGCGCGAGATCGCCGCCGGGCTGATCTTCATCGGTGGCCCCGACGAGGTCGCCGAGAAGCTGAGCGAGGTCCTCGCCAGTGGCGTCGACGGCTGGACCATCGCCTGCCCCGCCAACGGGCAGGACCCGGAGCGGGTCGAGCTGCTCGGCCAGACCGCCGCGAAGCTGCTCGCCTGAGGCTTCCGCCACCGGGTGGCGGATTCGGCGAGGGGGTTTGTTACTATCGCCATAGGAGAAATTACCGGCCCTGTGGGCCGGGTCTCCGATCCCCTCACACCCTCACAGGAGCCGTCTCATGGCCGCCACCGATCTCGGGCTCGATCTCGGTCGCTACAAGCTGGGCTGGAGCGACGCGGAGGACTACGTCTTCAAGCCGAAGCGCGGCCTCACCGAGGACATCATCAAGGAGATGTCCTGGATGAAGGGCGAGCCCGACTGGATGCGGGACTACCGCCTCACGGCCTACAAGCACTTCCTGCGCCGGCCGATGCCCAACTGGGGTGGCGACATGTCGGAGATCTTCTTCGACGACATCTTCTATTACATCAAGCCCACCGACCATCAGGTCGACGCCTGGGACGAGCTCCCGGACTCCGTGAAGGAGACCTACGAGAAGCTCGGCATCCCCGAGGCGGAGCGCAAGTACCTGGCCGGCGTCACCGCCCAGTACGAGTCCGAGGTCGTGTACCACAAGAACCGTGAGGACCTCGAGGCCCAGGGCGTCATCTTCACCGACATGGACACCGCCCTCCGGGAGTACCCCGAGCTGGTGCGGGCCTACTTCGGCACGGTCATCCCGAAGAACGACAACAAGTTCGCCGCGCTGAACTCCTCGGTCTGGTCCGGCGGCTCGTTCATCTACGTGCCGCCCGGCGTGCACGTCGAGATGCCGCTGCAGGCCTACTTCCGCATCAACGCGGAGAACATGGGCCAGTTCGAGCGCACGCTGATCATCGCCGACGAGGGCTCCTCGGTTCACTACATCGAGGGCTGCTCGGCGCCGGTGTACACCACCGACTCGCTGCACTCCGCGGTCGTCGAGATCGTGGTGAAGCCCAGCGCCCGCGTCACCTACACGACCATCCAGAACTGGTCGAACAACGTCTTCAACCTGGTCACCAAGCGGGCCCGGGTCGAGACGGAGGGCCACATGGAGTGGATCGACGGCAACATCGGCAGCCGCCTCACCATGAAGTACCCGGCCGTCTACATGGTCGGCCCCAAGGCCTCGGGCGAGGTCCTCTCGGTGGCCTACGCCGGCCCCGGCCAGCACCAGGACGCCGGCGCCAAGATGGTGCACGCCGCCCCGGAGACCACCTCCAAGATCGTGTCCAAGTCGATCTCCAAGGACGGCGGCCGCACCTCCTACCGCGGCCTCGTGCGGGTCGAGGACGACGCCTACGGCTGCAAGAGCCACGTGCAGTGCGACGCCCTCATCCTCGACGACGAGTCCATCTCGGACACGTTCCCGTACATGGAGGTCGGCTCCCGCGACGCGGTGATCGGCCACGAGGCCACCGTCTCCAAGGTCGCCGACGAGCAGCTCTTCTACCTGATGAGCCGCGGCCTCTCCTCGGAGCAGGCCATGGGCATGGTCGTGAACGGCTTCATCGAGCCCATCACCCGCACCCTCCCGATGGAGTACGCGGTCGAGTGGAGTCGCCTGATCGAGCTGCAGATGGAGGGCTCGGTCGGCTAGTCGCCGTCACGCTCCGAAGAGTCCCTCGTTCTGGTGGCGGTTTCGTGTCGGATTCCGACATCGAACCGCCACCAGAACCGCGTTCGGGGCCGAACGGCCCGTGAGTGGGAGTGGGCGCGACGGGAGCGGGTGCCGGATCCCCGTCGACATCGGTGCCGGCCCAGGTGCTCGGCGTCGAGGTGACCCCAACGGCGGCCCGACCGGGAGAGACCTTCACCGTCACCATGACCGGATGCGCCGGTGGCGAGATCGCCGCCGGCCTCTGGGTTCCCCTGGCCGCCGACCCCGTGGTCTCGACCGGTCCCATCCCGACCAGCGGCGGCCCCGTCGTGGGCGCACTGACCGTCCCTGTTGGCGCGGCGGCGACCGACGCGCAGGTCGTCGTCATCTGTTCCATCGACGCGGATGCGTTCGCGGTCGCCGAGGTGCAGGTCCTCGCCGCCACCACCACGACCGCACCGGCACCTGCCGTCGGCGGTCGCCCGTCGTTCACCGGCTGAGGGGCCCGCGGCGCAGGCGAACGGTTCCGGGAGGAAAACCCGACGACCCGCGTCGGGATCACCCACTGTGCTGAGCCAAGATGGGTCCATGCCGATGCGCGAGGAGTGCAAGCAGTTCGAGAGCCGGACCTACGCCAACGGCGAGACGGTCAGGAAGTGCAACCTCGACCTGGCGCCCGAGGCGCCGTGGCGTTGCCCCGACAACTGCCCGAAGTACGAGCGGCGCCTGGCCGACGTCGACTGGCACCACGGCACGCTCGTCACCCCGCCGACGCCGCCCGAGCCCGAGGCCGAGGGCATCGCCGAGCTGCTCGACGCCGCCGAGGACATCGTCAACGCGGCCGGCCCCGAGATCCTCGCCGAGATCGCCGCCGAGCAGTCGAAGTCGCAGGGCGCCTTCGCCCGCTTCAAGAAGCGCTTCGGCCGCGGCCGCAGCTGACGCCCCGACGGCTCTCAGCGCCGCCGGGCCACGAGCACCGTGTCGCGGATCGTGCGCTCCTCGCCGTCCGGACCGCGGTGCGGGCGAGGGCGGGCGTCCGCGGCCACGACCTCCCAGTCGTCATCGAGCTCGGTGGCCAGCTGTTCGGCGATGAAGAAGCGGTCGTCGCCCCACTCCTGCGACGCATCTCCCATGTCACCCGGGTGGTGGCCGACGATCAGCAGGGTGCCGCCCGGCGCCACGGCGTCGGCGCACGCGGCATGGGCCGTCGGCCGCTCCTCCGCGGTCAGGTGGAGGTAGTGGACGGCGACGAGGTCGAACGCCCGGGCCGGGGGAGCCCACGTGACGATGTCGGCGGCCTGCCAGGTGATGCGCTCGGCGATGTCCGCCCCGGCATCCTCGGCGGCCCGTCGGCCCCGGTCGCACGCCGTCTCGGCGATGTCGACTGCGGTCACGGTCCAGCCCCGGGCGGCCAGCCAGATGGCGTCGCCACCCTCGCCGGCGCCGATGTCGAGCGCTCGCCCAGGGGCGAGTCCGGTCGCCTCGTCGACCAGCGCCGGGTTGGGGTTGCCGGTCCAGACCTGGTCGCGCTCGGCGTACCAGCTCTCCCAGAAGGCGTGGTCGAGCACCGTGTCGGGGCCGGGCCCGTGCCCGCCTCCACCGTGCTGATGGTCGTGCGCGTGGTCGCGCTCGTGATCGTGCGTGCTCATGGCGGCCACGGTACGGACTGGCCCTGATCACGCAACTCCTCTTGCGGAATCTGCAAGGTTGGACGACCATCACCGGATGGCGACCGACGACGTGGAAGCGCTCGTGCGACAGCGGCTCCGGGGGCTGCGGACCGCTCTCGGGCTGTCGCTCGACGACCTGGCGGCGCGCACCCACTTGAGCGCGTCGACGATCAGCCGCCTCGAGACCGGCAAGCGCACGATCAGCCTCGACATGCTCGGGCCGCTGTGCGATGCCCTCCAGGTGGACATGGCGACCCTGCTCGACACCAGCACCGACGCCGATGTGGTGATCCGACCGGTGGCGGTGACCGAGCACGGACACACCGTGTGGCCCCTCACGCGCAACCGGGGTGACAGCGGCATCCTCGCCATGAAGATGCGGATCGAGCCGGGGGAGCGGCAGCGCGAGCTCGGCGTGCACCCTGGTCACGACTGGTTCTTCGTCCTGTCCGGCACCGTCGTGCTGACCCTCGGCGAGCGGGAGATCGTCGTGAAGCGGGGGGAGGCGGCCGAGTTCTCGACGATGACCCCACACGGCTTCACCGCCAAGGGCGGGCCGGCTGAGCTGATCACCATCTTCGATCGCGACGGCCGGCGCGCCCACCTCACCGGGCCGGGCGGGGCTGGCTAGGGTCTGGCCGTCCAGGGGGACGAGGGACCGACGATCCGCGGATCGGGATGGGGGATGACCATGGAGTACGTGGGTGACGTGTCCGACGAGCTGCGCGACACGCTCGACAGGTACCTGGAGCTGCGCGACTCGATCGACCGCCGCGAACGACCCTGGTCCGAGCTCGTCGAGTTCTTCACCGACGACGTGATCTTCGTCGACCCGGCCTGGGGCCGCGTCGAGGGCATCGAGGGCGTGCGTGAGTTCCTGGTCGACTCGATGACCGGCATCGAGGACTGGACCTTCCCGGTCGACAAGGTGTGGGTCGACGGCAACGAGGTCGGCATCAAGTACCGCCAGGTCCTGCCCGGCGGTCGCCAGCAGTCGGCGTACACCACGCTGATCTACGCCGGTGGCGGCAAGTTCCGCTACGAGGAGGACGTCCTCAACATGGCGCACTGCATGGAGGACCTCGGCGACATCGGGTGGGTGCCGCCCCAGGGGATGAAGTTCCCCCCGGCCCGCCCGAACCGCGACTTCAGCCGCCCCGACTGAGGGCGGTTTCCCCTGGTCACGGGGGGCGTGGCCCCGGTTGGCCGGGATTTCTCCTACGGCGGTAGTGTTAAGTCCATGACCCCTTCGCCCGACGCCCCCCTCGCGTCGCCGGCTCCCGCGTGGCTCGACGAGCGCCGCCGCGCCACGGCCGAACGCCTCGGTGAGCCCACCATGCCCTCCACCGACGAGGAGGTCTGGCGCTACAGCCGGGTCGCCGACATCGACCTCGCCGACTGGGCCCCGGTCACCGACGTCCCCGCCGTCGGCATCCCCGACGCCGTGGCCGAGGTGCTGGCCGCCCTGCCCGAGCGGGCTGCCACCGTCGTGGTGCGCAACGGCTTCGTGGTGCACGCCGAGATCGCCCCGGCCTACGAGGCCAAGGGCCTCTTCGCCGGCCGCCTGGTCGACGGCCCGTCGGCCGACACCGCCCTCGGTGCCGTCGCCGGTGAGGGCCCCGACGTCTTCGCCGCCCTGAACGACGCCCGCCACGCCGACCCCGTGCTGGTGTCGGTGCCGGCCGGCGTCGCCATCGACCGGCCCGTCGTGGTCGTCGACTGGGTCGACGCCGACGGGTCCGCCGTCTGGCCCCGCCTCGTCGTCCGCGCCGGCGAGGACGCGGAGCTGAACGTGCTCGACTGGCACGGCTCCGCCGACGTCGCCGCCCTCGTGAGCCCGGTGATCGAGCTCGACGTCCACCGCGCCGCCCGCCTCGGCTACACCAACGTGCAGCTCCGCGGCCCCCGCATCTGGCAGGTGGCCTCGCAGCTCAGCCGGGTCGACACCGCCGGCACCCTCACCTCGGCCCAGGCGGGACTCGGCGGCGAGTACGCCCGCACCCGCACCGACTGCCGCCTCGTCGGCCGCGGCGCCACCGGCAGCCTGCAGGCCCTCTACTTCGGTGAGGGCAACCAGACCCTCGACTTCCGTACGTTCCAGCAGCACGCCGCCCCGGACACCACCTCGAACCTGCTGTTCAAGGGCGCCCTCGGCGACCAGAGCCGCTCGGTCTACACCGGCCTCATCAAGGTCGAGAAGAACGGCCGCGGCACCAACGCCTTCCAGACCAACCGCAACCTGAAGCTCTCCGACGACGCCTGGGCCGAGTCGGTGCCGAACCTCGAGATCGAGACCAACGACGTGCACTGCAGCCACGCCTCGACGGTCGGCCCCATCGACGAGGACCAGCGCTTCTACCTCGAGAGCCGCGGCGTGCCCACCGAGGTCGCCGAGCGCCTGGTCGTCGCCGGGTTCTTCGCCGAGGTGCTCGAGGCCCTGCCCGCCGCCGCGGTCGTGCCCCTCGTCCGGGCCGCCATCGAGGAGCGCCTCGGCCGCGAGGTCGGCGCGTGATGCTCGAGCGGGTCTGCTCCATCAGCGACGTCGCCGACGGCGAGGCCAAGCGCTTCGAACTGGGCAAGCTCGCCGTGGCTGTCGTGCGCATCGGCGACGACTGGTACGCCATCGGCGACCGCTGCACCCACCAGGACGTCTCGCTCGCCGAGGGCGAGGTG
Organism: uncultured Actinomycetes bacterium; assembly: GCA_963702555.1. Lineage (GTDB taxonomy): Bacteria > Actinomycetota > Acidimicrobiia > Acidimicrobiales > Acidimicrobilacustridaceae > CAMFLJ01. The sequence goes on from CAVPCW010000006.1 coordinate 523,407, forward strand.
CTCGCCGCCAGCCTCGAGCTCGAGTGCTGGAAGCACGGCAGCTGCTTCTCGCTGGTCGACGGCCAGCCCCACGCCCTGCCGGCCACCAAGCCCACGCCGGTGTTCACCGTGAAGATCGAGGGCGACGACGTCTTCGTGGAGGTCGACTGACATGACGCCCAACCGTCGGAGTGAGCTCCGCATCGAGGGCCTGAAGGCCGAGGTCGCCGGGCGCGAGATCCTGCACGGCATCGACCTCGTCATCGAGTCCGGCCAGGTCCACGCCGTCATGGGCCCCAACGGCTCGGGTAAGTCCACGCTCTCGCACGTCCTGATGGGCAAGCCCGGCTACACCGTCACCGGCGGCCGGGTCACCCTCGACGGCGTCGACCTGCTCACGCTCCCCACCTGGAAGCGGGCCCAGGCCGGGCTCTTCCTCGCCATGCAGTACCCGGTCGAGGTCCCCGGCGTCAGCGTCGACGACCTCCTCTCCGAGGCCCTCGGCGCGATGGGCCGCGACGCGTCGGTCGTGCACACCGAGGTCGCCGCCGAGGCCGAGCGCATCGGCCTGGCCACCCGGCTGCTGACCCGCCCGGTCAACGTCGACCTCTCCGGTGGCGAGAAGAAGCGCAACGAGACCGTGCAGCTGGCGGTGCTCAAGCCCCGCTTCGCCATCCTCGACGAGCTCGACTCCGGCCTCGACGTCGACGCCCTGCGGGCCTGCGCCCGCCGGGTCGAGGCGGCCACCAACGAGTTCGACCTCGGCGTGCTGGCCATCACCCACTACCACCGCCTGCTCGACGAGCTGCGGCCCGACGTGGTGCACATCCTGGTGAAGGGCCGCATCGTCGACACCGGCGGCCCCGAGCTCGCCGGCCAGCTCGAGGAGACCGGCTACGCCGCCTGGCTCACCGACGACGACGACGAGCCGGCGGCCAAGGTCAACCCCTTCGCCGACAACGATCCCTTCGCCGACCCGTTCGCCTGACCGGAACCGTCCGGACCGAGGAGTGACCATGCCGCAGGAGACCGCACTCGACGACGCACAGGTGGCCGACCGGCTGGCCGCGCTCGACGGATGGGAGCTCGTCGACGGGATGCTCCACCGCGAGTTCGTGTTCGCGAACTTCTCCGAGGCCTTCGGCTTCATGGCCCGGGTGGCCCTGGCCGCGGAGAAGATGGACCACCACCCGAACTGGTCGAACGTCTGGAACCGGGTCGTGATCGACATCACCAGCCACGACGCCGGCGGGCTCACCGCCCTCTGCTTCGACCTGGCGGCGGCGGCCGACAAGGCCGCCGCCTAGCTCAGACCCCCAGGCCGTACGGGCGGTACGGCCCGAACGGGATGCACTCCACGATGGCGATGCCCTCCTGGTCGCCGCAGCGCACCGGGCAGGCGTAGTCGAGGAGGCCGAAGACCTCCTTGAAGTCCTCGCCCTTCGACAGGTCGAGGCGCCCGAAGTCGAGCCACTCCTCGCCCATCCAGAGGCCCTGGCGGAAGTCGCGGAACCCGGAGTAGCCGCCCACGGCCCCGGTGGGGAACGACGCCGCACCCCGCTCGAACTCGATGGTGAACGGGGTGCCGTCGTCGCCGGTGTAGGTGAACGTGCCCGACTGGGGCGTCCAGTCGGCGCCCATCACCGCGTGGTGCTCCAGCGTGGGCAGCGTCTCGATGCGGTCGGGCCAGTGGCGCTCGGCGAAGTGGAACGTGGGGTTGCCGTCGATGTCGTCGGTGCGGTGGTGCTGCACCGCCCACCCGTCGAACTGGATGTACACGAACGTGTAGAGGCCCCCGGCCGCCCGGGCGTGGGCCTTCATCGTCGGATCGGGCACCAGCGGCTGGCGCACGCCCCACGACCGGTCACGGTTGGCCCGGTAGGTCTCGGGGGTGACCTCCTCGCGCACGCCGTCGATCTCGAGCCAGCCCGTCACGCCACCCATCTGGTAGAAGCGGATCTGCTCCTCGATCTTGCGGCCGTCGCGCCAGTGCTCGTGGTACTCCTCGCCCGACACCGGGAACGCCGTCTCGTAGAGCAGGTCCCACGCGATGCCGGCCTCGTTGGGCTCGAGCGTGCACCGGATGGTCTTCAGCCCCTCCAGCACCTCCCACCGCAGCGGGCCCACGAACACCTCGTCGATGCGGGGCCGCAGCGCCCGACTGCCGCGGAAGTACCGCACGTCGGTGCCGCGGGCCACGCCCCCGAAGCCGTCCATGACGTCGCGGTTCGGGTAGTAGCCGAAGCCCACGTCGATGATCGTGTCGGCATCGGCGCTGACCACCGGGAAGTGGATGCGCTCCACCCAGTTCGGGTCGGACTGCGACACGTTCTCGAACGGCCGCGGGAACTGGTGGCACAACATGTCGTCGTGGCGCGTCAGCATCGGTCTTCCCCCTGGTGTCGTCGGGCGGCACCGCCCGCTGGCGGGGGCGAATCTACGCGGTGCGGCCGCTCACCGGCGCCGCCCGGCCTTCCGCTCCGCGGCCACGGCCCGCTCGAGCCCGTCGAGCACCAGGTCGAGGCCCCAGTCGAACTCGTCGGCGAAGTCGTAGTCGCCATGCAGCACGTAGCCGGTCGTGAAGGCCGCCATGTTGGGGTAGGCCTCGGCGGTGTGGACCCCGAGGATCTCGGTTGCCAGGTCGGCGGTCTGCTCCGGCCCCTCCACCGGGATGGTGCCCTCCTGGAGGGCGAAGCCGTAGGTGTAGCTGTCGAGCACGGCGAAGGCGTGCCCCGCCAGGGGGAGTGACAGGCCGGCGCCGATGAGCACCCCGAGCACGGCGTCGTGGTGGCCGAGGTTGGCGGCCCCGGGGGAGCTGCGGGAGTCCATCAGCCCGACCGCCCACGGATGGCGGGCCAGCACCCGACGGGCCGACGCGCAGCGCACCCGCATGGCCTCCCGCCACCCGACGTCGTCGCCCGAGGGCAGCTCGATCTCGGAGAACACCACGTCGACCATGCCGTCGAGGAGGTCGCCCTTGTTGGCGACGTGGTTGTAGAGCGACATCGCCTCCACGCCCAGCGCCTCGCCGACCTTGCGCATGGTGATCGAGTCGATGCCGTTGGCGTCGGCCAGCTCGACGGCTGCGGCCAGCACCCGCTCGCGGGAGAGGGGGCTGCGGGCCTCGGCCGGTGTCGTCTTCGCTGCCATCGCTGCTCCTGGCCCGGCGCCTCTGGGGTGAGGGCCTTGACGTGCTTACGCTGTAAGTCTACGGTGCCTTACAACGTAAGTCGAGCACGGGAGTTCTCCATGGCCACCACCGACCACCAGCCGAGCGATGCCGCCGCCCCCGTGCCCGCCGAGGCGCCCACGGTCCCGCTGCCCACGACCATGACGGCCGTCGTTCAGCAGCAGTACGGCCCGGTGGCCGCCGACGTGCTCTCGCTCGCCGAGGTGCCGGTGCCCACTCCGGGCAAGGGCCAGGTCCTGCTCCGCATGCGGGCCTCCGCCGTCGACCGCGGCGTCTGGCACCTCATGGCCGGCACGCCCAAGGCCGTGCGCCTGGTCTTCGGCCTCCGCCGCCCGAAGTACCCGGTTCCCGGCCTCGACGTCGCCGGCACCGTCGTGGCCCTCGGCCCCGACGTCACCGAGCTCGCCGTCGGCGACGAGGTCTTCGGCGTCGGCAAGGGCGCCTACGCCCAGTACGCCGTCGCCCCCGCGGCCAAGCTCGCCCGCCGCCCGGCCGCCATCCCCGTCGAGCAGGCCGCCGCCGTAGCCATCTCCGGCATGACGGCGATCCAGGCCGTCCGCGACCACGGCGCGGTGCAGCCCGGGGAGCGGGTGCTCGTGCTCGGCGCTTCCGGCGGCGTCGGCACCTACCTCGTGCAGATGGCCCGGGCCGCGGGCGCCCACGTCACCGGGGTCTGCAGCGCGGCCAAGGCCGAGTTCGTCCATTCCCTCGGCGCCGACGAGGTGCTCGACCACGCCACCGACACCTGGCTCACCGACGGAAGCCGCTTCGACGTCATCCTCGACGGCGGCGGCAACCACCGCCTCCGCGACCTGCGCCGTGCTCTCACCGAGCACGGCCGCCTGGTGATCATCGGCGGCGAGGGCGGGGGCTCCCTCTTCGGCGGGCTCGACCGCCAGTTCCGGGCCGTGCTCTGGTCGCCCTTCGTCAGCCAGACCCTGACCTTCTTCACGTCGAAGGAGAACCGGGCCGACGTCGAGGCGGTGGGCGAGATGATCCTCTCCGGTCAGGTCACCCCGGCCCTCGATCGCACCTTCCCGCTCGCCGACGCCGCGGCCGCCGTCGACCACGTCGGTACCGGCCTCGTCCGCGGCAAGGTCGTCATCACCATCTGATCCGGCACCGGGCTCTGTCGATCGGTCGGTCGAGCGGGCGGGGGAGGGGCGTCCTACGCTCGCCGCCGTGCTGAGCTTCGAGCCGTTCCGAGTCGACGTCCCCGACGAGGTCCTCGCCGACCTCCGTGACCGCCTGCGCCGCACCCGCTTCCCCAACCAGGTCGACGGCGCCGGCTGGGACCAGGGCACCGAGCTGTCCTACCTCCGGGGGCTCGTCGCCTACTGGGCCGACGAGTTCGACTGGCGGGCCGCCGAGGCCCGCATCAACGTGTTCCCCCAGGTCACGACCACTGTCGACGGCCAGCGCATCCACCTCATCCACGCCCGCTCGCCCGAGCCCGACGCCCTGCCCCTCCTCATGGTGCACGGCTGGCCCGGCTCGATCGTCGAGTTCCTCGACGTGCTCGGCCCTCTCACCGACCCTCGTGCCCACGGCGGCGACCCGAGCCAGGCCTTCCACGTCGTGGCGCCGTCGTTGCCCGGCTACACGTTCTCCGGCCCCACCTCCGAGCGGGGCTGGAACCCCCGCCGGATCGCCGGTGCCTTCGTCGAGGTCATGGCCTCGCTCGGCTACGACCGCTACGTGGCCCAGGGTGGCGACTGGGGCTCGATCGTCACCGCCAACGTCGCCGACCTCGACCCTGCCCATTGCGCCGCCCTGCACCTCAACTTCGTGGTGGCCCGCCCGCCGGAGGGGGAGCAGCCGCCGCTCGACGCCGCCGACGTCGCCGGCCTCGAGCGGATGGGCGAGTTCCGCCGCACCGGCACCGGCTACCAGGAGATCCAGGGCACCAAGCCCCAGAGCCTCGGCTACGGCCTCGACGACTCGCCCGCCGGCCTCGCCGGTTGGATCATCGAGAAGTTCCGCGACTGGAGCGACTGCGACGGCGATGTCGAGCGCTCGTTCACCAAGGACCAGCTGCTCACCAACATCACCGCCTACTGGGTGACGGCCACCGCCACCTCGTCGACCCGCCTCTACTACGAGACCCGATCGTCGGGCGCCACCGCGCTGCCGCCGGGCAAGGTCGAGGTGCCCACCGGCGTCGCCAACTTCGCCGGAGAGATCACCCGCATGCCCCGACCCTGGGTCGAGGCCTCCTACGACCTCGTGCACTGGACCGACATCCCCCGGGGCGGGCACTTCGCCGCCATGGAGGCGCCGGACCTCTTCGTGCCCGAGGTGCGGGGCTTCTTCGAGCGGTTCCGGGCGGGCTGAACGGGCTGGCGCCGCCGGCTGCCGCGACCCTCCGTGGGGGTCCGCTCGCAGGCCGTGATGGAGTCGAAAAACTCAATGATTTCCAGGGATTTCTGATTGCTGATCGAACTGGTGTCCGCTAGGATTCCGGACATGTTCGAGGAGCTCGCAGCGATGATCGAAGCGACGGAGGTGCCGGTCGACGGCGCCGCCATCGCCGAGGCGCGCCGCCTGCTCGACCGGCTCGATTCCAAGATCGTCGAGGCCGAGTCCACCTACGCCTCGATCGGCCAGTTCCAGGTCGAGGGCTTCAACAGCATGGCCACCTTCGAGCGCCACGCCTGCCGGGTCTCCCTGCCCGAGTCGCGGCGCCTCGCCCGTCGGGCCGGTCGGCTCTCGGCGTGGCCCGAGCTGGCCGAGGCGTGGCAGGCCGGCCTGCTCACCGGCTCCCAGGTCGAGCAGGCCTGCGCGATCGTGCCGAATCACCACGTCGAGCGCTTCGCCGAGACGATGGCCGAGACGGTCGAGCTGCTGGCCCCGCTCACCGCCCACCAGACGGGCGTCGTATTGCGGCGGGCGGTGCAGGCGGCCGACGCCTTCGCCGAGCGTGAGGCCGCCGAGGCCGGCATCGAGCCGGTCGAGAAGGAGCCCGATCGTGAGCTCTCGGCCGTCCGCTCGCTCGACGACGAGCTCTTCGTCCGGGGCCACCTCGACAAGGACTCTGCGGCAGTCGTCGAGAAGGCACTCGTCGCCGCCACCCGTGACGACGTCGAGGGCGAGCGACGCACCCCGATGGAGCGCCGGGCCGACGCCCTGGTCGCCGTGTGCCAGGGCTACCTCGATGCGCTCGAGAACCCCGACGGCAACCGCCGCACCGAGCGGCTCACCCTCAGCGCCGACGTGATCGTCATGTACCGGGCCTGGCTGCGGGTCGCCGGTGTGCGCACCGCCGCCGATCTCGACCGCTTCTTCGCCGACCGGCCCCACCTGGGCGAGCTCGACCGGGCCCTGTTCCTCGAGGCGTTCGACGGCACCGGACTCACCGCCACCACCCTCGACGGCTTCACCGTCACCGACGCCATGGTGGCGGCGGTGGCCGAAGGGGGAGCGATGGAGCTGCTGCTCACCGCCGGCTCCCGCCTGCTGAACATGGGCCGGTCGGTGCGCACCTTCACCGCCGCCCAGCGCCGGGCGATCCTCGCCCGCGACGGTGGTTGTCGGTCGTGTGGCGCTCCGCCCGATCAGTGCGACGTCCACCACGTCATCCCGTGGGAAGACGGCGGACTCACCGACATCGACAACGGCGTGGCCAAGTGCCGGCGATGTCACCACCAGCACCACCGCCTGAAGTGGGTCGACCGGCTCGACGCCGACGGCACCTACCGGGTGATCCGCCCCGACGGCACCGAGATCACCACCCGTCCGGCCGGCCTCGACCCCCAGCTCCCGCTGCTCCCCGTGGCCACCACCTCAGAACCGGCCCGAATCCCCCGGGTCGACGCGGTCGAGGCCGATGGCGACGGCTACAGCGACCCGAGGGTCAGGGAAGCCTGTCGTCAGCTGGTCCTGCTCCGAGCCCGCCACGGCGACGCCGACGAACGAACCATCACGGCCCGCCTCGCCGCCGAACGGTTGATGGACAAGTTCGACCGAGCCGCCTGAAGTCGGCGGCTCGGGAACGCGGCGTTACTCGGCGCCGGCCTCTTCGAGGCCCTGGGCGAGGGTGTTCCAGGCGAGGGTGGCGCACTTGATGCGGACGGGGAACTTCACCACGCCGCGCAGCGCCTCGAGGTCGCCGAGCTTCACGTCGGGGATGCCGTCGGTCTCGCCCGTGGCGGCGTCGGTGGCGTCGCTGCCCTCGAGGGCGCTCTCGTGGATCGACATCATGGCCTTGAAGGCCCGCGTGAGGTCGTGGACCTCGTCGACGGTCTTGCCCTTGACTGCGGCCGACATCATCGAGGCGGACGACTGGCTGATCGAGCAGCCCTGGCCGCCGATGCGGATGTCCTGCACCACGCCGGCGTCGTCGAGGTCGAGGTAGACGACGATCTCGTCACCGCAGAGCGGGTTGAAGCCCTCGGTGCGGGTGGCGGGGGGCGACTCCAGCTCACCCCGGTTCCGGGGGTTGCGGTAGTGATCGAGGATGATCTCTCGGTAGAGGTCTTCGAGGCCGGGCATCAGGCGTCTCTCGGTGAGGGGAAGGTCAGAAACAGGCTAGGCGAGTCAGAAGGCGAAGAAGTCGCCTGCGGCGTCGAGCGCATCGGCGAGGGCGTCGATGTCGGAGGTGTCGTTGTAGACGTACACCGAGGCCCGGGCGGTGGCGCCGACTCCGAGGATCTTCATCAGCGGCTTGGCGCAGTGGTGGCCCGCCCGGACGCACACGGCGTGCTGGTCGAGGACCTGCGAGATGTCGTGGGGGTGCAGGTCCTTGAAGGCGAAGCTGAGGACGCCGCCGCGCTCGTCGGCGTTCTGCGGGCCGTGGATGCGGATGTCGTCGCCGAAGCGCTCGGTGAGGGTGTCGAAGGCGTAGACGGTGAGGGCCTTCTCATGGGCCCGCACGCGGTCCATGCCGAGCGAGTTCAGGTAGTCGATGGCGGCACCCAGACCGATGACCTCGGCGATCGGGGGCGTGCCGGCCTCGAACTTCCAGGGCAGGTCGTTGGTGGTGAACCCGTCGAGGGTGACGTCGCGGATCATCTCGCCGCCGCCGAGGAAGGGCGGCATGGCGTCGAGGAGCTCCTCGCGGCCGTAGAGCACGCCGATGCCGGTGGGGCCACAGAGCTTGTGGGCGGAGAAGGCGAGGAAGTCGGCGCCGAGCTCCTGCACGTCGGTGGTGGAGTGCGGCACGGACTGGCAGCCGTCGATGACGCTGATGGCACCGGCGGCGCGGGCGGCGTCGGTGAGGCGGCGCACCGGGTTGAAGGTGCCGAGCACGTTCGACATGGCGGTGACGCCGAGCGCCTTGGCGCCGTCGAGGAGGCGGTCGAGGTCGGTGAGGTCGAGGCGGCCCTCGGGGTCGAGGGGGATCCAGCGGATCTCGATGCCCTTCTCGGCCTGGAGCATCTGCCAGGGGACGATGTTGGCGTGGTGCTCCATGTGGGAGAGCACGACGACGTCGCCCTCGGAGAGGTTGGCCCGGCCCCAGGACTGCACGACCAGGTTGAGCGCCTCGGTGGCGTTCTTGGTGAAGACGATCTCGGCCGACGAGCGGGCGTTCACGAAGCGCTGGGTCTTGGCCCGGGCGGCTTCGAGGGCGTTGGTGGCCTCTTCGGCGATGGCGTAGACGCCGCGGTGGACGTTGGCGTTGATCGTCTCGTAGTAGTGCTGCATCGCGTCGAGCACCACGGTGGGCTTCTGCGAGGTCGCGGCCGAGTCGAGGTAGACGATCGGCTTGCCGTGCACCGTGCGGGCGAGCAGCGGGAAGTCGGCCTTGACGAGGGCCGCGTCGAGTGGGTCGGTCGTGGTCAGCGCCATGCGTCGTAGCCCTCGGATTCGAGTCGGAGTGCCAGCGCGGGGCCGCCGGACTCGACGATGCGCCCTTCGACGAGGACGTGCACGAACTCAGGCTTCAGTTCGTCGAGCAGCCGCTGGTAGTGGGTGATGGCAAGGATGCCGAGGTCGGGGCGGGAGGCCAGGACCTCACGCACGCCCTGGGCGACGACGCGCAGGGCGTCGATGTCGAGGCCGGAGTCGGTCTCGTCGAGGATGGCGATCTCGGGCTCGAGGATGGCCATCTGCAGGATCTCGTTGCGCTTCTTCTCGCCGCCGGAGAAGCCCTCGTTGAGGTAGCGGTCGGCGAAGGACGGGTCCATGTCGAGGCGCGACATCCACTCCATGATCGCCAGCCGCAGCTCGAGCATCGAGAGGTCGATGCCCTTGCGGGCGCTGAGCGCCTGGCGCAGGAAGTTGAGGACCGAGACGCCCTGGATCTCCTGCGGGTACTGGAACGCCAGGAACATGCCGGACTTGGCCCGCACGTCGGTGGGCCAGGCGGTGATGTCGTCGCCCTTGAACAGGATGCGGCCCTGGGTGACCTGGTACTCGGGGCTGCCGAGCAGGGTCGAGGCCAGGGTGGACTTGCCGGAGCCGTTGGGGCCCATGAGGGCGTGCACCTCGCCGGCGCCGATCACCAGGTCGACACCGCGCAGGATCTCGACCGGGTTCTCGTCGGCCGTCGAGACGTGGAGGTCCTCGATGGCGAAGAGGGGGGTTGCCATGAGGTGAAGTCTAGGCGCCCTGGCGGATAAGCACTATCCGCGTAGGAGAAATAGGGAAGTCCCTGGTCGGAAAGGGTGTGGCGGGGCTCACCAGCCCCGGTCGACCCATTCCTGGAGGTGGGGGCGCTCGGCGCCGATGGTGGTCCAGTTGCCGTGGCCGGGCAGCACGATCGTGTCGGCCGGGCGGGTGAACAGGCGCTGGTCGAGCGACTCGATGATGGTGGGGAAGTCGCCGCCCTCGAACGAGGTGTTGCCGGGGCCGCCGGGGAAGAGGGTGTCGCCGCTGAACAGCAGGGGGCTGCCCTCGAGCTGGAAGCACATCGAGCCGGGGGTGTGGCCCGGGGTGGCGATGGTGGAGATGCGGAGGCGGCCGATCTCGATGACGGAGTCGTCCTCGAGGATGTCGTCGTAGCTCGGGAGCATGGCGGCGTCGGCGGCGGTGACGCCCACGTCGTAGCCGGCGTCGCGCACGGCGGGCACGGCCTGGATGTGGTCCCAGTGGCCGTGGGTCTCGATGACCCGGCGCACGCCGAGGGCCGTGCACAGCTCGAGCAGGCGCTCGTGCTCGTTGGCCGCGTCGATGAGCACGGCGTCGCCGGTCTCGGTGCAGCGGATGACGAACACGTTGTTGTCCATGGGGCCGACCACGACGGCGTGGACCTCGTACCCGGTGTCGTTGAGCAGCAGCGTCATGCCCCCATGATCGCCGCTGCGGGCGCCGTCCGCGCCGGTTGGGGTGAACGAATCCGGCACTCGGTCAAAAATGGCACCGAGTACCACTTCCGGGCGGAGGGCCGGTAGGGTCGCCGGCGTGAGCACCACGACGGGCCTGCGCGAACGGAAGAAGGAAGCCACCACCGAGCGGCTGCGCGAGGTCGCGCTGGCGCTGGTGGCCGAGCGGGGCTTCGACGCCGTGAGCATCGACGACATCGCGGCGGCGGCCGACGTCTCGAAGACGACCTTCTACCGGTACTTCGAGACCAAGGAGGACGTCGTGCTCGGCCGCAGCAGCGACAACCTCGAGATCCTCCGGGCCTCCCTCGCTGGAGTGCCCGCCCGAGGTGCCCGCGGTCGAGGCGGCCCGCCACGCCTTCCATGACCTGGCCGAGTCCTACCAGGCCGACCGGGCCCAGCGGGTCCTGGTCGACCGGCTCACCCGCACCACGCCGTCGCTGGCGGCGCGGAGCCTCGCCCACCAGGCCGTGTGGGAAGAGGTGATCCGAGACGACGTCGACCGGCGCGACCCGGACGGTGACCCGTTCGGTCGCTGGCTGCTCGCCTCCCAGATCCTCGGCACGGTGCGCGGCGCCGTGAACTGGTGGCTGGTCGAGACCACCCCTCGCGCGCTGGTCGACCTCATCGACGACGCCCTCGCCACCCTCGCCCCGATCCCGCCCCGGAAGAGACGCACCCCCCGATGACGACGACCGATCCGACCCCCACGACCACCCACGGCATCGACGACGCCGTCTACCGCCGCCGGTGGTGGACCCTCGCGGTGCTGTGCCTGAGCCTGCTCATCGTCTTCGTGGGCAACTCCAGCCTCAACGTCGCCATCCCCACGCTGTCCCGGGAGCTCAACGCCACCGAGTCGCAGCTGCAGTGGGTCATCGCCGTGTACTCCCTCGTGTTCGCGGGGCTGCTCTTCACCACCGGGGCCATCGGTGACCGGTTCGGTCGCAAGGGAGCGCTCCAGCTCGGCCTGCTCGTCTTCCTGGTCGCCTGCGTGGCCGCGATGCTCTCCGATTCCATGGGCCAGCTCATCGCGGCACGAGCGGGGATGGGCCTCGGTGCCGCGCTGATCATGCCGTCGACGCTGTCGATCCTCGTCAACGTCTTCCCGCCCCACGAGCGCACCAAGGCCATCGCGATCTGGGCCTCGGTCACTGGTGCCGCCGGGGCGATCGGCCCGGTCGCCAGCGGGCTCGTGCTCGACCACTACTGGTACGGCGCGGTCTTCCTGATCAACCTGCCCTTCGTCACCACCGCGCTGATCGCCGGGTTCTTCCTGGTGCCGAAGTCGAGGGACCCCGAGCACGGGGTGCTCGACCCTCCTGGCGCGGTGCTGTCGATCATCGGTCTCGCCTCGCTGATCTACGGGCTCATCGAGGCGCCCGACCGCGGGTGGACCGCGCCGGGCACCCTGGCCGCCTTCGCCCTCTCGGCCACCGCCATCGCGCTGTTCGTGTGGTGGGAGCTGCGGGTCGAGGAGCCGATGCTCGACATCCGCTACTTCCGCAACCGGGCGTTCGCCAGCAGCACCGTCGGCATGATGCTCGTGTTCATGGCCATGTTCGGGTCGATGTTCCTCATGACCCAGTACATCCAGATCATCCTCGGCTACAGCCCCCTGGCCACGTCGCTCCGACTGCTGCCGATGGCCCCGATCATGATCATCGTGGCCCCGCTCACCCCGCGACTCAGCGCCCGCTTCGGGGCCAACCGCACCGTGTCGGCCGGCATGGTGCTCATCGCCTGCGGCTTCATGATCCTGCGCACCCTGACCGCCGACTCGTCGGTCGCCGTGGTGATGCTGGCCCTCGTCCCGATGACCTGCGGCATGGCGCTGGCCATGTCGCCGATGACCGCCGCCATCATGTCGGCGGTCCCGTCCCGCCGGGCCGGTGCCGGCTCGGCCATGAACGACGCCACCCGCGAGCTCGGCGCCGCCCTCGGCATCGCCGTGATGGGCAGCATCGCCGCCTCGCAGTACGGCTCGGCCCTCCAGGAACTGGTGGTCGGTCTGCCGAGTGACCTGGCCACCAAGGCGGAGTCGTCGATCTCCGGGAGCGTTGCAGGTGGCGTCGAGCCTCCCGGGCGGGGCGGGCGAGGCGCTCCGGGTCGGGGCGGAGTCGGCGTTCATGGACGGCATGCACTTCGCCGTGGTCGCGGGCACCGCGATCGCGCTGTTCGCCTCGGTGGTGGTGTACCGCTTCATGCCCCGGACGGTCGCCCACCAGGGCGCCATGCGTGGCGGACTCGAATCGATGGAGGACGCCGCCGAGCTCGGCCTCGCCGGCATCCCGCCCGTGTTCGCCGACGAGGAGTTCGCCTCCGACGCGGAGCGCTGGCCCGCCGACGACCGACCCCAGGGTCACGGTCGCGGTGACCCGGCTCACTAGTGTTCCTCGCCGAACGACGGGAGCGCGGCGCCGCCGTGCCCGACTGGAAGGCGTCGGATGCCAGAGGGAGGCCTGTCGGCCGCAGAGGTCGGCAAGGAGATCGCGGAGCACCTCGAGAAGAGCCGTGAGCACGAGCCCGAGGGCCGGGGTCGGCGGATCACGATCATCGAGGCGATCCTGCTCGCCACCGTGGCACTGCTCGCGGCGTGGTCCGGGTTCGCGGCGGCGAAGTGGAGCACTGAGTCGCGCCTCCAGTTGGCGCAGAGCTCGCGGTACCGCACCGAGGCGAGCGAGGCCGACCTCCGGGCGATGGAGGCCCGGAACTTCGACGCGCTCACGTTCAACGCCTGGTTCAGTGCCTACCTGACCGCCGACGTCGCCGACGAAGCGATCGCCGAGCGACGGTTCCGGCCCGAGTTCCAAGTCGCGTTCGACGCCTGGATCGCCAGCGACCCGTTCAACAACCCGGACGCCCCCAAGGGACCGAGCTACATGCCCGAGTACGAGCAGCCGGACCTGGAACTCGCGGCGGAGAAGCGTGCGGCTGCCGACGAGGCCTACGCCGAGGGCGCGAAGTCGGCGACGACGGCCGACGACTACGTGCGCATCACCGTGCTGCTGGCCTCGGTGCTGTTCCTCGTCGGGATCAGCGGGCACTTCCGGGTGCACTCGGCCCGGGTCGGCCTGCTGTGCGTCAGCGGGACGATCCTCGTCTACGCGGTCGTGCTGCTGATCATGGCGCCCAAGCCGACCTGAGCCGTCTACGTTCTCCGCGGGTGGGGGAGCAGCACCACCCTGATGGCGAGGGCGCCGACACCTGGCACTGGATGGTGCGCGGGTTCGTCACCGTCGTCGTGGTGGTCGCCGCCGCTCGGCGCGCTGGCGGTGTGGCTCTGGTTGAGGCCGCTGCGCGAGGGCGTGGCTGCAGGGCTTCGGGCTGTGGCTCGGCCTGCATGCTGCTGGTCGGCTGCGCTGGCGATGGTGTGGTGGCCCGAGCACCGACGCCGGGCACCCGCACTCGCCATCGGGTGCGGCGAGTGGCTGGTCGTCGGGGTCGCTCGTGCGGTGGCCGGGCTGATGGCCCTCGTTCGGGCGTGATCGTCGCCCGCGAGGACCGCCGGCCGGTGCTGCGCGGGATCGTGGACGACGGCGGTGGAGGGCCAGCCGGTCACGCTTCGAGCGGGAGACGACCTGGGCCTACCAGCCCCGCTTCGTCGGCGGGCTCGGCAACAGCGACTGGAGCGTGTGCCGGACGTTCGTGGTCACGGGGCCGCCGGGCCCGGTGGCCGAGCACGTCACCATCGAGTTGGTCGCCGTGGGGGTCGAGGTGGGCGACGGTGCCCACGAGCCCGGTGACACCACTCCCCGCTACGGCGAGGTGCGGGTCGAGGGTGATGCCGGCGACCGCCTGGTGATCTGCGTCGACGAGGTCGACCCGGCCAACCGCTGAGCCCACCCCGTCCCCGAGGCGCGGGTCGGCTCCCGGCCTCGACCGGGCGACGGCGCTACCGTGCGCGTGACGGTGTCGGCCGTGGGGCCACGTCGTGTGCGGGGGTTCGATCATGGGTGGGATCGGTTCGACGACAGGTGGGGTAGGGCGCCTCGGTGCGCTGGCGCTGGCGGCCGCGGCGATCGTGGTGGCGCTCGTGCCGATCGGCGCGGCCTCGGCGGGCGTGAGCTCGCCGGAGGTGACGGTGACCCCGCCGACCGACCTGGCCGACAACCAGGAGGTGACCGTGTCGGGCACCGGCTTCCCGGGCTCGGTCCAGGTCACCGTGCTCCAGTGCGAGACCGGGGCGACCACCTTCGAGCAGTGCGACAACAGCTGGATCTACTGGGCCGACGTCGATGCAGGGGGCGCGTTCTCCACCGCCATCACCCTGCGGCAGACCATCGGCGTGCAGGGCGGACCGCTCGACTGCTCCGTGGCGGGTGCGTGCGTGATCGGTGCCGGCGTCATGCCCAACTGGTCGCCGTTCGCCACGCTGCCGCTCCAGGTCGCCGACTTCTCGCCGTCGACCCTGCCGCCGGTCGCCGAGCCGGACTGCCCGGCGCCGTACGGGCCCTACGGCTACTTCCGGGGGGCAGTCGACGTGCCGGAGTTCGTGCCGGGGCTGAACGGCACGCTGGTGCCCTACGCCGAGACCGGCGCCACCGTCGACATCCGCCAGGACGGTGACGTGCTGCTGCTGACGGCGGTGATCGACGGCGTGACGCGTGCAGCTCACCACCGGGGGCCTCACCTTCGGTGGCGACTACAACCGCACGCCGGGGCCGAGCGACACGCCGTTCGGGGCGGTCGGCATCCTCTACGCCGACGACGGGGCGGTCTACGTCACGCTCGCTCAGAACAACAGCGGCGACTACACCCGCTTCGGCTGGCGCTTCGACGACCCGTGCCTGCCGGAGGTGATCGCCGCGGTGGGGGCGACGCCGACCTTCACGGGTTGAGCCCCGCGCCGGCGTCGGCTCAGTCGTCGGCGGGGGTGGGCACCGGTTCGAGGTCGAGGGCGACCGCGGCCAGCACCTGGCGCGGGTCGAGGGTGAGGTAGCGCACGGGGGAGGGGAGGCGCGTCGCCGCGGCCAGGTGGATCGCGTCGACGACCCGCAGCCCGAAGTCGGTGCCGATCTCGGCGGCGCGTGAGAGGCAGCGCTCGTCGACGGGCACCACGTGGAAGGCGTCCCAGTCGGCGTGGAAGAGGCGGGTGAGGTGCTCGGCCTGGCGCCGGCTGGTGGCGAGGCGGCCGAGGAGGATGGTGGCCTCGCAGCGCACCAGCTCCGACGCGCACCACACGGGGTCGGCGTCCATGAGGGCGGTGACCTCGGCGCTCTCCGGCTCGTCGACGTAGCGCTTCACCAGCGCGCTGGTGTCGATCGCCAGCATCAGCGGACCTTCCGCAGCTCGACGTCGGAGCGGGCGTCGACCGGCATGCGCTCGCGCTCGACGGCGACGGTGGAGGCGCGGACCCGGGGCGCCACGACCGCGCCGTGGGCGATCAGCTCGGCGAGGCCGAGCTCGCGGTCACCGCCGATGGGGCCGAGCACGGCGACCGGTCGGCCCGACTGGGTGACCACGATCGCCTCGCCGGCGGCGGCCCGCCGCACGAACGCCGACAGGTCGGCCCTGAGCTCTCTGATCCCGATCTCCATGGCCCGCACCGTAGCCGGACGATGTGGACACGTGTGTACACAACATGGTTTGCGGGCGCCGGGGACGACCCCTACGGTCCCGCCCCATGAACTTCGCCTTTTCCGAGGAGCAGGAAGAGCTCCGCAACATCGTCCGCCAGTTCCTCGAGGCCAAGAGCCCCGAGTCCGCCGTCCGCGAGCAGATGGACACCGAGCGGGGCTTCGACCCCGAGGTGTGGTCGCAGATGGCCGAGCAGCTCGGCCTCCAGAGCCTGATCATCCCCGAGGAGTTCGGTGGCCAGGGCTACGGCTACGTCGAGCTGATCGTGGTGCTCGAGGAGATGGGCCGCGCCCTGCTGTGCGCCCCGTTCTTCTCCACCGTGGTGCTCGCCACCAACACCCTGCTCGTCGCCGACGACGCCGCCGCCAACGCCGCCATCCTCCCGGGCATCGCCTCCGGCGAGACCATCGCCACCCTCGCCATCACCGAGCCCAACGGCAAGTGGGACGAGAGCGGCATCGAGGCCACCGCCGCCAACGAGGGCGGCACCTGGAAGCTCAGCGGCACCAAGTCCTACGTGATCGACGGCGCCACCGCCGACGTCATCATCGTGGCGGCCCGCACCTCGGCCGGCATCAGCCTGTTCTCGGTCGCCGGTGACGCCGCCGGCCTCACCCGCACGCCGCTGTCGACCATGGACCAGACCCGCAAGCAGGCCAAGCTCGACCTGGCCGGTGTCGAGGGCACGCTCATCGGCACCGACGGCGCCGGCTGGGACACCCTCTCCACCGTCCTCGACCTCGCTGCCGTCGGCCTCGCCGCCGAGCAGGTCGGTGGCGCCCAGTGGTGCCTCGAGACCGCGGTGCAGTACGCCAAGGACCGCGTGCAGTTCGGTCGCCCGATCGGCTCGTTCCAGGCCATCAAGCACAAGTGCGCCGACATGCTGCTCGAGGTCGAGTCGGCCAAGTCCGCCGCGTACTACGCCGGCTGGTGCGCCTCCGAGCGCAACGACGAGCTCCCCGCCGTGGCCTCGCTGGCCAAGGCCTACTGCTCCGACGCCTACTTCCACGCCTCCGCCGAGAACATCCAGATCCACGGTGGCATCGGCTTCACCTGGGAGCACCCGGCGCACCTGTACTTCAAGCGGGCCAAGTCGTCCGAGCTGCTGTTCGGCGATCCGAGCTACCACCGTGAGCTCCTCGCCCAGCGCATCGGCATCTAGTCCGACGTTGGTTTCCCTGACGGGACGGCCGTGATCGTCTTCATCGTCATCACGGCCGTCCTCGTCGTGGCCCTCGCCCTCGTGGCGGTGGGCCGTGTGACGTGGCGGCTCGAGGCCCAGGCCCCGCCGTCGGTCTACGCGGTCGACGAGGCCGTCGAGTTCGTGGCCGACCGGCTGCCCGACGAGGTGACCGCGCAGCTCAGCTTCGACGACGTGCGCGAGATCCTGCAGTGGCACATCGAGTACCTCGCCGACCGCGGGGTCGCGGTGGGGAAGGGCGACGACCGGCTGGTGGCCGGCCCGCTCGTGGCGGCCGAGGACGACGCCCTCGCCTACGTGCTCGGCAAGGCCGCCGACGCCGACATCGAGGTCGACGACGTGTGGGTCGTGCAGGTGCTCGACGCCAACGAGGAGTACCTCGAGGCGATCGGTGCCATCGGCCCGGTGATCGCCCCCGTCGACGACACCGGGGCCGGGGCGGGACCGATCCCGACCCGCAGCCGTAGCAATCCGTTCACGAAAACCTCCACCACGCGACCACCCGGGTTTGGCACACTGGGCGGACCAAGGAAAGGAGGTGGTCCACAAGATGAACGATGGTTGTTGTGGGACCTTGGAGGTGGCTGGCCGCTAGCGCGGCAAGCTGGGCCGGCTGGTGAATCCAAACCAGCCACCGCCGACAACGACGGCCGGAACTGGTCCCGTCCGGTGAACCCTCTCGGGGGAGAAACGTCGCCTCGGTTTCTTGTTCAGCACTCTTCTGTGAAGGGGAGGTCCACTCCGGTGGGCCTCCCCTTCTCTTTTCCTTCAGCGCAGCGCGTGCGTCCTACGATGGCCGTCATGCAACGCCCGACGAAGTTCGAGCACCACCGCTGGGTGGGCGACAAGCGAAGCCAGGTCGTGTACGACGTCGACAACATCGACGATCCCTCGATCATCGAGGAGCTCATGGCGGCCGAGACCTACCTCGGGTTCGGCCCCGACGAGCTGAAGGAGGCTCGCAACCGCGGCTACAAGCCCTACAAGGGCAACGGCAGCGGGGTCGAGACGGGGGAGTAGATCCCCGTGGAGAAGCTGTTCACCTCATCGGGGGGCGTGGAGATCGCCGGGCACCTGGCCCGGCCCCGCATCGCGCCCGGCACCTACGTGCCCGCCCTGGTGATCTCTCACGGCTTCCCCCACCTCAAGCAGGGCGGCAAGCTCTCCGCCAAGTCGTTCCCTGAGCTGGCCGAGCGCATCGCCACCGAGATGGGCTGGATCGTGCTCGTCTACACGTTCCGGGGCTGTGGCGAGTCCGGCGGCGACTTCTCGCTGCTCGGTTGGCGTGACGACCTGCTCGCCGCCGCCGGGTTCCTCCGTCAGACCGACGGGGTGAGGGGCGTGTGGTGCGCCGGGTTCGGCACCGGGGGCGCGCTGTCGCTGTGTGCGGCGGGCATCGACACCGGGATCCGCGGCGTCGCCACGATCGGCGCGCCGGCCGACTTCGACGACTGGGCCAACCATCCCCGGCGGCTGCTCCAGCACGCCCGGGAGACGGGCATCATCCGCTCGGCGGCCTACCCGCCGGCGTTCGACCCGTGGGCTCGCGAGATCCGTGAGGTGCGGGCAGTGGCGGCCATCTCGGAGCTGCGGCCCCGGCCCCTGCTGGTGATGCACGGCTCCGACGACGAGGTCGTCCCGGTGTTCGACGCCCGGGTGCTGGCCGACGAGCACGGCGACGCCGACCTGCGCATCATCGAGGGCGGTGGCCACCAGCTGCGCCACGACCCCCGGGCCATCGCCGTGCTGCTCGGCTGGCTCGACCGCCAGCGCACGCTCACCGCCTCGGAGCGCACCGGCTGACCCAAGCCGCCTGACGACCGCCGTGAAGGTGGTCAGGCCGAGCCGGGGCCGCGCCAGAGCTCGACGCTGCTGGTGAGGCCGGCCGGCAGCTCGATCAGCTCGATCGGGGTGCCGTCGGGGTCGGCGACGAAGAACATGCGCACGCCGCCGATGTCGACCGGCTCCTGCTGCGGCCTCTGACCGAGGGCCAGCGCCTGCTGGTACACGGCGTCGAGGTCGTCGCAGCGGAACGAGATGTTCGTGTAGCCGATGCGGGAGCCCGGTCGGCCCGTTTGCTGGTCGCCGAGGGCCAGCAGCTCGACCACCGCCCCGCCGATGAGCCCGCCGACCATCCGGCCCTTGGCGCCCGAGCGGCCGGTGACCGACTCCATCGACGGCCCCTCCAGCTCGACGTCGAACACCACGTCCATCCCCATGACATCGCGGTAGAACGCGATCGAGCGCTCCATGTCGGTCACGCCGATGCACACGTGCGAGAACCCGCCGATGTCCAGCGGTGCCTGTCCGTCCCCCATGACGCCCCCCTCGGGCTCGGTTGTGGTGCAGCTGAAGCTGTCAGGCCTTCGCCGGGGCGTCGGCCTTCGACTTCTTTGCCGCCTTCTGGGCCTTCTTGAACTCACGGACCTTCAGCAGGGCCTCGGGGGAGGCCACGTCGGCGACGGAGCGGGGGACGTCGTCGGAGAACGGTGCGGCGGCGGCTTCCCAGCCGGCCGGCTTCTTGCCCAGGCGCTTGGCCAGGATGGCCAGGAAGATCTTGGCCTTCTCCTCGCCGTAGCCGGGGAGCTCGCGCAGGCGGCGGTAGAGCTCGTCGCCCGAGCGCACGCCCCGCCAGACCTTGCCGGCATCGCCGTCGTAGTTGTCGACGAGGAACTGGCACAGCTCGTGGGTGCGGCGGGCCATCACCGCGGGGTAGCGGTGGAGGGCCGGCTTGGCGCAGAAGACCTCGACCACGGCGTCCTCGCCCATGGCGGCGATGGCGCCGGCGTCGAGCTCACCGCCGAGGCGGTCCTTCAGCGACCAGGGCCCCTTGAACGCCCACTCCATCGGCACCTGCTGGTCGAGCAGCATGCCGATGAGCAGCGCCAGGGGGTCGGTGACGAGGAGCTCGTCGGCCTCGGGCAGGCCGGTGATCGGGATGGAGGGCTTCGCCATGGCGGCCAACCTACCTAGCGGGTGATGGGGTCGGCGGCCTCGGCGTCGATCTCGTGGGCCTTGATGGCGTCGTGCACCACCGACCCGTCGACCTGGCCGTCGGCGGCCAGCGCCGACAGCACCGCCACCTCGACGTGGGCGGCGTCGGTCTCGAAGAACCGGCGCAGCGCCTCGCGGGTGTCGGAGCGGCCGAAGCCGTCGGTGCCGAGGGGCACGAACCGCTTGGGCACGAACCGGGCGACCTGGTCGGGCACCGACTTCATGAAGTCGGTGACGGCCACGATCGGGCCCGGCGCCGACATCAGCTTCTCGGTGACCTGCGCGGTGCGGGGCTCCTCGAGCGGGTGGAGCCGGTTCCAGCGCTCGACGGCGAGGGCGTCCTCGCGCAGCGCCTTGTACGACGTGGCGCTCCACAGCTCGACGCCGATGCCGCGCTCGGCCAGCGCCGCCTGCGCCTCACGGGCGGCCTTCTGGGCGGTGCCCGAGAACACGACCGTGGCCTTGGCCTCGGTGCCCTCCGGTGCGCCCGCCCAGCGGTAGAGCCCGCTGACGATCTCGTCGGTGGAGAGGCCCTCGGGGCGGGCCGGCATCTCGTAGTTCTCGTTGTACGCGGTCAGGTAGTAGAAGGCGCCGTCGCCGTTGAGCGACGTGCCGCCCGGCCCGCCGTACATCTGGTGCAGGCCGTGCTCGACGATGGCGGCCAGCTCGTAGGCGAAGGCCGGGTCGTAGGCCTTCACCGTCGGCACCGTGGAGGCCAGCACGAGGCTGTGGCCGTCCTGGTGCTGCAGGCCCTCGCCGAGCAGCGTGGTGCGCCCGGCCGTGGCGGCGATCAGGAAGCCCTTGGCCTGCGCGTCGGCCGCGGCCCAGATGAGGTCGCCGACGCGCTGGAAGCCGAACATCGAATAGAAGATGAAGAACGGCACCATCGGCACGCCACGGGTGGCGTAGCTCGTGCCGGCGGCGGTGAAGCTGGCCATGGCGCCGGCCTCGGTGATGCCCTCCTCGAGGATCTGGCCGTCCTTGCCCTCCGTGTAGGAGAGCAGCAGCGAGGCATCGACCGGCTCGTAGAGCTGGCCGTGGGCGGCGTAGATCTTCAGCTCCCGGAAGAGCGCGTCCATGCCGAAGGTACGGGCCTCGTCGGGGATGATCGGCACCACCCGGGGGCCGAACTCCGGGGCCCGCGCCAGGCCGCGCAGCATCCGGGTGAAGGCCATGGTCGTGGAGACGGCCTGGCCACCCGAGCCGGCGGCGAACTCCTCGAACACGGCGGGCTCGGGCAGGGTGAGCGGCCGGCGCACCTCGGTGGTGCGGCGGGGCATCACGCCGTCGAGCGCCCGGCGCCGGTCCATCAGGTAGCGGTACTCGGGCGAGTCGACGTCGGCGGCGGTAGTACGGCGGGTCCTCGCCGTCGAACACCGAGTCGGGGATCTCGTCGTCGAGGTGCAGGCGCCGGCGGAGGTCCTTCAGCTGCTCGAGGTTGAGCTTCTTGATCTGGTGGGTGGCGTTGCGGCCCTCGACCGCCGAGCCGAGCGCCCAGCCCTTCACCGTCTTGGCCAGGATCACCGTGGGGGTGCCCCGGTTCTCCGACGCGGCCTTGTAGGCGGCGTAGATCTTCTTGTAGTCGTGCCCGCCTCGGGGCAGGGCCCGGAGCTGGTCGTCGCTCAGGTGCTCGACCAGCTTGCGCAGGCGGGGGTCGGGCCCGAAGAAGTGCTCGCGGATGTAGGCGCCCGACTCGACCGCGTAGCGCTGCCACTCGCCGTCGAGGGTGGAGTTCATCTTGGCCAGCAGGACGCCGTCGACGTCGCGGGCGAGCAGGTCGTCCCAGCCCTCGCCCCAGATCAGCTTGATGACGTTCCAGCCGGCGCCACGGAAGACGCCCTCGAGCTCCTGGATGATCTTGCCGTTGCCGCGCACCGGGCCGTCGAGGCGCTGGAGGTTGCAGTTCACGACCCACACGAGGTTGTCGAGCTGCTCGCGGCCGGCGAGCGAGATCGAGCCGAGGGTCTCGGGCTCGTCGGTCTCGCCGTCGCCGAGGAAGCACCACACCTTGGAGTCGCTGGTGTCGTCGATGCGGCGGTTGTCGAGGTAGCGGCAGAAGCGGGCCTGGTAGATCGAGTTGAGCGGGCCGAGGCCCATCGACACCGTGGGGAACTCCCAGAAGTCGGGCATCAGCCACGGGTGCGGGTAGCTCGAGAGGCCACCGCCGCCGATCTCGCGACGGAAGTTGTCGAGGTGGCTCTCGTCGAGGCGGCGCTCGAGGAACGCACGGGCGTAGATGCCTGGCGCGGCGTGGCCCTGGAAGTAGACGTGGTCGCCGGCGAGGCCGTCGTCCTTGCCCCGGAAGAAGTGGTTGAAGCCGACCTCGTAGAGCATCGCCGACGAGGCGAACGACGAGAGGTGGCCGCCGATGCCGTCGGCCTGCTTGTTGGCGTAGACGACCATCACGGCCGCGTTCCAGCGCATGAGGCGCCGGATGCGCTTCTCCATCGCCTCGTCACCCGGGAACCAGGGCTGCTCCTCGCGGGGGATGGTGTTGACGTAGGGCGTCTGCACCTCGGCCGGCGTGCCGACCTGGAGCTCACGGGCCCGCTCGGTGAGGCGGGACACGAGGTACCGCGCCCGCATCTTCCCGCGGGAGTCGACCACTGCGTCGAGCGAGTCGAGCCACTCCGCCGTCTCGCCCGGGTCGGAGTCCGGGATCTGGCTGACGAACTGGTCGATGCTCGACATCGGGTGCCTCTCGCTTCTGCGTGTCGCGTCTGTGTTGTCGTGTCGGTGCGTGGTCCCCGACGACCATGATGCCGTGACCGGCCCGGTTACCGGCGGGTACGACGGTGAACAGTCCGTGACCTGGTGCCAACCGGCGTGCTCTCCGACCTGTGACACGCTGAGAAGGTGACGACGGTGGCCTACACAGACGGTGCGTGCAGCGGGAACCCCGGCCCCGGCGGTTGGGCCTGGGCCGTGCCCGGCGGGGCGTTCGCCTCGGGGTGCGAGGGGCACACCACCAACCAGCGCATGGAGATCTCGGCCGCCTTCGAGGCGGTGAAGGCCCTGCCCGGCCCCCTCGAGATCGTGAGCGACTCGACCTACGTCGTGAACTGCTTCCGCGACCGCTGGCACGAGGGCTGGATCAAGCGGGGCTGGCTCAACTCGCAGAAGAAGCCGGTGGCCAACCGCGACCTGTGGGAGCCGTTCGTCGAGCTCGTGCTGGCCCGCGGCGACGTCACCTTCCGCTGGGTGAAGGGCCACGCCGGGGACCCGATGAACGACACCGTCGACCGCCTGGCGGTGGAGGCGGCGAAGACCCAGCGGGGCCGCTCCGGCGACGAGCCCCCCACCGAGCTCGGCCCCGAGGACGACTTCGGCACCGAGGCGGGCACCATCCCGGTCGCCCCCGGACCTGCCCTCGGCACGCTCTCGGCCGAGACCCAGGAGGCCTTCCGGACCCAGGTGGTCGAGGTCTCCACCGCCCCCGGCCGCCCCTACGCCGGGCGGGCGCTGCTGATCGTCGGCCACCGGCCCCCGGTGGTCGACCCCGAGAACGACCCGGAGGGCACGGGCGAGCTGCTCGACTCCCTCGTCGGTGAGCTGCTGGCCGCCGAGGCCGAGCACCCCGACCTGGTGGTGGTCACGGGTCTGCGCCAGGGCGCCGAGCAGCTGGCCGCCGAGGCCGCCGTCGGCGCGGGGATGCCCTACGTCGTGGTGCTGCCCTGGCCCGACCCGGCGTCGGGGTGGCCCGAAGAGGCGCGCGAGCGGTTCATGGAGCTGGCCGAGGAGTCCGACCAGATGGTGCTGCTCCAGCCCGACGTGCCCGACTCCCGCCAGGGCCAGCACGCCGCCATGGCCCGCCGCGACGACTGGCTGGCCCGCAACGTCGACGCCGCCATCGTCGTGTGGGACGGCGCCGACGAGGCCGTCGGCCGCACCCACCGCACCCTCGTCGACCACCTCGGCCCCGAGGCCGTCCGGGTCGTGAAGCCGGCGTGAGTTCCGGAGGGCGTCGGGTCGGTTCGGACACCGGCGGCACGTTCACCGATCTGGTGGCCGACGACGGCACCGTCACCAAGGTGCCGTCCACGCCGCACGACCCTGGCGAGGCGGTGCGGACCGGTCTGGCGGAGCTGTTGGCCGGCGAACGGCCGAACGTGCTGGCCCACGGCACGACCGTCGCCACCAACGCCCTGCTCGAGCGGCGCGGGGCCCGGGTCGCCCTCGTCACCAACGCCGGCTTCGCCGACATCATCGAGATCGCCCGCCAGGACCGGCCCTCGCTCCACGACCCGGCGGTCGTGCGGCCCGAGCCCCTCGTGCCCCGTGAGCTGCGCCTCGAGGTGGAGGGGCGCATCGGCCCCGACGGCTGGGAGATCGAGCCGCTGGGCGCGATGCCGACCATCCCCGAGGGGGTCGAGGCGGTTGCGGTGTGCCTGCTCCACAGCGACATCCAGCCCGCCCACGAGATCCTCGTCGGGATGGAGCTGCAGGCCGAGGGCCACGACGTCTCCTGCTCGTGCGACATCTCGCCCGAGTACCGCGAGTACGAGCGCACCGTCACGACCGTGGTCAACGCCTACCTGCGGCCGGCGTGCCGGGCGTATCTGCAGCGCCTCTCGGAGGCCGCCGACTCGGTGCAGGTCATGACCTCGGCCGGCGGGCTGGTGCCCGCGGTCAGCGCCGCCGAGCGACCGGCCGCCCTGCTGCTGTCCGGCCCCGCCGGTGGCGTGCTGGCCGGGGCCCAGGCGGCGGTGGCCAACGGCTTCGCCGACGCCGTCACCTTCGACATGGGCGGCACCTCCACCGACGTGTGCCTCGTGCTCGGCGGCCAGCCCGCCCCGGCGGCCGAGCGGGAGGTCGCCGGCCTGCCCGTGCGCATGCCGTCGCTCGACGTGCACACCATCGGCGCCGGTGGTGGTTCGATCGCCCGCCTCGACGACGGCGGCGCCCTGCTCGTCGGCCCCCGCAGCGCGGGGGCCGTGCCCGGGCCGGCCTGCTACGGCCGCGGCGGCACCGAGCCCACCGTCACCGATGCCGATCTCGTGGCCGGCCGCATCCCGGCCGGGGCCGCGTTCCCCGGTCTCGGCGCCCTCGACCTCGACGCCGCCCGGGCCGCGCTCGAGACCGCAGGGGTGAGTGCCGAGGGCGTGCTGGCCGTGGTCGACGCGGCGATGGAGGAGGCCATCCGGGTCGTCACCGTCGAGCGCGGTGTCGACCCTCGGGGCCTGGCCCTGGTGGCGTTCGGCGGAGCCGGCCCGCTGCACGCCTGTGCACTGGCCGAGGCCCTCGACATGGAGGCGGTGATCGTGCCCGCCCGCGCCGGGTGTGCTCAGCGCCGTCGGCATCCTCGGGGCGCCGCTGCAGGTCGACCTCGTGCGCTCGATGGCCGAGCCCCTCGACCACGCCGCCGCGCTGGCCGCCGCCGACGAGCTCCAGCAGGAGGCCAACTCGTGGGCGGTGCGCAACCTCGGCGACCGCACCGGCTCGTTCGGCTTCACCAGCACCGGCGGCGAGTTCGTGCCCGACCCCGGGGTGCCCGGTGCCGGTGAGGCGGTCACGTGGCTCACCACGACGTTGTTCGACTGCCGCTACGCCGGGCAGAGCCACGAGCTGTCGGTGCCCCACCCGTCGAAGTTCCACACCGAGCACCACCGCCGCAACGGCTACGCCCGCCGGGGCCACCCGGTCGAGGTCGTGGCGGTGCGGGCGCGGGCGGCCCTGCCGTCGCCGGTGAGCCCGGCCGACCTGCCCGTGCCCGACCGGGTCGGCGCCGTCGGCCCCGCCGTGATCGCCGAGCCCGACTGCACCATCTGGGTGCCCGAGGGCTGGGCCGCGGAGCCCGGCGCCGCCGGCGCCCTCGTCCTGCGCAGGAGCGCCTCGTCGTGAGTGCCGAGCCCACCCTCGACCCGGCGGCGCTGCAGGTGCTGATCGCCCGGCTCACCGGCATCGCCACCGAGATGGGGGCGGTGCTGGCCCGCAGCGCGTTCAGCCCCAACATCAAGGAGCGCCACGACCACTCGGCCGCCCTGTTCACGCCCGAGGGCGAGCTGCTGGTGCAGGCCGAGCACATCCCCGTGCACCTCGGCTCGATGCCGGCGTCGGTGGCCGCCGTGCTCGAGCGCTTCGGCCCCGGCACCGACGGCTGGCCCCGGGTGGCCGCGGGGGAGCAGGTCATCCTCAACGACCCGTTCGCCGGCGGCACCCACCTCAACGACATCACCCTCGTGGCGGCGTGCGTGGTCGACGGCCACCTCGTCGGGTGGGCCGCCAACCGGGCCCACCACGCCGACGTCGGCGGCGCCGCGCCCGGCTCGATGCCTGCCGACGCGGTGGAGGTGTTCGCCGAGGGGCTGCGCCTGCCGCCCGTCGTGCTCACCGACGAGGTGCGCGAGCTGCTGTGCGCCAACTCCCGGACGCCCGACGAGCGCCTCGGCGACCTCGATGCCCAGGTCGGCGCCAACCGCCGTGGCGTCGAGCGCCTCGCCGCCCTGGCTGACGCCCCACTCGACGAGGTGCTGGCCCACGGCGAGCGCCGCATGCGTGCCGCGCTGGCCGCCCTGCCCGACGGCGTGTGGCGCTTCGCCGACGTGGTCGACTCCTTCGGCCCCCGCCCCGAGCAGCAGGTCGAGACCCACGTGCGGGTCGAGCTGCGCATCGAGGGCGACGCCCTCACCTTCGACCTCACCGGCTGCGACCCCCAGCGAACCGGCAACGTGAACGCCGTGCGGGCCGTCACCGTGAGCGCCGCGGTCTACGCCCTGCGCTGCGCCCTCGACCCGGAGCTGCCGGCCAACGGCGGCGCGCTCCGCCCGGTCACCGTGCTCACCACCCCTGGCACGATCGTCGACGCCCTCGCGCCTGCCGCGGTGGGCGCCGGCAACGTCGAGGTCAGCCAGCGGGTGGCCGACCTCTGCCTCGGGGCCCTCGGGCTGGCGGTGCCCGGCCGGCTCGGCGGCGCGTCGCAGGGCACGATGAACAACCTGCTGATGGGCGGCACCGACGCCGACGGCCGGGCGTGGGTCTACTACGAGACCGTCGCCGGCGGGCAGGGCGGCCGGGTGCAGGGCCCGGGCATGAGCGGCGTGCACACGGCCATGACCAACACCCGCAACACGCCGATCGAGGCGCTCGAGCGGGCGTTCCCGCTGCGGGTGCGGCGCCTGGCGCTCCGCCGGGGGAGCGGCGGCGTCGGCACCCACGCCGGCGGCGAGGGCATCGAGCGCGAGGTCGAGCTGCTCACCGACGCGACCGTCTCGCTCATCACCGAACGCCGGCGCTCCGCCCCGTGGGGCACCGAGGGCGGCGGCCCTGCGGCCCCCGGCGAGAACTGGCTGCTGCCCGGCGGCCGGGAGGCCGACGCAGTGGCCCTGCCCGACAAGGTCACCGTCGATGCGGAGGCAGGCGACGTCATCCGCCTCCTCACCCCCGGCGGCGGCGGCTGGGGCCCTGATCGCCGCAGGCCTGACGGCCCGAAAGGTGGCTCACGCGGTACAGCGGGCCGCAGCAGGTGAGCCAGCCTTTCGGGTTGGTCGGTCGGTCCGCCGCCCGCACGGCAAGGGCGGCGCTCGACGGATCGGTCAGGTCGGCCGGCATGGCGAGGGCGTGCCCGCCTTGCTGTGCGATCTCGTCAGCGCCACCGGCCGTCAGCTCGTGCTCGCTCCGGGACACCAGGGCGAGGTCGTGCGCCCTCTGCCGCCAGCGCCAACGCCACTCGGCGACCGATGCCCCGGCCGCCGCCGCACACGAGGGCGACAGTGCCGTCGAGTCGGCCGGCAGGCCTTCGTCAGCGCTTGGGCGGCGGATGCCGCCGTAGATGACGCCCTTGGTGATGACGTCGATGAGGATCGGCTGGACCGCCCAGCGGGGCACGCGGAACCACTTGCCGTTGGGCTGGTAGACGGTCATGCCGTTCTCCTGGGGGCCGATGATCGAGCCCCACCGGTGCTCGGGCGCGACGTACGGCTTGGCCTTCTCCGGCGTGCCCGCCACGAACGCCTTCACGTTGTTCACCACGAGGCGGTAGGCCCAGTTGCGGGCCGACGAGCGGTGCGGGTCGGTGGCGGCGACGTCGCCGATGGCGAAGACCTCGGGCCGGCCGGGCACGTGCATCTCGGGCTCGACCCGCACGAAGCCCTGCTCGTCGAGCAGCTCGGCCGGGAGGAAGCCGGTGTTGGGCTCGCCGCGCCGATGGCCCACAGCACGAGGTCGGCCTCGAAGGGCTCCTGGCCCGTGGAGAACGACACCGGGCCCGGGGTGAGCTCGTCGGCCTTGAACCCGTCCGGCAGCGCGGCGCGGTGGCCGGGGTGGAGCTGCACGCCGGCCGACTCGAGCTCCTTCACCAGGTGGCGGCGCACCTTGGGGTGGTACCCGGGGAGCGGCTCGTCCTGGCCGTAGAACAGGTGCACGGTCTTGCCGTCGTGGCGCCGGGCGAGGTTGGCCGCCGCGCTCACGCCGGTGGCCCCGCCACCGACCACGGCGATCGACCCGGCGGCGTCGATCCGGGAGGTGATGGCGTCCATCTCCTCGGTGACCTCGGCCAGGGTCTCGACGCGGTCCTTGCGCCAGAAGCCGTTGGTGACGCCGGTGGCGATGACGAGCACGTCGTAGCCGAGCTGCAGAGGCGGGCCGCCGGGGACGTCGACGTGCACCCGGCGCCCGTCGAGGTCGACGCTCGAGATGGCGCCGTGCACCACCTGCACGCGGTCGAGCTTTCGGAAGCGGTCGAAGGTGGTGAGGTTGTTGCGGCGCCAGAACTCGGGCCGGGCCAGGCGGTTGCCCAGTTCCTGGCCGCTCACCAGTGCGGGGCGCGTGGCCACGCCGACCACGTCGAACCCCTTGCCGAGGTTCGACGCCACCAGCACGCCGGTGTCGCCCATCCCCGCGACCACCACGGTCGGTCGTGTCCCCATGTGTCCCCCTCGGTCGGGCCGCACGCTAGCGGTCGGCCCGACCGTGTCATCTCGGTCCGGTCAGCGTCCCCTGCTCACCCGTTGCGGCGGGGGAGCGTCCAGTTGGGCCGCACGAAGTGGCACGTGTAGCCGTTGGGGATGCGCTCCAGGTAGTCCTGGTGCTCGGGCTCGGCCTCCCAGAACGGGCCGGCGGCCACGACCTCGGTGACCACCGGGCCGGGCCACAGGCCCGAGGCGTCGACGTCGGCGATGGTGTCGAGGGCGACGGCCTTCTGCTCGTCGTCGACGTAGAAGATCGCCGAGCGGTAGCTCAGGCCGATGTCGTTGCCCTGGCGGTTCTTCGTCGACGGATCGTGGATCTGGAAGAAGAACTCGAGCAGGTCGCGGTACGAGATCTTCTCGGGGTCGAACACGATCTCGATGGCCTCGGCGTGGGTGCCGTGGTTGCGGTAGGTGGCGTTCGGGACGTCGCCGCCCGTGTAGCCGACCCGCGTGGTGACCACGCCGTCCATCTTCCGGATGAGGTCCTGCATGCCCCAGAAGCACCCGCCGGCCAGGACGGCGCGCTCGGTGGTCTCGCTCATCTGCTCTACCTCCCTAGGTTCGGCCCTGTGAACGCCGGCGGCGCCAGGGTTGTTCCGACTGTGGTGTCCGATGCCGGAACCGGTGGTGGACGTCTCAGCTCGGGGCGATGGGCTCGTCGGCGTAGCTCTCGGCCGTGCCGGCGACCTCGCCGCCGCGGAAGACCGTGACCGGGCCGTCCTCGCTCACCACGATCACGGTCGCGCCCGGGTCGTCGTAGCTGTAGCGGCGGGCCGCGGTGTGGCGCATGCCCTTGAACCCGTCGATGCCGACCTCGGCCTCGATGGTGGGCACGAGGCGCACGCCGATCTGCAGCAGCACGCCCTCCGCGTCGAAGAGGGCGGCCCCGTCGGTCTGGGCCAGGGCGTGGCGCAGCGGGGCGAGGGCCATGGGCCAGGTGATGCGGAGCTTCGGTGGCGTGGTGAGGCGCAGCTCGTGGCTGAGGGTGAGTGACTCGTCGGCCCGGTAGACGAGGATCGCCCCGATGCCGCGGGCGCCGAGGTCGTGCACGGCGAACTCGAGCAGGCGGTGCAGGACGTGGCGTTCCTCGTGGTCGACGCCGGCGAGGTCGTCGATCCAGTGCGACACCAGCGGCTCGTGGCGCCAACCCAGGCCCGCCCAGCGGAACACGCCGTAGGGGCCCACGACCCGGACGACGCCGGTGGGGTGGCGCTGCACGATGGTGGCGCCGAGGGCGCCGGCGAGCACGACGACGTCGCGCTCGGAGCCGGCGGGCCGGTCGAGGGTGACCCACTCGTTGGCGCCGTCGGTGTGGCGCATCAGCCAGCTGGCGATGCCGTCGGCGTAGCGGCGGGTCGTGGAGTCGGGGTGCATGGTGAGCGGGCCTCGCTCGATGACCAGCCCGGTGACCGACCGCCACTCTGCCGGGTCGGTGGTGGGCTCGATCATCGCCCCGTAGCTCGGCACGTAGCGCTCGTGCACCTTGGGCCGGATGGCGTAGGCGATCTCCTCGATGGCGAGGTCGTGCCAGGGGGCCGACCCGTCGAGGTCGAGGCCCGCCTCGGCGAGCTCCTCGACCAGCCGGCGCAGCTGGGAGGGGGTGGGGGGTCGCCACGCGTCCATCGACAGAGGCTACGGAACGGCGACCGGTTCCCGTGCCGCGACCGGGGGCGCAGGGCTCAGCGGGTCTCGATCGGCATGGGCTGGAGGGTCTCCGCCTCGGCCTCGAT
Source organism: uncultured Actinomycetes bacterium (assembly GCA_963702555.1). Lineage (GTDB taxonomy): Bacteria > Actinomycetota > Acidimicrobiia > Acidimicrobiales > Acidimicrobilacustridaceae > CAMFLJ01. The sequence continues at coordinate 554,249 of CAVPCW010000006.1, forward strand.
CTCGGCGTCGTGACGGGCCTCGGCGGCGCGGTCGGCCTCGGCCTTGGCGGCGTCGCCCACCAGGATGCGGCCGCCCACGGGCCGCACCTGCGGGATGAGGAGGCTCATGACGGCGCCGCCGAACACGAGCAGCGCGGCCCACGCCAGGGCCCAGCGCACGCCGCTGGTGAGGGCCTGCTCGAAGGCCCGCTGCAGGGTGGCGACCTGGTCGGGGGTGGCGCCGGCGGGGATCTGCCAGTTGGCGCCCATGGCCTCGATGCCGTTGACGGCGGTGTCGGTGAGCCCGGCGGGGAGGCCGGCGGCGTTGACCGCGTCGACCGCGTGGCTGGTGGTCTGGACGGTGACGAGCGAGCCCATCATGGCGGCACCCAGGGCGGCGCCGAGCTGGCGGGCGGTGCTGTTGGCGCCGCTGGCCACGCCCGACTTCTCCATCGAGATCTCCGACAGCACCAGGTTCGTGAGCGGGCCCGAGGCGGCGCCCACGCCGAGCCCGAAGAGGGCGATCGAGGGGAAGAGCTGCCAGAACCCGACGTCGGGGTGGACCGTGAGGAGCAGCCCCACCAGCGAGAACGCCTCGAGGAAGAACCCGAAGCGCACCACGTTGGTGGTGCCGTAGCGGTGGTTCAGCTTCCCGCCGATCTGGGCGCCGACGATCATCATCAGGCCGAGGGGGAGCATCCACAGCCCGTTCTGCTCGGCGGTGAGGCCGTTGGCGCCCTGGAGGAACAGCGGGAGGGCGAAGAGCAGGCCGAGCTGACCGAGCGACACGATCACGGCGGTGACGAGGCCGTAGCGGAAGGTCTTGAAGCGGAGCTGGCTGATCTCGAACAGCGGGTGGCCGTCGCGGGCCTCCTTGCGCCGCTCCACGATCACGAAGGCGACGAGCAGCACGATGCCCAGGACGAACGCGAACGCGGTCACCGAGATCGGCATCGAGGCCGGCCACACGTCGACCGAGCCGACGGTGAGGGGCTCCTTCGGCGTCAGCCAGCCGTAGGTGGGGCTCTGGCTGAGGGCGAAGACGATGCCGAACATGCCGGAGGCGATCAGGGCCGCGCCGGGGAGGTCGATCGGGATGCGGGCGTGGCGCTCGCTGCGGCTCATCAGCACCATGGCGCCGAGCACCGCGAGCGGGGCGATGACCACGTTGATGCCGAAGGCCCAGCGCCAGGAGTGGTTGGTGGTGAGCCAGCCGCCGAGCACGGGGCCGAAGGCGACGGCGGCACCCGCGGCCGCGCCCCAGGCGGCGAAGGCGGTGGCCCGCTCGCGCCCGTGGAAGATGCTGGCCAGGAGGGCGAGGGTGGACGGCACCATCGAGCGCGGCGCCGACGCCCTCGATGACCGCCTCGCCCAGGATCAGCCACCCGACCGTGGGGGAGAGGGCGGCGATCAGCGAGCCGACCCCGAACAGCGACACGCCGATCACGAACAGACGGCGGTGGCCGAAGATGTCGCCGAGGCGCCCGCCGATGATGAGCAGGCTGGCGAAGGTGAGCGAGTAGCCGGCGATGACCCACTCGAGGCTCGGCACGGTGGTGTCGAGGTCGCGCAGCATCGTCGGGATCGACACGTTGAGCACCGACGTGTCCATGGCGACGAGCACGACGGTGATGACGAGCACGCAGAGGGTGATCCACCGGCGTGGATCCAGCTCCCTCTCGATGTCGTCCTGGGGTGTCATGGCGCTCTTCCTGCAGCCCTGTCGGTAAAGTGGAAGGGCCGTTCCGCTTCCGGTTACTATACGGAACGAGGATTCCGGATGCCAACACCTGTGACGAAGAAACCAGAGCGCCCGCAGCGGGCCGACGCCCAGCGCAACCGCGCGCTGGTGCTCGGCGCGGCCGAGGACCTGTTCGCCGAGGCCGGCAACGGCGCCACCATCGAGGACATCGCCAAGCGGGCCGGTGTGGGCGTGGGCACGGTGTGCCGTCACTTCCCCACCAAGCAGGCCCTGCTCGACGAGGTCCTCACCGAGAGCTTCCGGGAGCTGGTCGCCGACGCCGACGAGGCGCTGGCCTCCGACGAGCCGGCCGTCGCCTTCGAGCGGTTCGTCCACCGCCTCGCCGCCCAGCAGGCCCGCCGCCGCATGCTGGCCGAGGCCATGGCCACCGAGCTCGAGCTGCCGCCGGCCGCGGTGGAGCTCAAGAACGCCATGCGTGGGGCCATCACCGAGCTGCTCGGCCGGGCCCAGGCCGCCGGCGCCGTGCGCGACGACATCAGCCCCGCCGACACCGCTCTGCTCTTCGCCGGCATCGCCCAGGTCACGGCCGTCACCGGGGCCGACGCCGCCCTGCGCGACCGCTACGTCGCGGTCATGCTCGACGGGCTGCGCCCCGCCGCCGCCACGGCGTTGCCGGGCAAGCCGCTGCAGTACCGCGACCTCGACAAGCTCCTGCGGAACAAGACCGCCCGGCGCTGAGCCGACGGCTCAGTCGGGCGTCAGGGGAGGGCCGACGATCTCGGCCCGGTAGGGCCCGATGGCAGCGAGGAGACGGGGGACGTCGGGCTCGGACGGGGGCGGGATCTCGGCCACGTCCGCCTGCTCACTCGTCTCGACGTGGAACTGCTCGAACCCGGCCGGCGTGAGGATCTCGATCAGCCTGGCCTGGTCGCTGTCGACCCGGAAGGTGTGGGCCACGTCGCGGGGGAGCCACGCCATCTCGCCGGCTCCGAGGGTGGAGGTCTCGTCACCGATCGAGATCGTCAGGGCGCCCTCGAGCAGGAGAAGGGCGGTGTCCTCGCCGTGGTGCACGTGACGGGGAGGGGAGAAGCCGCATGGGGCCCGCTGCTCCATGACGGCCAGCGCTCCGCCGGTGTCGGCGCCGGTCGTGACGAGCCGCAGGTAGGTGCCGAGGAACCAGCGGTCGCGTTCGTCGGTCTGGGTCTGGGTCTCGGGTGACGTCGGGGTGGTCGTGGTCATCGGAGCCTCCTGGTCGGCGGACCCGTCGTCGATCGGGTCCAAGATGAGTGTAGTCAGACTCTAATCAAGTGTCGCGGTACCTTGGCCGGGTGTCCGAGAAGGTGAAGACGCAGTACCCGCTGCGTGAGGAGAAGGCCCGTCAGACGCGCCGGGCCGTGCGCGAGGCGGCCCGACGGCTGTTCGTCGCCGACGGTTACGGGCCCACCTCGATCAAGGCCATCGCGGCCGAGGCGGGCGTGGCCGTGCAGACCGTCTACGTCACGTTCGGCACCAAGCCGGCGATCCTCGCCGAGGTCCTCGACGTGGCCATCGCCGGCGACGACAGCGCCGTCGCCGTGAACGCCCGGGAGTGGATGGCACCCGTCTTCACCGCCCCCACCGCCGAGGCCCGGCTCAGGGCCTACGCCACCGGGGCGCGGCGCATCCACGACGGGGCGGGGGAGGTGTTCGTGGTCGTGGCCGAGGCGGCGGGCAGTGACCCGGAGATCGAGCAGCTCCACCAGACGGCCGAGGCCCGCCGCCGGGTCGGCGCGACCTCGGTGATCGCCGCGGTCGAGGAGGTCGGTACGTTGCGCAAGGGCCTCGGCACCGAGCAGGCGATCGACATCCTCTGGCTGTGGAACGGCCCCCTCGTCCACCGCCACCTCACCGTCGCCGCCGGCTGGTCCGGCGACGCCTACGAGGCATGGCTCGCCGACGGGCTCGTGAGGGAACTGCTGCCTCCGGCGCGACGCTCCCGTGCGCGTCGGGCGGATTGAACTGCGCCCTGCCCGTCCCCATAGGCTCCCGGGCATGGAGATCAACGGAGCATCCGCGATCGTCACTGGCGGTGCCTCGGGCATCGGTGAGGCCTCGGCCCGCCTGCTCGCCGCCAAGGGCGCCAAGGTCGTCATCGCCGACCTCAACGACGAGAAGGGCAACGCCCTCGCCACCGAGTTGGGCGGCGCGTTCTGCCACGTCGACGTCACGAACGTCGACGAGGTCATCGCCGCCGTCGAGACCGCCAAGGAGATGGGCCCGCTGCGTGCGGTCGTGAACTCCGCCGGCATCGGCGCCGCCAGCCGCACCATCGGCAAGGACGGCAGCTACGACTCGGCGTTCAACCTCGACTACTGGCGCAAGGTCATCGACATCAACCTGACCGGCACCTTCAACGTCATCCGCCTGGCCGCCACGGCCATGGGCCAGACCGAGCCCCTCGCCGACAACGAGCGGGGCGCCATCGTCAACATGGCGTCGGTCGCCGCGTTCGACGGCCAGATCGGCCAGGCCGCCTACTCCGCCTCCAAGGGCGGCGTCGTGGGCATGACCCTCCCGATCGCCCGCGACCTCGCCGTCGTCGGCGTGCGGGTGAACACCATCGCCCCCGGCCTGATCGACACCCCGATCTACGGCGAGGGCGAGGGCTCCGAGGCGTTCAAGGCGAACCTCTCGAAGGACGTGCTCTTCCCGAAGCGCCTGGGCTACGCCCCGGAGCTGGCCAGCATGGTCGTGGAGCTCATCACCAACTCCTACATGAACGCCCAGACGATCCGCGTCGACGGCGGGGCCCGCCTCGGCCCGAAGTGACACCGTCGCTTCGCTCCTGATCCCGCCCGTTCGGGCGAGCTGAGCATCGACGCTCCTTCTCGGAGGGGGAATCGACGGCCCGGTCCGCGGTGTTCATCACCGGGACCGGGCCGTTGCGCGTCCGGACCGATCGATCCCCCCGATCACGACCCCGAGGAGCACACCATGGCGAAGGCCACCTGGAACGGCGCGGTGCTGGCCGAGAGCGACGAGACGGTGGTGGTCGAGGGCAACCACTACTTCCCGGGCGACAGCGTGAGCTGGGACTTCTTCCAGCCGAGCGACACCCACACGGTGTGCGGCTGGAAGGGCACGGCGAGCTACCACTCCGTCGTGGTCGACGGCTCGGTGAACGCCGATGCCGCCTGGTACTACCCCGAGCCCAAGGACGCCGCGGCCGAGATCAAGGACCGCGTCGCCTTCTGGAAGGGCGTCACCGTCGAGGCCTGACGGCTCGCGACCGGTTGCTGAGAGTGCGTTGTAGGCGCACTCCTGGCAACCGGTTCGCAGTTCATTCGCACCGGTTGCCGGAAGTGACGCCTGGGCGCACTCCTGGCAACCGGTCGGGGTCAGCGTTCGTCGGCGACGCCGAGCAGGCGGCCTCGGGTGAGGCTGCGGAACCCGGTGGAGAGCAGGGCGAAGGCGATGAGCCAGGCCACCAGTCCGATGAAGAACGCCAGGATCGGGGCGCCCGAGCCGAGCAGGGCGCCGGTCGACTGGCCGTAGGCGATGATGATCAGCGGGAAGGTCACCAGGCCGGCGGCCTGCTGGGCCGCCGCGGTGGACTTCACCCGGGCGGAGAGCCGCAGCACCAGCGACAGGGCGATCGCCATGAACGGCGGCAGCACCCACAGGATCAGCAGCCACCACGACGCCGTCGGGAAGAACCAGCCGCCGACCTTGCCGCCGACGATCAGGTTCACGATCAGCGAGTAGAGGCCGAAGCCCACGATGGTCGTGATGTAGCCGGGCACCAGGCTGGCGATGAGCTTGCCCAGGTAGATCTCCTTGACCCCGGCGGGGGAGTGGGCGAGGAACTCGCCGGTGCCGCGCTCGCGCTCGCCGACGATGCTCGACGCGCCCACGGCGGTGGAGATGGTGAGGGGCACGACCACGGCGATCGGGGCGAAGAGGTAGACGGCGAGGACGTAGCTGACCTGGGTGGACGGGCCGACGTCCTGGGGCACGGCCTCACGGGCGGTGCTGGGCAGGAGCTTGAGGGCGTCCGACACCTGCTGGATGGCGTCGACGTTGCCGATGCTGCCGATGGCGAGCAGGAGGATCGTGGGGACGATCACGAAGAAGAACCCGCCGAGGATCACCATCGGCACCCAGAAGTCCTTGGACTCGTAGAGCTGGCGCAGCTCGGTGCGGGTGACGGTGAACATCCGCTCCCAGTTCAGGGCGCTCTTGCGGCGGGCGCGCTGGGCCTTTGCCGGCGGCGGGACGACGGTGGCGCTCATCGGATCTCCTCCGCCTCGGCGAGAACGTCGAGTTGGGTGGGGGGACGCACCGGGGCGAGGCCCTGACGCTCGGCATCGTGCTGGCGCTCGCGGTGGTCGCGGCGCACCGCGAAGTAGAGGTCCTCGAGGGTCGGCTCGTGGGGCTCGACCCGGGTGAGGCGCACGCCCTCGGCGACGAGACGGTCGACCAGGTCGGGGATGCGGGCGGGGTCGTCGAGCTGCACCTGCACCACGCCGGGACGGTTCGGGACTTCGGTCTCCATGGCGATCACGCCGTCCCACTTGCCGAGGCGGCCGAGCAGCGAGGGGTCCTGGGCGCCGATGTGCACGAGGTTCGGCGGCCAGTAGAGGCGGGTGAGCTCCTCCTGGCTGCCGGTGAGCAGGTCGGTGCCGCCGTCGAGGACGATGATGCGGTCGGCCAGGCCCTCGGCCTCCACCAGGAGGTGGGTGCACATGACGACGGTGCGGCCCTCGGCGGTCATCTCCCGGATGAGGTCGAGCACCGCGTGCGACGACTCGGGGTCGAGGCCGGACGTGGGCTCGTCGTAGAGCAGCAGCTCGGGGTCGTGGAGCACCGAGCGGGCCAGGGCGAGGCGGGTCTTCATGCCGGTGGAGTAGCCACCGACCTTCTGGTCGAGGGCCTCGACGATGCCGAAGCGGTCGGCGGCGGCGACGATGCGGTCGTCGGCGTGGCGGCCGAGGCCGTAGAGCTCGGCGGCGTACTCGAGGTTGCCGCGGCCCGAGAGGCGGTCGTAGAGGGCGGGCTTGGCCGACACGACGCCGCAGCGGCGCCGCACCTCCTCGCCGTCCTCGATGGGGTCGAGGCCGAAGGTGCGCACGGTGCCGGCGTCGGGGGCCAGGGCGCCGGTGATCATGCGGATCGCCGTGGTCTTGCCGGCGCCGTTGGGGCCGAGCAGCACGGTGATGGCGCCCTGGGGCACCGAGAGGTCGAGGTTCGTCAGCGCCGGGTTGGTCGCGAACCAGCGGTCGACGCCGCGCATGTCGACGGTGAGGGTGGGTTCGGGCGCCCCGGCGGGGGCGGCCAGGTCAAGGCCATCGGTCACGGTGGTCACCGGAGCTTCATCGGCAGGTCGGAGGCTCATACGAAGCAGTTTCCGATCCAGGGGCCCCCACAGGATCACCGACGCACCCCGACCTCCGCACTATCCTCGTACGGGTGTTCGTGCTCGGCATCGATCCCGGCCTCACCCGCTGCGGGTACTGCGTGCTCGACGCGCCCGATCCCGGCACCCGCGGCACGGCACGGGCACTGGCCCTCGGGGTGATCACCACACCGCCGGAGGCGGAGGTCCACCTGCGCCTGGCCGAGCTCCAGCAGGAGCTGCGGTCGCTCATCGCCGAGTTCCACCCGTCGGTGCTGGCGGTCGAGCGGGTGCTCTTCCAGGTGAACGTGCGCACGGCCATGTCGGTCGGCCAGGCCAGCGGCATCGCCATGGTCGAGGCCGTCAACGCCGGGTGCGATGTGGTGCAGTACTCCCCGAACGAGGTGAAGTCGGCCGTCGCCGGTTGGGGCGGCGCCGACAAGGAGCAGGTGCAGCAGATGGTCCAGACCCTCCTCGGCCTCCCGCGGCCGCCCCATCCGGCCGACGCCGCCGATGCCGCCGCGCTGGCGCTCTGTCACGCCGCCATGGCCCCGATGCGCGATGCCGCCCGCCGGGCGATGGCCGCGCCGGCTCCCGCTCCTGCCCCGAGGTCGGGGGTGCGGGCATGATCGGCTCCGTCCGCGGCACGCTGCTCGAGCGCTGGCCCACCGGCGAGGTGCTGGTCGAGGTGTCCGGCATCGGGTACCGGGTCACCATCACCGCCGTCGACCGCCCTCGACCTGGGCGAGGTCGGCAGCGAGGTCTTCCTCCACACCCACCACCACCGCCGTGAGGACTCCGAGACGCTCTACGGCTTCCTCACCGCCGACGAGCGCATCGTCTTCGAGGCCCTGCTCTCGGCTCACGGCGTCGGCCCCTCGCTGGCCCTGGCCATCCTCGGGGTGCACCCGCCGGCCTCGCTGCTGCGGGTCCTGGCCGACGACGACCTCGCCTCGCTGTGCCTCGTGCCCGGCGTCGGCAAGAAGACCGCGGCCCGTCTGCTGGTCGAGCTCAAGAGCCGCCTCGACATCCCCGGCCTCGATGCCGCCGCAGTGGCCGGTGGGTCGGGTGCCGGCTCGGGCGCCGGGGCCGGTCGCGGCCCGGCGTCGCCACTCGGTGACGTGCGCGACGCCCTCACCAACCTCGGCTACGGCCCCGACGAGGTCGCCGAGGCCATGCGGGAGCTGCCGGCGGAGGAGACGGACACGTCCGAGATGCTGCGCCTCGCCCTCCAGAAGCTGGCGGCGGCCTGATGGCGCGCGACGAGCTCCTCTCGCCGGAGCCCACCCCCGACGACTTCGAGACCGGCCTCGCCGACCTGGCCGCGGCGACCACCGACGGCCCGTCGGGTGCCGACCTCATCGGCGAGGAGGGTGGCCTGCGCCCCCGCCACCTCGACGACTTCGTCGGCCAGCGGGAGCTCAAGGAGCACCTCGGCATCATCCTCGAGGCGGCCCGCCGTCGGGGTCAGTCGGTCGACCACCTCCTCTTCGCCGGCCCTCCCGGCCTGGGCAAGACCACGCTGTCGGGCATCGTGGCCGCCGAGCTCGAGGTGGCCCTGCACATCACCTCCGGGCCCGCCCTCGACCGCGCCGGCGACCTCGCCGCCATCCTCACCCGGCTGGGCGAGGGCGACGTGCTCTTCATCGACGAGATCCACCGCCTCAGCCGCAACGTCGAGGAGGTCCTCTACCCGGCGATGGAGGACTTCCAGCTCGACATCGTGCTGGGCAAGGGCCCGGCCGCCCGCTCGATCCGGCTCGACCTGCCCCGCTTCACCCTCGTCGGCGCCACCACCCGCACCGGCCTGATCACCGGCCCGCTGCGCGACCGCTTCGGCCTGGTGGCCCGGCTCGACTACTACGACGCCGAGGAACTCGAGGCCATCGTCGTGCGGGCCGCCGGCATCCTCGGCATCGACGTCGACCCGGCCGGTGCCCGGGAGATCGCCCGCCGGGCGCGGGGCACGCCCCGCATCGCCAACCGGCTGCTGCGCCGGGTGCGCGACTTCGCCGAGGTGCGCGGCCACGGCGCCATCGACGAGGCCACCGCCCACGAGGGCCTGGCCGTGTTCGGGGTCGACGACCTCGGCCTCGACAAGGTCGACCGGGCCGTGCTCATGAACCTGTGCCAGCATGTTCGGCGGCGGGCCCGGTGGGCCTCGGCACGCTGGCCATCAGCGTGGGCGAGGCCGAGGAGACCGTCGAGGACGTCTACGAGCCGTTCCTCATCCAGCAGGGGCTGCTCATGCGCACGCCCCGGGGCCGCGTCGCCACGCCGGCGGCGTGGGCCCACATGGGCCTGGTCGCCCCGCCGAGCGCGCCGCTCGCTGCCGACCCCGGCCCGTCGCTGTTCGACCGC
>CAVPCW010000007.1:0-16561 GCA_963702555.1 uncultured Actinomycetes bacterium
GTGCCGACCTCATCGGCGAGGAGGGTGGCCTGCGCCCCCGCCACCTCGACGACTTCGTGGGCCAGCGGGAGCTCAAGGAGCACCTCGGCATCATCCTCGAGGCGGCCCGCCGTCGGGGTCAGTCGGTCGACCACCTCCTCTTCGCCGGCCCTCCCGGCCTGGGCAAGACCACGCTGTCGGGCATCGTGGCCGCCGAGCTCGAGGTGGCCCTGCACATCACCTCCGGGCCCGCCCTCGACCGCGCCGGCGACCTCGCCGCCATCCTCACCCGCCTGGGCGAGGGTGACGTGCTCTTCATCGACGAGATCCACCGCCTCAGCCGCAACGTCGAGGAGGTCCTCTATCCGGCGATGGAGGACTTCCAGCTCGACATCGTGCTGGGCAAGGGCCCGGCCGCCCGCTCGATCCGGCTCGACCTGCCCCGCTTCACCCTCGTCGGCGCCACCACCCGCACCGGCCTGATCACCGGCCCGCTGCGCGACCGCTTCGGCCTGGTGGCCCGGCTCGACTACTACGACGCCGAGGAACTGCAGGCCATCGTCGTGCGGGCCGCCGGCATCCTCGGCATCGACGTCGACCCGGCCGGTGCCCGGGAGATCGCCCGCCGGGCGCGGGGCACGCCCCGCATCGCCAACCGGCTGCTGCGACGGGTGCGCGACTTCGCCGAGGTGCGCGGCCACGGCGCCATCGACGAGGCCACCGCCCACGAGGGCCTGGCCGTGTTCGGGGTCGACGACCTCGGCCTCGACAAGGTCGACCGGGCCGTGCTCATGAACCTGTGCCGCATGTTCGGCGGCGGGCCGGTGGGCCTCGGCACGCTGGCCATCAGCGTGGGCGAGGCCGAGGAGACCGTCGAGGACGTCTACGAGCCGTTCCTGATCCAGCAGGGGCTGCTCATGCGCACGCCTCGGGGCCGCGTCGCCACGCCGGCGGCGTGGGCCCACATGGGCCTGGTCGTCCCGCCGAGCGCGCCGCTCGCTGCCGACCCCGGCCCGTCGCTGTTCGACCGCTAGGGCGACCCGCCTCCGGCGGCACCCCAGGCCCCCTCTCGAACTGGTTGTGGATCTGCACGTCCCAGCGTGCAGATCCACAACCAGTTCGAGAGGGGAGGGGGCGGTCGGCTGCGGTGTCACAGGGGGTGGGTTGACTGTGGGCCATGGATGCAGCCCTCTGGGATCGCATCGCAGCACGAGCTGCCAGACAACACGGGGTCATCACACGCAGCCAGGCGGAACAACTGGGCGCAACTCGGTCGCAGGTCGCGCACCTCGTCCGGTCAGGCCGATTGGATCAGCTGTCGTCGAGGGTCTTCGCTGTCGCGGGTTCACCTCGAACGTGGCACCAGGCGGCTCAGGCCGCCGTTGCCGACACCTCGGGGACTGGCGCTGTCTGCCAGCGGGCGGCGGCGTCGCTCTGGGGGCTGCCGGGCTTTCGGCCGGGTCGAGCCGAGGTGCTCGTTCCCCGGGGATCTATCGACGTCCGCGTCCCGTCACTGGCGAAGGTCCACACGACTCGGCGCCTGCCTGGTCATCACGTGGTCGAACTCGACGGGATCCGGGTGACCTCGCCGGTGAGGACGGTGTTCGACCTCTCCGACGTGGTGCCACTCGGCCGGCTCGCCCGGGTACTCGACGATGCGTGGGGCCTGCGGCTCCTGAAGGCCGATGCTCTGATCGACACGCTCGAGGAGCTCCGGGGTCGTGGTCGGGGGCGAGTGGCGTGGATGCGGATGCTCATCGAGGAACGCGGCCGTGACTACGTGGCCCCGGAGAGCGGACTCGAGCGGTCGTTCCGACGCCTGCTCGAGAAGGACGGTCAGCCTCCGATGGAGTACCAGGTCGACTTGGGAGGCGAGTCGTGGGTGGCCAGGGTCGACGCGGTCGACCGCAGGGCGCGCGTCGTGGTGCAGATCGACAGCGACCGACACCACACGTCCCTTCTCGACCGACGCCACGACGAGCAGCAGGATGCTGCCCTTCGAGCGCTCGGCTGGACGGTCATCCGCATCACCGAGTCCGATCTCCGTCGTCGGCCGAGCTGGGTTGCATCCATCGTGCGGACGGCACGGTCCGCAGCGGTGACCCGCTGACGTACCAAGCCCCGAACTGGTTGTGGATCTGCACGTCCCAGCGTGCAGATCCACAACCAGTTCGGGGGGTCTGCGGGCTAGAGGTACTCGCAGAGGTAGGCCGACGGCGAGTCGGCCCGCACCTCGAAGCTGCTGTCGCCGGGGACCTCGAACACGGTGCCCTTGGGGTGGGTCGACCAGTTGCCCTCGGCCGAGAGGCGCACGTCGAGCGAGCCGGCCACGACGGTCATGCGCTCGGGGGCGGCGGTGCCGAACTCGTAGGTGCCGGGCTGGATCACCCCGACCGTGGCCCGCAGGCCGTCGGGCTCGAAGCCGAGGCTCTGCACGCCGCCGTCGAAGTAGGTGTTGTGGGAGGTCGCTGCCATGGGCTGGACCCTACCGGTCGTCGGGCGGGCGGCTCCTGGCCCTTTAGCCTGAGCGCTCGTCATGGAGACCGCCGCCTTCGACTACGAGCTCCCCGAGGAGCGCATCGCCCAGCACCCTCTGGCCGAGCGCGACGCGGCGCGGCTGCTCGTCGACCGGGGACCTGGGGTCGAGCCCGAGCACCGGGTCGTGCGCGACCTGCCCGACCTGCTCGAGCCGGGGGACCTGCTGGTGCTCAACACCACCCGGGTGCTCCCGGCCCGGCTCCACCTGCGCAAGGCCAGCGGGGGCGCGGCCGAGGTGCTGCTGCTCGAGCGGGTCGACGGCTCGGTGTGGGAGGCCCTCGTGCGGCCCAGCCGCAAGTTGCCGCCCGGCACCGAGCTCCGGCCGCCCGATGCGCCGGCGCCGATGACGACGACGATCTCGTGGTGGTCATGGGCGACGACCTCGGTGAGGGCCGCCGTCACGTCGAGCTACGCGTCGAGGGCGACGAGCTCGCCGTGCTCGAGCGCCACGGCGAGATGCCGCTGCCGCCCTACATCACCGAGACCCTCGACGACCCGGAGCGGTACCAGACCGTCTTCTCGCAGACGCCGGGGTCGGCCGCCGCCCCCACCGCCGGGCTGCACCTCACCCCGGAGGTGCTGGCCCGGCTCGCCGACCGCGGCGTCGGCCGGGCCGAGGTCGAGCTGGTCGTGGGCCTGGGCACGTTCCGGCCCATCGCCACCGACGTGGTCGAGGACCACGTGATGCACTCCGAGCAGTACCGGGTGCCGGCGGAGACGATGGCGGCGTGCGAGCGCACGCGAGCCGCCGGCGGGAGGGTCGTGGCCGTGGGCACCACCGCGGTGCGGGCGTTGGAGAGCGCCGCGGTGCGGGGCGAGCTCGAGGGCCGCACCGACCTGTTCATCACGCCGGGCTACGAGTTCCGCCTCGTCGACCGGATGCTCACCAACTTCCACCTGCCCCGCTCGTCGCTGCTCGTGATGATCGAGTCGTTCGTGGGGCCGAGGTGGCGCGACCTCTACGCCACCGCCCTCGCCGAGCGAGTACCGCTTCCTCTCCTTCGGCGACGCCATGCTCCTGACCCGGTCAGCCGACCAGGGAGGGCGCCCGGGCCCCCGCGTCACCAGGGCATCGGTTCCAGCTCTCAGCGATGTCGCTGCCTGGCGCCCGACGTGAGCGTCCGCCACGCAGGGCGTCGACGAGCGTCGTCGCTGAGACGTGGAACAGACCGATCGATGGCATGGATCCTCCGGTCCGGCACCGAGTCACGCTTCCTCGCGCCACGTCTCAGCAAGGGCTCACTGAGACGTGGCGTCTGACGAGGCTGCTCCGCCCTCTCCGCCGATCAGAGGAGGGCCACGATGACGGTGTGGGTGGTGCCGTCGTCGAGGGTGACGCCGATCCGCCAGTACGACAGGCCCTGCGACCGCGTCGTGCGCCAGAGGAAGCCCATCGAGCCGTCGCCCGCCCGTGGTGAACGACGACGCAGTCGTCGCCGGTGCCGGCAGCCCGGTGGTGACGAGGGGCTTGAGGACCGATCCCGCCTTCACCGGCTCGACCCAGCGGGCCGAGACCGGGGTGACGACCGAGCCGTCGGCGCGCCGGCCGTCACGGTCACGGGGAAGGGCACGCCCGCCACGCCGGCGCCGGCCACCGGGCTGGTGGTCAGGACCTTCGAGAACGGCACCCGCAGGGCATCCACGGCGTAGACGACCCGGTAGGTGCGGGTGACCGAGGCCGAGTTGCCGGCGAGGTCGGTGGCGCTGGCGGTCGCGGTGAAGGTCCCGACGCCGTTGGCGTTGCCACCGGTGACCGACACGGTGCAGGCCGGGCTGCCCGACACCGGAGCCGCCCGGCTCGTCGGTGGCGGTGCAGCCCGCGGTCGGCACCGCCCCGAGGGTGTACGTGCCGCCGTCGGCGGGGCCCGAGAGGCTGACCGACGGAGGCGTGCGTCGACGAGCGCCGGTCCACCCGGGTCACCGATCACACCGGGCGCGGGGTTCGTGTCGAACGGGCCGCCGTCCGTGAGTCGGATGGTGATGGAGCCAGCGGTGGCAGAGCCGGGCACGACGATGGCGCTGGCGTCCTGCCAGATCCCACCGACGAACTTGGCGTAGCCGTTCGGTGCTGGGCTCACGGCGGGATAGGTCAGGGTGACATCGGCGGTGCCCCGGGTGCCACACCGCTGATCGAGAACGAGTAGGCCCCGTACGGAAGCGAGACCCCGGGGGGCAGCACACCTCCGCCGGGGTTGCGGGGTCAACGGCGGCCGCACCGGAGAGGGTGGTACCAGCAGGGGAGGTGATGGTCGTCGTTCCCCCGCCGGGAGTACCCAAGGTGGCGGTGTTCGTGGCGCCCGGCGGGGTGCCGGTGGCACCGGTGCAGAGGCTCGAGCCGTCGTCGGGCCGGTTGGATCCATGTCGACCACGAACGTGCAGTTCACGAGGTCGCCCGGAAGGATGTCGATGGAGGCGACCGGCGACGCCCGGTAAGCGGCCGGGACAGCGGGGGGCCCGGAAGACCCGAAGGACACCACCGACACGCCGTAGACGTTGTAGTGGCCAGGAGAGGGGAGGGCGTTGATCTGGAAGGTGCCGAGAGTCGGCCCTGGCCCGAAGGTCCCGACGGAGAGGGCGGGGGTGGTGTCGGGCTGCATGCACGGGAACGAGATGCTCGGGTTCGCTGTGTTGAGCGTGTTCGGGGCGGCGCACGCGATGGGGGCGTTGGTCCCGGCGAGAGGCCCGTTGATGCCGGTGAGCGTGGCGACGACGGTCGAGGCCCTCGTCAGGGTGACGGACACGTTGGTGGTCCCGCCGGTGGTCACGATGGCGGGGATGTTGTTGGCGGCGACGTAGGTCGTCGCAGGGGGAGGCGTCACGTTGATGGCGAGCGGGCCGGTCGGCGCCGCCATCGAGAAGGACCCGTCGGAGGCGGTCGCCACCGGCTGGAGGCACGGGCTGCAGTTGTTGATGGTCGAGAAAGCCGAGACCGAGGCCCCGGACACAGGCTCGCCCTGGGGCCCGCGGACCACGCCTTGGACGAGCCCGCCGGGATCGAGCACCAGGTCGACGCCGGTGGTGGTCGCACCGGGGGTGATCGGCACGCCGTCACGCATGGAGCCGAAGTAGCCGGGGAGCCCGGGACGGCCAGAACCGGTGGCCGTGGGGCCGGCCACCGCCCTCCAGGAGAGGTACTGCCCTGTGACCGGATCGGACTGTGCGGCGTCGGACCCGGAGAAGAGGTTGACCGGCTCGTTGCTGATGGACATGCAGCTCAACACCGGTGTGCCGTCGGGGAGCCGGACCTGGCCGGACACCTTCCCTCCGAGGCCCAGGGCGATGTTCGTGGTGGTGGTACTGCCGGGCGCGACGGTGACTGTGGTCGACCAGGGAGCTGGTAGCCGCCGTCGAGCTCTACAGGGACTGAGGCCGTCAGCCGGTAGGTGCCGCCCGCGATCGCTGGCGAACTCGTAGCTGCCATCGGGGCCGGAGGCGGTGCTCGATGAGGAGATGCAGAAGACCGTGAACTGGGGGTGGGGCTCGCACAGGAACAGTCGGTCACGATCGGGTCTGCCCGCGTTGTCGGCGACGGTGCCCGAGAGGGTTGCCCGTCCAACGGGCACCTCCGCGCCGGCGCCGGCGCCAGCGCCGACTGCCCCGGCCAGCAGGGCCACGCCATCAGCGGCTGTGAACAACGGACGGATCGAACGATGGACGGTCATGGGGTCCCCCTCGCCAAGAGCTGCTGGTCTCGCCACCACGCAGCGTGGTCAACGATAGCCACCTAAGAGGGTGCGTGCGCTGGAAAGGGTGGGGCGGCTGGTGCCGGCTGGAGCCTCCGCCCACCGCTACCTCAGGGCTTGGCGGGCGGTGTCGAGCAGTCCGAGCACGACGCAGGCCCGAAAGAGCCAGAGCACGATGAGTCCGCTGGTCCGGCCCCTCTGCTCACGCCACCAGGGGACCACCAGTGCGATGGAGGCCAGAGCCAGCGGGTACAGCGCCATGAGATACCGCGTGCGAACGAGCACGATTGCCGCCAAGAGATAGCCCACGACTGCGGGAACGGCCAGGCGCCCGAGCTCCCGACGCTCGCGCCGCTTCATCAGGAATGCGGTCACCAGCGCGATCGGGATGAACACGGTCAGGACCAGTCCTGTTCGGCCCCCGTAGGGCTCGCGCTGGCCGATGATTCCGGTGGCCATCGGGAGGAACGGGGCGACCACGGCATCGAGGGCAGTCGGGAGTCGGAGGGTTGCCAACCCGTTGGTCGGGTCGTCTCCGAAGACCGAGACCACGACGCCGGAGCTCTGGAAGAAGGACCCGGTGAAGGAGCGCGTGTAGGCCAACCAGGCACCGCAGACAGCGATCCCCGGGACGACCAGCGGCACGAGAGACCGTCGGCCGCGGATCGCCAACACCGGTTCGCCTCGCATCCTGCGGCCGTAGAGCACCACGAGCAGCACGGCAGGGCAGAGCACGATGATCAGTGGCTTGGCCCCACCGCCGGCCAGCAGGATCCCTGCGGCCCAGAGCCTTCGGCGGTCCGTGTCGTCGGCGACGGCGACGCACGCGGCGATCAGCAGCGAGGCGGCGAAGATGTCGTTGAAGGCGAGCCAGCTCTGGCCAGCTGCGGCGGGGATCGCCACCACCGAACAGGCAGCGAGGACTCCTGGAGCCCGGAGGCTCCGGGCCAGCGCCGCCGCGCCCAGTGCGAGCAGGAGGAAGGTGAGGAGGTGCACCCAGTGGGCGGCAGTCGAGGACCCGAACACAGCTGCTGGGGTGTAGACGACCTCGGCCAGGTGGAAGCCGTTGGTGAATCGGTAGGGCGTCGTAACCCATCGTCCGGCATCTGCCCACAGGACGGGAGCTGGCCAGTGGTAGTCGACCTCGTCGGTCGCCGTCGGCGGGCGGAAACCTGCTGCGGCGCACAGCGCCAACAGGCCCATCGTGGGGATGGCGATCACGAGATACGCGTCGGGCACCCCGCACGATCGTGGACGCTGCCCAGCGCGGTCAATGCCGCCCCTGCCCTCCATTGGGTTGCGCCGGCGCCGGCGGCGAGGAGGCTCAGCACCGTCAGCGGGACGCGGGACAGGACGGGGAGGAACCCGAACAAGAAGAGAAGCGCTCCATAGCCGCTGATACCCAGGCCGACTACCAGGACCAATTCTGCGATCGGGTCCTCGATGGCGTCGCGGAGGATCGCCCGTTCGAGCAGCAATCCGATGCCGAGGATTGCGACGACGATGATCGTGATCGCGGCGATGTCCCATGCGAGGTCGCCGATCGTGAGGGCCCTGAGGGCATCCAGAGTCATCGATGTCGCTACCACCGCCGTGGACGCCCTTCTGTGATTCCCCGCGGCCGCTCTCCGTGGGGGTCTGGGAGGATAGCGTTGGTCGATGGGGGACGTCTCGGGGTCCCGGTAGATTCCCGGCCGTGCCCGCGTCGCCCTCCGCCTCCGACCACGTGCTGAGCCTGGCCATCGAGGCCACCGACGGCGCCGCCCGCGCCGGCACCGTGACCACCGCCCGGGGCACGTTCCGCACCCCGGTGTTCATGCCCGTCGGCACCCGGGCCGCGGTGCGCACGCTCAGCTCGGCCGACCTCGAGGACCTCGGCTCGGAGGTCATCCTCGGCAACACCTACCACCTGATGCTGAAGCCGGGCGCCGAGCTGGTGGCCGAGCTCGGCGGCCTCCACGGCTTCGCCGACTGGAAGGGCCACCTGCTCACCGACTCCGGCGGCTACCAGATCTTCTCCCTGGAGCCGAAGGTCACCGACGACGGCGCCACCTTCCGCAGCACCTACGACGGCAGCAGCCACCACCTCACGCCCGAGGGCAGTGTGGCGGTCCAGCAGCAGCTGGCGAGCGACATCATGATGGTGCTCGACGTGTGCCCGCCGCTCCCGTCGCCGCTCTCCACCATCCGGGCCGCGGTCGACCGCTCGGCGCTGTGGGCCGGACGGGCCAAGGTCGCCAACGCGTCCGCCCGGGCCGCCGGCTCGACCCAGGCCCAGTTCGGCATCGTCCAGGGCGGCGTCGACCTCGCCCTGCGCACCGAGAGCGCCGACCGCACCGTCGAGGTCGACTTCGACGGCTACGGCATCGGGGGGTTGTCGGTGGGGGAGCCGCTCGAGGAGATGCTCCCCGCGCTGGCCGCCACCACGGCGATCCTCCCGGTCGACCAGCCCCGCTACCTGATGGGGGTCGGCGACCCGGTCAGCATCGTCGAGGCCGTGGCCCTCGGCGTCGACATGTTCGACTGCGTGCTGCCCACCCGCCTGGCCCGCCACGGCACGATCCTGACGGCCAACGGCCGGCTGAACCTCCGCAACGCCAAGTACATGCGCGACCCCGAGCCCCTCGACCCCGAGTGCGGTTGCCCCACCTGTGCGCGGTGGTCGCGGGCCTACCTGCGCCACCTGCTCGATGGTCTCGGAGCCGACCGTGGCCCGGCTCACCACCATCCACAACGTGCACTGGCTGCTGCGCCTGATGGAGGCGGCCCGGGCCGCCATCGTGGCCGGCACCTACGACGCCTTCCGGCGCTCGGTGGTCGACGTGTGGGGCGCCCCGTCCACCTGAGGGTCATCTCCGGTTCAGCAGCCGGTGTGACATGCGCCTGGACACCCCACCGGGGGGCGGTACTGTGGCCGGGTTTGCCGCCCACAACACCTCTCTGATCGGCCGAGCCCACCGCACCATGGGACCCCTGCTCCTCCTCATCCTGCTCTTCGCCATCGCCTGGGTCGTGCTGATCCTCCCCAAGCAGCGGGAGCTCAAGCGCCACAACGCCCTGGTCGCCTCGCTCGAGGTCGGTGACGAGGTCATGACCGGCTCCGGCTTCTACGGCACCCTCACCGAGGTCACCGACGACACCGTCCTGGTGCAGCTCGCCCCCGGCATCGAGGTCAAGCTCGCCCGTCGGGCCGTGGCCGCCAAGGTCGTCGCCCCCGACGAGATCCCTGATGACGGCAACACGGTCAGCGCCGACGGCGCCGACACCCCCGACCCGGCCACCGCGGCCGATGACACCGATGCAGACGAGGACGTGGACCGGTGAAGCGCTTCCGTGGGTACTGGTCGCTGATCATCATCGTGCTGGTGGCCGCCGTGGCGCTCACCTACACCCTCGCCGTGGGCAACAGGCCGCTGCTCGGCCTCGACCTCCAGGGCGGTGTGTCGGTCGTGCTCCAGCCCAAGGGCGAGACCGACAGCGACACCATCAACGAGGCCATCGCCATCATCCGCCAGCGCGTCGACGCCCTCGGCGTGGCCGAGCCGGAGATCACCCGCCAGGGCGACAACATCCTCATCCAGATCCCCGGCGTGAAGGACAAGGACCGGGCCATCGCCCTGGTCGGCCAGACCGCCGAGCTCCAGTTCCGGCCCGTGCTCGCCGCACTCAACCCGAGCGTCGTCACCGACCCGAGCCACCACGCACCACCGTCGATCCGGCCGCGACCACCACGGCGGCCCGGCCGAGGGCGACACCTCGGCCACGACGACCACGACCGCGGCCGCGGCCAACCCCACCGGGCTCGAGCCCGACGTCTGCTCCACCGGCCTCACCGCCGAGCAGGTCAACGGCGACGGCACCGTCTACCTCCCGCAGTGCGAGAAGGGTGAGCTCGTCGCCGTCTACCAGGTCGGCCCGAAGCTGCTCACCGGCGGCGCCCTCGACACCGCCCGGGCCACCCTCGACGCGGTCGACCGGCGAGTGGGTCGTGAACCCCGTCTTCCGGGGCGGGGCCGACGGCATCGGGCTGTTCAACGCCGCCGCCGGCCAGTGCAACTCCCAGTCGGCCACCTGCCCCACCGGGCGCCTGGCCATCGTGCTCGACGGCCGGGTCGTCTCGGCGCCGAGCATCAACGAGGCCAGCTTCCAGGCCGACCAGATCCAGATCACCGGCGGGCCCTTCACCGAGCGGGAGGCCAAGGACCTGGCCACCTCGCTCAAGTACGGCGCCCTCCCGGTCGAGCTCGAGCAGCAGCAGGCCCAGATCGTGTCGGCCACCCTCGGCCGCGACGCCCTCCACGCCGGTCTGGTCGCCGGCCTCGTGGGCCTCATCCTGGTGACGATCTACATGATCGCCTTCTACCGGATCCTCGGGGTGCTCTCGATCCTCAAGCTCTTCATCGAGGGCGCGCTGCTGTGGTCGCTCATCGCGTACCTCGGCACCAACAACGGTCTCGCCCTCACCCTCGCGGGCATCACCGGCATCATCGTGTCGATCGGCGTCTCGCTCGACTCCAACGTCGTCTACTACGAGCACCTCAAGGAAGACGTCCACAACGGCCGCACGATCCGCAGCGCCACCGACCGGGCATTCCACTCGTCGTTCTCCACCATCGTGAAGGCCGACGTCGCCTCGCTCATCGGTGCCGGCCTGCTGTGGTGGCTCACCGTGGGCCCGGTCCGCGGCTTCGCCTTCTACCTGGGCCTCTCGACCCTGCTCGACCTGCTCACCTCGTGGGCGTACATGCGCCCGGTCGTGAAGCTGGCGACCCGCTCCAAGGCCCTGCTGGCCCGCCCAGGGCTGCTCGGCATCCCCGCGGAGGTCGAGCAACCGACCGGCAAGGGCCGAACGTCGGCCCGATCGACCACGGGAGCGGCCCGATGAGCTGGCTCACCCGCCTCAACCGGGGCGACACCGACATCGACTTCCTGAAGGTCTGGAAGCGCACCCTGATCGTCTCGGTGGTGCTGGTGGTCATCAGCATCCTGTCGCTGTTCACCCGCGGCCTGAACCTCGGCATCGACTTCGAGGGTGGCGTCTCCTGGGAGGTCTCCGCCCCGGGCGTCTCGGTCAGCGAGGCCCGCGACGCGCTCGGCCTCCGTCGGCGAGGGCAACGCCAAGATCCAGATCGTCGGCTCCGACATCGTGCGCGTGCAGGGCCCCGAGGCCAGCCCCGACCACGAGGCCGAGGTGCGTCAGAAGCTCGCCGACATCGCCGGCACCGACGTCGCCAACGTCAGCGTCTCGACCGTGGGCGCCTCGTGGGGCAGCGACATCACCAAGTCGGCCATCCGAGCCCTGATCTTCTTCTTCATCGCCATCCTGCTGTACCTGACCATCCGGTTGGAGTGGCGCATGGCGGTGGCGGCGATCGTGGCGGTGTTCCACGACGTGCTCATCAGCGTCGGCGTGTACTCGGTCTTCCAGTTCGAGGTCACGCCGGGCACGGTGATCGCCTTCCTCACCATCCTCGGCTACTCGATCTACGACACCATCGTGGTGGACGACAAGATCAAGGAGAACGAGCGCCTCGTCGGCCAGAGCGGTCGCATGACCTACGGCCAGATGACCTCGCTCTCGATGAACCAGGTGCTGCTGCGGTCGCTCAACACGAGCATCGTGTCGATCCTGCCGGTCATCTCCCTGCTCGTCGTCGGCGCCGGCATCATGGGCGCCGTCACCCTCGAGGAGTTCTCGATCGCCCTGCTCGTCGGCATGGTCGTCGGCGCCTACTCCTCGATCGGCGTGGCCGCACCGGTGCTGGTCTGGCTCAAGGAGAAGGAGCCGAAGAACCGCACCATCCGCGAGCGGCTCGCCTCCCAGGGCGTCGATGTCACCCGCAAGGCCCCCAAGGCCGATCGCCCCTCCGGCCGGGCGCTGCTCACCTCCGAGGACGAGTACCGCGGCGAGCCCGATCCGGGTGCCCTCGACCCCGACGACGACGCCGAGGGCGACCCGGGCACCACCGGCGCGCCGGCGGCCGACAGCGCCCCGCCCGCCCGGCGCCGGCCCGCACGACCCCGCCCGCGCCGTCGTCCACCGTCATCCCGCCGCGGCCCCGCAAGAAGGGCCGCAAGCGCTGAACCGGTGGGCCGGGCACGTTGCCCGACCCTGTACCGTGGGGACATGTCGCCTGCTCCGGACGCCGCCGCCACCATCACGCGGCTCGTTCGCGACATCCCCGACTGGCCCCAGCCCGGCGTGGTGTTCAAGGACATCACCCCGCTGCTGAACGACGGCGAGGGCTTCGCCACCGTCATCGACGCGCTGGTCGAGGCCGGCTCCGTGCCCGGGCGCCGCATCGACCGGGTCATCGGCGTCGAGGCCCGTGGCTTCGTGTTCGCCGCCCCGGTCGCCTACCGCCTCGGCGCCGGGTTCGTCCCGGTGCGCAAGCCGGGCAAGCTCCCGCACGACATCGAGGCCGAGGAGTACGTGCTCGAGTACGGCGTCGACCTGCTCGAGATCCACCGAGACGCCGTCCACCCCGGTGAGCACGTGCTCATCGTCGACGACGTCCTCGCCACCGGCGGCACCGCCGCGGCCACCGCCCGCCTGGTCGAGAAGCTCGGCGGGGTCGTGGCCGGCTTCTCGTTCGTGATGGAGCTGGCCTTCCTCCACGGCCGCGACGCCCTGCCCGGCCACGACGTCCACTCGCTCGTCACCTACGGCGGCGCCACCGATGTCGAGGCCGACGCCGCGGCGCCGGCCGCCACGGGAGCGGGGGAGTAGCGCCGGTGGCCACCGTCGACCGGGTCCTGCCGTGGCGTCGCCACAGCGCGCCCCCGTCGGAGGAGGTCGCCCCGCTCGTCGAGGCCTTCCACGTCCACCACCCGAGGGCGTCCACCAGCCTCATCACCCGGGCCTACGCCCTGTCGGCCGACGCCCACCGGGGCCAGACCCGCAAGTCGGGCGAGCCCTACGTCACCCATCCGGTGGCGGTGGCCAAGATCTGCGCCGAGCTCGGCCTCGACGACGTCACCATCGCGGCGGCCCTGCTGCACGACGCGGTGGAGGACACCGGCGTCGACCTCGAGCAGCTCGAGGCCCAGTTCGGCGCCGAGGTCGCCGGCATCGTCGACGGCGTCACCAAGCTCGACCGCATCAAGTTCGACTCCAAGGAGGCCCAGCAGGCCGCCACGGTGCGCAAGATGCTGGTCGCCATGGCCAAGGACCTCCGGGTCCTGATCATCAAGCTGGCCGACCGGCTCCACAACATGCGCACCATCGCCGCCATGCCGGCGTGGAAGCAGGAGCGCACGGCGCAGGAGACCCTCGACATCTACGCGCCGTTGGCCCACCGCCTCGGCATGCAGGAGATGAAGCAGCAGCTCGAGGACCTCTCCTTCGCCTCGCTGCACCCCAAGCGCTACGCCGAGATCGACCACATGGTCGCCACCCGCTCGCCCGAGCGCGACATCTACCTCACCCAGGTGCTCGAGGACGTGCGTGAGCGGCTCCACGAGCTGCGCATCACCGCCGACGTCACCGGCCGGCCGAAGCACCTGTGGAGCATCTACGAGAAGATGGTCGTGAAGGGCCGCGACTTCGACGACATCTTCGACCTCATCGGCATCCGGGTCATCGTCGAGACGGTGAAGGACTGCTACGCCGCGCTGGGCTCCATCCACGCCACGTGGAAGCCGGTGCAGGGGCGGTTCAAGGACTACATCGCCATGCCCAAGTTCAACCTCTACCAGTCGTTGCACACGACGGTGGTGGGGCCCCAGGGCAAGCCCCTCGAGGTGCAGATCCGCACCCTCGAGATGCACCAGCGGGCCGAGTACGGCGTCGCCGCCCACTGGAACTACAAGGACAACCACGGCAGCACCGCCGACCTGGCGTGGCTGAACCGCATCGTCGACTGGCAGACCGAGACCTCCGACCCCACGCGAGTTCATGGCCAACCTGAAGGTCGACCTCGAGCAGGACGAGGTCTTCGTCTTC
This sequence comes from uncultured Actinomycetes bacterium, assembly GCA_963702555.1. Lineage (GTDB taxonomy): Bacteria > Actinomycetota > Acidimicrobiia > Acidimicrobiales > Acidimicrobilacustridaceae > CAMFLJ01. The sequence goes on from CAVPCW010000007.1 coordinate 14,146, forward strand.
ACCCCGAAGGGCCGGGTCATCACCCTGCCCAAGGGCGCCACGCCGGTCGACTTCGCCTACGCCATCCACACCGAGGTCGGCCACACCTGCATCGGTGCCCGGGTCAACGGCCGCCTGGTGCCGCTCGACTCCGAGCTGCTCGTCGGGCGACTCCGTCGAGATCTTCACCTCGAAGGTGGGCGGCTCGGGCCCGTCGCGGGACTGGCTGAAGTTCGTCGTCACCCACCGGGCGGCCAACAAGATCCGCACCTGGTACTCGAAGGAGCGACGAGAGGACGCCATCGAGTCCGGCTCGGAGGAGCTGCTCAAGGCCATGCGCCGCGAGGGCCTGCCGGTGCAGAAGATCCAGCAGTCGAAGACGCTCGACGAGGTCGCCGAGGAGCTCAAGTACGCCGACCGCGACGCCCTGTACGCCGCCATCGGCGAGCACCACGTGTCGGGCAAGGCCGATCGCCGAGCGCCTGCGCCGCCACCTCGAGGACGTCGACCCCACCCGTGAGGAGCAGCTCCCCACCACGGTGCGGGCGCCTCGCCGGTCGGCCCGGGCGGGCAACACCCAGTCCGGGGTGCACGTCGAGGGCCTCGACGACGTCATGGTGCGTCTCTCGCGCTGCTGCACCCCGGTGCCCGGCGACGAGATCATGGGCTTCGTCACCCGGGGCCGCGGCGTCTCGGTGCACCGGGCCGACTGCGCCAACGCCCAGTCGCTCGCCGTCGGGCAGTCCGACCGCCTCATCGACGTCGAGTGGGACACCGACATCGCCGCGGTGTTCGTGGCCTCCATCGAGGTCAAGGGCCTCGACCGGGCCCGCCTGCTGCGCGACGTCTCGGGCGTGCTCGCCGACCACCACGTCAACATCGTGAGCTGCAACACGATGACCGGCTCCGACCGCATCTCCAAGATGCGCTTCGACTTCGAGCTCGGCGACCCGTCGCACCTCGATTCGGTGGTCGGTGGCATCAAGCAGATCGACGGCGTGTACGACGCCTACCGGGTGCTGCCGGGCAAGGGCGAGGTCGTGGTCCCCAAGCCGGCGGACGGCGACCACGACCATGACCGGCGGCCACGAGTCCGAGATCGACTCGTCGGCCCCGATCAGCCTCTGACACCGTGTCGGCCCGCCCCCTCCGTCACGGCCTCGACTCCGACCCGGATGCGGGCGGGCGCCTGCACCGCTTCGTCGAGGAGGCGTTCCCGCTGCCTCGGAGCATCACCGGTGACGGCGTGCGCCGCACCCTCGGGCTCGTCGCCAGGGACCTCCCGCTCGACATCGTCGAGGTCCCGACGGGCACCCCCGTGCTCGACTGGACCGTTCCCCGGGAGTGGGCCGTGCGCGAGGCCTACGTCGTCGACCCCGAAGGTCGACGGCTCTTCGACGTGGCCGAGAGCACGTTGCGGCTGGTGGGCTACTCGGTGCCGTTCCGCGGGACGGTCGGGCTCGACGACCTGAAGGACCACCTCCACTCGTTGCCCGATCGGCCCGACCTCGTGCCCTACCGCACTTCGTACTACAGCCCCTCGTGGGGCTTCTGCGCGACCCAGCAGGAGGTCGACGCCCTCCTCCCGGGCGAGTACGAGGTCGTGGTCGACACCGAGCTGTTCGACGGCTCACTGACCTACGGCGAGCTGGTGCTCCCGGGGAGCGACGAGCGCGAGGTCCTGGTCGCGACGCACACGTGCCACCCGGCGCTGGCCAATGACAACCTCTCCGGGATCGCGGTGGCGGCCGAGGTGGCCCGACGCCTCTCGCAGGTGCCGCACCGATTCACCTACCGGTTCCTGTTCATGCCCGGCACGATCGGCGCGATCGCCTGGCTCGCCACCCACGGCGACGTGGTCCCCCGCGTGCACTGTGGGCTGGTGTTGACCGGCCTGGGAGACCGCGGTGCCTTCGCGTACAAGCGCAGCCGTCGTGGCGACACGGTGGTCGATCGTGTCGCCGAGACGGTGGTCGCCCCGATCGACGGGGCCCGCATCCTCGACTGGTACCCCTACGGCTACGACGAGCGTCAGTTCTGCTCGCCGGGCTACGACCTCGCCGTGGGTCGGCTCAGCCGGTCGGTCCACGGGGAGTTCCCTGAGTACCACACCTCCGCCGACGACCTGTCGTTCGTCATCCCGGACCAGCTGGGCGAGTCCGCCGAGGTCGTGGGCCAGATCCTGTCGGTGATCGACGGCAACCGGTCCTATGTGAACCTCGCGCCCTACGGCGAGCCCCATCTCGGAGCACGGGGCCTCTATCGGGCGACAGGCGGGGCCGTCGACTCCCGCTCCTACGAGATGGCCGTCCTCTGGGTCCTCTCCCTCTCCGACGGGCAGCACGACCTGGTCGAGATCAGTCGGCGCTCGGGGCTCGACTGGGCGGCGGTGGTCGAAGCGGCCGATCGGCTCGTCGCCGCCGGCCTCCTCGACCCG
>CAVPCW010000008.1:0-375985 GCA_963702555.1 uncultured Actinomycetes bacterium
AACGCCCCCTACCCCGGTCGCAGGGGCAGGTCGGTCACCCGAGGCCTGCGTCGGACCTCGATGACCTTCCGCTGCAGCCCCTCGGGCAGATCGGACGGTGCGGCATCGGACCGGATCCACTCCGTGAGGAGGTCGAGCGTGCCGTCGTCGTGCACGTCGCCCAGCCACACTTCGGCGTGGGGACCTCCGAGGGCCCGGGTCCGCACCACGACCACGTTCGAGGATGCACACCGCCCCAGGCACCGGGAGACGAGGACGCGGCCGCGCGGATGGTCCTGGCAGGCCCCACGAAGCGCCTCGAGCTGGCCCTCGTGATCGGTGTCCGGGTGCTTGCCCGGGTCACCACAACAGCAGCCCCGGCACACCACGACGGTCACGTGCGTGGGTGACCCCCACGTCGTCACCCGGTGGTCCTCGCGTACGGCGGCGGCGTCGGTACCTGGTCGTCGGAGTTGCCCACCCGGGTTGGAATGGTGGCGACGAAGACAGCCACGAACTGCGCCGCTGCGCACAGGGCGATCGTGGCCCCGGGCGGAGAGGCGAGGTGGTAGCTGAGCGTGAGTCCCCCGACCGCGGCGCTGACGCCGACTCCCACCGCCACCGCCGTCATCGTGGCGATCCGATGGGTCACGAGGCGGGCGGTGGCCGCCGGCGTGACCAGCATGGCGACGCTCATGAGCAGCCCCACCGTCTGGAGGCTCACCACCACACAGATCGAGACGAGCCCGAGGACCAGGAACCGCGTGCCCCGGACCGAGATCCCGACCTGGGCGGCGTGCACCGGGTCGAACGTCGCCGCCAGCAGGTCCCGGTGCAGCACGGCCACCGCCGCCAGTGCCGCGAGGGCCAGTAGGGCGTTCAGCCGCAGGTCTGCTCCGCTGACGGTGGTGATCTGGCCGAAGAGGAAGTGGGAGAGGTCGACCGCGACCCGCTGGCTACGGGTGATCAGCACCACACCGACCGCGAAGAGGACGGTCTCGACCACCCCGATGACGGTGTCGTTCGCCAGACGCCGCCTCGATCCGAGCAACCCGATGAGCCCGCCCATCACCAGGCCGGCCACGAGCGCACCCGCCACGAGGCTCACCCCGAGGAGGTACGCCACCGCCACACCCGAGAGGGTCGCGTGGCTCATGGCGTCTCCCAGGTAGGCGAGACGACGGAGCACCACCCACACGCCGACCGCGGGGCACAGGGTGCCCACCACGAGCGCGGTCAGCAGCGCGTTGCGCATGAACTCGGACCCGTAGGGGTCGAGGAACCACCCGATCATCACGCCACGGCCGGCAGGAACGACCGACCACTGCCGAAGGTGGCCTCGAGGGAGTCCGAGTCGAGCACCTCGCGGGGGTCGCCGTCGGCCACGAGGCCGCCGTTGACCGCAAGGCGACGAGAGAAGGCGTGACGGGTCAGGGCCAGGTCGTGGGTGGCCACGAGGATGGTGCGGCCCCCTCCGGCCAACCGCTCGAACAGCGCCATGAGGTCGAGGGTGTTGGGTCGGTCGACGCCCGAGAGGGACTCGTCGAGAAGAAGGACACCGGCCTCCTGGGCCAGGGCCCGCGCCACGAACGCCCGCTGGAGCTGCCCGCCCGAGAGCCGCCCGATCGGCTCCTGGAAACGCTCGAGCAGGCCCACCTCGGCCAGCGCGGAGTCGACCGCGGCCCGATCGACCGGGCGCGGTCGACGCCACGGCTTCAGGAAGGGCCGCCGGCCGGACAGCACGAGCTGGCCGACGGTGACCGGGAAGGTGGGATCGATGTCGATGCGCTGCGGCAGGTACGCGACCGACCCCCGGTGGGTGCCGGGGCCTCCGCCGAGAGCAACACGACCGGAGTGGGGCACCACCCCTGCGAGCGCCTTGAAGAGGGTCGACTTGCCCGCACCGTTGGGGCCGATCACCGCGATGAGCTCGCCCCAGCCGGCCCGGAACGTGACCTGGTCGAGCACGGTGGTGGGTCCGTACCGGACCACGAGGCCGTCGACCGTGATGGCGTCGACCGAACCACGGTCGGGGGTGGGCGTCCTCGCCGACGCCGTGGTCCTCGGCTCGGCGATCACCTGCACTCCAGTCCGGTCGAGAGGGCCGCCAGATTGGCGCGCATGATCGAGTCGTAGGTCTCACCCGCAGCGAGACCTTCGGTCGTGATCGTCTCCACCGGATCGAGAGCGTCGGTGCTGGCCCCGATCTCACGGGCGACCGTCTCGGCCAGGTCCGGCGGCACCTGCTCCTCGAAGAACACCACCCGGACGCCCTCGGCCCGTGCGGCGGCGGCCACCGCCTCGAGGCTGCGAGGATCGGGCTCCTCGTCCGGCGAGATGCCCGCGATCGGGATCTGGGTCAGGTCGTAGCGATCGGCCAGGTAGGCGAACGCTCGGTGGCTCGTGACGATGGCGCGCGAGGCACAGTCGGCCAGTCCGGTTCGAAACGCCGAGTCGAGCGCACCGAGCTCGCCGGCGTAGGCGGCGAGGCCGGCGTCGTACTCGGCCGTGCCGTCCGGATCGAGCTCGACGAGCGCGTCGCGGACGTTGGTCGCGATGGCGAGTTGCAGGACGGGGTCGACCCACACGTGGGGATCGAGGCCGCCGTCCAGCTCCTCACCGTCGACCTCGCCCTGGGTGCCCTCGAGCTGGTCCTGCACGGGGAGCAGGTCGATCCCGGCGAGCACGTCGACCTTCGCCACATCGGGCCCGAGCAGCTCCACCGCGTCCTGCACCGCCGGTTGGAAACCGCCAGACAGGTAGAAGACCGCTCGGGCCGTGTCGAGCTCCTCCACCTGCTTCGGCTGCAGTTCGAGGTCGTGGGGTCCCGTTCCCGGCGGAGTGAGGTCCTGGACCTCGACCCTGGCGCCGCCGACACGGGCCACCGCTTCGGCCACGGGGTAGAACGCCGCGGCGACGGCGATCGTCCCACTCCCCTCGCCCTCGGTGGTCCCAGTGGTCGCCGACCCACCGTCCGAGCACGATGCCAGGGCCAGGGTCAGGGCGACGACGACGCACACGGCCAGCGCCCTGGACCGTGGACGACCGGGTGCTGCACTGATTCGGTTCACCGAGACTCCCTTGTTGAGAATGATTCTCAACTCACCCTAGGAGGGAGACCTCTCCTTGGTCCAGACAAAATGCGAATGATTCTTGTTCCTATACTGTCGCCATGGACTCCAACGACGGCCGCGTGCCGGTCACCGTTCTCACCGGCTTCCTCGGCTCGGGGAAGACCACCCTCGCTCAACCACATCCTCACCGAGCAGCACGGCAGCGCATCGCCGTGATCGAGAACGAGTTCGGCGAGATCGGGCATCGACGACGCCCTCGTGATCGATGCCGAGGAGGAGATCTTCGAGATGAACAACGGCTGCATCTGCTGCACCGTCCGCGGCGACCTCATCCGCATCCTCGGGCAACCTGATGAATCGGCGCGATCGTTTCGACCGCATCCTCATCGAGACCACGGGGCTGGCCGACCCGGCCCCCGTGGCCCAGACCTTCTTCGTCGACGACGAGATGCGGGACAAGCTCGCGGCTCGACGCCATCGTCACCATGGTCGATGCGAGGCACGTGCTCCAACACCTCGACGAGGTGAAGGACGAGGGCGTGGAGAACGAGGCGATCGAGCAGATCGCCTTCGCCGACCGGATCATCCTCAACAAGGTCGACCTCGTCGACGACGACCCAGCTCGCCGAGGTCGAGAGCCGCATCCGGGGGATCAACGCGCTCGCGGAGATCATCCCCGCCGCAGCACGCCAAGGTGACCCTCGAACAGATCCTCGGGTCGGGGCCTTCGACCTCGACCGGGTGCTCGACCGACGGACCCCGCGTTCCTGTCCGAGGAGCGACCACCAGCACGACCGTCCGTGACCTCCGTCGGCATCGAGCTCGAAGGTAGGTCGACCCGGTCCGATCAACGAGTGGCTCGGCAGGTTGCTCTCCAGCCAAGGGCACCGACATCTTCCGCGTCGAAGGGCATCGTCGCGGTCGAAGGGCGAGGCCGAACGGTTCGTCTTCCAGGGCGTCCACATGCTCTTCGACGGGCAGCCCGACCGTGCCGTGGGCCGACGGCGAGCGCCGGGTCAACCGACTCGTCTTCATCGGACGTCACCTCGACCGTGACGAGTTGACTGCCCGCTTCACCCAATGCCTGGTGCCGGCCGCGTGAGCACCGAGGTCCACGCTCTGGCGAGCTGCGAAGACCGCATCGAGGCGCTCGCGTGGGGAGCCGGCGACCGCCTCGCGGCCGGGAGCCTCTCCGGCGAGGCCCTCGTCATCGATCCGGCAGCGGGCACGACGACTGCCCTGGCCAGCCACGAGATGGGCACCCTCGCCGTGGCCTGGTCGGCAGGCGGCGTCCTGGCGACGGGGGGCCAGGACGGCTGCGTGAGGCTGTGGGAAGGAAGGCCGCTGGGTCGTCTCGAGGGCCGGGGCTGGTGCCAGGCGCTGGCATGGGATCCGGCCGGGCGCCACCTCGCCGCTGCCGTCGGCCGGTCGGTTGCAGTGGTGAACGCTCGCGGCGAGGGAGGCGAATGGCACGACGACCTGGGCGCAACGGTCAGCGCCCTCGAATGGACCCCCGACGGGCAGCGGGTGGGTGCCGCTCTCTATGGCGGCGTGCTGTGGTTCGAGCCGGGGCGACCCGAACCAGTGCGCACGTTCGACTGGAAGGGCTCCCTGCTGTCGCTGGCGCTGGCCCCCAACGGCACGTGGATGGCGGCCGGATCCCAGGAGGGGTCGGTCCAGATCCGACGGCTTTGGTCGGGCTCCGACCTCCAGATGTCGGGGTACGCAGGCAAGCTCACGGTGCTCGGGTGGGCCGCCGACAGCAGCGTGCTGTCCGTGGCCGACGGCGACAGCGTGTCGTCGTGGCACTTCCGGGGGAAGGGTCCGGCGGGGACCACGCCTGACACCCTGGGGGGCCACGAGGACAAGGTGACCGCGGTAGCCCATCATCCTCTGGGGAAGGGGCTCGTCACCGGGTGCGCCGACGGCTGCGTGCGGTTCTACAGCCGGACCGATCAGCCCCACCCCGAACGGGTCGTTGCGCTCGGGGCCGAGGTCTCCCGACTGGCGTGGAACCCCGACGGGTCCGCTGTGGCGTCGGGGTGTGGCGATGGCCGGGTGGCACTGGTCGAGGTCCGATGACCATGCCGCCCCGCATGCCCACGACCGCCTGATCTGATTTCGATTCCCGGACTCACTCTCAATTCCGCTAGGGTGCGCCCGCACCACCAGCCAGGCCGAGGAGCCAGTGATGAGTCGAGTTCGTGTGTGGGGAGCGGTCGCCGTCGGCGCCGTCGTGCTGTTCGCCGGGTGCTCGTCGTCGAGCGACTCGAGCAGCGTCCAGAGCGAGGAGCCCTCGTCCGCCACCACCACCGGCGCTGCCGCCTGCCCGGTCGAGCCGCTGCAGGTCGTCGTGACCGTGAACCAGTGGGGCGACATCGCCGAGCAGCTCGGCGGTGCCTGCACCGAGGTCACCACGATCATCAACGGCGGCGACGTCGACCCCCACGACTTCGAGCCCACCCCCGCCGACAGCGCCGCTTTCGCCGAGGCCGACCTCGTCGTCGTGAACGGCCTCGACTACGACCACTGGGCCGAGGACGCGGTCGGCACCCTCTCCCCCGAGCCGGCCGTCGTCAACGGCGGCGAGGTCGTCGGCCTCGAGGAAGGCGACAACCCGCACATCTGGTACGGACCCGAGTACGTCCAGCAGATCGCCGGTGCCATCACCACCGAGCTCACCGCCCTCGCACCCGGAGGCAGGGACCTACTTCGCCGCCGGGCCACCGAGTGGGACACCCAGCTCAAGCCCTACCTCGACGAGATCGCCTCGCTGAAGGCCATCGCCGCGGGGAAGAACTTCGCCGCCACCGAGTCGGTCTTCGACTACATGGCCGACGCCATCGGCCTCACCAACGTGACCCCCGAGGGCTACCAGGCAGCCGCGGCCAACGAGTCCGACCCCGCCCCCGCCGACGTGAACGCCTTCGAGGAGCTGCTGAAGGGCGGCACGGTGGACGTGTTGATCTACAACACCCAGACCGAGGGCTCGGTGCCCGAGCAGATCCGCTCCGTCGCCGAGGCCGCCGGCGTGCCGGTCGTGGAGGTCACCGAGTCCGTGCCCCCGGGCGTCGACAGCTTCGTGACCTGGCAGCTCGAGCAGCTGGAGGCGCTGTCGGCGGCCTTGGGTGGATGATGGTTCTCAGTCCTAGGCTCGGGGGATGAGTCCCGAGCCCGCACCGGCGGTCGAGTTCCGTTCCGCCGCCGTTGCCCGAGGCGGGCGCACCATCTGGGAGCACGGTGACTTCACCATCCCCAGGGGTGCGCTCGTCGTCGTCATCGGGCCCAACGGCTCGGGCAAGACCACCCTGCTGCAGGTCATCCTCGGCCTGCTGCCGGCCTCGCAGGGCGAGGTTCGCATCATGGGGGCCGAGCCCCGCCGGGGCGACCCCCGCATCGGCTACGTCCCGCAGAACTACACCGCCACCATCGGCAACGCCGTGCGGGCCCGCGACCTCGTCGCCCTCGGGCTGGCCGGAGGTCGTTGGGGCCTCGGCCGCCTCACCGCCGAGGAGCGGGAGCGGGTCGAGCGCACCCTCGACTCCGTCGGGGCCGGTGCCTTCGCCGACCGCCGGATGTCCACCCTCTCGGGCGGTCAGCAGCAACGCGTCGCCATCGCCCAGGCCCTGGTGTCGAAGCCCGACCTGCTCCTGCTCGACGAGCCCCTCGCCAACCTCGACATGCGCAACCAGAACGAGGTCGTCGAGCTCCTCGAGACCATCCGCAGCGAGGGGGACATGACCGTCGTCGTGGTCGCCCACGACCTCAACCCGCTGCTGTCGGTCCTCACCGGCGCGGTCTACCTGCTCGACGGCCACCCCCACTACGACGAGATCGGCGAGGTCGTCGACGAGCACCTCCTGACCCACCTCTACGGCACCCGGATCCGCGTCGTGCACACCGCCCAGGGCGACATGTTCACCAGGAGCGGACGATGAGTGCCGCGATGGTGCTGGCGCGGATCGGCTGGCAGTCCAACTGGGTCGACATCATCACCAGCGACTTCATGCGGTCCGCCATGATCGGCGGCGTCCTCGTGGCCGTCGCCGCCGGCCTGCTGGGCTACTTCGTGATCGTCCGCCAGCACGCCTTCGCCGCCCATGCCCTGGCCCACATCGGCTTCCCCGGAGCGACCGGCGCCGTGCTGATCGGCGTGCCCGTCACCCTCGGCCTCGCCGTGTTCACGGTCGGAGGGGCGCTGGCCATCGGCCTGCTCGGCAAGAAGCTCGCCGAACGGGAGATCGCCACCGGCACGATCCTCGCCCTCGCCACCGGGCTCGGCGTGCTGTTCAACTCGATGACCACCCGCAGCGCCAACTCCGTCACCAACGTGCTGTTCGGCAACCTGCTGGCCATCTCCGACGATCAGCTCATCACCTTCGGGCTCTTCACCGTCGGCCTGGCGATCGTCCTCGCCATCGTGGCCCGGCCGCTGGTGTTCGCGTCGGTGAACCCCGACGTGGCCGAGGCCAAGGGGGTGCCGGTGCGCATCCTCGGCATCGTGTTCATGGTGGCGCTCGCCCTCGTGATCACGATGGCGGTGCAGGTGGTGGGCACCCTGCTGCTCTTCGGGCTGGTGGTCACCCCCGCAGCCGCCGCGCTGGCCATCAGCGCCCGCCCCACGACCGTGGCGCTGCTGAGCACCGCCTTCGGCATCGTCTCGGTGCTCGTCGGCCTCGCTGGTGTCCGCCATGTTCAACATGCCGCCGAGCTTCGTGATCGTGACGATCTCGTTCGCCATCTGGCTCGCGTCGATCGTGATCTACCGGGAACGCCACGGTGCCGACGGACCGAACCCGGCGACGAGCTCCATCGGCTCCCCCACCGAGGTCGTCGAGGTCGCCGACCCCGCCTAGCGCGGAGCCGGACGGCTCGGGATCAGGCCGCGCAGTCCTTGCAGGTGCCGAAGAGATCGAGGGTGTGGGTGCTCGCCGTGAACCGGTGCTTGCGGGCCGCGCCCGACAGGGCCTCGTCGAGCTGCTGCTCGACGTCCTCCGGGACGACGAAGTCCTCGATGGCCCCGCAGCTGGAGCAGATGAGGTGGTGGTGGTGGCTGCTGAGGTCCTCGGAGAGCTCGAAGGCGGCGTGGTCGTCGTTGGTGACGATGCGACGCACGACCGCGGCGTGCTCGAGGACGGCGAGGTTCCGGTAGACCGAGCTCTGGGCCATGCCGGGGCTCTGCTCGAGGATCGACGGCATGCTCAGCGGCCGCCCCGAGCCCTGGAGGACCTCGACGAGCGCACGGCGCTTCTCGGTGTACCGCTGGTCGTCGCTGCGAAGGCGGGCGGCGACGACGTCGTGGATCTCGGCCAGGTCCATGCGAGAACCATAGATGAGAACGGATCCGAATCGGTCCGGGCATGCCCTCGGATCACCAGGGATCCTCGACCGGGCCGAACCCGTCCCACTCCTCCGGGCGCACGCCGCCCGATCCGGTGCCGGCAGGATCGTCGTCCGGCCCGGACCCTTCCGGCTCGGCGCCGGCCGAGCCGGTGAGGAGGACGCACGCCAGGCCGGTGGTGACCGGCACGGCCAGGACCAGGCCGATGCTGCCCACGAGGGTGCGCACGATCTCGACGGCCACGACCTCGCTCGTCGCCACCCGGCTCCACGGTCGGTCGCTCTCGAGGAACACCAACAGGAGCGGCAACGACGCACCGGCATAGGCCAGCACCAGCGTGTTCACCGTCGACGCGATGTGGTCCCGTCCGACACGGATCGCCGAGCCGTAGAGCTCCCGACGGCTGACGTCGGGTCGGGCCCGCTTCAGCGCCATCACGGTCGAGACCTGCGTGACGGTCACGTCATCGAGGACGCCGAGCGCGCCGATGACGATCGCGGCCACCAGAAGGGCGCGGAGGTCGAGGGACTCATTGGTCACCCGGAGGATCTGGCTCTCGGCCTCGGCGAGGCCGGTGAGGTGGGTGAGCTGGACGAACACCTGGGCGAGCACGGCGACCACGAGGAGGCTGACGAGGGTGCCGACGAGGGCGACGGTGGTGGAGGTCCGCACTCCATGGGCCAGGTAGAGCACGGCCGTCGCGATGACCACCGTCGCGGCCATGGCGACGGGCAGGGCCGGGTTCCCCCGCAACAGGGAGGGCAGCAGGAAGAGGAAGATCACGAGGAAGCTGACCGCGATCCCGACGAGGGCCCGCAGGCCGGCCAGACGCCCGAAGGCGATCACGACCACGACGAACAGCACCGTCAGCGCAAGGAGGGGCACCCCGCGCTGGAAGTCGTTGAACGTGTAGGCGACGGACGGGTCGATCTGCGGGTTGCGCAGGAGCACGACCCGGTCGCCTACATCCAGCTCGGGCTTCTCGAAATCGGTCTCGTAGATGCGGAAGCTGGCGACCGACCCGGAGGCCCGACCCGACGTGACGTCGGCGGTCACCAGCTGGCACGAGGTGAGCGCATCGGGGATGTCGAGGCTGATGCAGTCCCCGACCCGGACGGCCGTGACGGTCGCGTCGACGTACTCGAGCTGGGTGCCGGGATTCAGCTCGGGGCCGGGGCCGCGGGGCCACCACACGGCCATGGCCACCAGCCCCAGCAGAGCGGTGACCACCACGACGGCCAGGAGGCCCCGACGCAGACCTGCCGCGTGGTCGTCACGGTCAGCCGAGCCGTGGTCGTGGGTGTGGTCGTGGGCCATGGGACCTCGGGTCGGGGCGGGCAGACCAGGCCAAGTTGAGCAGAACAGGGTGGCGCACCCGCGGCAGCCGGTCCGGCTCAGGCAGACCCCACCTCACGAGCGAGGGCACACGCGGAATCGATCAGGCCTCTGCTGAGCCGGGGCGTCGGCGGCAGTTGGGTTCGGGTCCGGGGATCGATGTGCACGACGTGCCCGTGGGCGTCGGTGACCCGCACGAGCCCGACGAGCTCGACCACCAGCGTGTGGGAGACCCGACCGTCGCAGCCGAGGATGTCCTCCCGCACGAGGAGATCGTCCAGTCCGTGGTCCATGCCCATGTCAGTCACGCTCCTCGTCGATCCGAGTGGACTTGCTTCGGAATGATTCTTATTCTAGTCCCATGAGCCCGAGCGTCCGCCAACCCTCGCCAGCCGCGATCCCGGACGCCGAGGTCGCCATCGTCGGCGCCGGCCCGCACGGGCTGGCCGCCGCCCTCCACCTCCTCGAGCGACGTCCGCTCCTGGCGCGACCCGGAGGCCTGGCTGTGCTGGATCCCAGCGGCCGGTGGCTCGCCAGGTGGTCCGAGCGCTTCCGGTGCCTCGGCATCGAGCACCTCCGATCCCCCGGGGTCCATCACCCGGGCACCGACGCCCACGGGCTGTCTGACTGGGTCGTGCACGAAGGGAGTCAGACCGGCCTGCCCTACGACATCCCGTCGGCCGGAGCCTTCGAGCGCTACTGCGCACAGCTCGTGGAGGAGGCAGACCTCGCGGATGCGGTGAGCCCGCGCGGGGTGGTCGACCTCAGGCTCGACGATCGCGGGGTCGAGCTGGCGCTCACGGACGGCGCCACCCTGGCGAGCGACCACCTCGTGCTGGCCGTCGACCCGGCTGAGCGTCGCATCCCCGCCTGGGCGGACGAGCTCCTCCACGACGGCGACGGCGACGTCGTCCATTCCGCCGACATCGATCTGCGAGCCGTCGAGGTGGACGGAAGGAACGTGGTGATCGTGGGTGGGGGCCTCACCGCCGGCCATCTGGCCGTGGGGGCGGCGGAAGCCGGAGCGAGCGTGACCATCGTCAGCCGACGAGAGATGCGGGAGCGGATGTTCGACACCGACCCCGGCTGGCTGGGGCCGAAGGAGCTCAACGGCTACCACGATCTGGACGACCCGGCGGAGAGAGCACGGGTCGCACTCGCCGCCCGCGACGGCGGCAGCATCCCGCCGTGGATGTCGAGGCGCCTCCAGTCCCTGGAGGCCGACGGCGCTCTCCAGCGAGTCGAAGGAGTCGCGGTGCGCCGCGCCCGTCGGGTCGACGCCTCGATCGAGCTGCTGCTCGACGCCGATCAGAGCCTGTGCGCCGACGCCCTCTGGCTGGCCACGGGCAGTCGACCCGGGGTGACGGCTCACCCGCTGACCCGGGCACTCGCCACGGCGGCGCCCACCGAGACCGTGGAGGGATGGCCCGTCCTCGACGAGAGCACGCTCCGCTGGCCCGGGACCACCGTCCACCTGATGGGGCGCATGGCGATGATCCCGCTCGGCCCTGCGGCTGGCAACCTCTGGGGAGCCCGTGTGGCCGCGAGCCGGATCGCCGACGCCATCGTCGGCTCACCGACGCTCGTGGGTACGCCGGGCTGACCCCGGGCCGCCGGCTCAGCCCAGGGAGCCGAAGGTGGCGAGCTCGTTGAACGTGCGCACCGGTGCCTCCACGACCATCGGGCCGGACCGCTCGAACACGATGGTGACGGTGATGACGTCCCCCGGGTCGAGTGGCGCGAGCAGGTGGTGGAGCATCAGGTGCCGCCCACCCGGAGAGAGCGTGAGCGTGCCGCGCGCCGGCACCTCGAGGCGGCTGAGGTCGACCATGAACGAGCCGTCCTCGACACCGGCCGTGTCGTGGAGGGTGACCGCGGCGCCGGCGTCGCTCGACGCCGACACCACTGTGTCCGGCCCACCGGCGTTGGCCACGATCACGTACACCGAGACCATGTCGCCGATGCCCCCGGGGGAGGTGGCTGCGGCGGTGACGCGCAGCCGGGGCGGTCCGACATCGGGCTCGGGCAGCACCAGGAGCACCCCGATCACCACGGCGAAGACGAGGAGGGCGATCGGCACGACGAGCCGACCCTTCCCCCGGCGCCGGGGGCCCGCGACCGAGACCGGCTCGCGCTCTGAGAGGTCGGTCGGGGTCACGGGTACCGGGTCGCCCGAGCGGGCACCGGGGTTCCCGTGGGGTCAGCCGGCCTCGCGCTCAATGCCCGCTGCGTCGTCGGGCTCGTCCGGTGAGAGGAGCCGCAACGACGGGGTCCCGTCGGGCCTCGCCGCAGTCGCCGCCCGCCTCGGATCGGGCAGCGGCCGAGCCAGCAGCCATACCAGCGGCACGCTCAGCAGCTCGGGGAGGTGGGCGGTCTCGTCGACCAGCGGTACGTGACCCTCGACGACGTCGATGAGCGCGGTGATGAACAGTGCGCCGGCCAGCACGAGCGTGACCGGGAGGATGGCACGGCCCCTCGCCGGCCTGATGACCACCAGGAGCAGGGCCGCGGCGTAGGCGATGCTGAAGGCCCCGACGTGGCGGGACTCGTGCACCGAGGGCCCCTCCTCACCGAACAGCGCCGGTAGCGAGACGACCACGATGATGACGGCGACGAGGGCGAGCAGGCCCCGGACCACCCACCACCGACCAGCCCGGTCGGCCATGGCGTTGAGCTTGGTGACGTCTCGGGAGAGGTCTGGCATCTCGTCGGCCGGGGCGATGACGGCTGCCCGGCGCAGGCCGGCGACCTGGTCGCGGTAGCTGCGACACGACGCACACGTCTCGAGGTGAGCGGCGATCAGGCGCGGGTCGACCCCCGGGTCCTCTCCGTCGGACTGCGCGGAGATGGCGGTGATCCATTCGCCACACGACATGCCTTCGTGGTCGCTGCTCACCGGCACCGAGTTCCTGTTTGGGGTACGAACAGCGCGAGGATACGGCCGTGACGTCCCCCGACCCGCTGCGAGCCCTCCTCGACGCCGCCCGTGAGGGCGACGACGTCGCCGTGGCCGAGCTGGTGCGCCGCACCCAGCCCGACGTGTGGCGGCTCTGTGTGGCCCTCGGGTCCACGGGCGAGGAGCAGGACCTCGTCCAGGAGACGTACCTCCGGGCCCTGCGCTCGCTCGGCTCCTACCGCGGCGATGCGCCCGTGCGGGCCTGGCTGTTGAGCATCGCCCGCAACGTGTGCGCCGATCACGTGCGCCGCCGCGAGCGGCAGCGCCGCCTCATCGACCGGGTGCGCCCCCACCCGATGGACGCCGTCAGCCCGGCCCACGCCGCCATCGACGACCTGCTCGACACCCTCGGCCATGACCGCCGCGAGGCCTTCGTGCTCACCCAGCTCCTGGGCCTGAGCTACGAGGAAGCCGCGGCCGCGCTCGAGTGCCCCATCGGCACCGTGCGCTCCCGGGTGGCCCGGGCCCGCGCCGACCTCCTCGCCGAGGTCCGCCGCATCGAAGCCATCTAGGCCGACCCCGCCTCGCCGCTCCGAGGACCCGGCGCGCGACGTCGGCCCCACCAGGCGAGGCCGGCGGCGAGCACCACGACGAGTGCAACCCCGCCGATGAGCCACGGTCGTCCGTCTGCGCCCTCGTCACCGCCCGGACCGACGGGGTTCGGGGAGTCGGCGAACATCACCGGATCGGTCGGCGTGGCGGTGACGGCCGTAGCGGCTCCCTCGGCCACGGGGATCTCCGGCCCGAACGCGAACCGGGGGCCAGGGTCGTCGGCCCGGGCCACGATGATCACCGTGCCCGCGTGCAGCGATCCGGGGATCGGCACGTCGACGACGAACCGGTAGTCGGCATCGGCGTCGCCACGGGCGACCACGGGCCCGACACCGTCCTGGAGCACCACGACCTCGATGTCGGTCTGGGGCGGCCCGAGGACACCCTCGTCCCGGGGGCGGTTACCGGTGTCGTAGCAGTCGGTGCCCCAGTACTCCCCCGTCACCCGCACGACCTGGCCGGCGGCGACCGGTCTCACGTCGTAGGTGATCTCGGGGCCGACACAGTCCGCACCAGCCGCGCCGACGCCGAGGACTGCCGACGCCACAACGAGGCCAAGCACGAGGAACAGCGCACACGTCCGCATACCCATTCGACGTTGGCGTAGCCCGCCGGGTTCCCACGCATGCTGCCGCCACATCGCATGTCCTGGCGCCATCTTGGCGCTATCCTCGGACCATGCCGAGCATTCAGGTCAAAGACGTCCCCGAGAACGTCCACACGACGTTGCGCCGTCGTGCAGCGGAGGCCGGCATGTCACTACAGGAGTATCTGCTCGCCTGGCTCGAGCACGAGGCGAACACGCCAACCCTCGACGAGGTGCTCGAGCGCGCCGGCGGCAGGGCCGGCGGGCGCGCGCCGCTGCGGTCCGCGGCCAAGGCCGTGCGGGCCGACCGCGACGCCCGATGATCGTCGTCGATGCCAGCATCCTCGTCACCGGGCTGGCCGACGACGGGCCGGACGGAGACCTCGTCCGCAGCCGACTCCGCGGGGAGGAGCTCCTCGCACCTCACCTCATCGATCTCGAGGTGACCTCGGCCTGGCGAAGGCTCGCTGCTGCCGGATCGATCGACGACCGCCGGGCGACGCTGGCGCTCAACGATCTCCGCTCGCTCCGGCTCGAGCGCGCCCCGCATGAGCCACTCCTCGAGCGGTGCTGGGAGCTGCGCGACAACCTCACGGTCTACGACGCTGCCTATGTGGCCCTCGCTGAGCTGATGCAGGTCGACCTGCTCACGGCCGACCGACGCCTGGCCGACGCCCCGGGGATCCGCTGCGGCGTCGAGGTGCTCTGACCACAGCGGACGGCCCCACCCACGAGGTCACTGCCGGTCGTGCTCGTGCCCGTCGCGCTGGTCGGGGGCGAAGGGCCATTCCTCGAAGCGGGAGCAGCGACCGCGGTCGTCGAGGGTGACCACCCAGAGATCGCGCCACCGCTCACCGTCGTCGTAGTCGACCTCGACCCGCACGACGGCGGTGCCGCCCTGCTCGACGACGAGCTCGCTCATCATCCGGAACCCCTCGTCGGGGCCCTCGCGGCTCGCCTTCCAGAACCGGCCCAGCTCAGCCAGGCCCACGATCGGCGCCGCCCACGGCGAGGGCAGGTAGACGACGTCGTCGGTGAAGAGGTCGGCGAGCATCGCCGTCCCTACGGCGCGCCACGCCCGCTCGTAGCCGGCGAGCCATTCGGTCAGGACGTCCCGGTCGACCATGGGCGTCACCCTCCGGAGAGGGCCTCCTCGAGGGTGGCGAGCACGAAGGCGAGCGTGTCGTCGTCGATGGCGTGGCTGAGCGGGAGCATCACGC
This sequence comes from uncultured Actinomycetes bacterium, assembly GCA_963702555.1. Taxonomy (GTDB): domain Bacteria; phylum Actinomycetota; class Acidimicrobiia; order Acidimicrobiales; family Acidimicrobilacustridaceae; genus CAMFLJ01. The sequence continues at coordinate 15,044 of CAVPCW010000008.1, forward strand.
CGCGCTCCATCACCACGTCGGCGTTCGGCAGCCCGTCGGCGGGGAGCACGAGCCGGTGACCCCGGACCATCGGCTGGCGGGCGACGTTGCCCGTCCAGATCGTGCGGGTGTCGATGCCGCGCCCGTCGAGGAAGGTCTGCAGGTCGGGACGCTCGAAGCCGGCGCCCTCGCGGATGATCAGCGGGTACCCGAGCCATGCCGTCTCGAGGTCGGGCAGCTGACGGGGCAGCACGAACCGCTCGGCGTGCCGGCCGAAGAACTCGGTGTAGGCGTCGAACGTGCGCCGACGGCGAGCCAGGTTGGTGGGCAGCTTCTTGAGCTGCTCGAGGCCGAAGGCGGCACCCATCTCCGACGGCTCGAAGTTCCAGGCCACCTCGTCGAAGATGAACTGGTTGTCGTAGCGGATGCCGTCGAGCTCCTCCCAGAAGTCGCGCTCGCCCCGCCGCGACCCGTAGAACTGCACCTCCGACCGGCGGCCCCAGCGGCGCAGCATCAACGCCCGGTCGCGGAGGTCCTCGTCGTCGACCAGCAGCATCCCGCCATTGCCCCCGGCGGTGAGGATGTGGGAGTTGGCGAAGCTGGTGATCGTCATCGTGGAGCGCTCGCCGGTGGGGCGGCCCCGCAGGAGCGGCCCGAGGGTGTCAGCGGAGTCCTCGATGACGGGAAGGCCGTGAGCGGAGGCGATGGCGGCGATGGCGTCCCAGTCAGGGGTGTTGCCGATCAGGTTGGGGAAGAGCATCGCCCCGGTGCGGGGCGTGATCGCCTCCTCGATGCGGGCCACGTCGACGCAGAAGGTGTCGGGCTCGCAGTCGACGAGCACCGGTACCAGGCCGGCCCGCAGCATCGGCGCGATGTCGGTGGAGAAGGTGAGGCCACAGGTGACGACCTCGGTGCCCGGCTCGAGCCCGAGCAGCTCGACCGCCAGGTAGAGCGCCGACGAGCCGGAGTTGACCATCACCCCCCGGGCCTTGCCGAACAGGGCGGCGACCTCACGCTCCATGGCGTTGACCCGCCGACCCGGCCAGAGGCCCTGCGGCCCGGACCGGAGGACCTCGACGACCGCCTCGATCTCGGCCTCGTCGTGCACGCTGCTGGAGTAGAAGACCCGTTCGCTCACCGGGCGATTCCACCACGCCCGCCGGGGCGCTGCCGCACCTGCGGACCTAGGGTCGCCGGATGGAGAACGCGGAGCCCGTCGACCACGGCACGACGGTGATCCGCCTGGTCGGCGTCTACCACGCCGACGGCACGCTGATGGGTGAGCTGCGGTACTGGGTCGGTGCCCGCCTCGGGTCGGCCCACTGCTCGTTGTGCGACATCACCCACGGCCTGTTCCGGGCCAAGCCGGAGTGGCAGCGCGAGCGCAGCGTGCCTCGGCCTGGAGTTCGACACCGTGCACCTCGACGAGCGTGACGACGCGCTGCGGGCCGCCACCGGGGAGATCACCCCGTGCGTCATGGCCGAGACCGCCGACGGCTACGTGCAGCTGCTCGGGCCCGACGAGCTCGAGGCCTGCCACGGCTCGGTCGACGCGATGTTCGAGCGACTGCGCGCCCGCGGCGCGGAGCTCGGGCTGGCGCTCGGCTGAGCGCGCCCGTCGCTCAGGCGACGGTCTTGGGCAGGTCGGAGTCGCGGATGGCGTCGGCCCACGGGTAGCGCATCGGGTCGATGAGCAGGTACGGCGCGTCGAGGACGACCTCGACGGTGTGAGGCACCTGCTCGCGGATGGCGACGGCCATGCCGGCGGGGTCGTCCTCCACGAAGATCAGGTCGCAGAACAGGCCGGGCCGGTTGCGGGACTCGGTGGTCCAGGTGCCGGTGACGCCGTCGAGGGTGGCGATGCGCGCCGCCCGGCCGTCGTCGTCGCGGCGCTGCACCACGATCACACCGGTGTGGCCCACGAACGGGACGTCGCGCTGCTCGAGCTGCAGCTCAGGACGGCCGAAGGCGGTGGTGCCGGCGAAGACGTCGCCCTCGCGCACGACCTTCTTCTCCGCCGGGAACCGCATGCGGCCGGTTTCGTACAGCTTCGGCAGCTCGACGCTCATGTCGTCGAAGGCCAGCTGCGGGTCGCCGGAGAGGATGTAGGTGGTGAGGAACGTGGCCCGGCCGTCGGCGAAGGGCGAGCCCTCACCGGTGAGGCGCACCGCGTGCAGCTCGGGCGGCGCCACGTAGCGACGGCTCAGCATCACGCCGGCCAGGCACACGTTCATGGGCGTGTGCTCGAGGTCGTACCACCGGTTCCACTGCTCGATGGCGTCGGCGTCGCAGTCGAGCGCGGCGAAGATCAGCCCTGACGGCTCCACGGTGGTTCTCCCGGTTCAGAAGGTCGTATGCGAGGGTCTGAGCGGGTGGCTCAGTCGACGATCTCGCTGGTCTGGATGACCGGCTGGATCGTCGTGTAGTTCGCCATGTCGGCCATGACGTCGGCCGTGCCCGGCGAGCCCAGGGCCACACCGATGGCCTCGGCGTCGGGGAACGTGAAGTGCACGGCGGCCTCGTAGGGGCCGTCGATGCCGAGGTCGATCTCGGCGCCGTCGAGGCCCCACGTCGACACGGCCAGCGGCACGTGGGTCTTGACGTAGTAGTCGCGGTCGAAGGTCGCGCCCTCGGTCTTCGGGTACAGCACGCTGAACTTGACGGTCATCGGTATCTCCGGATCTCGGTGGGGTCGGTCAGTCCTGGACCATGAAGGTCATGATGTGCTCGAGCCACCACTGCGGCGCATTGTCGGTGATGTTCGAGATGTTCGAGTAGTCGTGCCAGCGGCAGATCTTGCCGTCGCGCAGCTCGGTGACCGACACGAACGAGTGGTCGATGACCTCACCGGTGTGGAAGTGCCACTGCTCGGTGTGCTCGGTCATGACGAGGTCGCCCTCGGCGATCATGTTCGTGCCGGGCAGGTGCTTGTAGTCGGAGAGCGGCTCGAGGCCGATCTTCACCCGGTTCACCACGCCGTCGGGGCCGACCCCACCGTCGCCGGGCGTGCCGACGTCGGTGTAGTGGCAGTCGTCGGTGAGGAGGGCCTTCATGCCCTCCCAGTCACGCACGGCGAGGGCGTCCCAGTACTGCTGGACGATGGCCTTGTTCTCTTCGATGGTGCTCACAGTCCTGCTGCCTCCGCGAAGACGCGCAGCTCCCGAGCCAGGTCGGGGCCGCTGGGTGCGTAGATGATCTCGGTGGTGCCCATCGCCTCGGCCTCGGCGATCTTGGCCTTGATGCCGTCGGGCTCGGCGACCCAGCCCATGCCGACGATGCCCTCGCCGGCGGCGTCGACCAGGATGCGGTCGAGGTCGGTGACGGTGGTGGCGTGGCCCTCGTGGACCTCGAGGTGGCGCTCGCCCTCGGGCCGGCGCTTCTCGAGCTCGGCCCGCCACTCGGCGCCGCCGGGGAAGCCGTCGACGAACTCGGGGCCGGCCTCCCACGCGCCGTGGCCCATGATGGCGTACCAGGGGCCGGCGGAGAGCTTGACCCGCTCGGAGGTCAGCGCCTCACCCGGGTCGAGGACCGTGCCGACCACGAGCTGGGCGCACCAGTCGTAGTCGGGCAGGCCGAACCCGACGGTCATGATGCCGTCGGCGACCTCGTGGGTGAGGGCCTGGCCCTTGGGGCCGAGGGCGCTCAGCAGGATCGGCACGTCGATCGGGCGGGGCGGCAGGAACTGCGGAAGCTGGCACATCTGCACGGCCTCGCCGTCGACCTGCACGACCTCGCCGTTCAGCAGGCCCCGGAGCTGGCGCAGGAACTCGCCGGTCTCCTTGAGGGTGAGGGCGTCCTTGCCGAGGGTCCAGCGGGCGGTGGCACCGGTGCCGAAGCCGACCGCGAGGCGCCCCGGGGCCATGGCCTCGATGGTGCCGATGGCCGACGCCGTGGCGATGACGCTGCGCAGGCTGGGCACGAGCACCGCGGTGCCGAGGCCGATGCGATCGGTGTGCTCGGCGATGCGGGCCATGGTGATCCAGATGTCGGCGTAGATCGCCGGGGAGTCGTAGAGCCACGCCCGGTCGTATCCGAGCTCCTCGGCCAGCGTCGCCTGCTCGACGGAGTCGAGCGAGGGGACGATGCCGCACGAGATCTTCACTTCGCACCGCTCCTGTCGTCGGGGCCCAGCTGCTGCATGAGCTCGATGTTGTAGCCGTCGGGATCGAGGACGAATCCGACGATGACCGGCCAGCGCTCGAGACGCTCGGGCACCATCGTGGACGTGCCGCCGTTGGCCACGGCCTTGTCGTGGACCGCCATGGCGTCGTCGACGATCATGTAGATCTTCCAGAGGGCGTTGCCGTGGTCGATCGGCTTCGGATCCTCCCAGGCGTGGGCCAGCTGGAGGCGACCGCCGCCATCGTCGGCGGCCAGCACGGCCTCCTTGACGCCCGGGATCTCGGTGCGGCTCTGCACCTTCAGCCCGATGACGTCCTCGTAGAAGCGCACCGAGCGCTCGAGATCGCTGACCCAGATGCAGTACTGCCCGACCCTGCTCGCCATCGTTCCCCCTGGAATCCCGTGTCCCCCTCGGACGGCGACGACGGTACACGTTCGGCCCGGTCCCGGTTCCCGTCAGGTGACAGACTCCCCGACCATGTCACGCCGCATCGGGGGCGCAGTGGCGGGGACCGTCGCCGTGCTCGCCCTCCTCAGCTCCTGCTCGTCCGGCTCGTCCGGCACGGGGTCGTCCACCGCCACCACCACCGTCGCGGCGGAGCGCACCGTCCCGGCCGGCCCCACGGCCGACCTGAGCGAGCGCCTGACCGGTGGAGACGGGGTGTTCGTGGGTCAGGCAGCTCCCGCCGTCGACCTGGCCGGCGTCGGGTGGGTCGAGGAGGAGTTCGTCGCCACCGGCACCGCCGCCGCCTACACCTCCGACGGCCCCCAGCCCACCGACGGCCGTTTCGAGGTCACCGAGGCGGGCACCGCCGACTACCGCACGCGCATCCTCGTTCGACGACCGGCCGACCCCGCCGACTTCGACGGCACGGTCGTGGTCGAGTGGTTCAACGTCAGCGGCGGCCTCGACGCCGGGCCGGGCTGGACCTTCGCGGCCGAGGAGCTCGTCCGCTCCGGCGGAGCCTGGGTCGGGGTCTCCGCCCAGCACATCGGGGTGGAGGGCGGCGAGGTGCTCGTGACCGTGGGCTCGGCCGGAGAAGGGGTGGTCGGCAAGGGCCTGAAGGCGATCGACCCTGCCCGCTACGGCTCACTCGCCCACCCCGGCGACGCCTTCGCCTACGACATCTTCACCCAGGTGGGTCGGGCGGTCCGGCGCCGAGGACTCCCCGGCGATGGGCGGACTAGGGGTGCAACGGGTGCTGGCGAGCGGCGAGTCCCAGTCCGCACTCGCCCTCACCACCTACGCCAACGCCGTGCAGCCTCTCGAGGCCGCGTACGACGGCTTCCTCGTCCACAGCCGGGCGGCGGCGGCCCTCCCTCTCGGCGAGCCGGGTACCGGTATCTCCATGTCGTCTGGGGTGCTCGGTGACCCCGTGCTGATCCGCACCGACCTGGAGGTCCCGGTGCTGATCCTCGAGGCCGAAGGGGATCTCGCATCGGTGCTCGACTACCAGGCCGCCCGCCAGGACGACACGGACCGCATCCGGACGTGGGAGGTGGCCGGCGCCGCCCATGCCGACCGCACCATCCTCGGCCCCACCGCCGACGCCGTCGACTGTGGGGTTCCGATCAACGACGGGCCACAGCGCTTCGCCGTGCGCGCAGCCGTGCGAGCCCTGGACACCTGGGTCCGCACCGGCGAACCGCCGGCCGTCGCCGAACGGATCGCGATCGACGACAGCGACGGCTCGCCGGCCATCGAACGCGACGCCGACGGCAACGCCCTTGGCGGCCTGCGACTACCGCAGATCGAGGTGCCCGTCGCGACGCTCTCGGGCGACCCCGGCCCGGTGGATTCGCTGATCTGCCTGCTGCTCGGGTCCACCGTGCCGTTCACACCCGAGCGCCTCGCCGAGCTCTACCCGTCCGCCGACGCCTACCTCTCCGCCTACACCGCGGCGACCGACGAGAGCGTCGCCGCCGGCTTCGCGCTGGAGGCCGACCGCCAGCAGATCCTCGACGACGCCGACCCCGCCGCCATCAGCGGCTGACCCGAGGACGAACCGATGAGCCCGAACGACGAACGCCGCACGACCGAGGCCACCCTCACCGAGGAGCTCACCGGCGGCAGGGGCGCGTTCCTCGCCGCCGCCACCCGCGGCCCCCATCTCGACGAGATCGGCTGGGTCGAGACGGAGCTTGTCGCCGAGGGCGTGGCCGGCTCGTTCGTGCCCGACGGCGAGCAGCGCGAGGACGGGCGCCTCGAGCTGGGCCCGGGGCCCACTGCGCCGTACCGCACCCGCGTCGTGGTGCGGCGGCCTGCTGACCCGGCCGCCTTCTCCGGCACGGTGGTGGTCGAGTGGCTCAACGTGAGCAGCGGGCTCGACGCCAACCCGGACTGGTCGTTCCTCGCGCCCGAGCTGGTGCGCACCGGCGTGGCGTGGGTCGGCGTGTCGGCCCAGTGCATCGGGGTCGAGGGCGGCGCCATCGCCGTCGACGCCGGCGAAGGGGCGGGTGACGCCGGGGTGGGCCTGAAGGGCCACGACCCCGAGCGCTACGGCTCGCTCGCCCACCCCGGCGATGCCTTCGCCTACGACATCTACAGCCAGGTCGGCGCCGCCGTGCGCGTGGGTGCGCCCGCCGCGCTGGGTGGGCTCCGGGTCGATCAGGTCCTGGCCATCGGCGAGTCCCAGTCCGCCTTCGCCCTCACCACCTACATCGACGGCGTGCACCCCGACGCCTGGGTGTACGACGGCTTCCTCGTGCACAGCCGGGGCCGGTCGGGGCTCCCTCTCGGCGAGGCCGGCACGGGGGTCAACGGGCGCCGCGCCATCACCGGCGCGCCGCAGCGCATCCGCACCGACCTCGACGTCCCGGTGATGATCGTGCAGACCGAGACCGACCTGCTGCCCGTGCTGGGATACGCCGAGGCCCGCCAGGACGACACCGACCTCATCCGCCTCTGGGAGATCGCCGGCACCGCCCACGCCGACGCCAGCACCCTCGGTCCCTTCGCCAAGATGGTCGACTGCGGCGTGCCCATCAACGACGGTCCCCAGCGGTTCGTGCTGCGGGCGGCGTTGCGCCACCTCGTGGCCTGGGCGGCCGGGGGCGAGTCCCCGCCCGAGGCGCCGCGGCTGGTGATCGACCTCGGGCCCGACGGCGCCCGCTTCCCACGCGACCCCGACGGCATGGCCCGCGGCGGCATCCGCCTCCCCCAGGTCGAGGTGCCGGTGGCGGCGCTGTCGGGCGACCCCGGCCCGGTCGACACGCTGATGTGCCAGCTGCTGGGCCAGACCCTGGCGTTCCCGGCCGAGCGCCTCGCCGAGCTGTACCCGACGGTCGAGGGCTACCTCGCCGCCTACGAGGCGGCCACCGACGCGTCGATCGCCGCCGGCTTCGCCCTGGCCGCCGACCGCGACGAGATCCTCGCCGACGCCCACCCCGAGGTCATCCCCACCTGACACCCCTCCCCGAAAGGTGGCTCACCTGCTTCGGCCGGCTGTACCTCGTGAGCCAGCTTTCGTCGGACTCCCCAAAGGTGGCTCACCTGCTTCGGCCGGCTGTACCTCGTGAGCCAGCTTTCGGGGAGGGAAGGGTGCCCGGGCGGCCGGCGGGTCAGCGTTGCTGGTCGCGGATGGCGTCGAGGGCGGCCTTCACGGCCACGGCGTGGAGGCCCGCACCGGCGAGCGTGGCCGTGTGCCACAGCTCGTGGTACCCGTACACGCCGGGCACCAGGTTCGGCCGCTTCGTGGCGTAGCCGATGGCACCCACGGTGTAGGCGGCGCCGCCGGCGATCAGGAAGCCGGTGGCGGTGGGGCCCAGCTGGCGCACCGCCCGGGGCAACACCCCGATGCCGACCCAGCCCATCACGACGTAGAGCACGTTCACCCGCCGGTCGATGGTGTCGAACATGGCGGTCTTGGCGACGGCCGCGCTCACCCCGGCGCCCCACATCGTGCCGGCCATGACCGTGCCCGCCCGGCCCGGCAGCACGGCGAGGGCGATGGGCGTCCACGTGCCGGCGACCGCACCCCAGATGGCGGCGTGGTCGAGGCGGCGGAGCACCTTCGCGGTGCGCTCCGAGCGGGGGAGGCGGTGGTACGAGGCCGACGCCGTCAGCATCCCGACGATGCCGGCGCCCCACGCCACCGCAGCGACGCGCTCGCGACGGCTCGTGGCCCGCGCCGCGAGGGTGGCGGCGCCGGCGGCGGCCGGCAGGATGGCGAGGGCGTGCTGCCAGCCCCGCAGGCGTGGGCGGGCGGCCCACTCGGCGGCCCAGCCCGCCACGGTCTCCTCGATGGCGGCCACCGCTGGCCGGTGCACCAGAGGCACCCGCTGCGCCCGCCGCGGGCTCGTCGGTTCCGGTGGGAGGCGTCGGGGACGTCACGCTCCGACGCTAACTGCTCGGCCCGCCCGTGCCCGCGGAGCCGGTCGACTTCGGCCAAGATGCTGCGCACCACAAGGACAGGGGGATCCTCGTTGACCACGCCATCCACCGACCCGAACCGCCGCACCCGTCCGGCCCGGCGGCCCCGTCGGACCCGACTCGCCGCCGTCGCCTCGGTGGCCCTCCTCGGTCTGGTCGCCGGGGCGTGCAGCTCCGAGGACCTCCAGGAAGGCGGCATCCCGGCCTCGGCCGGCGCGGTGCCGACCCTGACGATGGCCCAGGTCGAGGGCTCCAAGGGAGAGCTCGACCGCATCGTGGCCGACGTGATGGACGCCACCGGCATCCCGGGCGTCGCCGTCGGCGTGGTCTACGACGACCAGACCGTGATCACCCAGGGCTACGGCCTCAAGGAGACCGGCACCACCGACACCGTCGGCGCCGAGACCGTGTTCCAGCTGGCGTCGCTGTCGAAGCCGATCGGCGGCACCGCCGTCGCCGGCGCGGTGGGCGACGAGGTGCTCGCCTGGGACGACACCATCACCACCTACCTGCCGGACTTCGAGCTGAGCGACCCGTACGTCACCGACAACGTCACCGTCGCCGACATGTACTCGCACCGCAGCGGCCTGCCCGGCTCCTTCGCCGGGAACGACCTCGAGCTGATGGGGTACGACCAGGAGGAGATCCTCACCCGGCTCCGGTACCTCCCGCTCGAGCCGTTCCGCGCCACCTACGACTACTCCAACTTCGGCATGACCGTCGGGGGCGTGGCTGCCGCCACCGCCGCCGGCACCACCTACCCCGAGCTGGTCCAGGAGGAGCTGTTCGGCCCCGCCGGCATGACCTCCACCAGCGCCACCTACGCCGACTACCAGGCCCGGGCCGACAAGGCGCTCATCCACGCCAAGGTCGACGGCACCTTCCAGGCGAAGTTCACCCGCGACCCCGACCCCCAGGCCCCGGCCGGCGGCGTCAGCTCGAACGTGGTCGACCTCAGCCGCTGGATGCGCCTCCAGCTGAACAACGGCTCGCTCGACGATGAGCAGATCATCGACGGTGAGGCCCTCGACGAGACCCACCGGGGCCACATGAACAGCCGGCCCACCGGCGACCCGACCCAGCCGCTCCGCCAGTACGGCCTCGGCTGGGACCTCTCGCAGAACGAGGCCGACCCCGCCCTCGTGCAGTGGGCCCACTCCGGCGCCTTCACCATGGGCGCCGGCACCACCGTGCGGCTGCTCCCCCAGCTCGGCCTGGGTGTCATCGTGCTCACCAACGGGGCTCCCGTCGGAGGCGCGGAGACCATCGCCGACGCCTACATCGACACCCTCCTGCACGGCAGCCAGACCCAGGACTGGGCCTCGATCTGGGCCGAGCGGTTCGCCCCGATCACCACCCCGCCCGAGATCCCGGTGCCCGCCAACCCGGTGCCGGCCAAGGCCGACAGCGCCTACGTCGGCGCCTACCGCAACGACTACTACGGCACCGTCACCATCACCGCGAAGGACGGCGGGCTCGTCATGGCCTGGGGCCCCGACGACAGCCGCACGCTCGCCCTCGAGCACTACGACGGCGACGTCTTCCTCTACGTCGACTCGCCCGAGGTCCAGGGGGCGAAGACGCCTCTGGCCTTTCAGTTCAGCGGCGGCAGCACGGCGAGCTCGCTGGTGCTCGGCAGCGACACCCCCCAGGGCGACTGGCAGGTCCTGACCCGGGTCAGGTAGCACCCACACGGCTTTCGTTCCGGCTGATGTCGCGCACCGCCCGCGGTGCGCGACGTCGGCCAGGACGAGGGGTTCGGCGGGAACGGCAGAGTCAGCGGGCGAGGAGCTCGTCGAGGCGCTCGTAGCCCTCGCGGACCCCGCCCTCCATGCCGCTCGAGACGAAGCCGTCACGCGCCTCGAAGCTGTCGACGAGCGACTGGGCGACGAGACGGGTGCGGCCACCGCCGAGGTCCTCGAGCACGAGGGTCTCGAGCGCGACCTGCTCGGGGAAGCCCTCGAAGGTGAAGGTCTGCACGATGCGGGTCGGGGCCACGTCATGGAAGCACCCGTGGAACCCGAACTCGTTGCCGTCGCTGGCGTGCACGTAGCGGTATGAGCCACCGGTGCGGCAGTCCCAGTGGTCGATGATCATCTCGTGGCGGCGGGGGCCCAGCCACTGGCGGACCAGCTCGGGGTCGGTGTGGGCGCGGAAGACCCTCTCGACCGGGGCGTCGAACTCCCGGATGATCCGCACCAGCGGGACGTCGGGGTCGACGACGATCTCGGTCTCGTTGGTCGGGGAGCTCATCGCGTGCCTCCAGGGGCTCGGCGGCCGGGGCGGCCGGGGTTCGGGGTGGGTTCGTCGGGCATGGCCGCCAGCACCGCGTCGAGCCGCTGGTAGCGCTCCTCGGCCTGACGGCGGTAGCGCTCGATCCACTTCGTCATGAGGTCGAAGACCTCCGCGTCGAGGTGGGCCGGGCGGCGGGCGCCCTCCCCCGGTCGGGTGACGAGGCCGGCGTCCTCCAGGACCCGGAGGTGCTTGGAGACGGCCTGGACGCTGATGTCGTAGGGCTCGGCCAGCTCGTTCACCGCCGCGTCTGCGACCGCCAGCCGGGCGACGATGTCGCGCCGGGTGGGGTCGGCGAGGGCGGAGAAGACCCGGGACAGCTGATCGGCGGACACGTGACCCTCCTGCGTGATCATCAACCGTGTGGTTGATGATCACGGTACGGGACCACCGCGTCATCGTCAACCCTCTGGTTGATGATGATGGACAGAACGAACACCTGTTCGCTACCGTGACCGGATGGCCACCCGGCCCGCCGCCATCCTCCACGCCGACCTCGACGCCTTCTACGCCTCGGTCGAGCAGCTGCTCGACCCGACGCTCAGGGGCAAGCCCATCGCGGTCGGGGGCGGGGTCGTGCTGGCCGCGTCGTACGAGGCCAAGGCCTTCGGGGTGCAGGGCGGCATGTCCGGCTCGAAGGCCAGGCAGCTGTGCCCCGACCTGCTCTTCGTCGGCGGGCACTTCCGCGAGTACCAGCGCCTCGGCGACGCCGCCATCGACGTCCTCCGCGACCTCACCCCCGCCGTCGAGCGCATCTCCATCGACGAGGCCTTCGCCGACGTGGGCGGGTCGGTCCACCTCTTCGGCTCCCCGGCCGTGATGGCCGCCACCGTGCGGGCCCGGGTGCGCGACGAGCTCGGCCTGCCCATCTCGGTCGGGGTGGCCACCACCAAGCACCTGGCCAAGGTGGCCTCGCAGGTCGCCAAACCGGACGGCCTCGTGGTGGTCGAGGCCGGCACCGAGCAGGCCTTCCTCGACCCCCTCCCGGTGCGGCTGCTGTGGGGGGTCGGGCCCGTCACCGAGGCCAAGCTGGCCGACGCCGGCATCCACCTCATCGGTGAGCTGGCCACCGCCCAGCCCGCGCTGCTGCGCCGCCTGCTCGGCGAGGCGGCCGGCGCCAAGCTCGGCTCGCTCGCCGTCAACGCCGACCCCCGCCACATCGACACCGACCGGCGGGCGTCCTCGGTCGGGGCCCAGTCGGCCCTCGGCCGGCGGTTCGCCACCGACGACGTCCTGCGGGTCACGTTCGGCTACCTCGCCGACCGGGTGGCCACCCGCCTGCGGGCCGGCGAGCGGGCCGGGCGCACCGTCACCGTGCGGGTGCGCTTCCGCGGCCTGCGCAGCGTCACCCGCTCGATCACCCTGAGCGCCCCCGTGTCCACCACGCTCACCCTCACCGAGATCGCCTGCGACCTGGCCCGCTCGGCGCTCGACGACCACCCCCGCGAACGTGAGATCTCCCTGCTCGCCATCTCGGTCTCGCACCTCGTGGCCGAGCCCGTGCTGCAGCTCGAGATGCCCCTCGGCCTCGACGACGAGCCCCGGCGGCCCGGCACCCCTCTGGGCGCCGACCGGTGGGCCCTCGACCGCTCGATGGATCGCGTCCGCGAACGGTTCGGCCGCACCTCGGTCGGGTACGCGGCCGTCGCGCTCTCCGGCGAGCACACCGTCCCCGAGGAGTTCCGGGAGCTGGCCGAGCGCGGCCTGGGCGGGCCCACCGCGCCGGGTGGGTCGGGCGACCAATAGCCTCGGCCCGGTGACCAACCACCCCACGGCCGACGCCATCACCGAGGCGGCGGCCCGCCTGGCGCCGGTCGTGCGACGCACGCCCCTGGAGATGAGCGACCGCCTCACCGAGCGCCTGGGCTTCCCCGTGCTGCTCAAGCGCGAGGACCTCCAGCTGTGCCGCTCCTACAAGGTGCGGGGTGCCTACAACGTCATCTCGTCGTTGACCGCCGACGAACGGGCCCGCGGCGTGGTGTGCGCCAGCGCCGGCAACCACGGCCAGGGCGTCGCCTTCGCCTGCAACTCCCTCGGCATCGACGGCCGCGTCTACCTCCCGGCCAACACCCCCCGACAGAAGCGCCAGCGCATCGCCGCCATCGGCGGTTCCCGCATCGAGCCGGTGATCGCCGGCAGCTCCTACGACGAGGCCAGCGCCGCGGCCCACGCCGACGCCGAGCGCACCGGCGCCGTGTACGTCCACCCCTTCGACGACGCCCGCACCATCGTGGGGCAGGGCACCATCGCCCCCGAGCTGCTCGAGCAGGCCGGCGGCCCGATCGACACCGTGCTGGTGCCGGTGGGTGGCGGCGGGCTGCTGGCCGGCCTCGCCCTGTGGCTGAAGGCCCACGCGCCCTCGATCCACCTCGTGGGGGTGGAGCCCGCCGGCGCCGCGAGCATGCAGGCGGCGCTCGACGCCGGCCACCCCGTCGCCCTGGAGTCGGTCGACACGTTCGTCGACGGAGCTGCGGTCGGCCGGGTGGGCGACGTCACCTTCCCGATCGTGCGCAACCTCGTCGACGAGATCGTGGCCGTGCCCGAGGGCGCGGTGTGCTCCGAGATGCTCGACCTCTACCAGTCCGAGGGCGTGATCGCCGAGCCCGCGGGGGCGCTGGCCAGCGCTGCCCTCCGGGTGGGGCTGCGCCGAGCGCCGCAGGGGCCGGTCGTGTGCCTCGTGTCAGGCGGCAACAACGACGTCAGCCGCTACGGCGAGATCGTCGAGCGCTCACTGCTGCACGAGGGTCTGCGCCACTACTTCCTGGTGACGTTCCCCCAGGAGCCCGGCGCGCTGCGGCACTTCCTCGACGACGTGCTCGGCCCGGGCGACGACATCGTGCTGTTCGAGTACGTGAAGAAGAACAACCGCGAGACCGGTCCGGCCCTCGTCGGCATCGAGCTCGAGTCGGCCACCGACCTCGACGGCCTGGTCGAGCGCATGGCGGCCAGCCGCATCACCATCGAGCAGGTGCCCCCCGGCTCGGAGCTGTTCACCTTCCTGCTCTGACCCGACCCACCCCGAACGGTCTCACGCCTCGGCAGGCGTCTCCCGGTCGCGGCGGACCAGCCAGGCGATGCCGACCCCGAGCCCGCCGAGCAGGACGAGCACCCCGAGGGCCATCAGGGTGACCCCAACGAGCGACGCGGTCCCGATCGTCGACTCGCCCACGGCGATGCGCGCGGCGGTGTCGGTCGCGCCCTCCGGCCACGACGTGGTGATCCGGTAGGTGCCGGTCAGCGTCGGTGCCAGCCCGGCGAGCGTGCGGCCCGTGTAGCGGCCGCGGTCGTAGGTCTCCTCGGCGAGCACCGGCTCGACGAGGGGCTCGACATCACCCGACGGGGAGGTCACGACCACGTCCGGCGGGCTGATGGCACCGATGTCGGCCGGCGTCTCGACGTAGATCGTGTAGGTGGCGCCGGCGGTGAGCTCCACCTGACGGGTGCCCGGGACGTCGACCACCGGGTAGTCATCGGGGAGCGTGGCGTCGGCGACCAGCCCACCGAAGCCGACGAGCAGCAGGACCGCCCCACCGATCAGCAGGCCCAGTGCCGTCCAGAACAGCGCCCGGCCCCGGTGCAGGGGCCTCGCCACCGGACCCGGGGCGGGCGCGGTCGGCGCGGGGGTGGACCGTGGTGGTGCCCACTGGGGGACCGGCGGGACGGACGTCATCACGCACCTCCTCGCTCCCGTCCAGTGTGCGCCCGTCGAGGTCGGCCCGCACGGGTCCTCGGTCCCGACCGCCGTCGCCGACGGCCCGAGGCGAGGTGCCATTCGCACCTTCCGCTAAGGGATCGGCGGCCGTACGGTCACGACATGGTCACCACCAAGGGGTGGTACCCCGATCCCTGGCAGGAGCACGACCGCCGCTGGTGGGACGGCGCGAACTGGACCGGCTGGGTCATCGACGCTCCGGTCGAGACGACCCCACCGCCCGCACCTGCCGGATCGGCCGCACCACCAGCCTCCGCCGAGATCGACCCCCACCAGGAGATCGCCGCGTTCCTCGAGCGGGAGGCCGCCAACGGGGCCATCACCGCGGCTGTGCACCGTCGACTGCTCGCCGACCTCGAGGGTGGCGACGCCACGAACCGGCCGGCCGCCGCGGTGGCGCTCCTGCCCCCACCCCCGCGGCCCGCCCCGGCACCGGCCTCTCGCCCCGTGTCCACCACCCGACCCGCCCCGCCCGTCGCACGGCCCGCACGGCCCGCCCCGCCCGCGGCGCGGCCGGCGCCACCCGCGCCGGGACCGGTCGCGCCCCCGCTGCCCCCTCCGCCCACCGTCACCCGCCCCGCACCGCCTCAGTGGCCGGGCGCGACGGGTCGGCCCGCCCGGCCGCCCCGAACCGCGAAGCTCACGACCGACCTGGCGATCCACGGCCTGGCCTACGCCGGGGTCGCCCTCGTGCTCACCGGCGTGCTGGGCTTCGTGGTCTTCGCCTTCGGCGACGTCGGCGAGGCCTGGCGACCGCTGGCCGAGATCGCCACCGCCGCGGTCCTGCTGGGCACCGGCTCCTTCCTGCGCCGCAGGGGAGCGCCCTTCGTCGGTGACGTGCTCCTCCTCCTCGGCGGCATGGTGGTGCCGATCCTGCTCGTCGCCGCGTTCGTGGACGGCGCGCCGGTGCCCCCTGACCTCACCGGAGGCGCGCTCGCCCTCGTCCTCACCCCGCTGATGCTCGCCGTCGCCGGGCTCTTCGCCCTGGCCGCCCGGCGCCGCCCGGACTCGCCCGTGCGGTTCCTGGTCGCCCCGATGCTGTGGTGGTCCGCGGCGGCCGCCGGCCTGGCCTTCGCCGACGCCGGGGTGGCCGGGCGAGACGTCACCCATCCGATCCCATGGCAGTGGGCCCTCGTCGCCGTGGCAGTGACCGCCACCCTCGTCGCCGCCCGCCTCCGCCCGGACGCGACCCTGAGCGCACCGACCCGCCTGGCCGCCTGGGTCGGGGTGCCACTCGCCGAGATCGTGGTGCTGGCCGCGGCCACCGCGGCCGGCGGCGCCGCCTGGCCCGTCCTCGTCGCCGGTCTCGCCACGGCGGTCGGGGTGTGGCTGCTCCTGCCCGATCAGCCCGTCCTCGTCGCCAACCTCGAGGGTGCCCTCGTGGTGCTCACCGCCTTCGCCTGCGCACCCGAGTTCGGCACCGGATGGTGCGCGGCCGTCTCGAGCGTCGCCCTCGTCGCCCTGGTCGAGGTCACCGCCCGCCGCAAGGTCGACACCGCCACCGCCGCCGGTTGGCTGGTCGTGGCCGGATGCGCGGCGTTCCTCTCCCTCGCCGAGCCCGTGGCCGCGCTCGTCGTGGCGCTGCTCGGCACCGCCTGGGCGCTCGTCCGCCTGCTCCGGCCCGGACCGGACCTCGGCCTCGACCGGTGGCCGGCCGTCATCGGGGCCGTCGGGTTCCCGCTCCTCGCCGTGGCCGCGGTCTCCAGGATCTGGTCCCTCGATGCCGGGCTCGTCGGTCTGGGCGTCGCGATCGTCGCCGTCTCGGCCACCCAGCGGGCCCGTGAGGACCTGCATCAGATCGGCCTGACGATGTGGGCCCTCGCCCAGTCCGCCGTGGTGATCGCCCTCGTGCTGGGCGAGCGCTCGGCGGTGACCGGCTACGACGGCGCCCAGATCGCCGCGCTCGTGGCGGTCGCCGTGGGCCTGGCCCTCGTCCCCGAATGGCGCTGCGGCCGGGTGTGGCTGGTGACCGCCGTCGCGTCGTTCGCCGGGCTGCTCACCGCCTCGTCACTCGGCTGGTCCACCGCGACGACCGCCGTGGTCGCCGCCGCCGTCGGACTGGTCGCGGTGGTGGTCGGCCAGCCCCGCGCCACCGCGGTCGAGGGCCACGTGGCGGTGATGGGGCACGTCGTCGGCATCGCCGCGCTGGCCGGAGCCGTGGGCGCCCAGGTGGACCCGACCACCCGACCGGCGTGGCCCGCGGTGGCCACCACGCTCACCGTCGGCGCGGTCGGCTGGGCCGTGAGCGCCGTCGTCGGGGAGCTCCACCAGTCCGCCGAACGAGACCTCTGGACACGGCTCCTCGTCGCGATGGCCGGCGCCACGAGCACGGTGCACGCCGATGCCACCGCGGCCAGGCAGCGGCCCTACGGGTCGGTGCTCCTCAGCGGCGCCGCCCTCACCTGGTGGATGTTCGTGCCCGGAGCCCTCCTGGTCGCGACCGACCGCGTCCCGATCGGTGACCACTGGCTGCCGGTGTCGGTGCTCGCCGTCGCCCTCGTCGGGGTCGGCCTCGGCCGCGCCCTCTTCGCCTCCCGGCCGCTGGTCGGCCGCACCCTGTCGGTCGGCATCTGGACCGGCGTCGTCGCCGTCCCCGCGGCCGCGTCGTGGTGGCCCGCGTTCGCGGCCTCGCTGCTGGTCCTGGCGATGGCCGTCCTCTCCGGCCCCGTGCTCGGCAACCTCTTCACCATCACCCTCGGGTGGGTGGCCTCCGGGATCGCCACGGTGACCCTGGCCGGCGCCGTCGGCGTGGCTCCCGACCACCTCCACCGGGCGGCCTTCGCCTGGGCCACGGTCGCGCTGCTCGGCAGCCTGGTCGTCGACCAGGTCCGCAACGGCGCCCGGCACACCGGGCAGGTGGTGCGGAGCCCGGCCCTCTGGCCGCCGTTCGTCCTCGGCGCGGTCACCGCGCCGCTCGCGCTCACCCCGATCCTGGCCGAGACGGCACCGGAGGCCGGATGGTCGCTGCTCGCCGGCGCGGCCGTGGCCTTCGCCACCGCGGCGCTGCTGCACCTGGCGCTCCTGTCCACGATCGGTTGGGTCGGCGCGGCGTCGGCTCTCCTGCTCTTCTCCCCCTGGGACCTGCTCGAGGCGCCCTGGCTGCTCGTACCCGTCGCCGCCGCCCTGCTCGTGGCCGCCGAGGTCGCCCGCGACCTGACCCACCCCGACGACACCACGCGGTTCGTCCAGCGCTGGGACCTCCCACCGTTCGCCGTCGCCCAGGTGGCGGCGGTCGGTGCCCTCGGCCTCTCGGGAATCGTCGGCTGGATCCCGGCCACGTGGTGGGCGGTCGCCGCGCTCTGGGCCCTGACGGGCGTCCGCACGAGGACGGCCTCGTGGCTGCTGCCCGCGGTCCCGGTCTCACTGGTGGCCGCTGCCGTCGCCGGACCGGGGTGGCTGACCCTGGCCCTCGGGATCACCGCCGTCGGGTGCGTGGTGGCCGCCACCCGCACCCACGGCGACATCCGCACCGCCCTCCAGGTGGTCGCCGCCCTCACCGTCGCCGGGTGGTGGGCCTCGACCGCCTGGTGGCTGAGCTGGGACCCGGAGACGATCGCCATCGCCACGGCCCTCGCCTCGGGTGCGGCTCTGCTGGCGCTGGCCGTGGGGATCCGGTGGCTCCACCTCGGCGAGGACTGGTACGCCGCGTTCGCCGCGGTGCCGGTGGTCGGTGAGCTCACGGCCCTCGCCCTCCTGGCGACCGACGTGCCCCGCTCCCCCGCCCGCCTCGTGGTCGCCCTCGGCCTGACCGCCACCGCCACCGCCGCCGGCCTGCTCGCACGACCGCTCGACGAGCGGTGGCTCCGGTGGACGACGGCCGTCATCGTGCCCGGGGCGGCGGTGCTCGCCGGGAGCGGGCTCGCCCTCGGGCCGACGGCGGCCGTGCTGTTCGCACTGTCCGGCTCGCTCGCCGCGGTGCTGTTCGGGAGCCTCCTGCTCGAGGTCGGCACCACCGACGACGGGCCCGTGCGGCCGTGGCCGCGACCGGTGCTGCTGACCGGCGGCCTGCTGCTCGCCACCGCCTTCGCCGTGGCCCTCGCTCAGCTCCCGGACCGGCCGCTGCTCGTCGGCGTCCTCGCCACCACCGGCGTCGAGCTGCTGGGGATGGCCGTCGTGACGAGGCGCCTCGGCTGGCTGCTGGCGGCGCCGTGGGCGTTCCTCGCCGCGTGGGTGACCTTCGCCAGCGAGGCCCTGACCGGCGACGCCCAGTGGTTCACCCTGCCGATCGGCCTCACGATCCTGACCATGGTCGAGATCATCCGGTGGTCGCGGCGGCGAGCGGGCGCCACAGGACCCGTCCCCCTGCTCGGTGTCGTCGACCTGGCCGGCATGGCCTTCGTGGTGGCACCCGCCATCGTCGAGACCGTCACCCGCACGCCGGCCTGGGGGCTGGTGGCGGTGGCGCTCGGCGTCGGCCTGGCGCTCCTCGGCGTGGTCACCCGCGTCCGACGGCGCCTGATCGGTGGCGCCGTGGCCGCGGCCGTGGCGCTCGTGCTGATGATCGTCCCGCCACTCGTCGAGCTGGTCCCGCCCCTCACCGGGTGGGTGCCCTGGGCCCTGCTGGCCGTCGTGGGCCTGGCCGCCCTGATGGCGGCTGCCTTCCTGGAGAAGGGTCGGCGCCTCGTGCGGCGGGGCCTGCGGGCCTTCACCGAGCTGACCGACGGCTGGGAGTGACGGCGACGAAGACGAGCCGCCCCGTCCCCTCGGTCCCGACGGGTCAGGTGACGGGGGTGAGGCTCGTCAGCTCCAACGTGCCCTTCTCGATGTAGTCGCCGACGCTGCTGGTGAGGTCGGCGTCGATGGCCAGCTTCAGCGGCAGGCCGGTGCGGACGTCGAGCCACCACTCGTCGACCTCGGTGCCGGTCTGGGCGTCGGTGAAGGTGTCGGTGCTGCGCAGGTGCACGACCGCCACCTCGGTGCCGCCGACCGTGAGGGTCCCGAGATCGAGCACCTCCACGGTGCCGGCGTCGCCGGTGATGCCCTCGATCGTGTCCGACGTGCCGGTGCACGAGCCCGAACGGGAGTCGCCGACGGTCGGATCGGGCCAGAGGTACGGGACGGGGGTCTGGCAGGTGTAGGTGGTGAGGCTGTCGACGTCGAGGCCCGGAGCGTTGCGGACCGTGGACGTGTCGGCCGAGCGGAGGGCGAAGGTCGCGTCGCTCGTCGGGCAGAAGGTCCAGCTGCGCCAGTGGTGGTTGTTGAGGTCGGCCCGGTAGGTGAAGCAGCCGCCGTCGCCGTGGGTCACGGTGACGGGGGCTTCGGGGCCGAACGACTCGGTGAGGCCGGGGATGCCGATGTCCTCGCTGCCGGTGGCGATCGCGCTGTAGACGCCCAGCGCGGGCCGGCCGTCGCCCTGGGCGCCGGTCGCGCCGGAGTCGCGGAACTGCTGCAGGGCGGTGTCGCTGCTGACGGGACGGGCCTCTTCGCGACCGAAGAACCACCAGGCCGCGCCGGCGCCGATCACCAGGACCACGAGGATGCCGAGGCCCATCAGGACCTTGCGGAGGACGTGTCGCCGCGCCGGTCGGGCCGGCGGGGAGCTCGGCCCGGAAGGCCCTTCGGGCGGGGCGCCGTCAGCGCCGGCTGTGTCGACCGTCGTCATCTGGGACATGTCCGATCATCGGGAGGCGGAGCCGGCAGCTTGAGCCGGCGCGGCCGTGGTCGACGTCGTGGGGGCGACGGTGGAGGTCGTCGGTGCGACCGTGGCCGAGGTGGCCGGTGCCGTCGTGGCCGTGGTGGTCGGCGCCGAGGCCGTGCCCGCCACGTCGGGCACCGTCACCGTGCGGCAGTCGAGCTGCACGTTGTACCCGGTGCCGGAGACGTTGAGGGCGTAGACGCACACCGTGTGCTCACCGGGGGCGACGGCGAACGAGGCGTTGAAGCCGTGCTGCGCGGCGGCGTAGAGCGGGAATGCCGCGTTCACGTCGGGCCGGCTCTTGTTGGCCGTGATGGCGTAGCCGGTCTGGTCGACGTAGACGTGCACGGGGATCGAGGCCACCTGGTCGGGGTCGATGGCCCAACCGGCCACTGACACGGTGCCGGGGCTCACGCCGATGGCGTCGACGTAGCCGAACGGCAGGCCCCGGGGCGTCGCCAGCGGCGCGTTCCCCAGGCCGAAGTACTCGCCGGGGAACATCTTGCCGCCGTCGCCGATCCACTCCCAGTGCCAGGGCTCGGGCACGGGCCCGCCCTGCTCCATGCCCTTCGGGTGCACCCAGCCGTAGTAGCTGGCCCAGGTCTTCAGCCAGGCGTAGCCGGCGCTGTCGAAGGTCAGCTCGCCGGACTGGTCACGGAAGTCGACGGCCTTGCCCCAACCGTGGTTCGAGGTGCCGGGCACCGCCGCCATCTGGCAGGCCCCCTTGGCGCACCACTCGTCGCGGGCGGCGACCTGGCCGGCGTAGTCGCGGTAGCAGCTGATGGGCCGGAGGTTGACGCCGTCCTTGGCGGCCTGGGCGATCATCAGGTTCAGCGAGTTGACCGACTCGTCGTAGACGACACAGCCGCTCACGGTCGACGCCAGATACGCCATCGGCAGGTTGCCGTTGCTGACACCCGGGACGGTGGAGGGGCGGTTGTTGGGGTCGAGCTGCTTGCACGACGCCCCCACGAGGGTGACCAGCGCCGCCAGGGCGACGACGACCAACAGCCCCCGACGCGAGCGCGAGCTCCGGCGGGAGCGGCGGTGGGTCGGGGTGGCGGGTGCGGGGCGGGACTGCGTGCTCATGGGGGACTGCCTTCGCTGCGGTGCGGATGAGATCCGTGGAGGCAGGCACCATCCGGCGTCCGGTGCCGCCCTGCCCACAGTCATCGGCACGTCGCGCCGCCGACCGGAGGGGAAATCCTCCGCCGGACGGGACGGCGTGGTCCGCGCTAGCCGGCGCTGCTGCCCGTGGTCGCGGCGACCCCGGCCTCCTGCAGCCGCTCACCGAGCCCGGCCGGCACGACCACGAGCCACCCGTCGGCCTCGAGCTGGTCGCGGGTGACCTCGACCTCCTCGGACTGCCCGGCGTAGCTGTACCGGATGATCCACTCGGTGCCCTGGTCGGGGAGCTGGAGGAACTGGAGCTCACCCTCGCGACCCACGGCCCCGACCCCGGTCCAGTTGCCCGACGTGGCGGAGCGAACCTCGACCTCGGCCCGCCACGACAGCGGGTTCTGCACCGTGAGGCTCACCGTCTCCGGCATGCGCAGCGAGAGGCCGGTGATCACCAGGACGACCGCGAGCAGCAGGCCGACGAGCACCGCGGGCACGACGTCGGGCCGGCGGGGCCGGGCTTCCGGGCGGGACAGCGTGAGCAGGTCGTCCATGGGTCGCCTCCGGCGCGCTCGTCGAGGAACGGCTCACCATAGGTGCGTCGCGCTGCTTCGCCACCCAGCCCCCCCCCGCCGGCCGACCGGCTCAGGGGACGGTGTAGCCCCCGTCGACCGGCAGGGCCACACCGACCACGAACGAGGAGGCGTCGGAGGCCAGCCACAGGGCGGCCCGGGCGATCTCCTCCGGCTCGGCGATGCGGCCGATCGGATGCAGGGCGGCGACCTCGGCCTCGGCCTCGGCGCTGCCGTCCATCCACTCGTCGACCATGCGCGACCGGGCGGTGCCGGGGCAGATCGCGTTGATGCGCACGCCGCGGGTGATGTACTCGAGCGCGGCCGAGCGGGTGAGGCCGATCACGCCGTGCTTGGCGGCCACGTAGTTGGCCTGCCCCGGGAAGCCGATGAGGCCGGCGCCCGACGAGGTGTTGATCACCGCGCCCTTCCCCTGGCCGATCATGTGGGGGATCTCGTGCTTCATGCACAGGAACACGCCCGTGAGCATCACGTCGATGCCCCGCTGCCAGACGGCGTCGTCCATGTCGATGATGTCCGCGCCCGCGCCCATGATCCCGGCGTTGTTGTGGGCGATGTCGAGGCGGCCGAACCGCTCGATGGTGGCGTCGACCATGGCCTTCACCGACACCCCGTCGGCGACGTCGACCTCGACAGCGATGGCCTCACCACCGGCCGCCGTGACGAGGGCGGCGGTCTCCTCGGCCATCGGCAGGTCGATGTCGGCGACCACGACCTTCGCCCCTGCCTCCGCGAACAGCCGGGCCGACGCCCGCCCGATGCCGGATGCCGCGCCCGTGATCAGTGCCACCTGGCCGTCGAACTCACCCATCGTGTCTCCCTCGTTCAGGCGCCCGCGGGGCGGTCGCCGATGATCCCTGCGGCGGCGAGTGCCGCCATGTCGTCGGTGCTCAGCCCGAGCAGGCCACCGAGCACCTCGTCGTTGTGCTCCCCCACCACCGGCGCCGGCCGCTCGTTCCACCGGTCACGGCCGGTGATGCGGAACGGCATGCCGAACACCGGCATCGACCCGAGCACCGCGTGCGGCGTGTCCTCGAAGTAGCCCCGGGCGACGTGCTGGGGGTGGAGGTGGATGGTGCGGGGGTCGGCCAGCGCGGCGGCGGGCACCCCGGCGCCGACGAGCTCGTCGACCGCGGCGACCGCGGTTCGGCGCGACGCCCAGCCGGCGATCACGGCGTCGAGGCGGTCGTGGTGGCGGCGCCGGCCGGCGAGGGAGCCGAGCTCACCGTCGGCGGCGACCCCGGCCACGGCGTCCTTGCCGAGCAGCTCGGCCAACGCAGCCCACTGGGCGTCGGTCGCGACCGACACGGCGAGGAGCTCGTCGTCCTCGCAGGCGTAGAGGCCCTGGGGCGCGGCGTGGGCGGAGCGGTTGCCCTCGCGGCCCATCACCCGACCGGTGGCGGTGTACTCGACGACCGGCTCGACGGTGACGTTGAGGGCGCCCTCGATCAGCGGCACCTCCACCAGCGCGCCGACACCGGTGACGGCCCGGCGGGCGAGCCCGACGAGCGTCGCGAACGCGGCGTGGGCCCCGCCCAGGGGGTCACACGGCCCGCGGGGCACGAGGGGCTCCTCGTCGGCGTGGCCGGTGAGGAAGGCCATGCCGCACATCTGCTCCATGTTCTGGGCGAAGCCGAGGCGCTCGGCCCAGGGCCCGTCGAGGCCGAACGCGGGCTGGCGCACCATGACCGCCGCCGGGTTCAGCTCGTGCACCCGTGGCCAGTCGAGGCCGAACTTGGGCATGACCCGGGGTGTGTAGTTCTCGACCACCACGTCGGCCCAGCCGATGAGCCGCTCGGCCAGCGCCACGCCCTCGGGGCGGCCGAGGTCGAGGGTGATGCCGCGCTTGTTGGTGTTGATGCAGATGTAGAACGAGCTGAGCTCCCACCACCGCTCACGGTCGATGAACGCCACGGCGGCGGCGTACCGCATGGGGTCGGGGTGGGCGATCGACTCGACGTGCACCACGTCGGCGCCCAGGGCGGCGAGCAGCTGGGTGTTCGAGGGCCCGGCCCACCACGAGGTGATGTCGAGCACCTTCAGTCCCTCGAGCGGGCGGGTCGCGCTCGGGGTCGACGTCGACGTCGGTGCCGCGGCGGGCGTCGTGGCCCTGGCCTCGCGCTCGGCGGTGAGGTCGGCGACCGCGGCGGCCGCCTCGTCGAGGGCCGGCGCCAGGCCGGCGAGCGGTGGGCGCTGTCCGTCGATGCGGTAGTGCGGGCGCGGCACCCGCAGGCGGCCGTCGGCCGAGGGGACGTAGAACTCCCGGGCGACCAGCTGCTCCTCGCCGAGCACCGAGGCCGCGTCGTTCACCCGGGCGGTGGGCACCCGCAGGGCCGCGGCCCGCTCGAGGATCTCGGCGCTGGTCAAGGTGGTGGTCCAGTCGCGCACCCAGCCGTCGAACTCGTGGCGGTTGCCCACCCGGACCTGGGCGCTGACGTACCCGGCCTCGATGAGGTCGTCGCGCTCGATGAGGCGGAGGAAGGCCTCGGCGTGCTGGGGGCCGTTGGTGTTGAAGCCGATCCAACCGTCGGCGGTCGGGTAGATCGACGGGGTCTCGACGCTGCGGGGGTCACCAGGCGGCTCGATCCCCATGAGGGCGCGCATGATGCTCCACATGGGATCGGCGAAGAGGTTGGTGCAGAGCGTCATCGCCTCCATCCAGGAGGCGTCGACGACCGTGCCGTCGGCCCCGCCCCGCACGCCGAGCACCGCCGCCAGCCCGGCGACGGCGCCGTAGAGGCCGGCCGCCCACTCCGACGTGCGGCCCCCGGCCTGCACGGGCAGGAGCTCCGGCACGCCACGCCCGGCGATGGAGCCGCACTCGGCCTGGACGGTGAAGTCGGTGGCCGGTCGGCCGGCGAGCGGCCCGGTGCGGCCGAAGGGCGAGATGGAGACCACCACGAGCTCGGGGCGCCCGGCCCGGAGGGCGTCGGGGTCGAGCTCACCGGTCTCGATCACCACGTCGGCCGCGTGGAGCAGGTCGGCCACGCGCACGTCGCCGGGAACCCCGACGACCGAGCGCTTCCCGGCGGCGAGGTGGGTGAACAGCGGCGAGGGGGCGTCGTCGACATCGGCGCCGGTGGCCGACCACCGTCGCAGCGGATCGCCGTCGGGTGCCTCGACCTTCACGACCCGCGCGCCGCCGTCGACGAAGAGCTTCCCGGCATAGCCGGCGGCGATCCCCGTGCCGATCTCGACCACGAGCACGTCGGCGAGCGGGCGCTGCTGGTCATCGGAGGGCGCGGCCGCGGCCGCGCCGGTGTCGTCCCCCATGGTCCCCCCTCAGGTTCCGGTGGCCGTCATTCGACCACGCCCGTCGCGCCCGCGCCCGCCGATCGCTGCGGTGGGCGTGCGGGCAGGGATCAGCCGGTGAAGTTCGGGGTCACCTCACCCCTCGAATCACCGTCGCCGGCGACATCACCGTCGGTGGTCGGAGGGGTGGGGCAGGAGTCGACCTCGAAGGTGCCCGAGAACGGCTGCTCGAACAGCACCCCTTCGGGGGCGAAGACGAACGAGACGCCGGTCGGGCCCGTGACCCCGATGGGCCCAGCGGAGCCGGTCGCCCCGACGATGCCGGTGGGACCGGTGGGACCGAACGGGCCGGTCGCGCCGGCACTCGTGGGACCGGTCGGGCCGACCGGGCCGGTGACCCCCGTCGTACCGGTGTCGCCGATCGGACCGCGTGGGCCCACGGGGCCGGTCGGTCCGGTGACGCCGGTGGCACCGGCGGGGCCGGGCGGCAGGTAGAGCCCGACCGCCGAGACCGCGGCGATGGGCTCCGCGTCGAGGGCGACCGGCGCGAACCCCGCGGGGCCGGTCGGGCCCGTCAGTCCGACGGAGCCAGTCGGTCCGGTGACGCCGACCGGGCCGGTTGCGCCCGTGGGGCCGGTCGGGCCCGTGAGGCCGGCGGAGCCAGTCGGTCCGGTGACGCCGACGGGACCGGGGTCACCCACTGCGCCAGTGGGGCCGGGAGCGCCGGGAGCGCCGACGGGGCCGGTCGGGCCGACGATCCCGTCGGGACCGGTGGGACCGGGCGCGGCACCGGGGACCACCGGGAGGGCGGCGGGCTCGAGGACCGACCCGATGAGCGCGATGCCCGTGGGGCCGGTGGGACCGAGGTCGCCGGACACACCGGTGGGGCCGACGACGCCTGTGGGCCCGAGGTCGCCCGTGGGCCCGACGGCACCGTCGGATCCAATGGCACCGGTGGGGCCGACGACACCCGTAGGGCCGACGCTGCCCGTCGGTCCGGCGACACCGGTGTCGCCGATCACGCCGGCAGGCCCGGTGGGGCCGTCGGGACCGGGGGGGCCGACGGGCGGGGCGGGGGTGATCAGCGAGCCGGCCAGGCACGCCCCCGTGGCGTCGGCGCCGGTGACGATCGAGAGCTCGAACTGGTTGGCGTTGAGGTTGGTGGCGCCGTCGAACGAGGGGGCGGCCACGAACGACCCGTCGGCTGCGGTGGTGACGGTGACGGTGCGGGTGGAGGCGGCGCCTCCGGGAGGCATGGGGTCGCCGTTGAGCAGGGCGAGGACGGTGACGGTGACCTCGACCCCGCCGCCGAGACCCGTGGTGCCGGACACGTCGACCACGCCGGTGACGAAGTCGAAGTTGGCGAGGAAGGACCCACCGGCCGCCGCCGGCTGGTTGGTGCCGCCCGCCGCGCCGAACGCCGCGTTGCGGATGGCGGCACTGCTCGACCCGGGGGCGAGCCGCGAGACCGCGAACAGCGCACCGGCGCCGGCGAGCCCGCCGATGAGGCGACGTCGGGTCATCCGCTGGATGGGGTCACGCTCGGCGGCGACCGGCTGGGTCTCCGCCGGCTCGCCCGTCTCGGGACCGAGGCCCCCCAAGTGCTCGTTCACCGGGCAAGACTACCGACCCATGCCCGAGCCGACCGGACCCACCTTCCCCGCTGCGCCCGGGCCGTCGATCACCCTCGCCATGATCGTGCGGAACGAGTCGGCGGTGATCGAGCGATGCCTCGAGTCGGTACGGCCCCTGCTCTCGGGCTGGGTCATCGTCGACACCGGCTCCACCGACGACACCGTCGCCCGGATCGAGTCGGCGCTCGACGGGGTTCCCGGCACGCTGCACCGGCGACCCTGGGTGGACTTCGGCACCAACCGGACCGAGCTGATGGGGCTGGCCCGGGGGGTCGGGTCCCACCTTCTCCTGCTCGACGCCGACATGACGGTGCGCATCGAGGGACCGGTCGACGTCCCGTCGGTCGAGGCCGGGCTGCTGCGCCACGAGGGCGACCCCGCCTACTGGATCCCCCGGCTGGTGCAGGCCGACCTGCCCTGGTCGTTCACCGGGCCCACCCACGAGCACCTGTCCTGCGACGTGCCCCACCGCACCGAACGGCTCGACTGGTTGGTGATCGAGCACCACGCCGACGGTGGATCGCGCGGCGACAAGCTCGAACGCGACCGGCGCCTGCTGGAGGCTGAGCTCGAGCGCCACCCCGACGATGCCCGCTCGGTCTTCTACCTGGCGCAGACGCTCCGCGACATGGGCCTGACCGCCGAGGCCGTCGAGCTCTATCGCCGCCGGGTCCGCCTCGGCGGTTGGGTCGAAGAGGTCTTCTACGCCCAGCTCCAGGTCGGGGCACTCGTCGCCCGCGACGACTGGTTCGCGGCGGTGCCCGAGCTCCTGGCGGCGTGGGAGCTGCGGCCGGTGCGGGCCGAACCACTGCTCGAGCTCGCCCGGGGCTACCGCAGCCGGGGCGCCCCGCACCTGGCCCGGACCTTCGCCCGGATGGGCCTCGACCTCCCCTACCCGGGTGACGACCTGCTCTTCGTCCACCCCGAGGCCTACGAGTGGGCGCTGCGCTTCGAGCACGCCATCGCCGCCTACCACTGCGGCGACGCCGAGCAGGCGCTGGCCGACAACGACCGGCTGCTGGCCGACGGCGTGCCGACCTGGGTCGAGCCGTGGGTCCACCACAACCGGGCCTGGTGCCTCCACGCCCTCGGGCGGGGCGAGCTCCCGACCCGCGCCCTGCTCCCTGCGGTGACCGGTGAGCCCGGCCCGACCCTGGCCGAGCTGGCCCCGAGCACCTCGCTGACCCTGCTCGACGTGCCCGACCCCGGGGGCTGGAGCTCGTTCAACCCGAGTGTGGCCAACGACGCCCTCGGCGGGCTCCACGTCATCGTGCGGAGCTCCAACTACCAGCTCGGCCCCGGCGGCACCTACGACTTCCTCACCGACGACGACGCCGCGGCCGCGGTGGTCCGGACCCGCAACCGCCTGGTCGCCCTCGACGACCGGCTGCGGCCCATCTCGACGGTCGCACTCCCTGCCGTGCCTCCCGGTGCGGAGGTGTTCCCTTCCCAGGTCGTCGGGTGCGAGGACCTCCGGCTGGTGCACCTCGACGGCCGTTGGCGGGCAACGGCCACCGTGCGCGACCGCAACCCCGACTGGCGCTGCGAGATCGCCCTGCTCGACCTCGGCCCGACCGACGACCCGGGGGCACCGGCCGCCACGACGCTGCACCTGCTGCCGGGGCCCGACCCGGATCGCCACGAGAAGAACTGGATGCCGTTCGTGCACGACGGCGCCCTCCACGTCCTCTACCTCTGCGCCCCGGCGACGGTGCTGCGGTTGAGCGACCGTGAAGAGATCGAGCTCGTGTCGCAGATGCCGGGCCCACCCGCGCTGACGGCGGCCCGAGGCGGCTCCCAGGGCATACCGGTCGACGGCGGGCACCTGTTCGTCGTGCACGAGGCCACCCCCGGAGGGCCCCTGGGGCGGGTCTACGCCCACCGCCTCGTGCTGCTCGCGGAACGGCCGGGCGGGTGGGTGATCACGGCGACGTCGCCGCCGTTCCAGCTGCTCGAGCCCGTCATCGAGTTCTGCGCGGGCCTCGCCCGCCATCCGGCCGACCCCGACCGGGTGGTGCTGTCGTTCGGCCACACCGACAGCACGGCGTGGCTCGCCGATGTGCTGCTGTCCGAGCTGCTGGACCTGCTCGAGCCGACCGGGGTCTGACGCTGACTGGGGAGGACCCTCCCCAGCCCCCGGCACTCAGCGGGAGCGGGGGAAGCCCAGCCCGAACATGGCGATGAGGTCGCGCTGGAGCTCGTTGGTGCCGCCACCGAAGGTGAGGATGATGGCGCCGCGCACCATCATCTCGAGGCGAGCGTGCAGCACGGCGGCGGGCGAACCGTCCTTCACCGACGAGCGCGGCCCGAGGATCTCCATGAGCAGTCGGTAGATCTCGAGGTAGAGCTCGGTGCCGAAGACCTTCACCGTCGAGGCGTCGGCGGGGTGCAGGGTGTCGGCGGCCGCCGACCACGCCACCTTGTAGTTGGCCAGCTTCAGGAACTCGAGCCGGGCGTGCACCCGGGCCAGGTTGAGCTGCACCCACTCCTGGTCGATGACGCGGCGGCCGTCGGCCAGGTGGTTCTCCTGGGCCCAGCGCCGCACCTCCTGGAGGGTGAACTCCGGGCTGCCGCTCGAGCAGAGGGTGACGCGCTCGTGGTTGAGCTGGTTGGTGATGAGGCCCCAACCGCCGTTCTCCTCGCCCACCAGGTACTTGGCGGGCACCCGCACGTCGTCGAGGTAGGTGGCGTTGATGTCGTGCGACGCCATCAGCTTGAGCGGCTGGAGGGTGATGCCGGGCGTGTCCATCGGGACGATGATCACCGAGATGCCCTTGTGCTTCTTGGCCTCGGGGTCGGTGCGCACGGCGAGCCACAGGTAGTCGGAGCCGCCGGCCAGCGACGTCCACATCTTCTGGCCGTTGATGATGTACTCGTCGCCGTCACGGACGGCACGGGTCTGCAGAGAGGCGAGGTCGGTGCCCGCACCCGGCTCGGAGTAGCCGATGGCGAAGTGGATGTCGCCGGCGAGGATCTTCGGGAGGAAGAACTCCTTCTGCCAGTCGGTGCCGAAGTTCATGATCGTCGGGCCGACGGTGTTGAGCGTGAGCGTGGCCACGGGGGCGCCGGCGCGCATCGACTCGTCGAAGAAGATGAACTGGTCGATGGGGTCGCGGTCCTTGCCGCCGTACTCCACAGGCCAGCCCAGACCGGCCCAGCCGTCGCCGCACATCTTCTTCCAGACGGCCTTGGCCGCCGGGCTGATGCTGTCGCCCTGGAACGAGGCCCGGGTGTCCTCGTCGAGCAGCTCGTCGTAGTAGGCGCGCAGCTCGTCGCGGAGCGCTTCCTGCTCGGGCGTGTAGCTGATCTGCATGGCTCGGTTCCCCCTGCGTTCCCCCGCATGGCCCTGCGGTGCGCCGACCCTACCGACCTTCACGACCGGCGGAGAGGTCGAGCGTGGCAGGAAGATTATCTGCGCGCATATGATTGGGTCGTCCGTCCGACGGAACCGACAGGAGCGAGCCGTGCTGGTCAGCGAGGTCCCGGCCTTCAGGGAGTACTGGTACCCCATCGCCTACGGCGAGGAGATCGGCCAGGAGCCCCACCCGTTCCGCCTGTTCGGCGACGACTACGTGGCCTGGCGCCCCGCCGAGGGCGATCCCGTCCACGCCGCGGTCGACGAGTGCCCCCATCGCAGCGCCCGCCTGTCGCAGGGCTGGGTCGAGGACGGCTGCCTGGTGTGCCCGTACCACGGGTGGCGCTTCGCCGGCGACGGCGCGTGCGTCGAGATCCCGAGCAACGGGCCCGACGTGCCCGTGCCCCCGCGGGCCCACGTGCAGTCGGTGCTGGCCGACGAGAAGTACGGCCTGGTGTGGGTCTGCGTGGGCGTGCCCCGCGAGCCGATCCCCGCCCTGAAGGAGCTCGACGAGGGCTACACGCTCGTGCACGAGATGTTCGAGACGTGGGCGGCCTGCGCCCCCCGCATCGTCGACAACGCCCTCGACGTCAGCCACGTGGCCTGGGTGCACCGCAACTCGGTCGGCACCTCCTCGGCGCCCAGGCTCGGGGAGTTCAACGTCGAGCGCAAGGGCGCCCACCTGGCGTTCTCGGTCACCATCACCGCCCGGGTGAACGAGCAGCAGAAGGCCAACACCGGCATCACCAGCGACTTCACCCAGCGCACGACCTACGCCGAGCTGGTGCAGCCGTTCGTCTTCCGGGGGCTGCTGCACTACGAGGAGAACGGCCTCGAGCACGTGCTCTACAAGACGTGCACCCCGGTCGACGACCGCCACACCAAGTTCTGCCAGTTCATCGCCCGCAACGACAGCCCCGACCTCGAGAAGCAGAAGGGCATCATCGCCATCGACCGCCAGGTGCAGTCGGAGGACCGGGCCCTGCTCGAGGGCGTGCGCCCCGAGTTCCCGCTGGAGATCACCACCGAGGTCCACGTGAAGTCGGACCGGATGACCCTCGAGTACCGCAAGGTGCTGGCCGAGCTGGCCGCCGAGACGACCGGCGTCGCCCCCGACGACTCCTGGGCCCGCACCTGGTGAACCCACCTCTCCTGACCCTCTGGCTCACGTGGTCGGCGAATCTGCGACCAGGTGAGCCACGGGGAGAGTGCGGATCGCTCAGGGGATGAGGTCGTGGGGGCGGGCGGGCACCCGGGTGACGGGGCGGCCGGTGGCGGCGCGCAGGGCCGCGGCCACCGCGGCGGTGGACGAGAGCGACGGGGGCTCACCGGCACCGCGCAGGCCGAGCGGGCCCTGCGGATCGCCGGGCTCGAGCACGTCGGCCACGACCTCGGGCATGTCGGCCGCCGTCGGGATCAGGTAGTCGGTGAACGACCCGTTGGCCACCAGCCCGCCCGGTGCGTCGAGGTGCTCGGTGAGGGCCAGGCCGACGCCCTGGGAGATGCCGCCGGTGATCTGGCCCCGCACCTCGCGGGGGTTGAGGGCACGGCCGACGTCCTGGGCGGTGGCGACCTGCACCACCTTGGCCAGGCCGAGCTCGGTGTCGACGTCGACGACCGCGCGGTGGGCGACGACCATCCAGCCCACGTGCACGTCACCCCGGCCGCTCGTCGGGTCGCCGGCGTGGGTCGCGGGCGCGTCGTAGCGGCCGCCGGACTCGACGACCTCGTCGCCCAGGGCCTCGCCCAGGGTGAGGCGGCGGCCGGCGACGAGGACGTGCCCGTCCGCCAGCGAGACCTCCGCCGGGTCGACACCGAGGCGACGGGCGACGACCAACGCCAACTGCTCGAGCGCCCGAGCACAGGCCGAGAGCACGGCACCGGAGGCCATCCACGTCTGGCGGCTGGCCGACGACGACCCGGCGTAGCCGGCCTCGGAGTGGGCGGTGGCCACCCGCACGGGCAGCCCGCCGAGGGCGTCGGTGGCGACCTGCACGAGGGCCGAGCCGATGCCCTGGCCGACCTCGGTGGCGGCGGTGCGGACCTCGGCCCCGGTGGCGGCGAGGCGCACCGACGCGAGCGACCACTCGGTCATGCCCGCGCCGTAGAGGTGGTTCTTGATCCCGAGCGCCACGCCGACGCCCCGGCGCACCCCCTCGCCCTCGGAGGTGCGGCCGGTCCCCCCGGGGAACCGGTACGCATCGGCGACCTCGACGGGATCGGCGTCGGGCATCGGGAGGACGAGGCAGCGGTCGAGGATCCCGACGACGTCGATGTTCGACTCGAAGGGCTGGCCCGAGGTGGGGAAGGGGTCGCCGGGGCGCAGCGCGTTGTGGCGGCGCAGCTCCACCGGATCCATCCCGAGCTCGGCGGCGAGCAGGTCCATCGTCGACTCGATGCCGAAGCACGCCTGCACCGCGCCGAACCCCCGCATGGCCCCCGCCACCGGGTTGTTGGTGCGCACGGCCTCGCCGATGATCTCGACCGAGGGCACCCGGTAGGGGCCGGCGGCGAAGTAGCAGGCACTGCCCAGCACCGGGCCCGAGGTGGAGGCGTAGGCGCCGCCGTCGAGCAGCACGTGGGCCCGCACGTAGCGCAGCGTGCCGTCGGGGTCGGCCCCGACCGTGTAGCGGTAGCGCGAGGGGTGGCGCTGCGGATGGGCCAGGAACGACTCGTCGCGCCGGTAGGTGGTCTTGACCGGGCGGCCGAGGTCGCGGGCAGCCATCGCCAGGTGGATCTGGCAGGTCGTGTCCTCTCGACCTCCGAAGGCGCCGCCCACGCCGGAGAGGCGGATGCGCACCAGCGGCTCGGCGAGCCCGAGCGCGGTGGCGACCTGCTGGCGGTCGAGGTGGAGGTCCTGGGTGGCGACGTGGAGGGTGACCCCGCCGTCGGCGTCGGGTACGGCGACCGCGCTCTCGGGCCCGAGGAACGCCTGGTCCTGGCGGCCGGTCTCCCAGGTGCCGCTGACCTCGACGGCTGCGACCTCACCCGGGTCACCGTGGCGCAGCTCGAGGCGGCGGAACAGGTTGCCGGCGGGGTGGATCTCGGGCGCGCCCTCGACGAGCGCCGTCTCGGGATCGGTGAGCGGCTCGAGCACCTCGTAGTCGACGACCACGGCCTCGGCCGCCTGCCACGCCTGCTGCTGGCTGGTGGCCACCACGAAGGCGACGGGCTCGCCCTGGTAGCGGACGACGCCGTCGGCCAGCACCGGCTGGTCGTCGACGATGTGGCCCACCCACCGGGCGCCGGGCACGTCGTCGAGCGTGTACGCCGCCACCACGTTGGGGAGGGCGAGGGCCGGCGCGGTGTCGAGGTGGATGATGCGGGCGTGGGCGTGGGGGCTGCGCACCGTGGCCCCGAAGAGCATCCCGGGCACCACGACGTCGTTGGAGAACTCGAACGACCCGTCGATCTTGGCCGGCACGTCGGGCCGGGCCACCGAGCGGCCGACGAGGCCCGCCGCCGGCGACTGCACCCTCGGCGTTGCGTCGAGGGTGGTCACGCGTTGCCACCCGAACGCTCCGCGGCGACCTCGACCACGGCGGCGACGATGCCCTCGTAGCCGGTGCACCGGCACAGGTTCCCGGCCAGGGCCTCGCGCACCGAGGCCGCCGGCAGCTCCCGGCCCTCGTCGAGCGCGGCGGCGATGGTGGCCTC
Organism: uncultured Actinomycetes bacterium; assembly: GCA_963702555.1. Taxonomy (GTDB): domain Bacteria; phylum Actinomycetota; class Acidimicrobiia; order Acidimicrobiales; family Acidimicrobilacustridaceae; genus CAMFLJ01. The sequence continues at coordinate 48,766 of CAVPCW010000008.1, forward strand.
GGCCGCCACCACGATCCCCGGCGTGCAGAACCCGCACTGCACCGCCCCGTGGCGGGCCAGCGCCTCGGCCAGGTCGGCGCCCAGCAGGCCGGGCGCGGTGCGCACCTCGGCGCCGTCGCACACGACCGCAGCCACCAGGCACGAGGCCACCAGCCGCCCGTCGAGCACGACCGAGCACGACCCGCACTCGCCCTGCTCACACGCGCCCGTGACCTGGGTGCTCCCGGCGTCGCGCAGGGCCCGCAGCAGGCTGTCGCCGAGCTCGGGGGCGAGGGTGACGGGGTGTCCGTCAACGGTCAGCGACACCTCCCCTAGCATCGCTTCCGACTCCTCGCGAGAGCTCCTCGTGCGGTGCCGCCTCCGGCTCGAGGGAAGATCATATGCGCACAGACTATATGGCGGACGGGTGCCGATGACCCCGGCCGGGAAGCCCTCGTCGAAGGCCGGCACCGCCGAGCACCCCGACCGCTCCGCCTGGGAGAAGCCGGGCTTCCTGCTGTGGCACGCCACCCTCCGCTGGCAGCGCATGGTCGGTGTGGCCCTGAAGCCCACCGGCCTCACCCACGTGCAGTTCGTGCTGCTGGCCAGCGCCTGGTTCCTCGAGGACCGCACCGGCCCGCCCAGCCAGCGGGAGCTGGCCGAGCACGCCGGCACCGACGCCATGATGACCTCGCAGGTGCTGCGGTCCCTCGAGGCCTCGGGGCTGGTCGAGCGCCACCCCGACCCGTCCGACGCCCGCATCAAGCGCCTCACCGTGACGGCCGGGGGCCGGGCCTCCGCGGCGGCCGCCCTCGACGCGGTCGACGCCCTCGACAAGGTGTTCTTCGGGCCCAGCAGGCGACCGCGACGACCTCGTCGCGCTCCTGCGCACCCTCGCCGGCCGCGACGCCGACGGCATCTCCCTCGACTGACGCCGGCCGCTCGCTCAGGCGAAGACGCAGGTGCGGTTGTCCCACACGAGCACCCGGTGCTCGAGGTGGAGGCGCACGGCGTCGGCCAGCGTCTTGCGCTCGACGTCGCGGCCCTTGCGCACGAGGTCCTCGACCTCGTCTCGGTGGGTCACCGTGGCCACGCCCTGGGCGATGATCGGCCCGGCGTCGAGCTCGGCGGTGACGTAGTGGGCGGTGGCGCCGATGAGCTTCACGCCCCGCTGGTGGGCCCGGTGGTAGGGCCGGGCGCCGGGGAAGGCGGGGAGGAACGAGTGGTGGATGTTGATCATCCGCCCCGCCCACGCCTCGGTGATGGCCTCCGGGAGGATGCGCATGTAGCGGGCCAGCACCACCAGATCGGGGGCCAGGTCGGTGAGCTGGGCGGCGAAGGCGGCCTCCTGCGCGGCCCGCTCCTCGCCGGCGAGGCCCCCGGCGACGTGCACGAACGGCACGTCGTGGCGGGCGGCGAGCGGCGCGGCGGCCTCCTTGTCGGAGACGAGGGCGACCACGTCGACGTCGAGCTCGCCGAGCTCGACCCGGTTGAGCAGGTCGGCGGCGCAGTAGAGCTCGCCCGAGCAGGCGATGGCGACGCGGGCCCGCGTTCCGGGGCGGTGCAGCGCCGACTGCATGCCGAAGCGTTCGACCAGCTCGGCCAGCCCCCGCTCGAAGGCCGACCAGTCGATGGGCCCGTCGATCTCGATGCGCTGGAGGAACACGCTCGACTCGCGGTCGGTGTGCTGGTCGGCGTTGGCGATGTTGCCGCCGGCGTCGGCGATCAGGTTGGCGACCGCGGCGACGATGCCGGGCTGGTCGGCGCACTGGAGCGTGAGGACGGAGGTGGTGGTCGTGTCCATGGCGAAGGCCGTTCAGGAGGGAGCCGGCGGGCTCAGGTGAGCACCGAGGCGAGGCCCCAGATGGCCGCGATCGACCCGAGGGCGATCATCACGATGCTGCGGCCGAGCGGCGGACGGACGAGGTCGCCGGTCTTCGGGTTCTTCGGCGGCCGCACGAGCGCGACGATCGTGCCGATGGCCAGCGCGCCACCGAGGGCGAGCAGCAGCAGGGGCAGCAGGTTGTCGCCGAGCGGGTTGATGTCGCCGTCGCCGCTCTCCCCGAAGATCACAGCTCGCTCCTAGGCGCTGGTGGGAGGGACCGTCCCGGTGTCGTCCGGAACCTGGGGATCGTAGGTGGAGTCCCCCTGGAGATCGAAGTCGGCGTCGGTGACCTGGTCGGTGATGCGGGCCGCCAGCATGACGTCGGTGGCCCCGCCGTCGCGCTGCACCTCGAGGCGGCGCAGGGCCGCGTAGGTCGGGTCGAAGCACAGCCGGGCGCCCCGGCCGTAGGTGGCGTCGAGCTCGGTGCGGCGGCGCACGAGCACGAAGCAGTCGGCGTCGTCGACGCTCACGTCGTAGACGGGATCGTCGCCGCGGACGTAGGTGTCGAGGGCGCCGAGGATCGTGGCCCGCTGCTCGTCCCACGGCACGGCCTCGCCCGACGCGGCGCAGGTGTACTCACCGCCGGGCGGGGTCGAGCAGTTCACCGTGCGGCCGTTGAGGTCGCCCGAGGTCGACCCGAGCGAGCGCTGGAGGTGGTCGGGCGGGCGCTGCACGGTGAGGTAGGCCGAGCTGAGGGTGCGCCCGTCGGCGAGCGTGCGGGTGAGCTCGCCCTCGACCACGAAGGTGGCGTCGAGGTTGCGGGTGTAGGCCTCGATCAGGGCGTCGGCCGCAGCCGGCCCGGTGAGCCCGGGATCGTCGTCGCTGAGCAGCCAGGCGGCGACGGCGCCGCCCACGATGAGCACGGCCAGCACGATCACGGCGACGCGCAGGCCGCCCCGCGCCCCGCGGCCGGCCTCCGCGTCGGGCGCGGCGACCTCGTCGGGCGCAGCCAGGTCGTCGGGCGCGGTCTCCTCGGGGTCGCCCGCCACCGGCTGGTCGGTCTCGTCACTCACCGGACGGACGGTACCGGCAGGGGATCGCTGCGCCCGACGTTCAGCTCTCCAGCGCGTCGCGGCGCGCCCGGTACTCGTCCGGCTCGATCTCGCCGCGCGCAAGGCGCTCGTCGAGGATGCGGCGGGCGTCGGCCGACGCGGAGGCGGCGGGCGACCCGCCCGACGCGACCGGAACGGGCGGGGCCGGTGCGGCGGCGACGGGGTGGGCCGTGGAGCGGGAGCGGGAGGCCCACACGATCAGCGCCACGATGCCGGCGATCACGAGCACCACCAGCAGCGACATGAACACGATGCCGATCCAGTGGGGGCGGTGACCGCTGTAGCGGCCGGCGCGCTGACCGAGGATGGCGGCGTCGACGAGCGTCATGAGAGGACCTCCGGGGGACGGCCAGGGAGCGACGGAGAGGTCGACCGGCCCGTCGGGCAGCGTACGACTCCGCATCGAGGCCGTCTGGGCGCCCACCCCGGCGGGTAGGTGAGAGGGAGTCCGACGAACGAGAGGAACCCCCAGATGCCGAACATGGATGACGCCAAGGGCCACGCCAAGGAAGCTGCCGGTGACCTCACCGACAACGACGACCTGAAGCGCGAAGGCAAGCTCGACCAGGCCAAGGGCAAGGTCAAGGAGGGCGTCGACAAGGTCGCCGACGCCGTGAAGGACCTCGGCAAGAAGTAGGCGTCACCGAGACGTCGACGTTCGTCCCGGGCGCAGCTGCCCTCAGCTGCGCCCGGGGCGCGTCCGGGCGGGATGTGCAGGTCGGGCCGCCGCCCGGGCCGGGGTGCCGGTGAGCCACACGGCCAGGCACAGGCACGACCAGAACACGAACGAGAGCCCCACGATCGCCCCCGCCGGGCTGGTCGAGCGGCTGGGGCTGAGCGCGGCGAGGCTGAACACGAGCACCGCGGCCCCGACCGGCACCGCCTTGCGGCTCCACGCGTCGTCGGCCTCGGCCCCCGTGGCGGCGTGCCCGGTGCGCACGACCCACAGCAGGTCGGCCAGGACGATGACGGCGGTGACCGCCGCGTTCAGCGGGTGGTCGAGCTTGATCCAGGCCACGGTGACGACGGTCCAGATGAAGGCGAGCACGCCGAGCGCCACCCGCAGCCCCTGCCGCAGCAACGACCACCGGCTCAGCGTCGACCATCGGCTCTGGTTGCCGACCTCGCCCATCACCACTCCCGCGCCTTCTCCCGACCGCCTCTGTGTAGCAGGCGAAGGATCACCGCCAACGGACCGAGCGGACCCCGAAGGCAGTGTTCACCTGCCGTTCTCTCAGGCGGGGAGCCGGAACGACACCCGCCCACCGGGCGGCGGGTCGATCCAGACCTCGCCCCCGTGGGCCTCGATGAGTCCCCGGGCGATGGCCAGGCCCAGTCCGGCTCCACCGGTCCCTCGCGTCCGGCTCGGGTCGGCCCGGCTGAAGCGGTCGAAGGCGGCGTCGACGAAGCCGTCGGGGAAGCCCGGGCCCGCATCGATCACGCTGATGGTGGAGCCGGCGGCGCCGGGCGACACCTCGACCCGCACCGTCGAGCCGGGCGGCGCGTGGCGGATGGCGTTGTCGACGAGGTTCCGCACCACCCTGCCGAGGGCCCGGGCGTCGCCGGTGGCGCCGACTCGACCCGCGGTGTCGAGCCGGAGCTCCACCTGCCGCGCCGCCGCCGTTGGAGCCAGCACCTCGAGGGCCTCGTCGGCGACCTCGGCGAGGTCGAGGGAGCGCTCGTCGAGATCGAGGCGGCCGTCCTCCATCCGGACCAGGAGGAAGAGGTCGTCGACCAGTGAGCCCAGGGCTTCGACATCCCGCTCCATCGACCGGTAGAAGCGGGGGACGTCGTCGACGACCCCGTCGGCGAGCGCCTCGACCGCGGCCCGCAGCGCAGCCAGAGGCGTGCGCAGGTCGTGGCTGATGTTGGAGAGCAGGACGGTGCGCTCCTCCTCCAGCTCCGCCCGCTCCCGCTCCAGCTCGCCGAGACGGGTGTTGAGCCGGTCGACGGCCAGGGCGACGTGGCCCAGCTCGTCGGTGCGGGCCAGACCCGTGCGGGCGCTGCGGTCCCCGTGCTCCATCCGCTCGACGGTGCCCTCGAGCGATCGCACGTCGCGACCAAGCGGCGCCGTGGCGACGACCACGAGGCCCACCGCGAAGACCGAGGTGATGGCGAGGACCGAGACCACCGTCGCCAGCTCGCCCCCGTCGAGGACCATCAGCCACGCCAGGGCGACGGCTGCGATGGTGCCCAGCACCAGGCCCGCGAGGGTGATGCCCAGCACCTGGGCGCGCAGGGAGGGGGTGCGGCGGTTGAGGGCCCGCATCGCCGCGCCGGCCACGACCACTGCGGCGCCGAGCACCACCGCGGCGGCGACGGCACGGCCCGGGTGGGCGGAGATCTCCCCGGCCCAGCTCGCCGACGCGACCACCGCTGCGCTCACGGTCACGGTCACGGCTCGAACCGGTAGCCGACGCCCCACACGGTGACGATCCACCGGGGCTGCTCGGCATCGGCCTCCACCTTCTGGCGGAGACGACCGACGTGGACGGTGACCGTGGCGGGATCCTGGTAGTCCGGGGACGAGTCCCAGACCTGGTCGAGCAGCTGGCGGCGGGAGAAGACCTGGCGGGGAGACGACGCCAGGTGAGCGAGGAGGTCGAACTCCTTGGGGGTGAGGGCCACGGCGGCCGACCCGCACGGTGACCTCACGGGATCGACGGTCGATGCGCAGGCCACCATCGACCTCGATGACCTCGTCACGGGCGTCGGTCGACGTCGGCCCGCCCGACCCGGGGGCGCCCACCGGCACCCGCCGGAGGACGGTGCGGACACGGGCGACCAACTCCCGGGGGGAGAACGGCTTCACCACGTAGTCGTCGGCACCGAGCTCGAGGCCGACGATGCGATCGACCTCCTCGGCCCGGGCGGTGAGGAGGATCACCGGCACGTCACCCCGAGCACGGAGGTCGCGGAGCACGCTCAGCCCGTCGAGTCCGGGGAGCATGACGTCGAGCACGACGAGCGCCGGTCGGTTGTCGGCCAGCCAGGCGGCCGCTGCCGTCCCGTCCGAGGCCTCGACGACCTCGAAGCCGTCGCGCCTCAGGTACTCGGCCACCACCTCGCGAACGGTCGGCTCGTCGTCGACGACGAGGACCGGCGCGGTCTCGGGCTGTCCCTCCACGACGAGCAGGGTAGGACCGCACCCCCGGCGGGAGCCGCCGCCGGCGCAGAGTTTCGAGATCGTTGAGACGTTCGTTCGATCGTCTCCACACCCGTGCCGCAGCATCACCGCCATGACCACCGAGCTCGTTCCCGAACCCGACACCACCACCCGCCGGCGCCGTCGTCGTACCTGGTACCTGGTCGGCGGGGCGGCCTTCGTCGCCCTCGCCGTCGTCGTCATCGCCTGGTTCCAGCCCCAGAAGCTCTTCCTCGACGACAAGGTCAACGAAGCCCTCCCGGACCTCGTGGTCACCACCCCCGCCCCTGCGGCCGCAGCCGAGGAGCCGATGGTCGACGAGCCCGCCGCCGTGCCGGCGCCCCCGGTCGATCCCGTCACGGCCGCCACGGCCGAGGCGGCGCGCATCGGATCGCCGGTCGCGGTCACCAGCGGTGCGTTCGTGAGCCTCGACCACCCAACGGCCGGCAACGCCTACCTGGTGGTGCAGCCCGACGGGTCGCGGCTGCTGCGCATCGAGGACCTCGAGACCGACAACGGGCCCGACCTCCGGGTCGTGCTCAACACCGCCGCCGCCGGCTCGGGCGACTACGGGGACCTGCTCGAGCTCGGCCGGCTCAAGGGCAACATCGGTAGCCAGAACTACGAGATCCCCGCCGACCTCGACCTGGCCACCATCCAGTCGGTCGTGATCTGGTGCGAGCGCTTCTCCGCCCCCTTCGGGGAGGCCCCCGCCGTGCTCGGGACCTAGGGACCGGGATCAGCCCTGCAGTTCCCCGCCGACCCCGTCGACACGGACCTGCTCGTCCAGGACGGGCCGGCTCAACCTCGTAGGGCGGCGACGAAGTGGTCGGCGGCGGGCTGGTCGACGCGGCCGGCCCGTCGGGCCACCACCAGGCGGCGGGTGGTGAGCGCCCGGCCCACGCCCTTGCCTCCCTCGACCACGGCCGGCGCGGGCCTGGGCCTCGGGCAGCACGGTCCAGCCCACGCCGAGGCGGGCCATCTCCCGCAGCACCTCGGGCTGGTGCGACTCGGCGACGACCTCGACCGGTGCACCGAGGCCCCGCAGCTCCCGTTCGATCGTCGCCCTGGTGTGCGAGCCCCGGGGGAAGAGCACCCACGGCCCCCACTCCCCCGGCGGCCCGACCTCCCGGCCCTCGGGCGCCACCACGACGAGCGGCTCCTCGAGCAACGGCAGCAGGTCGAGCCCGTCGGCCGCGGCCGTCGGTCGGGGGCTCGACGACCACCGCCACGTCGAGCGCCCCGGCCCGTAGCTGCTCGAGCAGCTCCCCCGACGGGGCCACGACCAGGCGCAGCTCGACCTCGGGGTTGGCCTTGCGGAACGCCCGCAGCTGGGCGGGGAAGTGGGCCACCGCGGCGGCGTCGATCATCCCCACCCGAAGGCGCCCGGTGGTGCCGGCCCGGGCGCTGGCCGCCCATCGGGCCAGGTCACGGGTGTCGGCCACGACCCGGCGGGCGTAGGCGAGGACCTCCTCGGCCTCGGGCCGCAGCACCTGGCGCCGGCCCACCCGCTCGAACAGGTCGATGCCCACCCGCCGCTCGAGCTCCGACAGCCCCTGCGACAACGCCGAGGTGGTGACCCCGAGCGACGCCGCCGCCTCCGAGAAGGTGGTGTGCGACGCCACCGCCACCAGATAGCTCAGCTGCGGGACGGTGAGGGCGGGCAGCGGCGGGTCGATCTCCGGCACCCCGCCGACGGTAGTTCAGCAACCCTGAACGATCCCCGCTCTCCGTTCAGTCAATGGCCCCTCTCCGGAGGCAGATGTGCAGCTCACACCTGCGGATCCGCCTCAGGTGGCGCGCCACGGGATGGATCGGAGGCAGATCTGCAGGCCACACCAGCGGATCGGCCTCAGGAGCCGCGAGGCGGAGGACCACCGGAACGGTGGTGTCGTGCCTCACAGGTCCGAGGCCGGACCTCCCAGGAGGCAGGTGACCACCGATTCGGTGGTGTCCGGCCTCGCCGTGCTCAGGCGGCCGCTTCCTCCGCCGGCTCGCCGAGGCCAGACGGGTCCTCGGGTGTGGGCTTCCTGCTCGGGAGGCCGCCGGTGGCGGCCAGGGCCCCGAGGGCGATGGCGGCGCTGGCCAACAGGCCGACCTTCAGCGCCACCAGCTGCGAGTCGGCGTAGTTCTCGGTGAGGGCGGCGACCTGGTCGGGGGGCAGCCCGGCGTCGGTGGCGGCCTGCTCGACGGTGTCGGTGGAGACGAAGCTCACCCCGCCCTGCACGGCGACCGTGGCCTGCTGCTCGACCTGGTCGGTGATGCGTGGGTCGCTCTCGATCTTGTCGAGGAAGGTGGCGGTGAGGCCCGAGAGCACGATGGCCCCGATGAGGGCGACGCCGACGGCCGAGCCGAGCTGCTGCGACGTGTACTGGAGGCCGCCGGCCTCGCTACGGCCCGAGGCGTCGACCGACGACTGCACCACGTTGCCGACCTGCGAGGCGATGAGGCCCATGCCGAGCCCGAGCAGCGCCATGGCGATGGCGAACCCGGCACCGCGGAGCGAGGGCTGGATGGTCCACAACAGCAGCAGCGCCGCCACCAGGATCACCGACAGGCCGCTGCGCACGATCGAACGCGTCGAGAACTTCAGCGCCAGGCGGGAGCCCACCACCGAGGCGAGGAACATCGCCACCGAGACCGGCAACATCTTGATGCCGGTGTCGAGGGCGTCGAACCCGAGCACGAGCTGCAGGTAGAGCGGGATGGTGAAGAACACGCCCATGAGGATGAGGTTCTGCGCCAGCATCGCCTGCAGACCCGCACGCAGCGGCGTGATGCGGAACAGCCCGACGTGCACGAGCGGGTCGGTGCCCGAGGCCTCGCGGCGGTGCTGCCACTTCACGAAGAGCCACAGCACCACGCCACCGGCGGCGATCACGAACGGGGTGAGGGCGAAGCCGAACGGCTCGACGGGCGAGTCCTTGGGCTGGATCCAGCCCCAGATGCTGGCCTGCAGCATCGCGAAGACGATGAGCCCGAGGCCCGAGGCCGAGAGCACGGCGCCCAGGAAGTCGAGCTTGGGCTTCTTCTCCGGTCCGGGGGCGTCGGTGAGCATCCGCAGCCCGGCGAGGATCAGCAGCACCATCACGACCTCGCCCAGGAACACGACCCGCCACGACAGCTCGGTGGTGGCCCACCCGCCGAGGATCGGGCCCACGGCGATGCCGGCACCGGCGACGCCACCGATGACGGCGTAGGCGGCCGCCCGGTCTCTGCCCTGGTAGTTGCCGGCGATGAGCGCGGCCAGCGCCGGCAGCACGAGGGCGGCGCCGATGCCTTCGAGGATCGACCAACCGAACGCGAGCTGGGGCACCGTCTGGGATGCCGCGGTGAGGGCGGAGCCGCAGCCGTAGATCACGAGGCCGATGGCGAACGCCCGGCGGCGGCCGATGATGTCGCCGATCTTCCCGCCGGTGAGCATCAGCATCGCCATCATCAGCGAGTAGAGGGTGATGACCGCCTGGATGGTGGTGACCGTCGTGTCGAAGTCGATGACGAGCTGACTGATCGACACGTTCATGACGGCCTGGTCGAGCACCATCACGAACTGCGCGGCGGCCAGGATGACGAGCGGTCCCCACTTCTTCATGCGCCGTTTCTACACCCCTCCAGGTATCTCCCTCCGGGACGTCCACCGACAGCCTCCCGCATCTACTCTTCAGTGTTTCTGAACTGACCGAGAGCAACGTGAAGCATCCCCTACCCTCGTGGCCATGACCGAGTCAGTGAACATCGCTCCCGCCACCGGCCGCCTCGGGGTCCTCACCCCCGGCATGGGCGCCGTCTCCTCCACCTTCATGGCCGGCGTCATCGCCGCCCGCGCCGGCAAGGCCGTACCCGTCGGCTCCCTGAGCCAGCTGGCCCACATCCGGCTCGGGAAGCGCGAGGAGAACCGCAACCCGCTCATCCGCGAGTTCGTGCCCCTCGCCGACCTCGGCGACCTCGTCTTCGGTGGCTGGGACCCGATCAGCCCCAACGCCCTCGAGGCCGCCCGCACCTGCGGCGTGCTCGAGGAGAAGGACCTCGGCCCCATCTCCGCCGAGCTCGAGGGCATCGTCGCCATGGACGCCGTGTTCGACCAGCGCTGGGTCAAGCGCCTCGACGGCACCCGCGTGAAGGCCGAGACCGACAAGTGGGCGCAGGCCGAGGCCCTCATCGCCGACATCGAGAACTTCCGCACCGAGAACCAGTGCGATCGCCTCGTCATGGTGTGGTGCGGCTCCACCGAGGCCTACCAGGAGGCCTCCGCCGTCCACATGACGATCGAGGCGTTCGAGGCCGGTCTGAAGGCCAACGACGACAACATCTCCCCCAGCCAGATCTACGCCTACGCCGCGCTGATCTCGAAGGTGCCCTTCGCCAACGGCGCCCCGAACCTGTCGGTCGACCTCCCCTGCATGCGCGAGCTCGCCGCCCGTGAGGGCGTGCCGATCGCCGGCAAGGACTTCAAGACCGGCCAGACCTGGATGAAGACGCTGCTGGCCCCGGGCCTGAAGGCCCGCATGCTCGGCCTGCGCGGCTGGTACTCCACCAACATCCTCGGCAACCGCGACGGCGAGGTCCTCGACGATCCGGAGAACTTCAAGACCAAGGAGGTCTCGAAGCTCGGCGTGATCGACTCGATCCTGCAGCCCGACCTCTACCCCGAGCTCTACGGCAACGTCGACCACGTGGTGCGGATCAACTACTACCCGCCCCGCGGCGACAACAAGGAGGGCTGGGACAACATCGACATCTTCGGGTGGATGGGCTACCCGATGCAGCTGAAGATCGACTTCCTCTGCCGCGACTCCATCCTCGCCGCGCCGATCGTCCTCGACCTCGCCCTGTTCATGGACCTCGCCGCCCGCGCCGGCCAGTCGGGCGTGCAGGAGTGGCTGAGCTTCTACTTCAAGGCCCCCCAGGCGGCGACGCCGGTGCCGGCCGAGCACGACCTGTTCATCCAGCAGACCAAGCTCAAGAACACCCTGCGCCAGTGGATGGGCGAGCAGCCCGTCACCCACTCCGAGGCCGGCTGACCCACCTCGTTCGAACTGGCCGGCATCTCGCGTCAACGTCGACGCGGGATGTCGGCCAGTTCCGCGTCCGGGGTCAGGCGGGGACGGGGGTGTCGGCCTCGCCGCCGGTGCTGGCGAAGGCCCGCCACAGCTCGGCGTAGCGGCCGTCGCGCGGCGAGCAGCTCGTCGTGGGAGCCCTGCTCGGCGATGCGGCCGTCGTCGATCACCACGATGCGGTCGGCCTGGCGGGCCGTGGGCAGGCGGTGGGCCACCAGGATCGTGGTGCGACCGGAGGCCGCGGCGTCCATCGCCCGCTGCACCCGCGCCTCGCTGGCCAGGTCGAGCTGGGACGTCGCCTCGTCGAGCAGCAGGATGGCGGGGTCGACCAGCCGGGCCCGGGCCAGGGCGATGAGCTGGCGCTGGCCCGACGAGAGCGAGCGGCCCCGCTCGCTCACCGGCGTGCGGTAGCCGAGGGGCAGCGAGGCGATGAAGTCGTGGGCGCCGACCGCCCGGGCCGCCGCCTCGACCTCGGACTCGTCGGCCTCGGGCCGGCCGTAGGCGATGTTGTCGCGCACGGTGCCGGTGAAGAGGAAGGCCTCCTGGGGCACCACGCCGAGCTGGCGGCGGAAGGCGTCGAGGTCGATGTCGCGCAGGTCGACGCCGTCGACCGCGACCGACCCCGAGGTCGGGTCGTAGAAGCGGGCCAGCAGCTTCACGATGGTCGACTTCCCGGCGCCGGTCTCGCCGACCAGGGCGACCGTCTCGCCCGGGGCCACCCGCAGGTCGACCCCGGCCAGCGCCTCGGCCCCGGCCGCGCCGGCGTAGCCGAAGTGCACGTCGTGGAGCTCGACCTCGCCCCGCAGCCGCCCGACCGCCACCGGGTGCTCGGGCGCCGGCGTGCCCTCGGGCGTGTCGAGCAGCTCCTCGATCTTCTCGATCGAGGCGGTGGCCTGCTGCCAGGTGTCGAGCACCTGCGACAGCTGCTGGATCGGCGAGAAGAACTGGTTGAGGTAGAGCAGGAAGGCGATCACCGTGCCGGCGGTGACGATGCCCCGCGACTCGAACGCGGCGCCCGCCCCGAGCACCAGCGCGGTGGCCAGGTCGGAGAGCAGCAGCACGAACGGGAAGTACATGGCCACGAGCTTCTGGGCGTCGAGGCGGTGCCCGAGGTAGCGGCTGTTCACCGAGCGGAAGCCACTGATGTTGCGGCCCTCGCGCACGTAGGCCTGGGCGACCCGCACGCCGGACAGGCTCTCCTGGAGGTTGGCGTTGACGTCGGCGATGGCCTCACGCGCCTTGGCGTAGGCCCGCGACGACTGCCGCCGGTACCACCAGGTGGCGAGGAACAGCGGCGGCAGCACCAGCGCGGTCACCGCGGCCAGCGGCGGCGACAGCACGATCAGGAACACGAACACGCCGATGCACGTGAAGATGCCGACCACGCCGTTGATCAGCCCGGTCTGCACCAGCTGCGACAGGGCCTCCACGTCGGTGGTCATGCGGGTCATGATCCGGCCGTCGAGCTCGGCGTCGTAGTAGTCGAGGCTGAGCCGCTGCAGGTGCCCGAAGATCTTCACCCGCAGGGCGAACAGGGCCCGCTCGGCCGTGCGCCCGGTGACGACGGTGTACGCCCACACCACGCCCCAGTCGACGAGGCCGACCACGGCGAACAGGGCGACCGAGGTCCACAGGCCCGACGGGTCGTCGGCGGTCACGCCGCTGTCGATGCCGCGCCGCACGAGGGCGGGGCCCATCAGCGTGAGGAGCGTGTCGAGCACGACCAGGCCGAGCCCGAAGAGCAGCCAGCGCTGCCACGGCCGCACGAACCGACGCACCAGGAACGGCGGCGGGTCCGATGCGGCGGCGGCCTCCACGTCGACGTCGGGCAGGTCATCGGCCGGAGGCAGGGTGGCGAGCGCCGCCATCATCTGCGGCGTGGCGGTGAGCGCCATGCCCATCGGGCCACCACCGCCGCCTCCACCCCCGCCCGGTGAGCCGATGCGGGGCCCCGCGTCGACCGTGGCGGAGGCCACCGGCACGTCGTCGTCGGCCAGTGCCGGCCACGCCGACTCGGTGATCGCCGCGCCGACGAGCACCGGTTCGGCCACCTCGCCCAGGCCCTCGCCGTCGAGGTCCTCGTCGCCGGCGGTGAGGTCGACGTCGTCCGGGCCGGCGAACAGGTCGCGGTAGACGGAGCTCGACTCGAGCAGGTCCTCGTGGGTGCCCTCGGCCACCACCCGCCCGGCGTCGAGCACGACGATGCGGCTGGCCAGGCGCAGGGTCGAGCGGCGGTGGGCGATGAGGATGGTCGTGCGGTCGGCCATCAGCTCCCGCAACGTGTCGTGGATGGCCTCCTCGGTGGCCGAGTCGACGGCCGAGGTGGCGTCGTCGAGCACCAGGATGCGGGGATCGGTGAGGATCGCCCGGGCCAGGGCGAGGCGCTGGCGCTGACCGCCCGAGAGGGTGACGCCCCGCTCGCCCACCACGGTGGCGTAGCCCTCGGGCAGGGCCGCCACGAACGCCGTGGCCCCCGCCGCCGCGGCTGCCGCGTCGACCTCGGCGTCGGTGGCGTCGGGCCGGGCGTAGGCGATGTTGGCCCGCACCGTGTCGGAGAAGAGGAAGGCGTCCTCGAAGACCAGGCCGACCTGGCGGCGGAGCGACTCGAGGGTGAGGTCGCGCACGTCGTAGCCGTCGACGGTGACCCGGCCCTCGGCGACGTCGTAGAAGCGGGGCAGCAGTGCGGTGACGGTCGACTTCCCCGAGCCGCTGGTGCCGACCAGGGCGACGACCTCGCCGGCGGCCACGTGCAGGTCGAGCCCGTCGAGCACCGGCTCGCTGCGGGAGTAGCCGAACCGCACCCCCTCGAAGCGCACCTCGCCGCGGGCCGGCGGGATCTCGATGGCGTCGGGGGCGTCGACCACCTCGGCGTTGGCGTCGAGGATGTCGAGGATGCGCTCGGCGCCGGCCCGGGCCTGCTGCCCGACGGTGAACAGGCCGGCGAGCATCCGCACCGGCGACACCAGCTGCACCAGGTACGAGGAGAAGGCGAGGAACGCTCCCAGGGTGAGCTGGCCGTTCAGCGCCAGCCACCCGCCGAGGGCCAGCACCGCCACCTGGGCCAGCGTCGGGATGGCCTGGAGGGTGGAGGTGAACTTGGCCTGCAGGCGCACCAGCCGGGCCCGAGACGAGTAGAGCCCGGTGGCCACCTCGGCCAGGTGGTCGAGCTCGCGCTCCTCCTGACCGAAGCCCTTCACCACCCGCACCCCGGTGACGGCCTCGTCGACCACGCCGGCCACCTCGCCGGCGCGCTGCTGGGCGTCCCACGTGGCGGGGAAGACCCGGCTCCGCAGCCGCAGCGACACGATGAGCAGCAGTGGCAGGGTGGCCACGACGACCAGCGTGAGCAGCGGCGACAGGATCACCATCACCACCAGGGCGATGACGAGCAGCACCACGTTGCCGAGCATGATCGGCAGGAAGGCGAGCAGCCCCTGCACCAGCCCGAGGTCGGTGGAGGCACGCGAGACGAGCTGCCCGGTGCGGAGCTGGTCGTGGCCGGCGAAGTCGAGGCGCTGCAGCCGCTCGTAGATGGCGTTGCGCAGGTCGAACTGCACGTCGAGGCTCACCCGGCCGCCGATCCAGCGCCGCAGGAAGGCACAGCCGAACGACAGCAGGCCCGCCACCACGAGGGCCACCAGCCACGGCCACACCGGGCGGTTCTTGGCGGTGATGCCGTCGTCGATGATCACCGCGGCGAACACCGGCGTGAGCGCCGCGAGCCCCTGGCCCACGACCGAGGCGGCCAGGGCGATGGTCACGTTGCGCCGATGGGCCAGCAGGTACGGGCTGAGGCGACGGATCCAGCCACCCTCGGGTGGGGTCGTCTCGGCCGGGTCGCTCACCGGGCGGAGGCTACCGACGCAACCGGAATCCGCGTCCCGCTCTCGAGGCCCCGCCTCGCACTCGGGGCGAAAACGACGAAGGCCCCGTCCGGCGAACCGGACAGGGCCTTCGCTCAGAGCGTGTGGATCAGATGACCCGAACGTTCTCGGCCTGATCGCCCTTGCGACCCGGGGCCACGTCGAACTCGACCTTCTGGCCCTCTTCGAGGTTCTTGTAGCCGCTGCCGGCGATGTTGGAGTAGTGCACGAAGACGTCGTCGCCCGAGTCACGGGAGATGAAGCCGAAGCCCTTCTCGGTGTTGAAGAACTTCACGGTTCCGGTAGTCACTGATTTTCTCTTCTCTTGTACGCGACCGGGCCAACGTGGCTCGTCGCAAGCGACCACGGTACTCGTGTTCGCGTCGCGCGCCTCAGTCGGCTCCACCCCTGCGCCTCAGTCGGCTCCACCCCTGCGCCTCAGTCGGCTCCACCCCTGCGCCTCAGTCGGCGACGTCCACCTTGGCGGTGACCTTGGTGGGGGTGACCCGCACCACCATCTCGGGCGGCACGGCGTTGCGGCGGCCGTAGGCCTCGGCCTGCTCGGCGCCCATGTACCGGCCGGCGATGCGGGTGCCCCACTCGAGCAGCTCGGCGGGGTCGGTCGAGGTGGTGGTGGTGCCGGCGACGGTGACGAAGCTGAACGGCGGCTGCTCGTCGTCGACGCACAGCGCCACCCGGCCGTCGCGCAGGATGGCCTTGCCCTTGATGGTGTCGGCCGAGGTCATGAACACGATCTCGTCGCCGTCGAGGTCGACCCAGACCGGGGCCACGTGGGGGCTGCCATCGGCCCGCACCACGGCGAGCTTGGCGGTGCGGGCGGGCAGGGCGGCGACGAACCCCTGCCACCAGCCGTCGGGCGCGTCGTTGTAGCCCACGTCAGTCGCCCGGCCAGACGAGGGGCAGGCCGAACAGCGGGAACACCGTCGGCGTGTCGAGGAAGTAGTCGATGCGCTCGACCACGCCGCCACCGACCTGCACCACCTGGAGGCACCAGGCCTCGTGGCGGGTGCCGTCGGCGGAGGGCTTGTACTGGGCGTAGCCGGGCTGGCCGTTGACCTCGACCGGGGTGAGGCGGGAGTCGCGGCACTTCGACGGCTCGGGCGAGAGCCAGAAGCGGCCGGCCTCCTGCGCCCCCTGCAGCCAGAAGGCGAAGGGCGGCATGGTGAGGGTGGCGTCCTCGTGGAGCAGCGCCACCAGGGCCTCGATGTCGTAGCGGAGGAAGGCGTCCTCGTAGCGGTCGAGCAGGGCCCGATGCTCGGCGTCGAGGGAGGACAGGTCGGTGGTGGGCACGACGTCGTCGCGCCCCAGCGTGGCCCGGGCCCGCTGCAGCGCGCTGTTGACCGACGCGACGGTGGTGTCGAGCAGCTCGGCGACCTCGGTGGCCTCGAAGCGCAGGACCTCGCGCAGCACGAGCACCGCCCGCTGGCGCGGGGGCAGGTGCTGGAGCGCGGCGACGAAGGCCAGCCGCACGGACTCGCGCACCGCGGCCTGCTCGGCGGGGTCGGCCGCCGCGGGCACGACCCGGGCGTCGGGCACGGGCAGCACCCAGGCCGACTCGGGCAGCGGGGTGCCGATGCCCTGGTCGAACCGGTTGGCCGGCCCCATGTCGATGGGCAGGGCCCGGCGCTTCCGGCCCTCGAGGTGGTCGAAGCAGACGTTGGTGGCGATGCGGTAGAGCCACGAGCGCAGGCTGGAGCGGCCCTCGAAGCGCTCGAGGCCCTTCCACGCCCGGGTCAGCGCCTCCTGCACGGCGTCGTCGGCCTCGAAGGGGCTGCCGAGCATCCGGTAGCAGTAGGCGGTGAGCTCGGTTCGGTACGGCTCGAGCCGGGCCATGCCGTCGGCCTCGACCGATGGGCCGTCGTCGGCCGTCGTCGTCGCCGTGCCCGTCACCGTCGTCGTTCCCCGCTCGTCGCTCATCGCTGTCGACCCCTCGCACCGTGTCGGCTCCCCGGACGGACCCGCCTCACGAGGGTAACGGGACCCTGTGACAGCGGCCCGGGCGAGCGCACCTCGGCCCGCCGCCGATGACTCCGCCGGCGCCGTACGGTCGTATCCGCCATGGGACCGACCCCGTACGACGACCGCGCCCTCGCCCGCATCGACCGCGCCGTGGCCCGCCATGTCGACGAGGGCGACGCACCCGGAGCCGTGTGGGCCGTCGCCCGCGGCGACCAGGTCCACATCGCCGCGGTCGGCCACACCGCCGTCGGCGGCACCCAGGCGATGGCCCCCGACGCCATCTTCCGGATCTCCTCGATGACCAAGCCGGTCACCGCGGTGGCCACCCTCAGCTGCGTCGAGGACGGCCTCTTCCGCCTCGACGAGCCCGTCGACCGCCTGCTGCCCGAGCTGGCCGACCGCAGCGTGCTCGAGCACCAGGACGCGCCACTCGGCTGGGTCGTCCCCGCGGAGCGGCCGATCCTGGTCCGGGACCTGCTCACCTTCACCATGGGCCTCGGCATCGTCATGGCCCCGCCCGGCGAGGTCCCGCTGGCCGACGCGCTCGTCGAGCTCGAGCTCGGCCAGGGCCCTCCGTCGCCGCAGGGCCCACCCCCGCCCGACGAGTGGATCCGCCGCCTGGGCACCCTCCCCCTCCTCCACCAGCCCGGCGAGCGGTGGCTCTACGGCACCGGCTCCGACGTGCTCGGGGTGCTCCTGGCCCGCGCCACCGGCCTCCCCTTCGACGAGGTGCTCCGGCAGCGGGTGCTCGACCCCCTCGGGATGCACGACACCGGCTTCTTCGTGGGGCCCGACCGCGTCCACCGACTGGTGCCCGCCTACGCCACCGACCCCGCCACCGGCGCGCTCGAGGAGTACGACCCGCCCGCCGGGGCCTGGAGCCGGCCGCCGACCTTCGCCTCGGGGGCCGCGGGCCTGGTGTCCACCGCCGCCGACATGGTCGCCTTCGGACGGATGCTGCTGGCCGGCGGCCGCGGCGTCGAGGGGCGCCGGGTGATCTCCCCCGCCTCGGTCGCGGCCATGACCACCGACCAGCTCGACCCCACGCAGAAGGAGTCCGGCCTGGTCGACGGCACGTTCCGGGGTCGGGGATGGGGCTTCGGCGTGTCGGTCGTGACCCGCCGCACCGACATCGCCGGCTCGGTCGGCGCCTACGGGTGGGACGGCGGCCTCGGCACCTGCTGGATGAACGATCCGGCCGAGCAGTTGGTCACCCTCCTCTTCACCCAGTCGGCGTGGTCCTCACCGGACCTGCCCGCCATCGGCGCCGACTTCCGAACCGCCGCCTGGGCCGCCCTCGACGACTGACACCCGACCGAGGAACCGAGGAACCGAGGCAACGGAGCCCCGACGCGACGAGACTGCTCCCCATGGGCTGCCTCCTCGTGCTGTTCGCCATGATCTCGCCGCGGCTGGCGCTGTTCCTCACCTGGGTGTTCAACGACCGCCTCTCGGTGGCGTTCACCACCTGGCTGTGGCCGATGATCGGCTTCTTCCTGCTGCCGTGGACCACCCTCGTCTACACCTACGCCTACGCCCCGGTGCGCGGCGTCAGCGGTGTGGGATGGGTGGCCGTGGTCATCGCGATCCTGGCCGACCTCGGCGTGCTCGGCTCGGCCCGCCGCAGCCGCGACCAGCGCCGACGCGACCAGGACTACCGCTCGGCCTGATCGCCGTCGGCGGCGTACCAGCGCCGCTTCGCCCACAGGGCGACGTAGACCAGCCCGAGCAGGGCCGGCACCTCGATGAGCGGCCCGATCGTGCCGGCCAGGGCCTCGCCCGAGGTCACCCCGAACACGCCGATCGAGACGGCGATGGCCAGCTCGAAGTTGTTGCCCGCCGCAGGTGAAGGCCATCGAGGTCGTGCGGTCGTAGGGTAGCCGAGCCGGTGCCCGGCGAGGAAGCGATCCGTCCACATGACGGCGAAGTAGACGAGCAGGGGCAGCGCCACCCGGGCCACGTCGAAGCGGGTTCGAGGTGATCTTCTCTCCCTGGAGGGCGAACAGCACCACGATCGTGAAGAGCAGGCCGTACAGCGCCACCGGCCCGATGCGGGGCAGGAACGTGCCCTCGTACCACTCGGTGCCGCGGCGGCCCTCGAGGATCGTGCGGGTGAGGAACCCGGCGAGCAGCGGCACGCCCGAGGAAGATCAGCACCGACCGGGCGATCGACCACGGCGACACGTCGAGGTCGAGCGTCCGTCGAGGCCGACCCAGCCCGGCAGCACCGTCAGCAGGAACCACCCGTAGCGCCGAGAACGCCACGATCTGCAGCAGGGAGTTCACGGCCACCAGGACCGCGGCCAGCTCGCGGTTGCCGAAGGCGAGGTCGTTCCAGATCAGCACCATGGCGATGCAGCGGGCGATGCCGACGATGATCAGGCCGGTGCGCAGCTCGGGCAGGTCGGGGAGGAAGAGCCAGGCCAGGGCGAACATCAGCAGCGGGCCGACCACCCAGTTGAAGGCGAGGGTGACCCCGAGCGGCGCGGATCGCGGGTGGCCTCGACACCGATGCGGCGGTACCGGACCTTGGCCAGCACCGGGTACATCATCGCCAGCAGGCCCGACCGCGATCGGCAGCGAGACGGTGTCGACCTTCACCGCGTCGAGGTGATCGTTCAGGTCGGGGACGAAGCGACCGAGGAGCAGCCCGGCCACCATGGCGAGGCCGATCCACAGCGGCAGGAACCGGTCGAGGGTGGACAGCCGGGCGGTGACCGCAGTGGTCTCCGTGTCGGTCATCGACCCTCCGAGCGGTTGGGTCGGTGGCGACCGGGCCGCCACCGACGGGAACGAGCCTCAGCAGCAGCCACCACCGGACGACGCCGGCGCGGTCTCGGCCACCCGGCCGAGGCTGACGGGCTCGGAGGCGGCCGGGGCGCAGCACATGGCCTCGGTGTCGCCGCCGCTGACGATCTCGTTGCTGAGCTGGTCGGAGTCGCCGGTCTTCACGTACCACTCCCACTTGGCCCCGTCGGGGTCGACGACCCAGGTCTCGACCTTGGTGGCGTAGCAGCAGATGGTGTCGTCGATGCCCGTGGTCTCGAGCCCGTCGGACGAGAGGCGGGCCTCGGCGGCCTCGACCTCGGCGGCGTTGTCGGTCTCGACGCCGAGGTGGTTCAGGGTGCCGCCCTCGCCGCCTTCGAAGAGCACCAGCTTGAGGGGCGGGTCGGCGATGGCGAAGTTGGCGTAGCCCGGCTTGCGCTTGGCCGGCTCGGTGCCGAACAGCTTCGAGTAGAAGTCGACGGCGGACTCGAGGTCGCTGACGTTGAGGGCGAGCTGCACACGGGACACGGACGGGACCTCCGGGGGTAGACTGATCGACGTTGGTCGATGTGTGCATCCTACCTACATATCGATGAATGTCAATCTATTCGTCCGGCACCTGCCCGGAGGCCCCCCATGACCAGTAGCGCGACCACGAGCGCGACCACCAGCCCGACCACTGAACCGGCAACGCTCGCCTGCTGCACCCCCCTGAGCGACGGCGCCCTCGCCGAGGCCGACGCCGAGCTGCTGGCCGGCGTGTTCAAGGTCCTGGCCGATCCGGCCCGGCTGCGCCTGCTCTCGATGGTGGCCGCGGCGGGCGACGGCGAGGTCTGCGCCTGCGACCTGGTCGAGCCCATCGGCAAGTCCCAGCCCACCGTGTCGCACCACATGTCGGTGCTGGTCGAGGCCGGGCTCGTCACCCGCGAGAAGCGGGGCAAGTGGGCCTGGTACCGCCTCGACGCCGACCGGCTCGAGCAGGTCCGCGCCGCGCTCAGCCTCTGAGCGCGGGCCCTCGGTCAACGCGAGGCGATCCCCAGCGAGTTCATCAGCACCACGACCCGCTCGCGGATCTCGTCGCGGATCGGGCGCACGGCGTCGACGCCCTGGCCGGCGGGGTCGTCGAGCTTCCAGTCCTCGTAGCGCTTGCCGGGGTAGAAGGGGCAGGCGTCGCCGCAGCCCATGGTGATGACCACGTCGGAGGCCTGCACCGCCGCGTCCTCCAGCTTCTTGGGGTGGGCGCCCGAGGCCCGCAGGTCGATGCCCAGCTCGGCCATGGCCTCGACCACGGCCGGGTTGATGTCGTCGGCGGGAGCACTGCCCGCCGAGCGCACCACGACCTGGTCGCCGCCGTGACGGGCGAGGAAGGCGGCGGCCATCTGGCTCCGGCCGGCGTTGTGCACGCAGACGAAGAGGACTTCAGGACGGGTGTCAGTCATCGAGGGGCTCCGATGCGTCGGTGGAGTGGGGGTAGAAGAAGCGAATGAGCCCGAAGGCGATCACCGCCCCGACGAGCTGCATGAGGATGAACATCGGCGCCGAGCCGGGGGCGATGCCGGCGAAGGTGTCCGACAGGGTGCGGGCGATGGTGACGGCCGGGTTGGCGAAGCTGGTGGACGAGGTGAACCAGTAGGCACCGGCGATCCAGGCCGCCACCGCGAACGGCACGACGTTCGAGCGGCCGGTGCGCACGCAGCCCTGGATGACCAGCAGGAGCGTCACCGTGGCCACCACCTCGGAGAGCCACAGCGCCGGCGACGAGCGGTCCTTGGTGGAGAGCTCCACGGCCGGCAGCTCGAACATGAGGTTCACGACCATGGCGCCGAGGCAGCCACCGATGACCTGGGCCACCACGTAGAGGCCGGTGTCTCGGTTGGTCGTCGTGCCGAGCAGCCGGTCGGTGAGGGTGACGATCGGGTTGAAGTGGGCGCCCGACACCGCGCCGAACATCAGGATCAGCCCGACCAGCGCGCCGGCGGTGGCGATGGCGTTCTCGAGCAGCTGCAGCCCGATCTGGTCGGGAGACAGGCGGGTGGCCATGATCCCCGAGCCGATCACCGCCACGATCAGCAGGCCGGTGCCGAGGGCCTCGGCGGCCAGGCGTCGGGCCAGGTCGAGGCGGAGGGCACCGGTGCCGGTCTCGACCTCGACGGCGAGCTGGCGGTCGGTGGGGTGGAGCCGGTCGTCGGGCATCGGGAGGTCCTGGTCGGCGGTGGGGTCGGTGGTCGGATCGGTGGTCATGCGGCCTGCGTTCCGGAGAGGAGGGTGGCGATCCGCTGGCGCAGCTCGGCGACCACGGCGTCGAACGCGCCGTCTCCACCATCGGGCACGGGGTCGGGGATCGACCAGTGGAGCCAGTCGGAACCGGGACTGAGCTCCTCGTGGGCCCGGTCGCAGACGGTCACGACCAGCGGCGGCAGCGTGGCCACGTCGTCGAGCGGGCGGGGCCGGGCCCGACCGAGACGCAGGGCGTGGCGGCGGGCGGCGTTCACCGCGCCGGGGTCGACCGCCACGGCCGGGTGGGTGCCGGCCGAGCCGGCGGGGCGGCCGGTGGCTTCCCGCCACACCGCGGCGGCGAGCTGGGAGCGGGCGGAGTTGGCGGTGCAGACGAACAAAGCCTCGCCGAGCTCGACCGGGCGGGAGGGCGCCAGCCCGTCGAGGGCCTCGACCCGCAGGCTGACGTAGCGGCGGCGGCCGTCGCCGCTGGAGCGCGACCGCTCGACCAGGCCGACCCGCTCGAGCACGTCGAGGTGGTGGGCCAGCAGGTTCGACTCGATGTCGAGCCGATGGCACAGCTCGACGGGAGCGCGGTCGGAGACGGTGAGGTCGTCGACGATGGCCAGGCGCATCGTGTCGCCCAGCGCCGCATGGCGCGCCGCCCGCTGCTCGAGCCCGTCGTCGTGGTCCATCGGCCCAGACTTTCACTCAGCTGTTCTTGAGTCAATCATCATTGAGTGATCTTTCGTCAGCGCCGTCCGACGGTCATCGGCGCGCGAGGTCCGCCGTGCCAGCCTTTGGAGTCCGGGTCGACCGTCGGGAGCGCGCATGGCTGGGGATGGAGAGAGCGAGACGGGCGCGTCCGAGGACGCACCGATCGAGGAGACCACCGAGGCCCCGGCACCGCCCGACGACGACACCACCGGCCCCGCCGGCCACGGCGACGCCGCCCAACGGGCCGAGCGGCTGGCCAAGATCGACGCCCTCACCGCCGCCGGGATCGACGTCCACCCCTACCGCTTCGACCGCACCGCCACCGCCGGTCAGCTCCACGCCGCCCACCCCGACCTCGCCCCCGACACCCACACCGGCGAGACCGTGCGCGTCGCCGGCCGGCTGGCGTCGATCCGGGCCCAGGGCTTCCTCAGCTTCGCCACCCTCCACGACGAGAGCGGCGACGTGCAGCTCTTCTTCGAGCACGACCAGCTCGTCCCCGAGGCCGCCACCGTGCTGGAGGCCCTCGACGTCGGCGACTGGGTCGGGGCCGAGGGCGAGGTCGTCACCACCCGCCGGGGCGAGCTCAGCGTCGAGGTCACCCAGCTGTGGATCCTCACCAAGTCGCTGCACCCGCTCGGCGCCCACCAGGCCGTCACCGACCCCGACGTCCGGGCCCGCCACCGCGAGCTCGACCTCGTCACCAACCCCGCCACCAAGAAGGTCTTCGACACCCGCATCGCCATCGTCGCCAGCCTCCGACAGCAGCTCCAGGCCGAGGGGTTCGTCGAGGTCGAGACGCCCATCCTCCAGGCCCAGGCCGGCGGGGCCATCGCCCGCCCCTTCCAGACCCACTCCAACGCCCTCGACATCGACCTGTCGCTACGCATCGCGCCCGAGCTCTACCTGAAGCGCCTCGTCGTGGGCGGGTACGAGAAGGTCTTCGAGCTCGGCCGCGACTTCCGCAACGAGGGCATCGACACCCGCCACTCCCCCGAGTTCACGGCGATGGAGGCCTACATGGCGCTCGCCGACGTCCACGGGGGCATGGACCTCACCGAGCGCCTCATCACCACCGCGGCCATGGCCGCCACCGGCCGCTACGACTTCCAGCAGGGCGAGCTCGCCATCGACCTCTCCCCCGGCTGGCCCCGGCGCCAGCTGCTCGACCTCATCGAGGAAACCGTCGGGCAACGCCTGCACCCGTCGATGGACGTCACCGAGATCCGCTCGGTTCTCGATGGCCTCGGCATCGAGTGGGAGGAGGACTGGGGCGGCGGCCGACTCATCTTCGAGATCTACGACAAGCAGGTGCAGTCGACGTTGGTCGGGCCGATGTTCGTCGTCGGCTACCCCACCGAGATCTCCCCCCTCGCCCGGCGCAGCCCCGACGACCCGACCCTCGCCGACCGCTTCGAGCTGCTGATCGGCGGCCGCGAGCTGGCCAACGGCTACAGCGAGCTGAACGACGCGGTCGAGCAGCGCCAGCGCTTCGAGCACGAGGCCGAGCTGGTCGCCCGCGGCGACGTCGAGGCCCACCCCGCCGACATGGAGTTCCTCGCCGCGCTGGAGCTGGGCCTCCCGCCCACCGGCGGCATCGGCATCGGCGTCGACCGGCTGGTGATGCTGCTCGCCGGGGCGGCCGCCATCCGCGACGTCATCCTCTTCCCGATCCTGCGCCCCGAGCAGGGGCCGCGGCACTCCACCCGGGCCACCCTCGAGGCCGAGGCCGACGATCTGGGGCCGAGCACCACCGCGACCCACCACCTGGTGCCCGACCTCGTCGAGATCGAGATCGCCCGGGGCGACTCCGTCGCCGTCGTCTCCGACCTGCACCTGAGCGCCACCATGACCGACGCCGCCGCGGCGTGCACCCGGGCCCTGATCGACCGGGTCGGCGCGTGGACGGGCGGCGGTGCCGTGGTCATCGCCGGCGACGGCTTCGAGATGCTCGCCGGGGGTGACCCCCGCATCGAGCCCATCCTCGACACCCACGCCGAGTTCTGCACCGCGCTCGAAGGAGTGGGTCGACGGCGACGACGGCCGCCACCTCGTGGTGCTCTCCGGCAACCATGACGGCTGCATCGCCTGGGACCGGTCCGTGATCGAGGCCATCGTCGAGCGCACCGGCGCCACCGAGGTCGCCCTCGCCCTCGACCTGGTGATCAGCACCGACCGCGGCCCGGAGAAGGTCCACGTCGTCCACGGCAACCAGGACGACCCGTTCAACCGCTTCATCGACCCGCGCTCCTCGATCGACACACCGCTCGGCCACCACGTCGTGCGCGAGGTCCTCCCGCAGATGGAGAAGGCCGACACGCCCGGCGGCCTGCTCGAAGGACTGCGCTGGCTCGACGACGCCGGCGGCATCAGCGAGATGCTCGCCTCCCGCCTGCTCTACCGGAAGGTGCTCTGGCGGAGCTGGTACCTGCTCGTCCCCTTCCTCACCGCGCTGGTGCTGCGGTTCGCCTCGTGGCTGCCCGGCGTGAGCCGCCTGCTCCGCCTCGACGCCGAGGGCTGGCTCATCGGCATCGGCGCCGCCGCCATCGGCGTCAGCCTGCTCATCGCCGTCGTGGTGATCATCACCATGCTGCGGGTGAACCACGCCATCATGGCGACCGCCGCCGGCGGCCAGGGCGACATCGAGGGCCACAACGCCAACCAGCGCGAGCGGGCCGCCGCCCTCGTCACCGAGGGCTACGCCGGCCTGATCACCGGCCACACCCACGAGCCCGAGCTCAGCGTGGTGGGCGGCGGCTTCTACGCCAACAGCGGCTGCGGCGTGGAGTCGGTGGGCCCCCGTCCCGCCCACTTCGGCCTCCCCCGCCCCTACCTCGGCGTGCTGCGCTGCTCACGGGTCGAGCTCGTCGGGCGCGAGGACCTCGAGGTCGACCTTGTCGTGGGCGAGATCCCCGTGCCGAGCAGCTCGAAGCTCGAGGACTGGGCCGCCAAGCCCCACACCGACATCCCCGTCATCCCGGCCACCGTCGGCGCCCTGCCCGCCGGCCCCACCTGGCCCCTCGACGCCGACCGCCTCGGCTCGTGGCGCCACCGCCGCCGCACCCGCACCGTCACGGCCGTGCTCATGGTCGTCGCCGGCCTGCTCGACATCATCGGGTCGTTCCTGCCCGCGATCTCGGACCACGTCGAGCGGGTCGAGAAGCTGGTGCCCTTCCACGCCCACCACGTGGCCGGCGTGCTCGGCATCCTCGCCGGCGTCGCCCTGATCGGCCTGTCGTTCCCGGTGCTGCGGGGCTACCGACCCGCCTACCTCGCCACGCTGGCGGTGCTCGGCGTCAGCACCGTGTCGATGCTCACCCACTCGGTGCACGTCTTCCAGTCGTTCCTCGCCATCGGCGTGCTGCTGTGGCTGCTGGCCAAGCAGGGCCAGTTCCGGGTGATGCCCGCCGGCCGCAGCCGCTGGGGCGTGTGGGCCCTCACCCTCGTCCTCGGCGCGGTCGCCTTCGCCACCATCCTCATGGCCGCCTTCGGCCGCGACGAGCAGCTCACCCGCAACGGCATCGCCCTCGCCGCCGGCGTGCTCATCGTGCTCGGCGTGCTCGCCGCCCGGCCCGGGCGCTGGAAGCCCCTAGAGGGTGAGGAGCGGGCCGAGGCCGTCGAGAAGGCCCGGGGCATCATCGCCCGCCACGGCGGCGACACCCTCGACTACTTCGCCCTCCGTGACGACAAGGAGCTGCTCTTCAGCGGCGACGGCCTCGTCGCCTACACCGTGCTCGACCGCACGATGCTCATCTCCCCCGACCCCATCTGCGCCCCCGACCAACGGGCGTCGGTGATGGTCGACGCCGTCGAGCTCGCCGACCGCAACGGCTGGGACGTCTCGGTGCTCGCCGCCAACGCCTCGTGGCTGCCGATCTACCACGCCCTCGGGATGCACGAGATCTACATGGGTGACGAGGCCGTCCTCGACTGCAGCGGCTTCACCCTCAACGGCCGGGCCATGAAGTCGCTCCGGGGCACGTGGAACCGCGTGCACAAGCTCGGGTACCGGGTCGAGATGCACGACCCCGCCGAGATGGACCCGGCCATGCAGGCCGCCCTCACCGAGCTCATGACCGAGACCCGCCAGGGCGACACCGAGCGCGGCTTCTCCATGACCCTCAGCCGCATCTTCGACCCCCGCGACACCGGCCTCCTGCTCGCCGTGTGCCTCGACCCCGACAGCCGGCCCGTCGCCTTCAACCAGTACGTGCCCGCCCCCGACATCGGCGGCTGGTCGCTCGACCTCATGCGTCGCACCAACGACCCCGACGCCCCCAACGGGCTCACCGACTTCGTCGTCATCGAGACGGCGCTGTGGATGCAGGCGAAGGGCCAGCGGGGCCTGTGCCTCAACTTCGCCGTGATGCGGGCCGTGCTCGCCGGTGAGCTGGGTGACGGGCCCTGGCGCACGGTCGAGCAGAAGACGATGCACCACTTCAGCGAGTCGATGCAGATCGAGTCGCTGTGGAAGTTCAACGAGAAGTACGACCCCGTCTGGCGTCCCCGCTACGTCGTCACCGACGCCGAGGTCGAGCGGGCCCGGGCCGGCATCGCCGTCGCCCGGGCCGAGTCCTTCGTCGAGCTCCCCGTGATCGGCCATCTGCTCAAGCCGCCGAAGGCCCACCCGACCGACCCGGGAGACACCGGCACCGACGACGGCCTCGTCGCCGCCGGCGAGCAGACCGCGTGAGCATCTCCCCCCACCTCCGCGGCGCCCGCCGCGACCTCACCGGCGAGGGCGACCAGCCCGCCGGTCCCGGGGAGAGCCTGGCAAAGGGCGCCGGCCGCACCCTCGGCGTGGTCGGCCTCGCCCTGGTGCTGCTGTCGGCCATGGACAGCATCCGGAACCTGCCGAGCAGCGCCACCTTCGGCTGGGCGTGCATCTTCTTCTACGTCGTGGCCGTGGTGACCTACCTGATCCCGGTGGCGTTCACGTCGGCCGAGCTGGCCACCACCTGGCCCGAGGAGGGCGGCATCTACGCCTGGGTGCGCGAGGCCTTCGGCTCGCGCTGGGGCTTCCTCGCCGTCTGGTGCGACTGGTCGGAGAACCTGGCGTGGTTCCCCACCGTGCTGCTGTTCCTCGCCACCACCGTGGCCTACGTGGTCGACCCCGACCTGTCGTCCAACCGGGCGTTCCTCGTGATCACCATGCTCGGCATCTTCTGGGGCACGACCATCGCCGCCATGGCCGGAGCCAACCGGGTGGCCCACTGGATCGGCCGCCTCGTCATCGTCGGCACCGCCGTGCCCACAATGATCATCATCGTGCTCGGCCTGTGGTGGTTCGGCTCCGGCAAGCCGTCGCAGATCCCCTTCTCGAGCGGCGACATCATCCCGGAGTGGGAGGGCCTGGCGAGCCTCGTCTACATCGCCGGCATCGTGGTGGCCTTCGCGGGCATGGAGATCGGCGGCTACTACGCCCGCCAGGTCCGCAACCAGCGCAAGGTCTACCCGGCGGCCGTCGGCGTGGCCGGCGTGGTGGTGGCCACCCTCTCGATCCTCGGCAGCCTCGCCATCGCCGTCGTCGTGCCCAAGAAGGACATCAGCCTGAGCGGCGGCGTGATGCAGGCCCTCACCGTCTTCTTCGACGACCTCGGCATCGAGTGGGCGATCAAGCCCATCGGCGTGCTCGTCATCGTCGGCGTGATCGGCTCGCTGGTGTCGTGGGCCATCGGCCCGGCCATGGGCATGCAGCGGGTCGGGGCCGAGGGCACCATCGCTCCCTGGTGGGCCCGCACCAACGGCCGCGGCGCCCCCGTGTCGGTGCTGCTGCTCCAGGCGGTGATCGGCTCGCTGCTCAGCCTGCTGCTGCTCTTCGTCGACAGCA
Source organism: uncultured Actinomycetes bacterium (assembly GCA_963702555.1). Taxonomy (GTDB): domain Bacteria; phylum Actinomycetota; class Acidimicrobiia; order Acidimicrobiales; family Acidimicrobilacustridaceae; genus CAMFLJ01. The sequence goes on from CAVPCW010000008.1 coordinate 77,254, forward strand.
TCAACACGTACTACTGGATGCTCACCGCCCTCGTGGCCCAGACCTTCCTGGTCATGTACCTGCTGATGTACGCCGCCGTGCTGCACCTGCGCCGCACCCAGCCCGACGTGCCCCGGCCGTTCCGCATCCCCGGCGGCAAGGTCGGCCTCGTGCTCATCGTCGGCATCGGCATCGTGGGCTCGGTGTTCACCTTCGTGCTGGGCTTCCTGCCTGCCAGCCACCTCTCGGTCGAGGGCACGGTGCTCTACGTCCTCGCCATGGTGCTGGGCATCGTGGCCGTGTGCGGCACCCCGTTCCTGCTCCACCGGGGCGACGTGGCCTCCGGCCCGAGGCCGGGTGCCGGCGTGGCGGCCGACGACTACCTGGACTGAGCCGACAGGTCGGTCAGTCGTCGGCGAGGCGGGCGGGGAACCCGCCGCTGGCGATCGGGCCCCACTCGTCGATCGAGACCCGGATCAGGCACTTGCCCTGGTGCACCATCGCGGCGCGGTACTCGTCCCAGTCGGAGTGCTCGCCGCTGATGCAGCGGAAGTACTCGACCAGCTCCTCGACGGCGTCGGGCAGGAACGTGACCCGGGCGGTGCCGTCGACCTGCACCCACTCGCCGTTGAACTCGTCGGACATCACCACCATCGACACCCGGGGGTCGCGCACCACGTTGTGGACCTTGGCCCGCTCGGGGTAGCTCGACACCAGCAGCTCGCCGTGGCTCAGCCCCATGGTGACGAGCGAGCTCTGGGGCCGGCCGTCACGTCGGGTCGTGAGCAGCACGCCGCGATGGCGGGGGCGGACGAAGTCCTCGAGCTCGGCGCGGTCGACTCGGCGGTTGGTGGCGATCTTCTTCACCCGCCCGACCGTACCGGCGACCGTCGGTGTCCCGCCGCCGACGCTCCGTGATTGGTACGCAATGGCCTTATTTTCATTGGGTTTTTCGTTGTTTCTCGAACTGATGTTCGCTACAGTTGTCGCCATGTCCACCGGCGAGGCAGGAGACCAGCTCCAGGAGCTGCGAGAGGCGATCGAGGGCCTCGACCTGCCCGTCCACGGCACCGTGCTCGCCCACGCCCGGGGGCTGCTCGACCGTTTCACCGCCGCCCTCGCGAAGGCCGAGGCCGACTACTGCGCCACGGCCGGCTGGCAGGTCGACGGCTTCGGCTCCATGGCCGCCTTCGCCCGGCACAGCTACAAGGTCTCCGACGCCGAGGGCCGGCGCATCGCCAAGCGGGCCGAGCGGCTGGCGGCGTGGCCCGAACTGCTCCCGGCCTGGCTCGACGGCACCCTCACCGGCGCACAGGTCGACGCCGCCGTGGGCCTGGTGCCCGAACGCCACGTCGAGCGCTTCGCCTCCACCGCCGCCGAGAACGTCGGCATCGTCGCCCCGCTGAACCTCTCCGACACCCGCGAGGCCCTGCGCCACTGGGTGTCGGCGGCCGACGCCGCCGCCGAACGCGAGGCCGCCGAAGCCGGCACCGAGGCACCCGTCCCCGAGCGCGAACGCGAGCTGTTCGTCGCCCGCACCATCGGCGACGTCGTCGATGTGCGCGGCCTACTCGACCCCGACTCCGGCGCGGTCGTCGAGCAGGCGCTCCGCACCGCCGAGACCTCCGACGTCGAAGGCGTCGTGCGCACCCCCGCCCAGCGCCGGGCCGACGCCCTGGTCGAGATCGCCCGCTTCTACAACGAGAACCACGCCAAGGGCACACGCAACCGGCGCCAGGCCCGCCTCACCGTCGTGGCCGAGATCATCGCCATGTACCGGGCCGCCCTCCGGGGCGCCGGCGTCGTCACCGCCGAGCAGCTCGAGCGCTTCCTCGCCGAGCGACCGAACCTCGGCGCCGTCGAGCGGGGCCTCTTCCTCGAGGCCTTCGACGGCAAGGGCGGCACCGCCCACACCCTCGACGGCAACCCCATCTCCGACGGCCTGCTCTCGTGCATCTCCTCGGGCGGGGTGCTCGAGCGGCTCCTCACCGCCGAGAGCCGCATCCTCGACATGGGCCGCAGCGTCCGGACCTTCACCGAGGCCCAGCACCGTGCCGCCGCCGCCCGAGACCAGGGCTGCCGGCGGGCGGGGTGCGACAAGCCGCTGCACATGACCTCGCTCCACCACGTCGAGCCGTGGGAGGCCGGCGGCCTCACCGACATCGCCAACGCGGTCACCAAGTGCGACCACGACCACCTCGACGACCACGCCAAGGGCTACGCCGACGAGATCGAGCCCGACGGCACCTACACGGTCGTCACGGCCACGGGTGAGCGGCTCACCACCCGACCCCCGAACTGGGTGCCACCGGAGCAGCGGCCACGGCTCGAGCTGCACACCACGGCCGATCCCGCCCCCCAGCTCCCGTTCCGCTCGGGCGACCCCGTCGACCACCTCTTCGACGGTCACCCTCCGCCCGATCCACGGCCTCGCGATCCCTCCGTGAAGCACCGGGTCCCCCTCGTCGTGATCTACGCGGCGTGATCTACGCGGCGTGATCCACGCCGCCTGACCAACCGGTCAGGTGTCGAGGGCGCGGATCTCCTCGACCGCCCGGCGCAGCAGCTCCGAGAGGTTGCGGCCGAGCGCCGCCAGCAGGTGGGCGTGCACCTCGGGGCGCACCGTCTCCAGCTCCTGCAGGGCCGACACCGGCAGCGACCACACGACGCAGTCGACGTCGGCCACGACGTGGGCCGGGCGCACGCCGCCTTCGAGCACGGCTGCCTCGCCGAACACCGTGCCGGGCCCGAAGCTGCGCAGCCGCCGGGTGCGGTCGACCCCGTCGACGTGGTCCTCCAGGTCGATGCGCAGCGTGGCCCCGCCACTGACCAGCAGGCACAGCCGGTCGGCGGGCTCGCCCTCGCGCAGGATCAGCTCACCGGCGGCGTAGGTCTCGGTGACGAGAAGCTCGCCCAGCACCGCACGGTCGTCGGCGTCGAGCACGGCGAAGAGGTCGATCCCGTCGAGCGTCATCTCCTCGCCCAGGTCACGGTCGGCGCCCCGGCCGGCATCGGCCAGCACGATGTCCTCGCCGTGCTCGAGGGCCACGTCGACGTCGGGCATCAGGTGCTCGTCGGGCCACGCGCCCCCGTCGGCGGCGAGCGCGTCGAGCAGCGACTCGGGGGCACCGGCGAGCACCACGGTGGCGGCCACCCGGTCGTCGTCGCGCAGAGCGTGGAGCAGGGCCACGGCACCGGCGGTGGCCCGGCCCACCCGGCGGACGTCGAGCACGACCACGAGAGTCTCGGGGCCGAGCTGCTCGACCGTGCGCACCAGCTTCTCGGCGGTGGCGAAGAACAGGTCGCCCTGCAGCTGCAGCACGGTGACCGCCGGGCCGGAGGCGGCCAGCAGCTCGGCATCGACGCGGCTGCGCATGCGCTTCGAGGAGATCTGGGCCGCGGTGTAGGTGCGGGTCACCACGGGGGCGGCCGTCGCAGTGGCGTCGAGCAGGTGGAGGTTGAGCGTGTCGGCCACTGCTTCGCACGCCTTCACGCCCCGGACGCTGTTGCCGAACTCGTCGAGGCGGGGCGAGAAGGTGCCGAGCCCCATCTGGCCGGGCAGCACGGCGATGATGCCGCCGCCCACGCCGGACTTGGCCGGCAGGCCGATGCGGTACATCCACTCGCCGGACCAGTCGTACATGCCGCAGGTGGCCATCACCGACAGCACTCGGGCGACGTTCTCCGCCTTCAGCGCCCGCTCGCCGGTGCGGGGGTTCACGCCGCCGTTGGCGAGGGTGGCGGCCATCATCGCCAGGTCCTCGGCCGTGACGAGGATGGAGCACTGCTCGAAGTAGAGGTCGAGGTGCTCCTCCACCGGCTCGTCGATCATGCCGGTGCTCAGCTCGAGGTAGGCGATCGCCCGGTTGCGGTGGCCGGTGCGGCGCTCCGACTCGGCGACGGCCCAGTCGATGGTGAGGGGCCGGCCGGCGTAGCGGGCGAAGGTGTCGAGCACCCGCTGGCGGCGCTCGGCGAGGCCGTCGCCCTTCACCATGGCGGCGCAGGCGATGGCACCGGCGTTGACCATCGGGTTCAGCGGCCGGTTGTTGCGCTCGTCCATGACGATCGAGTTGAAGGCGTCACCCGAGGGCTCGACCCCCACCCGCTGGAGGACGTGGTCGACGCCGTGGTCGTCGAGGGCCAGGCCGTAGACGAACGGCTTGGAGATCGACTGGATGGTGAACGTCACCTCGGCGTCGCCCGTGCGGTAGGTGTGGCCGTCGAGGGTGGCGAGCGCGAGGCCGAAGAGGTCGGGCTCGACCTTCGCCAGCTCGGGGATGTACGACGCGACCTCGCCCTCGGTGTCGTCGGCGAGGTCCCGGTGCACCTGGCCCAGGCAGGCCTCCATGGCGGACGTCGGCATCGCTCCCTCTCCTGCTGCGCCCGGCGGTCGACGGACGGAGGCAACGTAGCCAAGCCGCCCGGTGGGACGGCGACCGGGGCGACGGGTCAGTAGGCGGTGAGGGTGCGCCCGACGCGGTCGAGCGTGTTCAGCGCGCCGGGGTGGCGGGCGACGCGGCGGTAGAGCTGCTCGGACACGTCGTCGGCCTCGCGCTCGTGAGCGGCGGCCTCGATGCCGGCACCGAACTGGGCGGCGATCTCGGCGACCTTGGCCAGCTCCTCGGGCGAAGGCTGGGCGTCGGGCAGGTCGACCGGCAGCTCCTCGAGCTCGCCGGCGTCGAACCACACGAACTGGTTCGGGACGTCGACGTCGATCTCGACCACACCCACGTCAGGGCCGTCGCCGGGCTCGCCCTCGGGCACCTCGTCGGCGTCGAAGGGCAGCGCGAAGCGGCGCATCGGGATGCCGTCGAACGGGCTCAGCAGGGGGCCGTCGGCGGCGTCGCGGGCGAGCTGCCAGAGGCGGCCGATCTCGTCCTCCTGGAGCTGCTCGTAGGACTCCGACAAGGTCATGGCCAGGCCGTGGCCCGCGGTGCAGGTCCAACGGTCGAGGGCACCGGAGCTCCCGAGCTGCAGTTCGACACCACAGATCGGGCAGCGCGGCATCGACACCGGGACGGTCGGGCGGTGGACGGGCATGTCGCTGGCCATGGATGGTTCCCTCGGCAGTGGGGCGGTCGGGCTGAAGCGATTGTGCCCCAGGGCCGACGGCGACGACGGCTTCCCGCTCAGGGGCCTGTCCAGGAAATGACGACGGGTTGTGACGTTTGTCACTACGCTGCGACGGGCGGCGGGTGTCCACTCCAACCAGGCCGGTCGAGCGGGGACCAGCGGCGGCATCGGTATGGCGGACAGCTCTGACAGGACGCGGCAGCTCCCCCCTGCCGCCGGCCCGGGTGGTGGCCCTCGCGAGGGTCACCACCCGGCGCGCCCGTGGCTCCGGTACGTTCCGCCGATGGACCGGGGGCCTGACGAGACGATCGCCGCGCTGCTGTCCGAGCGCGCCCGTCGTTGGGGACCACCCCGCGGCGGCGGGCCGGCCGAGGACGTGGCCATCAACTTCGACCAGGGCCTCCCCGACCCCACGCTGTTCCCGATCGACGAGCTGCGCCGCTGCCTCGACGAGACGCTGGTCGAGGACGGCGACCAGGCCCTGCGCTACTTCGGAGCCGGCGGGGCCCACGAGATGCAGTACGGCCACCTCGGGCTGCGCACCGAGCTGGCCCGACGGCTGTCGGCGCGAGACGGCCGGCCGCTCGACGCCACCGGCGTCACCCTGGTCAACGGCTCCACCGACGGGCTCGCCCTCGCCGCCAACGCCTTCCTCGGGCCGGGCGACGGCGCCGTCGTGGAGGAGGCCACCTACCCCCACACCCGTCGGTTCATGGCCGCCACCGGGGCCACCATCGCCACCGTGCCCCTCGACGGCGACGGCATGGTCGTGGCCGAGCTGCCCCGGGTGCTCGACGAGCTGCGCACCGCCGGGGCCACGCCGAAGCTGATCTACACGATCCCCACCTTCCACGCCCCGACCGGCACGGTGCTCCCCGACGACCGCCGCCGCGCTCTGGTCGAGCTGGCCACCGAGCAGCGGGTCATGGTGCTGGAGGACAACTGCTACCACGAGTTCGCCTACGACTCGCCGCCCCCGCCCACCCTGCGGGCCTACGACGACCACGGCGTGGTGATCCAGTCCGACAGCTTCTCCAAGTACGTGGCGCCGGGCCTGCGCATGGCCTGGGTGGCCGGGCACCCGACGGCGATCGACGGCCTGGTGCAGGTGCGGCAGGACTTCGCCGTGAGCGCCCTGCTGGCCCGCGCCCTCGAGCGCTACTGCAGCAGCGGCGCCTTCGACCGCCACGTCGACGAGCTGCGGGGGCGCTACCGCCACAAGCGCGACGTCACCACCGCCGCGCTGCGAGGGCACTGCGAGCCGCTCGTGTCGTTCCGCGAGCCCGCCGGCGGCTTCTACTTCTGGCTGCGCATCTCCGACGAGGTCGACTGGGCCGAGGCCCGGGCCCTCGCCGCGGAGGCGGGCGTCGCCGTGCGGGCCGGCGACCGCTTCGGCGACGGGGCCGACGCCGCCCACCACGTGCGGCTCTCCCCCATCCAGGTGCCCGATGCCGACATCGAGCCCGGCATCGCCGCGCTGGGCCGGGCGTTGCGGGCCGCTCGCCGCGGCGGCGCGGGATCGTAGGCTCGGCCGATGGCCTCCGTTCCCCTCCCGGCGCCCGACGCCGACCCCCTCGAGGTGGCCGCCGCCTTCGCTGCCGCGTGGGACGCCCAGGACCTCGAGACCACCCTCGCCCTCGTCACCGACGACTGCGTCTTCGAGTCGGCCCGGCCCGGCGTCAACGGCGCGCGGGTGCAGGGGCGCGACGAGCTGCGGCGGGTGTGGGGCCCCAGCTTCGAAGCGTCCGGTGCGTCGATGGAGACCGAGGCCACCCACGCCGCGGGCGAGCTGGTCGTGCAGCAGTGGCGCTTCGTCGACGGCGAGCGGGTGATCCGCGGGGTCGACCTGCTGCGGGTCCGCGACGGGCGCATCTCCGAGAAGCTCGGCTACGTGAAGGCCTGACCATGCCCACGTCGCTCTCCCACACCGTCGTGTTCACCGACGACATCGACGAGGCCGTGCGCCTCTGCACCGAGGTCGCCGGCCTGTCGACCGTGGCCCCGTACGAGGTGGCCGCCGAGATCGCCGAGCGCCTCTTCGGCTGGACGGGCCTCACCGGCCCGGTGCGGGCGTGCTTCGTGGGCGAGAGCCCCGGCGCCCTCGACCTGCTCCAGATCCCCGAGCACCTGCTCGGCGAGGTGCAGCCGGGGTTGCGCCTGCTGGCCGTGGTGAACCGCGACGCCACCGCGGCCGCGGCCCTCGCCGCCGAGGCCGGCTTCGAGGTGCGGGGCCCCCTCGAGAGCACCACCCTGCACGGCACCCCGATGTGGCTCACCGAGGTCACCGCCGGCGGCCTCAGCTTCGAGCTCCTCCAGTTCGGCTGACCCCCGAGTCGCACACCCATCCCGCCCATCTCGTTCTTGTCGCGCTTTCCTGTCGCCGGCGACAGGAACGCGCGACACGAACGCCAGAAACGGGGACTAGGCGCCTCGGGCCATGTTGGCGAACTTGGTGTAGTGGTCGAGGAAGGCCAGGCGCACCATGCCGGTAGGGCCGTTTCGGTGCTTGCTGACCAGGATCTCGGCCGTGCCGCGGTCGGGCGAGTCGGGGTTGTAGACGTCGTCGCGGTAGATGAACATCACGACGTCGGCGTCCTGCTCGATGGAGCCGGACTCACGCAGGTCGGCGAGCATCGGGCGCTTGTCGGCCCGCATCTCGAGCTGGCGGGAGAGCTGCGACAGGGCCAGCACCGGGCACTCGAGCTCGCGGGCGAGGATCTTGAGGCCTCGGGAGATCTCCGACACCTCGACCTGGCGGTTCTCGGCGTTGGAGCGGCCGGTCATCAGCTGGAGGTAGTCGACGACCACGAGGCCGAGGTCGCCGAGGCGGCTCTTGAGCCGGCGGGCCTTCGACCGGATCTCCATGATGGTGAGGTTCGGGTTGTCGTCGATCCAGATCGGGGCCTCGGCCAGGCGGCCGGTGGCGTGGGCGATCTTGCCCCAGTCGCTCTCGCTGAGGTTGCCGTTGCGCACGCGCTTGGAGTCGACCCGGGCCTCGGAGCAGAGCATGCGCTGGGTGAGCTCGAGCTGGCCCATCTCGAGCGAGAAGATCAGCGTGGGCCGCTGGGCCTCGATGGCGGCGTTGGACGGCGACGCCGAGGGCGAGGGCGGTCTTGCCCATCGAGGGGCGGGCGCCGAGCACGTAGAGGGCGTTGGGCTGCAGGCCCGAGAGCAGCTCGTCGAGGTCGAGGAAGCCGGTGGGCGTGCCGGTGATGGCGTCGCCCTTGTCGTAGAGCGACTCGAGCCGGTCGAGGTTGTCGTTGAGCAGGTCGTGGATCGGCGCCATGGTGTCGGTGACGCGGCGCTGGGCGACCTCGAACACCAACGACTCGGCCTGGTCGACGGTCTTGGTGACGTCCTCCGGCAGGTCGTAGCTCATCTCGGCGATCTCGCCGGCGACGCCGATGAGGCGCCGCAGCAGCGCGTGCTCCTCGATGATGCGGGCGTAGCGGCCGGCGTTGGAGATGGCCGGGGTGCTGGCCTGGAGGGTGACGAGGGTGGCCGGGCCACCGACGGCGTCGAGCAGGCCGGCGCGGCGCAGCTCCTCGGCCACGGTGACCGGGTCGGCGGGCTCGCCGGCGGCCGACAGCGAGGTGATGGCCTCGAAGATGTGGCCGTGGGCCGGCTTGTAGAAGTTCTCGGCGTCGAGGACCTCGGACGCGGTGGCGATGGCGTCCTTCGAGAGCAGCATCGCCCCGAGGAGGGACTCCTCGGCCTGGAGGTTGTGGGGAGGGACCCGGCCGGCCCCGGAGGGGCGGGAGGATCGAGGCTCGTCGTCGGTGAAGCTCATGGCCCGACCACTCTCCCCCGCCCGCCCTGGGGATCGGTAGGGGAACAACCCCGGTTTCTGCTGGGCACAGCCCTGTGGACGCGCTGTGGACAACCCGGCGTTCCTGTGGAGTGTGCGACCTGCACCGAACCCTTGTGCGCCATGGGAAGCACCCTACGCAGGGGGTGTGACAGTGCCTGGGTCCCGCACTGTGGACAAGCAGCGATCGTGCTCCGACCAGCATCGCTGTCCAGGAGATGAACGGTAGGTGACCGCCCCCGCCACGGGCCGCGGTCGACCCGACCCCGGGCGCGAACGAGGGGCCGCCGGAGCGACCCCTCGAACCCGAACTCGTCGATGCCGACCGGAGCCGGCAGGCGTCAGCTGGCGCTGACCTCGACGGTGATCTGGAACTGCACGTCGGAGTGCAGCTTCGCCGTCACGTGGTGCGTGCCGGTGGTCTTGATGGGCTCGTCGAGCACGATGACCTTGCGGTCGAGCTCGATGCCGGTCTGGGTGGTGACGGCCTCGAGGATCTCGGTCGTGGCGACCGAGCCGAAGAGCTTGCCCTCACCACTGGCCCGCGAGGTCACGGTGATGACCGCGGGGACGAGGGTCTTGGCGATCTCCTCGGCCGCGGCACGGGCCACGGCGTCCTTGGTGTCACGCGAGCGACGCATCGACTCGGCCTGGGCGGCGACGCCCGGGCTGGCCTTGATGGCGAAGCCCTTGGGGACGAGGAAGTTGCGGGCGTAGCCGTCCGCGACCTCGACGATGTCGCCCCTCTTGCCGACGCCCTCGACGTCGGAGCGAAGCAGCAGCTTCATTCGGTCACCTCCGCAACCTCGACCTCGACCACCTCGGTGACCTCGCCGTCGGTCTCGATGACCTCGACAGCCTCGGCGACCTCGGTGTTCGGGGCCTCGAGGGTCGCCTCTTCACGACGGCCGCGATCGCCACGGTCACCACGGTCGCCGCGGTCACCACGGTCCCGGCCGCCACCACGCTGGGTCGTGACCCGGTTGGTGTACGGAAGGAGCGCCATCTCACGGGCGTTCTTGATGGCCCGGGCGATCTCCTTCTGCTGCTGGGAGTCGTTGCCGGTCACCCGACGGGCGCGGATCTTGGCCCGATCGGACATGAAGCGACGGAGGAGGTTGACGTCCTTGTAGTCGACGTACTCGACCTTCTCCTGCGTCAGGACGCTGATCTTCTTCTTGCTGCGACGCGCGTTGTCCTTGTTCTTCCCGCGCTTGGGTGCTGCCTTTGCCATCAGAACGGCTCCTCATCCATGTCGTACCCAGCCGGGGCCTCGTTCTGCACGGGGCGCGGGGCGGGGGCGTTGCCGCCGCCTCCACCGCTGCCGCCGCCGTCGAAGCCGTCCCGGCGCTCGTTGCGGACCACCTGAGCGGTGGCGTAGCGCAGGCTCGGGCCGATCTCGTCAGCGACGACCTCGACCTTCGAACGCTTGTCGCCGTCCTGGGTCTCCCAGGAGCGCTGATCGAGGCGGCCGGTCACGACGACGCGGCTGCCCTTGGTGATCGACTCGGCCACGTTCTCGGCCATCTGCTGCCAGCAGGTGACGTCGAAGAACGAGACCTGCTCTTCCCACTCGTTCGTCTGTCGGTTCTGCCAGCGACGGTTGACCGCGAGACCGAACGTGGCGACCGCCTGGCCGCTCGACGTGAATCGGAGCTCGGGGTCGCGCGTGCAGTTGCCGACCAGTGTGACGCTGTTACCAGGTGCCATCTCAGCTCTCCCTGGGTTACTCGGCCGGAGCCGAGGCCACCTCGCCGAGCAGGCCGCGTCGAGCGGCCTCTGCATCGGGGAGGCGCATTGTCTTGTGGCGGACGACATCGTCCGCGAGGTGCAGCACCCGCTCGACCTCGGACAGGTCACGACCCTCGGTCGAGATGTCCAGGACGACGTAGATGCCTTCCCACTTGTGGTTGATCTCGTAGGCGAACCGGCGACGACCCCAACGGTCGGTCTTCACCACCGTGCCACCGCCGGCCTCGACCAGTCGGTTCACGTTCGCGAGATGTTCGTTGACAGCGGTGTCCTCGACATCGCCATCAAAGATGATCATGAGTTCGTATGCCCGCATTGCGGAGCATCACCTCCCTCTGGACCCGATCCCTCCTGGGATCCGGGGCCCCGTACGCACGGGGCAGGGCTTCAATTGGACCGGGTGACCCTATCGGACGGCGCGGGGTTTTCCCAAGAGCGCCGGCTCAGGCCGCCGCGTCGCCGGGCTCGCACTCGTCGCCCAGCGCCAGGCGCGAGCCCTCGACCAGACCGAAGCCCGAGAGGGTGCCCTGGGGAACCTCCACGGCATACCGGTAGGGCCCGCCGGGCTCGTAGACCGGGCAGTCGGCGGTGCCGGCGGGGCACGGCTCCATGTCGGCGGCCGAGACCAGCGGGCCGTCGACCGGGTACCAGGCGATGGCCAGCGGCATCGGCGTGTCCTTCATCCAGAAGCCGGACGAGGTGTCACCGGGGAAGGCGAAGACCATCCCCGCCGCGCCCCCGAGACCGGGGTCGGTGACGCCCATCAGCCCCTGCGCGCGCAGTTCGGCGGTGTCGGCCAGCCACATGCACCACTCGCGGGTCCTGCCGTCGGGGAGGGTGACCACCACGGTCACGGCCCGGAACCCCTGGGGGGCAACGGGTGCGATCGCGGTGGTGACCGAGCCGGCGACATCGGAGCCGCCGGAGGAGGCGGGCGCGTCGGACGAGCACCCTGCCAGCGTCAGCGCCGCCACGGCCACGAGGCCGGCCAGCACCGCCCGGAGGGCGCCCCCCGACCGGTGGCTCACGCCAGGTGGGCGCCGTAGAGGCCGAGGGCGTCGGCCTCACCGGTGGAGAGGTGGTAGCTCTCGTCGGCGTTGGGGAAGGCTCCGGTGCGCACGTCGTCGGCGTAGGCACTCAGGGCACGGGTGCCCTCGGCGCCGAGGGCCGCGTAGCGGCGCACGAACTTCGGGGCGATGCGGTCCTCGATGCCGAGCACGTCGTGGAACACCAGCACCTGGCCGTCGGTGCCGGGACCGGCGCCGATGCCCACGGTGGGGATGTCGATGGCCTCGGTGAGCATGCGGCCGACCTCGTCGGGCACGCCCTCCACCACGATCGAGAAGCAGCCGGCGTGCTGGAGCGCCTTGGCATCCTCGGCCAGCGCCAGCGCGGCGTCGTGCTTGCGGCCCTGCACCTTGAACCCGCCCATGGCGTTGATCGACTGGGGGGTGAGCCCGATGTGGCCCATCACGGGGATCTCGGCATCGATGAGGGCCTCGATCATCGGGAGGCGCTTGCGGCCCCCCTCGAGCTTCACGGCCTGGGCGCCGGCCCGGATCAGCTGGGCGGCGTTGCGGACCGTGTCCTCGACCGACACGTGGTAGCTGAGCCACGGCAGGTCGGCGACGATCAGCGCCGAGGGCTTGGCCCTCGCGACCGCTGCGGTGTGGTGGGCCATGTCGTCGACGGTCACCTGCAGGGTGTCGTCGTAGCCGAGCACGACCATGGCCAGGCTGTCGCCCACCAGGATCATGTCGATGCCCGCGGCATCGGCCATCCGCGCGCCGGGCGCGTCGTAGGCCGTGACCATCACCAACGGAACGTCCCCTCGCCGGACCTTGCGGCCGCGGACCGAAGGCACGGTGGTGCGTGCGCTCATCGGAGCCTCCTGTACCCGTCCAGTGCCCCTCGGCTACCGGCGGTATCCCGAACGCTAGCGGTGCGTCGCCAGATTCGGCAAAGACACCCGCGAGGACCTATCCGCCCGGCGGCTTGGCCGTGGTCGTGGTGGTCGGCGGCCGGGTGGTGGTGGTCGTCGTCGGCCGGGTGGTGGGCGTCGTGGTCGACGGTGGCGCGGTGGTCGTGGACGGCGCCGGCGCGGTGGACGGAGGGGTGGTCGTGCTCGACGTGGTGGGCCCGGTGATCAGCGTGTCGTCGGGGGTCACCTGCGACGCCGTCGGGCTCGGCTTGGGGAACGGGCAGGAGTCGAGGCCGACGGTGGCCTTCGACATGTACTTCTGCCAGATCTGGGCGGGGAACGAACCGCCCGTGACCGACTTGCCGTGGACGCTCTTCATGAGCCGACCCTCGTCGGGGTACCCCATCCAGACCGCGGTGGTGAGCTTGCACGTGAACCCGACGAACCAGGCGTCGCGGTACTCGTCGGTGGTACCGGTCTTGCCCGCCACCGGCTGGCCGATCTTGGCCGCGGTGCCGGTGCCGCCCTCCACCACCTGGTTGAGGGCGTAGTTGACCTGGCCGGCGACCTCGTCGCTCAGGACCTTGTCGCCGACGACCTCGTGCTCGAAGAGGACGTTGCCGTAGGCGTCGGTGACCTTGGAGACGACGTAGTCGGACCGGTGCTCACCGTTGTCGGCGAAGGTCGAGTACGCCGAGGCCATGTCGAGCACCGAGACGCTGGCCGCGCCGAGCACCAGCGACGGGACCGGCTCGAGCCCCGAGGAGATGCCCATGCGGCTGGCGAGGGCCACCACGTTCTCGGGACCCACGTCCATCATCAACTGGGCGTACGCGGTGTTGGACGACTTGGCCGTGGCCTGCACGAGATCGAGGGTGCCCTGGCTGGCGTCGCTGTAGTTCTCGGGGGCCCAGATCTCGCCGCCCTCGAGCTTGATGGTGATCTTGCCCGGGGCGTTGTAGGTCTGGTTGAGCGAGATGCCCTGGTTCATGGCCTCGGCCAGGACGAACGGCTTGAACGAGGACCCGGGCTGGCGGCCACTGCCGCCGCCCTCTGCTCCGACGGCCAGGTTGACCTTGGCGAAGGGGCTGTCGCCGTTGTAGTCGGTGCCACCGACCATCGCCCGCACGGCTCCGGTCTCGTCGATCGAGACCAGTGCGGCGGAGGGGTCGTCGGGCTGGTTCAGCGTGGAGCTGACCGCGTCGACGGCCTCCTCCTGGTTCTTCATGTCGAGCGTCGTGTACACCCGCAGGCCGCCGCCGTAGACCTCCGCATCGGTGAAGCCGCCCTCGGTCGTGAGCCAGTGGCGGACGTACTCGATGACGTACTCGGTGCCCAGCTCGGGTCGGGACACGCGGCCGTAGTTGGCCTTGGTCGAGCGCTGGCGCACGTCGTCCCAGCCGAGCACGGAGTACTCGTCGTACTGGGCCTGGGTGATGTCGCCGGTCTCGACCATGGCCTTCAGCACCGAGTTGCGGCGCTGCACGGCGGTGGCCCGGTTGGTGCCGAACTTGGCGTCGTCGGGCGGGAGTTGGGCATCGGCGGTCTCGGGCGAGCGGATCAGCCCGGCCAGGTACGCAGCCTGAGGGAGGGTGATGTCGCCGACCGACCGGCCGAAGTAGGCCCGCGACGCGGCCTCGACGCCGTAGGCACCGCGCCCGAAGTAGATGGTGTTGAGGTAGCGGGTGAGGATCTCCTGCTTGGGGAGCTCGCGCTCGAGCTTCACCGCCAGCGCCGCCTCCTTCACCTTTCGGGTGATGGTGCGCTCCTGGGACAGGTAGACGTTCTTCACGTACTGCTGGGTGATCGTCGAGCCACCCTGCTGCACGCTGTCGCTGCGCAGGTTGGCCCACAGGGCCCGGACGATGCCGACGGGGTCGACGCCGCCGTGGTCGTAGAAGGTGCGGTCCTCGGCGGCGAGCACGGCCTGCACGAGGGAGGGCGGCAGCTGCTCGTAGGTGACGGCGATGCGGTCCTCGGTGCCGGAGAGCTGGGCGATGGAGTTGTCGGCGTTGCAGCCGGAGGTGACGTCGGCGGCGCAGAAGAACGAGGTCTGCAACAGCGGCGGCTCCTTCTCCGGGAGCGGCACCTGGGTGAACAGGTAGCCGGCACCGGCGACGACGAGCACGAAGACGAGCGCCACCGCGAAGAACGGGCGGCGCATGCGCCAGAAGATGCTGCGCTTCTTGCCGTTGGGCTTGAGGTCCTGGCGCTTGGCGCGGCGAGCCGCCTTCTGCCGGCTCTTGGCACTGGGACCGGCCGCGCCGGTGGATCGGGGTGACATGTTGGGGGGCTACTGCTCCGTCTGGGCTCGTCCGCCGGACGCGGGTCCGACCAGTGTCCATCGGCGGACATAACGCGGAACGAAGGAAATGCCTCTGGGGGACGTGGTGCGAACGGACGTGCTGCCGAGGGGGGCGCCGGACCGCCGGTTCCGAGCCATGGCGCTACGCCGAGCGGGCGGGGTTGAGGATGAACGTGCGGGCGAGGTGGTTCCAGCTGCAGCCGGGGCAGACCTCGACGACGTAGCAGGCGTACTCGCCCTCGCGCCGGGCGAGGTCCTTGATCTCCTTGGCGGTGGTGATGCAGCGCCCGTGCTTGGGCAGGCGGGGCCCGAAGACGTAGGAGACGAGCACCAGCTTCTCGCCCTCGCAGATCGGGCAGTCGCGGTCGGAGGGCTGCGACGCCTCCTTCGCCGCCCGCACCAGCTCGGGGTGCGCGTCGCACACCTCGTGCTGCGCCAGCCGGCCCTTCCGGAACTCCGAGATGAGGTGCTGGCGCGCGAGCCGGTAGTCGACCTCGCCGGGGGCGCCGGTGTCGGCGCCCCGCACGGATCCGGGACCGAAGCTCACGGACGACGAGGGTAGCGACACCTCGCCTCGGGGAGCGGCGCGGGCGCCCGATGCCACAGCCGGGCCGGTCCACCGGCCCGGCTGTGGGGCGCGGGAGACTGGGGCCGTGACCGACCACGGTTTTCTCCCCCTGCCCGGGCCCACGCCCGTCGCCGCCTTCCCCGCCGACGCCGAGCTGCCGGTCGACGTCGTGGTCTACGGGCCCGACATCCCCGACGAGTCGTCGCTGCGGCTGCTCGGCCCGACCGAGGGCAAGCGCCTCCTGGTGCTCGGCGCCGGCGGTGGCCACACCGCGGTGGCCCTGGCCTCGCAGGGTGCCCACGTGATCGTCGTCGACGCCCACCACGACCGCCTCGAGGCCGCCCGACGGCTGGCCGACGCCCACGAGGTGAAGCTCGAGCTGCACCACGGCGACCTCGCCGAGCTGGCCTTCGTGCGGGCCGACACGATCGACGGCGCGCTGTCGGTCCACGAGCTCGGACGCCTCGACGACCTCGACCGCGTGCTGCGCCAGGTCAACCGGGTGCTGCGCACCGGCTCCGCCCTCGTGTGCTCGCTCCCCCACCCCGCGTCCCTGATGCTCGACGACTCCGAGCCCGGCCCGCCCCGCGTGGTGCGCGCCTACGCCGAGCGCTCGTCGCGCGTCGTCGGCGACCAGCGCGTGCACCCCCGCACCATCGCCGAGGTGTTCTCGTCGTTCGCCCGGGCCAACTTCCGGGTCGACACCGTGCTCGAGCCGCCCGTGCAGCACGACGAGCCGAGCCCGTTCTGGAGCGAGACCATGACCCTCGTGCCCGCCACGCTCGTGGTGCGGGGTCGCAAGGACGGCGTCTAGCCGGGGAGGCCCGCCTGCCGCTCGGCCCACCAGGCGTCGAGGCGGCGGTAGGCCTCCTCCTCGCCGAGAGGGCCCTCCTCGAGGCGCAGCTCGAGCAGGAAGTCGAGGGCCTGGCCCACGTCGCGGCCCGGCGTGAGGCCGAGGTGCGACATCACCTGGTTGCCGTCGAGGTCGGGGCGGATCGACTTCAGCTCCTCGGTCGCCTGCAGCTCGGCGATGCGGGCCTCGAGCTCGTCCATCCGGCGGGCCAGCGTGGCGGCCTTGCGCTCGTTGCGGGTCGTGCAGTCGCAGCGGGTGAGCTCGATCAGCTCGGGCAGCAGGTCGTCGGCGTCGCGCACGAAGCGGCGCACGGCCGAGTCGGTCCACCCCATCTTGTAGGTGTGGAACCGCAGGTGCAGGAACACCAGGCGGCTCACCGCCTCGATGTCGTCGGTGGAGTACTTCAGCGCCTTCATGCGCTCACGGGTCATGCGGGCGCCCACGACCTCGTGGTGGTGGAACGACACGCCGCTGTCGCCGATCGCACGGGTGCGGGGCTTGCCGATGTCGTGGTAGAGCGCCGACAGCCGCACGAGGCGCTCGGGCCGGGTCTTGGCCACCACCGCGATGGTGTGGGTGAGCACGTCCTTGTGACGGTGGATGGGGTCCTGCTCGAGGCGCATCTTGGCGAACTCGGGCAGGAAGCGGTCGATGAGGCCGGTGTCGGCCAGGAACCACAGGCCGGTGCTCGGGTCGTCGACCACGACGAGCTTGTCGAACTCGTCGCGGATCCGCTCGGCCGAGACGATGTCGAGCCGGTCGGCCATCTTCTCGACGGCCGCGGTGAGCTCGGGCGCCGGCTCGAGGCCGTAGCCGGCGATGAAGCGGGCGGCCCGCAGCATGCGGAGAGGGTCGTCGGAGAACGACACCTCGGGCGACAGGGGGGTGCGCAGGCGGCCGGCGGCGAGGTCGTCGGCCCCGCCGAAGGGGTCGATCAGCACCGGCTCGGGGAGGGCGAGCGCCATCGCGTTGACGGTGAAGTCACGGCGGGAGAGGTCGGCCTCGACCGCGTCGGAGAACTCGACGGTGGGCTTGCGGGAGTCGGGGTCGTAGGCCTCGGCCCGGTGGGTGGTGATCTCGAAGTCCCAGCCGTCCTTGCGGCAGCCGATGGTGCCGAAGCGCTCGCCCTGGGTCCACACCGAGTCGGCCCAGCCCTTGAGCAGCCGCTTGGTGTCGGCGGGGAGGGCGTCGGTGGTGAGGTCGATGTCGCGGCCCGACGACATGTCGCGGCCGAGGAGGAGGTCGCGGACGACCCCGCCCACGAGGTAGAGGCGGAACCCGGACGCGGCGAAGCGCTCGGCCAGCGGGGACGTGCGCTCGAGGACGGGGCGCAACCGGTCGGGGATCACGGGCGTCGAGGCTACCGGTGCCACCGACGGGCACCCGCGGGCGCCGCCGAGGTCGGGGCCGACGGAGCGGGGGTCAGTGCGGATCGGCGGCGCGCATGTGGGCCACCGCGTCGACCACGTTGCGGCCCGGGCCACCACTCGAGGCGGCCTCGGGGCGGTACTCGATGCCGACCAGCGCGCCCAGCGCGGCGCCCGTGCTGGCCGTGAGGGCGTCGAGGTCGTAGCCGCCCTCGAGGTAGACGATGCAGCGGCCGGCCGGCACCAGGCCCTGCAGCTCACGGGTGAGGTCGGCGTAGTCGCCCGACGTCAGGTCCAGGCCGGTGAGGGGGTCACGGTGGTGGGCGTCGAACCCGGCCGAGATGAGCAGCCAGGTCGGCTTCCACTCCTCGACGACGGGGCGGACGACCTCGTCGATGGCCAGGCGGTAGACGTCGCCGGTGGTGCCCCGCGGGAACGGGAAGTTGATGGTGGTGCCGGCGCCCTCGCCCCAGCCGGTCTCCTCGAGGGCACCCGTGCCGGGGTAGAGCGGGTACTCGTGCATGGAGACGTAGAGCACCGCGGGGGTCGCGGAAGAAGACGTCCTGGGTGCCGTTGCCGTGGTGGGCGTCGTAGTCGACGATCAGCACCTTCTCGCCCCGGTCGGCCAGAGCCATGGCGGTGACCGCCACGTTGTTCACCAGGCAGAAGCCCATCGGGGTGCGGGGGGTGGCGTGGTGGCCGGGCGGACGCACCGCACAGAACGCCACGTCGCCCTCGCCGGCGTCGAGCCTGGCCACCGCGTCGAGGCCGGCGCCGGCGGCGCGCAGAAGGGCGGCGAAGGAGTCCTCGCAGACGACCGTGTCGGCGTCGAGGTGACCGCCGCCCATCGCCGTGAACTCCTCGAGGCCGAGCAGGTAGCGGCCGGGGTGGACCTTCTCGATGAGGTCCCACGGGGCCGGGCCCGGCTCGAAGACCACGACCGCGTCGCGCAGACCGGCGGCGTCGATCCCCTCCATGACGGCGGTGAGGCGGGCCGGGCGCTCGGGGTGGCCGGGGCCCGTGTCGTGCAGCAGGAACTGCGGGTGGACCGCCATCAGGATCGTCACGCGGCCACGCTATCCCCGCGCCCACCCGCCACCCCACGTGGCCACCGGCGGGAGCGCCCGGGCCCGACCCCTGATCGGTCGTAGGCTTGCCCCCACGGCCATGCGACGACTGGACACCATCACCGGAGGCGCCGACCGGCTCCGGGTCGGCTCGTGGCGCGGCGATCCCGCCGTCGCGCCTCCTGAGCCCCATGCCCGGCCTCGCGCCCACCCCGTCCGGCATCGCCCGCGCCGTCGAGGAGCTTCGCCATCGCGGCTACCGCTCGGTCCTCACACCGGCACTGGCCGAGAGCGAGCAGGCGCCGTTCGTGGCGGCCGGCTTCACCGTCCACGAACGTCTGCACCTGCTCGGCCACGACCTCCGGCGGGTTCCCCCGCCGACCACCCCGTCGGCCCGCCTGCGACGGGGCCGCAACCGCGACATCCCCCACGTCCTCGAGGTCGACGGCCTGGCGTTCGACCGGTTCTGGCGCTTCGACACCACCGGCCTCGCCGACGCCCGCACGGCCACGCCGCACGCCCGGTTCCGCGTGGCCACCATCGGAGGCGATGTCGTCGGCTACCACGTCACGGGGCGGGCCGGCACCCTCGGCTACCTGCAACGCCTGGCCGTGCACCCCGACCGCCACGGCCACGGCATCGGCACCGCGCTGGTGGGCGACTCGCTCGACTGGTGCCACCGCAAGGGGTGCCGCTCGGTCCTGGTGAACACCCAGGAGGCCAACCAGCGGGCGCTCTCGCTCTACGAGCACCTCGGGTTCCGCTCCGAGCCCACCGGGCTGGCCGTGCTCGAACGCCCCCTCGACGACGGACCGGCGGGGTGAGCGCGCTCACACACCGACGCCTCCCGACCGTCCGCCTCCTCGCTGCCGCGCTGGTCCTGCTGGTGGCGACGAGCGGGGGGTGGGCGGCAGGCCGCGCCGACGCCCAGACCGCGGGTGCGGCCGAGGCGACCCTCACGATGGTCAGCCAGACCGACTGGGTCGGGCCCGAAGCCGTCTTCCAGGTGGTGCTGCGGCCCCAGGGCCTGCCGGCCGGCGCGACCGTCACCGCCGTCCTCCACCAGAAGGCCGCCTCCCGTGCGACCCTCGACGCCGCAGCCCGAGGCGAGTCGCCCGGCGACCGGATCTTCACCGTCGCCGACGAGGTCCCGGCCGGCGAGCTGACCGGGCCCGACGGCAACCTGACGATCAGCATGCCGGTCACCACCGGCTCCCCCGGGTCACCGGACGTGGCCCGGCTCGCCACGCCGGGCGTGTACCCGTTCGCCGTACGGGTCCTCGACGCGCAGGGCGCGGTCGTCGCCGAGCTCGTCACCACCGTCCTCCGCCTCGGTGCACCCGACGAGGTCGCCGCCTCCAACACCCTGGCCGTCGGGGTGGTGGTGCCCATGCAGGCCGACCCCGTGCCCGGCCTCGACGGCGCCCCCACGCTCGACGACGCAGGGGCCGAGCGCCTCACCACCACCATCGACCTCACGGCCCTGCGCATCTCCGTGCCCCTCACCCTGTCGCCCTCACCCGAGTCGCTCCAGCTCCTCCAGAGCCGGGACGCCGCGGGCGAGGCCACCGTGGCCGAGGTGCGGTCCGGGCCCACCCGCACCGTGCTCGCCAACCCGTACGCGCCGGTCGACAGCGGGGCCTGGATCGACAGCGGTCTTCTCGGCGAGCTGGGCGACCAGTACACCGCCGGCACCACCACCCTCCTGGGGCTGCTGCGGGCCCGGCCCGACGAGCGCCTGGCCGTGCTCGACCGCACGGTGAGCCCCGCCGCCCTCGACGACCTGCGCGCCCGAGGGGTCGAGGCCGTCGCGGTGCCGTCGGGCCAGCTCGCCCCCCTGTCGAGCGCCACCGCCACGGCCACCTTCGCGTCGCAGTTCGAGATCGCCACCGACGGCGGCCCCGCGGTTCGGGCCGTGGTCGCCGACGACGTCACCGCCGCCCGCCTCACCCAGGGGAGCGACCCCGTCCTCGACGGCCACCGGGCCCTGGCCGAGCTGGCGTACCTCCACCTCGCCAACGACACCCCCTCCCGAGGCGTCGCCGTCGTCGTCCCCGCCCAGACCCCCGCTGCCGCGCTGGCCACCTTCCTCGACGGGCTCTCCGACACCACGGGCACCAACGGCGCCGACGGGGTGGCCCCCGGCGAGCCGATGCTCAGCCCGGTGACCCTGGGCGATCTCTTCCAGGTCACGGCCACCGCCACCGCCACCGGAAGCCGCACCACTCCGCTGACCCGCACCTACCAGGCCGACCCGCCGGCCGACCTCGGGACCTACCCCGCCGACCTCCGCGGCGCCCGTGTCGCCCTCGACGGCCTCCGCTCCCTGGTGCCAGGCGCCCGCGAGGTCACCGACCCCATCGCCCGAACCGTCTGGTCATCCGGCGCCCGCACCCTCGACGCCGACGGACGCGACGCCATGCTCGGCTCGGCCGAGCGGTCGATCACCGCCGTCAGCGACGAGATCGTCGTCGCCCCCGAGCAGGTCGTCACCCTGACCTCCAGCTCGGGGGAGGTCCCGCTCAACCTCGAGAACCGACTCCCCTACGACGCCACCGTCCGCATCGTGCTCACCAGCGCCAAGCTCGACTTCCCCGAGGGCTCGGTGATCGAGCGGACCATCCCGGCCGCGCAGACCACCACCATCAAGCTCCCGGTCGAGATCCGGGCGTCCGGCGCCTTCCCGCTCACGGTCGAGATCACCTCGGCCGACGGCCAGCTCCCGGTGGCCACCACCACCTACACCGTGCGCTCCACCGCCATCTCGGGCATCGGCCTGATCCTCTCCGTGGGGGCCGGCCTGTTCCTGCTGGTGTGGTGGGCGCGGCACTTCCGCACCTCCCGCCGG
The DNA here is from genome assembly GCA_963702555.1 of uncultured Actinomycetes bacterium. Lineage (GTDB taxonomy): Bacteria > Actinomycetota > Acidimicrobiia > Acidimicrobiales > Acidimicrobilacustridaceae > CAMFLJ01. The sequence goes on from CAVPCW010000008.1 coordinate 98,795, forward strand.
GCCCGCAAGCTCGTCGCCTCGAACCACCCAGCCCTCTCGGGCGGCGAGCCGGATGGCTACGCTCCGCCCGACACCGACCCGCGTCCGGCCCCGGCGAACCCGAGTCCGCCCGACCCCGACCCTCTGGAGGGCACATGAGCCGAGTCCACATCGTCACCGACAGCTCCTGCGACCTCACCAATGCCGAGACCGATGCCCTGGGCATCGGCGTCGTGCCGCTGAGCATCCGCTTCGGACCTGACGAGTACATCGACCGCGAGCAGCTCAGCGTCGAGGACTTCTACGCCACGATGGCCTCCACCGGCCTGCTGCCCGAGACCGCAGCCCCCTCACCGGGGCGCTTCGAGCAGGAGTTCCGCGCCGCCCGCGAGGCCGGCGCCGAGTCCGTCGTGTGCATCAACCTGTCCGGCGGCCTCTCGGCCACGGTCCAGTCCGCACGCACGGCAGCCAAGGCGCTCGAGGGCGAGATCGACGTCCGCGTCATCGACAGCCTCTCGCTCACCGGTGGGCTGGGCACGATGGTGCTCGACGCCGCCAACGCCGCGGCCGGTGGCGCCGACGCGGATGCCGTGGTGCAGCTCGTGGAGTCGATGATCAGCCGCACCGAGATCTACGGCGCCCTCGACACCCTCGAGAACCTCAAGAAGGGCGGCCGCATCGGCAGCGCCAAGGCCCTCCTCGGCTCGATGCTGTCGGTGAAGCCCATCATCCGCATCGTCGACGGCACGGTCGAGGAAGCCGGCAAGCAGCGCACCCGCCGGCGGGCCCTCGAGTTCCTCCGCGACAAGCTCTTCGAGGAGCCCGTCGTCGAGGAGCTCTCCGTGCTCCACGGCGAGGCGCCCGACATCGACGACTTCCTCGACATGATCTCGTCGCGCTACCCGCGGGAGTCGATCCGCCTGGGGAAGATCGGGGCGGTCATCGGCACCCACGGCGGCCCCGGCGTGATCGGCATGTGCTACCTCAAGGCGTGATCCGACCCCTCGGAGCACCGGCGTGACCGACTCCCCCCGAGCGGGCACCGGCCGCGTCCTCTCCGGCCGCTACCGCCTCGACCGCCATCTCGCGAGCGGCGGGATGGCGGAGGTGTGGGAGGCCACCGACGAGGTCCTCGACCGCCCGGTGGCCGTGAAGCTCCTCCACGGCCACCTCGCCGACGACCCCGCCCTGCGGGCCCGCTTCCACCACGAGGCGGTCGCCGCGGCGCGCCTGGTGCACCCGTCGATCGTCGCCATCTACGACACCTGCGACGACCCCGGGGCCGAGGCCATCGTCATGGAGCTCGTGCGGGGGCGCACCCTGCGCGAGTTCCTCGACGAGCGGGGCCGGCTCGAACCGGTCGAGGTCGTGCACATCGGGGCCGAGGTCGCCTCCGCCCTCACCTGCGCCCACAAGGCCGGGATCATCCACCGCGACGTGAAGCCGGCGAACATCCTGCTGTCCGACGACGGCCGCGTCCTCGTCACCGACTTCGGCATCGCCAAGGTGCTCGACGAGCCCGACCTCACCCGCACCTCCCAGCTGCTCGGCACGGTGAAGTACCTCGCGCCGGAGCAGGTCGAGAGCGGTCCCGTCGACGCCCGCACCGACGTCTACGCCCTGGGGGCCGTGCTCTACGAGTCCCTGTGCGGGGAGGCGCCGTTCCGGGCCGACAACCAGGCGGCCCTCGCCCTGGCCCGGCTCACCCGCGACCCCCAACCTCCCCACGACATCGTGGTCGGCGTCCCACCGGCACTCGAGGCCGTGGTGATGCGAGCCCTGGCCCGGACGCCCGACCAGCGCTTCGCCACCGCCGACGAGCTGCGCACCGCGCTGCTCGGCGTGCGCCCCGAGCAGTGGGGTGACCACACGGTCGTCACCGGTGCCGAGGCGCTCGCCGCGGCCGGCGCGGCCAACGCCGCCGCCCACGGGTGGGGCTCGGGCCGGGCCCCGGTCGACACCCCGGGCTGGGGCACCCCGGTGGTGACACCGCCCGCGACGCCGCCCACGACATCGCCCCCGGCCCGGCGCCGCATCGGCCCGGGCGTGGTGCTGAGCCTCATCGTGGTGGTGGTGCTCGTGCTGGCGGCGCTGCTGGTCGCCACCACCGACGTCGGCCGCGAGCTCTTCTCCCCCGACGACACCCCGTCGTCAGGGGAGGCCGTCCCCGCCTCGCGCCTGGTGCCCATCGCCGGCGCCCGCTCCTTCGACCCCGAGGGAGACGACGCCGGTGAGAACGACGCGTTGGCCCCGGGGGCGATCGACGGGCAGTCGGCCACCGGCTGGCGCACGGTGTCGTACAACAGCCGCACCTTCGGGAACCTGAAGAGCGGGGTCGGGTTGGTGATCGAGCTCGGCGGTGCCACCGAGATCGACAAGGTCGCCATCTCCTCCCCCACCGCGGGCTGGTCGATGTCGGCCTACGTCGCCGACGGCGCCCCGACGCAGCTCTCCGGGTGGGGAACCCCCGTGGCATCGGCCGGCGACATCCGCGGTGCCACCACGACCCTCGACCTCGACGGCGCCGGCGGGAGCTCGATCCTGCTGTGGATCACCGACCTCGGTGACGGGCCCCCGTTCCGGGTCGAGATCACCGACGTGCTCGTCTCGTCCTGAACGGACGGCCCCGGGCGGGCGGCCACTAGGGTCGCGGCATCGCCGAGCGGGACGTCCCAGCGCTGGTCAACGCCGCACAGGCAGGTGACCGCGACGCCCTCGAAGAGCTGCTGCGCGGCCAGATCGACCGCATCCACGGGCTGTGCCGCAAGCTGTGCGGAAACGGGCCCGACGCGGAGGACGCCACCCAGGAGGCCCTGATCGCCGTGGTGCGGGGCCTCCCCCGCTTCGACAGGCGGTCCGCGTTCTCCACCTGGGTCCACCGCGTCACCACCAACGCCTGCCTCGACGAGCTCCGGCGCAAGGGCCGCCGACCCCAGGTCGCCCGCCGCCTCGACGCCGCGCCCGACACCGGCGGGGGTGGGCCCCGCGCCCTCGACCCGGCCGACCCCACCCCGGGGGCCGACGAGCGGCTGCCCGACCGCATGGCCATCGACGACGCCCTCGCCGCGCTGCCCGAGGAGTTCCGGGTGGCCGTCGTGCTGCGCGACCACCTCGGCCTCGACTACGCCGAGATCGCCGAGGCCCTCGACCTTCCGCCGGGCACCGTGCGCTCCCGCATCGCCCGGGGCCGCAGCCGCCTCGCCGCCCTCCTCGACCCCGGGCCCTCGGCGGCGGCGCCGCCCCCGACGACGGCCGCTCGGCCGACGCCCGGGAACCCAGGCCCGGACGACGGCGTCCAAGGAGGTGCGCCATGACCGACGACCACTCCCCCCTCGACCCGACCGCCGGGACCCTCGACGACGAGATCGTCTCCGCCGTGCTCGACGGGGAGGCGACCCCCGCCGAACGCGCCCTGGTCGAGGGCTCGGTCGAGGGTCGGGCCCGCCTGGCCGAGCTCGGCGGCGTCGCCGCGGCCACCGCCACGCCGATCGCCCCACTGCCGGCGGACACCGTCGAGGTCCTGCTCGGCCGGGCCCTCGACGCCGCATCGACACCGACACCGGCCTCGGCGCCCGCTCCCGTCGCACTGGCCACCCGACGGGCGCAGCGCGACCACAGTGAGCTCTGGCGACGGTGGGGCACCGCTATCGCGGCGGCGGCCGCCATCGTGGTCGTGGTGGCGGGCATCGTCGCACTGGGCAAGACCGCCGGTCGGAGCTCCTCGGACTCGGCATCGAGCGCGACCGCGGCCGACGGGGGCAGCACCTCGGCGACGTCCACCACCATCGGCCCCAGCACGGGAGCCGAGTCGTCCAGGGCCGCCGAGGCGATGGCGCCGCCGAGCCTGGGCGCCCTCGCCGACGCCGACCTGGTGCTCGACCGCTACGCGGTGCTCGTCGGCCTCGACCCCTCCGTCGATCACCAGTTCGACGCGGGCCCGGCCTCAGGGTCGGGGGCAGGTGCGGCGGACAGCTCCGGGCCGGTGCCCGAAGCCGAGGCGACCGCGGCGTACGAGCGCGGCCTGCCCGGTGCCGCCGATCGCCGTGGCCCCGGGCGAGGTCTGGGCGGTGACGGCCACCGCCGAGTTGCCGGGAGGGCCGGTGGTGGTGATGGGCAACGGCCTCGCGCCACCTGCAAACCGGGTCCTGGTGGTCGATGTCGGGACCTGCACGGTGCTGGCCGAACGCACGCTCTGACGTCAGCGGTGCCCGCCCGACAACGGTCCGGGTGAGCGACTCGGGCGCAGGGGTAGGATCCCCCGCCATGGAGACGCCGGGGAACGACGAGCCCAGCCCGACCGAGGGGTCCAGCGCGCCGACGCCCCCTCCGGCCTCGCCGACACCCCCGCCGACACCCCCGCCGACACCCCCGCCGACAGCCCCTCCGACCTCGCCTCCGGAACCTCCGACGGCGCCACCGGCTGCGGCCCCCGTCCCCCCGTCCCCGCCCACGGGCGAGGGCGCCAGCAGCGAGGGCGCCGACCAGCCCGAGGAGAGCGCGGCGGCGAAGGTGCTCGACGACGTCGAGCACGTCTTCGACGGCGGGCTCGAGGGCGACTGGCCGGCACGAGCGGCCGACGTCATCGTCAACGTGGTCGGCCTGGTTCGCGACAACACCACCGGCCGCATCACCACGATCGCCCGGGGCTTCGTCTTCGGGCTGTTCGCCGCGGTGATCGGCACCGCGGTGCTCGTGTTGGTGATCATCGCCTCCATCCGACTCCTCGACCAGGTGCTGCCCTCCGGGGTCTGGCTCGCCTACCTCGTGCTCGGCCTGGTCGTGGTCATCGCAGGAGCACTTGTCTTCCGCAAGCGGAACCAGCCCGCCCCGCCCGCCGGGAATACTGGACGACCCTGAGCCGTTGAACGGCATACCCCTCAGGGGTATGTCCCCCCGATCCGGAGCATTCATGTCCGAGACGTCCGACGTCCGCAACGTCATCATCATCGGGTCCGGCCCTGCCGGGCTCACCGCCGCGATCTACACCGCGCGCGCCAACCTCGCCCCGTTGCTGATCGAGGGTGAGCCCTCGTCGACCAGCGACCAGCCCGGTGGCCAGCTCATGCTCACCACCGAGGTCGAGAACTTCCCCGGCTGGCCCGACGGCATCATGGGCCCCGAGCTCATGATGCGCTTCCGTGAGCAGGCCGTGCGCTTCGGCACCGAGGTCATCACCCGCAAGGTGAGCAAGGTCGATTTCTCGGCCCGCCCGTTCGGTGTCTGGGTCGGCGATCCCGACACCGCCGAGCCCACGTACAAGGCCCGCTCGATCATCGTCTCCACCGGCGCTCAGTCCCTGATGCTCGGCCTCCCCGAGGAGTCCAAGCTCCTGGGCCACGGCCTGTCCACCTGCGCCACCTGCGACGGCTTCTTCTTCCGCGACCACGACATCGCCGTGATCGGCGGCGGCGACTCGGCCGTCGAGGAAGCCCTCTTCCTCACCAAGTTCGCCAAGACCGTCACCCTGGTCCACCGCCGCGACGAGCTGCGTGCCTCCAAGATCATGCAGGACCGACTCTTCGCCAACGACAAGATCCGCTTCGCCTGGAACTCCACCGTGGTGGGGATCACCGGCGAGCAGACCGTCGAGTCGATCACCCTCGAGGACACGATCACCGGCGACCGCCGCGACCTTCCGGTCACGGGCGTCTTCGTCGCCATCGGCCACAAGCCGAACACCGACCTGTTCAAGGGCCAGCTCGAGCTGGCGGAGAACGGCTACCTGGTCACCCACGATGGTACGAACACCGACGTCGACGGCGTGTTCGCCTGCGGCGACGTGCAGGACGACATCTACCGGCAGGCCATCACGGCCGCCGGCTCCGGCTGCATGGCCGCCATCGACACCGAGCGCTGGCTCGAGGCCCAGGGCGCCCACTGAGAATCGCGGCGCTGCGGCGCCGTCGCGGGACACCGTCCCGTCAACCCGCAGGACCTTTCCCAACGGCTGAGATGAGGAGCCATGGCCGACAACATCAGCACCCTTTCCGACGCCACCTTCGACGAGCAGATCGGCTCGGCCTCCGAGCCGGTCATCGTCGACTTCTGGGCCGAGTGGTGCGGCCCGTGCAAGATGATCGCCCCGATCCTCGGTGAGATCGCCGACGAGCAGGCCGGCAAGCTGCAGGTCGCCAAGCTCAACGTCGACGACAATCCGGACACCGCCCGACGCTTCGGCGTCATGTCGATCCCCACGATGATCGTGTTCAAGGACGGCGAGGAAGCCGCCCGGATCGTCGGGGCCAAGGGCAAGGGCCAGCTCCTCGAGGATCTGCGCCCCTTCCTGTAGGTCGCCCGGGCGGGTCGTACCGGCCCGCCTCTCGACCAGACCGACCGCACCGCATCACCCAACGAGGCCACCCCGCCGACATGGCGGAGGTGGCCTCGTCGCGTTCAGGCAGCGGTCATCAGACCACCGGAGCACGGCCTCTCGAGGTCCCGTGTCGGGCCGGCGGGGTGTGGTCGAGGGTTGGTGCGCTCGTCGCGGCACTCACTCCCCACCAAAGGTTGACCACAGGTTTGCGCACAGCCTGGGGAAAACGCTCCAGCCCCAGTTCCGGTGCAGCGTTGAGGGATCCTCAGTCGGTGGGCTCGGGACCCTCGACGATGACCCGGTAGATGCGCTCCAGGTCCTCGAGCGTGGCGAAGTCGACGACGACGCGGCCACGCTTGGCCCCCATCGACACCTGCACGCGGGTGTCGAGATGGGTGGAGAGCAGGTCCTCGAGCTCGAGCAGGGCGGCGGGGCGAACCACGGCCACCGGCTCCTTGGGCGTGCTGCCATCAGCGGCCTCGTCGCCCGCCTCGGGCTCGCCGGCGTGCTCGCGCACCCGGTCCTCGACCTCGCGCACCGTCAGGTGCTCGGAGACGACGGCGCGGGCGAGTTGCTCCTGGAACACCCGATCAGGGCTGCCGAGCAGGGCCCGGGCGTGACCGGCGGAGATCTGACCCTCGGCCAGCAGCCGCTGGATGCTCGGGGGCAGGTGCAACAGGCGCAGGGTGTTGGCCACCGCCGAGCGGCTCTTGCCGACCCGCTGGGCCACCTCCTCCTGGGTGTGGCCGAACTCCTCGATGAGCTGCTGGTAGGCGGCCGCCTCCTCGAGGGGGGTCAGGTCCTCACGGTGGAGGTTCTCGACCAGCGCCTGCTCGAGCGAGCGAACGTCCTCGGTCGGGCGCACGATGGCCGGGATGGTCTGCAGCCCGGCGCGGCGGGCGGCACGCCAGCGCCGCTCCCCCGCGATGAGCTCGTACTCCTGGGGGCCGGACTGGCGCACCAGGATCGGCTGGAGCACCCCCACGGCCTGGATCGACGCGGCCAGGCTGACCAGCGCCTCCTCGTCGAAGTGCTCACGAGGCTGGTACGTGTTCGGCCTGATCTCCGACACCGGGAGCTCGCGCAGCGCGGCATCGGTGTCCTCCAGACGCTCGGTGGCGGGGATGAGCGCACCGAGCCCCTTCCCCAACCCGCTACGACGGCCCACCGGAGACCTCCTTGGCCAACTGCCGGTAGGCGATGGAGCCCCGGCTACTCGGATCGAACGTGATGATCGGCTGCCCGAACGACGGGGCCTCCGAGAGGCGTACCGTGCGGGGCACGATCTGGCGGCAGACCTTCTCACCGAAGTGCTCGCGCACCTCGGACGCCACCTGGTCGGCCAGCTTGGTGCGGGCGTCGTACATCACCAGGATGATCGTGGAGATCTCCAGGCGGTCGTTCAGGTTGCGCTTCACCAGGTCGACGTTGCGCACGAGCTGCCCGAGGCCCTCCAGCGCGTAGTACTCGCACTGGATGGGGACCAGGACCTCGGTGGCCGCGGCGAAGGCGTTGATGGTGAGCAGCCCCAGCGACGGGGGACAGTCGATGAGGACGTAGTCGTAGTCCTCCTTGACCGAGTCGATGGCGTTGCGGAGGCGGAGCTCACGACTGAAGGCCGGGACGAGCTCGATCTCCGCGCCGGCCAGATCGAGGCTGGCCGGAGCGACGAAGAGGTTCCGCACCGAGCTGCCCTCGATGCAGTCCTCCATCGGGGTCTCCCCCAGGAGCACGTCGTACATCGACGCCTCGAGGGCCCGGGGGTTGATCCCCAGGCCGGTGGATGCGTTGCCCTGCGGATCGAGGTCGACCACGAGGGTCCGGTACCCGATCTCCGCCAGGCAGGCGCCGAGGTTGACTGCCGTGGTGGTCTTGCCCACGCCACCCTTCTGGTTGGCGATGGCGATCACCCGCGGCAGGGGTCGCTTCGCGCTGGCCGGCTGCCCCTCGGTGATGAGGTCCTCGACCGGCGCCAGATCGGCGGGCACGTCGACCGGATGCTCCGGTGTGCCCTCCTCCACAGGAGGTGCCGCGGCGGTGGGGGCCTCGGGTTCCTCGGTCTCGGACCGGTGACCTCGGCGATCACGGCAGCCGCCGGATCCGGGTTCGGTGACTCGGAGCCGGGCGGCTCCGCAGTGGTACTCGGGGACGGTGATGCGTCCTCCACCGTGTCAGGAGGAGTCCCACCGTCGGGCAGGTCGTTATCCATGCACCCCACTCGGGTTCAGGCGGATGATGCTCCGCCGTACATCGTCCGGGGCGAATCGCCTCACGAACGGAACTCGGCCATCCTGCCCGCCCCACCCCCGAGGGTCAAGGACCCTCGCCGGATGTTCCACGTGAAACACCTCAGACATCCCGATTCGCGGGTCGCGGAGACCCCGTCGATGTTTCACGTGAAACATGAGGGTTGTGCCCTCGCGTCCCATCCGGGTGACCGGGATCCCGGGGCCTGTCACCGGGCGGCGTCCCGTGCTCGCTTGTCGCCAGCCGCGGGGCGCTGACAGGTCACCTTCGTTGGGTCGGCGTCCCGGCTCCGGCGCTGCGCTCGGGACTAGTCCACCCGGCGCCACCCGGGACCCGGCCACCCTCGTCAGCCCCAGACCAGGGAACCCATGGTTGGCAGCTCACACTGCCGAGGCCCTGTGCGGGCGAACACGGGACGCCGTCGGGAGTGTCCGCAGAACACCGCCTCGGGGAAGGGGAGGGGTCAGAACAGCGGGCGTTTGGCGGGGAGGCCGTTGCGGCGGGGGTAGGTCTCGGGGCAGAGGGTGGTCTGGCGGAGGAGCTTCATGCCCGGGACGTCCTCGTCGGTGGGCTCCAGGCCCAGGACGGCCAGTTCGTTGGCGGGCCAGCGGTCGGGGCCGTCCGGGGGCTCGCTGACGACCAGGAGGCCGCCGACGGCCAGCAGGGGAGCGGCGCACTCGGCGGTGGCGGCGGGCGGGCCGAAGGAACGGGCGATCACGGCACCGGCCGTGCCCCGCAGCTCGTCGTCGCGGCCCAGGAGCTCCGCCCGGCCCGTGATCACCCGCACCCGGTCGGTGATGCCCATGGCCACCACGGCGTCGTCGAGGAGCGCGGTGCGCTTCTCCATGGCGTCGAGCAGGACCATCCGCAGGTCCGGGCGAGCCTCGGCCACCACCAGGCCGGGCACCCCGCCACCGCTGCCCAGGTCGACCACCAGGGTGCCGGCCGGAACCGGCGACAGGGCGGCGACGAAGCCGTCGGCGTGGCTGATGTGGCCCTCGATCGGCCCTGGTCCGAGCGCCCCCAGGGTGCGGGCCCGTTCGAGGGCGGAGCGCAGGGCGGGGGACGGGTCGGGTGAGGGGACGGTGGCCACGGCCCCATCCTGTCAGACGCCGCCCCCCGGGCCCGGGAACGACGAAGGCCCCGCCGCAGCGGGGCCTTCGAGGGATCGGGGAGCAGGGCCGTGGCCCCGCCGGAGATCAGGCGGGGACGATGACGACCCGGCGCCGGGGCTCTTCGCCCTCGGAGAGGGTGTTCACGCCGTCGATGTCGTTGCAGGTGTCGTGGACGACCTTGCGATCGGCGGGGTTCATCGGCTCGAGAGCCTTCTGCACGCCACTCTCGATGACCTGACGGGCGACATCCTGGGTGAATCGCTCGAGGGCCTCACGCCGGCGCTGGCGGTAGCCGGCGACGTCGAGGCGGACCCGGCCGGCGGCGGTGCCGGGCACCCGGCGGTGCACCACGGTGCGGGAGAGCTCCTGGATGGCGGTGAGGGTGTTGCCCTTGGGGCCGACGAGCAGACCGAGGTCGGCGCCCTCGACGCGCACCTCGGAGGTGTCCTCGTCGATGCTGTCGGTCTCGACGCTGGCCTCGAGGCCGAAGGCGTCGACCAGGCCGGTCAGGAACTCGCTGACGATGGCGGTGTGGGCGTCGAGATCGACGTCGGTGTCGGACACGGGTGCATCTCCCTGCTCGGTGGGCTTGGCCGTGGCGGCGCCGCGAGGGCGACGGGCAGGGCGCTTCCCGGTGGAGGAGGGCTGACCCTCCGGTTCGGTGTCGGCGCCCGCGGGGGGCGCCTCGTTCTCGGTGTTGTCGTCGGTGGCCGAAGCATCCGACGTGGAGGAGCCGCCTCGGCCGCTGCCACCGGAGCCGGAGCCCCGACGCTTGCGATCGCGACGCTCGACCTTGGGGCGCGGCCGGGTGGGACGGATGCGGGCCCGCACACGGGCCTCACCTCGAACCCGGCCGAAGAGGCCCTTCGAGGGCTCCTCGAGCACCTCGAACTCGGCGTCCTCGGTGTCGACGCCCAACTGGTCGAGGGCGGCCTCCTTGGCCTCCTCGACGGTACGGCCGGTGATCTCGACCCACTCCACGCTGCGCTACCTCTTCTTCTTGCGCGCCCGCGGCTGCAAGGAGGGTGCACCGTCTGCGGTGCCACCCGAGGGCTTTGGCTCGGCCGATCCGGAACTGCCGGACGTCGGCTCGGGACCGGAGGACGCCTTGGCCGGCGCCTCTCCACCCTGGTCAGCCTTGCTGCTGCGGGAACTGGTCTTGGAGGGCGCCGGACGGCTGCCCTTCGTCGCGCCTGCCTTCGGCGTCGCCTTCGACGACGACCGGGCGGGCGTCTTGCCCTTGGCGACAACCTTCGACGAGGCCGGGATGGCCTTGCCCTTGGCCTTGGCCTTGTCGCGGGAGGATGCGGCCTTCGAGGAACTGGACTTGGCCGGCTTGTCCGGGCCCTTCCCGAGACCGAGCATGTCCTTCCACGTCATCCCGTTGGCCTTGCCGCCGTAGATGCTGTGGGAGATGAACGCCTGCTGGGCGATGCGGTACATGTTGGAGACCGCGAAGTAGAGCACCAGGCCGGCCGGCAGACCGAAGGAGATGACCGGCAGGAAGATCGGCATGATCTTCATGATCATCTGCTGCTGAGGGTTCACCGTGGCGTTGGGGTTGCGGCCCTGGATCTGGCGCTGCTGGACGAAGCCGGTGACGGCCACGATGGCGATGAGCACCAGGAACGGCGAGGCGTGCAGGATGCCCTGCGACATCGCCTTGCTGGCGCTCTCCGACAGGTCCATGCCGAACGCCTCCATCGTCGTCGACGTGGAGAGGTTCTGGTACATCTTCGTGGACGGGGAAATCCAGGCCGGATCGAACACACGTACGAGATCCGGCGGCTTGGTGATGTTGCCCGGGAACTGCCCGGCGGCCCAGCCCGCGCCCGAACCGAGGTCACTGACCCGACGGGTGAGGCCGCGAAGCACCTGGTAGAGCACCAGGAACACGGGCATCTGCACGAGGAGCGGCAGACATCCACCCAAGGGGTTGATGTTGTTCTCCTTGTAGAACTTCAGCAGCTCCTCGTTGAGCTTCTGCCGATCGTCTTTGTACCTGGCCTGGATCTTGCGCATCTCCGGCTGGAGCTGCTGCATCATCATCATCGACCGGGTGCCCTTGAGGGTCAGGGGCGTCACCACGATCATCACCAGCAGGGTGAGCATGATGATGGCGAGGGCGTAGTTCGTCGTGAGGGAGTAGAAGAAGGCGAGGATCGACGCGAACAGCTTGAAGAACGGGTCGAACGGCGATTCGGCGAACAACATTGGTCAGGCGGCCTTCCGCTGAGGAACGGGATCCCAGCCGTGGCCACCCCAGGGGTGGCAGCGGCCGAGGCGTCGGATCGAGAGCCACGAGCCCTTGAAGAAGCCGTGGACCTCGAGGGCCTCGAGGGCGTAGCTGGAGCAACTGGGCACGTAGCGGCAGGGGGAGACCTTGCCGGCGAACGCCCACTGGTAGGCCCGGATCAACGCGTGCACGGCGCGTCCGGCCACCGATCGAGGGCGCTCATGGCCTTCGTGACCCTGCTGGCCCTCGTGGCTGCAGGTCGCGGTCATCGCGACGCGCCGGAGAGCCGGTCGAGGCAGCGGTCGAGCTCGGCGAGGAGCTGGTCGCGCCCGTGATCGCCGGCCCCGGGGCGGAGCGCGACGAGGTACGCGCCGGGTGCCAGGGTGCCCTGGGCGGCGGCGTTGGTGGCCAGATGAGCTCTGACCTGGCGGCGCAGACGGTTGCGGACCACTGCGGTTCCCACCTTCCGTGGTACGGCGAACGCGATGCGCGGCGGCTCCGCAGCCGTCGTGGCCGTGGCGGGGAGGTAGGTCACCGACACACTGCCGTGACGGGCGCGGCGCCCTCGACGACGGAGGTCGACGAAGGTGCGGCGATCACGAATGCGCCAGATCAGGCCGACAGGCGCTTGCGGCCCTTGAGCCGGCGGCTGCGCAGGACGTTGCGGCCCGCGGCGTTGGCCATGCGATGACGGAAGCCGTGCTTCTTGGCACGACGTCGGTTGTTGGGCTGGAAGGTGCGCTTCACTGGGGTCCTCCTCGACCATCGGGCCTCCTTGGTGGCCGTCGGTCGATGCTGAGTCGACGTGGGTTCCGATGTGGGTGGGCGGTCGCGCAGAAACGACAAGCCCGGCACCGGCTCGCCGCAACGCTAGAGGGCGCGCGCCTGGTGCGGCAACATCACACCCGTGCTACGGTCCGGCACCCACCCGGGCAGACCAGTCTGGCCGACCCGACCGGTGGGGCGTCGTCACCGTTTTTCCACACGTGTGGACGCCGCTGTGGAACGAGGCCCGTCGATCAGGGGCGTAGGTGCAGGTGGACCGAGCCGAGCAGCTGTGGACAGCATGTGCCGCGGCCCTGCGAGAGCAGGTGTCGGAGGCGGTCTGGCTCACCACGTTCTCTGTGGTCACCCCGTTGGCCCTCGACGACGACATCCTGCGCATCTCCGTGCCCAGCTCCGTGGTCAAGGAGCGCATCGAGAACCGCTACCAGGCCCTCGTCGACGGCGCCATGAGCGACATCGACGAGCCCGAGATCGCCCTGGACATCATCGTCCAGACCGATGACGGTGTGACCTCGACCACACCCTCCACAGAGATGTCCACAGACATCCACAGGGAAATCCCCAGTCTGGGTGAGACGGATGACCATCCCAGCCCGGCTGCCGCCGACGCCGCCCGGGAGCAGAAGAGCCCGGCGCTCGGCCTGGTGGTCAACCCTCGCTACACCTTCGACGCCTTCGTCACCGGCACCTCGAACCGCTTCGCCCACGCCGCCGCCCTGAGCGTGGCCGAGACCCCGGCCCGCTCCTACAACCCGCTCTTCATCTACGGCGACGCCGGCCTGGGCAAGACCCACCTCCTGCAGGCCATCGCCAACTACGTGGGGGAGAACTACCCCTCGTACCGGGTCCGCTACGTCTCCACCGAGCAGTTCCTGAACCAGTACGTCGACGCCATCCGGCAGGCGACGCTCGCCGAGTTCAAGAAGCGCTACCGCGAGATCGACGTGCTGCTCCTCGACGACATCCAGTTCATCGAGGGCAAGGAGGGCCTCCAGGAGGAGCTCTTCCACACCTTCGAGTCGCTCTACCAGGCGAACCGCCAGATCGTGCTGTCCTCCGATCGGCCGCCCGACGCCATCTCCACCCTCGAGGACCGGCTCCGCAGCCGCTTCAAGATGGGCCTCACCACCGAGATCAACCCGCCCGAGCTCGAGACCCGCCTCGCCATCCTCCGCAAGAAGTCCGAGCGCGAGCCCATCGCACCCTCGCCCGAGGTCCTCGAGTTCATCGCCACCAACATCACCAACAACATCCGTGAGCTCGAGGGCGCCCTCATCCGGGTGTGCGCCTACGCCAGCCTCACCGGCGAGCCGTTGTCGGTCGATCTGGCCGAGGGCGTGCTCGGCGACATCCTCTCCGACACCCAGCCCCGTCCGATCACCCCCGATCTCATCCTCACCAAGACCTCCGAGATGTTCTCGTTCCCGATCGAGGACATCCGGGGCAAGAGCCGACGGCGGCCGCTCGTCACGGCCCGCCAGATCGGCATGTACGTGATGCGGGAGATGACCGACCTGAGCTACCCGGCCATCGCCCGGGAGTTCGGTGGGCGCGACCACACCACGGTCATCCACGCGGTCGAGAAGATCGGGACGCTCATGAAGGAGCGCCGCCAGATCTACGACCAGGTCACCGAGCTCACCCAGCGGATCAGGAACGGCTGATGTCCCCCTGCGAACGGCGCGCGGCCGTACGAGGAAGCGAACGATCGCGCGGTGGACAAGCCCGTGGACGACACCGCGCCGCCCCGTGGACGCGTGGTGGAGAAGGTACGTGTCATCCCCCGCGGTCTCGGGGGGTCGTGCGAACCTGTGGGTGGCTGTGGACAACGGTGGGATGGCGAAATGGCCATCACGCTGGGATTATGTCAGTTTGTCCACAATCCACAGCACTTATTACAACTACTACCAGAACTACGTTCTTTAATGAAGTAACAGAAAGCGAGACGGCGTGAAGTTCCGTTGCGAGCGTGATCCCCTGGTCGAGGCGCTGAACGCCGCCTCCCGTGCCGTCACCACTCGGGGGAGCTCCCTGCCCGTCCTGAGTGGCCTGCGGCTCGAGCTGCACGGTGACCAGCTCCAGGTGACCGGCAGCGATCTCGACCTCACCATCTCGGTGCGGGCCGCGGTCAGTGGCGACGGCGACGGCACCGCCGTGGTGCCCGCCAAGCTGCTCTCCGACATCGTCCGGGCCCTGCCGCCCGGCGCGGTCACCGTGGAGATCGACGACGACGAGGCCCGCATCGGCTCGGGTCGCTCCCAGTTCGCCGTGCGCACCATCCCCGCCCACGAGTACCCGCAGCTGCCGGAGCCGGCCGAGAGCTCCGTGAGCCTCGACGCCGTGGCCTTCGCCGACGCCCTGCGCCAGGTCGTGTCCGCCGCCTCGAACGACGAGTCCCGCCCGATCCTCACCGGCGTGCTCATGGCCGCCGAGGGCGACGGGCTGCGCCTGGTGGCCACCGACTCGTACCGGCTCGCCGTGCGAGACCTCCCCGGCACCTCGGTGCTGGCCGAGGGCCAGCAGGTCCTGGTGCCCTCCACGGCCCTCAAGGAGCTCTCCCGGCTGCTGTCGGCCGCCGAGTCGGTCACCCTGCGCCTGGGCGAGCGCGACGTCGCCTTCGAGGTCGGCGACGTGCGGGTCACCAGCCGCCTGATCGAGGGCGACTTCCCGAACTACCGCGGGCTCATCCCGAACGCGCACCCGAACCGCCTGAGCGTCGGCCGGGAGCCGCTGCTCGAGGCGCTGCGCCGTGTGCGCCTGCTCGCCCGTGAGGCCACGCCGGTGCGCCTGGTGCTGAAGCCGGACTCCGTCGAGCTGATCGCCATCACCCAGGACGTGGGCCAGGCCCAGGAGGAGCTCGACGCCAAGCACGACGGCGACGAGCTCACCGTGGCGTTCAACCCGGAGTACCTGATCGCGGGGATCGACGTCACCACCGGCGACGAGATCACCCTCGAGACCATCGACGCGCTGAAGCCGGCGCTCATCCGCAGCGCCGAGACCCCGGACTTCCTGTACCTGCTGATGCCGGTCCGGGTCTCCTAGAGCCGGCCTCGGAGGCTCGTGCAGCTCCAGCGCCTCTGGCTCACCGACTTCCGGTCGTACCCCTCCGCCGAGCTGGCCTTCGCGCCGGGCCTCACCGCCCTGCTCGGGGCCAACGGCGAGGGGAAGACCAACGTCATGGAGGCCGTGGCCTACCTGGCCACGCTGTCGTCGTTCCGTGGGGCCCCCAACGACGCCCTGGTGCGCCACGGGTGCCAGATGGCGGTGGTGAGGGCCGAGGGGGAGCGCGAGGGCCGCAGCCTCCTCGTGGAGGCCGAGATCACCACCAGCGGCCGGGGCCGGGTGCAGGTCAACAAGCAGCGCCTGTCCCGGGCCCGTGACCTGCTCGGTGCCCTGCGGGTGTCGGTCTTCTCACCCGACGACCTCGAGCTGGTGAAGGGCGGCCCCGCCGAGCGCCGCCGCTACCTCGACGACACCCTGGTCGCCCGCCTGCCCAAGCTCGACCTCGTCCGCAGCGACCTCGACCGTGTGCTGCGCCAGCGCAACGCACTGCTGAAGCAGTCCGGCGGCCGGCTCACGCCCGAGGTCGACGCCACGCTCGTGGTGTGGGACGCCAAGCTCGTCGAGGCGGGGGAGGCCCTGGCCGACGCCCGTGCCGCTCTCGTCGACGACCTGGCGCCCGTGCTGGCCGAGGCCTACGACCAGGTGGCGGGCCGGCCGGCGCACGTGGAGGTCCGCTACGAGGCCCCGTGGCGCGAGCACGGCCTGGCCGCGGCGCTGGAGGCGGCCCGCAAGGACGAGCTGCGCCGTGGGCTCTCGCTGGTCGGTCCCCACCGCGACGAGCTCGGCATCACCCTCGACGGCATGCCGGCGCGCACCCACGCCTCCCAGGGCGAGCAGCGCTCGGTGGCCCTCGCGCTGCGCCTGGCCGCCCACCGGGTGGTCACCGAGGCCACCGGCTCGCCGCCGATCCTGCTGCTCGACGACGTGTTCTCCGAGCTCGACCCCGAGCGCAGCGCGGCCCTCCTGGCCCATCTGCCGCCCGGCCAGACGCTGCTCTCGAGCGCCGCGGGACTGCCCCCGGGGGCCGAGCCCGAGCTGGTGCTGCGGGTCGAGGGCGGCTCGATCACCCCGGGCTGACGTCGGCGCCGGGCCCGCTGTCGCAGGGGGTCCGTACACTCGGCCCATGCCGTGGGAGCCGTTGCCGGGAAGCCGAGACCCCGAGCCGGCGCGCGTCTCCGACAGCCTGAACCGCCTGGTCCGTCATCTCGGTGGGTCGTCGACCGACGTGAACACCTCGCTGGTGCAGCGCTGGCCCGACCTCGTGGGCCCCAACGTGGGGGCCAACAGCCGCCCGGTGCGGCTCAAGAACGGCACACTCACCGTGGCCGTCGCCGACCCTGCGTGGGCGACCCAGCTGCGGTTCCTCGAGGCCACGCTGGTCACCCGGCTGCAGGCCGAACTCGGCGCCGACGCCGTCTCCACCATCGAGGTACGGGTGCGTCCCGAAAGCCTCCGAGACCCCTCCGGGAATGGCCGAGATCAGCGCTGAGCGCTGGTAGAATGCCCCCATCGTGATGCACGCCGCATCACGGCCTCCGGTGCCGTCCAAGGCCCGGTGCGCCACCGCTCCGGTTCGGAGGCGCGACACCCCGTCCGGGTTGGCGCGTGCGGCGATCGCAGCACCGTCTTCACCCATCCATCGAGAGGGGAACCCCGCGTCGTGGCCCAGACCACAGAAGAGTACGGCGCAAAGGACATCCAGGTCCTGGAAGGCCTCGAGGCCGTCCGCAAGCGACCCGGCATGTACATCGGCTCCACCGGCCCCGCCGGCCTGCACCACCTCGTCTACGAGGTCGTCGACAACTCCGTCGACGAGGCCATGGCCGGTCACGCCAGCCACATCGAGGTCACCCTGCTGGCCGACGGTGGATGCCAGGTCGTCGACGACGGCCGCGGCATCCCCACCGACAAGCACCCCGACCCGAAGATGAAGGGCCTGACCGCGGCCGAGGTCGTGCATGACCGTGCTGCACGCCGGCGGCAAGTTCGGCGGTGGCGGCTACAAGGTCTCCGGCGGCCTCCACGGCGTCGGCATCTCGGTCGTGAACGCGCTCTCCACGCGCGTCGAGGTCGAGATCGACCGCGACGGCGACCGGCACTACATGGACTTCGAGAAGGGCGGGAAGCTCAAGACCCGCCTCAACGTCACGGGCAAGTCGCCCCGCGGGCGCACCGGCACCACCGTCGCGCTTCTGGCCCGATCCCACCATCTTCGAGGACACCAACTTCCGGGCCCAGACCCTGCTCGAGCGCTTCCAGATGATGGCGTTCCTCAACAAGGGCCTCGAGATCCGCTTCCAGGACCAGCGCCCCGACGCCATCTCCTCCGAGCCGGTCGTCTACAAGTACGCCGGCGGCATCAAGGACTTCGTGAAGCACCTCAACGACTCCAAGGAGCCGTTGTTCTCGAAGGTCGGCTACTTCGAGCAGGTCGAGCCCGAGCAGGAGGTCGAGATCGCCTTCCAGTGGAACACCGGCTTCAACGCCGATGGCCTCCACAGCTTCGCCAACGGCATCGCCACCATCGAGGGCGGCATGCACGTCGAGGGCTTCCGCAAGTCGATCACCAACGTGGTCAACAAGTACGCCCGGGCCAAGGGCCTCCTCAAGGAGAAGGAGGAGAACCTCCAGGGCGAGGACATCCGTGAGGGCCTCACCGCCATCATCTCGGTGCGCCTCCAGGAGCCCCAGTTCGAGGGCCAGACCAAGGGCAAGCTCGGCAACGTCTCCATGCGCTCCCTGGTCGAGAAGGCCACCAACGAGAAGCTGGCCGACTGGTTCGAGGAGAACCCCACCGACGCCCGCAAGGTCGTCAACAAGGCCGTCAACGCCTCTCGTGCCCGCCTCGCCGCCCGCAACGCCCGTGAGGCCACCCGCCGCAAGAGCGCGCTCGAGGGCGCGGGCATGCCCGAGAAGCTCAAGGACTGCTCGAGCCGCAACCCTGACGAGTGCGAGCTGTTCATCGTCGAGGGCGACTCCGCCGGTGGTTCGGCCGTCGCGGCCCGCGATCCCCGCACCCAGGCGATCCTGCCCATCCGCGGCAAGATCCTCAACGTCGAGCGGGCCCGCCTCGACAAGATGCTGAAGAACAACGAGGTCCAGGCCCTGATCTCGGCCATCGGTGCCGGCGTCGGCGAGGAGTTCGACGTCTCCAAGATCCGGTACAACAAGGTCATCCTGATGGCCGACGCCGACGTCGACGGCTCCCACATCCGCACCCTGCTGCTGACGTTCTTCTTCCGCCAGATGCGCCCGCTCGTCGAGCAGGAGCACGTGTACATCGCCCAGCCGCCGCTGTACTCCACGGTCGTGGGCAAGGAGAAGACCTACCTCAAGGACGACACCGCCAAGGCGGCGTTCCTCGAGGAGCATCCGAACCACAAGAAGGAGTTCCAGCGCCTGAAGGGCCTGGGCGAGATGGACTTCGACGAGCTCGGCGAGACCACGATGGACGCCACCAAGCGCACGCTGCTGCAGGTGTCGGTCGAGCAGGCGGCCATCGCCGACGAGATCTTCTCGGTGCTGATGGGCGACAACGTCGAGTCCCGCAAGCACTTCATCCAGACCAACGCCAAGGACGTGCGCTTCCTCGACATCTGAGGAACGCGCCGCCTCGCGCTGCGTCTGCACCAACGACCACACGCTTTTGATCTCTTGAGGGGCATCACCACATGAGCGACGTCCAACCGCCCGACGAGGGCGACGGCGAAGGCACCGGCACCACCTTCAGCGGCATCGAGCCGATCGAGATCCAGGAGGAGATGGAACGCTCCTTCCTCGACTACGCCATGTCGGTCATCGTGTCGCGCGCCCTGCCCGACGCGCGCGACGGCCTGAAGCCGGTGCACCGCCGCATCCTCTGGGGCATGGACGTGCTGCGGGCCTACCCCGACCGCCCGACCATGAAGTGCGCCCGCGTCACCGGCGAGGTCATGGGCAAGTACCACCCCCACGGCGACTCCGCGATCTACGACGCGCTGGTGCGCATGGGCCAGAACTTCAGCCTGCGCCACCCGCTGATCCACCCCAAGGGCAACTTCGGCAGCCTCGACGAGCCGGCCGCCGCGGCCCGCTACACCGAGTGCCGCCTCGCCCCGATCGCCATGGACATGCTCGCCGGCATCGACGAGGACACCGTCGACTTCATCGACAACTACTCGGGTGAGTTCGAGGAGCCGGTCGTGCTCCCGGCCCGCTTCCCGAACCTGCTGGTCAACGGCTCCCAGGGCATCGCGGTGGGCATGGCCACCAACATCCCGCCGCACAACCTGGCCGAGGTCATCGACGCCGTCAGCCACCTGCTGGCCAACCCCGACGCCACCCCCGACGACCTCATGGCCTTCGTCAAGGGCCCCGACTTCCCCACCGGCGCGCTCATCATGGGCCGCCAGGGGATCATGGACGCCTACCGCACCGGTCGTGGCTCCATCAAGCTCCGGGGCAAGGCCGAGATCGAGGAAGGCCCCCGGGCCGACTTCATCGTCATCACCGAGCTGCCCTACCAGGTCAGCCCGAACCAGTTCATCGTCAAGGTCAAGGAGCTCGTCGACAACCGCGAGCTCGAGGGCATCGCCGAGCTGAACGACGAGTCGGCCAAGGGCAAGCTCCGCCTCGTGCTGCGCCTCAAGCGCGACGCGCCGGCCCTGGTGATCCTCAACAACCTCTACAAGCGCACGCCGCTGCAGACGAACTTCTCGGTCAACACCGTGGCCCTCGTCGACGGCATCCCGCGCACGCTGAACCTCCGCGACGCCCTGGTGGCCTACATCGACCACCAGAAGGAGGTCATCCGGCGCCGCTCGGAGTACCGCCTCCAGAAGGCCAAGGACCGCGCCCACATCGTCGAAGGCCTCATCAAGGCCCTCGACCTCATCGACGAGATCATCGCCGCCATCCGGGCCAGCGCCGACCGCGGCGGCCGCCCTCGCCGCCCTCATGGCCGACCCGTTCGAGTTCTCCGACGTGCAGGCCGAGCACATCCTCGACATGCAGCTGTCGCCGCCTCACCCGCCTCGGTCGGGCCAACCTCGAGGAGGAGCTGGCCGAGCTCCGCGAGCACCATCGCCGAGCTCGAGGCGATCCTCGCCGACGAGGTCAAGCTGCGGGCCGTCATCAGCGAGGAGATGGGCGAGATCCGGGCGACCTACGCCCAGCCCCGCCGCTCGCAGATCACCTACGACGTGGGCGACCTCGACATCGAGGACCTCATCGACGACGAGGACCTCGTCGTCACCATGAGCGCCAAGGGCTACATCAAGACCGTCGCCTCCGACGCCTTCAAGGTGCAGGGCCGCGGCGGTCGCGGGGTGGCCGGCGCCAAGCTCAAGGACGAGGACTGGGTCAACCACATCATCCACACCACGGCCCACGCCTACCTGCTGTTCTTCTCGAACCGCGGCCGCGTGTACCGCCTCAAGGCGCACGAGATCCCGATGAAGGAGCGCCAGGCGCGCGGCACCGCCATCGTGAACCTGCTGCCGCTCCAGCCGGGCGAGACGATCGAGGCGATCATCGACACCCGCGACTACGAGACCAACCGGTTCCTGTTCTTCGCCACGAAGAAGGGCCAGGTCAAGAAGACCAAGTTCACCGAGTACGACTCGTCGCTGCGGGCCGGGCTCATCGCCATCAACCTGCGCGACGGCGACGAGCTCGTGCGGGTCATCCCGACCAACGGCGGCGACGACATCTTCATGGTCTCCCGTGCGGGCATGACCATCCGCTTCGCCGAGGACGAGGTGCGGGCCATGGGCCGGGCCGCGGCCGGCGTCCGGGGCATGAAGATGAAGCCCGAGGACGAGGTCGTCTCGTGCGACGTCGCCCGCGACGACGTCGCCATCCTGATCGTCACCGACGCCGGCTACGGCAAGCGCACCCAGCTCGACAAGTTCAACAAGCAGGGTCGTGGTGGCCAGGGCGTGCGGGGCATCAAGCTCACCGCCCGCAAGGGCTTCGTGGTGGCGGCCTTCATGGTCGGCATCGACGACGACATCTTCGTGATCAACAGCAGTGGCACCGTGATCCGCATGGCCGTGCGGGAGATCTCCTCGCAGGGCCGCGACGCCACCGGCGTGAGGGTCATGAACGTCACCGGCGACGAGACGGTGGCCTCGGTGGCCCCGGTGCTCGGCGCCGACGACGACGACGCCTAGGCACCTCCCCAACTCACCTCGCCGCCCCTCGGCGGCCTCCTCGCGGGCCTCGCCCGCCGTCTGATGCACCGGGCTCGGCCCGGACGACGAAGGGAGGCCCCGTGGGGGCTCGAGGTGATGTCGTAGTGGGCGGGCGCGGCGATGCCGGCCAGACCGTTCCGCTGCTGGCCGGGGTGATGGCCCTGGTGGTGAGCGTGGTGATCGGGCTGGTGGCCCTGGGCAACCTGGTCGGTGCACGCGCCAGGGCCCAGTCGGCCGCCGACGCGGCGGCCCTGGCCGGGGCGGCCCGGGGCCGTCCCGCGGCGGTGGCGATGGCGGTCGAGAACCGCGGTGAGCTCGAGTCGTTCGCGGCGCGCGACGGCGAGGTCGAGGTCACCGTCCGGGTCGGCGACGCCCGGGCCACGTCGCGGGCCCGACGCCAGTGGTGACCGGAGCGGAGTGACCCGAGGCGGCCCCACGGGGTGCCTACACTGCCTTCGATGGCGATCGATCCCTCTCCCGGCACCGACGCGCGCCTCGCGTCCGGGAGCGCCTCCGAGGCCACGATCGCCGCCCCGGTGGTCGGTGCGGGCTCCGCCGATGGGGAGGCCGTCGCCGCCACCGAGACCACCTCGGAGGTCGCCGCTGCTCCTGTGGCGGCCCCGAGCCGTGCGACCGCGTCGACCACCGCGGCCGAGCCGTCGTCACGTCGTCAGCCCAAGCGCATCAAGGCCCGGCAGGTTCAGCGGGTCGTCACCCACATCGACCCCTGGTCGATGCTGAAGGTGTCGCTGCTGTTCGCCCTGAGCCTGTGGCTCATCGTCGTGGTCGCCGGCGTGCTGCTGTGGCGGGTGGCGGTGTCCACGGGCACGATCGGCAACGTCGAGAGCTTCCTGGCCCAGACGCTCGGTGAGGACACCTTCACCATCAACGGCAGCCAGATCTTCCAGGGCTCGCTCGTCGCCGGCCTGGTCTTCTTCGTCACCGGTGCCGTGTTCGCGGTGGTCACGAGCGTGCTGTTCAACCTCATCGCGGGGGTCGTCGGCGGGGTGCGCTTCACCCAGATCGAGCTCGAGACGGCCCGCCCCGCCGGGGGCGACGCCGACGCCGGCTGAGCCCCGGTTTTCCCCCTCCTCGTCGGCTTGGGTATGGTGTCGAGCCGGCTCCGGGGCTATAGCTCAGTCGGTTAGAGCGCACCCCTGATAAGGGTGAGGTCGCTGGTTCGATTCCAGCTAGCCCCACGATGAAGATGATCCGACGGGCCCTCGTGGCCATCGGGTTGGCGAGCCTCGTCGCCGCTGCGCTGCGTCTGCGTGGCGCCGGAGGCACGCCGCCCCAGTCCGGAGGATGGCGCGAGCTCTCCGGCCCCGAGCTGGACTGACGCGTCATGACCCGTGTCGGCATCCTCGGCGTCGGCGCGGTAGGGGCGCGCCTCGCCCGGCAGCTCGTGTCGACCGATGTCGACGAGGTCGTGATCCGCGACGACAGCGTCACCCGGGCCGAACTGGTGGCCACCAGCCTCGGTGAGGCCGCGACCGTCGACCGGGGCGCCATGACCGATCCTCTCGACGCCGACATCGTCGTGCTCGCCGGCCCCGGCCGGGTGCAGGCCGGCCAGGCCGCGGTGTTCGTGCGGGCCGGGCAGCACGTGGTGTCGACCAGCGACGACATCGACGACGTGCGGGCCCTGCTCTCACTCGACCACGAGGCCCGCGAGCGGGGGGTGCACCTGGTGGTGGGCGCCGGCTTCGCCCCCGGCCTCACCTGCGTGCTGGCCGCCCACGGCGCCACCCGCTTCGACCGGGTCGACGAGATCCACGTGGCCAAGTCCGGCACCGGCGGTCCCGCCTGCGCCCGCCAGCACCACCGGGCCGTCGGCCGCGGCGCCATCGACTGGCGCGAGGGTGGCTGGGAGTCGCGCCCGGGTGGGTCGGGCCGCGAGCTGTGCTGGTTCCCCGACCCCATCGGCGCCCAGGACTGCTATCGGGCCGCGCTGCCCGACGCCCTGGTGCTCGTGCCGGCGTTCCCGGGCATCAAGCGGGTCACCGCCCGGGTGTCGGCCACCCGCCGCGACCGCCTCACCGCCCGGCTCCCGATGCTGTGGCCGACCCACCCCGAGGGCGGGCCCGGCGCCGTGCGCGTCGAGCTGCGCGGCCTCCGGGGCTCGTCGCGCGACGTCGTGGTCCTCGGGGCGATGGACCGACCGGCCGTGGCCGCAGGTGCGGTGGCCGCGGTGGCGGTGCAGACGGTCATGAGCGGCGGTCTCCGCCGCCCGGGCGCGGCCGGCCTGGCCGAGCTGGTCGACCCGTTGGCCTTCCTCACCGAGCTGGCCCAGCGGGGCGTGAAGGCCGCCATCTTCGAGGGCGACCTCAGCTCGACCGCCGGCTGATCGGGCACCCGGTCGTCGCGGGGCTCAGTCGCCCCCGATGAACCCGACGGGGATCGCGGTGGCCTGCATGACGCGGCCGTCCTCGGCGCTCTCGGTGACGAGGAGGACGACGCCCCACCCACCGCCCGGGTTCTCCCATCGGATCTCGCCCTCGAACGGGCCGAGGTCCCCCGAGCCGCTCCCTGTCACGACGCCCTCGCCGAGGGGATCGGTGGCACCCCGGGCGAGGACCGAGACCAGCACGGTGCCCTCGAAGGCCCGCGCCCTGCCCGACAGTTGGAGCGGATCGTCGATGGCGGTGCCGCGCACGGGGGTCTCGAGCACGATGTCGTCCGTGGCGGCGCCGAGCACCCACCAGGACCCGTCGCCCGATCGCCAGACCTGAACCACGGTCGTCGGACCGGTCGCTCCGGCGCGAACCGTGATCTCCCCTGACCCGGCTCCGGCGCTCACGTCGTCGCCGTAGACGGGGTCGGTGAAGCCGGCGAGCTCCTCGGCGAAGCCGCGGACGGCCTCGAGGGCGTCGCGATAGCGCAGCTCCCCGGCGGGTGAGGGCCACACGACCTCGACGGCCTCGGCGGGGGAGAGGGTCACCGGCGGGGCGGCGGTGCTCGGTGCCGTCGCCGTGGTGCCGGTCGACCCCGTGATCGCGGTCGTCGCAGTGGTGCCGGGGCCATCGGCCGGGGCTCCTCCGTCGTCTCGGATCACGAGGAACAGCACGACGGCGGCGACCACCACCACGACGCCCACGACGGCGATGATCACCCAGCGTCGTCGGCCGGTGTCCTCGGTGCCTGTCACACCGTCAGTGTCCGCCCGGCGAGCGGACTGCCTCAGGGCCGAAGTTCCTCTCTCGGCCGTTCCGGTCGCGCCCTCGGGCGCTGCTCCCTCGGCCCGGCGGCCAGCCGGGCTACTCCTGGCTGGTGCCCGGCTCCGCGTCGTCGGTGGCCGTGGCCGGTCCGTCGGTCGACGGCTCGTCGGTGGGGGCCGTCGGGGTCGGGGTGGTGTTCCCGGTGTTGCGGTGGCGGAGATAGAGGATCGCGGCGCCGCCGACGATCACCACGACGACCACGATGAAGACGATCAGGCCGGCGCTGTTGGTCTCGCTGCCCTCCTGGGTGATCGGGGTCTGCTCGAGCGACATGCGGGCGGTGGTGGTGGGCGAGCCGGCCTCGGTGGTGGGGGTCGTGGGCACGGCCGCCGCGGTGGTGGGGGTGGAGGAGTTGGCGGGCACGACGATCGAGGGCGCCGGGTTGGCGAGGGTCTCCCCGGGGCTGGTGGGGATCTGGATCCAGGCGAGCTCCTCGCCGTCGGGGCAGCCCTGGATGGCGGGCAGGTAGACCGTCTCGCCGACGGGCTGGGCCAGCACCATCTCGACGACGAAGGTGTCCTGGTCGATGGTCGGGTTCGCCGCGCTCCAGCTGACCTCGGTGGCGGAGACCTGCGACGACCAGCCGGACTGGTTCTCGGGCTTCACGTCGGTGGCGCCCTGGGGGAGCTGCACGCGCAGGGCGTTGGTCGGATCGGCCCCCTCGGCGCACTCGGGCTCGGCCGTGAACGTGATGCGGGTGCGCCCGGCGTTGGCGGCCTCGGCCTCCGCCTCGGTGTGGGCCGCGGCGGGCCCGGCGATGGCGACGAGGGTGACGGCACCGAGGCCGACGGTGACGGCGAGGCGGCGGGTGAGGCGGTTCATGGGTGCTCCTGGGAGGCGGCGGGGATGGTCACTTGGAGACGGGGACCTGGAAGGTGGTCCGCTCCTCGGTGAAGTCGCTGGTGCGCACGGCGAGGGTG
Source organism: uncultured Actinomycetes bacterium (assembly GCA_963702555.1). Classification (GTDB taxonomy): domain Bacteria; phylum Actinomycetota; class Acidimicrobiia; order Acidimicrobiales; family Acidimicrobilacustridaceae; genus CAMFLJ01. Next base: position 124,848 of record CAVPCW010000008.1, read on the forward strand.
ATGGTCCAGTCGCCGGCGAGGGAGAGCTCGTCGCCCTCGAGGACGTAGTGGCCGGTGGAGATCTTCACGACCTGCCGGGTGATGGGGCCGAGGTCCTTGGCGGGGAGGGACAGCTCGATGGTGAGGGTGTTGGCGACGTCGAGGGGCTTGCCGGCCTCGTCGGCGTACTGCACGTGGATGCTGTTGGTGCCGACCCGGGCCGGGCTGACGACGAGGTTGACCGTGCCGGTGGCGGTGTCGTCGTTGAGGTTGACGACCTTGGCCTCGCTCACGACGGCCGTGCGGGCGGGGGTGGTGTTCACGAGCACGGCCGTGAACCCCAGCACGGCGACGAGGGCGAGCGCCTCGTAGCCGACCATGCGCCGAAGCTCGATCCATCGCCACGACTGCAGCTCGCTCTCGGTCGGCTCGTCGTCGTCGGAGTCGTCGTCCGGATCGGGGCTCTCCGAGCCGAGGGCGCGATGGTCACCGCCGTCTCGGTCGTCGGAAGGGGGGCGTTCGGTTCCCGGAACGACCGGATCTCCGTCGATCCCGGTGCCGGCCGCGGTGACCTCGGCCCGTGCGGGGATGGTGATGACGGCTTCGTCGGGCTCGTCGGGGTCGGCCTCGGCGCCGGCGATGATGGCCGGGACCAACCGGTACCGGTTGTAGGCGGCCATCACGACCACCCCGAGGGTGATCGCCATCTTCACCAGGACCAGGCGGCCGTAGGTGGTGGTGAACAGGGCCTTCACCGAGCCGGTCTCGATCCAGGTCATCGCCCCGCCGGCGATCACGAGGGCGATCACGCTGACGGCGGCAGCGGTGGAGAACCGGCTGAGGATCTGCGCGGTGGAGCGCACGGGGTGGGGCGTCCGGCGGAACAGGACCATGGTGAGCCCGACCAGGCCACCGAGCCAGACGGCCGCGGCGGTGACGTGCACGATGTCGCTGGTGAACGCCACCCAGCGGTAGGGCGCCTCGGTGTTGTGGCCCCAGAGGGCGAACGACACGGTGACGGCGAGGCCGCCGTAGAAGCTCAGCACCTGGGCCGCCAGCAGCGGTTGGTGTCGGTGGAGAGGTGGACGGCCGCGAGGCCGATGAGCAGCACCGCCGAGGCCCAGCCGAGCCGGTCGGTGAGCACGCTCTGGAGGACCTTGCCGTCGGTGGCGGCGCTCAGGCCCCGGCCGGTGAGCAGGGCGGCCTGGGCGACGATCGTGCCCACGATGCCGAACAGCCCGACGACGGCCGAGATGCGCACGACCGGCACGAGCTTCCAGCGGTCGGCCCGCTGGTCGTGGAGGAAGGCGAGGAAGAAGGCCAGCCCGGCGGCGAGGAGGGCGCTGAGGTAGGTGATGAAGCGGGCGACGGCCCCGACGACCTCCCAGGCCGAGTCGCCCGTGCCACCGGTGCCGATGGCCGACGGGTCGACCGGGGCGGTGCCCACACCGAAGAGCCACGATCCGCTGACCGGGTGCCCGTCGGCGGAGAGCACGCGGTAGGTGGCGATGTAGGTGCCCTCGGGCAGGTCGGTGGGGACCGTGACCTGGAGGGTGTTGGCGCTGATCGAGCTGTTGCCCTCGTCGACGCGGTCGCCGTCGGTGTTGCGGACGGTGAGGCCCCCGACGTCGGCGGAGATGCTCTCGCTGAAGCTCGCCGACACGATCTGGGGCGCGGTCGGCACCGACTGGCCGTCGGCCGGGGTCGTGGACACCAGCGAGGCGTGGGCCGAGGCGACGCCGGTGCCGGCCACCAGGACCAGCACCATGGCCGCCAGGCCCACGGCGAGCCGTGCGGCGAGGCGCGCCACGGCGGTCGTGGAGGTGGTGGTGGCGGGCATCTGGGTGGCGGTCTCCGGCATGGGGAGGGTGTCCCCGGGTGGGGCCGGTGCCCGGACGGGCCCTGGCCTCGTGCAGCGTAGCGACGGGGCCGGTGCGGCTCCCGGCAGCGGGCCCGAGGACGTCAGGTGCCGGAGGCGTTCATCGCCCGGATGACGTCGTCGTGGACGAGGCCGTTGGTGGCCACGAACGAGGGCTGGGAGCCGGGGGTGAGGTCGGGCTCGCCGCCGTCGAGGGTGGAGACCCGGCCACCGGCCTCGCCGATGATCACCGGCATGGGGGCGATGTCCCACAGTGAGACCTCGGGGTCGACCATGACCTCGATGCCACCGCAGGCGACCATGGCGTAGCCGTAGCCGTCGCCCCAGGTGCGCAGCTGGTAGCCGGCCCGCTTCACGCCGAGCAGGGCGGGCTCGGGCCACCACGAGTAGCCGCTGGTGGACACGACGGCCTCGGCCGGGTCGGTGCGGTCGCTGACGTGCACGGGCCTGCCGTCGCGGAAGCAGCCGAGGCCTCGGCCGGCGTAGACGGTGGTGCCGAGGGCGGGGAGGTTGATCACGCCGATGACCGGGCCGTGCTCGTCGAGCACGGCGAGCAGGTTGGAGTACAGCGGCACGCCCCGGGTGAAGGCCTTGGTGCCGTCGATGGGGTCGATCACCCAGGTCAGCCCGCTGGTGCCGGCGACGTCGGCCTCCTCCTCACCGAGCACGGCGTCGTCGGGGTGGCGCTCGGCCAGGTGGGCGCGGATCAGGCGCTCGGCGGCCCGGTCGGCCTCGGTGACCGGCGTGCCGTCGCTCTTGGTGGCGACGGCCAGGTCGTCACGGTCGAACCAGCCGAGGGTGAGCTCGCCGGCCGCCCGGGTGAGGGCCACGGCCTCGTCGAGGAGGGACGGGTCGGCGGGGGGCGCGGTCATCGGGCCATCGTGGCACGGCCGGGCGCGGCCGCCGACCCGGGTTCAGGTGTCGCGAGTGCGGGCGCCGAGCTCGGCCAACTGGGACCACCACGCCCCGGCCACGACCGCGCCGACGGCCCCGGCGCCGAGGTCGAACGGCGGCGAGAGGGTGATCACGTGGCGGGTGCCCTGGTGGCTGACGACCAGTGCCGGCCGCAGGGGTGTGGGGCGGGGGCCGAGCTCGAGCTGGCGCACCGGCGCGTCGAGCACGGTGACGTCCGCGAGCGGGTCGGCGGCGGCGGCGTCGACTGGCCGCGTCGTTGGTGAACGTGAGGCGGCCGCCCGCGTAGCCGAGGGTGCCGGTGCGGCGGTCCTTGTCGCGGCCGCCGTGGCGGGGGGCGCGGGTGGCCCACACGGCAACGGCGTCGTCGCGGTCGGTGTCGGCCTCGGCGAGGCGCCCCGGCTCGAGGGCGTACTCCTCGGGGCCGGTGTGGCGGATGATGACGATGGTGTTGGTCACGACCAGCACACCGATCACGCCGACGGGCAGGATCAGAAACCACGGTCCGCCCGCGGTGAGCAGCAGGAGCCCGATCAGCACGATGGCCCACCACGCCAGCAGTACGGCCATGCGCCGGAAGCGGGCCTTCTGGCGCACCGGGTTCACCGGCGGGCGACCCGAGGCGCCCCCGGCGCCGTCGGTCGGGTCGGCCATCTCAGCGGGCTCCGAGGTCGCGCAGCTGGGCGTACCACTCGCCGGCCACGACCGGCCCGACCACGGTCGCGCCGAGGTCCCACAGCGGGTAGAAGCGGATCGTGTGGGTGACCCCACCGATGTCGAGGTCGAGCTGGGGCCGCCAGAAGCCGGGCACGGCGGCCATCCGGATCTTGTTCACGGGGGCGTCGAACGTGGTCTCGCCCTCGTCGGTGGTGAACGAGAGGCGCTTGTTGGCGAAGCGCAGCAGGCCCTTCGACGCCGCGCCCGCCCGCACCGCGCCGCCGGCCGACCAGGTGCCGTGCACGGCCACGGGCTCCTTGGCGGTGGCGGCCTTCAGCGCTCCGGGGGTGAGGACCTCGGCGTCGGGACCCTGGGGTGAGCGGGCCAGGCGCATCGTGGCGACGGCGGCCACGGCGAAGCCCACCGCCGGGATGATGAAGAGCCAGTTCCCCAGCAGCAGCGGCCCCACGAGGAACGTGAGGATGAACAGCCAGCTGGCGGCGATCGACCAGATGCGCCGTCGTGCGACCCTGAGGGCCGCGGGCTTCCTGGTGGCGACGGGGCCCCGGGCGCGCTTGGGGGAGGGCGACATGCCGGGCAACCCTAGGCCCGGCCTCACGTCGGCCGTGCGGCTCGGACAGACTTCACCGCCATGGACCCCTGGTACCTGCGGGTGGTGGAGCGCGACGTCGTGCCGGACCAGGTGCTCGCCGCCGCGATCCGCACCCGGATCGCCCGGCGCGTCGCCAAGGAGGGCGCCGGCACCGAGGAGCAGCGCAGCGAGCGCTTCCGTCGGCTGGTGCAGAGGCTGCGGGAGGCGCCGATCGCGGTGGCCACCGATGCGGCCAACGAACAGCACTACGAGCTGCCGCCCGAGTTCTTCGAGCTGATCCTCGGCCCTCGGCGCAAGTACTCGAGCGCCTACTGGCCCCCCGGGGTCACCAGCCTGAGCGAGGCCGAGGACGCCATGCTCGAGCTCTACGCGGAGCGGGCCGACCTGCGCGACGGCCAACGGGTGCTGGAGCTCGGCTGCGGCTGGGGCTCGCTGTCGCTGTGGCTGGCCGAGCGCCACCCCGGCTCGACGGTGGTCGGGGTGTCGAACTCGCACGGCCAGCGCCGCTTCATCGAGGCCGAGGCCGAACGGCGGGGCATCACCAACCTCGAGATCGTCACCGCCGACGTCAACGGCTTCACGCCCGACGGCACCTTCGACCGGGTCGTGAGCATCGAGATGTTCGAGCACATGAAGAACTACCGGCAGCTGCTGGCCAACATCGCCTCGTGGCTCGACGACGACGGCGTGCTCTTCGTGCACGTCTTCAGCCACCGGACCCTGGCCTTCGAGTTCCGCGACGACGACCCCACCGACTGGATCGGCCAGTACTTCTTCACCGGCGGGATCATGCCGAGCGACGACCTGCTCGCCCACTTCCAGGACGACCTGGTGCTCACCGACCACTGGCGCCTCGACGGCACCCACTACGAGCGCACGTTGCGGGCGTGGCTGGCCCTGCTCGACGCCCGGCGGGCCGAGGTGGAGCCCATCCTGGCCGCGACCTACGGGGCCGACGAGGTGACCCGCTGGGTGGTGCGGTGGCGGCTGTTCCTGCTGGTCAGCGCCGAGCTGTGGGGTTGGCGCGACGGCCACGAGTTCTGCGTCTCGCACTACCGCTTCGCCAAGCGGGCCTGCTGCTCGCGCTCAGCTGAAGTCGGGCGCCTCGATGTCGATCCAGGCCAGGTCGGGCTCGGGGCGCGGCGGGCACTCCGGCTCGCTGGTGGGCCACCCGAGGTAGACCAGCCCGACGATGGTGTCGGTGGGGTCGAGCCCGCACAGCTCGGCGATGCGGGCGGAGCGGGCGGCGGCGCCCGTGGACCACAGCGAGGCCAGTCCGGCAGCGGTGGCGCCGAGCATCAGGGTCTGGATGGCGGCCGAGACGGCGTCGCGGTTCTCGTCGGTCATCACCTGGTGGTCGCCGGCGGCGGCGGCGGCCACGATCATCACCGGCGCCCGGCGGTACTTCACCCGGGCCTTGGCCACCTTCGCCGGGTTCTCCTCGCCGTCGGCGATGAGGTCCTCGGCCAGCGCCTCGCCCAGTGCGGCGCGGGCGTCGCCCGTCAGCACCCGGAAGCGCCACGGGTAGGTCTTCTTGTGGTTCGGGGCGGTGGCGGCGAGGCGGACGAGGCGCTCGACGAGCTCGGGCTCGATCGGGCGGTCGGGGTCGACCCGGAGGTTCGACCGGCGGCGCGTGGCCAGCGACTCCAGCACCTCGAGGTGGTCGGCGGTGGTCGGCTCGGTCATGATCGACAGACCGTACCGGCGGAACGCCCCGTGACCGCCCCATCCGACGTCCCTGGGAGGACCTCGTGCCGCTCGTCCAGATCGACCTGCTCGAAGGGCGCACGCCCGAGCAGAAGAAGGCCCTGCTGGCAGCTGTGACCGACGCCGTCCACACCTCGATCGGGGCCCCGCTGCCCTCCATTCGGGTCTGGCTGCGCGAGTTCTCGCCCGAGGACTACATGGGCGAAGGGGTCTGGCAGCCCGACAAGGCCTGACGGGGCGCGTCGACCCTGGTCAAACGGGGTCCGGCGGGGTACTCTCTGGGTTCTCTCGCGGGCGGATGCGGGGCTTTCCTCCGACGTTTCACGTCCGAGGTCTTCTGTGAGCCCTTCCCGATCGCGAGCACGACGCAGCATCGCGGTGGCCCTGGCCGCCGTGATCGGCGCGCTCGCGCTGGCCGCGGTGTCCGCCGGCCCGCAGGCAGGGGCGGCCGGTCAGAGCGCGCGGGCCCAGCGGGCCGAGGTCCGGGCCCAGCAGGCGCAGGTGGCGGCCCAGGTCGACGCCCTCGAGGGCGACCAGCAGCAGGTCACCTCCGCGCTCGCCGCGCTCGACGAGAACGTGCGGGGCCAGCAGGCCGCGCTGACCGACGCCCGCCACCAGGTCGAGGTGAGCACGGCCCAGGCCGCCCAGGCCGAGGCGGCCGCCGTCCAGGCGTCGGCCGACATCGAGGCGCTCCGGGCCAAGGTCGTGGCCTACGCCGTCGAGGCCTACGTCAGCCCGCCCGACGAGGACCTCATCCGCCGCTTCGAGGCCGGGAGCGCCCAGGAGGACGCCACCAAGCGCGCCCTGCTGGCGATGCAGTCGGGCAAGGACGCCGACGTGCTCGATCAGCTCCGGGGCGCCCGTCGTCGCCTCGACGACGAGCGCCGACGGGCCGAGAACGCCAAGGCCGAGGCCGAGGCCGCCGCCGCCGAGGCCGACCAGGCCCTGGCGTCGCTGAACGAGGCCAAGGCCCAGCAGCAGGCCTTCGCCGAGCAGGTGCGGGCCCGTCTCGACGAGCGCCTGTCCGATGCGGCCTACCTCTCCCAGATCGACGCCGGCCTCGGTCAGGCCATCGCCGCCGAGCAGGCTGCCCTGGTCGCGGCCGTCGCCCGCATCGAGCCCGCCCCCGCTCCCACCGGTGGGTCGGGCGGTGGTGGCGGTGGCGGCTCGGCCGGCTCCGGTGGCGGGACCCACCACGACCGTCGCGCCCGGCGGTGGTGGCGGCGGGCCCACGCCCGTGCCGACCACGCCCCCGACCACCACCCGACCCGTCGTGGTGGTGAGCCGGCCGCCGCTCGTCACCGTCGGCGGCATCACCGTCAACGCCGCCATCGGCGACCGGCTGCGCGGCCTGCTCGAGGCGGCGAAGGCCGACGGCTTCTGGTTCGGCGGGTACGGCTACCGCGACATCAACACCCAGATCGCCCTGCGCCGGCAGAACTGCGGCACCTCCGACTACGCGATCTACCAGATGCCCCCGGACCAGTGCTCGCCTCCGACCGCCCGCCCGGGCCTGTCGATGCACGAGCAGGGCCTGGCGGTCGACTTCAGCGTGAACGGCCGCTTCCTCACCTCCCGGAGCGATCCCGCCTTCCTCTGGCTGGCCGCCAACGCCCGCCGCTGGGGCTTCTCCAACCTGCCGAGCGAGCCCTGGCACTGGTCGACCACCGGCGGCTGAGGGCTTGTGGTCCCACCGGGGGCCGGCGGTACCCTGGCGCCCGTGAGCGCTGAGGTCATCGAACGTCCCGACACCCGTCCGTCCGATCCCGATCTGGAGGACGGCAAGGTCGCTCACATCATCCGCAAGGACGACCAGATGCGGGGCTACGTGCTGGGCGAGGAGATCACCGCCCTCTGCGGCGAGAAGTTCATCCCCACCCGCGACCCCAACCGCTATCCGGTCTGCGAGGCCTGCCGCCAGGCGCTGGCCGCCGCCTACGGCAGCGAGTGACCACCGCGCAGGGTGCCTGGGTCACGGTCGTGGCCCGGGTCCGGCCCGACGACGCCGACCTGGTGTCCGGGCTGCTGTGGGGCGCCGGCGTGGCCGGGGTCGAGGAGCGTCCCTGTCCCGGTGACGACCTCGTCGAGCTGCGGGCCGGCGTGCCGCTCGAGCAGGCCGCGGCCGTCACCGAGGCGTTGGGCGGGCAGGCCGAGGTCGAGGTCGTGCCGGTCGACGGCGACGCCGACCTCGACCGGTGGCGGGAGTTCGCCAGGCCGTGGCGCGCCGGTGGCCGCTTCGTGGTCGTGCCGGCGTGGCAGCGGGCCCCGTCGTGGGTCGGGGCCGACGACGTCGTGCTCTCGATCGATCCCGGTCGCGCGTTCGGCAGCGGCGCCCATCCGACGACCCGCATGTGCATCAGCGAGCTCGAGCGGATGGTCGAGCCCGAGATCGCGGTGGCCGACGTCGGGTGCGGCAGCGGCGTGCTGGCCGTGGCCGCCGCCGTGCTGGGCGCGGCCCTCGTGGTCGCCGTCGACATCGACCCCGAGGCGGTGCGGGCCACCGCCGAGAACGCGGCCCGCAACGGCGTCGCCGGGGCCGTGGCCCCGTCGGGAACCCCGGCGTCGGAGCTCGAGCCGCGGGCGTACGACCTCGTGGTGGCCAACATCGCCGCCGGCACGCTGGTCGAGCTGGCCCCGGCGCTCGTGCGGGCCGTGGCCGACGACGGCACGATCGTCGTGAGCGGCATCCTCGAGGAGCAGGTCCCGGCCGTGCTGGCCGCCTTCGAGGGCCAGGGCTTCGAGCTCGGCGGCACCGTCGCCGACGACGACTGGCGCACCCTCCTCGTCCGTCGGCCCTGAGCCGCGGGGCCCCGGCGGCCGTCGGCCCCTTCGGCCGGTGAGCACCTGTGCCCTGTCAGGGAACGTTGGCGACGTCTCGTCGGCCAGGATCGCCGCTGGCGGCGTCCTCGCCCTCGAAGTTGGGGCAAGGCAGGTCCTTCGGCCTGCGTCCTTGCCAGCGACGAGCCTGACTCGACGATCCACTCACGAACGTTCCCTGACAGGGCACTAGGTTGGGCCCATGGCCGACACCAAGCCCGACGTGACCATCCCCGATGGCGAGCCGCCCGCCGACCTCCTCCTCGAGGACCTCGAGGTCGGTGAGGGCACCGAAGCCGTGTCCGGCGCGGTGGTCACCGTGCACTACGTCGGCCACGCCTGGAGCGACGGCAAGCAGTTCGACGCCTCCTGGGACCGCAACGACACCTTCGCCTTCCGCCTCGGCGCCGGCCAGGTCATCTCCGGCTGGGACGAAGGCGTCGCCGGCATGAAGGTCGGCGGCCGTCGCCGCATCACCATCCCGCCCCACAAGGGCTACGGCGAGCGTGGCGCCGGTGGTGTGATCAAGGGCGGCGAGACCCTCGTCTTCGTCGTCGACCTGCTCAACGTCGGCTAGCCCGAGCGCTCGCCGAACTCGACCGGAGGGGGGCCGGGGGTGAAGCCGCCACCGTTCGCGTACGTCGCGCCCGACACCGTCGACGGTGTCGTCGGCGCGCTCGTCGACGCGGGTGAGGACGCCAAGATCCTCGCCGGCGGCCAGAGCCTGCTGCCCCTGATGGCCCTGCGGCTGGCCCGGCCGAGCGTGCTGGTCGACATGGGTCGCGTGGCCGGCGTCGACACGATCGCGGCCGACGGCGACGACCTGGTGATCGGGGCCCTCGCCACCCATGCCCGCATCGGGCGCGACCCCGAGGTGGCGCGGCGGGTGCCGCTGCTGGCCGAGGTGGCGCCGCTCGTGGCCCACGCCGCGGTGCGCAACCGGGGCACCCTCGGCGGCTCGCTGGCCCACAACGACCCGGCCGCCGAGTGGCCCGCCGTGGCCCTGCTGCTCGGGGCCTCGGTGACCGCGGTCGGCGCCGGCGGGCCCCGCACGATCGCAGCGGCCGACCTGTTCGAGTCGTACCTCGCCACCACGCTGGCCGCGGACGAGGTGCTCACCGAGGTGCGCGTCCCGGTGGCCCCGGCCCGCACCGGCCACGCCTTCGACGAGGTGAGCCGCCGCCACGGTGACTTCGCCCTGGTCGGGGCCGGGGCCCGGGTCACGCTCGACGACGCGGGGCTGGTCACGGCGGCCCGGCTGGTGTTCATCGGGGTCGACGGCACGGCGGTGCTCGACGAGCAGCCGGGGCTCGACCTCGCCGGTCGGGCGCCGTCGCCCGACGCGTTCGACGAGGTGGCCCGCGCCGCGGCCGCACGGCTCGACCCCCACGACGACCTGCACGCCACCGGTGCCTACCGCCGTCGGCTGGCCGCCACGCTGGCCCGGCGCACGTTGGTCAGCGCTGCTGCGCGCGCCTCGACGGGGGAGGGGCTGTCGTGACCGTTCCCGAGCCGATGTACGAGCTCGACGTCGAGCTGTCGGTCAACGGCGAGGACCGGCGCGCCCGGGTCGAGGCCCGCCGCTCGCTCGCCGAGCTGCTGCGCGACGACCTCGGCCTCACCGGGACACACCTCGGCTGCGAGCACGGCGTGTGCGGCTCGTGCACCGTGCTGCTCGACGGCGAGCCGGTGCGGTCGTGCCTCACCCTCGCCGTGCAGGCCACCGGTCGGTCGGTGACAACGGTCGAGGGCCTGGCCGACGGCGGTCGCCTCCACCCCGTGCAGCAGGGCTGCCTCGAGTGCCACTCGTTCCAGTGCGGCTTCTGCACCCCCGGCGTGCTGATGACCGCGGCCGCCCTGCTGGAGGAGGTGCCCGACCCCGACGAGGCCACGATCCGCGAGGCGCTGTCGGGCAACCTGTGCCGCTGCACCGGCTACGAGAGCATCGTCGAGGGCGTGCTGCGGGCCGCCGAGCTGCGGAGGGAGGCCTGATGGTCGCCCGGCTCACCGGCACCAGCGTCCAGCGGGTCGAGGACCCGCGCATCCTCACCGGCCGTGGCCGCTACGTCGACGACGTCACCGTTCCCGGCATGCTCCATGCCGCGTTCGTGCGCAGCCCGTTCCCGCACGCCCGGGTCGGGGGCATCGACGTCACCGAGGCACTGGCCGTGCCCGGGGTGCGGGCGGTGCTCACCGCCGCCGACCTCGACGGCGTCGCAACCGACCTCACGCCGGTGGGGCCGCCCGACCTGCTGCTGGCGCCCTTCCCGGCGCTGGCCCGCGACACCGTGCGCCTGGTCGGCGACCCGGTCGCCATCGTGCTGGCCGACAGCCGGGCGCTGGCCGAGGACGGCGCCGAGCTGGTCGAGGTCGACTACGACCCGCTCCCGGGCGTCGGCGACATGGACGACGTGCTGATGAACGACGGGCTGGCCGGCACGACCGAGGCGATCTTCCCCGAGCTCGGCACCAACGTCGTGCACCGGGCCCGCCACCGCTACGGCGACACCGACGCCGCCTTCGCCGCCGCCGACCGGGTGATCACCACCCGCTTCGAGCAGCACCGCCACGCCAACGTGCCCTTGGAGTGCCGGGGCATGATCGCCCACCACGACCCGGCCACCGGCACCCTCGACGTGCTCGCCGCCCACCAGTCACCCCACGCCCTGCGCCTGCATCTGGCCGACGTCCTGGGCCTGCCCGCCCACGCCGTGCGGGTGCACTGCGGCGACATCGGCGGATCGTTCGGCCAGAAGTTCGGGCTCACCAACGAGGACGTCGCCGTGTGCGCCGCCTCGGTGCTCGTGGGGCGGCCGGTGAAGTGGATCGAGGACCGCAGTGAGAACCTGATGGTCGGTGGCCAGGCGCGCGAGGAGCGCGTCGACGTGGAGGCCGCGGTCGACGCTGAGGGCCGGCTGCTCGGGGTGCGCCTGCGGCTGGTGCTCGACCAGGGCGCGTACCCCAAGATCGGCTACCCGGCGACGGGCTACGTGGCGATCGTGCGGGCGCTGTTCCCGGCGGCGTACCGGCTCGAGAACCTCGACGTGGAGTCGGTGGTGGTGTGCACCAACAAGGCCACCTACGTGCCCTACCGCGGCCCGTGGGAAATCGAGACCTGGGTGCGCGAGCGGCTGCTCGACACGGTGGCGCACGAGCTCGGCGTCGAGCCGGCGGTGGTGCGCGAGCGCAACCTGCTGCGGCCCGACGAGCTGCCCCGCGAGAGCACCACGGGCGTCGAGCTCCAGGGCTTCGACCCCCGCCGCACGTTCGACGACGCCCTCGCCCTGGTCGACGTGCCCGCCTTCCGGGCCCGTCAGGCCGCCGCCCGGGCGGAGGGCCGCCTCCTCGGGCTCGGCCTGGTCAACGTGGTCGAGCCCGCACCGGTGACGCCCAGCCTCATCCGGGCCATGGGGATCATGGCGGCGCCCCGCACGGTGCAGGAGGCCCGGGCCCGGCTCGAGCTCGACGGCTCGGTCACCGTCTTCACCAGCCAGATGCCTCACGGCCAGAGCCACGAGACCACGCTGGCCCAGCTGGCCGCCGACGAGCTCGGCCTCACCCTCGACCGGGTGCGGGTCGTGCACGGCGACACCCAGCTCACCCCCTTCAACATGGTCGGCACCGGCGGCTCGCGGGCCGCCACCCTGGCCAGCGGCGCCGTGGTGGGCGCCGCGTCGGCGGTGCGTGAGCGCGTGCTGGCCGTGGCCTCGGAGCTGATGGAGATCGCGCCCGCCGACCTCGAGCTGGTCGACGGTTCGGTGGTGGCCCGGGGCGCGCCCGAGGTGCGGCGGTCGCTCGCGGAGATCGGCCGGCTGGCCACCATGCGGCCGGGCCTGGCCAACGCCGACGGCCGCCCGGGCATCGAGGAGGTCGGCACCTACCTCTCGGAGGAGGGCACCTGGTCGGTGGCCACCCATGCCTGCGAGGTCGAGGTCGACCCCGAGACCGGGCTGGTGCACATCGGCCGCTACGTCGTGGTCGGCGACTGCGGCGCGGTGATCAACCCGGCGATCGTCGACGGCCAGGTGCGCGGCGGGGTGGCCCAGGGCATCGGGGCGGTCCTGCTCGAGCGTTCGGCCTACGACCGCGAGGCCCAGTTCCAGTCGTCGACGTTCATGGACCACCTGCTGCCCACCGCGGTCGACATCCCCCGAATCGAGGTGCACCACGTCCACCACGAGCCCACCGGCGGGATCGACTACCGGGGTGTGGGCGAGGGCGGGGCCATCGGGGCGCCGGCCGCGCTCACCGGCGCCATCGAGGACGCGTTGGCCCACCTCGGGGTGCGCATCACCGAGCAGCACCTGCCGCCGGGCCGCATCCTCGAGCTCATCGACGCCGGAGCCGGTTAGGTCGTGGGGTCGGCGGCCACCCTGGCTGCGGCCTTGGCGGTGCGCCAGGTGGTGTAGCGGCCGGGGTTCGGCCACGAGGTGAGGTCGGGCAGTAGGGGCTCGGCGGTGCGGGCGCGGACGGCGCCGACCCACACGCCGGTGCTGTAGGCGATGTCGTCGGCCAGGCGCAGCCCGACGTAGCTGACCGGCCCGTGGCTGGGGTGCTCCCGGGCCCACTCGACGAGCGGCGGCACGAGCACGCCGACGAGGAGGGCCCGCCGCAGTCGCTTCGACGGCACCACCAGGGCCGCGAGGAGGGTGATCGGCCACCACGGCCGCACAAGGGCGTTGGCGAGCATGCGCCCGACGGCGAGGTTGCCCCGGCCGGCGATCTGGGCGGCGAGCCCCGGGGCCTCGTCGATGCCGTCGAAGCTGCGCAGGAGCTTGGCGAAGGTGGCGCCGGCGAAGCCGAGGCCGGCGAACGGGTGGCCCAGGGCGGCGACGCACCAGCCGGCCAGGCTCAACGGCGACGCCTCGACCGGGACGAGGGCCCCGGGGTGGCGCACGGCGAGCGCCCCGGCCGAGGTGCCGTAGTCGAAGCGGCGGCGGGCCCACGGGCGAAGGGCGGTGCGGTGGCGGTGGGCGACGGTGGCGGCAGGCTCGTAGCGGACGGTCCGGCCCTCCTCGTCGAGTCGCCAGACCAGGTCGACGTCCTCGCCGATGAGCAGGTCGGCGTCGAAGCCGCCGATGGCGCGAAGGTCGTCGACGCGGGCGAGGAGCGCGGCCGAGGGCACGTAGGAGACGCGGGAGCGGGCCCGCACCCGTGCCGGCTCGGTGCCCATGTCGAGCGCGGAGCGCACCTTCTCGTAGCGGGCGAGCGGCCCGGCGATGCCGCCGGGCTCGGCCTGGACGATGCGCGGCGCCACGACGGCCACGTCGGGGTCGTTCAGGTGCGGGAGGAGGCTGTCGAGCCAGCCCGGGACGGGCAGGCAGTCGGCGTCGACGAACGCGACCAGCGGCGTGGTGACCTCGGCCAGGCCGGTGTCGCGGGCGGCGCCGGGGCCACCCTGGGTGGAGCGGCGCACCACGCGCACCGGCGTGCCGTCGGCAGTTCGGTCGGGGACGGTGACGGGCACCGGGCTGGCGTCGTCGACCACCACCACGGCGGCCACCGGGCCGAGGCCGGCGATCAGCTCGGGCGGCAGCTCGCCGTGCACGGGCACCACGGCGGTGACGTCGTCGGTCGAGTGGCTCGCCTCGGCGGCCACCGGGTGCAGGAGGCCGCCGTCGAGCAGGCGGCGCACCAACGTGGAGGCGGCCTTGCCGGTCGGCACGGGCTCCCCGTCGAGCACCTGGCGGGCGACCTCGGCACCGGGCCCGGTGAGGCGTACGACGCGTAGGGGCGATCCGCCGAGCAGCACCCGGCCACCGTCGTGCACGTCGACCGACGAGTCGGCCACGAACCTTCGCCCGGCCAACGAGGCGCTCATCGGGGGAACGCCTGGTCGACAGCGGCGAGGAGATCGGCGGTGAGCGTCTCGAACAGGTCGGTGCCCTCCTCGGTCGAGGCGCCGGTGGGGTCGCCCAGCACGCCGTTGGGGGCGACCGCAACCACCCCGCCCGCGCGGAGGTTCCCGATCAGGTCGGCGAGGGGCGCGGTGGCGCCGGGCTCGGCCAGGTCGAGGCGCACGCATCCGGGGTCGAGGGCGAGCAGGAGCGAGGTCTCGGTGTGCCCGGCGTGGGCGTCGCCGCCCGGCACCGACGGTGTCCAGGCGACGACCCGCCGGCCCTCGGTGGTGAGCAGGGCGGCGGCGCGCCGGACGGCCTCGAGGTTCCCGCCGTGGCCGTTCACGAAGACCACGCCGGCGAAGGCGTCGGCCGAACGGCCGAGCTCGACCAGCACGATGGTGAGGGCCTCGGTGCCGATCGACAGGGTGCCGGGGAAGCCGGCGTGCTCACCCGAGGCGCCGTAGGCGAGGGGAGGGGCGGCGACCACGTCGGGTCGGGCCGCGCTCAGGGCGGCGACGAGGGCCTCGGCGATGCGGCTGTCGGTGTCGAGGGGCAGGTGGGGTCCGTGCTGCTCGACGCTCCCCAGGGGGACGGCCAGCACGGACGGGCCGCGTTCGGCCACCTCCGGCCACGTCGACTCCCCCAGGGCACCGGTCACCCGCCCATGGTCCCACGCACCCGGGACCCTCACTCCCGAGAGAGGGCCCGGCTCTCTGTGGCTCACGTGGTCAGGCATGACCTGACGACGTGAGCCACGGTGGGCTGTGTCAGGAGCCGAGGACGTCGGCGAAGGCGGCGGGCACGTCACTCGGCCCGGCCACCTCGACCCAGCGGGCGCCGAGGTCGTCGGCCAGGTCCTCGGCCTCCTCGCTGTCGCCGGCGGGGCACAGCACGACCAGCTCGTCGAGAGCGGCGGCCTCGGCCACGGGGTCGCCGCCCTTGGTGGCCCGGGCGTCGGAGAGCAGCACGGTGATGCGACGAGCGGCCGACGAGCGGTCGAGCTGCTGGCGGGCGACCCGCAGCGCGAGGGCGAGGTCGGTGGGGCCGTGGCCCCGGAGGCGGAACAGGTCCTCGACCACCAGCTCGGGCGGGCGGCCGGAGCCCTGGGCGGCGAGCACCACGGCCTCGTCGCCGAAGGCCACCACGCTGGTGTCGAGCGGTGCCCGCCAGAGGCAGGCGGCAGCGGCCACCGCGGCGGTGGCGAGCCGGGCGCCGCCCATCGAGCCGCTGCGGTCGACGAGCAGGCAGAGGGCGAGGTCGGGCCGTGACCACTCGCGGGCGTGGAGCTCGCCGAGGTCGGGCGCCACGCCGTGGGCCCGGGCGGTGGCCAGGGTCTCGAGGCCGCGGTCGAGGTCGAGCTCGCCGGGGGAGCGGTCGGCGGGGGCGTGGCGCAGGCGGCCGATGCCCCGGCGGCGGGGGGTGCCGGTGCGGACGACGTCGACCACCACCCGCCCGGCGAGGTGACGGGCGAGGTCGCGGAGGCGGGCGTCGGTGGCGCCGGTGAGGTCGGCGAGCAGGGCGAGGGCCTCGTCGGGGTCGTCGCGCAGGGCGTCGTCGAAGGCGGCCTCGTCGAGCTGACCGACCTCGGGGGAGACGTCCTCGAAGCCCGGGTGGCGGGCGAGCGACTGGCGGGAGGTGGTGCGCCGGGCGGCATCGGCCACCGCCGCCTCGGCGTCCTCACCCTCGAGGGTGCGCTCCTCGTCGCTGCGCCGCTCGTCGGCCCGGACGCCCCCCGGCCGGGGGGTCAGACTTTTCCCGAGCCGGCGTTCTCCTGGCTTCCAGGCTCGGAGTCGGCCCCCGGATCGTTCGTCGACTCACCATCGGCGTCGGGATCATCCGTCTCGGCCGGGTGAGCCGCCCACAGCTCGCGGATGACGTCCTCGGCGGGACGACCGGAGCCCTCCCGCACCCGGATGCGGCCCGAGAGCGCGGCCAGGGCGGCGTCGAGGCCGACGCCCTCGTCGGCCGGGGTCAGCCCCCGCAGCTCTGCCAGTTGCTCGGCCAGCAGGGCGAGGTCGATGGCGCCGCGCACCGACGACCCGACCCGCACGTCGGTGTGCTCGCGGGAGGCGCGCACCACGGCGACGGCCCGCCGCCCGAGGGGGCCCGGACCGGCCGCAGGGGCTTCGCGGGCCACGATCTCGGCCTCCTCGGAGGCGTCCTGGTAGCCCATCGCCACCCGGCACACCCGGTCGTAGACCGCGGAGGAGATGCGGGCGGTGCCGATGGCGTCGAACGGGTTCATGGCGGCCACGACCCGGAAGCCCGGTACGGCCTCGACCCGCCCGAGCCGGGGCACGTGCAGCTCCCGCTCGCTCATGGCGGTGATGACGACGTTGAGCGTCTCCTCCGGCACCCGGTTGATCTCCTCGATGTAGAGGAGCGAGCCGGTGCGCAGGGCCTCGACCAGCGGGCCGTCGAGGAAGACGTCGGGCGAGTAGCCCTCGGCCAGCACCCGGGCAGGGTCGAAGGTGCCGACCAGGCGGGCGGGGGTGAGCTCGGCGTTGCCCTCCACGAAGACCAGCTCGACGCCGGCGGCCTCGGCCAGGGCACGAAGGAGGGTGGACTTGCCGGTGCCGGGAGGGCCCTCGAGCAGCACGTGGCGATCGGCGGCCAGGGCGGCGACCACGACCTCGATCTCGGGGCGACGGCCGACGATGGCGTCGTCGAGGGCGTCGACGACCTTGCGGCTGAACGTGGTCATCGTGCGCACCTCACCCGCGGAACCCGCCGTCGACGTCGACCACCGTGCCGGTGATGGAGCCGGGGGCGTCGACGCAGAGCCACTCGATCGTGGCGGCGATCTCGTCGGGGTCGATCAGCCGCTCGATGCGGGCCAGCCCGCCGAAGGCCTCGGCGTCGTCCATGCCGTAGATGGCGGCGCTGGCGTCGAGCATCGGGCCCCGGGTGGAGCCAGGGGCGACGGCGTTGGCGGTGATGCCGGTGGCGCCGAGCTCGGCGGCGAGGGCCTTCACCAAGCCGGCCACGCCGTGCTTGGCGGCGGTGTAGGCGGCCAGCTCGGGCAGGCCGTGGTGGGCGGCGGCCGAGGCGATGGCCACGAAGCGGCCGCTGCGGGGGAGGGGTGCGTCGAGCAGGCGGGGCACCACGGCCCGGGCCAGGTTGAACACGCCGGTGAGGTTGACGTCGATCATGGCCTGCCAGACCTCGTCGGAGGTCTCCCACGTGGGCGTGCCACCGGCGATGGCCCCGGCGGCGGCCACGGCGACGTCGATGCGGCCGTGCCGGTCGACGACGGCGTCGATGACCCGACCGAGCGCCTCGGCGTCGCGCACGTCGGCGGCGTGGGCCTCGCCCCGGCCCTCGCACGCGGCGGCGGCCACGTCGAGGTCGCTGCTGTGCGCCGGCTGGTAGGGGCCGGGCAGTTCGGCGACGCGGCCCTGGGGCTCGAGCGGGAGGTCGATCAGGGCGACGGTGAAGCCCCGCTCGGCCAGGCGGCGTGCGGTGGCGGCACCCATGCCCCGGGCGGCACCGGTGACGACGGCGACGCGTGAGGACCCCTCTTCGCTCATCGTGGGGATCCTACGGTGCGGCTGCGGAGACGGTCACTCCGAGGTGGCGGGCTCGCCGGGCACCTGGAACAACGGCTTCCACGGCGCCTCCGGTCCGACGGGGAACTGGGTCGACGGCGCGTCGCCCTTCGTCGTCCACCGGGCCTGGTAGGGCAGGCCGTCGTAGCTGACGGTCGTGCCCTTCTCGTAGAGCGTGGTCGGGTCCCAGATGGGCAGGCTGCCGGGGGGAACGGTGGTGATGGTCGGGGCCACGTCGTCCGGGCCGACCGGCCCGATCAGCGCCCACGGGGTCTCCCACTGGCTGCCGACGACCGTCGACGGGTCGGCGCCCTGGTTGTACCACTTGGCCTGGTAGACGGAGCCCTTCCACACGACCTTGTAGCCCTCGGGGTACTGGGCGGTGGGGCGCCACACCGGGTAGGGGCTGCGGGCGGGGTCATCCGCCGAGGGGGTCTGGTCGGGCACCGTCACGGCGTCGACGGCAGCCGCGGTCGGGGCCCGCCCGGGCAGCACGTTGAAGATCGAGGCGAACTCGAGGGGCTCCTGGGCCACGCCGCTGCAGGTGTTGGAGTGCACGGCCACGTCGGAGAAGGTCGCCCCGCACGAGCGGTCACGGTTGAGCGACCAGGTCGAGACCCGGGCCAGGCCCTTCTTCTGGGCGAACTCCACGAACGAGCGGGCGTCGTCGAGGGTGAAGACCTCCCCGTCCACGTCGTTCTGGCCGATCATCGGGGTGGCCCCGATGCGGGCCCAGCGCTTGGCCTCGTCGAGGTCGGTGCCCTGCTCGCGGTAGAGGGTGCCGATCTGGGTGGCGGTGGCGTCGAGCGCCTTCTCGCTGGCCGAGAGCATGTCGGCGGTCGGGTGCTGGGCGTCGCCGAAGTTCATGGTCATGGCGTTCACGCCGAGCAGGTCGACGCCGGCCTGGAGGTTCGAGCGCACCACGGCCTCACCGTCGGCGGTGAGGCCGCTGGTGGAGACGGGCAGGGTCAGCCAGACGTCGAGCGTCTCGCCCTTGGCCTGCTTCTCCTGCTGGATGGTGGCGATGGCGGCGGCGCGCCGCTCGATCGAGGCGGTGTCGGCCAGGGCGGCGCCCTCGAGGTCGAGGTCGATCACGCTGGTCTCGTAGCGGTCGATGACGGCCCGGTAGGCGTCGGTGAGGGCGGCCTGGTCGGTGCAGGCGAGCGCCAGCTCGGTGTTGGTGAGCCCGCCGAAGGAGATCATGGCGTCGCCACCGGCGGAGCGGAGCTGCTCGATGCGCCGGTCGAGGTCGAGGTCGTCGCCGGCCTGGTCGAGGGTGTAGGCGCCACCCCAGCTGGGTCGACAGGGATCCTCGCGATCGGCGACCACGAAGGCCAGGGCGACGTCACGGGAGGGGTTCGACTGCGGATCCTGGAACTGGTAGGTCGGGGTGAGGGTGACGTCGACGTAGGGGACGCTCCACGACTTGGCTCGGGGCTGGGCGTCGGCCACGGCCTTGCGCACGCCGGTGAACGCGGTCCCGATGACGGCCGCGACGATCAGCACCACGATGCCCAGTCGCACGAGCGACAGTCGCTCGGTCGGACCCTGGGGCTCGACGGGTTCGGCCGTGCCGGCCGGGGGTGCTGCGGTCATCGGGGTTCCTCGCCGTGGCTCTCCCGGCGGCGGGGGCCGACGGGTGTTCGGGTGGTACTTCGGTCCCTCGCTGCCCACTCCTGAGGGAAACATCCGTCGAATGAGTCATACGGACCTTTCCGTGAAGTTCGGCGGGGTTTGGGTCGAAGACACACGTCGGCGACCGATGGTGGTGTGACAACGGGGACGCCGAGTCGTGTCACGAGTTTCGGGAGAGAACATGCAGTCGACGATGGATCCGGTGAAGCGACCGCGCCGCCAGTGGGGCAGCGATCGCCGTGACGCGCCGTTGCCGACGGTGCCGCCGCCCGTGTCCGACCGCCGCATCCGCATGGGCCGCCTCGCCATCGTGCTGACCGTGTCGGCGTGGATCGCCTACATGTGCTTCACGATCTTCCAGCAGTTCATCGAGGGCCGGGCCGACAGCGCCCGCCTGGTGATCGAGGCGATCGTCTACATGTTCGTGGTCACTGCGCTCACCGCGTCGGCGATGGCCTACCTCATCACCCGCATCGGCTTCTTCTACCGGAGCCGGGTGCACCGTCGGGCGCCGCGCGCGGCCATCGACGACTTCTTCGAGCAGACCATCCCGACCGTGACCGTCCTCGTGCCGTCCTACCAGGAGGACGAGCGGGTCGTCCGCACGACGCTGCTCTCGGCCGCCCTCCAGGAGCACCCGTACCTGCGCATCGTGCTGCTGGTCGACGACCCGCCCGAGCCCACTGCGGCCCACGCCCGGGAGATCCTCGAGCAGTCGCGATCGCTCCCCGGCCGCATCCAGGACCTGCTGGCCGAGCCCTGTGAGCGGTTCCAGGGCGCGCTCGACGCCTTCGAGGACTCCCAGGGTGGCGACACCCGGCCCACCGTCGACGACGTCCTCGCCGTCGCGGCCGACTACCGGTACGCCGTCTCGTGGCTGCGCGACCTCGCCGCCGCCCAGGAGATCGTCGACCACTCCGACACCTTCTTCGCCGACCACGTCGTGGGGGCCCTGGCCGACGACCTCGAGATCATCGCGGGTGCCCTCGACGCCGCCGCGGCCGAGGGCGCCACCCTTCCCGCCCGACGCCTGCGTCAGCTCCACCGGCGCCTGGTCGCCACCTTCCGGGCCGAGCTCTCGAGCTTCGAGCGCAAGCAGTACGTGTCGCTCTCCCATGCGCCCAACAAGGCCATGAACCTCAACAGCTACATCGGGCTCATGGGCGGCAGCTACAAGGAGGTCGCCACCCCGATGGGCACGGCCCTCGTGGCCTGCGCCCCCCACTCGGCCACGCTGACGGTGCCCGATCCCGACTACGTGCTGACCCTCGACGCCGACAGCGTGCTGTTGCCCGAGTACACCGTCCGGATCCTGCACCTCATGGAGCAGAGCGCCCACGCCGGCGTCGGCGTCGCCCAGACCCCGTACAGCTCCTACCCCGGCTCGGCGACCCGCATCGAGCGCATCGCCGGCGCCACCACCGACCTCCAGCACATCGTCCACCAGGGGATGACCCACTACGACGCCACGTTCTGGGTCGGCGCCAACGCCATCCTGCGCAAGCGGGCCCTCGAGGACATCGTCGAGATCGACTACGAGGGCGACTGGGAGATCCGGCGCTACATCCAGGACCGCACCGTCATCGAGGACACGGAGTCCACGATCGACCTCGGGGTCCATGGCTGGACGCTGCTCAACTACCCGGAGCGCCTCGCCTACTCGGCGACCCCGCCCGACTTCGGCTCGCTGTGCATCCAGCGGCAGCGCTGGGCCAACGGCGGCCTGCTCATCCTCTCGAAGCTGCGCAAGCAGTCGAAGGCCCGCAAGGCCCGGGGCGAGCAGAACCGCTTCGGCGAGGTGTTCCTGCGGGTCAACTACATGGCGTCGATCTTCTGGTCGTCGATCTGCCTGTTGATCATGCTCTGCTACCCGTTCAACAGCGGGCTGCTGAACCCGATCCTGCTGCTCGTGGCCCTGCCCTACTTCGTGATGATGTCGAGCGACCTCGCCTACTGCGGGTACAAGCGCCTCGACGTGCTGCGCATCTACGGGTTCAACCTGATCCTGCTCCCGGTGAACCTCTCGGGCAGCTTCGCCTCGATCCTGCAGCTCGTCACCGGTGAGAAGAGCGCCTTCAAGCGCACGCCGAAGGTGGCGGACCGCACGACGGCCCGGGCGGTGTACATCCTCGCCCCCATGGCCCTGATCGCCTTCGCGACCTACACGATCGTGCTCGACCTGCGCCTCCACCGCTGGGAGAACCTGGCCTACGCCACGCTCAACGCGGTGCTGGCGCTGTACGCCCTGATCGCCTTCGTCGGGCTCTGGAACTGCACCGTCGACCTCTGGCTCCAGCTCCGGAGCTGGCTGTACCGGCCCGTGCCGGCACCCAAGGTCGTGGCCCCTGGCCCCGCCGCCGACGCCGGCAGCAGCCCGGTCGTCACCGACTGGGCCTCGGTCCTCTACTACGGCACCGCTGACGCGGCGGGGACGTCGGTCATCGCCCGCCGGCCCAGCCGCGAGGTCTCCCGGGAGGCCCGCGCCGACGGCGCCGTGGCCCAGGAGGGCCCCATCGAGCGCGGCGTCGCCGAGCCGGAGCGCCCGGCGTCGTCGGTCGCATCGGCTCGGCCCGGAGGCGCCATGGTGGGCTCGGGCTCGTTCGAGGAGTTCTCCTTCTTCAGCGTGTTC
The DNA here is from genome assembly GCA_963702555.1 of uncultured Actinomycetes bacterium. GTDB lineage: Bacteria > Actinomycetota > Acidimicrobiia > Acidimicrobiales > Acidimicrobilacustridaceae > CAMFLJ01. The sequence goes on from CAVPCW010000008.1 coordinate 147,064, forward strand.
CAACCGATCGTCGACCTCGACCTCGGGCGGCCGGTCGGCTTCGAGGCCCTCACCCGCTTCGCCGACGGCCGTCGTCCCGACGTCGCCCTGGCCGATGCCCAGGCGTCGGGCCGCGCCGTGGAGCTCGATGCCGCCCTGGTGCGGTCGGCGCTGGCCGCCGCCGTCGAGCTGCCCCCGGGGAGCTGGGTGTCGATCAACGTCTCGCCGGCCCTGGCCAACCGGGCCGACGTGCTCGCCGAGGTGCTGGCCGACGCGCCGTGCCCGGTGGTGGTGGAGTACACCGCCGACGGTGTCACCGATCCGTCGGAGTGGGTCGCCACCCTCCCGGCCAACGTGCTCGTGGCGGTCGACGACGCCGGCGCGGGCTACGACAGCCTCGCCCTGCTCGAGAACCTCAGGCCGTCGTACATGAAGCTCGACCGCACGACGGTGACCGGCATCGAGATCGACGCCGCCCGCCAGGCGTTCGTGCGCACCCTGGTGACCTTCGCCGAGCAGCACGGCTGCCGGGTCATCGCCGAGGGCGTGGAGACCGAGGCGGAGCGGGCCGCGCTCCACGACGCCGGCGTGCACCTGGCCCAGGGCTACCTGCTGGGTCGCCCCGTCCCCGTGGATCGCACCGACGAGCTCGCCCGCTGACGACGCTCAGCTCGGCGGGCGCAGCTCGAGCTCGGCCCCGGAGGCGTCGGAGCCCGTCGCCGTGCGCGGCATGGTCGGTGCTCCGGCCACGGTGAGCACGGCCAGGACCTCGAAGGCGGCGTCGGTGGCGGTGGTGCCGGGAGGCTGACGGAGCGTCGCGCCCTCGCCGTCCTCGTCGAGCTGCCAGCCCCGCCGGGTGAGGGCCTCGGCCACGTTGCGCAGGCGCGAGAGGCTGAGGTCGAAGTAGCGGACGACGATCACGCTGCTGCCGCCGGGCTTGGCCGTGAGCACGACCTGGTGCCAGCCCTCGGGGGCGGCGACCGTCATCGCCGCGTCGAGCCCGGTCGTCATCACGTGGGCCCGCAGGTTCACGACGGCGTCGGCGACCACGCCGACGGCGTCGAAGTCGGTGGGGTCGATCGTCAGCGGCTCGGGCACCCCGAGAGCCTGCCAGCCTCGCCCACCGCCCGCGCCTCGAACCGAGCGACTGGTTGCCAAGAGTGCGCCCTGGCGTCACTCATGGCAACCGATGCGATGGTCGTCCGGGGGTCTGCGAAGGGTCGAGGGTCAGAGGTCGGCGAGGGTGATGTTCGGCAGGGGGAAGACGACCTGCTCGTGCTCGGGGCCGTCGACCTGGGTGCGGGAGAACGAGTTGTAGCGACGGGCGGCGATCCACCAGCGGCCGTCGGGGTCCTGGTCGAAGCGGTCGTGGTAGACGCCGAAGGCGTTGGTGCGCCGGCCGTCGGAGACGTTCTGACGCAGCTCCTGCATGAACATACGGGCCCGGGCCACGCCGGCGTCGAGGTCGACCTCGACCACGGTGTTGAGGATCACGAACTCGAAGAACGAGAACGCCTCGAGCTGCTCGCCGATGAAGTCGCCGATGGCCTGGGGGCCGTCGTAGCCGAGCGTGCGGTCGCCGAGGTCGAGCGACAGGCGGCAGTCGGGCCGCATCAGCTCGTGCAGCTCCGGCCACGCCCGCCGCGTGACGATGTCGGCGTAGCGGTCCTGCACCCGGCGCACGGCGACGTACTCCACCGTCTCGGCCAGCCTGCGGTCGTCGATCCCCATTGCGTCCCCCTTGGTCGGCGCCCGACCGTAGTGCGATCGACCCCGCTCACCCCGCGACAACGCGTGCAGACCGTCGCCGGGTCCGCGAGGATGCCCCTTCGATCACGAGGGGGAATCTCAATGACCGACGCACCGCTGTCGCGTGCCAAGTACAACGAGCTCGTCGCGCTGCTGCAGAAGGCGGGCGACGAGTGGGTGGTGCCGGGGCCCGGCATGTCCGACGACGACGTCGCCGAGGGCTTCCGCAACCTCACCCACATCCTGCAGAGCGCGCTGTACAGCCATCAGGAGTTCGACCCCGACCGCCCGGTGTTCCACCGCATCGTCTCGCCGACCCGCAGCTTCACCGGCGACAACTCCGATGCCATGTACTACGAGACCCCGGTCGCCCCGGGCCGCGTGTACATCGTGCGCGGCAACCTGGCCGGCGCCGTCTACACGTCGTTCACCATGGAGTCGGGTGCCGCGGGCGGCGCCTACGCCACGCAGACCTCGGGCGTGCTCAACGACACCCAGATGGACATCGACGCCGACGGCAACTACGAGATCCGCCTCGGTGGCGAGCCGGCCGAGCGCAACTGGCTGGGCATCCCCGACGACGGCGGTCGCATCACGACCCGCCACTACTTCGAGTTCCCGTGGTCGGCCTCCGCGTCGCAGACCCTGCACGTCCCGATCAGCATCGAGGTCCTCGACCCGCCGCCGCCTCCTCCGCGGTGGAACGACGAGCGGGTCGCCGACAGCCTCCAGCACGTCATCAACCACGTGCAGCAGAAGACCGTCGACGCCCCGAAGCCGCAGCCCGGCGTGTCGCCCGCGCCGTTCGTGTCGATCACGCCGAACGACTTCCCGCCGCCGGTCGTGCCCGGGAACATGGCCTTCGCCGCCTTCGACGCGGCCTACTCGATGGCGCCGTACCTCATCGGCCCCGACGAGGCGCTGGTGATCAAGGGCCGCTGGCCCGAGTGCGTCTTCGGCAACGTCTGCCTCTGGAACCGCTGGTCGCAGATGTACGACTACGTGAACCGCCAGGTGAGCCGGAACCGGGCGAACACCACCCTCGACGCCGACGGTGGCTTCACGATGATCCTCGCCCACGAGGATCCGGGCCTCCCGAACTGGATCGACACCGAGGGCCGCCCGCTGGGCACGGTCTTCTGGCGCTTCTTCCTCCCCGAGGGGGAGATCGAGACGCCGGTCGCCACCGTGGTGAAGTTCGCCGACCTGAAGGCGTAGTCGAGAAGGCCCTCCGGCTCCCCGGTCGCATTCGGGTCGGGCTTCGTATTCCATATACGGTTCCCCCTCCAACTACTTCCCAGGGGGGAACGTCGATGAGAGCTCTCACCGGACGCCGCGGCGCGGCCACGCTCGTGGCCGTGCTCGCGGTCCTCGGCCTCGTGGCCGGCGCATGTGGCGGAGGCCGCAGCGATTCCGCCGACGACACCACCTCGTCGTCGGCGTCGACCGGCGACTCGGCCGGCACCGACAGCGCGATGTTCGGCGACCTCCCGTCGCCGTGTGGTCCCGGCACCCCGTCGGGCGCGCCCGACAAGGGCGTGACGGCCGAGGCCATCAACATCGCCTACGGCGACGACGCCGGCTTCCAGGCCACCCCCGGCCGTGGCCACGAGGCCACCGACGCCGTCAACGCGATGATCGCCTGGTGCAACGAGCAGGGCGGCATCAACGGCCGCACCCTGGTCGGCAACTACTACGACGCCAAGATCACCGAGGTCAACAACGTGATGACCGAGGCGTGCGCCAAGGACTTCGCCCTGGTGGGCCAGGCCTGGGCGTTGATCGCCGGCGCCGAGACCATCCGCCAGGAGTGCGGTCTGCCGACGGTGCCTGCCATCACGACCGGTGCCGACATCGTGAACGCCCCGCTGATGGCCACGCCGATCCCGCAGCCGGTCGACTACAACAACGTCGCCGGCTGGGCCCAGATCGCGGAGAAGTTCCCCGAAGAGGTCAAGAAGACGGGGATCATGCAGCCGAACTTCCCGGCGGTGATCGACTACACCCAGCGCTTCAAGGGCTCGGTGAACACGGTCGGCTGGGAGTTCCTCGACTGCACCCAGACCTATCCGATCGGCGGCGTGGCCGACTACCGGCCGTACCTCCAGGCGATCAAGGACTGCGGAGCCACCGCGGTGTTCACCACCGACGTCGGCACCAACTTCTCGAACATGCTCGACGCCGCCGAGCAGATCGACTTCCACCCGATCTGGACCAACAGCACCACCGCCTACGAGCAGCAGTTCGCCAACTGGAACGTCAACGGCAACGGTGACGACCTCTACCTCGGCAACCTGATCGTGCCCCTCGACTACACCCCCGAGGGCTCGGCCAACGCCCTGTACGTCGACCTGGTCACGAAGTCCGGCGGCGACCTCTCCTTCTCCGGTCAGCAGGCCACCTCGGCGTTCCTGCTGTGGGCCACCGCGGCCGACGCCTGCGGCAACGAGCTGACCCGGGCCTGCCTCATGGACCAGCTCCACGGCATCCACTCCTGGACGGCAGGCGGCCTCCAGTCCGCGCAGGATCCGGGCGCCAACATCCCGGGCCACTGCGCCCTCGTGATGAAGCTGACGGGCACGAGCTACGTGCAGTGGGCGCCGGCCGAAGAGGGCCAGTTCGCCTGTGACGAGAAGTGGCTCGTGAAGGTCGACCCGCCGATCGACTCGGCGGCCGCCCTCAACCTGGTCGACCGCATCGCCACCAACCACAGCGGCGGCTGATCCCCACCGATCGGAGCCGTTCCGGAACGACGCCGGCCGGGGCCCACGGGCCCCGGCCGGTTCGCGTTCGGTGGTCGGTGCGGTGCCGGCTCAGCCGAGCGAGGCGAAGGGGACGACCTCGGTGTCGAGGTCGTACGGGGCCTCCTCGGGCAGGAGGAAGCGCCAGAACATGGTGCCGTGGGGCAGGCCACGGGTGTCGAGCCAGTTGGGCACGCCCGGGTCGCGGTGGGCGAGCACCATGCGGAACGTGCCGTCGGGCTCGCTCACCGTCTGCACCCGGTTGAGCGACACGAGGCGCCGGTCGTAGTTCGGCGTCTGCATGTGGTTGTTGAACAGCACGATGTTGGCGAACCGGCACCGGGGGAAGCGACCGGTGATGACCAGCGCCTCGTCCGGGCCGAGCTGCCACCGGGCGCTGCGGTACACGTTGTCGGCGGCGGCGTAGCCGATGGCGAGGTTGCCGTCGTCGGGCGGGGGGTTGGTGAAGGCGTTGGGCTCGGCCGACACCCAGGGGATGGCGCCGGGCGGCATCGGGGTGTGGCCCCACTCGACCGTCACCGAGCGCAGGAAGGTGATGGCCCGGCGGATGTTGGCGGCGGTGGCCTCGTCGTCGGGCACGGGGGGCGGGCCCGGGTCGTCGAGGGGGACGATCGAGAGCGGCACGTCGAAGCCGGGGTCGAGGGCGACGCAGCGCTCCCACTCGAAGTAGTGGCGGGTGGTGATCGAGCCGGCCTCGGGGTCGAGGCGCAGCCAGTTGCGGGGGCCGGCGGCGGGCTCGTCGGGGCCGACGATCAGCTCGAAGTTGCCGGCGGCGTCGATGTCGAACTCGGTGTCGTTGAGGGTGTGGCCGAGCGCCCGGCTCATGGCGCCGCCGGTGGTGCCGAGCTCGACGGTGAACGACGTGTAGCAGGCGTTGGCCGTGTTCCCCCGCAGCCGGTAGGTGCGGGTGGGGTCGATGACGGTGCCGTAGTAGACGGTGTCGGGGTTGTCGCCGAGCAGCTTCACGTTCGGGGTGAACCAGCGGTGGAACCACGGCCGGGCGGGGTCGGCCTCGAGCCAGAACTGCAGGGCGTGCTGCAGCGAGTGCATGGCGAACTCGCGGTACGAGGCCCGGTCCTGCTGGTTCACGAAGTTCCAGCGCGGGTGGTGCGAGTCGACCTCGATGGCGGCGATCAGCTCGGCCAGCTCGTTCATGGCTGCGCTCGACACGTCGTCTTGTGTCCCAGCGTTCGGTGTCACGTCCGTACCCGTTGCCTGCGTTCCCATCGGACCCCCTGGTCGTTCCCGTGGAGCGGTCAGCCTCCCAGACCGGGAAATCCCGCGCCACGATGTCGAGGACCGTCCGTCGGCTCCGACCGAGGGGTGAGCGGCACCGACCGGGTGCCCCGAACGCCAGGAGGCGACACCGTGAAGTTCCTGCTCAGCATCTACGGCAACGAGGACACGTGGGGGACCATCCCGCCCGACGACCTGGCCGAGCTGATCGCCGGCACCGACGCCCACAACAAGGCCCTGGTCGAGAGCGGCGAGCTGCTCGGCGCGTTCGGCACGTCGGAGCCGGTCAACGTCAAGCGGGTGCGCACCACCGACGCAGGGCAGGTGGTCACCGACGGCCCCTACATCGAGTCCAAGGAGTACCTGGGCAGCTTCTACATCGTCGACTGCGAGAGCCTCGACCGGGCGATCGAGATCGCCGGCGCGATGCCGTCGGCCGCGCTGGTCGACATCGAGGTGTGGCCCCTGATGCACGGCGGCACGGCCGACGAGCTGTGACCCGTCGGCCGGGGCCCTGACGTGAGCCGCGACCATGCCGTCGATGATCGCGGTGTCGAGGACCTGCTGCGCGACCTCGCGCCGCAGGTCCTCGCCGCGCTGGTGCGGCGCAACGGCGACTTCGCCGCGTGCGAGGACGCGGTGCAGGAGGCGCTGCTCGCCGCCGCCCGCCAGTGGCCGGTCGACGGGGTCCCTGAGCGCCCTCGGAGCTGGCTGGTGACGGTCGCCTCGAGGCGGCTCACCGACGAGATCCGATCGGCCGGTGCGCGCCGTCGACGCGAGGAGCTCGACGGGGTGCAGCGCCCGGCCGACGCCGACGTCGCCGCGGCCCCCGACGAGCATGTCGAGCCGGACGACGAGCTGGCCCTGCTCTTCCTGTGCTGCCATCCGGCGCTCACCGCGCCCTCGCAGATGGCCCTCACCCTGCGGGCCGTCGGTGGCCTCACGACCGCGGAGGTGGCAGCCGCGTTCCTCGTGCCGGAGGCGACGATGGCCCAGCGCATCAGCCGGGCCAAGCAGCGGATCGTCGAGGCCGGCGGCCGGTTCGAGGAGCCCTCACCCGCCGAGCGCGAGGCGCGCCTGGCCGTCGTGCGCCACGTGCTCTACCTGGTGTTCAACGAGGGCTACTCGGCCACCAGCGGGGCACAGCTCCAGCGGCGGGAGCTGGCCGCCGACGCCATCCGGCTGGCGCGCCGCCTCCACGACCTGGTGCCCGATGACGCCGAGGCCACCGGGCTGCTCGCCCTGATGCTGCTCACCGACGCCCGCCATGCGGCGAGGGTCGGGCCCGCCGGCGAGCTGGTGCCGCTCGCCGAGCAGGATCGGTCGTCGTGGGACGGAGCGCTCATCGCCGAGGGGGTGGGCCTGCTGATGGGCGTGCTCCCGCTCGGTCGGGTGGGGCCGTTCCAGCTCCAGGCCGCCATCGCCGCGGTCCACGACGAGGCGGCGAGCGTCGACGACACCGACTGGGTCGAGATCGCCGGGCTCTACGCACTGCTCGAACGGGTCGACCCGAGCCCGGTGGTCACCCTGAACCGGGCGGTGGCCGTCGGGATGGTCGAGGGGCCGGCCGCCGGCCTGGCGATGGTCGACGCCGTCGAGGCCGACGGCCGCCTGAAGGACCACCACCGCGTGCACCTCGTGCGGGGCCACCTGCTCGAGCGGGCCGGCGACACCGACGGCGCCCGGGCCGAGCTGCGGGAGGCGGCGAGGCGCACGACGTCCCTCCCCGAGCGCCGCCACCTCGAACGCCGCATCGCCGAGCTGGGCGGGCGCTGAGCCCCCACGCCTTGGGGCATTCGGGGGCCCGCCGGTAGAGTTCCCCCGTTCCGAGGAGGCATTTGATGGCTGGTGCATGGTTCGAGACGGTTGCGGTGGCGCAGAAGCGGGCCAAGCGGCGCGTGCCGTCGTCGGTCTACAACGCCATCATCGGCGGTGCCGAGAAGGGCATCTCGCTGGAGGCCAACAAGGTCTCGTTCGACCAGCTGGGCTTCGCTCCCCACGTCGCCGGCCTCCACGCCGAGCGTTCGATGGACACCAAGGTCATGGGCCTCGACCTGTCGATGCCGGTGATCATCTCCCCGACGGGCGTGCAGGCCGTGCACCCCGACGGCGAGGTCGCGGTGGCCCGGGCGTCGAACAACCGGGGCATCCCGATGGGCCTCAGCTCCTTCGCCAGCAAGCCCATGGAAGAGGTGGTCGAGGCCAACCCGAACACCCTGTTCCAGATGTACTGGTCGGGTGGCCGCGACGTCATGGTGCAGCGCCTCGAGCGGGCCAAGGCCGCCGGCGTGAAGGGCATCATCCTCACCCTCGACTGGACCTTCTCCAACGGCCGCGACTGGGGCAGCCCGTTCATCCCCGAGAAGATCGACCTCAAGACGATGGTCAAGCTGGCCCCGCAGGCGTTGTCCCGCCCGGCGTGGTTCGCCAGCTACCTGAAGCAGTACCACATCCCCGATCTGTCGACCCCGAACATGGCCGCCCCCGGCCAGGAGCCGCCGGCCTTCTTCGGCGCCTACTACGAGTGGATGCAGATGCCGCCCCCCAGCTGGGACGACATCGCCTGGCTGCGCTCGCAGTGGGAGGGCCCGTTCATGGTCAAGGGCGTGTGCCGCGTCGACGACGCCAAGCGCGTCCGCGACGCCGGCTGCACCGCCCTGTCGGTCTCGAACCACGGTGGCAACAACCTCGACGGCACGCCGTCGCCGATCCGGGTGCTCCCGTCGATCGTCGACGCGGTGGGCGACGAGATCGACGTCGTGCTCGACGGTGGCATCCGCCGCGGCTCCGACGTCGTGAAGGCCGTCGCCTTCGGCGCCAAGGCCGTGATGATCGGCCGGGCCTACCTGTGGGGCCTCGCCGTCAACGGCCAGGGCGGCGTCGAGAACGTGCTCGACATCATCCGCGGCGGCATGGACGCCTGCCTGCTCGGCCTGGGCAAGGCCAGCATCCACGAGCTGTCGGCCGACGACATCGTCGTCCCCAAGGACTTCTTCCTCACTCTCGGCGACAAGTAGCCCCTCCCCGGGCGCTGCCCCGGGCGATGGGTGAAGATGGGCGGATGACCGGCATCGAGTTGGGCCACGCGCTCATCACCATGATCGAGCCCGACCCCGAGACGATCCTCGAGTACCACCGCTGGTACGAGAAGGACCACTTCCTCAGCGGCGTGCTGGTGGGGCCCGGTGCCTTCGCCGGCCAGCGCTGGGTGTCCACCCGCGACCTCAAGGCCCTGCGGCGCCCGGCCGACTCGCCGGTGGCCCAGCCGGTCGGCGACGGCTCGTTCATCACCTTCTACTGGATCGAGGACGGCAAGCTCACCGACCACACCGACTGGGCGTTCCCCGAAGCGGCGCGGTTCGCGGCCGCCGGGCGGATGAACCCGAACCGGCACCACGTGTCGACCTCGTACTACGACCTGGTGTCGGTGGTGGCCCGCGACGACGAGTCGGCGCCGGCCGAGCTGGCCATCCACCGCCAGTACCCAGCCCTGGTCGTGGTGTGGGCCGACGCCGGCACCGTCGATCCTTCGGCGCTGGTGGGCGGTCCCGTCGACCAGGTGGTCACGTTCCGGAACATCGCCCTGCCCGACCCGCTGCCCGCCATGCCCGGCGCGGTGATGGCCGACCCCGACCGGGCGATCGAGGTCCACGCCTGCTTCGTCGATGACACCACGGGTGACTGGGCCGAGCGCCTCGACCCCGAGGGCGCGCTGCTGGTGGCGCCGTTCATCCCCACCGTGCCGGGCACCACGAGGTACCTCGACCAGCTGTGACGGCTCCGCTCACCGCGCGGGAAGCAGGTCGGCCGAGGTCACCGCGAAGCTGGCGTCAGCGGGCTGATCGCCGAACAGGTTTGCGTTCACGACCAGCTCCCGGGTCACCGAGGGGTCGTCGAGCGTGATCACGAGGATCCGTCCGTCGTCGGCGAGGACGTACGAGTGGTCGGGCGCCCAGAACGCCGCGCGGAGGCCGTAGACGTACTTGCCGGGTCCGTCGACGTCGAGCAGGGTCCGGGTGGTCCCGTCGGCGCTGGTGAGCTCGACGGTGACGTGGCCGCTGTCGCTCGACGAGGTGAAGCTCACCCGCGTGCCGTCCGGGCTGACGGTCGGTCGGGTCGAGGTGTTCAGCCCGGCGGGCATCTGCGACTCGGGCACGTCGGTCACCGCGCCCGTGCGGACGTCGACGATCTTCTGCCACGAGGGCCGGAACGCGGGTGGTTCGTCGCCCTTCTTCGGACCGACGTCCATGTTGACCATGGTCACCTCGAGCCGGCCGTCGGGGAGCCAGACCAGCTGCGGGCCCATCGGCTTGCCCTCCACCTCGGCCACCTTCGGGTCGATCGGGGGGAGGCACAGGAGCCGGGTGGACGGACCTCCGCCCGCCGCCACGACCGAGACGCACTGGTTGCCGTCGACGTAGGCCACCGTCCCCTTGATCGTCGGATCGGCGGTCTCGAGGAGGGAAGGGAACGCGGGGACCTCGCCGGTGTCGAGCCCGCGGATCACGACGATCCCGACGGCTGCGACCACGAGGACGACGAGGACGGCGGCACCTGCCGCGATCGCCCACGAACGCCCCCGATGTGGGGTGGGGCGGAGAGGATGACCGTCCGCCCTGATGGGGTCGGTCATGCCTCCAGGGTGAACCCGCACCGTGCGGGCGACGAGAGCCGAACGTCACCCCGCGCCCGGCTCGACGCCGGGGTGGATCAGAGGACGGTGACGGGGATGCGCTTGCGCCCGACGCCGACCGGCTTGGAGTGGTCGGCGCTCACGGTGGGGCGCACCGCACCGCCGTCGGCCTCCAGCGCGTTGAGGGCGTCCTCGCCGTAGCCGAACACGCACTCCGGGTCGGGGGCGTCGAGGGGCAGGCCGGTGAAGAACTTGGCGGCCATGCAGCCACCGCCGCAGGCGTCGTAGCTGCCACACGACCCGCAGGCGCCGGGGCTCGACGGCTCGCGCAGCGAGGTGAACAGGTCGGACGACCGCCAGATGGCGGCGAAGCCACCCTCGTCGCGCACCGAGCCGGCCTTGAACTCGTCGTGGAGCACGAACGGGCAGGCATAGACCTCGCCGACGGGGTCGATCAGGCACACCACCCGGCCGGCACCGCAGAGGTTGAGGCCCGGGAGGGGCTCGCCGAGGGCCGAGAGGTGGAAGAACGAGTCGCCGGTGAGCACGTGGGGCCGGGCCAGCAGCCAGTGGTAGAGCCGGACCTGCTGCTCGGAGGTGGGGTGCAGCTCGTGCCAGGTGTCGACGCCGCGGCCCGAGGGGCGGAAGCGGGTGAGGCGCAGCTCGGCGCCGTACTCGTCGGCCAGTGCCTCGTAGGCGTCGACCTGGTCGACGTTCTGGCGGGTCATGACCACCGACAGCTTGAACTGCGGGTAGCCCGCCGCCTTCAGGTGGTCCATGGCCTGGCGCACGCGGGCGTGGGTGCCCTCGCCTCGGATGACGTCGTTGGTCTCCTCGTCGACGCCGTCGAGGGAGATCTGGATGTCGACGTAGTCCATGGCGGCGAGGCGCACGGCGTTCTCGGCGTTGATCCGCCCGCCGTTGGTCGAGAACTTCACGCCGACGCCCTTCTCGACGCAGTACTCGACGATCTCGAAGAAGTCGGGCCGGAGCATGGGCTCGCCGCCGCCGATGTTCACGTAGAACACCTGCATCTCGGCCAGCTGGTCGACGATGCCCTTCATCTCCTCGGTGGAGAGCTCACGGGGGTCACGCCGGCCGGAGCTCGACAGGCAGTGGACGCACTGGAGGTCGCAGGCGTAGGTCCACTCCCAGGTGAGGCAGATGGGGGAGTTGAGGCCCTGGGCCAGCTGGTCGGTGAGCGCGGTCATCGGCTGTCCTCCGGGTCATCGGTGCTGTCGGTGTCGGTGCTGGCGGCGGGGACGATGAAGGCCCCGGCGGCGAGTGAGGTGAGGGCCTTCTCGAACGACGGCCACCGGCGGGGCTCGATGCCCGCGGCGTCGAACGCGGCCCGGGCCGAGGGCTGCTCGGCGAGCTGCTCGACGAGGGTGACCAGGTCGTGGGAGCGCAGGAAGGTGAGGCGCCGGTTGCCGTAGTGGTAGGCGAGCGCGCCGAACGGCTCGGGCCGGAGGGCGACGCGCTCGTGGAGCCGCCAGGGGCGGTCGGCGTCGAAGGCCGGCGGGGCCGACACGTCGTCGGGGGTCGCAGTGGTCACGGTCTGGGCGGCGACGGTCATGCGGGACGAGGGCCGGGCCGCGGGGGCCGGGCCGGCTCAGCGCAGGCTCAGTAGACGCCGCACATGCCGTCGATGGAGATCTCCTCGACGAGGAGCTCCTCTTCGGCGATGTCGTCGGCGTCGGCCACGATCTCGTCGGCCTCGGTGTGCTCGAGCGTCTGCTCCATGGTTCCCCTCCAGGAAAGGCGTGTACCGGCACCGATGCTACCGGCCCCCGCCCCCCGCACCAGAACTCCCACCCGCGCCGCCCCCTCGCCGCCTCACCACCGTGGCTCACGTCGTCAGGCATGACCTGACCACGTGAGCCACGGTGGTGTGGGGCGGACCCAGGGTCGCGCGATGACGCGCGTTCAGCGCGCGCACCATCCGCCACGCTGTCACACCCCCTCGGTACCGTGACCGAGTGGCCCGACCCCGGATCTCCGACGAGCCACGCGTGACGACCGCGGTGAGGCTCCCCGCCTCCCTGCACGACCGTCTGCGCGACTGCGCCCTCGAGCGCGACGTCTCCGTCAACCTGCTCGTCACCAAGGCGGTCGAGGCCTACCTCGACCAGCTCCCGCCCGTCGACGAGGTGGCGCCGTGACCGACACCGCTCCCCGTCCCAGCCGCCGCAAGGGCCCCACCGCCACCGCCAACTTCGGCTCGTCGCGGCGCGAGAGCCACGACGCCTCGGGCTTCTACGACCGCTTCGTGGCCCCCGAGCTCTCGTCCGACGACACCGTCGAGGTCAACGACCCCTCGGTGGTCGACGCCATCCACTGCGGCGACATCAGCGAGCTCCAGAACCTCAAGCCCAACTCGGTGGCCCTCGTCGTCACCTCACCGCCCTACTTCGCCGGCAAGGCCTACGAGGAGAGCCTGGGCGAGAACGGCGTGCCCGCCGACTACTTCGAGTACCTCGCCATGCTCGAGCGGGTCTTCGCCGAGTGCGAGCGCGTGCTCGAGCCGGGCGGGCGCATCGCCGTCAACGTGGCCAACCTCGGCCGCCGTCCCTACCGCTCGCTCGCCGGCGACGTCACCCAGATCCTCCAGGACCTCGGCCTGCTGCTCCGGGGCGAGGTCGTGTGGTGGAAGGGCCGGGCCGCCGGCGGCTCGTGCGCCTGGGGCACCTTCCAGCGCCCCTCGAACCCCGTGCTGCGCGACGTCACCGAGCGGGTGGTCATCGCCAGCAAGGGCCGCTTCGACCGGGCCCTCAAGCCGTCGCAGCGTGAGGCGCACGACCCCCAGCTCCCGCACGAGGCCACCATCTCCAAGGACGAGTTCCTCGAGGCCACCACCGACCTGTGGGAGATGGCCCCCGAGAGCGCCACCCGCGTCGGGCACCCGGCACCGTTCCCGGTCGAGCTGCCCGAGCGGCTCATCCACCTCTACACCTACAAGGGCGACCTCGTCCTCGACCCCTTCATGGGCTCGGGCAGCACCGCGGTGGCCGCCCTGCGCACCGACCGCCACTACGTCGGCTACGACCTCGACCCCGACTACGTCGCCCGGGCCGAGCAGCGCATCACCGAGTCACAGCGGGCCGACCAGCTCCCGCTGTTCAAGGTCAGCCTCCCGGCCGCCCGGCTGAAGGACGAGCCCGAGCCGGAGCCCGGCAACTTCCAGGCCCGGGCCGTCGAGCAGGGCAAGCAGGCCCGTGAGATCGCCGAGGCCCTGCTGAAGGACTGCGGCTTCGAGGTCAAGGGCGTCGACATCGCCATGCCCGGCGGCGTCGAGATCAACGTGATCGCCGCCGACCGCAACGGCGACGACTGGGCCTTCGACATCTCCGGAGCGTTCAGCTCCAACCGGGCCGGTCTCAAGCGCACCGACACCCTCTGGAAGGCACTGGGCAAGGCCTCGGTGCTGCACGTCGACCCCACCTTCGACATGCCCGTCGTGCTGCTCACCACCGATGCGCCCACCAGGGGCAGCGCCGGGGCCAAGGCGTTGGCGGCGGTCACCGGCTGGCACGAGGCGCCGCGAGCTGCGCCGCCCGATCGCCGCGGTGGTCGAGATGTTCGACGCCGACGACAAGGTCGAGCTCACCCGCTTCGCCACCGAGGGCCGCGCCGCGCTGCCGCAGCTCCCCGGCTGACGCACCGGTGTCGGCCGACCGCACCTTCGTCACCGAGCTCGCCACCGGCCTGGGCATGGTCGGGCGCGCCGACGACCGCGCCGACGACCTCGGCGCCACGCTCGCCGCCCGCCCGGCGGAGCTGGCCAACCTCACCGACGACGACTGGGCCCGCCTCGACGAGCTCTGGGCCGCCGGCGACCACCGGGCCGACTTCGAGCACGGGCTCGCCAACGGCCGGGCCTTCCTGGCCGCACCCGACGCCCTCAACGGTCGCCCGCCCCGCATCGTCGAGTGGACCGGCCCCCGCCGGGCGCCCGGCGACGAGGTCGTTCCGGCCGACCTGCGGGTCGACCACGTCTACCTGGTGAGCTGCAAGTACCTCTCGATGGTGCTGCACAACTCGAGCCCACAGCGCCTGGTCGAGGGCCTCCTGTCCCGAGGGTCGCTCGAGGAGCGCGGCGACTGGTACCGCTCGGTGGCGCCGGCCGAGCATCGCGAGCTCTACGCCGCCTGCCGTGAGGCGCTGGGCGCCGACCAGTGGGCCGCCGACGCCACCGACCTCGACAAGGAGCAGCGCCGCCACCTGGCCAACGCGCTCCGGGGCGACTGGCCCGCGGCCGCGGTCGAGCCCTACCGCCGCCTGTGCCTGGCCGTCTCGATGGCGACCGCCGAGCGGTGGTCGGCCCAGCTCAGCGCCCGCAACCGCGAGGCCGTGCTGTGGCGGCTGCTGCGCATCGGCTCGGCCCCGTACTTCGTGCTCGGCACCAGCCCGGCCGGGCCCATGCGCCTGCGCATCGACACGCCGTGGGACTGGCGCCAGCGGTTCTCGTTGCGGGGCTTCGAGGTCCTGCCCCAGCCCGGCGGGCAGCCGCGGGTCGCCTGGCGGGGCCACTACCGGGTGCTGGCGACGGGCGAGGACCGGACGGTCGAGGGCCACGTCGAGCTGCGCTGGAGCCACGGCCGCTTCGGTGGCCCGCCCGAGGCGAAGGTCTACCTCGACACCCCGCACCACGAGGTGCCCGGCTACCACCTCCTCGACGGGGGAGCGGGCCCCGAGCCGGGCTCGTCCCCGGCGAGGGAGGCCGACGACGACCCCACGGCCGAGCTGCGCCTCTTCGCCGACGGCTGACGGGCCGGTTCAGGCCTCGTCGTCGGCCAGCGCCAGCTCGGCGCCGCGGTTGCGGCGGCGGGCCTTGAACACCAGCCAGCCGAACCCGAGCACGAGGGCCGCCATCGCCACGTTGTTCACCACGCCGTGCCATTCGTCGGCCTGGTGCCAGCGGTCGCCGAGGAGGCTGCCGACGCCGATCCAGAGGGCGTTCCACATCAGGCTGCCGGCGGTGGTGAGCAGGGTGAAGCGCCAGAACGGCATGCGGTCGGCGCCCGCCGGGATGCTCACGACGGAGCGCACCACGGGGATCAGCCGGCCGAAGAACACGACCTTGGCGCCGTGGCGGTCGAACCAGCGGAATCCGGTGGCCACGTCCTCGGGCGTGAAGCCGACCCAGCGGCCGACGCGGGCGAGGAAGCGCTCCATGCGGTCGTCGCGGATCCAGGCGCCGACGCCGTAGAGGACCCACGCCCCGATGACCGAGCCGATGGTGGCCATGATCACGGTGGGCACGAGGGGGAAGCGGCCGGTGTCGACGTTGAAGCCGGCGAGCAGGAGCACGATCTCCGACGGGATCGGCGGGAAGATGCTCTCGAGGGCGATCAGGACGGCCACGCCGATCAGGCCGATCGCGTCGATGATGCGTTCCGCCGTCTCGATCACGAACACCATCATACGAACTCTGCTTCGCGAGTCGGTGTCACCCCCGCCGGCGGCGGGTTTCCTGGAACGGGGTTTCGGTCGCCTGCGCCGGCCGGTCGTACGATGCGCCGGCCGGGGGCGAGGGCCGTCGGCGCACGACGAGAGCAAGGACTCCCCATGGGCTACCCCGACGGCGTTGGCGCCATCGACTTGATGATCGGCTTCCCCTTCAAGGACAAGAAGGCGACGTACGAGTACCTCCGGGCCGGCATCAAGGACACCGGCGACGACGCCTCGGTCATGCCCGCGGGCTACATGTTCAAGGACACCCCCGACGAGGCCGGCGAGGCCGACCCCATCGAGACCACCTTCGGTGAGATGGACAAGTGGGGCGTGGCCGCCGGCCTGTTCGGCGTGAACGAGAACTCGATCGAGGCCAAGAAGCGCCACCCCAAGCGGGTCTTCTTCAGCCTCGAGGTCGACCCCAACGACATCACCGGCGCGGTGCGCAAGATCCGGGCCACGCACGAGGAGCACGGCCTCTCGGCCGTCACGACCTTCCCCGCCGGGTGCATCCCCCAGGTGCCGGTGAGCGACCGGCGCTACTACCCGATCTACCAGACGTGCATCGACCTCGACATCCCGATCATCTCCAACGCCGGCATCCCGGGCCCGCGGGTGCCGGCGGAGTGCCAGAACGTCATGCACTTCGACCAGGTCTGTTACGACTTCCCCGAGCTGCGCATCGTCATGCGCCACGGCGCCGAGCCGTGGGAGGAACTGGCCGTCAAGCTCATGCTGAAGTGGCCGGGGCTCTACTACATGCCCTCCGCGTTCGCCCCGAAGTACTACCCCGAGGCGATCATCAAGTACGCCAACAGCCGCGGCCGAGACAAGGTCATGTACGCCGGTTACTACCCGGCCGGGCTCACCCTCGAGCGGATCTTCACCGAGATGCGCAACGTCCCGCTGAAGGACGAGGTGTGGCCGTTGTTCCTGCGTGAGAACGCCAAGCGCGTCTTCAAGATGGACGTCGACTGATGCCCACCGCGGTGGTCACCGGTGCCGGGCAGGGGCTGGGGCGCGCCGACGTGCTCCGGCTCACCGCCGACGGCTTCCACGTCGTGTGCCTCGACCTGTCGGGCGACGCGGCCCGGGAGACGGCCGACCTCGTCGGCGGCACCGCCTTCGAGTGCGACGTCACCGACCGCGACGCCGTGCTCGCCGTGGCCGAGCAGGTGCCGGAGTGCTCGGCGCTGGTGAACAACGCCGGCATCTGGAAGTTCCACTCCATCCTCGACATGACGCCGGAGCAGGCCCGTTCGGTGTTCGAGGTCAACGTGCTCGGCATCATCTGGTGCACGCAGGCCTTCGTGCCGAAGATGAAGGCCGGTGGCGGCGGCAGCATCGTGAACATGTCGTCGGGCGCCGCCTGGACCAGCTCGCCCGGGCTCGGCCTCTACCCGGCCACCAAGTCGTCGGTCGAGTCGCTCACGAAGACGATGGCCCTCGAGCTCGGCCCCGACAACATCCGGGCCAACGCCATCGGGCCGGGTCTCATCGTGAGCGACGGCACCGCCGCCAACTACCAGGGCGAGGCCGCCGACCGCCGGGCCAAGGGCGTGCCCATGGGCCGCCTCGGCTCCCCGGCCGACATCGCCGACGTGGTGTCGTTCCTGTGCGGCGACGACTCCCGCTACGTCAGCGGCCAGGTCATCTACGTCGACGGCGCCATCACCGCCGGCACGGCCGCCCGCTGAGCCACTGCTGAGACCCCGCTGACCATGGCCTCCTCCCCGTCGCTCGAACGGCTCCTCGCCGAGCGGGTCGAGCGGCAGGGCGAGGTCGCGGTCAGCTCGGGCGACGTCCTGCGCTGGTCGGAGGCCCATCGGGAGACCTCGCCCCGGCACTGGCCCGACCGCACGGCCGACTGGGTCGCGCCGCCGGCGATGTCGACCGCGTTCCTGCGGCCGATGGAGTGGCGTCCCGAGCGCCAGGGGCCACCCACCCACCGCGGGTCGAGCCTCCACGAGCAGCTGAAGGACGCGTTGGGGTACCCCCTCGGCATCGCCGCCGGCTACGAGCTCGAGATGCATCGGCCGCTGCACGACGGCGACCGGCTCGAGGCGGTCGAGCGCATCGCCTCGGTCGGGGAGCCCGAGCAGACCCGCCTCGGCCCCGGCCGGCGGTGGGTCGTCGAGAACACCTGCACCCTCGTGGGCTCGGGCGAGCTGGTGGCCGTCGAGCGATTCTCGATGCTCGGCTACGACCCCGCCGCGACCCCCGTCCCGCCGGCCCCGCCCACCTCGACCTCCCCCACCGTGGCTCACGTGGTCAGGTCATGCCTGACGACGTGAGCCACGGAGGACGTCTCGGGTCGGACCTGGCGCCGGCGAGGGTGGAGGAGCTGGAGATCACGGCGCTGGTCATCGTGATGGGAACGTCGGCCAACCGGGTGTGGGTCGCCGCCCACATCGACCGGGACGCGGCCCAGGCGGCCGGCGTGCCCGACCTCTTCGTCGACACCGCCACCCAGGTCGGCCTGCTCGCCGGCGTGGCCACCCGCGCCGTGGGCCCCGATGCCCGTCCGGGCCGGGCCTCGCTGCGGATGCGACGGCCGCTGTGCCCCGGCGACCACCTCCGGATGGAGGCCCGCATCGTCGACGACGCCACCGACGACGTCGGCGTGCGCTGGTGCACCGTCGACGTGCAGGGCCTGGTGGGCCAGACCGTGCACAGCACCCTCACGGCCCGGGTCGCCGTCGCCGGCCCCGACGCGCACGCCGACATCTGGAACCTCACGGGCGAGGCCTGGCGGCCCTGACCTAGGTTCTCGGGCCATGTCCGACGCCACGCCGCAGCCGTTCACGATCCACGTCCCCGACGAGGTCCTGGAGGACCTCGACCGCCGGCTGGCGAACGTGCGCTGGCCCGACCAGGCGCCCGGTGAGCCGTGGAGCTTCGGCATCCCGGTCGAGGTCATGACGCAGGTCGTGGCCCACTGGCGCGGCGCCTACGACTGGCGGGCCCGCGAGGCCGCCATGAACGCGTGGCCCAACTTCGTCACGACCGCCGCCGGCGAGCAGGTGCACTTCATCCACGTCCGCTCGCCCGAGCCCGACGCCACGCCACTGCTGCTCACCCACGGCTGGCCCGGCTCGTTCGTCGAGTTCCTCGACGTCATCGGCCCGCTGTCCGATCCCGCGGCCCACGGTGGCGACCCGGCTGACGCCTTCCACGTCGTGGTGCCGTCGATGCCGGGCTACGGGTTCTCGGGCCCCACGGTGACCGAGGGCGTCGACTCGAAGCGCGTGGCCGACGCCGTGGCCGACCTCATGGCCCAGCTCGGCTACGAGCGCTACATCGCCCAGGGCGGCGACTGGGGCGCCATCGTCACCCGGCACCTCGGTGAGTCCTACGCCGACCGCCTGCTCGGCGTGCACTTCAACATGCTCTTCGCCTTCCCCGACGCCGACGACCCCGACCCCATGGGTGGCGTCACCGAGGCCGAGCTGGCCCGCTTCGGCGCCGCGGCCGAGCGCATCGCCGACGGCACCGGCTACATGGCGATCCAGAGCACCAAGCCCCAGACGCTCTCCTACGGGCTCACCGACTCGCCCACCGCGCTGGCGGCGTGGATCCTCGAGAAGTTCCAGGTCTGGAGCGACCTCGACGAGGGCGGGCTCGAGGCCACCTACGGCTGGGACCGGTTGCTCGACAACGTCATGGCCTACTGGGTCACCAACACCGCCGGGTCGGCCGCCCGCCTCTACGCCGAGTCGCGCCGGGCCGGCACCTCGGCCGACCAGCCCTGGGCCGGCCGCGTCGACGTGCCCACCGGGTACTCGCACCAGCCCTTCGAGCTGATGCAGACGCCTCGGGCGTGGGCCGACAAGAAGTACCGCATCGTCCACTGGAACGAGCAGGAGCGCGGCGGGCACTTCGCCTGCATGGAGCGTCCCGAGCAGTTCGTCGACGACCTGCGGGCGTTCAACCGGGTGATCGCCGACCTCGGCTGAGCCTCAGCCGGCGGCGGCGGAGCGCTGGGCCTGGAGCGGGTTGTAGTACTCCCGCTGGCGGCAGATGAGCCCGTCGCGGAACCCGTAGACGATCACGTAGCGGTTCTCGTAGGCCGCGCCGTTCGGCAGGTAGGTGCCCGTGGCCGCCGCCTCGACGACGATCTCGTCGGGGTCGGTGGTCTCGTGCACCTCCACCACCCGCAGGTCGAGCTCGAACAGCCCGAGCGCGTTGGTGAGGTACGGCAGCACGACGTCCTTGCCCTGCATCAGCTTGGGCGGGTCGGAGTACGGGAACTCCAGCACGAGGTCGTCGGTGTAGTGCGCCATCTGGGCGGCGGCGTCGCCGGCGTTGATGGCCTCCACCGCGCCCGTGCAGTGCGGCCCGGTTGCGGGTCCGGGTCTCGTCGTCGGCCGTCATGGTCCCCCCTGTGTCGTGACCGGCCACCCCGGCCCGGATGCCGCGGCGCGGCTAGTTGCGGCTGCGGCCGCCCTTGCCCCGGTCGGGCACCAGGCCCACCAGACGGGCGCCCACCGTGGCGATCACGTCGTCGGACGGCGTGACGTCGTCCTCCACCAGCGCCACGAGGGCCTCGTGCTCCTCGGTGGTGAGGGCGAGCAGGCGCCCCTGGTAGCGGGCGGCGCTGGTCTTGGTGAACACACGGGGGGAGCGGAGCTTGGAGGCCACGGCGTCGAGGACCTCCTCGTCGGCGTCACCCGGCGTGTCGTTCACGAGATCGAGCAGCTCCCAGATCTGGCGCGGGGTCAGCACCACGCCGAGCAGCTCGGCATCGGACGTCGTCGTCGTCATCGGGTTCTCCGGAGGAAGGGCAGAGGCATCGAACGATCAGGACACCGGAGCGAGGCGGATCATTCCCGCGGGCAGCTCGGGTGCCGATACCCCGTTCCTAGCGCCATCGACCC
Organism: uncultured Actinomycetes bacterium; assembly: GCA_963702555.1. Taxonomy (GTDB): domain Bacteria; phylum Actinomycetota; class Acidimicrobiia; order Acidimicrobiales; family Acidimicrobilacustridaceae; genus CAMFLJ01. The sequence continues at coordinate 167,754 of CAVPCW010000008.1, forward strand.
GCCGCGTGCACGTCCACCGCGGGGCGTCCGCTCCGCCCCTGGTCAGCGCCCGATGAGCGTGGGCCCCGATCCCGGCGGCGCCGGTGGCGGACCGGACGCGTTGGCGGGTGCGGGCCGGGTGCGGCCGTAGTCCCACGGCTCCCGGAGGTGATCGACCAGGAAGAGGGCCTGGAGGGCCAGCACCACGGCGAGGCCGACGACGAGGGGACGGCGGGGGATCCGGGCGAGGCCCTCGACCCCGAGCAGCACGAGCGGTGGGACACAGGCGAGGTAGTAGAAGGGCCCGACCGACATGTAGAAGCCGGCCCGGACCGCGTGGGCGTTGGCCCAGTGGAAGACGAACGCCAGCGGGATGACCGCGGCGAGGACGGCGAGCAGCCAGCGCACCGGGCTGCGGCGCCGCGTCCACAGCGTGATGGCCGCGCCGACGGCGAGGGCGGGCCCGGCGAGGGTCCACATGACCAGGTCGAAGGTCGCCCGCGGGGTGGTGCGCAGCCCGTCGACGGGCCCGAACCGTTCGAGGGCGTCGGTCGGCAGCACCCGGCGCAGGCCCCAGCCGACGCCGTCGTCGGGGGAGACGAGGGTGAAGGGGAACTCGAACACGCTGCCGGTGACGTGCCGGTTCACGACGAGGACGAGGGCGACGCCGGGGAGGGTGGCGAGCAGCAGCGCGGCGGTGCGCAGCACGCGGGTGCGGCCGGCGACGCCCGGGCGCAGGAGGCACCACCCGGCCAGGACCGCGGTCCAGGCCACGATCTCGATCTGGCGCACGAGCAGCGCGAGCCCCAGCAGGAGGCCGGCACCCGCGAGGAGCAGGAGCGCCCGCCGATCGACGTGGCCATCGGTGTGCTGGTCGTCGACGCCGATGGCGTCTCCGGTCGTGAGGTCGAGGGTCTCCTCGCCCGTGCCGGTGGCGAGCAGGACCAGCCACAGGGCGGTCGTCATCAGCGCCAGCGCGGGGATGTAGCTCAACAGCACGGTGCCGTTGGAGAGCACGACGGGCGAGGCCCCGACGAGGAAGGCGGCGACCCCCCGCCGCAGCGGCCGCCAGCCGAGGCGGGCCGCCACCCCGGAGGTGGCGCCCATCAGCAGTGCCAGGGAGACCGCGAGGCCGAGGCCCACGTCGCCGGTGAGCCCGATGCTCGCGGCCCCGAGGACGGCGGTACCGGGCAGGTACTTGAAGACCCGGCCGTTGTCGGTGACGGCGGTGAAGCGCACGGCCCACTGCGGGGCGTCGGCGTCGAGCGGCATCGCGAGGTGCCCGTCGAGGAGCTGCTCCGACTGCTCGCGGTAGGCGACGTGGTCGATGACCGGGTGGTGCTCGCGGAAGAAGGCGGCCTGCCACACGAAGAGCAGGGCGATGCAGGCGGCGATGGCGAGCAGGGTGGGCCCCCAGGCGCACGCCAGCACCCTGGTGCGGGAGCTCGACGCGGCGACGGTGGTGTCGCTTGTCCTCGTCGGCGACGCGGCGGTGGGGGTGATCACCGCGCCGGTTTCACCTCGTCCTCCCACTGGCCCCTTCCGAGTGCTCGCGCCGCCCCGCCGTGCGGGCGGGAGATTAGCGGTGACGGGCATCTGAGGGCGTCAAACCGCAGCGTGGCGGCCGCGCGGGCCCTGGTGGCGGCGGTGCTCGACGGCGGCCACGACGATGCCGACGACGACGATCAGGACGGCGACCGCGATGCCGACGACGATCCACGGCGTGTGGCCGGAGCCGGAGGTCACCGCACCGGTGGGGGCGGCCCCGCCGGTGGTGACGTAGCGGGCGAGGAAGTCGACCGACGCCGGCCACACCTGTGGGCCGAGCTGGGCGGCGTGGAGGTCGCCGTCGATGACGTCGAACTGGTTCGGGACGCCCGCCTTTGCGAGCTCGTCGACGTACTGCTGCACCTGGTTCAGCGGCACCAGCTCCTCGGTGGAGTTGGCGATGTAGCTGGGGGAGGTCGCGGCCGACACGTTGTCGACCGGCGAGGCCTCCTCGTACCGGTCGGGGCAGGCCGACGGGTCGCAGCCGATGTACTCGACGATGGCGGGCTGGGTCCACGTGAAGTCGCAGGCCGGGTCGTCGCCGCACCCGGGCGGGGGCTCGTTCGGCGCGGTGGCGACGAGGGCGGTCAGGTCGGTGGGGGGCGACCAGAGGGCGACCGCCTTGATCGGCACGGCCAGGCTCGGGTCGTAGCCGACGGGATCGCCGGTCACCGCGTCGGCGGTGCCGTACTCGGAGATGAGGGCGGTGAGGTTGGCGCCGGCGGAGTCGCCGAGCAGCACGACCTGGTTCGGGTCGATGCCGTAGGTCTGGGCCTGGGATCCGACGATGTAGCGGATGGCGGCCTGCACGTCGTGGAGCTCGTCGGCCCACGCCGAGGGGTCGTCGCCGTCGAGGCGGTAGTTGACGGTGAAGGCGGCCCACCCGTTGTTGGTGGCGGCGTCCATGGCGTACGGGGCCAGCTCGGTCTGGTCGCCGCCCTGCCAGCCGCCGCCGTGGACCAGGATCAGCGCCGGTCGGGGGGTCGTGCCCACCGTGGGGATGAAGGCGGTGTACTTCGGGCCACCCGGGTAGTAGGTGAGGTCGCTGGTGACCCGCACCTCCTCGTCCGACGACGGGGTCGACGAATCGAGGGTGGGCGAGGTCGACCCGGCGTCGTCGGGGAAGGTGGTGGTCGTCGAGCTCACCGTGGTGGTGGTCGGGTCGGCGGCCGAGGCGACGCCCGCGCCGAGGGTGAGGCCGAGGAGACCGATCGCGGCGGCAGCGGCGAACGGGCGGATGAGGTGGCGTCGGGGCGCGGGCACGACGAGAAACGCTAGGAGACCACCCGTGCTGGGGGTGGGACGCCTCCGCCCGGGCCGGTCATCCGCCTCCACCTGGCGCCAGGGAGCCGCGTTCTCCCTGGTCAGAAGGTCTGTCACACCCCCTCCGTAGGGTCACAGGTGTGCCCGGGCGGGCACCCTACGATCGGACGGGCGATGAGGATCCTCCACACGAGCGACTGGCACCTCGGGCGAAGCTTCGGCCCCGTGTCGCTCCACGCCGACCAGGCGGCGTTCCTCGACTGGTTGGTCGAGGTCGTGGTGGCCGAGCGCGTCGACCTCGTCGTGGTGGCGGGCGACCTCTACGACCGGGCCATCCCGCCCACCGAGTCGGTGGCCCTGCTGCGCGACACCCTCGACCGCCTGGTGGGCCACCGGGTGCGGGTCGTGGCCATCGCCGGCAACCACGACGGGCCCGAGCGCCTGGCCGCCTACGACGGGCTCACCGACCTGGCCGGCGTGATCGTCCGCGGCGGGTTCGGCCGGGCCGGGGCGGTCACCACCCTCGAGCTGGCCGACGGCCCGCTCGACGTCGTGGCCGTGCCCTACCTCGACCCGGTCCTCACCCCGCCCGACTGGGCCGCCGACGCCGAGGCCGAGGCCGGCTCGGGTGCCGCCCTCCCCGCGGCTCCTGCGGCGGCCCTGCCCACCACCTCGACGCCCGATCCCGGCGGCGCCCCCGCCGAGCCGCTCTCGCTGTTCGACCTCCTCGACGCCGAGCTCGAGGCCCCGGTCGCGGCCGCCGCCGGGGTCGGCGCCGCCCTCGACCCGGCCGCGGCGTCGCCGATGTCCACCCGCCGCACCCACCACGGCGTGCTCGACCAGGCCCTCCGCCGGGCCCGGGCCCAGCGCCGCGCCCCGCGCAGCCTGGTGGTGGCCCACGCCTTCGTGTCGGGGGCCGAGACGTCGGAGTCCGAGCGGCTCCTCACCGTCGGCGGCACCGCCGAGGTCGGCATCGAGCTGTTCGACGGCTTCGACTACGTCGCTCTCGGTCACCTCCACCGCCCCCAGCGGGTGCGGGCCGGCCTCGACACGGTGCGCTACTCCGGCACGCCGCTGCCCTACTCGTTCTCCGAGACCCACCCCAAGCAGGTCGTGCTGATCGACATGGCCCCCGACGGCGCCTGCGAGGTCCGCACCCTCGAGGTGCCCCTCGGCCGGGCGGTGGCCACCGTCGTCGGCCCCATCGACGAGCTGCTCGCCGATCCGGCCCATGCGGCGGCCGAGGCGTGCTTCGTGCGGGCCGTGCTCACCGACCCCGGCTACGTGGTCGACGCCAAGAGCCGCCTCCAGGCCCGGTTCCCGTTCGTGGTCGAGGTCGTCCCGCGGCCCGCGGCCATCGCCACCACCGGCGACCTGTCCGGCCCCGCAGGCGGCGAGGGCCGTCGTCGCCTCGACCCGCTCGACGCCGCCCTCGGGTTCTGGCTCGACGTCACCGGCGAAGCCCCCGAGGACGTCGAGCGCTCGCTGCTCGAGTCCGTCCTGTCCCACGTCACCAGCGCCGAGGCCCGCGCCTGATGCGCCCGCAACGGCTCCGCCTCGCCGGCTTCGGCGCCTACCCGGGCGCCGAGGAGGTCGACTTCGACGAGCTCGCCCGGCTCGGGCTCTTCGTCGTCACCGGCCCCACGGGCGCGGGCAAGACCACGCTGTTCGACGCCATGGCGTTCGCCCTCTACGGCGAGCTCCCCGGTGGCCGCCCTCTCGGCGAGGTCCGCTCCCACCACGCCGCCCCCGCCGACCGCTGCGCCGTCGAGCTCACGTTCGCCATCGAGGGCGTGAGCTACCGGGTGCGGCGCACCCCCGAGCAGGAGCGGCCCAAGCGCCGCGGCACCGGCACGACCGTCGAGGCCGCCACCGCCGAGCTGCACCGCCTCGACCCCGACGGCACCGAGGTGCCGGTCGCCTCCGGCACCCGCCCGGTCACCGAGGCGTGCGTCGGCCTCGTGGGGCTCGATGCCGGCCAGTTCGAGCGGGTCGTGCTGCTGCCCCAGGGCAAGTTCCAGGCGTTTCTCCTGGCCGGCACCAAGGAGCGCCGGCCGCTGCTGCAGAAGCTGTTCGGCACCGCCCTCTACCGCGACGCGGTCGAGGAGCTGAAGCGCCGGGCCGCCGAGCTGCGCCGTCGGGTCGAGGCCGTCGACATCGAGATCGACCACCACCGCCTCAACGCCAAGGAGCACCTGCGGGCCGTCGCCGCGGGTCTGGCCGACGACGAACTCGACGGCGTCGAGCCCGACGACGACCTCGAGCTGCTCGAGGCGTTCTGGCAGAAGCTCGCCCCCGGCGTCGCCGAGGCCGAGCGCCGGTCGGTCGAGCTCACCGAGCAGGCCACCACCGCCTCCCGTGTCGCCGACACCGCCGCCGCCCTCGCCGGCCGGTGGGACCAGCGGGCCTCGCTCCTCGAGCGGGCCGAGGTCCTCACCGCCGCCCAGGGCGAGGTCGCCCGCTGGCGCGAGCTGGCGGCTGCCGCTCGCCGGGCCGCTCCGGTCGTCGCCCAGGCCGCGGTCCTCGACCACGCCCGCGCCGGCCTGGCCGAGGCCGAGCGCACCGCGGCCGGCGCCGTGGGAGCCCTGCGCGAGCACCTGGCCGCCGTCGACCTCGCCCCCGCCGACCCCGACACCGAGGTCGACCCCGACGCCGCCGACCGCGCCCTCGGGGTGGCCACCGACGCCCTCGAGCGCGCCGCTGCCCGGCTGGGCGAGCTCGCCGGTGCCCGTGCCGGCCTGGCCCGGGCCACGGCTGCCCTCACCGAGGTCGAGCAGCGCCAGGCCGCCCTCGTCGCCGACCAGGAGCGCACGGCTGAGCTGCGGGCGGAGCTCACCGCCCGCCAGGCTGCGCTCGGACCGGTCGCCGCCGAGGCCGAGGCGCTCAAGGCCCGGGTCGTCGCCTCGGCCGACCTGCTGGCGCGGCGCCGCAAGCTCGACATCGTCCGGGCCGAGGTCGAGCGCCACCAGGCCGCCCACGCCACTGCCGAGAACCGTCTGGCCGAGGTCCTCGCCGCGTTCGTGGCCGGGGCCGCCCCCCGCCTGGCCGCCGCCCTGCGCGCCGGCGACGCCTGCCCGGTCTGCGGCAGCACCGAGCACCCCTCCCCGGCCGAGCCGAGCGACGACATCGAGATCGACGTGCTGGCCCTCGAGAAGGCCCAGCAGCGCACCGCCCGGGCCGCCTCCGACCTGGCCGCCGCCTCCGGGGCGGTCGCCGAGCAGCTCGAGGTCCTCGGTGCCGCGGCCGGGCACCCGGTCGCCGAGCTCGACGCCGCCCACCAGCAGCTCCTCGCCGCGGAGAAGGCGGCGGTCGACGCCACCGCCGAGCTGGCCGACGTCGGGCGGCGCCTGGCCAAGGGCGTCGAGCACCACGAGGCCCTCCAGGCCCGGGCTACCGCCCTGGCCGCCGACCACGCCACTGCGGTGGCCGCGGTCGCCGCGGCCGAGGCCAAGGTCGCCGAGCTGGCCGCCGAGGTCGGCGACACCGATCCCGAGCAGCTGGTCGAGCAGGGCCACCGCCTCGCCGCGGCCAGCCGGCGCCGTCGAGCACTGCCGGGCCGCCGCCACGGCCGTCACCACCGCCGTCGGTGCGCTCGACGCGGCCGACACCGCGTTGGCCGACACCCTGGCACCTCGGGCTTCGCCGACCTCGACGCCGCCCGCTCGGCCGCCCTCGCCGGTGCCGAGCTGCACCAGCTCGAGCAGCACGTCGCCGCCCACGAGGCCGCCGCCGCCGAGGTCCAGGGCGGGCTGGCCGCACTGGCCGACGTCGACCTCCCCACCGAGCGCCCCGACACCGACGCCCTCGCCGCCGCGGCCGCCGAGCTCCGCGAGGCCGACGACCGGGCCCGAGCCCGGCTCGAGGGCCTGCTGGTCCGCGGCGCCCAGGCCCAGAAGGCCATCGCCGACGCCCGTCGGGTCGAGGACGCCAACACCGGCCTGCGCGACCTGCGCGAGCGCACCGAGCGGGTGGCCGCCGTCGCCGACGGCCAGGGCCCGGGCAAGATCGGCCTCGAGACGTGGGTGCTCGCCGGCGAGCTCGAGCGGGTCACCGAGGCCGCCAACGTGCACCTCGCCCGCATGACGAACGGCCGCTACCAGCTCCAGCGCACCGACGACGCCGGCCACAAGGCCAAGCAGGCCGGTCTCGACCTCGCCGTCTTCGACAGCCACACCGGCCGGGCCCGCCCGCCCGCCACCCTCTCCGGCGGCGAGCAGTTCCAGGCCTCGCTGGCCCTGGCCCTCGGCCTGGCCGACGTGGTCAGCCTCGGTGGGGTCGGCTCGGGCCGCCGCTTCGAGGCGCTCTTCGTCGACGAGGGCTTCGGCTCGCTCGACCCGGCCGCCCTCGACCAGGCCGTCGACGCGCTGCACCAGATCCACGCCTCGGGGCGCATGGTCGGCGTCATCACCCACGTCGAGGCCATGAAGCAGCAGCTCCCCACCGGCATCGAGGTCACCCCCCGCTCCGACGGCCGCGGCTCCACCCTCGTGCTCCCCTGAGACCGCCCGGCGGGTGCTGGCTAGCGTGGCCCCCGTCGGCCGTGCCGAAGCGGCCGAGCCACCGGGGGGATCGATGACCGACACCGAGTCCGAGCGCACCTACCTCCCGCGGGTCGCCCGCGACACCGACCACGCGGTCGTCGGCGACCTGCTGGCCGAGCACGGTGCGGTGATCGTCGAAGGGCTGCTGGCGCCCGAGGTCGTGGCCGCGGTCAACGCCGAGGTCGACGCGGCCGTGGCCGCCGCCGACACCGACCTGACCATCTACAACGCCGCCGTCGACGACTTCCACGGCGAGGCCACCAAGCACGTCAGCGGCCTGGCCGCCAAGTCGCGCACCTTCGCCACCGAGGTCATGGTCCACCCGCTCTACCGCTCGCTCTGCGACCGCTACCTGACCTGGGGCGTCCTCGAGAAGCTCGGCCTCGGCCCCACCGAGTGGATGCTCAACCTCGGCCACATGATCGTGCGGGGCCCGGGCGGCGAGGCCCAGATGCTGCACCGCGACGAGGACGTCTGGATGGACGTGCCCTACCCCCGCGGTGGCCAGCTGCAGCTGGCGTCGATGCTCGCGTTCGTCGACTTCACCCGGGAGAACGGTGCCACGCGGCTCATCCCCCGCAGCCACCTGTGGCCGGGCGCGGCGCTGCCGATCACCGAGCGGGGCGAGCGCCTCGACGAGGACGACGTCGTCTACGCCGAGATGCCGGCCGGCTCCGCCCTCGTCTACTTCGGCACCACCATCCACGGCGGCGGCGCCAACACCACGCCCGACGTCTGGCGCCGCGGCGTGCACCTCAGCTTCACCCTCTCGTGGCTGCGCACCGAGGAGAACAACTACCTGGCGGTGCCGCCCGATGTCGCCCGCACCCTGCCCGTCGAGTGCCAGAAGGTGCTCGGCTACGGCAGCGCCGGGCTGGTCGGCGCGGTCGACCTCCAGAACCCCATCGACCTCCTCGCCGAGGGCCGGCTGTAGGCCCGACCCGCCGGTGGGGGAGGATGGTGGTGTGGACGACGTCGCCATCAGCACCGACACCATCCGGCTGGGCCAGCTGCTGAAGCTGGCCGGGTTGGTCGACAGCGGCTCGGACGCCAAGTTCCTGCTGGCCGGCGGTGAGGTCTCGGTCAACGGCGAGACCGAGACCCGCCGTGGTCGCCAGGTGCGCGCCGGTGACGTCGTGGCCCTCGGCGACGCGTCGGTCCGGGTGGTCGACGCTCCCTAGCGGGGGCCTGCGCCCGGGCGCGCAGCGTCCCCGCCGCGGCGACAGGCCGGCACTACCGTCGCCGACGTGGCCCCCCCGGTCCCCGCGACCCGTCTCGTCCTGACGCCCGGCTCCATCGCCCGGGCCGTCGTGCTGGTGGCGGGGTGGCTGGTGGTGCTGGCGATCGTGGCGCGGGCGCGTGGCTCGCTCGTGCTGTTCGGCCTCGGTGTCGTGGGCGCTGCGCTCACCCTGCCGCTCGTGGGCTATCTGACCCGGTGGATCCCCCGATGGGTGGCCGTGCTGCTGGTGTCGCTGGTGGCGGCCGGGGCGGTGGGGCTGATCGGCTACCGGGCCGTCGACGAGGTCGACCGTCAGACCGACCGGGTCGCCGACGCCATCGACGAGAGCGTGGCCCGGATCGAGGCGACCCCCCGCTACACCGACCTGGCCGACCGGCTCGACCTCAAGAAGCGGGCGTCGGACCTGACCACGACCCTGCGCGAGGACGTGTCGCTCGACGCGTCGCGACTGTCGGAGCTGGCGCCCACGCTGGCGTCGGGCGCCAGCGAGATCTTCGTGATCTGGCTGTTCGCGGTGATGATGCTGGCCGCCGGCCCACCCTTCGTGGCCGCGTTCGTGCGCCTGTTCCCGTCGCCGGTCACCCAGGCCCGGGTGCGGATGGTCATCGTCGTCGCCCATCGCCGCATGACCAGGTACGTGGGGCTGATGCTGTTGCGGGCGGTCGGGCTGTTCGGCCTCACCTTCACCTGCGCGGCCCTGCTCGGGCTGCGGGTGCCGACCGTTCTCGGCCTGACGGTGGCGTTCCTCAGCCTGTTCCCGTGCTTCGGGCTCTTCGTCGGCGGGGTCGTGTTCGCCCTGGCCGGAGCCCTGAAGTGGCCCGACCTGGTCGGTCCCATCATCTTGCTGGCGATCGTGATCCAGGCCCTCGACGTGATCTACGTGCAGCAGCGCATCGAGCGGCACGCGGTGGCGGTGCGGTCGCTGCTGCTGATCGTGGCGTCGCTCATCGGCTGGGAGGTGGAGGGCCTCCGCGGCGTGGTGATCGCCACGGTCGTCACCATCTTCGTGGTGACGGTGGCCGATGTCGGGATGGCCATGCGTGACGGCCGGATGCCCGATCCCGGCCTAGACGTCCTGCCCCTCGCCGTGGTCCCCGTCGTGATGGCGGACGCGGAGGCGGAGTCGTTCCCACCGTTGCCGTAGGGGGACGTGCTCGGCGGGCGGCTCGGCCACGACCTCGCCCCGCATCGAGAGCGTCACGGCCTTGATCGCACCGATGATGGGGATGGCCAGCAGCGAGCCGGCCACCCCGGCCACGGCGAAGCCGCCGATGGCACCGAGCATGGTGACCGGTGCCGAGACGTCGATGGCCCGACCGACGAAGACGGGCAGCAGGACGTTGTTGTCGAAGGTCATGTAGAGGCCGAAGGCGACGCCCATGGTGATGGCGACGCCGATGCCCTGGGTCAGTGACACCGCGACGATGACGATGAACCCGAGGAACCCGCCGATCTGGGGCACGAGCGAGGTCACCGCGGCCCACACCGCGAGGAACGGGGTGAGGGGCACGCCGAGCGCGGTGCCCCAGATGGCCACCCACACGCCGTGCAGGAACGACAGGAACAGGTTGCCGACGAAGTAGCGGGCGACGACGTCGTAGGCGACCCGGCCGAGCTGGTCGGCGCGGGGCCGGTTCTCGGAGGGGATGAGGCCGCGGACCCGCTCGACCAGCAGGGGGCCGTCGAGGACGAGGCCGACCATCACGGTGAGGGCGAGGAAGGCCTTCACCACACCGGTGCTGATCGACTCGGCCGCGTCGGCCAGGTCCGAGTCGGGGCCGGCGACCTGTTCGGGGAGGTTGCCGATCCAGTCCTGGATCCTGGCCGGCACGTCGTTCTCGGCGAGCGTCGGTCCGATGAGCGGGAGGTCGACCAGGGAGTCGACCACCTTCGGGATCTGGTCGGGGAGCTCGGTGGTCTGCTTGGCGAGCTGGGGGCCGACGACCGACAGGAACGCCACGATGGCGATGCTCAACACGAGCAGCACGAGGGCGGCGGCCCAGCCGCGGGTGAGCGTGAACACCCGCCGGACCGTGGCCACCAGCGGGTCGAGGGCCAGCCCGGCGAAGGCGCCGATGGCGAGCAGGGTGAGGGCGGTGGGTGCCGACCGGGCGAGCCAGATCAGCACCAGCAGGACGGTGATGGCCCCGAGGATGGTGAGCACCGTGACGGTGCTGAGCTCGACGAGCAGCCGCGGGGGTCGGGCGGTGGGCTGGTCCGGCACGGATGGCTCGGCACCGTCGGGCATGGCCGGAGTCTCGCGCCGCCACCCCCGGCCGTCGCGGCAATCGAGGGTTGTCGTTCGAGCGGTTCCGATATATCGTGATAGTCGTCAACCGAACGGAAGGGGTCGGAGCGCCCGCCGCGGACCAGCGGCCATCGGCAGCCCCCACCCCGACGAGAAACGAATGGAGAGTCCGATGCACGGACGACATCACGAACACCAGCAGCACAGGGGATGGCGGAGCCGCCGTCCCGGCCCGTCCACCGAGGTCGGCGAGCTCGCCGGCGACGAGCGGGCCGCCTTCGACGACGGGGGCTGGGGCCCGCCGTGGCGGGGAGGTCCCGGTCGGGGCTTCGGCCCGGGCGGCCCCCGTGGCCGCGGTCGGGGTCGGGCCCGCAAGGGCGACGTGAGGGCCGCGGTGCTGGCGCTGCTCGCCGAGCGGCCCATGCACGGCTACGAGATCATCGGCGAGCTCGCCGAGCGCACCAACGGCATGTGGAAGCCCAGCCCCGGCTCGGTCTACCCCACCCTCCAGATGCTCGAGGAGGAGGGCCTCGTCACCGGCGAGGAGGCCGACGGCAAGCGCCGGTTCACCCTCACCGACGACGGCCGGGCCAAGGCCGCCGAGCAGCCCGACACCGCGCCGTGGGAGCAGGTCGCCCAGGGCGTCGACCCCGGCGTCAGGGAGCTGTGGGACGCCTTCCGCCAGATGGCGATGGCGTGCAAGCAGATCTCCTCGGCCGGCACCTCCGAGCAGCAGGCGCGGGCGGTGGCCATCGTCACCGACGCCCGCAAGAAGCTCTACGGCATCCTCGCCGAGGACTGACCTCCTCCGGCACCGGCTCGAACCCACTGTGGCTCACGTCGTCAGGCATGACCTGACCACGTGAGCCACGGTGGCGCGTTCGGGGTCGGCTCTCGGGCGGCTCTCGGGCGGCGCTCAGCCGGGGGTCGGGTCCTCGGGCTGCGGGGCGAGCACGCGGCGGGCGAGGCCGGCGCACACCAGCACGACCGCCAGCGGGAGCAGCAGCCAGGCGGGGCTGCGGTTGGCCGCGGCGGCGAGGGTGGCGCCACCCGCGTAGCTCGCCACCACGATCAGCAGGACCTTCGCCACCGACGCGTGGCGCCGGCGCTGCTCGCCGGTGCGGGCCGAGCGGCTGGCGAGGGCCACCTCCTCACCGACCCTGGCGACGGCGCCGGACTCGTAGGTGGTGGCCACCGCGACCGAGCCGACCTTGCCGATCACCACGGTCTGCAGGCCCATGGCCAGCGCGCCGAGCAGGATCACCGGGTAGTCCATGGCATCCACGGTGAGCACCGGTGACGGTCCGTCGATCACCCGCAGCACGATCACGGCCGTGAGCAACACCGCTTCCGCGTAGAGGATCAGGTCGGGCCGCAACGGCCGCCCGGCCTGGAGGCGACGGTCGTGGATGGTGGTGCCCACGGCGACACCGATGGCGAACATCGAGATCGACAGGATGTGAGCGGCGACCTCGGGCCAGCGTCGCTCGCCGAGGAAGATGCCGAAGAGCACGACGTTGCCGCTCTGGTTGGCGACGAACACCTCGGTGACGTGCACGAAGATGTGGGCGTCGACGAACCCGGCCACGGCGGTGAGCACGGCCGCGATGGCGATGGTGCCCTCGACGCGGGGTGGGGACTCGGCGCTCACCGAGCCGACGCTAGGCGCCGTCCCCCTCCTCCCCGGCGGACCAGTTGCCATCTGGGGCGCGTGGAGTCACTCCTGGCAACCGGTCGCGGTCGGCCTCGGGACCGGTTGCTGTCAGTGACGCGTGGCGTCACTCTCGGCAACCGGTCGCGACGGGGAGGGGTCAGTCGAGGAGGCCGAGGTCGCGGGCCCAGGCCAGGTTCTTGCGGGCCGAGGCCACGTGGGCGCCATGGACGATGTGGCCCTCGCCGTCGTTGGGGTCGCCGTAGGTGATGGGCCCCGCATCGGGGTTCGCCGCGGCCTCGGTGGCGAGGCGGTCGAGGTCGGACCAGTAGGTGATCTCGGCGGCGGTCGGGGTGAAGATCTCGTGGGCGAGCGCCACGTGCTCGCGCATGCCGAGCATCATCCCGTAGTAGCCGAGGTCGCGGAGCTCGGTGGCGAAGCGGCGGAACCCGTCGACGTCGTCGGTGGCGCCGCCCCACATGCCGCTGATCGGGTACTTGATGCCGGCGGCCTTGGCGTCGATCAGCACCTTCGAGCGCAGGAAGAGGGTCTCGGTGCCCTCGGCGGTCCAGCGGTAGCCGACGGCCTGGTGGATGTCGCCGAAGCGGGAGATGGCGCCGCCCATGTAGGCCACCCGCTCGGACGCGGCAGCGATCTCGTACGCGTTGCGCAGCGCCATCGGCGTCTCGAGGATCGGGTAGAGGGCGATGGTGCCGGGCTCGACGCCGGCCTCGACCTCGGCCGCGGTGAGCACGGCGTCGGCGGCGATGACGTCGTCGCGGCCGTCGATCTTCGGGACGAGCACGCCGGTGAGCCCCTCACACACCACGGGTGCGAGGTCGCGGAACATGAGCCCGGTGTGGGGCCCCCGCACCCGCACGAAGTACTGGGTGCGCACGTCGGAGCCGGGCAGCGTGCGCAGGAACGCCCCGACGTCGGTGCCGGCCGCCACCCGCTGGGCGTCGGAGAACGGCTCGCGCGGCTCCTCGAGGTCGCAGATCACCGCGTCGGCACCGAAGCCGGTGCTCGCCCGCAGCTGCTCGCCGTCGTCACCGCCCACGAAGAGGATGCTGCGGATCGGCCTGACGTCGTCCTTGCCCACGGCTGCCCCCTGCCTCGGCCCGGCCCCCCGGCCGCGCTCGGCAGGGACGCTACTTGCACGATGCAAGTAGCGTCCGGGGACAGCCAGGGGGCGACCGACGGTCGGCCCGGCACCAGGGGGACAGCGATGACGACGACCGAGCAGGGCATCACCGCGGCGGAGGTCCGGCGCCGGGTCGGGCACCCGATCCTCGACGGTGACGGCCACTTCCTCGAGTTCATGCCGCTCGTGAACGACGAGATCATGAGCTACCTCGAAGAGAGCGGCGGCACCGCCATGGCCGACCGCTACGCGGAGCAGGTGCGCGGCCCGTTCGACACCGCCGTGTTCCAGGCCGACCGCACCGCGCCCGACGTCCTCGACCGGTGGGCGTCGATGCCGTCGTGGTGGGGGAACCCGGTGGCCGACGCCCACGACCGGGCCACGGCCCACCTGCCGAGCCTCATGTACGAGCGCCTCGACGAGCTCGGCATCGACGTCATGGCGATCTACCCGAGCTTCACCCTCGGCCTGGTCGAGGCCGGCGACAACGACCTCCGGGAGCACGCCTGTCAGGGCGTGAACCGCTACATCAAGCGATTGTTCGCCGGCTACGAAGACCGCTTCGCACCCGCCGCGGTCATCCCGATGGACACGCCCGACATGGCCGTCGCCTGCCTGCGCCACGCCGTGCTGGAGCTGGGCTTCCGCTCGGTCGTGCTCGCCGGCAACGCCAGCCGCCCCCTCGCCGCCGGTGGCACCCGCCTCGACGTGTTCGGCCTCGACAGCGCCCACGACTACGACCCGGTGTGGGCCGCCTGCGTCGAGCTCGGCGTGGCGCCCGCCTTCCACTCGTCGCTGCAGTACACCCACTCGGCCCGCTCGGTCTCGAGCTATGTGTTCAACCACATCGGCGGCATCGCCGGGAACCACGCCGTGCTGTGCAAGGCGCTGTTCCTCGGCGGCGTGTTCCGCCGGTTCCCCGAGCTGCGGGTCGGGTACCTCGAGGGCGGCGTGGCGTGGGGCGCGGCCCTGCTCGCCGACACCGTCGGCCACTGGCGCAAGCGGGGTGGGCACGCCATCGAGGAGCTCGACCCCGAGAACCTCGACGTGGCGGCCGTGCTCTCGCTGGTCGAGCGCTACGGCGACGACCAGATGAAGGGCAACCTCGACCGCATCGGCGAGTACCTCGCCCGCCGCCCGGGCCGGCCCGCCCAGCTCGACGAGTTCGCCGCCGCCGGCATCACGTCGGTCGAGGACCTGCTCGAGCCGTTCGAGGAGCGCATGTTCTTCGGGTGCGAGGCCGACGACCCGCTCGTGGGTCTGGCGTTCAACCTCGACCTCGAGGGCACGCCGGCCCGCCTGCGGCCGATGCTCGGCTCCGACGTCTCCCACTGGGACGCGCCGGTGATGAGCGACGTCATGGTCGAGGCGTACGAGCTGCTCGAGCACGGCCTCGTCGACGCCGAGCAGTTCCGCGACTTCACCTTCGCCAACGCGGTGCGGATGCACGGCGGCGCCAACCCGGCGTTCTTCGAGGGCACGGTGATCGAGGCCGAGGCCGCCGCCGTCCTGCGCGCCGACTGACCGACCCGCTCCCTCGGATCGGTTGCCGTCAGGGGCGCGTGGAGTCACTCCTGGCAACCGGTCGCAGTGGTCGGTCGGATCGGTTGCCGTCAGGGGCGCGTGGAGTCACTCCTGGCAACCGGTCCCGGGCGCCGGATGCAAGGTTCGGGTCACGAGAGGTTCACCTTCGCGAGGTCAACCGGCGGCGGCGGTCGGTCGACACCTCTCTCCATGGCCCCCATCGCCGATCTGTCGACACGCGCCCCCGGCGCGCCCGCGTCGCGCCTGCTTGCGCCGGGTGCCCTGCGCGCCGTCGTGCAGCCGGTGGTGCGCCTCGCCGACGGTGAGGTCATCGGCTACGAGGCGCTGACCCGATCGGTCGACGGCGACGTCCCGGGCGCGCCCGACCAGTGGTTCGCGGCGGCCGCCGTCGAGGGCTGGTCGAGCGAGCTGGAGGCGGCGTGCCTGCGGGCGATCGTCGAGCTGGGCACCCCGCCCGACGACCGGCTGCTCTTCGTCAACGTGCTGCCCCGCCACCTGGTGGCCCCCGAGGTGCTCGCCCTACGCGAGCTGCTCCCGGCGCGGGTCGTGCTGGAGCTCACCGAGCAGGAGGCCATCGCCGACGTCGACGCGGTGCGGGCCGCGCTCGGCCGCTGGACCGGCGGGGGCGCCCGCATCGCCCTCGACGACGTGGGCTCCGGGTACGCCGGGCTCCAGCAGGTCGTGCACCTCCAGCCCGAGTTCCTGAAGCTCGACCGCTCGCTCATCACGGGCATCGACGGTGACCGGGTGCGCCAGGCGATGGTGGCGTCGCTGCTCGGGTTCGCCGGCCAGGTGGGAACCACCGTGATCGCCGAGGGGATCGAGACCCACGCCGAGATGTGCTGGCTGCGCGATGCCGGCGTGCCGCTGGCGCAGGGCTACCACCTGCCCGGCCCGGCCCGACGTGGCCGGCGCTGGCGGAGTCGGTCGCCGCCGCCCTCCGCCGCGATGACGACGCGCTCGCCGCCGAGCGGGCCGCCGCCCGCGTCGGCTCCACCCTGTCGGTCGGCGAGGCCTGCGCCGTCGTGGCCGACGAGCTGTTCGCCCTCGGCGACGTGATGCCCTCGGTGTACCTGGAGAGCGCGGGTCGCCTGCGGTGCCGTGCCCAGCGGGGCCTGTGGCAGGTGCTCGACGGGATGGGTGCCGACGCCGGCATCACCGGCCGCACCTTCCGGACCGGCGAGCCCGTGCTCGTGCCCGACGTGCGCGACGACGCCGGCTACCTCGAGGCCATCCCCGGCGTGGTGGCGGAGTACTGCACGCCCGTGAGGGCGGGCGGCCGGGTGGTGGGCGCCCTGAACGTCGAGTCGCGCGGCGGCCTCCGCCCCGAGGTCTGCCGGGAGGTCGACCGCTTCGCCGACGTGCTCGGCCGCCAGCTCGAGCGCCTCCCCACCGAGCAGGTCGTCGTCATGCGGCGGTTGGGCCGCACGGTCGGCACGCTGTTCGAGCGCCGCGACCCGGAGAGCACGATGGCCGCGGTCGTGGCCGAGGCCTGCGAGCTCGCCGGCACCGACAGCGGGGCCCTCGTCGTCGGCACCGGTGCCCGCGCCCGGGTCGCCCTCTCGGCTGGTCCGCTGGCCGATGCCCTCGGCTCGATCGACCCCGCCGACCTCGCCCGCCTGGCCGAGCTCCTCGAGCCCCTGACCTCCTGCTACTCGAGCGGTGAGGCCACGGGCCTGGCGTTCACCGGCGGCGAGTCGCTCCGCCAGGCCGGCGCGTGCGCGGTCGTGGCCGTCCCCCTCGGTGCCGGCCACCGTCGCACGGGCATGCTCCTGCTCGCCCACACCGGCCCGCTCGCCCTCGGCCCTGACGTCATCGAACCGGTCGAGCTGCTCGCCGCGGTGGCGGGCAGCTGCCTGGAGAACGCCGAGCACGTGAGCGCGGTGGAGCGGCGGGCCCGGCTCGACCCCCTCACGGGCTTGCCGAACCACGCGTCGTTCCACGAGGCATTGCGCACCGCGGCCACCACCGGGGGCTTCGCGGTGGCGATGTTCGACGTCGACCGGTTCAAGCAGGTCAACGACACCCGCGGCCACCTCTTCGGCGACAACCTCCTGGCTGCGACCGCCGACGCCATGGCCGTCTGCCTCTCGCAGGGGTCCAGCCTCTACCGGGTCGGGGGCGACGAGTTCGCCGCCATCCTCCCCGCGGTCCCCGGTGTGGGGGGCGGCGACCGGGCCACCGCCACGGCGACCGAGCTGGTCGACGCCGCCGGCGCGGTGCTGCGGGCCCACGGCGCCGGCATCTCCGGTGGCCTGGCGTGGCAGGGCGAGGGCGAAGACCCGATCGACACCCTGCGCCGCGCCGACGAGGCCCTCTACGTGGCCAAGGGAACCGGCGGCGGCATCCGCCGGGCCGGCGCCCCGCACAGCGCGCTGGTCCTGCCCGGGATCTGAGCCCTCACCCCGCCCGGCGGAACGCCGACCGCCGGGCACGACGTCCATCCACCGGTGGGACTGCTCCTCCACGCCGGTGGGTGGACGTCGGGCTCACCACTGCAGGGCGTCGGCGTCGAGGGCGACGAGCTTCTCGGGGGCGAGCACCATGTGCACGGCGGCGATGCGGCCGTCGGGCCCCGCCTCGACGGTCATCACGACCGGTGGCTCGTCGGCGGTGCGGCTGATCAGCGCCGGGCTGTTGTTGATCTCCGCCATCTCGAGGGTGGTGCCCTCGGGCTGCTTGGCGGCGACGTTGACGAGGAAGCGGGCCACCCGGTCGGCGCCGATGACGGGGCGGCGGGCGGCGTGGCGGGTGGGGCCGCCGTCGCTGACGAGGGTGACGTCGGGGGCGAGCAGCGCCATGGTGGCGTCGAGGTCGCCGCTGGCGACGGCCAGGGCGAAGCGGCCGGCGAGGTCCCAGTTGGCGTCGTCGGCCGTGCCGGTCAGGGGTGTGCCGGCCTCGCGGATGCGACGTCGCGCCCGGCTGGCGGCCTGCCGGCAGGCCTCGGGGGAGCGCCCGACGATCCCGGCGATCTCGGTGAACGGCACGGCGAAGACGTCGGAGAGGAGGAACACGGCCCGGTCCTCGGGGCTGAGGGTGTCGAGCACCACGAGGAAGCCGAGGGTGAGCGTGGCCGCCCGGTCGACGATCTCGGCCGGGTCGTCGGGGTCGGCGGCGTCGCGGCCGGGGCCTCCCTCGGCGGAGCCCGACCCGTAGCGGGTGCGGACGGGCTCGGGCAGCCACGGGCCGACGTACCGCTCGCGCCGCACGGGCGCGGACCGCAGCCGGTCGAGGGCCAGTCGGCTGGTGACGGTGGTGAGCCACGCCGCCGGGTTGTCGGGCTCGACAGGCGCGGCGGCGTAGCGGATCCAGGCCTCCTGCACGACGTCCTCGGCATCGGTGCGGCTGCCGAGCATCCGGTAGGCCAGCCCGACCAGGCGGGGTCGTTCGTCGGAGAAGCGGTCGGCGCGGGCGGTGTCGCTCATCGCCGGCTCCCCACCCACCCCGACCGCACGGTGAGGGCCTCGGCCGCGGCGGCGGCCCCGGCGCGCTCGCCGCTCACCAGCGAGGCGTCGGCGAGCCAGCCCGTCGGGCCGACCCAGTCGCCGGCGACGAGCACGCCGGGGAGCCCCGTGTCGTGCCCGTCGGGCCGTCCCGCGAGGCCACCGCCGGCCGGGGTCACCGACGCGGACACCACCACCATGCGGTGCAGGTAGCGCTCGAGCACCACGTCATCCTCGGTGATCCCGGTGCGTCGGGCCAGCGTGTGCAGGTCGGCGGCCAGCTCGTCGGCACCGGTGCGCTCGTCGTGGTGGAGGTAGCGGGTGGCGTGCACGAGGGCGGTGCCGTCGGGGGCCAACCGGGCGCCGGGCGCGTGGGCGACGAGGTAGTGGGAGCGGTCGACGCCGAACCAGGCCCGGATCGCGGGCACCCGCCGTAGCCCGAGGTCGAGGCAGGCCGCCTGGACGGGAGGGCCGAGGATCGACCACGACGGTGGAGCGCCGTCGGGCAGGAGCGCGGCGGTCGCGGCCGGCGTGCCGGGGGCGAGGACCACCCGCCGGGCGCGCAGCACCTCGCCGGAGGGGGCGAGCCGGACGAACGGACCGTCGTCGTCGTGGTCGACAGCGGAGGCCGAGCCGGATCGGCGCAGCACGCCCGGCGCCGCGGCCCGGAGCCCGTCGGTGAGCTGGGCCCAGCCTCCGTGGAGGTACGTCACCCCGCGAGCTGCGGCCCGGAGCTGGGTGACGGCGACGTCGGCGGAGAGCGTGGCGGTGTCGGCGCTGTAGCTGCCCACCCGCACGAGGGTGGTGAGCACCGCCCGGGGTCGTTCGGGGAGCAAGGCGCGGAGCCAGTCGTCGACGGTGAGGTGGGCGACGTCGGCCGGGTCGGTGCGGAGGATGCGGGCGAGGGCCCGGGCCAGGCGGGCTTTGTCGGCCGCGCCGAGGAACGGGCTCACCAGCACGCCCGGGCCCTGGGGCAGCGAGGCGGTGCGGTCGTCCCAGGCCAGGACGCTGACCCTCGGCGGGTGCACGCCGTCGGTGGTGACACCGAGGCGGTCGAGCACCGCCCGGCCGGGGCCGCGGTCGTAGATCCCGTGGGGGCCGCGGTTGAGCAGGAAGCCGTCGCGCTCGTCGGTGCGGGCCCGGCCGGCGGGCGACGGTCCCTCCACGAGGGTCACGGTCGCCCCGGTCCGGGCGGCGGTGGCGGCGGCGGTGAGGCCGGCGAGCCCGGAGCCGACGACGACGACGTCGACCTCCTCGTCGGGTTCGTCGTGGGCTCGGTGGGCGGCGTGGTGGGTGGCTGTGGTCATGGTCGGGGACCTCCTCACCCGACCCGACGACGCAGCCCACCGATGTGTGACCGCCCGGCCCGAAGGAATCAGGCGGTGGCGGCCATGCGGGTGACGAGGGCCTCGAGCCCGTCGTGCATCTCGGCCGCCGGCAGGTGCACCCGGGCCCCGTGGCCGGGGAGCAACCATTCGAACGACGTGGCCGCGGCCAGCGCGGCCAGCGACTCGGTCTGGGCGGTCCACGAGAACCAGGTGGCACCCCGGAAGGCCATCAGCGCCTGGCGGGAGTGGCTCCAGGCCAGCGAGTCGCCGGAGAAGCAGAACCGCTCGTCGACCACGAAGACCACGCTGCCCCGGGTGTGCCCGGGTACCGGGTGGGCCACGATGCCGGGGGCGATCCCGGTGGCGTCGCCCGCACCGCCGGTGAGCAGGTCGGAGGCGAACGGCGCCGCCGACCGGTCGTCGGTGTGGATCCACACGCGGGCCCCGAAGCGCTCGGCATATCGCTGCGCGTCGGCGACGTCGTCGCGGTGGGTGAGCAGCACGTGGGCGATGCCGCCCATGCCCTCGAAGGGTGTGGCCAGCGCCTCGGTCCACCGGGGTGAGTCGATCAGCAGGTTGCCCTCCGGCCGCACGACGAACCACGCCGAGGCCCCGAACGAGCTCTCGGAGCAGTACCCGACGTCGAACACGCCGCTGCCGGGCTCGACCTCGCGGGGGTAGAGCCGGCCGGGCCGGGGCCGGTGGTCGACGGTGCCGATGGAGTTGGTCGGGCAGGCCTGTGCGGCCAGCCACGCACCCAGCTCGGCGGCGTCGTCACCGGGCTCGGGCTGGTGGAACACCACCGAGTGACCGCCCGAGGGGGCGAAGGTCTCCGGCGAGATCTCGCGGCAGGTGCCGCAGTCGATGCAGCGCGTGTCGCAGAACCACGCGCCCTCGACGTTCGCCGTGTTCCGCAGCTCGACCCGCGCCATGTCGGCGCAGGGTACCGACCGGTCCCGCCGACCGGTCGGTGGTTCCCGCGCGAACAGGATCAGCCGTCGGTGACGGCGGCCATGCGCTCCTTGGCGGTGTCGGTCGAGTCGGTCGTGGCCACCAGGCCCCGGGAGCCGCCGAGCTTCTCGAGCAGGTGGTCGCCGCCGGTGACCGGTGGGTACTTCGGGGGGTCGTCCTCCGACCAGCACGTGGGCAGGCACTCGACGACCATGTCGTAGTCGCCGTCGAGGAAGAAGGCGGTGGAGCGGCGCAGCGAGGGCCCGTCGACACCGACAGGCGGCGGGGCCACGCGGTGGAGGGTCGAGCGCCAGCGGTCGTTGGTCCACTCCGCCAACAGGTCACCCAGGTTGATGATGTAGGCACCGTCGGCCGGCAGCACCGGCCACCACTCGCCGTCGGGCCCCACGACCTCGAGGCCGGCGACCTTGTCGGCGTAGAGCACGGTGACGATGCCGTAGTCGGTGTGGGCGCCCATCCGCTGCTGGCCTTCGATCGGGTCGGGGGAGCCGGGCTGGCGCTCGTAGCGGATCATCCGCATGACCTCGATGGGGTGCTGGCACCGCTCGACGAAGAAGTCCTCCGGCATGTCGAGCGCGACGGCGAAGATGCGGGTGACCTTCCGGGCGAGCTCGGCGACAGCCGCGTAGTAGGCGTTGAGTCGGGGCCGCATCGAGGGCATGGCCTCGTCGGGCCACACGTTGGGGGCGAGGAAGCGATGGCGCTCGGCGATCACCGCGGGGTCGGTCTCGTCGACGGAGTCGCGGGCGATGTTGAACGACTCGAAGATGTCGGGCGGGGCCTCGACGCCCAGGCTGTAGGCGAGCGACTCCGAGCCGATGCCGGAGTAGCCCCGGTTCACCTCCGGCGGGGAGATCAGCGCGTCCTTGACGTCCTGGGGGAGGGCGAAGAACTCGTCGTTCACGGCCAGCATGTCGTCGATCAGCTCACGGGGGATGCCGTGGCCGGTGATCTGCATGAAGCCGTAGGTCGTGGCGGCGGCACGGATGGCGTCGACGATGGCGGCGCGGCCGGCGGCGTCGTCGGTGTCCCACGCCGAGATGTCGATCACGGGGACGCTGCGAGGGGGGGTGGTGGTGCTCACGGGGACGATGGTCGGTTGACCGGGGTGGCCGCGTCAACAGACCGTCAACCTGCTTCACCCCCCGTTCACACCTTCGGGACCTTGGTCCCCCAGCGGGGTCGGTCGGCCGCCCGGAGGGCTCAGGCCTTGGCGTAGCGGGTGTCGGAGGCGAGCTTGCCGTCGGGCACCGAGAGGGCCTCGTCGCTCCAGGCCCAGACCCGCCAGAAGAGCCGGTCGAGGTCGGTGTAGGCGTCGCGGGAGTGCGAGACCCGGTAGTTGTCGACGCAGATCGCCTCTCCGGGGCCGGCGCGGAACCGGGTGGCCCGCTCGCGGAGCGACTCGAACAGCTCGGTGACGTCGTCGAAGAGGGTGTCGGTGGCCGCGGGATCGGGGTCGTCGGCCATCGGCCGGACGCAGTCGCGCAGGGCGCCGAGCCAGAACAGGGGGCGGCCCGAGGGGGTGTCGCGCACCATCGTCCCCGAGCGCTCGACCATGCCGGGTGAGGTGAGGTCGAGCACCGTGCCGGTGAGGAAGTCGGCGAGGCGGGCGCCGGCGGAGCCCTCGGGCTCGGCCTGCAGGGCGGCCAGCACGGCGTAGTTGTCGATGAGGACCGACTCGCCGCCGACGGCACTGTCGACGTCGCAGAGCAGGAACATGGCGTCGGGCGCGTCGTGGCCGTACGTGAAGCCGTCGGTGTGCATGGGCAGGGGCACGGCGTGGGCGTCGGTCTCGCGGACCTTGCGGTCCTTGTCGCCGCCCTCGCGCACGGCGATTGGCTCGGGCGCGGCCACGACCCGGTCGCCGAGCACCCGACGGGCGAGGCCGTCGGCGGTGGTCTGGCCGATGGGCAGGCCGGTGAGGATCGCCGCCCCCTCGGTGCGCATCAGCCGAGCCGCCTCGGCGGGGTCGTCGGTGCGGCGGGGCACGATGCTGGCGTCGAGGTCGGGGAGGGGCGTTGCCATGCCCCAAGCCTTCCCGATCCGGCGGCCCCGGTCACGTGGCGGCGGCGCAGTTCACAGGGTGTTCTCGCCCCGGATCGGTCATCCACCGGGCCTCGCGGTGTCGGATGAGTGGCGTGACCGCACTCATCGACTCGCCTGACGTCGCCCCGGACGGGCAGGTGTCCCGGCGTCGTGCCCCCTGGTGGTGGGGCGCGCTGGCCGGGCTGCTCGCCGTGGGCGCCGCGCTGGCGGTCGGAGAGCTGGTCACGGGCATCCTCGAGGGCACCAGCTCCGCGGTCGTGTCGGTCGGCGAGGTCGTGGTGGCGAACGCGCCGAACTGGCTCAAGGAGTTCGCCATCGAGACCTTCGGCGAGAACGACAAGGACGCCCTGATCGCCGGCACCACCATCACCCTCGTCCTCGTCTCGATCGTGCTGGGCGTGGCGTCGCTGCGCCGGCTCTGGATCGGCATCGCCGGCACCGTGGTCTTCGGCGTCATCGGCGTGTGGGCCGCCCTCACCCGCCCGGGTGCGAGCCCGGTCGACGCCTGGCCCTCGATCATCGGCACCCTCGCCGGGGTCACCGTCCTCTGGTACCTCCTCGGCCGCACCCGCACGACGGCCGCACCCGCCTCGGTCGTCACGGCCGCCGCCGTGGCCGGCCCGGCGAGCGACCCCGTCGTCGAGACCGTCGAGACCGTCGAGACCCCGGCCACCATGCGCCCGTCCGGGCCCCGCCCCTCCGCGCCGGCCGGTTTCGACCGGCGTGCCTTCCTGGCGAGCGCCGGGATGGTGGCCGGCGGTGTGGTGGTGGTCGGCGCCTTCGGGAAGGGCCTCCAGGGCCGCTACAGCGTGGCCGGCGCCCGTGACGCCGTCACCCTCCCGCCGCCCGCCTCGCCCGCCGCCGCCCTCCCCGCCGGGGTCGACCTCGGCACCGCGGGCATCTCCCCGTTCATCACCCCGAACAGCGAGTTCTACCGGGTCGACACCGCTCTCCAGGCGCCCCGCGTCACCCCGTCGGAGTGGCGCCTCAGCATCGGCGGCATGGTCGACAACCCCATCGAGCTGACCTTCCAGGACCTCCTCGACCGGGAGATCATCGAGCGCGACATCACGCTGGTCTGCGTCTCCAACGAGGTCGGCGGCCGCTACGCCGGCACCGCCCGCTGGCTCGGCGTGCCGCTGAAGTCCCTCCTCGACGAAGCCGGGGTGCAGGCCGGCGCCGACCAGCTCGTCAGCCGCTCGGTCGACGGCTGGACCGCCGGCTCCCCGGTGCAGACCGTGATGGACGGCCGCGACGCCATGGTGGCCATCGGCATGAACGGCGAGCCGCTGCCCGTCGAGCACGGGTTCCCCGCCCGCCTCGTGGTGCCCGGCCTCTACGGCTTCGTGTCGGCCACCAAGTGGGTCACCCAGCTCGAGCTCACGACCTTCGACGCCTTCGACCCGTACTGGGCCAAGCGCGGCTGGGCCAAGGAGGCCCCGATCAAGACCATGGCCCGCATCGACACGCCCCGCGGGCTGGCCAAGGTCGAGCCCGGCGTCGTGCCCGTCGGTGGTGTGGCGTGGGCCGTGCACCGGGGCATCGAGGCCGTCGAGGTCCGCATCGACGACGGCCCGTGGCAGGAGGCCCAGTTGGCCGCCGTGCCCGGCTCCGACACCTGGCGCCAGTGGGTCTACCCGTGGGAGGCCACTTCGGGCCGCCACACGATCACGGCCCGGGCCACCGACGGCTCGGGGGAGACCCAGACCGAGGATCGGGTGGAGCCCATCCCCGACGGTGCCACCGGCTGGCACTCCGTGGTGGTGATCGTCTCGTGAGCACCATGACGGGGGCCGTGGTCGATCTTCGGCGCGACCGATCTATCCTCCTTGCCGTCGGCGCGGCGAACGTCCGTCGGCAGGTTCGCCAGTTGACGAGGGACATGGATCCGCTGACCCACGAGCTCGACGATGCCCGGCTCATCGACGCCGTGGGCCGAGGCGACCAGCAGGCGCTCGCCGAGGCCTACCGCCGTCATGGTGACGGCGTGTTCGGCCTGGTGCGCCGTGTCCTGGCCGACGGGGCGATGGCCGAAGAGGTCACCCAGGAGGTCTTCCTCCGCCTCTGGAACGAGCCGCACCGCTTCGACCCCGATCGTGGCGCCCTGCGGTCGTTCCTCCTGCGCCAGGCCCACAGCCGGGCCGTCGAGCGGGTCCGCTCCGAGGAGGCCCGGCGCCGCCGCGAGGAGCGGGTCGACCGCGAGAACGTCCCTCCTCAGGCCGACGTCGAGCAGCAGGCCATGGAGGGCCTGTCCTCGCAGGCCGTGGCCGACGCCCTGGCCACCCTCAACGAGGGCGAGCGCGAGGCCATCGTCCTCGCGTACTTCGGAGGCCACAGTTACAGAGAAGTGGCGCTCCGACTGGACCTGCCGGAAGGCACGGTCAAGAGTCGTATCCGTCTCGGGTTGGCCAAGCTGGCCGACAGGCTCGAGGCGACCGGACTGGGGATCAACCCATGACTGAGCGCGAGCACCACGACATCGGCAACGGCAACGGCTCGGACGACACCGAGTCGCTGCTCGGCGCGTACGTGCTCGACGCGGTCGACGACGTCGACCGCCGTCGGGTCGAGCGCCTGTTGGAGACCAACCCGGAGGCCCGGGCCGAGGTCGCGCGGCTCGATGCGGCCGCCGACCGACTGGCGGAGGCCGCGGCTGCCGGCGCCTCGGCCCCGAGCGAGCTGTTCGGCTCGCTGATGGCCCAGATCGCCGCCGGCCCGTCCGCCGTCGGCGGGTCGGGCGCGCTCGGAGCCCCGACCCCGCCTCCGGCGGTCGAGCCCGTGCTGCGGCCCCGCCTCTCCGACGACACCCCGGCGGTGTCGGTGCCCGGTCACCGACCCGTCGACGACCAGCCCGGCGTGGCGTCCTTCGAGCGCCATGCCGAGGCCCGCCGCTCCCGCACGCCGTGGATCCTCTCGGCCGCCGCAGTCGTGGTCCTGTTCGTGGTCGGCGCCGTCGTCGTCGGCAACCGTGGGGGCGACGGTGTCACCGATTCCGTCGCCGCCATGGAGCAGATGGCGGCCCAGGCGGCCTCGATGCCCGGTGCCCGCACCGGTGAGCTCACCGATCCGGAGAACACGATGGCCGTGCAGGTCGTCGTCGACCCCGACGGCCACGCCTTCGTGATGTCGGGTGTGCTCCCGCCGCTCGACGCGTCCCACACCTACCAGCTGTGGTCGGCCGAGGGCGGCACGATGGTGTCGCTCGGCCTGCTCGGCTCGTCGCCGGCCATGTCGGTGGTGGGCGTCGACCCGGGCGTGCACGAGCTGGCCATCACCGTCGAGCCCATCGGCGGCAGCCCTGGGCCCACTGCGGCCCCGATGGCGAGCGGCACCCTCAACACCGTCTGAGGGCGGCCGTCGTCGCCCGGGCCGTCGTTGCCCGGGCGGTCGAGCGCGCCCGGCGAGAAGATGAGGTGGCTAAGGGTTTCGGCCGATTGATCAGAAAAAGACTGACGATTCGTGATCCGCACATCGGCAGTGCTTCGGAGTGGAGATGTCACCCGCACCCCACCCCTTCACTCACAGGAGCTCTTCCGATGCCTCTCTCCCCGCTCAAGATCGCCGGCACCGTCGGCCTCGCCGCCGCTCTCTCCCTCGGTGCCGTCGCCTGCGGTAGCGACAGCAACGACTCGAGCAGCTCCTCCGGTGGCTCCAGCGCCACGACGATGATGGACAGCTCCACCACCATGATGGCGAGCCTCACCTCGGCCAACTTCGGTCCCGGTTGCGCCGCCGTGCCCACCAGCGGCGCCGGCAGCTTCGACATGATGGCCGAGGAGCCCGCCGCCACCGCCGCCTCCGGCAACCCGGCGCTCTCGACGCTCGTCTCGGCCGTCACCGCGGCCGGCCTGGGCGACACGCTCAACGGCGAGGGCCCCTTCACCATCTTCGCCCCGACCAACGACGCCTTCGCCAAGATCCCGGCGGCCACCCTGAGCAGCGTCCTGGCCGACCCGTCCGGCGCCCTCACCAAGATCCTGACCTACCACGTGATCGCCGGTCAGAGCCTCAACGCCGAGCAGCTGGCCGACGCCGGCACCGAGAAGACCGTCGAGGGCAGTGAGGTCACGATCGCCAAGGCCGGCGACACCATCGAGATCAACGGCACCTCGGCCGTCGTCTGCGGCAACGTCAAGGTCGGCAACGGCACCGTGCAGATCATCGACACGGTCCTCATGCCCCCGGGCATGTAGTTCCTGAAGCTCGTAGCTCCCCCCCGACCGGTTCATCCCCGACGGTCGGTTCGCAGTGGCCCGGTGTGCCTCCCTGGCACCGGGCCACTGCCGCGTCCGGGCTCAGGGAGTCAGTGGCGCCGGCCCCGGTCGGGTCAGCGGACGACGGGGGAGGGCGGCGGCGGCACGTCGATGCCGAGCAGCCCCGCGGTGATCATCGACACCGGGTTGTGGGTGGCCATCGGGCCGACGGCCTCGGCGCCGTGCTCGGCGGTGTACATCTCGGCCAGCTTGCACATCACCAGGCAGAACTGGAACCCGCCGAGGATCTCGTAGAAGTCGACGTGGGTCGCGGGCCGGCCGGCCAGCTCCTCCCACAGGGCGATGGTCTCGGCCCGGTCGAGCATGCCGGGCAGCAGCTCGGCGTCGGAGCCCTCGGTGTGGAAGCGCTGGAGGAACAGCCACCAGCCGAGGTCGCTCTCGCTGTTGCCGAGCGACACCATCTCCCAGTCGAAGACCCCGATGACCTCGGTGCCGTCGAACATCTGGTTGCCGGGGCGGGCGTCGCCCCAGCACAGCTCGATGTGCTCGCCGTCGTCGGGCCAGTTGGCGAGGAGCCAGTCCCACGCCGGATCGACGACGGGATGCGGCTCGCCCTTGGTGGCGAAGTCCTTGTAGAGCTGGAAGTAGCCCTTGCGCTGCTCGGGGCCGAGCTCACCGAAGTGGGGCTTGGTGAGGTAGCCGAGCTCGGCGGCCTTCCAGTCGACCCGGCCGACCTTGGCCAGCGCGCCGATGGCGTTGCGGTGCCACTCGTTGCGCTGCTCGGGGGTCATGTCGAAGACGAACCCCTCCTGGGTGTAGGGCGGGGCGTCGCCGGGCACGAGGCCGTCGAGGCGGTCCATCACGAAGAACTGGCCACCGAGCAGCTCGGGGTCGGGCTCGGCCCAGCGGGTCTTCGGCACGGGCACGTCGGAGTGGAGGCCGAGCTGGGTCATCGTCTGGTACTGCTGGGCGATGAGGTCGATCTCGGGGAAGAGGTGGTGCATCGCCGGCTGGCTGCGCAGCACGAGGCGGGCCTCGGTGGGCGTGCCGTCGGCCTCGACCCAGCGGGCGTCGAGGAGGAACGTCTCGTTCGAGAAGCCGCTCGACTGCGGCACGACGAGGTCGGTGATCTCGACGCCCGAGGCCTCGGGCATCTTCGACGCCATCCACTTCTCGAGCACGACCTTGACCTGCGCGGGATCGCGCTGACCGGCGACCGGCATGGTGTTCTCCCCCTGAGTGCGTGTGTCGGCGCGCTGCCGTGCGGCGGGCGGCCGGTCCCGAGCCTACGGCGTCGTTTCCCTCCCCTTCACCTCGGCCCGTGTGGGTCCCGGTCGTGGGTCCGGGCGCGGTCGACGCTCGCCGGACATGCTCTCGGTCATGGCCCAGCACCTGAACCTCCTCACGATCGGCACCGCCGACCTCGCCCGCTCGCGGGCCTTCTACGTGGATGGGCTGGGATGGGAGGTCGCATGGGAGAACGAGGCGGTCGTGTTCGTCCACCTCGGCCACGGCCTGCTGCTGGCCCTGTTCGGGGTCGACGACCTGGCCGCCGACGCGGGGCTGCCCGAACTCGTCCCCGGTTCGGGGTCGGTGGCCCTGGCCAGGAACGTGGGCACCGCCGACGAGGTCGACGCCGTCGTCGAGATCGCGGCGGCCGCCGGGGGGACCGTCGTTAAGCGTCCGAGGGCGGCGGCGTTCGGCGGCTACCACGGCTACTTCGCCGATCCCGACGGTGTGCTGTGGGAGGTCGCCCACAACCCCGGGTTCTCGGTCGGGCCCGACGGCCGGCCCGCCATCGTCGCCGTCGAGGGCTGAGTCCACACGGCCGTCAGGCGTCGCGGTCATCGAGGCCCCGGGGCCCGGCGAGGGCAGCCCGTCCGCCCGGGACGCGCTCGCCCGGGCGCGGGCATGCTGTCGGGATGGCGAGGGCGAAGGATGTCGACCCGTTGGCGCGGGTGCGGGAGATCTGCCTGGCGCTGCCGGAGGTCACCGAACGGGTGAGCCACGGGGCGCCGACCTTCTTCGTGCGGGGCAAGAAGACCTTCGTGCAGTTCCACGACGACCACCACGGCGACGGCATCCTCGGGCTGTGGTGCGCGGCGGCGCCGGGCGTGCAGGCCGAGCTGCTGCGGGCCGAGCCCGACCGCTTCTACCGGCCGGCGTACGTGGGGCACCGGGGCTGGATCGGGGTGCGCCTCGACGTCGACCTCGACTGGGACGAGGTCGCGGCCGTCTGCGCCGACGCCTACCGGTGCGTGGCGCCGAAGGCCCTCGTCGCCCGCCTCGACGGCGAGGGCTGACGAGGGCCCACCCTCGGATGAGGCTGGGGCTCAGGCGGTGGGCGCCCCGGGTGCCGCGGGCGGCACGGGTGCGGGCGGGGCGATGCGGTCGGCGGCGGCCGACACGGCGTGGGCGTCGGAGATCACCGTGGCCGCGGCCTGGCGGACCGAGCGGGAGGCGAAGTCGAGCTGCTCTTCGGTGGGGCCGACCAGCTCGAACCGGATCCGCTCGGCCTCGGTGGCCGCGCTCTTCAGCACCGTGAGGTTCGTGCCGAGGGCGGTGAGGGCGGCGGCCATGCTGTTGGTGCCCTCCGGGTCGCCCGGCACCTTGGGGGCGTCCGGGGCGAGCACGCCGGCGCTGGTGGCCAGGCCGTTGAGGGCCTCGACGTCGTCGAGCCACACCTGACGGTTGACCGCGACCGGGCCGGCCAGCAGGGCGGCGGCCTCGTCGAGGCTGCGGGCCACGGCGCCGGAGCGGGTGGCGAGGTCACGGGCGCCCCACAGCCAGCGGGCCTGGGTGGCCTTGCGGGACTTCAGGACGGCGAGCAGGGCGACGATGCCGGCGATCACCAGCAGGGCGATGGCCCCGATCCACAGCCACGGGGAGGTGCCGCTGCTGCTGGAGGCGCCGTCGCCGTTGATCGTGGTCGGCGTGGTGGTGGTGGCCGCCGTGGTGGTGGTCGTGGACTTCTCGGTCGTGGTGGTGGTCGCCCGGGTGGTCGTGGTGGTCGCCGGCTGCGTGGTCGTGGTGGTCGGCGCGGCGGTGGTGGTCGTGGGCTGGGCGGTGGTCGTGGTCGACCCGCCGGAGGTGGTGCTGGTGGTCGAGCTCACCGCGGCGGAGGTGTTGGGGCTCCCGCTCGTCGTGGTGGTCTTGGCCTCGGTCGTGGTGGTGGTCTTGGCCTCGGTGGTGGTCGTCGAGTCGGGCGTGGTCGTGGTGGTGGAGGGCAGCGTCGGCAGGCTGATGCTGCCGTCACCCGATCCGCACGCCGCGACCGTCACCATCGCGAGCAGCGCCGCTCCGGCGAACACGGCGCCGCGGATCCTGCTGTCGCCTGCTGTCCTCATCCCACTACCCCTGACTCGATCTGGTGGTCGCTCCGGCATCCACAGTGGTCGATGCCGCGGCCTCGGCGGGGGACCGAGACCCGATCGGGGTCAGCCGGTGGCGAGGGCCCCGGTCAGCACGGTGGCCGAGGCGGGGTCGAAGGCCACCAGGAGCACCTCGGTGAGCGCGCCCTCGTGGGTGGTGCACTCCCGGACGGCGATGGCCGCCGCCCGCCGCTCGGGGAAGCCGTAGATGCCGGTCGAGATGGCCGGAACGGCGACGGTGTGGACACCGAGATCCTCGGCCACGGCGAGCACCGACCGGTAGGCCGAGGCGAGCAGGGCGTCGGCGTCCTCCGGGGAGGTCGCGCCGAACACCGGGCCGACGGCGTGGATGACGTGGGCCACCCCGTGGCCCTCGAGCCCGAACGCCGGCGTGGCGACGGCCGAGCCGGTGGGGCAGCGGCCGATCTCGGCGCACGCGGCGCCCAGCGCGCGGTGCCCGGCGGCGGCGAAGATCGCCCCGCACACGCCCGAACCGGCGGCGAGGTGCTCGTTGGCGGCGTTGACGATGGCGTCGGCGGCGATGCCCTGCTCGTCGAGGCGGGTGATGTCGCCCACCACGACCCGGGTGGCGGTCATGGCCCCATGATGCGCACGTCGTGGGTGCCGGCCTGCGGCGCGACGATGGCGAGCAGCCGGCTGCCCTCGGCCTCGATCCCGGTGCGGGCGGCCCGCGGCGGGGCGGCCCACGCCTCGACGGTCAGGGTCGCCGAGCCGGCGGTCTTCTCGATACGCCAGGTGCCGGCGACCTCGCCGTCGATCAGCACGGTGGCCGGCTGCATCCCGTTGCGGGCGGTGAGGCGGGTGCGATCGACCTCGGGGATGACCCGCCGCCGGTCGGCGTGGCTGAGGATCAGGTTGTCGAACTCCCCCAGGAGGCGCACGGGCGCGTCGACGTCGCCCCCCGGTCGGGGCGCGTCGGGCAGGTCGTGGAGCTCGGCGCCGTCCTCGCCGACGAGGTGGACGAGCTCGTCGCCCATCTCGTCAACGACCGCGGCCAGTCGACTCAGGCCGCTCCAGGTCTGCACGTCCTTGACCGTGGCCGGACCGAAGGCGGCCAGGTAGCGCCGCACGAGCTCGTCGAGGGGCATCGGCGGCGGCAGCTCGACCGGCTCGGGGCCACCCTCGACCCACACGTCGAAGCGGACGAGGCGCGGGGCGCCGCCGCGGCCCCACACGGCGCGAGGCGTGGCCTGCACGTTGGGCACCCGGTTGCGCACGACGGTCGCCAGGGCGCTGGGGAGGATGCCGGGGAACCGCTCGGCGAGGCGGTCGCCGAGCTCGCCGGGGGTGAGTGCCTCGCTCTTCAGCAGGTCGTCGCCGGCTCTGGCGATGGCGTCGAGGTCGGCCCCCTCGAGCGCCTCACGGCGCTCCTTGTTCGAGGTGAGCCCCCGCTCGAGGACGGCCTCGACGAGCGGTCGCACGGCTGCCGCGTCGCTCACGCTCATGAGGTGGAGGGTGCCCCGCATGGTGACTGTGCGGACCACCCTCCGGTCGAGCAGGAGCCGGCCGAGGTCGTCGGGCTCGAAGCCGTCGAGGCGGCACAGCAGCTGGTGGTAGGGCGCCCACGGGGCCTGGGCCTGCAGTCCGACGAGGTGGGTGACGGCGTCGAAGGGGCCGATCGTCGAGCGGTCGAGCAGAAGCTGGCGGGCGAGGGTGGCCCGGTTCAACGCCCGCCGGTCGATCCGCGCGGTCATCGCCGGGCCCCGGCCGGGCTCACGGGCAGCCGATGCCGTTCAGGGTGGCGCAGGGCGGGCACAGCCGGGCCGGCCCGTCGGGGGTCGACCATGCCCTGGCCTGCGGGGAGCCGCACGACTCGCACGGGCCCTCGGGCGCGCCGACGCGCTGGAGGGCCTCGCTGCGGGGCAGGTCGCCCAGCCGGCTGAGGTCGGTGTCGTCGGCCATGGCCGCAAGGTAGCGGCCCGGCGGGCGGGGGCCGCGACCCTCAGCCCTTCAGCCCGTCAGCGCATGAGGAGGATCAACTGCCCGGTGACCACGAGGGCG
The DNA here is from genome assembly GCA_963702555.1 of uncultured Actinomycetes bacterium. Lineage (GTDB taxonomy): Bacteria > Actinomycetota > Acidimicrobiia > Acidimicrobiales > Acidimicrobilacustridaceae > CAMFLJ01. The sequence continues at coordinate 200,309 of CAVPCW010000008.1, forward strand.
CCGAGCAGGCGGCGGAACGGGTTGACCCCGCGCACCATCTCGTCGACGCCCCACCACAGCAGGGCCCCGATGGCGATGACGTCGACGACGGTGCCCCCGGTGCCGGTGGGCGAGGTCAGCCAGCGGACGACGGTGGCGCCCAGGAAGATCCACAGCGCCAGGTTGGGGAACTGGGCGATGGTGATCTCGCCGGTCTTGCGGTTGCGGAACAGCCAGTCGATCACGGGGTCACGCCATGCCCTCGGCGAGGATCGCCGAGGTGGCGGCCCCGAGCTCCTGGGCAGCCTCGATGTCGGCCTTGCCGGGGGAGCCGGTGACGCTGAGCACCGGTTGCACCCGGTTCCAGCGCAGCCCGGCGACGATGCGCTCGATGTCGCGGATCGCGCCGGTGGTGTCGTCGTTGCCGTGCACGAACAGGGAGTACGGCCGGCGTTGGGTGTCCTCGAGGCACGGGTAGTAGATGGTGTCGAAGAAGTGCTTGAGGGCCCCCGACATCGACCCGAGGTTGGCGGGGGTGCCGAGCAGGTAGCCGTCGGCCTCGAGCACGTCGGAGACGGTGGCGTTGAGCGCGGCCCGGACGACCACCTCGATCGGGCCGATGGCCGGATCGCCGGCCCCGGACCGCGCCGCTTCGAGCAGCGCGTGCACCGACGGTGAGGGAGTGTGGTGGACGATCAGCAGCCGGGGCATGCCCCCACTGTCGCAGCGTGCCGATGAGTTCGCGCCCTGCGGCCGGTCTGACCCTCCGACCGATCGACCACGACCACCCGAGGAGAGCCCCGTGGCCACCCGAGATCACGCCCCCGCCGGCGTCCCCACCTGGATCGACCTGATGTCCGCCGACACCGACCGGGCCCGCGCCTTCTACGGCGAGCTGTTCGGCTGGGAGTGCCAGGAGCCCAACCCCGACTTCGGTGGCTACGCCAACTTCACCAAGGACGACGTGATGGTGGCCGGGCTCATGGGGAAGATGGAGGAGTCGCTCCCCGACATGTGGTCGGTGTACCTCGAGGTCGACGACGCCGATGCCAGCGTGGCGGCGCTGACGGGGGCGGGCGGCCAGGTCTTCGCCGGCCCCCATCCCGTCGGCGACCTGGGCGTGATGGTCGTGGCCGCCGATTCGAGCGGTGCGCTGATCGGCATGTGGCAGTCGAAGGAGCACACGGGCTTCGGCATCCACAACGAGACGAACGCCCCGGCCTGGTTCGAGCTGCTCACCCCCGACTACGCGGGCGCGCTCGACTTCTACCCGAAGGTGTTCGGCTGGACCCTGCGGACCGAGGCCGACACGCCGGAGTTCCGCTACTCGGTGCTGCAGCAGGGTGAGCTCCAGTACGCCGGGATCATGGACGCCGGCCACCTCCCCGAGGGCACCCCGCAGGGGTGGCGGATCTACATCGAGGTCGCCTCGGCCGACGAGGTCGCGGCGAAGGTCGTGGCCCTCGGCGGCACCGTCACCCAGGAGCCGGTCGACACCCCCTACGGGCGCCTCGTCGGCTGCACCGACCCGATGGGCGCCGTCTTCAACGTGATGCAGCCGCCGGAGCTCTGAGCCCGCGAACCCCGCCTCGGGAGGCTGTCACAGGGGGTGGGTAACCTCGCCTCGTGGCATTCCATCTGACCGTGGCGGGGTCGCTGGAGCCGTTGGCCGACGCGTTGGCCGCGGTCCTGGCCGAACCGCTCGACGACCCCTTCACCCCTGAGCTGGTCGCCGTCCCCGGCGGCGGGGTCCAGGCCTGGCTCACCGCGCAGCTGGCCAGCCGGCTGGGTGCCACCGAGCCCGGTTCCACCGGTCCGGGTGGGGTGGTGGGCGACGGCCGGGGTGGGGTGGTGGGGGACGGCATCGTCGCCAACGTCGAGTTCGTGTTCCCCGCCGGCATCGTCGCCCGGGCGGTGGGCGAGGGCTCGGGCATCGGCCGTTGGGCCACCGGTCCGCTCACCTGGGCGGTGCACGAGGTCCTCCAGGAGCTCGACCCGGCGATGGGCCAGGCCACCGACGCGGTGCGGGCCCGGGCGATCGCCGACCTGTTCGACCGCTACACGCTCTACCGCCCGCAGATGGTGCGCATCTGGAGCGAGGGCCGCGACGTCGACGGCAGCGGTGGCCCGCTCGACGACGACCAGGCCTGGCAGCCCGCGGTGTGGCGCGCCGTGCAGGAGCGCCTCGGCGGCCTCACCGACGAGCAGCTTCTGCGCCAGGCCACCGAACGGGTGGCCGCCGGTGTCGTGCCGGCCGACGTGCCCGCCCGGGTGGCGGTGTTCGGCCTGGCGTCGCTGCCCTCGCCCCACCTCGAGCTCCTCGGCGCGCTGTCGGCGCACAGGGAGGTCCACGTCTTCGCGCCCGTCGCGTCGGCCCGCCGGTGGCAGTACGCCGCCGAGGGCCGCGTCGCCCACGGCCCGTTCGCACTGCCCGTCCCCCGCGCCGACGAGATGGTGCCGGTCGGCGCCGGCAACCCCCTCGTCACCGGTTGGGGCCAGGCGTCGCGCGAGGCCAACCTGCTCCTCGTCGACGCCGCTCTCAACGCGGGGCAGGCCTGCCGGCCCCGCCGCCGGTGCCCGAGCTGCCGGCCGAGCCGTCGCTGCTCGAGCGCCTGCAGCACGGCATCCGGGCCGACGAGGCCCCGCCGGTGGGCGTGGCCGAGGGCCAGGCCGATCCACGGCCGCTGTTCAACCCCTCATCCGATGCCAGCGTCCGCTGGCACCGCGCCTACGGCCCCGCCCGCCAGGTCGAGGTGCTGCGCGACGCGCTCCTCCACCTGTTCGAGGAGGACGGCCCCGACGGCGAGCCCCGCTTCGAGGCGCGCGACATCGCCGTGCTGTGCCCCGACCCGAGCCGGTTCGCCCCGCTGATCGAGGCCGTGTTCGCCGGGGACGAGCGCCACGGCGTGCCCGCCATCCCCGTGCGGGTCGCCGACCGCAGCCTCCGCCAGGACAACCCGGTCCTCGACACCGCAGCCGCGCTGCTCGACCTGCTCGAGGGCCGCTTCCGGGCGAGCTCGGTCGTCGCCTTCGCCTCCCGTCCGCCGGTCCGGCTGCGGTTCGGCTTCGACGCCGACTCGCTCACCCGCATCAGCGAGTGGGCCGAGGCCACCAACGTGCGCTGGGGGCTCGGCCCCGCCGACCACGAGGCCTTCGGGCTCCCGGCCGACCTCGACGTCCACACCTGGCGGGCCGGCCTCGACCAGCTGCTCGTCGGCTCCACCATGGCGGTCGCCGGGCCGCGCCTCGGCCCGGGCGACGTCGCCCTCCATCCGGTGGTCGAGGGCAGCGACGTCGCGGTGGCCGGTGCCCTCGCCGAGCTCGTCGACCGCCTCGACAGCGCCGTCCACCGCCTCCGTTCCGAACGCACGGTCGACGGGTGGTGCGCGGCGCTGGCCGACGCACTCACCGACCTGTGTGCCGTGCCCGACACCGAGGCGTGGCAGTGGCGGGCCGTCGAACGCCTCCTCGAGGAGCTGCGGGCGGAGGCCTCGATCGACGGCGTTCCCCGCACCACCGAGGTCGACCCCGCCGACCTGTCCGTGCTCGTGCGGGCCCGGCTCGTCGGTGGCGGTGGCCGGCCCCGCTTCGGCACCGGCGCCGTCACCGTGTCGTCGCTCACCGCCCAGCGCGGGGTGCCCCACCCGGTGGTGTGCCTGCTCGGCCTCGACGACGACACCGGCTCGGGCAGCCTGCCCGCCTCGGAGGACCTCGTCGCTGCGGTTCCCTGCGTGGGCGACCGCGACCCCCGCAGCGAGCAGCGGGCCCAGCTCCTCGACGCCGTGCTCGCCGCGGGTGAGCGGCTGCTGGTGTTCAGCACCGGTCACGACATCCGCACCAACGCCGAGTTCCCGCCGGTCGTCTCACTGGCCGAGCTGCTCGATCTCGTCGACGCGTCGGTCCGGCTCACCGACGACCACCCGGCCGGCAGGGCGAGCAAGGCGATCACGCTCGACCACCCGCGGCAGGCCTGGTCCGAGCGAGCCCTGCGGCCGGGTGTCCTCGACCTGCGCGAGGTCCCGTGGAGCTTCGATCTGGGCGCGCTCGACGCGGCCCGCGCCCGCCGGGCCCAGCGTCCGGGCGGGCGGCTGTTCCTGCCCGAGCCCCTGGCGCCCCGGCCCGTCCCCGAGGGCGTGGTGGCCGAGCTCCCCGTCGACGAGCTCATCACCGCCTGCGAGAACGCGCCCGAGCTCCTGCTGCGTCGGCGCCTCTGCATCTCCCTCCCGGACACCGAGTCAGGGCGCGACGATTCCATCCCGCTCACCCTCGAGGCCCTCGAGGCATGGAAGGTCACCGACCGCCTCCTGAAGGTGCGTCTGGCGTGCCGGCCCGAGGCCATCGAGGCCACCGAGGTCGTGTGGGAGGAGGTCGAGCGGCGCCGGGGTGCGGTGCCACCGCTGTCGTTCGGCGCAGAGGCGCTCACCGAGACCCGTCGCCGGGTCGCGGCGCTGCACACCGCTCTGCTCGCCGAGCTCGGCGACGTCGCCCACGACCCGCAGCCGTTCCCCCTCGACGTCGTGCTCGACCTCCCCGCCGGCAGCCGTCGTCTGTCGGGCACCGTCGGGGGCGTCTGTGGGCACCTCGCTGTCGGTGTCACCGCCTCCCGGGTGCGGGCCCGCGACCACCTCCGGGCCTGGGTGCGCGCCGCCGCGCTCACCGCGGCCCGGCCCGATGTCCCGTGGGAGGTCGTCACCGTCGGACGCGACGGCGACAACCGTGACAAGGCGGCGGTGAAGGTCGTGCGCGTCTCGATGCGTGACGCCGATGCCGCGCTGGAGGCCCTCGCCTTCCTCGACGAGCTCCGCAGCCGAGCGCTGTGCGACGTCGTCCCGCTGGTGGCCGACACCTCGCTGGCGTTGTGGTGCGGTGGCGACCAGTGGCTCTCGAAGGCCCAGGACAAGTGGACCGGCTACTTCGGCGGCGACGGCGACGACCGGTGGGTGGCGATGGCGCTCGGCTCCGACTTCGACGCGGTGCTGGCCCTGCCCCTCCGCCCCGATGAGCCCGCCCCGCCCGGTGTCGGGGCCCGCCTGCGGTGGTGGAGCGAACGGCTGTGGGCCACCTTCGAGGCCACCACCGGCATCGATCTGCGCGACGGCGACGGGCAGGCCCCTCGATGACCACCGTGCCGCTCCCGGAGTTCTCCATCAGTGACCCGCTGCCGACGGGCCTCACCGTGCTCGAGGCCAGCGCCGGAACGGGCAAGACCTATTCGCTCGCCGGCCTCGTCACACGGTGCCTGGCCGAGGGTGTCGTCGAAGCGGCGCAGGTGTGCGTCGTGTCGTTCACCGTGCCCGCCACGGCGGAGCTGCGCGGCCGCATCCGCGAGAAGCTCGCCGAGGCCGCCCGGCATCTCGAGACCGGCGAGCCCAGCACCGACGACGTCATCGCGTTGCTGCTGGCCGACGCGGACGAACGGGTGGTCCGTCGCGAGCGTGTGCTCACCGCGCTGGCCGAGTTCGACGCGGCCACGATCTCCACGATCCACGGGTTCTGCTCCCGGGTCGTCGCCACCGGCGCAGGCTCGGGTGTCGATGTCACCTTCACCAGCGACGACTCCGATGTCGACGAGGTCGTCAACGACCGCTTCCTCGACCGTTTCAGTGCCGATGGCGACTGGCCGGCCGAGCCGAAGAAGGTGGCCGAGGCGGTGCGGCTTCGGCTGCGCATCCCCGACGCCGATCTCTTCGTGCCCGACCGGTCCCTGCTCACCCGAGGTGACAGCCACGAGCGGGCCGACCTGATCGACCGGATCGTCGTGCTCGTCGACGACGTCGTGGCCGAGGTGCGCGCGCGCCGGTCGAGGCTGCGTCGCCGCACCTTCGACAGCCTCCTCGTCGAGGCCCGCGATCTCCTCGAAGGCCCCCGGGGTGAGATCACCCGAACCGTGCTGCAGCAACGGTTCCGGTTGGTGATGATCGACGAGTTCCAGGACACCGACCGCGTCCAGTGGGACATCTTCCGTACGGCGTTCCTCGAAGGCCGGAACCCGGCCACCGTGGTCGTCGTCGGCGACCCGAAGCAGTCGATCTACCGCTTCCGCTCCGCCGAGCTCTCGGCGTACCTCGCCGCCCGGGCCCTGGCCGGACCGCAGGTCACCAGCCTGGGCACCAACCGACGTTCCGACGCGGCGCTCATCGGTGCGCTCGAGCACCTGTTCTCGGGGTTCACGTTCGGTGATCCTTCGGTCGCGTTCCAGCCGGTCCGGGCCGTCACCTCCGAGACCGGGCCGGTCCTCCTCGACCCCGGGCCCGGGGCCGCGCCGCTCCAGCTGCGGATCATCGATCCGGACCACAAGACGCCGGAGGCCAACGCCGATGCCCGGCACGACCTCGTCGGCGAGGTGGTGCGCATGCTCGGCGAGGTCTCCATCGCCGACCCGAAGGCCGAGGGCGGCCGTCGTCCGCTGGCCCCCTCCGACATCGGCGTGCTGGTGCGCTCCAACGCGGATGCCACCGCCATCGTGGCGATGCTCTCGGCGTCGGGCGTGCCAGCCGCGTCGTCGTCGAACGACTCCGTGCTCGACAGCGCGGCGGCGACGCAGTGGCGGGTGCTCCTGTCCGCGCTCGAGCGGCCGTCGTCGGCCCCCCGGGCCCGCGCCGCGGCCCTGAGCTGGTTCGTCGGCATGACCCCTGCGGAGCTCGACGCGCTCGACGACGAGGGTGTCGACGGGCTCAGCGGCCTGGTCGAGCGGTTGCGCTCGTGGGCGCTCTGCCTCGCGACCGGCGGCCTCGCTGCGCTCATGACCGAAGTCCGCGCCGGCGGGCTGCTCGAGCGGGTCCTCGTCGACACCGGTGGCGAGCGTGACCTCACCGACCTCGACCACGTGCTCGAGCTGATGCAGTCGGCGGTCGGTGGGCGGGCCACCGCCGCGTCGGCGTTGCTGGCTGTGCTCGACGATCTCGTCGACCCCGACCTGTCGGGCGACGAGGACGCCATCGCTCCCGAGCTCCTGTCGCGCCGCATCGACCGCGACGACGACACCGTCAAGGTCCTCACCGTGCACCGGGCCAAGGGCCTGGAGTTCCCGGTCGTGCTGTGCCCCACGCTCTGGCGCAAGCGCGCCAACGTGCAGGGGCTACCGCACGCCCAGGTGCCGGGTCGGCCGGAGCGCCTGATCGACACCAACGCCATGATCCGGAACAAGACGAAGGTCGGCGCCTTCCTCGAGGTCTCCGAGGTCGACCGCGACGAGCGCTTCGGCGAGGACCGTCGCCTCCTCTACGTCGCTCTCACCCGGGCCAAGCATCGCCTGGTGCTCTGGTGGTCGCCGGCCGGGTGCAACAAGACCACGCTGTCCCCGCTCGGTGAGCTCGTCGAGCACGCGGCGGGGTCGCTCGACCCGTACCCCCTCGAGTCGGGCTCCGACGGCCTCATCGCCGTGGTGCCGGTCGCGGTGCCGCCCCAGCGGCCGCAGCTGGCCCTGTCCGCCGTGGGCGTCGACGACCTGTCGGTGCGCACCGCCACGCGGGTCATCGACCGCACCTGGTACCGGTGGTCGTTCAGCTCCATCAAGAGCCGCATCGAGCAACTGGCCGAAGAGGCCTCCGCCGCGGCTGCGCTCGACGCGCCGACGGTCGGTGGTGCCGACGAGCCGAGCGAGGTCGTGCCCCCGCTCGACGCCGTCGTGTCGGTCACCGATGCCCCGATGCCGCTGCAGACCGCCCCCGCCGGCACCGCGTTCGGCACGCTCGTGCACTCGGTGATGGAGCGGGTCGACTTCGCCGCCCCCGACGTCGGCGACCAGCTGCGCGAGCGCTGCGCCGAACTGCTCCACTACCGGGCCCTGGCGGTCACCCCCGACGTCCTGGCCGCCGGCCTGCTCCACGCCATGGGCGCGCCCCTCGGCGGGTGCATGGGCGATCGCCGCCTGCTCGACCTGGAGCGGGTCGACCGGCTCGACGAGCTCGGCTTCGACCTCCCCCTCGCCGCCCTCGACGCCCGGGCCGTCGCCGAGGTCGTGGCCCGTCACCTCCCCGCCGACGACGACCTGCGGCCGTGGTTCGTGGAGGCCGCCTCGGGCGCGCAGCGCGTCGACGTGGCCGGCCTGCTCACCGGCTCGGTCGACCTGGTGGCCCGCACCACCGACGGCCGCTACTGGCTCGCCGACTACAAGACCAACCTCATCTCCGACGGCGACTACGGCCGCCGGTCGCTCACCGAGGCCATGGCCCACCACGGCTACCCGCTGCAGGCCACCCTCTACCTCGTCGCCCTGCACCGCTTCCTGCGGTGGCGCATGGGTGCCGCCTACGACCCCGACCGCCACCTCGACGGCGCCGCCTACCTCTTCCTCCGGGGGATGGACCCTGCCGCGCCGCCGTCACCCGAGGGTGGCCCCGGCATCGTGTGGTGGCGGCCGCCCACCGCCGCCATCGAGGAGCTCGACCGCCTGCTGGCCCGGGGGGTGGCGGCATGACCGCCCAGCAGGCGTCCCTGTTCGACTCGTCGCCGGCATCGGTCGAGCTCGGTGAGCTGCTCGCCCCCTGGCGCGACGCCGGGGTGCTCAGCGCGGCCGACGTCCACATCGCCGCCACCCTCGCCCGGCTCAGCGACCTCGGCACGACCCACGCCGGCGCCCGCCTGCTCGACCCCACCGAGGCCCAGGTCGTGCTCGGCGTCGCGCTCGGCCGCCCGGGCCCCGCGGCTCGGCCACGTCTGCCTCGACCTCGCCACCGTGCGCGAGTCGGTGCCCGCCGAGGTCGAGGGCGACGCCGACGCCGTGGCGCTGGCCGCCATCGACGCCCTGCCCTGGCCGGCCGATCTGACGACCTGGCGCGCCGCGCTGGCGGCGTCGCCGCTCGTGGCCGAAGCCGTCGAGGGCGTGGTGCCGGCCCAGCCCGTCGGCCGGGGCGTGCCCCTCGTGCTCGACGGCACCCTGCTCTACCTCGAGCGGTACCGCGTCTACGAGGACCGCGTCGCCGACGAACTGTTCCGCCGCGCCGCCGCCACCGTGTCGGGCCCCGAGCTCTCGGTGGCCGGGTCGGCGTTCGCCGGCGCGTTCTCGGCCTCGGCCGAGCAGCAGGCGGCGGCCGAGGTCGGCGCCCGGGGCCTGCTGTCGGTCATCGTCGGCGGCCCGGGCACGGGCAAGACCACCACGGTGGCCACCCTGCTGGCCCTTCTGCTCGAGGCCGAGCCGTCGACCCGCATCGCCCTCGTGGCGCCCACCGGCAAGGCCGCCGCCCGGATGAGGGAGAGCATCGATGCCCTGGCCCTCACCCTCCGGGAGAGCGGCATCGCCGGCGCCCACGCCCTGGCCGACCACCTCGCGGCGGCCGACGTGTCCACCATCCACAAGCGCCTGGTGTGGCGGCCCGACGGCACCTTCCGCCACGACCGCGACAACCCACTCGTGCACGACGTCGTGATCGTCGACGAGACCTCGATGGTGTCGCTGCCCCTGACCGCGCACCTCCTCGACGCGGTGCGCCCCGAGGCCCGCCTGGTGCTGGTGGGCGATCCCGGCCAGCTGGCCAGCGTCGAGGCCGGTTCGGTGCTCGGCGACATCGCCGGCCCCGCGGTCGACGCCGCCCTCACCGGCTCGGCCGCGCCCACCGGCCCCCTGGCCGGGTGCGTGTCGGTGCTGGCCCAGAGCTACCGCTTCCCGGCCGACTCCGCGGTGGGCCGCTTCGCCGCCGCCGTGCGCGCCGGCGATGCCGACCGGGCCGTCGCCGTGCTCCGCGAGGGCGCCGGCACGGTCGACATCGGTGACGACGGCGGCGTGCGGTTGCAGTGGGAGGCCTCGGGCGCCGAGTCCGAGGCCGGTGAAGCCGCGGTGCGGGCCGCCGCCCTCGACGGGGCGATGCGCACCCGGGCCGCGGCCCAGGCCGGCGATGCCGCGGCCGCCCTCGACGCGCTGGGCGAGGTGCGGGTGCTCTGCGCCCACCGCCGCGGCCCCTACGGCGTGGCCTGGTGGAACTGGCGCTTCGAGGACTGGCTCACCGGCGACGAGCCCCGACTGATCGGCTCCTACGTGGGCCGTCCGGTGCTCGTCACCGCCAACGACCCGCTCAACGGTGTCTCCAACGGCGACCTCGGGGTGATCGTCCACACCGACGACGGCCCCCGGGTGGCGTTCACCGATCTCGAGGGCGCCCGCCTGCTCTCGCCGTCGCGGCTCGAGGGGCTCGAGACCGTGCACGCCATGACCATCCACAAGAGCCAGGGCTCGGAGTTCGACGAGGTCGTGGTGATCCTGCCTCCGGCCGAGTCGCGCCTGGCCACCCGCGAGCTGCTCTACACCGCCGTCACCCGCGCCCGTCGGGTCGTCACCCTCGTCGGTGGCGAGGCCGCGCTGCGCCGCGCTGTCGACAACCGGGTCGTGCGCCAGACCGGCCTGCGGGCCCGCCTCTGGCCCACCACCGGCTGATCAGCCCCGGGTCCGGCCGCGGCGAACCGACCCAGCGGGCCCGGCGCGGGTGCTGCGGGTCAGGCCCGGTTGGCGACGATCGAGATGGCCCACATCAGCGTGGCGGCCCCGAACGAGGTCGACACGACGAGGGCGGCGCGGCGCAGGGTGGGGGGCATGTGGTGCATCGGGTTCCGAGTCTTGCAGCCGTGGGATGCCGGACGGTGGCACCCCGGCTGCCGTCAGTGGCCGTGACGTCGGCCGGGCGGTGCTGGTGGTTCCCTGTCCATCGGCGCCGCAAGGGCGGGACATGAGGCGTGCGGACCGGGAACCCCGAGAACCACCGGGCCCCACCGGGCTCCGGCGGTGGGCCGTCTGGCCCGAAGCTGTCGGAGTCGGTGACACCACCCACCTCGGCAACTACCCTCCGTGCTGGCGGCGGGACGATCTGGGCCCCGGACGTCCGGCGGTCCGCTCAACAGGCAGGTGGTTGATCGTGGTCTTCGCGGCGCGCTGGCACTCAGTTGGCAGCGGTACCCATCGAAGACGGGCGCGTCCCGTTGGCCGGGGAGGCCCTCCGATGACCGACGTGCTCACCCCGTCGCCCAGTTCGGTCGACTCCGACGACGATCCCGAGGTCGTCCGCACCCCGCTCATCCCGATCGTGATGCTCGCCCTCACCACGCTCACCGCCGTCGGCCTGGTGGTGTTCGCCATCGGCGAGGACGCCGGCCAGACCGACGAGATCTCCGGCCCGGCCGCCCTGGCCTGGGTGTTCGGCGCCGTGCTGGGCCTGCTGATCTTCGCCTGGTTCGGCCTGCTCGACTCGGTGCGCCGCTCGACCGGTTCCTACGAGGAGCCGGCCTGGAAGCCGCGCACCGTGGCCGCCGTCCTCGCCGTGGCCGGCTGGGTGGCCGGTTCGGCCGGGGCGTTCCTCGTGGCCGAAGCGGTGGCCCGCCGATGACCGGCCGCCGTTCGCACCCCACCGGCTCCCGCCGTCGCTTCCCGGCGGTCCTGGCGCTGCTCGTGCTCGCCGGGGCCCTGCTCGGCGTGATGGGCGTGGGTGCCGGCAGCGCCGGGGCCCAGTCGTCGGCCGCCGCCGACAAGGGGTGCTCCCGGGTCGAGGTGCTGTTGATGATCGACCAGTCGGCCAGTCTGCGGAACACCGACCCCCAGGACCAGCGCATCGCCGCCGCCGAGGTCCTGCTCCGCAGCCTCGCCGCCTCGGCCGAGGCCGGCAGCACCACCGTCGAGGTCACCGTGGCCGCCTTCGGGACCGACGCGGTCGAGGTGGGCCGGGCCACCCTGCCCGGCGGCGTCACCGGTGCCGTCGACATCGTGCGGCCCTTCGCCGACCGCGAGACCGACCTCAACACCGACTACGTGCTGGCCCTCGGCTTCGCCGTTCGCCACTTCCAGGGCATCACCGACCTCCCGTCGGAGTGCAAGCGCCTGGTGTGGTTCACCGATGGCGCCTACAGCATCGACGAGCCCAACGCCCCGGGCGTCGCCGGCTACACGACGTCCACCGACCGTGACGTGATCGTGGCCGAGCTCGGCGGCCAGATCTGTGGCGACCTCCCCGGGACGAGCCTGTTGCCGGCGCCGCTGGCCCAGCAGATCCGCCAGGCCGGCTTCGTCGTGCAGCTGGTCGACCTCCGCAGCGGAGGCACGGAGAGCGAGGCCGAGCGCCGCGACCGGCGAGGCCACCGCGCCGGTGATCGACCGGTTGCTCAGCGGCGACGCCAACGACGCCGTGCGCGGTGTCCGGTGGGCGGGTCGAGGCCACCAACACCAACGCCTTGGCCGCGGAGTTCTTCACCCAGGGCCAGATCGCGTTGGGTCGCAAGGAGGTCGAGTGCTCCACGTTGTCGGTGGGGTACCCGTCGCCGCTCGTGCGGGCCGTCACGGTACGTGGCTCCTCGCCGGACCAGGGCCTGACCGTCACCTCCGGGGGTGTCGTGCTGGCGTCCGGGACCGGTTTCGTGACCTGGGTGCTGCCGGCGACCGGTGGTGCGCCGCCGGGACCGACGGTCGGCATCGGGTTCACCGGGACGACCGTGGGCAGCTGCTACGCGGACCTCACGGTGACGATCGTCCCGGTCGGCTCCCAGACCGTCCAAGCCGAAGGCTGACTCAACCACGCTGGCGTGGGGGGTGCTCGGCGCCGGAGCGAGCGCGGCGAGCCTGTCGGACAAGGAAGCCCGGCTCGGCCCTGATGTCGTGTCGATGGCGGCCACGATCGACGGTGCGGTTGCCGAGATCAGCTGGGACGCAGCGGTCGGCACCTGGCAGGTCGAGGTTCCCGGGCCGGTGGAGCAAATACCGGTCGTGGTCGTCACCGCCACCGCGGTCGGCTGGGGCAGGTTGACGACCATCTCGTCGAACATCGAGGAGGGCGCCTCGATGGCCCCGCCCCGGGTGGCCTGGAACGGGCCGACGCGATTCGAGGGCACCGGCACGTTCGGGGGCCGTATCGGCGTGGTGCCGGCGCCGGTGTCCGAGGGGGCCCCGATCCCCGACGGCCTGGTGTGCATCGAGTTCGGCCCGTCGGCGTCGACCTCCGCGGCCGTGAGCCTCACCGTGGCCGAGCCGGTGTCGTGCCATCCCGCGGGGGAGCCGTTCGAGGTCAATGCCTCGGCAGTGGTGACCTCCGCCGGGAGCGCAACCGTGCTGTTCGCGGTGCCCTACACGTTCACCCATCGCCCGGCCGGTGCCCCCGAGGAACTCGTGGTGTCGACGGGCCAGGCCGAACTCCCGTCGTTCGCGCTGGTGAGGTCGGTGGACGCCGGCAAGATCGCGCTCTACAGCGTGGTCATGGTGCTGCTCTCGGCCCTGGTGCCGCTCGGGCTGCTGCTCCTGCTCATCAACCTCCAACGCCGCCTGCCCCGCCCGTCGTCGATGGTCGTGGCCCGGGTGCCGTTGCTGTCGGTCGGCGGTGAGCTGCGCCGGGTCGACGGCTCGATGGTCACCGCCGGCGATCTCGAGAAGGTGGAGGGCAGCCGCACCGAGTACCGCCTACCTGCCGGTCTCACCCTGTGGCGGCCGCTCACGTTCAACCCCTTCGCCGCCACGACGGTGGAGGCCAGCAGTGCCACCGGATCGGTGTCGGCCGTGCCGTGGATGGCGCCCGGTGCCGGTCGTGCGGTGCAGGTCCCGGCCGGGTTCACCGAGCTGGTGCTGATCCGCAGCGACCCGGGCAGCACCGAAGCCCAGGCGGTGGTGATCCTGCCGGCGTCGTCGACGGCCTACGACGCCGATTGGGCCGTCACCCGGGCGGTGGCGGTCACCAACCGCACCTGGACCCGGGTGAACGAGGCCATGGGTTCGTTCGGCCTGTAGTCACCGGCTCTCCGGCTCTCCGGCTCTCCGGCTCTCAGGCTCTCTGGCTCACCGGCCGAGGGGGCCCCGCCCCGACCTACGGCAGCTGGTGGACGACGAGGGGCAGCACGGCCGAGGCGCCGGCGTCGCGGAGCAGGGCGGCGGCGACGGTCATGGTCCAGCCCGAGCGGTAGGTGTCGTCGACGAGCAGCACCGGCCCGGCCGGGAGGCTGACGCCGTCGAGCAGCGAGAGGCTCCCCAGCAGGTGCTCGACGCGGGGCTTCGCTGCGGTGTCGGCCGGCGGCGCGGGGCCGGTGACGGCCAGCGCGTCGATGACCGGGAGCTTGCCGATGGCGCCGATGCGCTCGGCCAGGTCGTGGACCCGCACCGGGAAGCGGCGTGAGGGCATGGGCACGATGGCCACCGGCCGGGCCGCCCAGCTGCCCTTCCAGCGGGAGAGCACCTTCACCATGCCGTCGACGATCTCGTCGCTGAGCGGCTGGTCGCGCCCCGACAGCGAGGCGATGGCCTCGCCCCATCCCGGGGTGTCGGCGAACACCAGCGCCCGCCCCGGCTCGCACCCGACGATCGTGCCCTTGCGGGCCACGCCGCCCGGCCAGCGCTTGCGGGGGTCGATGACGACGTCGGCGCCGCGCAGGAAGGTGCGGGCGGCCTCGATGTCGGCGGGGTCGAGCGTGCGGCCGGGCTCGGGCAGCTCGCCGGTGCAGACCGAGCAGCGCCCGCACGGCTCGGGGTTGGGGTCGTCGAGGGCCTGCTGGAGGAACATCATCAGGCAGCCGCGGCCCCGGGCGTAGGCCCGCATGATGTCGGCCTCGCGGGCCCGCACCTGGCGGACCTCGTCCCACTTGGCCTGGTCGTGGGTGTAGCCGGCGCCGGTGGAGACCCAGCCGCCGTCGACCCGCTCGACCACGCCGTCGACGGCGACGACCCGGAGCAGCTGCTCGATGCGGCCCCGCCGCAGCCCGGTGGCCGACTCGAGGGCGGGCACGCTCATCGGGGCCCGCTCGTCGTCGAGGGCGGCCATGACGGCGACGACCTCGTCGCGCTTGGGGATGGAGGCGGTGGCGAAGTACTCCCACAGGCGCTCGTCGGTCTCGGCGGGCAGGAGCACCACGACGGCGTCGTCGAGCGCTCGGCCCGCTCGGCCGATCTGCTGGTAGTAGGCGACGGGCGAGTCGGGCGAGCCGAGGTGCAGGCAGAAGGCGAGGTCGGGCTTGTCGTAGCCCATGCCCAGGGCCGAGGTGGCCACGACGGCCTTGACCTCGTTGGCCCGGAGCGCGTCCTCGGTGCGGGCCCGGTCGGCGGGGTCGAGCTGGCCGGAGTAGGGGAGCACGTCGTGGCCGCGGTGGCGCAGGTACGACGACAGCCGCTCGGTCTCGGCGACGGTGGCGACGTAGACGATGCCCGAGCCGGCGAGGGTGCGCAGGGCGGAGTCGACCCAGGCGTAGCGCTCGAGGGGGCCGAGCCCGTCGATGACCGCGAGCTGCAGCGACGACCGTGCGAGGGTGCCGCGCAGCACGGTGGTGGGGGTGCCGCCGTCGTTGCCGAGCTGGGCGGCGACGTCCTTGGTGACGCGCTCGTTGGCGGTGGCGGTGGTGGCCAGCACCGGCACGCCCGAGTCGGCCTGGTGGGTGAGGATGCGCGAGATGCGCTGGTAGTCGGGGCGGAAGTCGAAGCCCCAGTCGGAGATGCAGTGGGCCTCGTCGATCACGATGAGGCCGGCCTTGGCCAGCATGGCGGTGGCCTGACGGGCGAACTTGGGGTTGGCCAGCCGCTCGGGGGAGATGAGCAGCACGTCGAGCTCGTCGCGGCCGAGGGCCTCGAGGGTGGCGTCCCAGTCGTCGACGTTGGCCGAGTTGATGGTGGCGGCCTTCAGCCCGGCCCGGCCGGCGGCGTCGATCTGGTCTCGCATCAGCGCCAGCAGCGGGGAGATGACGAACGTGGGGCCCGAGCCGTCGGCCCGCAGCGCCGAGGTGGCCGCCCAGTAGACGGCGGACTTGCCCCATCCGGTGGCCTGCACGACGAGCACCCGGCTGCGGTCGGCGACGAGCGCCTTCACCGCGGCGCGCTGGTCGTCGCGCGGCGTGGCGTCGGGCCCGGCCATGGCGGCGATGACCCGGTCGAGGTGCTGGTCGGCGAGGGTCTCGAGGTCGGCGTGGGAGGTGGTCGTGGCCATCGGGGGCTCCGGATCAGCAGGGTGTCGAGGTGGCCGCAACGGTCACGATCGGCCCCCACCCTACGGACGCCCTGTGACAGTGCCCCGGGTGCCCTTCCCCCGCCGGGCGTCCCCGCCCTCGGGCCGACCTTCCCCGGTCCGACCCGCACGTCGCTCAGAAGGTCCGCGTCACGACCTTGGTGAGCCAGGAGTCGAAGACGGTCTTGTTCATCCCGCGGGGCACGTCGTGGCCGCTCGTCGGGGGGACGTCGACGTAGGTGGTGCGGTCGCCCGCCACCTCGGTCCAGGTGCTCGAGAGCGGGAGGCCCTGGGTGGCCATCGGCACGATGGGGTCGTCGGCGCCGTAGGCGATGTAGGCGGGCGGCAGCGCCAGTCCGAGCATGGCGGCCATGCCGGCCCGGAACACGGGGCTGTAGAGCAGCGGGGTGAACGGGTCGCACGGCATCAGGGCGTCGGGGCCGTCGGTCGAGCAGCCGAGGAAGGACTCCACCGAGCTGAGCCCGACGGGGTTGGCGCCAGCCCACGTGGCCGGGTCGGCGGTGGCGGCCATCGCCACGACGGCGTCGACCCCGGGGCTCACCGCGGCGAGCTCGGCGGGGAGGTCGGGGGCGACCTGGAAGCCGGGCGCGAGGGCGGCCATGAGGGCGAGATGTCCGCCGGCCGACCAGCCGGCGGCGACGACCGTGGAGGTGTCGAGCTTCAGGGTGGTGGCGTTGGCCTTCACGTAGCGGATCGACCGGTCGACGTCGGCGAGCACCTGGGGGGCCTGCACCCCGGGCGTCCCGGCGAGGCGGTAGTCGACCGACACGACGGCCCAGCCCCGGTTGAGCTGTTGGAAGATCACGGGCGGGACGAGGGCCTTCGAGCCGCCGGTCCAGCCGCCGGAGTGGAAGTAGACGATGGTGCCCCGGTTGGTGCCGCGTGGGACGTAGACGTCGAGGAGCTGGGTGGCGTCAGGCCCGTAGGCGAGGTCGAGGGTCTGGCTGCCGATGGTGACCTCGGCGGACGGGTTCACCCGGTCGGCGATGGCGAGGTTGCCCTGGTTCACCCAGCACGACCCGAGGACCAGCGCGGAGAGCACGACCATCCCCAGCGCGGTCAGCCGGGCGTGGTCCCTGGCTCGCATCGGGGGGTTGTGGCTCGAGGTCACGGGAGAGTCCTTCCGCCGGCCTGCCGGCCCGCGCCGGGGCTGATCTCTTCCTATCGACCCACCGTGGCCCCGCGATCAGTCATTCCCCCCTCGGTGTGACGGGCGACCGGTGAACAGTGGGTTGCCGGTAGGTCGCGTGATTCATTCGCCTCCAGCTGCGGCCCGCATCTGCCGACAACTCATCTGCTCGTCGGGCGGAGTTCCCACTGGGGCGCTGCGATATCGCGCGCCCTGGTCGCAGGGGCCTTCCGAGGAGCACCAACTCCTCCTCATGCAGGCGCGATCGGTCCGGACCCGGACGGCGGGGGCCCGGGCCGATGCGCGTCAGGCCGGAAAGGCCTCCGCCCGGCCTTCGGTCGGCCCCCGCCCGGTCAGGGGCGTGCCGTTCGTCGTGCTCGCCGGGTGGCTGCCAGACTGCGGCCATGGCCGAGGGGGAGCAGCACCGGTCGTTCTGCCGCATCTGCAACGCCATGTGCGGGATCGTGGTGACGGTCGGGGCCGACGGCACCGTCGAGCAGGTCCGCGGCGACGCCGATCACGCCCTCTCCCGGGGCTACACCTGCCCGAAGGGGCGGGCGATCCCGGCGCTGCACCACGACCCCCGCCGCCTCGACGTGCCGCTCGTCGGCCGGGGCGACGAGCGCCGCCCGGCCCCGTGGGACGACGTGCTCGGCGACCTCGAGGCCCGGGTGCGCGACACGGTCGAGGCCAACGGGCCCGACTCGGTGGCGATGTACCTGGCCAGCGGGTCGGCGTTCGACGCCGCCGGCCGCCGGGCCGCCGAGCGCTTCCTCACCGTGCTCGGCTCCCGCCAGCGCTACACCGCCACCACGATCGACACGCCGTGCAAGCCGCTGGTGGCAGAGCTGGTGGCCGGCTGGTCGGGCCTCACCCCGATCTGGGACGAGGAGCGCTCGTCGCTGCTGGTGCTGTTCGGCTCCAACCCGGTGGTGTCGCACGGCCACTCCAACGCGATGCCCGATCCGGTGGCCCGGCTGCGCGAGCTCCAGGCCCGGGGCGGCGCGGGTGTGGGTGCTCGACCCCCGCCGCACCGAGACGGCCCGCCTCGCCGACCACCACCTCCAGCTGCGGCCCGAGACCGACTGGCTGGTGCTCGGCTGGCTGGTGCGGCGGCTGTTGAGCGACCCGGCACGGCGGGCCGACGCCACGGCCCGGGCGACGGGTGTCGAGGAGCTGTTCGCCGCCCTCGGCGTGTTCGACGACGGCGAGATGGTGAGCCGGCTCACTGGTCTGGCGGTCGACGATCTCGAGGCGCTGCTCGCTGCGGTCGTCGCTGCCGGCCGGGTGAGCGCGCTGACCGGCACGGGCACGTCGATGACGGCCACGGCCAACATCACCGAGCTGCTGCTGTGGGCGCTGCACGTCGCCACCGACTCCTACGACCGGCCCGGCGGCATGTGGTTCAACCCCGGCTACCTGTTGCAGCTCGACCAGCGCGACTGGCCGGCCTCCGACGGCGTGCCCGAGCCCGGACCGCCCAGCCGCCCCGAGCTGCCCCGCCGCTTCGGCGAGTGGCCGTGCGCGGCGCTGGTGAGCGAGATCGAGGCGGGCAACGTCACGACGCTGTTCGTGGTGGGCGGCAACCCCGTCACCGCCTTCCCCGACGAGGCCCGCACCCGGGCGGCGCTGGCGTCGCTCGACACCCTCGTCGTCATCGACGTGCTGCCCACCGAGACCACCGAGCTGGCCACCCACGTGCTGCCGGCCGTCGACCAGCTCGAGCGGGCCGACACCACCTGGCTGCTCGACGGCTTCCAGCTCGCCGTGGCCGCCCAGTACACGCCGGCGGTCGTGCCGGTGAGCGCCGAGCGCAAGCCGGTCTGGTGGATGGTCGGCTCGCTGGCCGAGCGGCTCGGGCTCTCCGCCCTGCCCCGCGGCGTCACCCTCGACACCGCCACCGACACCGAGCTGCTGATGCCCCTGCTCGAGCGCAGCGCCGGGGGCGCGGAGGCGCTGCTCGGCTCACCGTCGGGCGTGGTCGCCTCGGGCGCGGTGTTCGGCTGGGTGCACGAGCGGGTGCTGCCCGAGGGCGGCTGGCGCCTCGCGCCCGCGCCGCTGATGGCCCAGCTCGCCGACGCCGTGGCGGGCCTCGCCGCCGGTGATGCGGACGGCACGATCCCCGGGCCGGTGCTCGTGCCCCATCGTCAGCTGCGGATGATGAACTCCCAGCTGCGCGACATCTCGGCGCCGGGCGCGCCGGCCGGTCCCACCGAGGCCGTGGCCGTGCTCGTCCACCCCGGGCGCGCCGCCGGGCTGGGGCCCGACGGCACGCCGGTGACGGTGAGCTCGGCCCACGGCTCGCTCACCGGCGCGCTGCGGGCCGACGACCGGCTCCACCCGGACGCGGTGGCGATCGCCCACGGCTGGGGCGACCCCAACGTGAGCGCGCTCGACCAGTGCGACCGTCGACGTCGACCCGCTCACCGGCATGGTCCGCCAGGGCGGGGTGCCGGTCGAGCTGCGGGTGGCGGAGTGAACCGGTCGGCGGACTGACCGGGTCGCTGGCCTATCCGAAGAGGGGGCCGGACGACTCGATGATGAACTTGGTGACGTCGACCGGGCCGCCGACGATCTCGCCGATGGCGCCGCCGAACTCGGCCATGTGGGGGCTCGACATGTGGGGGACGAGGGCGTCCTCGTTCTCCCACTGCTCGGCGACCATCAGCACGTTGGGGTCGTCGGTGGCGAAGCCGAAGCGGTAGCCGAGGCAGCCGGGCTCGACGATGGTGGCGGCGCGCATGGTGTTGCACGCCTCGATGGCGCGCTCACGCTTCTCCGGGTTGATGGTGATGGTGCCCTGGATGACGATCTGACCCACGGTGTGTCCCCCTGGTGTGGTTGGTGGGCGACACGATGGCAGACCGGCGGCGGGTCGTGCTCGTCGACGGTCTGCGAGGATGGCCCGATGGGGGATGACAGCAACGAGAACACCGCTCCGGCCCGGCCCGCCTACCCGCCGGAGAAGCACTTCCTGCGCGACCTCGACTCGCAGTCGTGGCAGCTCAGCGCCGACCGGGTGCTGATGTCGGCGCCGGTCACCGACGGCTACCGCAACGCGGCGGGGGCGGCGTCGCTCGGCTTCCTGGCGTCGCTGGTCGACATCGCGGCGGCGCCGGTGGCGCTCATCGCCGGTACCCCGGACTGGACCGCCACCCAGGACATGTCGCTGCACGCCGCCGGCTGGCTCACCCAGGGCCCGGCCGTGGTCGACGCCAGGCTGGTGCGGGCGGGCAAGAACACGGTGATCGTCTCGGTCGACGTCTACGACGGTGCCGGCGTGACCGATCTCGACGCGCAGCTCGACGGCATCGAGGCCGGTTCGTTCGAGCTCACGGGCAAGGGCCTGCTCACGTTCGCCCGCATCCCCCGGGCGGCATCGGCCTCGGCGGGCGTGTTCGACCCGGCGGCGATGATCGGCCAGAAGCGGGGCATGGCGCCCGAGGAGCCGGTGCTCGGCACGATGCTCGAGCGCATCGGCCTGAGCGTCGTCGACGCCGACGGCGCGGTCGTCGAGATCACCCACAGCGAGTACGTGCGCAACAGCTTCGGCACGATCAACGGCGGCGTGCTCGGCGCCGTGTTCCAGGCGGCGGCCGAGGCGGCCAAGCCCGGCCTGGTGGCCACCGACCTGCAGATCCACTACCTCGCCCAGGTGAAGGTCGGCCCCGCCCGCACGTCGGGCACGGTGTCGCGCGACGTCGCCGGCCACAGCATCGTGAGCCTCCGGGCCGTCGACGCCGGCGCCGACGACCAGCTCCTCGACCTCGCCACCATCACCCTCCAGGAGCCCCCGGCCTGAGCCCGGCCTGAGCGTCGGCCGGCGGGCGTCGTGACCGATGTCATGGGCGGCCGATGTATCCCTGGGAGGGTGTCGTCCGTCAGTGGTGCACCTGAACGAGAACGACCCGAGGAGCACCCCATGCATCGCAACGAAGGCAACCTGGACCGCATCATCCGCCTGGTCATCGCCGCTGTCGCCATCGCCGTCGGCGTGGTCGCCGGCTTCGGCTCCGTCGTCGGCATCATCGCCGCCGTCGTCGCCGTGATCATGGTCGTCACCGCCGCCATCGGCTTCTGCCCGCTCTACGCGGTGCTGCACGTCAACACCTGCCCGAACCGAGCCCTGCACCAGTGAGCGACCCCGTCGACGAGGAGTCCGGGGTGACCGGTGAGGCCGGCGGTACCGCCGAGGTCATCGACACCGACGTCGGTGCGGCCACCGCCGTCACCCCGGACGCCCTCGTGGCGGAGATCCCCGGCCTGTGGCGCTTCGCCCTGGCCCTGATGCGCAACGAGACCGACGCCGAGGACCTGGTCCAGGACACCCTGGCCCGGGCCCTCGAGCGTTCGGCGAGCTTCCGGGGCGAGTCCGGCCTGGCCACGTGGCTGCACCGGATCGCCCACAACCTCGCCGTCGACGGGTTCCGGCGGAAGGGCCGGGAGTCCGACGTCGACATCGACGAGGTCGAGGACCGCTGGCGCGACGACGACTACACGGTCGACGCCGAGGCCGTCGCCGAGCGGGCCCACGACCGGGGCGAGCTCGAGGACGCGCTGGTCCACCTCCCGTTCCCGTTGCGGGCGATGGTGCTGTTGCACGACGTGGAGGGCTGGACGGTGAAGGAGATCGCCGAGATGAGCGAGATCGGACTGCCGGCCGCCAAGCAGCGGCTGCGACGGGGACGGATGGCGCTGGTGACCGAGCTGGCCCGCAACGCCGAGCGGCGGGTGGCGCTCGACGGCGTGCCGCTGCGGTGCTGGGACGCCCGGCGCCTGGTGTCGGACTACCTCGACGGCGAGCTGGCCACGGCCGACGCCGAAGGGGTGGAGGCCCACCTGGCCACGTGCCCGACGTGCCCGCCGCTCTATGCCGGCCTGGTCGAGGCCCGCGCCGGCCTCACCGTCCTGCGCGACCCGGACTCGGTGATCGACCCCCGCACCGCCGAACGCCTCCGCCGCCACCTCGGCGTCGCCTGAGCCGATCCGCCGCGCGGTTGATGGCGGAAGTCTCTGTTCCGGGGTGCTCGGACGTGCGACAAGGGAGACGACCGGAGCAAGAGAAAGCTCCGACCCCGAAGGAGGCGGTCATGCAACCGCACACGAGGGGAGCGCGACGCGTGACGCACCGAGGGTTGAGGCGAGCCGGATCAGTCGTGATGTTCGCCGGGATGGTGCTGCTTCCGCTGGCATGCGGATCAGAGGGTTCCAGCTCACCGGGTGACACGGCGTCGTCGCCGGTGGTCACGGCGACGGTCCCCGAGACCACGACCACGACCACGACCATGGCGGTGAGCACCGCGACGGCACCGCTGGTCTCGGTCCCGACCACGTGCGCGGAGGTCGATGCCTGGTTGACGCGGCTCTCCGCGTCGGACCGGGCCCTCCTGGGCAAGGCACCCCTGTTGTTGGTCCGTCGCATCGCGACGGGGACGGACTCGTGGCAGATCCTGTCGATGATCGACGTGACCGGGCAGTTCGACCCGGAGCTGACGGTCACCTACGACTGGTCGCCGGAGACCGGGATGTCTGATCCCGTGATGGTCGTGTGGGGTGACAACACCTTCATCGACGACCCGAACGCGCAGACCGTCTTGATGATGAGGTGCATGAACACCGTGAACTGACGCCCGACCGGCGCACCGTCGCCGGTCCAGAGCCCCACTGACGGGAGGCTCGACATGACGAACCATCCGACGTCGATGCTCGATCCGACGGCGGGGGGTGTGCACTCGCCACCCACGCTGGCGCATCCGTCACCACCGGAGGCCGTGACGGCTGACGGACCCATCGCTCCGGGCGACGACCAGCCGGCCTCCCGCCACTGGTTCGAACGGCGCGGGGTGCGGGTCGCGAGCATCGTCGGGATCGTCCTCGGGGTGCTGCTCCTCGGGATCGGCACCTTCGGCTTCGTCTCGGCCGCGAGGACCGATGACGACTCCCGGTCCTCCAAGGAGCAGGTCGCCGCGCTGGAGCAGGAGGTGGCCTCGTTGCAGGCCCAACGCGACGCCTTGCTGGAGCAGGCCTCGAACGACATTGAGAAGGCCGAGGCCATCGGCTTGGAGACGACCGGCGTGGACACCGCGTTGTCGGCAGTGAACGAGGCGGCCGGGGCCACGATCGATGCCGCCAACGCCCTCGTGAACTGCGGCTCGGTGAACGACGCCGGGTTCGTCGGATGCAACAACTCCAGGCTGGCGACCTTCCAGGCGGCCCTCAGCTCGCAGGTGACTGCCGTCGGCGAGCTCCGGAACGCCATCGCCGAGCTCGAGGAGGCGATGAGATGACCGATGTCGAGCGTGAGACGAGCACGGTCGGGCCGGGCGGGTCCGACACGCCGGGTGAGCCGCCCGCGGAGGAACGGCCCGAGTCGATGCCCCATTCCTGGCGTCGTCTCGTCCTGGTCCTGGCGGCGGCGGTCGTCCTGGTCGCAGGCCTCGCTGTCGCTACAGCAGGGTTGCTGGCCAAGGCTGACGCGGAGGACAGTGCCACGGCGGCCACCGCGAGCCTGGTGACAGCCACCGCGGACCGGGACACGGCGCTCGCCCAGGTGGCGCACGCCAACGAGGCGGCCGCCGGCGGAGCGGCCGAGCTGGGCGTGCAGATGGCCACGTCGCAGCAGGGCCTCACCAGCGCGCAGAACGCGGCGTCGATCGCCGACCGGATGTGTGACTGCAACCAGCGCATGGCCAACGCCACGAAGGAGATCTCGGCGGCGGTGAGCGCATGGGACAACCCGCGGCTGCAGCGTGCACTGAACGAGTTCAACGCGGCGGTGGACGAGTTCAACGCCGCGTACGACGAGTACTACGACGCCTGGCTCGAGTTCTTCAACGCCACGTACGGAGCACACCTCTCGGTGTGACCCCGTCGGGTTCGCGGCCCCTGCCGATCACGGCCGGGGCCGCTCGCCTCCTGCTCAGACGGGGGTGCCCTCGGTGGGGTTGCCGTACTGGGTCCAGACCTGGTTGAGCTGGGACTGGTAGTAGACGACCCAGGTCCCGGCCACGAACAGCAGCACGAAGCCGAGCAGTCCGGAGCAGCGGCCCGGGGCGCCGGCCGTGGTCTGGGCCCGGGCGATGCGGCCGGCGCACTTCACGGCCGACACGATGTTGGCGATCGGGATGAACTGCGAGAGCAGGGCGATGCCGGGTGAGACCTCGACGGAGCCGTCGTACTCCCGGACCTCGTCGTTGACCTTGTAGTACCAGTACAGGAAGTAGATCCCGAAGGTCACGAGCGAGAGCAGCCAGACGATCCACGGGCCGCGGGTCTTGCCGACGCGGCGGTCGGAGCCGCCGGCCACGGTGCCCGGGAAGGCGGCCGGGGTCATCGAGGCGGGCGACTCGGGGGTCGCGCCGATGTCGGCGGGTGCCACGAGGGGATCGTCCGGGGTGTCGGCGGGCTCGGTCGGATCGCTGGTGTCGGTCATCTCGTGCCTCGGTTCGCCGTGGTCCACCGGTGGGGTGGGCCTCTCAGGTGTCTCGCGCCGGCCCTCGTCGTCGAGGGCCCCGCTGGTCCGCACAGTACCGAGGCCCGTCCGACCGCCCGGGGACCGCGGTCGGGCCCTTGCCGGACCGGTTGCCAGGAGTGCGCCTGAGCGTCACTCCCGTCAACCGATCGTTCGGGTCGCTCTCGACCTGTTGCCAGGTGTGCGCCTGAGCGTCACTCCCGTCAACCGGTCGGCCAGGCGGGGGGACCAGACGTCGGTCCCGAGCCCGGTGGAGGTGGAGGAGGGGGCGGTGGTGGTGGCGGAGGAGGAGGTGGCGCGGCCGTCGGGCCGGGCGGAGGGAGTGGGGGCGCCAACGGGCCGGACGGGGTCACCGGTGCCGAGGGTGCGGTCGGGGTGCGGCGCTTGCCGCAACGGGGGCAGCGGGTGGCCTGGGCGGGCAGGGGCTCGCGGCAGATCTCGCAGAAGGCGGTGGCCTGCGCGGTGCGGGCGGCCCACGCGTCGACCGCGCCCGACGGCACGCCGGCGACGGTGAGCGTGCCGACCCCGGCGGTGGCGGCGCCGCCGTAGAGGCCGCGGAGGCCGAGGGCCATCGAGACCTCCTTGGTGTAGAGCGCCCCGAGCACGGCGCTGACGGCGGCGGCGGCGCTGCTGGCCATGAGCAGCGTGTAGTAGGTGCGCACGCCGTCGGGGTCGGCGAAGGCCCCGATGGAGGTGTCGGTGTTCCCGGCGAACACGGCGAGGAAGCTGGAGAGGATGAACAGCCACCACCAGCCGATGCCGATGCGGGAGACCTTCACCGTCTTCCAGTTCATGGCGGTGCCGTTGCTGCGGGGGGCCATGGCGATGCGCTCGGTCTCGTCGAGCACGAGCTTGGGGATGACGATGCTGGCGAAGGGGATGAACCAGCCGCCGATGGTCCATCCCGCAGCCCAGCGGCGGGGCCCGGGGTTCAGCCCGGCGGCGGCCTTGTGGCAGCGCCAGGCCCACACGATGATCACCACGAACAGGGCGAGGCGGGCGAAGGCGTAGAACACGCTGGCCAGGCCCACGAGCCCGTCGGCGTCGTTCCAGCTCTGGTAGTCGCCGAAGGTGCCGGTGCTGGAGTCGAGGTCGTCGAAGGCGCTGCGGGCGTTGATGGTGGTGAGCAGGATCAGCACCGACGAGGCGGCGATCAGCCAGAACAGGCCCTGCAGCCACCCGGACAGCGAGCTCGGCACCGGTCGGAGGGGGAGCTGGGGCGCCCACATGTCGGGCCCGGTCGGGGCCCCGGGGTAGCCGGCGGCCGAGGCGCCCGGAGTCGCGCCCGGGTACACGTCGGGCGGCGGAGGCGGGAGGGCACCGGGGGTCGCCGATGCCGGCGGCGGCGCGCTCGGCGCGGTCGGTGCGCCCGGGGGAGGTGGCGGAAGGGGCTGGTCGGCCGCGGCCCCGGGGGGCGCTGGCGGGGGCGGAGGCGCGGCCGCGGGGTCCGGGTACCACTTGCCGTCGTCGGCTCGACGCCAGCCCGGTCCCGGCCAGTAGTCGCTCATGTCCCGCCTCGCTTCGCTCTGCTCTCCGACGCACCGGCTTCTCACCCGGTCGTTGCCGTCGGGAAGGAATCGACCTGGGGTCGGGGATGCTTGAGCGTCGGCCGCTCAGCCCGCCGTGGGGATCCAGTTGCCGTGGAAGCCGAAGGGCACCCGCTGGGGCAGGTGCACCCGGGCGACCGGACCGGACGAGAGGTCGTCGGCCGCGGCGATCACGAGGTCGCTGGCGTCGCGGTCGGGGACGTAGCTGAGCCCGACGAGCCAGCCCTCGTCCTCGCCGGTCGCGCCCTCACGGGGGACGAACACGAACTCGTTGGGCCCGGAGCCGACGCCGAGGTCGAGGAACTCCGACGTGCCTCGGTCGAGGTCGTGCTTCACGATGCCGCCGTGGTCGTTGGCCTCGCGGCCGGTGAGGTCCATCGCCCCGTAGCCGTAGCGGTGGCGGCGCCCGGTGAGGCGCTCGTCGATGCGGGGGAACTCCTCGTCGACGTCGCTGAGCTGCTCGTCCTTGGCGGTGCCGGCGGCGGTGTCGATCGTCCAGCGCCAGAGGGCGGGGCGGCCGCTCTCGATGGGGCCGTTGTTGTCGCCGTCGAACATCTCGGGCCAGCGCACGGCGTCGATCACGAGGGTGTCGCCGTCGTCGTAGGCGTTGAGGGTGTGGAAGACGTAGCAGGGGTCGACGTCCACCCATCGCACGTCGCCGCCGAGGTCGTTGCGGGGGATGAGGCCGAAGCGGGCGGGCTGGTCGGGGCGCCAGTGGTAGGGGAGGCGCTCGCCGGCCATGGCCCGGTCGAGGTCGAAGTCGCAGGGGAGGTCGTAGACGACGACCCACCGCTCGCTGAGGGCGTGGTCGTGCACCATCGGCCCGCCGGTGGTGGGGACGAGGCGCTCGTGGCGGACCTCGCCGTCGTCGCCGAGCACGAGGTGCTGCACGTTCTCGCCCCAGCCCCACCAGTAGTTCACGGCGTGCCACTCACGGGCGAAGGGGTCGTAGTGGGGGTGGGCGGTGAAGCCGGCGGGCAGGGTGCCGCCGAGGTCGCTGGGGCCGACGGTGTCGAGGTCGGCGGTGAGCTCGTAGGGCCGGGAGCCGGCCTCGACGCAGGCCAGTAGCCGGCTGCCCATCTTGAGGATGTTGGTGTTGGAGGCGAAGTCGCCCTGGTCGCTGACGGGCCCGGGATGGGGCGGCTCGCCGAGGGCTGCGGCCACGTCGGCGGAGCGGACCCAGCGGTTGCGGTACCACTCGGCCTTGCCGCCGCGGAGGCGCACCCCGTGGACCATGCCGTCGCCGGTGAACCAGTGGTAGGTCGCCGGGTCGGTCGGGCCGATGGGGTTGGGCCCGTTGCGCAGGAAGCTGCCGTCGAGGTCGGCGGGCACGGTGCCGGTGACGGCCAGGTCGGTGGCCGTGAGCTCATCGGCCACCGGGGCGAAGTTCCCCTCGAGGTACGGGTTCGACACGTCGGTCTCCCATCGTCCGCATCGGCGTGAGCGCCCGCCCCAGGCCGGCCGGGCCGCCGTCCCGCGGAGGGTAGACGGGCAGGCGCTCGGCCGCCCCGCGGATCGGACCGAGGGACGATCCGACGAAACACCCGGGCATCTCGCACAGGGGCTTGACTGGAGCCATGCCTGGTCCGGTGGTGCTCGTCGTCGACGACGAGGAGAAGATCCGCCGCATCCTGCGGGGCTACCTCGAGAGCGATGCCATCGAGGTCGTCGAAGCGGCCACTGGTGAGGATGCTCTCGACCGCCTGGCCGAGGGTTCCGTGGACGTGGTGATCCTCGACGTGATGCTCCCGGGCATCGACGGGATCGAGGTGCTCCGCCGCATCCGGACCACGTCGACCGTGCTCGTGCTCCTGCTCACCGCCCGGGCCGACGAGGTCGACAAGCTGGTCGGGCTGTCGGTGGGAGCGGACGACTACGTGACCAAGCCGTTCAGTCCCCGTGAGGTCGTGGCTCGGGTGAAAGCCCTCCTCCGCCGCCAGGGCACCGACGCCGGTGGGTCGTCAGGGGATGTGCTGGCCCACGGTCCGCTGGCCGTCGACCTGAGCCGCCGGTCGGTCCGCGTCGACGACCAGCCGGTCGAGCTGAGCGCCCTCGAGTTCGACCTGCTCGCCACCCTGGTGCGCTCTCCGGGCCGGGTGTTCTCGCGGCGCCAGCTGCTCGAGCAGGTGTGGGGGTACGACTACTTCGGTGACGAGCGGGTCGTCGACGTGCACATCCGGAACATCCGCCGGGCGCTCCACGACGACGCCGCCGCACCTCGCATCGTGGGCACGGTGCGAGGGGTCGGCTACCGGCTCGAGGAGTCGACGTGAGGGCGGCGCTGCGGCGCATGGACGTGCGCCTGTTCCTGTCCCACGCCCTCGTCGCGCTGATCGGGGTGGTGGCCGTCGCGCTGATCGTGCGGTTGACGGCGCCCGGAATCTTCGATGCCGAGATGCAGCGGCGGGGCCAGGCGGGCGGCGCTGGGCGTGGTGCGACCGATGTCGCCGCGGCCAGGGACAGCCTCCTCGGCGCGCTCAACATCGCGTTGGTCATCGGCGTCGTCGTCGCCCTCGTGGCCGCTGCCGTCCTGGCCGCATTGGCCACCCGACGGGTCATGCAACCCCTCGACGCGGTGCGCGACGCGACGCGGAAGATGGCCGGGGGAACCTACGGAGTGGAGGTGCCGGTGCCCGCGGTGACCGAGCTGGGAGCGCTGGCCGAGGACGTGAACCGGCTCGGAGCGGCGCTGGCGGAGACCGAGCAGCGTCGCGCCGCGCTCGTCTCGGACCTGGCTCACGAGCTGCGCACACCGTTGACGACGGTGCGCGGCTTCCTCGAAGGCCTCACCGACGGGGTGTTCGAGCCCACGCCGGACGTGCTCGCCGACCTCACCGAGGAGGTGGCGAGGCTCCAACGCCTCGTCGGGGATCTCAACGTGCTCTCCCGGGCCGACGAGGGCGCGCTGCCGCTCGACCTGGCCCGCCGCGATGTCGCCCAGGTCGCGGCGTCGGTGGCAGGCCGGTTGGCGCCGCAGTTCGCCGACAAGGGAGTGGTGCTCGAGGTCGATGTGCCGGAGGCGGCACCCGCGCTGATCGACGGCGATCGGGTGACGCAGCTGCTCACCAACGTCGTCGGCAACGCCCTCGCCTACACCGAGCCCGGCGGCCGGGTGACGGTGGCCGTGCGGCGCGACGGTGCGCAGGTCACCGTCGAGGTCGCCGATACCGGTCGTGGCATCGACCCCGACGAGCTGCCCCGGGTCTTCGACCGGTTCCACCGGGCCGACCGTTCCGGGTCGGGCACCGGCGTCGGGCTCACCATCGCCCGCAGCATCGCCCGGGCCCACGGTGGGGACGTCATCGCCGAGTCGGCCGGCCTCGGGGACGGGTCGACCTTCGTCGTGCGACTCCCGGTCGAGGGCCCGCAGTCGAGTCCGACCCCGGCCTCGGCCCCGATGCCGGACGCGGCCGAGGGGCCCTGACCCACCGTTCGGCGGGTCGAGGCCCCTCGTCGTCGCGGTCAGTCAGCTGTCAGGCCTTGCCGTGGCGGTTGCCGGTGCCGTCCATCGGTCGGTCGGCCTGGGGGCCGGAGCCGTCCTGGGCACCGCTGCGGTGCTGGGCGCCGCTCTTGGTGGCGGAGTCGTTCTGACCGTTGCGGTTCTGGGCCATCTGGCCGTCGTGGGAGCCGTCCTGCAGGCGCTGCTGCACCTGCTCCTGGCGCTGGTCTCCCGTGCAGACCGGGTCGGTCTGGTCGCTGGCGGCGAACGCCGCACTGGCGGGAACCATGAGTGCCACTGCGAGGGCACCACCGGCGATGAACTTGGTGTAGTTGCGCATCACGCACCTCCTGCTTTCGTCGTTCCTCTGCTGATTCCTCTTCTGTGTCTGAGGTCAGAGTGAGGGAGCGACGTGAAGCACCTCCCACGGGGTCCGTGAAGCTTCCGTGAAGGCAGCCGGAGCTCGACCGGGCGTGGTTCAGAGGGGCTGGACGCCCGCGAGGCGGCGGGCCACGGCGGCGGCGAAGTGGTGCTCGGAGCCGGGGCTGGTGTGGAGGAAGAAGCAGGGCTCGAAGAGCTCGGCCTCGAGCAGGAGGGGGCCGTCGTCGCTCATCACGATGTCGTAGCGGGCGTAGAGGGGCACGGCGCTGGCGCAGTCGCAGCCGTTGCGGCGCAGGATCGACGGCACGACCCGGGCCACGAGTGTCGGCCAGCTCGTGCTCGGCGTCGGTGACCGTCGTGGCGGTGATGGTCTCGCGGTACTCGCCGCCGATGAGGCCGCCGCCGAGGGCCAGCAGCGGGCCCTTGGCCAGCGTGTGCGACAGCGAGCCGTCGAAGTAGACGACCGAACGCTCGCCGACCTCGGCCACGCCGGGGATGCACGGCTGCACCATCACCTGCTTGCCCTTGGTGAGGACGTGCTCGCCGAGGGCGAGGGCCTGCGGATCGTCGGCGGCGAAGCGACCGGTGTCCTTCGAGCCGGCCGAGACCGTCGGCTTCACCACGACCTCGGCGGCGCTGCCGGTGACGGTGTCGAGCGCGGCCCGCACGGACTCCTCGTCGTCGCAGACCGTCGTCGGCACGATGGCCACGCCCTCGGCCTCGAGGTCGAGCAGGTACCGCTTGTCGAGGTTCCACCGGATGGTGTGGGCGCAGTTGAGCACCGGCGTGGTGGCGGCCCGGGCGTCGAGCCAGGCCAGCCAGGCGGCGGGCCGGTGGGTGTAGTCCCACGGGCTGCGGATCACGAGCGCGTCGTACTGCGACCAGTCGACCGCCGGGTCGTGCCAGATCGCCGGCGTGGCCTCGATGCCGACCTCGGCCAGCGCCGGCAGCACCAGCGGCAGGTCGGTGTCCGGGTCGGACGCCAGGTAGTCGTCGTCGGTGGTGACGTAGGCGATGCGGTGGGTGGGGGTGGCCATGGGTGCGCCCGGAGGGTGGGTCAGCCGGCGACGCGGCGGTCGGTGGGGGCTTGGCGGAGGGCCCACTCGACGAGGGGGCGACAGCTCGGCCAGGTGTCGGTGCGGACGGGCTCGTCGGCGTGGTCGGCCAGCGCGACGGCCTCGGTGTAGCGGGCCCAGAAGTCGGTGGGGGTCACCTCGATGATGGCGACCTCGTCGGACGAGGCGGCGCCGCGCAGCTGGTCGAGCACGGCGTCCGCGGTGGTGGGCATGAGGGTGGCGTTGCTCACGGCGCTGTCGGCGTTGTGGTCGATCTCGACCCGGAAGGCGAAGCGGCTGTCATCGGTGAGGCGAACCCCGGCGAGCAGCCACTCGTCGTCGTCGAACAGGTCGCGCACGACGGTGGTGCGCTCGAGCTGGGCGTCGTCGAGGCGGGCGAGCCACGGCGGGATCTCGGTCTCGGAGCCGTCGAGCGCCGCCCGCAGGCGCTTCCGCAGCACCTCGTTGGCGAGGAGCCCGGCCAGCGCGGTGGCGTAGGTGAGCGAGTCGGAGGTGCCGAGGTCGACGTAGCGGAGCACGACGTCCTCGATCACCTTGTCGCGCACGAGCTCGCGGTCGACGGTGACCGGCGGGTCGGGGTGCAGGATCATCGAGAGGGTGGCGCTGGCCAGCCCGAGGATGTCGAGCGGGTTGCCGCCGGCGACGTGGCCGCGCACGATCGCCAGCAGGTCGTCGAGGGCCTCGTTCTCGTCGGCCGGGCCGTCGAGGCCGTCCAGGCCGTCGGGGTCCACCGGTTCCACCTCGTCGGGCGCCATGGGCGTCGAGGCTAGGTGCTGGCCCGGCGTCGCCACCTCGCGGCCGGAGCAGCTGCCGACCGGCCCACCGAAACCGGGTCGTCCTCCCGATCCCCCCGGCCGCCGTCTGGTGCAAGCTGACGGACGTGAGCGCCAAGGGAACCTCCTCATCCGACGAACGGGCCCAGCGGGTCGGCCGGGCCTTCCTGGCCGTCGGCGCGCTGCGCGCCGCCCGCACCCTCAACGCCTGGCATCCGTTCAGCCGCCTGGGCCGGGGCTCGTTCCTGGCGTTTCCCAGCGGGCTGACCGCCTCGGAGATGCCGTTGCACGCGTTGGCGTGGCAGGTGATGGGCACGGCCGGGTTCGTGGCCGCCGGCGGGCTGCGGACGCGCGCCGGGCGCACCGGGCTCCTGCTCAGCGCGGCGTCGGCGGCGGGCCTGATCGGCCTCGACCGGGTGGCGGGCCAGGCGGCCGACCTCCTCGAGGCCGCGCTCGTCGACGAGCTCGGCGACGAGTACCGCAGCCTCATGGCCCCCGAGATGGCGCCGCCCCTGAACAGCCCGATCACCCGCCGCCAGATCGTGAACCCCGTGCCCCAGCTGCGGCGCCGCTACGCCACGGCCCGCGACGTCTCCTACGGGGAGATGGGCCGGCGCAACCAGCTCGACGTGTGGCGCCGGGCCGACCTGCCGCTCGACGGCAAGGCGCCGGTGCTGGTGCAGGTGCACGGAGGGGCGTGGATGACGGGGAACAAGGAGCAGCAGGGCGCGGCGCTCATGGCCCACCTCGCCGAGCGGGGCTGGGTGTGCGTTGCGGTCAACTACCGCCTCTCGCCGAAGGCCACCTGGCCCGACCACATCGTCGACGTGAAGCGGGCCCTCGCCTGGGTGAAGGAGCACATCGCCGAGCACGGCGGCGACCCCGACTTCGTGGCCATCACCGGCGGCTCGGCCGGCGGCCACCTGTCGTCGCTCGCCGCGCTCACCCCGAACGTCGCGGCCTTCCAGCCCGGCTTCGAGGACGTCGACACGACCGTGCAGGCGGCGGTGCCCTTCTACGGCGTCTACGACTTCACCAACCGTGACGGCAGTGGCCGTGGCGACATGGAGCCGATGCTCGCCCGCATGGTCTTCAAGTCGAAGCTGGCCGACTCCCGCGAGGTGTGGGAGCAGGCCAGCTCGATGAGCTGGGTCGGCCCCGACGCGCCGCCGTTCTTCGTCATCCACGGCACCAACGACAGCCTGGCGCCGGTCGAGCAGGCCCGGTCGTTCTCCCACCTGCTGCGGGAGGCCTCGAACGAGCCGGTCGTCTACGCCGAGCTGCCCCGGGCCCAGCACGCCTTCGACATCATCTCGTCGGTGCGCACCCGTGCCACGGTCGAGGCGGTCGACCGCTTCCTCGCCTTCGTCCGCACCGAGCACGCCATCGAGGCCGCCGCCGAGACGGGCGAGACGGGCGCGCCGACGCCCTGACCCCTGCCCTGACCCCCGAAAGGTGGCTCACCAGATACAGCGGGCCGCAGCAGGTGAGCCAGCTTTGGGGTCTCGCCGGAAAGGTGGCTCACCAGATACAGCGGGCCGCAGCAGGTGAGCCAGCTTTGGGGGAGGTCGGGGGCCTCGGGCGACTAGCCGAGGACGGGGAAGCGGCGTTCGGCGGCGAGGCGGTCGAGGGCGTCCTGCATCACGCCGACGAGCTCCTCGTAGCAGGCGGTCACGACCTCCTCGTCGTCGGCCGCCTCCGGCCCGTACCGAGTCGACCAGTCGATCGGCTCGAGCAGTTCGGTGACGATCTTCGACGGCAGCGGGAAGGTCGGCATGCCACCGGGCGCCAACCCCAGCGGCGGGCCCAACGAGATCGGCCACACCTTCACCCGGAGCAGCCGGTCGAGTCGGAGGAACCGGGCCACGGACTCACCCCGGGTGAGCACCACCAGTGTCTCGTGGGCGCCGATCGACACGGCCGGCACCATCGGCACCTGCTGGCGCAGCGCCAGGCGCACGAGGCCGCGGCGACCGCCGAAGTCGATGCGGTTGCGCTCGCTCCACGGTCGGAAGACCTCGTGGTCGCCGCCCGGGTAGACGATCAGGATGTTGCCGCCCTCGAGGAGGGCCTCGGCCGCCTCGTTGCCGGCCTCGATGGCGCCGGCCTTGGCCATGACCGGCCCCACGCCGGGCAGGGCCAGGAAGAAGGAGTGGAAGAGGGCGTAGATGGGCTCCTCGTCGCCGCGCTCGCGCCACCACGCGGTGAGCAGCACGGGGATGTCGGGCGGGGCCTGCCCGCCGGAGTGGTTGCCCACCACCAGGAAGGGGCCGGCGTCGGGCACGTTGTCCCAGCCCCGCACCTCGGAGCGGAAGTACCGGGTGTAGAGCTCGAGGATCGGCCGGGCGGCCCGCAGGAACGCGGGGTCGCGGGCGGCGCCGATCATCGGCTCCGGGGTCGGGGCGGCGTCCTCCGTCATGCCGCCTCCTCCCCGTCGCCCGGCCGCGGTTCGTCCGGCAGTGGCTCGCCGTCGGGCTGGGGCGAGCCCTCGGGCACGAACCCGCTGGCGGCGAGGCTGTCGTTGACGAAGGTGGTGACCTGCCGCGACCACAGGTACCCGACGTGGTTGCCGGCGTACCAGGAGATCTCGGGCTCGTCCCAGTGCCGCCACAGCGCCAGCGCCTGGTCGGGCGGGGCCATGCGGTCGCCGAGCCCGGCGAAGATGAACCGCCGCCCCTCGGGCACCTTGGGGGCGAACGCCAGCGGCGACACCACCCGGTGCACGAGCTCGGCGTTGCCGTCGAGGATCTCGTGCTCGACGGCCCGCAGGCGCACGCGGTGCGGGGCCTGGTGGTGGAACATCGCCGGGAAGTCGACGACGGGCACGCCGGCGATCACGGCGTCGACGTCGTCGACGAGCCCGGTGAGGAGGCTGGCGATGTAGGCGCCGAGCGACACGCCGTAGAGGGCGACCTGCGGGGCGTCCTGGGCGTGCACCCAGCCGAGGATCCGCCGGATGTCCCACACCGACTGGGCCAGCCCGTGGACGGTGTTGATGAGGTCGAACGAGAGGAAGGCCTCGCCGCTGACCCGGGTGATGCGGCGCGGCCCGTGCAGGGGCAGCACGGGCATGGCCACGTTGAGGCCGAGGTCGCGGTGGAGGTGGCCGGCGTGCAGGCCGGTGAGGTCCATGAACGGGAAGCCCATGCCGAAGCCGTGGATGGCGACGACCCAGGGTCGGGGCGGTCCGGGGTGGCGCAGGATCGTGGCCGAGGCCGTGCGATTCGCCGTGTAGCCGTTCCACCTGGCGGCGCCGGGCTCGTCGTCTCGGGGCTCCCAGCCGCTCGGGAACAGCAGCCGCTCGTAGGGGGTGCCGAGGAACTTGCCGCGGTCGTAGGCGGGCTCGGTGAGCGGCGGCGGGTCGCGGTGGTACGACGCGGGGTCGTCGAGCCAGCCCCGGGCGTCGAACAGCAGCCGGGCGTGGGCGAGCTCGGCGGCGACGCGGTCGAAGTCGGCCTGCACGGGGAAGCGGTTCGGCCCCATGGCGAGGGCGAGGATCAGCTCGTCCATGGCCACGTGGGCGGCGAAGCCGGGGGAGAGGGTGGGCACCGGCAGGTCGACGGGGTCGTTGCGGCCGCGCATGGCGGTGGAGCCCATGAAGTGGGCGGTGCGGGGCACGGCCGACAGGGCGCGGGTCGGTGCCCGCTGGGAGAAGAGGTGCTCGATGCCGTCGACGGCCTGCTTGGCGCCGCGGGCGATGGCGTGGGGCACGACGAGGAACGGGTTGGTCGGGCCGCCGCCGTCGTCGGGGACGTCCCCGCCGTCGGCCGGTGCGGCCGGGGGGATCTGGGTCGTCACGCGTGCTCCTCGGTCTGGGCGTCGTCGGTCAGGTCGACCACCTCGGCCTCGTCGGTCGTGCACAGGCCGACGAGCTCGGCCACGGCGGCGACGAACCGGTCGGCGACCTCGCTGACGTCGTCGACCAGGTCGGGGCAGGCGATGATGCCGACGTCGACCTTGCCGTCGTGGCTGAGCACGGTGAGGTTGAGGCCGGTGTTCGCGATCAGCGGGCCCATCGGGTAGAGCGCCACGAGGCGGGCGCCGGCCAGGTAGAGCGGCATCGGCGGCCCGGGCATGTTCGACACGATGGTGTTGAACAGCGGCGGGTGGTGCTTGCCGAGGCCGAGGCGGGAGTAGAGCGCGGCGCCGGTGGTGAGCAGGGCGGCGGGCAGGATGCCGAGCCACGTGTCGAACAGGTCACTGTCGAGCGCGGCGCCGGCGGCCTTGGCTGCGATCGTGGTCTCGTGGATCGAGTGGACGATGGCGGCGGGGTCGTCGAGGTCGACCGGGAGCTTCACGAGGATGTTCGACGTGTGGTTGCCGAACTCCTCACCCTCCTTGCGGCGGTCGACCGGCACCGAGGCCACGAGCGGCTCCTCGGGGACCTCGTTGCGGGCGTGGAGGTAGCCGCGCATCGCCATGGTGGTGGCGGCGAGCACGACGTCGTTGATGGTGGCGTCGAGCTGGTGGTGCACGAGGGCGAGGTCGTCGAGCGAGCAGCGGCGGAAGGCGACGGCCCGGCTGGAGGTGAGGGGACCGTTGATCGGCGAGTGGGGGGCGAACGAGAGGATCGCCCCGGGCTGGGCGGCGACGTCCTTGGCCGACCCCGCCAGGCTGGAGACGGTCTGGATGATGGCCCCGGGCACGCGGAGGATGCGGCCGATCCCCGCGGGCACCGAGTGCAGGAGCAGGCGCCGTACCGACGGGGCCTGCTCGAAGCTCTGCGGGGGCGGCTCGGGGTGCTCGGCGATCTCGGGGGTCAGGTCCAGCAGCGACAGCATGAGGTCGCCACCGGCCGAACCGTCCATGAGGGCGTGGTGGACCTTGGTGACCAGGGCGACGGTGCCGTCGGCGAAGCCCTCGACCAGCCACGTCTGCCAGAGCGGCACGTCGCGGCGCAGGGGCGTGGCGCACACCTCGCCGACGAAGCGCTCGAGGTCCTCGAGGCCGGCGTCGCCGTCGAGGCGGTGGAAGAGGAGGTGGTTGTCGAGCTCGAACTCGTCGTCCTCGATCCAGCGGGGGTGGTCGAGCGCGGCGGGGACCTCCACGACCTTCTTGCGGAAGGGCGGGATGAGGTGGAGCCGCTCGCTGTAGAGCTGCACGAGGCGCTCCTGGGAGAACTCGCCCTCGGCCGTCGACGGGTCGAGCACGAGCACGCCCACGACGTGGAGGTGCATCGTGGGTGACTCCAGCTCGAGGAACGCGGCGTCCATGCCGCTCACTCGCTCGACCATGCCGCTCCTCCCGTGCTCACACCCGGCGGCTCAGGCCGGGCTGTGTTCGGCTGCTGTGTCCTTGGCCCAGCGGTAGTCGGCCTTGCCGCTGGGTGATCGTTCGATGCGGGGCACCAGCACGAGCTGCTTGGGGAGCTTGTAGCTGGCGAGGGAGTGGCGGGCGTGGTCGCGGAGCTCGTCGAGGGAGGGGGAGCGATCGGGCCGGGTCTGGACCACGGCGGTGACGTGCTCACCCCACCGCTCGTCGGGGAGCCCCACGACGACGGCGTCCACCACGTCCGGGTGGGCTTTCAGAACCCCCTCCACTTCCTCGGGATAGACCTTCTCCCCACCCGTGTTGATGCATTGTGAGGCGCGTCCCAACACGGTGATAGTGCCGTCCGACTCCACCTGCGCGAGGTCCCCTGGCAGGGCCCACCGCTTGCCGCCGGCCTCGACGAAGGTGGCGGCCGACTTGGCCTCGTCGCCCTTGTACCCGAGGGGCACGCGGCCGCCGCGGGCGAGGTGCCCGGTGGCGCCGGAGCCGGGGACGACGGGGTTGAGGTCGTCGTCGAGCACGTCGGTGCGGTCGTCGACCTTGAGGCGGGGGGCGCCGAACTTGTCGTCGGGCGGTGGGGCGCCGCCGAGCTGGCCGGTCTCGGAGGAGCCGAAGGCGTCGGCGACGATCACGTTGGGTAGCACCTCGGCCACCTTCTGCTTCGTCGACGGCGACAGGATCGCCCCGCCGGAGCCGAGGGCCATGAGCGACGACGTGTCGATCGCGCTCGGGTCGTGTTCGAGCTCGTCGAGCAGCGGCCGGGCCATGGCGTCGCCGACCACGACGAGCACGTTCACGTGCTCGGCGGCCACGAGCTGCCACGTGACGACCGGGTCGAAGTGCCCGTCGGGGAGCAGCACGAGCGTGCCGCCGCCGAAGAAGGTGGAGAAGGCGAGCCAGTGGGCGCTGGCGTGCATGAACGGCGGCACGGGCAGGGCCACGATGCCGAAGTCGAGGAGGCGGGAGGGCAGCTCACCCGGTTCGGTGATGGCGTTGCCCATCTGGAGCGGGTCGCCGCCGCCCATGGCCGCGAAGAAGATGTCCTCGTGGCGCCACAGCACACCCTTCGGCGCGCCCGTGGTGCCGCCGGTGTAGACGCAGTAGACGTCGTCGCCCGAGCGCTCGACCGTCGGTCGGTCGTCGGGCTGGGCGGCGAGCTCGGCCTCGTAGTCGAGCGCCCACGGCGAGGTCGGGCCGGGGCTGGAGTCGTCGACCTCCAGCACGAGGCGCTGCTCGGCCATGGCGTCGAGGGCGGGGCCGACCATCGGCGCGAACTGCCGGTGGTGCACCAACGCCACCAGGTCGGCGTCGTCGTAGAGGTAGCGCAGCTCGGCGTCGACGTAGCGGTAGTTGATGTTGATCGGGACGGCCCGCAGCTTGAAGCAGGCGAGCATCCCCTCGAGGTATTCGGGCCCGTTGACCAGCTGGAGCCCGACCGAATCGCCGGGGCCCACGCCCGCGGCGGCGAGGCGGTGGGCCAGGCGGTTGGCCCGCCCGTCGAGGTCGGCGTAGGTGAGGCGACGCTCGCCCGCGACGACCACCGGCCGGTCCGGCACCGCGTCGACGATCAGCTCGAACAGGTCCGCCAGGTTGAATCCGGCCATGAACATCCCCTCCCTTTGCCCCTAGGCGCCACCATCGGCCTTTGCGCACACTCTCCGTTGTTCCAGCCCGTCGCTAGGGCCGAAAGGGGGTGCGGGGTGGAGGAACTGACCGGTCTGGATGCGCGCTTCCTCTATTCGGAGACGCGTGCCGCCCACATGCACACCCTGAAGATCATCGTGATGGACATGTCGGCGCGGACCGACGAGCTGACGACGAGCGAGTTCGTGGCCCGGGTCGAGGCCCGCCTCGATCGCCTGCCCGTGCTGCGGCGGCGGGCGGTGCCCGTGCCCTACGGCCTGGGGCACCCGGTGTGGGTCGAGGAGCCCGGCTTCGACATCACCCGGCAGGTGCACTGGCGCTACGTCGGGGGCGCGGGCACGGACCGCGACCTGGCCGCCATCGTGGCCGAGGTGGCCGCCGAGCAGCTGCCGCGGGACCGACCCCTGTGGGACCTCACCGTGGTCGAGGGCCTGGAGGGCGAGCAGGTCGCCTTCGTGATGAAGCTGCACCACTCCCTCGCCGACGGCGGCGCGGCGGTGGCGCTGCTCGCCAACGCCTTCGTGCTCGACGACGCCGATGCCTACATCGAGCCGGCCCGGCCCGAGCCCATCCCGTCGGACCAGGAGCTCATCCGCCATGCGTTGGCGAACGGCACCCGCCGGGCGCTCGGTGTGCCCCGGTTGGTCGCCCGCTCCGCCAGCGGGATCATCGCCTCACGGCGGGCCCAGAACGAGGTCGACGTGGCCCTGCCCGCCTACTTCTCGGGCCCCCGCACGTCGTTCAACGCCTCGCTGGTGCCCGAGCGCACCTTCGCCATGACCGGGCTCGACCTGCCGGAGCTGCTGCGGGCCAAGACGGCGGCGGGGGCGACGCTCAACGACGTGTTCCTGGCCGTGGTCGGCGGGGCGCTGCGCCGCTACCTCCTGCGGCGGGGCGAGCTGCCCGAGCAGGGGCTGGTCGCGGGCGTGCCGATCGCGACCGGGCCGACCCGCGTGCACTACAGCGGCAACCACCTCGACAACCTGGCGGTGCCGACGGGCACCGACATCGCCGATCCGGTCGAGCGGGTGCGCCACATCCACGACGCCATGGTGGCGGGACGCAAGGTGCGTGAGGCGCTGGGCCCCGACCTGTTCGAGGGTCGGGCCGCGCTGACCCCGCCGCTGCTCTACCCGGTCGGCATCCGCCTGTGGGCCCGCACCCGCCTGGCCGACCGCACGCGGCCGCCGATCAACCTGATCGCGTCGAACGTGCGGGGCCCGGCCGAGCTGCCGACGATGAGCGGCGCCCGGGTCACTGCGCTCTATTCGATGGGACCGATCCTGGAAGGAATCGGGCTGAACGTCACTGCCTGGAGCTTCCAGGACCAGTTAGACGTATCGGTGATGGGAACGCCGGGGACGTTGGCGGATCCCTGGGACCTGATCGACGATCTGCATGCGTCGGCGGCCGAGCTCACGAGATCACTGGGGGTGAGCCGGTAGCCGCACAGGGGGTGAACCGTGATGACCACGACCGTTGCCGTACGCCGTTCACAGCCGGCCCGCTCACCCTCACCGCTCACGCTCGTTGCGCCGGCGGAGCGCCGTGGTGGCGCTGGCCACGGTCATGGCGATGGTGCTCGCCGTCGGCTGCGCCGGCAACCGTGACGCGACCGTCGGTGACGACGGCCGGCCGCCGCCGAGGTGGAGGGCGCCACCGAGGCGAAGGACACCGCGTTCGGCACGCTGGCCTCGCCGTGCGGCCCGGGTGAGGCGGCGGGCGCGACCCAGCAGGGCGTGACCGACACCGAGATCACCATCGGCTACGGCGACGACGCCGGCTACCAGGGTGCCCCCGGCCTGAACCACGAGATGTCCGACGCCGTGAAGGCGATGATCGAGTGGTGCAACGCCCAGGGCGGCATCAACGGCCGCCAGGTGGTGGGCAACTACTACGACGCCAAGGTGCTCGAGGCGTCGAACGCCACCCAGGAGGCGTGCGCGCAGGTCTTCATGCTCGTGGGCCAGGGCTGGGCGCTCGATGGTGGTGCCGAACCGGCCCGGCTGAACTGCTCGTTGGCCACGGTGCCGGGGTTCACCAGCAACTCCGAGTTCGCCATGGCACCGCTGATGGTGCAGCCGAACCCGAACCCGACCGACTTCAACAACGTGCAGCAGGCCGCGGCGCTGGCCCGGGCCTTCCCGGACGAGGTGAAGAAGGCGGCGGTCGTCTACAGCAGCCTGCCGTCGACGATCGATGCCACCGAGAAGATGCTCGGGACCTACACCTCGCAGGGGTTCGAGTTCCTGGGGGCCTGCACGCAGACCTACGCCATCCAGGGCGAGGCCGACTGGAAGCCGATCGCCCTTCGCCTGAAGGAGTGCGGGGCCGAGATGGTGTACTTCTCGGGCACGCCGATCCCGCACTTCGAGAACCTGCTCGATGCGTCGAACCAGGTCGACTACGACCCGATCTGGTTCAGCGAGACCAACTTCGCCACGCCGCAGCTGGCCGACTGGAACGTGTCGGGCTTCGGCGATGACCTGTACGTGCGGATGACGTACACGCCGCTCGAGCAGGCCGACGTGAACCCGGCCACGCAGCAGTACATCGACATCGTGAAGGGCAACGGCGGCGACGTCGCGCTGCTGGGGGCGCAGTCGACCTCGGCGTTCCTGTTGTGGGCGACGGCCGCCAAGGCGTGCGGCTCGAACCTCACGAGCGCCTGCGTGCTCGACGAGCTGAGCCGGGTGCACGAGTGGACCGGTGGCGGGCTGCACTCGCCGATGGACCCGGGCGCCAACCTGCCGGGCGACTGCGGCATGGTGCTGAAGCTGGAGGGCACCGAGTACGTGCAGTGGGCGCCCGAGGAGCGGGGCACGTTCGAGTGCGACCCGAGCTTCATGGTGAAGGTCGACCCGCCGCTGACCTCGGCGGGGTCGTTGCAGATCGACGAGAACCGGGTGTCGCAGAAGAACCGGGTGGGCGGCTGATGGGCGGGCCGGAGAGCCCGGTGGTGGGGCGGTGGGTCCGGTGAGCGCGAGCGCCCCGCCGGTGCCTCGCCGGGTGCTGGTGACCGGAGGCTCGGGCTTCATCGGGGCCCACAGCGCGCGGGCCCTGGCCGACGACGGTCACGACGTGCGGTTCCTGGTGCGCAGCCGTGACCGGTTGGCGCGCACGGCCGGTGCGCTGGGCGTGCCGATCGACGACGTGGTGATCGGCGACGTCACCGACCCGACGGCGGTGCGGACCGCGCTCGACGGGTGCGACGCGGTGCTGCACGCGGCGGCGGTGGTCTCGACCGGGGCGGACGACTCGGCGGCGATGTCGGCCACCAACGAGATGGGTGCCCGCACCGTGTTGGGGCTGGCCGCCGAGCTCGGCCTCGACCCGATCGTGCACGTGTCGAGCGGCAGCGTGCTCTACCCGACCGACGACCCGGTGGTGGGCCCGGAGAGCCCGGTGGTCGAGGGGTTGGGGCCCTACGCCGAGTCGAAGGTGGCGGCCGAGCGCTTCGCCCGGCACCTCCAGGCGGCCGGCGTGCCGGTGGTGTGCACCTATCCGATGATGGTGCTGGGCCCGCCGGCGGGGGAGCGGGGCGGTGAGGGGTCGACGGCGCTGCCGCCGTTCCTGCGCTCTCGGATGATCAGCGACGTCGGCCAGTGGTCGGCGATCGACGTGCGCGACCTGGCCCGGGTGCACGCGGCGCTGATGGAGCCGGGCCTCGGCCCTCGCCGCTACACGTGCGGCGGCCACTTCTTCACCACGGGCGAGGCGGCCGACATGATGGCGCAGGTCACCGGGCGGACCATCCGGCGCATCCCGGTGCCGGCGGCGGCGATCACGGCGTTCGGGGCGCTCAACGAGCGGGCGATGGGCCTGTTGGGCCGGGCCACCACGTTCACCCGCGACGCCATGGTGTACCTGGTGCGCTGCGTGCCGGTGGACGACAGCCGCACAGTGGCCGAGCTCGGCGTGGTGTTCCGCGACCCGCTCGAGACCATGCGCGACACGATCCGCGGCCTCGTCGACTCCGGCTCGATCTCGAAGGAGAACGCAGGCCTGGCTGCCGAGGCGCCGACTTGAGCGCGTGAGCTACGCGGGTGCCGGCTGCGCCATCTGGGCGAGCATCGCGTCGAGAGCGGCCTGGTCGGGCGCCGGGAACACATCGGCGGCCGGGACCCGGGCGAGGGTGTCGAGCAGCTCGGGGAGCATGGCCCCGGAGGCCGCGGGCAGGTGGGCGCTGAGGACGTGGTCCGGCTCGATGCGGCGGATCCGGTCCAGGTCGCGGGCGAAGACGTCGGTGTCGACCTTGTGCAGCCAGGCGGCGTCGATGGTGCCCCAGAGCACCTGGCCGTCCCGCATGTCGGCACCGGCCCCGTCGGCGCTCTCCGGGGGCTCGTCGGTGAACAGGGCGCCGAAGCAGTCGGACGTGAACAGGGCGTTGGCCTTGCTGTCGTGGAAGCCGACGGTGATCGGGTTGTCGAACGCAGGCGGCTTCACGCCGGTGAGGGTGCGGTCGCCGAGCGCGATGGTCTCGCCGGGGTTGACGAAGTTGACCCGGTCCATCGGCAGCGGGGCCTGGAGGCCCATGATCCCGACCCCGAAGAAGGTGGTGATCACCCGCAGCTGCGGGTTGGCGTCGAGCAGTGCCGTGACGGCGCCGATGTGGTCGGGGTCGGTGTGGGTGAGCCACAGCCACCGCAGGTCGGCGGGGTCGATGACCGTCTCGAGGGTGGCGAGGTACTCGTCGCGCATCACGACAGGGCAGGTGTCGACGAGGACGGGCTCCGCGCCGTGGAGGACGAAGGAGTTGACCGGGAGATGGCCGAGGCCCGGGATGCCGACGGCGGTGGTCACGGCATCGATGCCGGGCGCGGCTTGGTAGGTCGAGTACATGGCTGGCCTCAGCGACCGTCGGTGGCGGCTTCGGCCGCGGCCTTGAGCTTGCTCAGCGTGTGGCGCATGCCCTCACGGAGCTCGTTGGCCCGGTTCGTCGGGACGTCCACGATGCGGGCCCAGGTCGGGATCCAGTGGACGTCGTAGGACTC
Source organism: uncultured Actinomycetes bacterium (assembly GCA_963702555.1). Classification (GTDB taxonomy): domain Bacteria; phylum Actinomycetota; class Acidimicrobiia; order Acidimicrobiales; family Acidimicrobilacustridaceae; genus CAMFLJ01. The sequence continues at coordinate 243,918 of CAVPCW010000008.1, forward strand.
GCGCACCCGGGTGGCCCCGTCGGGGGTCGCCTCGAGGTCGTAGCGCCAGACGGTGGACTCCCGTCCGCCCTCCTCGGTGAAGAAGGCGAACGTGCGGCCGCGGTCGGCCTCGAGGACGCGGCCGTTGCGCGACCACTTCATCAAGCCGGCGGGCCCGCCCTTGTTGTGCCCGACGAAGGTGGCGTCGACGACGGGGCCGGTGGAGCCGTTGGTCCACTCGACCTGCTGGCACTCGGGGCTCCACTCGCCCATGCGGGGCAGCTCGGCCAGGAGGTCGTAGATCGCGTCCGCCGGGGCGTCGATCACGATCTCCTCGCTGTCGGAGCGGAGCCACCACCTGCTGCTCGTGCCGGTCATCTCGAGTTCTCCTGCGCGGGTCGGAAGTAGTCATGTAGCAATGGTTATAGGTCATAGCTAAAGCTGTCAACGACAAATTTGGCTACATCCAGCGGTAGTCTGCGCCCATGAGCGTCTCGCCCAGTCCAGCAGGGGAGGAGCCGGCCCGCCCCGATCGCCGGGCGCGCCGGCGTCAGGAGACCATCGAGGAGATCCTCGAGATCTCGGTCCTCGTCATGACCGAGGAGGGGGTCAACGGCCTGAGCCTCAGCGAGGTGGCCCGCCGCCTCGGGGTGCAGCCGCCGTCGCTCTACAAGTACTTCCCGTCACTGCACGCCGTGTACGACGCCATCTTCGAGCGAGGTCAGCGCGAGAACCTCGAGGTCATGCGGGCGGCCATGGCCGATGGCGAGCCCGGGCTCGACGCGCTGGCCAAGGGCCTCGAGGCGAGCGGCTCGTGGGCCCTGGCCAACCAGGCCGTGGCCCAGCTGCTCTTCTGGCGGCCGGTGCCCTCGTTCGAGCCCTCGACGGAGGCGTTCGCCCCGAGCCACGAGATGGTGGCGCTGCAGCACGAGGCGATGAACGACGCGGTCGACGCCGGCCAGTTGGGCGAGGGCGCACGGGACATGGAGTCGGTGTACCTCGTGTCGATCTTCGTCATGGGCGTGATCAGCCAGGCCATGGCCAACGAGCCCGACCTGCCCTGGGGCCAAGGGCGCTTCACGCCCCTGTTCTCCAAGCTGATGGGCCTGCTCGTCGCCGCCTATCCGCCCGCGCCGAAGAGGGCGAGCAGCGCCAAGCGGACCCCAGCGGCGAAGTCGGCCCGCTGAGATCCAGCGAGGGGCTCCCTCAGTGGCTGCGCAGGGCGTCGACCAACTCCTGCTTGTGCATCGACGAGCGCCCTTCGATCTCGCGCTTCGAGGCCATCGCGTGCAACTGCTCCACCGACAGTTCCTCGAGCGGGGTGGCCAGTGGGGTCTCGTCACGCAGGTAGCGGGCCGCCTCGCGCCGAAGAGCGTCGATCCTGTCGGCGACGTCGTCGATCTGGGCCCTCACCATGGGCTGCTCCAACATCTCCGCCAGTCGGTCTCCGCTATGCACGGCGATGTCGCGTAGTCGGTCGCTGAGCTCCTGCAGAACGTTCGGGACATCGTTCGGGGTGATCATGGCGGTTCCTCCTCGAGAGGCTCTTCCTGCCCGCATCGTGGCGCCGCTCGATCCCGACCGGTAGGGCCAGCGTGCCCGGATGATGGCTATGTGCCGCCGCGGAGTTCACTCGCCATGGTGCGCGAGGCGGGACACGACCATGGGCATGGGGTCGGTGGCGCGCTCACTGGCGGACCCCGCGGTGCCGGTGCCGTGCTGGGTCAGCGCCACTGACGACGCTCACCGGGCTCGTTACTCGCCGAGGCCGATGTCGAAGTCGTAGGAGTCCCAGAGCAGGTCGGCGCCGCGGTGGCGGTGGCGGCTGATCTGGGCGAGGAGGGTGATGGCCTGCTCGCGGACGTCGTCGACGGTCGAGCGGCGGTCGGCGAGGGTGGTGTCGAGGCGCTCGACCTGTTCGGCCATCACGACGTGCTCGCGGCGCAGCACGTCGATGGTGTGGATCTGCCGGGGGCTGCGCCCGATGACGTCCTCGTAGAGGCCGCCGGGCTTCTCGACCTCGTCGATGTGGGCCTGGAGCGCAGCGCCGACCTCGGTGGCGGCGGCCTGCACGCCGGCGACCCACGTCTCGCTGTCTCCGGCGGCTCGGGTCACCGCCGATTCGAGATCGATGGCGGACGCCTCCAGGCGCTCTCGCCGTACCTTGATCCGCCCCAGGTTCGCATCCATGTCAGCCATCTTCGGATCGTCGCGCCGCGTGGCCCTGAGGACACCGGGCCGGATGACCCGACCCCACCCGCTCAAAGTCCGCGGCCGGGGACAGGTCGCGCGCCAGGTGTCGCACATCTGTCGGGCTGTCGGTCCGCGGGGCCGCCGGTTGTGGGGTCGCCGACGCGGGGAGTGCTGGTGTCGGTGGGCGAAGCGCTTCTGGAGAGCACGTGTTCTCGCGTTCGGCCTTCCCCGGACCGGGCCCGTCCCCGCGAGGGACGGTCAGGTGATCGACGCGGCGTAGATCCCCGCGATCGACGCGTCGAGCGTGGCGTCGAACTCGCTGTCGGACTGATCCACCGAGAGGCCCTCGGTCAGCGCCCTCGAGAAGCTGGCGACCACTCCGTGCTGGCGGGCCAGTCTCGCGTTGGCCTCTTCGCGGGAGTAACCCCCGGAGAGGGCCACGATCCGCAGGACCCGAGGGTGGGCGACGAGCGGCGCGTACAGGTCCTCGGTCTCGGGCGGCGTGAGCTTGATCATCACCCGATGGTTGTCGTCGAGGCGATCGAGCTGTCCTAGCAGGGCGACGAGCAGCAGGGTCTCGGCTGCGGACTTCTGGGGGCTGTGGATGTCGATCTCCGGCTCGATGATCGGCACCAGGCCGGCGTCGAGGATGCGGTGGGCGATGTCGAACTGCTGGCCCACCACCGCCCCCACCCCGGCGGCATCGGCGAGCGTGATCACCGAACGCATCTTCGTGCCGAACACCCGGTTGGCCACGGCCCGCTCGAGCAGCTCGTCGAGGTCGGGAATCGGCTTCATGACCTGCGCTCCGTCGGCCGCCTCGGCGAGGCCCTTGTCGACCTTGAGGAACGGCACGATGTGCTTCACCTCCCACAGGAAGCGGGCGGTTGGTCGACCCTGCACCTCCCGGTCCATCGTCTGCTCGAAGAGGATCGCCCCGAGGATGCGGTTGCCGTCGAAGCTCGGACTGGTGATGATCCGGGTCCGCATGGCGTGCACGAGGTCGAACATCTCCGCGTCAGTGGCGTAGGCGGACCGGTCGATGCCGTACAGCTCGAGCGCCCGCGGGGTGCTGCCGCCGCTCTGGTCCAACGCGGCGATGAATCCCGGGGCGGACTCGATCTTCTGGAACTGCTGGTCGTCCATGGGGGCCTCGTCATGGTCGTGGTCGGACAGGGGGACGACGTCTCGGCTGTTGCTGCAGGAAGGACGGGTGGTCGTGCCCCGCGTTGGAGCGAAGCCACCGGTCGTGCACGCCGCAGATCCATCTTGGACCCGGTGCCGCCGAGGGTCTACCCGTCAGATCACCGGAGGCGGGCCTCGCCGGACCTCGAACCCCGTCGGTGATCTGCGCCACAGAGCGATCCGACAGCGCGCGAGATCCTCGATCAGCGCCTCGGGTCCGGCACCTGAGCAAGGTCGCGCCCGACCGACGACCGGCGGCGCAGGGATCCCCGAGGCGCATGGGGGAAGGCGATCTCGGTGTCGCCACGTCCCGGTGTTCTCGAACTCGTGGTCCTAATCGCCGGTCAGCGTGAGCAGCATCACGGTGGGCTCCAGGGCGGTCAGGGAATGAGGAGTTCCCGGCGCCATGTGGAGCCAGAAGCCAGGACCAGCGTCGAGCTCATCTCCATCGACGGTGAACCGCAGTCGACCCGTGATGACCTGCACCACGGCTGCTCGAGCGGCCCGATGCTCGGTGAGCTCCTGATCGGTGTCGAACCCGAACACCGTCACGTTCGCGTCATCCCCGCGGTAGACGACCTTGGACACCACTGCACCCGGCTGGATGTCCACCACCGCTTCGACGTCCTGAATCGCAGAGTGGGTCATGGCGCCTCGCGTTCTGACCGATCCGGGCGACCGGCGTCTCTCGCAGCATGTCACGGCACCGGTGCTGGGTCTCCAGCGGGGTTCCCCACGCGATCCAAGAGGTGCCTGCTCGAGAGTTCGGGCAGGCGTGCCCGTGCCTGCCTGAGCGGGCGAGTCGCCTCGAGCCCGTCACCGATTCGGACGGGCTCGTCGGGCATCGGGACCTTCGGTCCTGTTGCGCTCATGGGGTCAGGTTCACGATCGCAACGTAGGAAGGGGTCTCAGGTGCCGGAGAACCCGTGGTGGCTCGAATGGAAGAGCACGACCGTGCAGGGCCGACGCGCCTCCTACGGCGAGGCGGGGCAGGGAACACCGTTCGTGTTCCTCCACGGTTGGGGCCTTCGGGACCGCACCTACCAACGGGCCCTGAGTCGGCTCGCACGCCTCGGCGTCCGGGTCCTGGCCCCGTCGCTGCCCGGGTTCGAGGGCACTGCGACCCTGCCGCACGACAGCTTCGATCTGCCCGGCTTCGCGGACTGGGTCGCCGCGTTCATGACCGCCGTTGGCGTCGACGATGGCTTCTATCTCGGTGGCCACTCCTTCGGTGGTGGCGTCGCCATCCAGACCGCCCACGATCACGGCGAGCACTGCGAGCTGCTCGTGCTGGTCAACTCCATCGGTGGGGCGGTGTGGAAGCACGGCGAAGGTGACGTCCAGTACCTGACGGACCGTCCGCTGTGGGACTGGGGCATCCACTTCCCCCAGGACGTGACCGGTCGGCGCGAACGCTGGGTCGTCGCCCCGGTCGTTGTTCAGGACGCAGTGCGCAACATCGTGCGTGACCCCGTCGGGTTCTGGCGCGTCGGTTCGATCGCTCGGCACGCCAACCTGTTGCCCGAACTCGAGCAGCTCCGTTCCCGCGGTCTGCCCATCGCGGTGTTGTGGGGCAACGAGGACGCCATCCTGCCCGCAGCGTCGCTCGACGCGATCGTCACCGCCATCGGCCAGAACGCGCACATCGTCGAAGGAACCCACACCTGGCTGTTGGCGGACCCGGACCGCTTCGGTGAGGTCATGACCAACATCGTGGGTGTCGCTGAACGCGCACGGCTCGAACGTCTCTGGCCCACGCCGCCAACTGAGTGAGCAGCGGCACCGGGGCGAAACGGACCGCGGTAAGTGGAGGGACTGCCCTGGCACCCGGTTGGGGATGACTTCCCTCAAACCCTCGTCGAACCCGCTGAGCCGGACACTTCCGGATCGACTCGTCTCTGCTGCTGACCGGAGCCGATCGACCGCTGGCATGTACGGCTGCCTCGGGCTGTCTCCGCACTGGCCCAGACGACCTCATCGGGCGTGCCAAAAGAGTGTCGACCTCGCCGGACCTGCCCCACTGTGAGATCGCTCAGTGTGCGCCTCCGAGGGCGGCGCTGGCGTCGTCGGCGCTCATGGGTGGTCCGATCGGCGTGAGGTCATGACTGCTCGCGACGCGGGCGAGTTCATCCATCGGGGGGAACACCGGCTGGGCCGGCACGACATGAGCGCCGGCGGGTGTGCCGAGGTCTCGGATCAGGTCGCGGAAGCTGGAGTTGTCGTGGACGAGCAGGATGCGGGCAGCGCCCTCACCGATGACTCGGAAGGTGTGCGGAACGCCGCGTGGCATCGACACCCAGTCGCCCGCGCCGACGACCTGGGTGTCGTCGCCGCAGCGCACGACCATCTCGCCCTCGAGGATGTACCAGGTGTCATCGAGCGTGTCGTGGACGTGCAGCGGCGCGGAGGAACCGAGCGGCAGGGTCATCTCGAGCACGACCGCCTGCATGCCAGGTGCGCAGCGGTGCTCGATCACCAGAAGGTCGAGGAACCACCAGGCGAGGGCTTCGTCACTCTGTGGACGGTCGACGATCGCTGTGTTCATTTGAACCCCTCGGCGCCACTCGCTTCGCGCAACTGCAACGAGCACTCGAAGATCTCACCGCATCTGCCGATCCGCGCGACCAGCCTCCTGCCCCCGTCTGACCCGATCCCGGATCACGTCCCCACGGTCGCCGACCCACGCGCATGGCCGGCCAGTAGTCGGTTGCTGCGCTCGACTCTGACCTGGTGCTTCGCCGCCACCGTTGCACCCACCCGGACGGTCTGGTCGGGCCACCTGCACGTGCAGGCAACGCGTGGCGGCCCCGCGGTGATCCGTGCGACCCAGGTGCCTCGTGGTGCGACGCGTCAGTCGTCCCACCTATCCGGCGATCTGGGACGCGGTTCTGGCCCCGCTCTGGTGCGTGGTGGGTTCAGATGCTGGCCGGTAGCGGGAGTTCGCTGGATTCGCTGTCGACGGTAGGGTCATCACATCGGGCGCGTGGTGCCCGACGCCCTATGGAAGAGATCCTCGGTACCTACGGTTGGGATGACCACTGGTCGGCGCTCTTCGCCCGCTTTGCGGACGGTGACGTTCAACCGGGCCGCATCGTGCGCCACGATCGGGCCGCACCGCTCGTCGCGACGTCGCTCGGACTCATCCATTTGCCGGCGCGGCGCAACGTCGGCGCGCTGACGGTCGGCGACTGGGTCGTGGTCGAAGACGGCGAGGTGATCGTCGACATCCTCGATCGGTCGTCCTTGCTGCGCCGCCGCGATCCCGGGGCCGATGAGCAGTTGCTGGCCGCCAACGTCGACGTCGTCGCCATGGTTTTCGGGTCGGACCGACCACTCAAGGCCGGTCGCTTGTTCCGTACGCGGACGCAGATCTGGGATGCCGGCGCGATGCCCCTTGTCGTGCTCACAAAGACCGATCTTGTCGAGGACGACAGTGGGATCGAGGCGCTCATCGGCCGGGTTCACGAGATCGACCCTCTGCTCGACGTTGTGGCGGTTTCTTGTGTGACCGGAGCGGGCCTCGAGGCATTGCGCCACCATGTCGGCGGGCGGACCCTGGCGCTGGTGGGCGAGTCGGGGGCGGGCAAGTCGACGCTGGTGAACGCTCTCGTGGGTGGTGAGGTCGCATCCGTGTCGGCCGTTCGAGCCACCGACCACCGGGGTCGTCACACGACCACCTCACGAGAGCTTCATCCGCTACCCGGTGGAGGCGTACTCGTCGACACGCCTGGGCTGCGCGAGGTCGGCCTCTGGACCGACGAGTCGGCAGTCGACTCTGTCTTCCCCGAGATCGAGGAGCACGCCTTGGCCTGTCGCTACCGGGACTGCACCCACGGGTCTGAGCCCGGCTGCGCTGTACAGGCGGCGGTGGCGGACGGTCACGTGTCCGCCGAGCGGTTTGCCGCGTGGGAGTCACTTCGGAGGGAGGCGGCGGCCGCTGCGCTGCGGGCCGACAAACATGGCCAGCGTGCCGCCGAGCGCCGCTTTGGACGGGCCATCAAGAACTACAAGCGTTTCAAGAGCGACGGCTGACCCACCAGCTCCGCCAGCCGTTCCTTCTCCGCCACCGTCAACCGTTGCCCACGCATCAGCCACCTCCAAGATCGGATGGGCTGAACCATCGGACAGGACCGAACGCCGCCCGGGTGGAGATTGCTGTGCCTGATGCCAGAGTGGTCCCTATGGCGAAGCCACAGAGCACTGGCCTCCCGGCCCGCACGCCGACCGTTGGTCGCGATCCAGAGCCAACCTCGCGCTGGGCGGCGTTCTCCGCGTGGAGACGCGAGTGCATCGCTACCGGGAACGGCGTCGCCGGGTCGGTGGCCGAGGATCAACCCGTGATGATTGACCTGACCGATCCAGACGTTGTGATCGACTTGCGGGACCAGCCCTCCGGTGGAGTCGACGACGACTGGGGAGCACGCAGGAACGAAACCTGAACCGCACCGGGCGTCTGCCACTCCTTCACCAAGTCTCGGGGAGCACCTGGTATCCCGGTGGCATCCTCCTGCGTCAGCCCGCGCTGGGGCGACCCTTCGCCAGGTGGCGCAGCAGACTGGCAATCTGCTCGACGTCGTCGGCGCCGACCGTGACAGCCATGACGAACTCGAAGACCTTGTCGTTGTCGACTCTGGTCATCTCGACACCATTCAGTTGGAGGAAGACCGCGGTGGCCAACCACCCGAGGCGCTTGTTGCCGTCGACGAGCGGGTGGTTCTTCACGATGGAGTGCAGCAGCGCGGCCGCCTTCGTCCACAGGTCCGGGTAGGCGTCCTGACCGAACAAGGTGGCTTGCGGCCGGGCCGCAGCCGACGCGAGCAGCCCACCGTCTCGGATCGGGGGCGGGTCGCCCAGCAGGTCGATGGCCAGCCCGAGGAGATCGTCGATGTCGAGGTACTCGACGGGCTGGTTCACTCGCCGAGCCGGCGCAAGGCATCGGCATGAGCCTCACGAACCCGCTGGGATGCCTCGGAGACACGGGTCTGGTGCTGCGAGCGTTCGACGTAGGCGCGGACCGCCCGGCGGGCGGCCTCCTGCATCGAGATTCCCTCGGTGTGAGCCAGATCCCGAAGCGCCTGCTGCTCGTCGTCGGTGAGTCGAAGAGTCATCGCCATCGCCTCATGGTATCGGTCTGATACCAGATGGCCCAGGGCTTTCCTCGCCCAGCGCCGTTCGTCGTTCCCGATCGACCCGGACGCTCTCGTCGGGCGTGCCTCTCCTCGATGGGTTCGCCCATCGGGCCGGTGCACCGACGCGAGGACCCCGAGGCGACGTCGTCGGGGCAGGATTCAGTCATGACGTCTTCCCGAAGAGCCCCGGATCCGACGAGACCGTCCCCACGGGGTCGATCATGAAGGCGGTCGTCTATCCCGAGGGAGGGGACGCCTCGGTGGTCACCGTCGCCGAGGTGGCCGACCCGAGCCCGGGCCCCGGTGAGGTGCTCGTGGAGGTGGCCTACGCCGGGGTGAACTTCGCCGATGTCGCCATGCGGATGGGGCTCACGGCGATGCCGTTCCCGCTCGCACCAGGCCTCGAGGGCTCCGGGCGTGTCGTGGGGCTCGGCGAGGGCGTCGACGACCTGGCCGTCGGTGACCGGGTCGCCTGGTGTCCGACCGCCGCTGCCACCACGCTGGGGGCGTACGCCGAGCGCGTCGCTCTTCCGGTTGGGCAGGTCCTGCCTCTCCCTGACGACATCTCGCTCCTCGACGCCGCGGCGCTGGCCCTGCAGGGTCTGACCGCGCACTACCTCGTCACCGAACGCGTCTCCATCGGGGCGGAGACCACGGTGCTGGTGCACGCCGCCGCCGGCGGCACCGGACGTCTCGTCGTGCAGTGGGCCGTCCATCTGGGCGCCACCGTGCTCGCCACCGTGTCGAGCGACGCCAAGGCCCACAGCGCGCTCGCCGCTGGGGCCCACCATGTGATCCGGTACGACGAGGTCGACTTCGCCGACGAGGCGCTCCGTCTCACCAACGGTGCGGGGGTCGACTACATCGTCGACGGCGTGGCCGGAAGCACCTTCCGTGGGGACCTCCGGGCTCTGGCCGACCGGGGCGTCGTGTGCGTGTTCGGCATCGCCGGCGGTCTCCCCGAGTCGTTCTCGCCCATGGAGCTCTTCCCCCGGTCGCTCACTCTCACCGGGGGTTCGCTGACGAACTTCATGCGCACCCGCAGCGAGGTGCTCCGTAAGGCCGACGAGCTCTGGTCGGCGCGGCGCGCCGGGTGGCTGGTCCCGGTCATCGACAGCGTCCGGCCCCTCGCCGACGCCGCAGAGGCCCAGGCTGCGCTCGAGTCACGAGCGACTGTCGGCAAGCTGTTGCTCGCCGTGGCCGCCGACGAGTGAGGCCGTCGTGGCCCCACCCTGGCGTCGCACCTGCCCAGACCTATCCTGTGCGCTGAGCCGAACGTCGGAGGCGTGTCGACATGAGCTCGTTGGACATCGTCGCCTGCCCGTCGTGCGGCGTGAAGAACCGTGTGCCGGCCGACGCCGCAGGGGTGCCCCGCTGCGCCAGGTGCCATGAACCGCTGCCGTGGATCGTCGATGCCGACAGCACCGATCTCGACAGGATCGTGGCCAGCAGCCGACTCCCGATCGTGATCGACCTGTGGGCTCCGTGGTGCGGACCGTGCCGGACGGTGAGCCCTCTTCTCGAGCAACTGGCTCGGGAGATGGCGGGGCGCATCCGGCTCGTCAAGGTCAACGTCGACCAGGCACCCGCCGTCCAGGCCCGTTTCGGCGTGCAGGGCATCCCCACCTTCGTCCTGCTCGAGAAGGGCCGCGAGGCGGGCCGTCTGGTGGGGGCGCGTCCGCTCGAGGAGCTGCGTGGGTGGGTGGAGGGCTCGCTCCCCTCGCGGTGAGCCGGCCCGGCGCCGCACGGACGGCGCGCACACCTGAGCCCGACGACCGTGACCGCCACGCTCGACGTCCCGGACCCGCCTCGGTGCGGAGCGCATCCCACGGACGGCCTAATCGGGCGTGCCACTCCAGGGCAGCCTTGTTCTGGAGTCCGTCCTCAGGAGCGGCTGACCGGTCCGACGAGCCCATCCGTCCGCTGCGCGGTCGGTGGGCCACGGCGAGCGCACGCCGCTCGGATCCAGGGACCCATGGCCCCTTGGCCGTGACCCCGGCCGGTCGTAGCGTTCGGGTCAGAACTCGAGAGCGGAGGTGCGGTATGACCGACGATGTCCGTGGCGAGGCAGAGGGCGCGGTCCTCGACAACCTGCGCGGCGTGCGGGATGCCATGACCGTCCGGGGTGTCTACGGCGAGGCCTATGAGCTCGACGGTGTGACGATCATCCCGGTGGCCCGGGTCTTCGGAGGTGCCGGCGGCGGCGGCGGTGAGGGGACGGGCCCCGACGACGCCGGTGGGCACGGCTTCGGGACCGGGTTCGGCTTCGGCGCCCAGCCCGTGGGCGTGTACGAGGTCCGGGGCGGACACGTCGAGTGGAAGCCCGCCCTCGACGTCGGCCGTCTGGCCAAGGGCGGCCAGGTGCTGGGCGGGATCATCGTGGTGTGCCTCACGCTGGTCCTGTTGAGGCGTCGGGGCTGAGCCCGGCGGACCCGTGGGCCGACGGCCTGCGGGCATGGCGCCGGAGTCCTCCCTTCGACGGGAGCACCCGGGCGACGAGGCGGTACTCGGGCGAGTGGGCGGTCCGGTCACGGCGACGACACAGGGTCCGAGCTGGGGCGCGACGTCGGGTCGTCGTGAGGCCGAACGGCTCTGGTGCGTGGCGGGCACCGGTTGTGTGCTGACAAGGAGCGCACGAACGCACCGGGCACTCCGGCGCACAGAGCAACGAGGGGGAACCCGTGGGAGCGACACGGAGACTCGCCATGGTCACCGCAGTGCTCCTCGTCCTGGCGCTGTTCGCCGACGCGTGCGCAGGCTCCCGCCGGGGCGACGGCTCTGCGTCCAGCCCCGACCTCACGACGGCGAGCAGCGGCCAGACGTCCGGGAGGTTCGGCACCCTCGACTCCCCGTGTGGGCCGGGCGACGCCACGGGGGCCACCGACCAGGGCGTGACCGACGAGGCGATCCGCATCGGCTACGGCGACGACGCCGGCTACCAGGGCTCCCCGGGCCTCGACCACCAGACGAGCGACGCCGTGGAGGCCTTCGTCGCGTGGTGCAACGAGCAGGGTGGGATCAACGGCCGCCAGGTCGACGCCACCTACTACGACGCCAAGGTCACCGAGGTCACCAACGTGATGACCGCGGCCTGCGCCGAGGAGTTCTTCCTGGTGGGCGAGCTGTTCGTCTTCGACGACGGCCAGGAGCCGACCCGCCGCGAGTGCGGGCTCCCGGCCGTGCCTGCTGCCGCGGGGACCGCCCGGTTCGCCAACGCACCGCTCAAGTGGGAGCCGATGCCGAGCGCCATCGACCGGGCCTCGGTCTACGGCGGCGTCAGGCTCCAGGAGATGTACCCGGACCAGGTGAAGAAGGCCGGCGTGATCTACGGCGACTACGCCGTCATGAAGGATCGGAAGGACCAGGTGGTCGAGGCCTTCACCGCCATCGGGTGGGAGTTCCAGCCCGAGTGCGCCTACGCCTACAACATCGCCGGTGAGGCCGACTGGAAGCCGCTCATCCAGCGGTTCAAGAACTGCGGGGCCGAGGTCGTCTACTACGTCGGCGCCCCGGCCCCGAGCTTCGAGAACGCGCTCGATGCCGCGAACCAGCTCGAGTACCGGCCGATCTGGTACGCCGACACCAACGCCTACGACGCGTCGTTCGTCGCCTGGAACAGGGACGGCTTCGCCGACAACGTGTACTTCCGCATGGCCTTCGTGCCGTTCGAGGAGGCCGGGCAGGTGCCGGCCGTCCAGCAGTTCCTCGACATCGTCGAGGGCCACGGCGGAGACCCGAACCAGATCGGCGAGCAGGCCGCCTCGGCGTTCCTTCTCTGGGCCACCGCGGCGCAAGCCTGCGGCTCCGACCTGACCCGTTCGTGCGTCGGGCAGCAACTCGACGGCATCCACGAGTGGACCGGCGGCGGGCTCCACGCCGCCGCCGACCCCGGCAACAACGAACCGCCGACGTGCGGGCTGCTCATGGGCATGCGCGGCACCGAGTTCGTCCGGGTGTCGCCCGAGGAGCCGGGCACCTACCAGTGCGACCCGTCCTACGTCTACGACGTGACCGGCGACGTGGTGACCCGCCACCACATCGGTCCCGACCGGATCGCGCCGCTCTGATCGGGGCCCGCGGGCTCGGTCCGTCCGTCCCGTGGCGGACCTTCGCCACTGGTCGCCGCCACCGAACGGTGGTGTCCTACCAACAAGGCGATCTCCCGGAGGGCCGTGATGGGGTACGAGCGACTGACCGTGGTCGATGCCTCGTTCCTGCACATCGAGACCGCGCACGAACCCCAGCACGTCGGTGCCCTCCTGTACCTCGACGCCGGTCCGCTGCGGGACGAGCAGGGACGGGTGCGCCTCGACGAGCTCCGGGCGCTGGTCTCGGGACGGCTGCACGAGCTTCCCCGGCTGCGGCAGAAGGTCATGTTCGTACCCTTCGGAACGGGCCTGCCCATCTGGGTCGACGACGACTCGTTCGACATCGAGCGGCATGTGCGCCTCACGGCGGTGCCCCGTCCCGGGGACGACGCGCAGGTGTGGGAGCTGTTCAGCCGCATGCAGGCCCAGCCTCTCGACCGGGACCGTCCGCTGTGGGAGATGTGGTTCGTCGACGGCTGTCGAGGGCGATCAGCTGGGTCTGGTCCTCAAGTGCCACCACGCGATGGGCGACGGCGTCGCCAACGTCGACCTGCTCCTCGCGATCTGCGATCTCGGGCCCCGAGCCGGCCGAGGTCCCAGCCCACCCCGCCTTCCACCCTCGGCCCGCGCCCTCAGATCGCCGGCTGCTCATCGACAGCCTCGTCGGAGCGAGTGGTGCGCCCGGGCGAGGTCGTGAAGGCGTCGGTGGACGCACTGCGCCATCCGCAGCGGGTGCGACGAGCGCTCGGCGACGTCGTGACCGCGGTGGGGGACCTGCTCGTGTCGACCCCGCCCGCTCCGTGGAACACACCGGTGGGAAGGCATCGGCGCTGGGTGAGCGCCGACGTCGACCTCGACGACGTGCGGGTGATCCGCCAGAGCGACGAACGTGACGGTGAACGACGTCGTCCTCGCGCTGTGCACCGGAGCGCTGCGCAGCTACCTCCACAGCGACGGGGAGACGGGTCGTGGGCGACACGCTCAAGGCGATGGTGCCGGTGTCCCGGCGCCGGCACGACGAGCACGGCGCGGTGATGGGCAACAGGGTGTCGCTCCTCATGGTCGAGCTCCCGATCGGCGAAGCCGACCCCGCGGTCCGCCTGCGCCGGATCCACGAGCAGACGGTCGAGCTCAAGGCGTCCGGCCTCGCCGAGGGCGTCGAGGTCATGCTCGACGCCGCCGCCGGGTTCCCGATGCTGGCGGCTCGGTTCGCGCGGCTCATCAGCCACTCCGTGCCGATGAACCTGGTGATCACCAACATCCCAGGCCCCCGCACGCCTCTGTTCATCCGGGGCAGCGAGGTGCGCCGCGCCTACCCCTACGTCGAGGTGATCGACGACGAAGGGCTCACCATCGCGGTGACCTCGTACGCGAACCGGCTGTCGTTCGGTCTCACCGCCGATCGCGACGTGATGCCCGACCTCCACCTCATCGCCGACGGCATCGTCGACGAGGTCGCCCGCCTGCTCGACTCGACGAGCGCGAGCGGCCACCGCTGAGGGCGCTCGGCTGCCCGGGGACCTGACACCCAGCCGGCGGGCCCGGAAGGACTTTCGGAGGTGGTCGGGACCTCTGCGGGGCGGTACAAGGGGCGTAGACCCTGACAGAGGGAGTCGTCCCATGCGCCACCGACCGCTTCTCGCGCTGGTCATCGTCCTCGCCGTCGTTCTCGGTGCTGTCGTCGGCCTCGGTGCGTGCTCGGATGATTCCTCGAGCGGGTCGTCGGCCACCACGGTCCCCGTGGTTGCCGACCCGAGCGCGACCGGTCGGGAGCTGGCCACCGAGTTCATGACCGTCCTCCAGCAAGGCGACCGGGACGGCCTCGCGGACCTCCTCGCCGACGGGTTCGTGATCCAACGGGCCGACGGCTCGACCGCCACGCGCGACGAGTACCTCGCCGCCCCCATCACCGTGACCTCCTTCGAGCTGGGACCCGATGTCCTCGGCGTGCAGGACGGGGACGTCCTGGTGGTCCGGTGGTCGGTGGAGGCGGCCGAGGCCACCACCGGTGGTGTGCTCGGCGAGCAGCTCGCGCCGAGGTTGAGCACGTTCGTCTGGCGTGACGGCGAGTGGCGGATGGTCTCGCACGCCAACTTCAACCTGCCTGCCGCCTCCGAGAGCTGACGCTCCGCAGTCGACACTCGGTGGACGGACTCGCGGTCGACGGAACGATCGTGGGCAGGCCCTCTCGAGAACATGTGACTACCCTCGGACATGACCGCATTCGAGATGGTACGTGTGGCGGCAGTCCAGGCGACGCCGGTGATCCTCGATGCCGACGCCACCATCGACAAGGCCATCGATCTCCTCGGTGAGGCGGCGGACGGCGGTGCGAGCCTGGTCGTGTTCCCGGAGTGCTTCGCCTCCCTCTACCCGAGCGGGGTGTGGGCGGCGCAGGCAGCGACCTGGACCGAAGGGTGCGAGGAGCTCTGGGAACGGATGTGGGCGTCGAGCATCGACGTCGACGGGCCGTTGGTCGACCGACTGACCGCGGCGTGTGCGGCGCGCGGCGTTCATCTCGCGATCGGCATCAACGAGCGGGAGGACGACCGACCCGGATCGTTGTACAACACGCTCCTCGTCATCGGCGGCGAGGGGGTGCTGCACCGACATCGGAAGCTGATGCCCACGATGCACGAGCGGGTGTTCCACGGGGTGGGCGCCGGCGACGACCTCGGCGTGGTCGAGCTTCCCGGAGGCGCCCGGGTGGGCGGACTCATCTGCTGGGAGAACCGGATGCCCCTGGCGCGATGGCGCGTCTACGAGGGCGGTCCGCAGATCTGGCTGGCACCGACCGCAGACGACAGCGACGGCTGGATCGCGTCGATGCGGCACATCGCCATCGAGGCCGGGGCCTTCGTGGTGAGCGTGCCTCAGTTCATCCCCGCGAGCGCCTTCCCGGACGACTTCCCCTTGGCGTTGCCCGACGGCGTCGACGTCTTCGGTCGCGGGGGCGCGTGCATCGTGTCGCCCGATGGCGAGGTGATCGCCGGCCCCCTCTACGACGCAGAGGGGCTCGTCATCGCGGACTGCGACCTCCGCAGGGCGCTGCACGCCAAGCGCTACTTCGACGTCGTCGGGCACTACGGGCGGGCCGATGTGCTCAGCCCCGCCCATCCGGACCATCCCAGCGGTTGAGCGCGTTCCCCGGGGCGGGGGATGGCTGATCTCGCCGACCCGGTCGGATCCCTGACCGCCGGCTCACGCGGCGCCGGTCGGCACCTTCGCCCGGCCCTTCGCGCCGCCGACGGCGAGGACCTCGTCGAAGCCGATCCGCAGGCAGTCCATCATCACCTCGGGCTCGGGCACGGCCTTGGTGTCGATGTTGACGCCCACGAGGCAGCGGCCCCGGTACGTCATCAACGTGAGGTTCAACGCGGCGCCGATCGTCGGTCCGAAGCCGTAGAAGCGCTTCACCTTCGCGCCCGTGAGGTAGAGCGGCACCGCGATGCCGGGGACGTTGCTGGCGACGAAGTCGATGTGCTCGAGCATCCCGCCGATGACCGCCCGCGGCAGCAGGTTCAAGGTGCCGGCGATGGCGTTGGTGAACGGCAACGAGCGGTCGGTCTTGACCAGCTCGCAGCGCAGGTGGGTCTCGGCCATCCGCTCCCGCGGATCGACGATGTCGACGGCGAGCCTGAACCGCATGAGCGTGATGCGGTTGCCGCCGATCGGGTCGTCGGTCTGTCGGATCGAGATGGGCATGGTGACGCGCAGCTCCTCCACGTCCGCCTCGTGGCGCTCGTGGTAGTGCCGAAGCCCGGCCGTGACCCCGGCGAGGAAGGCGTCGTTGTGGGTGACGCCGGCGGCGTGCGCCGCGTCCAGCATCCCCCGCAGCGGGAACTCGACCACCCCGTAGTGCCAGGCGGGGTGGCGCCCGACCATCACCGGCGACAGCGTCTCGGACACCGGTGCCACGAACCGGGCGATCGACTGGGCGGTCGCGACACCTTCGGCGAGGGAGTCCCCGGGGTGCTGCACGAACTGCGTCACGTCGCTCACGACCGAGCTGATGCGGTCCTTCGAGAAGTCACGGATCTGTGACAACCGGTGACCGATCGCGTCGCGCGCCAGGTCGACGCCGCCGAGCAGCTCGCCGACCGGGGCATCGGGCATCGGACCGAGGTCACCAGAGTCGGGAACGACGTCGAAGAGCAGCCGCGCCAGGTCGACGCCGCCGACGCCGTCGGTCAGCGAATGGTGGACCTTCATCACGAGGCCGGTCTGGCCACCTTCCATGCCCTCGATGAACGTGAACTCCCAGAGCGGGCGGCTCCGGTCGAAGCCCGCCATTCCCGTCTTGCGGGCGAACTCGAGCACCGTCGCCAGGTTCTTCGGGGGCGCCGCCTCGAACCGGCGGACGTGCCACGAGATGTCGAAGTCGGGATCGACCACCCAGCGGGGTGTCGCCAACCGCAGCGGGGGCGTCACCACCTTGTGCCGGAACCCCGGGACCAGTCGGGTGGCCCGCTCGAGCCGCTCCGGCAGAAGGCCCCAGTCAGGGCTGCCCTTCAGAAGCACCACGCACACCACGGTCGAGCGCAGCAGGGGGTCCTTCTCCATGTACCAGGAGAACGCGTCGCTGTCGCGCATGTACATCGGGAGCCCCCTTCGTCGTTCGAAGCGTCCACCTCGGCGCGGAGATCAGGTAGGGGCGAAGGTCGGTGATGCCGAACGACCCGGCCGCCTAGTTTTCCGGGGCGGCCGAGGGGGCCGTGCATCCGGAGGGGACGATGCCTGAGAGCGGAGTTGATCTGGCCGAGCGGTTGGCCGAGGTCGTGGGCGCGGCGAACGTGCGCTCCGGCGCCGACGCCGGCGACGACTACACCCACGACGAGGCCCTCACCGCCACGCCCACGACCGCGGCGTGGGTGGTGTGCCCCGGCTCCACCGCCGAGGTCGCCGCCCTCCTCGCCCTGGCCGACAGCATCGGCATGCCCGTCACCGCCCGGGGGAGTGGCACCGGCCTGTCGGGTGCGGCCGTCCCCGTCGCCGGCGGGCTGCTCATCTCGTTCGAGCGGATGAACCGCGTGCTCGAGATCGACACCGAGAACCACGTCGCCGTCGTGCAGCCCGGCGTCACCCTCGCCGAGCTCGACGAGGTCACCGCCGCCCACGGGCTCGTCTACCCCGTCTTCCCCGGCGAGTACACCGCCAGCCTCGGCGGCAACGTGGCCACCAACGCCGGGGGCATGCGGGCCGTGAAGTACGGCGTCACCCGCCACCAGGTGCTCGGGCTCGAGGTCGTGCTGCCGTCGGGCGAGGTGCTGCGCACCGGCGGCCGGTTCGTGAAGGCCACCAGCGGCTACGACCTCACCCAGCTCGTCATCGGGTCGGAGGGCACGCTCGCCCTCGTCACCGAGGCCACCCTGCGGCTCTACCCCCGCCCCGCCCACGGTGTCACCGTGCTGGCCCCGTTCGCCACCCTCGACGAGGTCACCCACGCGGTGCCCCGCATCGTCGACTCCGGCGTCGGCCCGCTCATCCTCGAGTACCTCGACCTCATCACCATGGACGCGGCCACGGCCAACGTCGGGCTCGACCTCGGCATCCCCGAGGAGGTGCGCGCCACCGCCCTCGCCTACCTCGTCGTGTGCCTCGAGGGAGACAAGGTCGACCGCCTCGACGAGGACACCGAGGAGCTCGGCGCCCTGCTCGGCGAGCTCGGCGCCATCGACGTCTACGTGCTGCCCTCCCACGCCGCGGGCCAGCTCATCGAGGCCCGGGAGAAGGCGTTCTGGGTGGCCAAGGCCGCCGGCGCCGACGACATCGTCGACGTGGTCGTGCCCCGCGCCTCGATCCCCACCTACATGGAGTCGGTGTCGGAGCTCGCCGCCGAGACCGGCTCGTGGATCACCGGCTGCGGCCACGTCGGCGACGGCAACGTGCACCTCTCGGTCTTCCAGCCCGACCCCGAGGTGCGCTCGCAGGTGCTGCACCGGTTGTTCGGGCTCGGCATCGGCCTCGGCGGCGCCATCTCCGGCGAGCACGGGATCGGCACCGAGAAGCGCCAGCACTTCCTCGAGCTCGAGGACCCGGCCAAGGTCGCGGTGATGCGCCGCATCAAGGCCGCCTTCGACCCCAACGGCATCCTCAACCCCGGCACCATCTTCGACGAGCAGGAGACCCCGTGAACGGCGCCCAGGCCCTCATCCGCACCCTCGTCGCCTCCGAGGTCGACGTGTGCTTCGCCAACCCCGGCACCTCCGAGATGCACTTCGTCGCCGCCCTCGACGACGTGCCCGAGATGCGCTGCATCCTCGCCCTGTTCGAAGGCGTCGCCACCGGCGCGGCCGACGGCTACGGCCGCATGGCCGAGCGCCCGGCGGCCACCCTGCTCCACCTCGGCTCGGGGCTCGGCAACGGGCTGGCCAACCTCCACAACGCCCGGCGGGCCTTCACCCCGGTCGTGAACATCGTCGGGGACCACGCCACCTACCACAAGCAGTACGACGCGCCCGCTGGACTCCGACATCGAGACCGTCGCCCGCAACGTGTCGGGCTGGCTGCGCACGACGACCACTACAGAGGCGCTCGCCGGTGACGCCGCGGAGGCCGTGGCCGCCGCCCGCTCGCCCCGCGGCTGCGTCGCCACGCTGATCCTCCCCGCCGACGTGTCGTGGACCGAGGGCGCCGACGCCGGCCCCGCCCGTCTCGCCCGCGGCGCCGACCGCCGTCGACGCCGACGTCGTGCGCTCGGTGGCCGCCGCCCTGCGCTCCGGTGAGAAGGCCGCGCTCTTCCTCGGCGGCCGGGCGATGCGGGAGGCCGGGCTGGTCGCCGCCGCCCGGGTTGCGTCGGCGACGGGCGCGGCGATGCTCGGCGAGACCTTCCCCGCCCGCCTCGAGCGCGGCGCCGGGCTGCCCGCCGTCGACCGCCTCAGCTACCTCGCCGAGTTCGCCGCCATGCAGCTCGACGGCATCCGCCACCTCGTGCTGGTCGACGCCAAGGCGCCCGTCTCGTTCTTCGCCTACCCGGGCAAGGCCAGCGACCTCGTGCCCGAGGGGTGCACGGTCCACGTGCTGGCCACCGGCACCGACGACCCGGTCGCCGCCCTCGACGCGCTCGTCGCCGAGCTCGGTGCCGCCGACGCGCCCGTCGCCCTCGCGGAGCCCGCCCGGCCCGACCGGCCGACCGGGCCCCTCGACGCCGCCGGCCTCGCCAACGCCATCGGCGCGCTGCTGCCCGAAAGCGCCATCGTCGTCGACGAGGGCAACACCGCCGGGCTGTTCACCTCCGGCGCCACCGCCGGCTGCCCCCGCCACGACTGGCTCACCCTCACCGGCGGCGCCATCGGCATCGGCCTCCCCGTCGCCACCGGCGCGGCCGTGGCCTGCCCCGACCGGCCCGTGCTCTCGATCGAGGCCGACGGCAGCTCGATGTACACGATCCAGTCGCTGTGGACCCAGGCCCGCGAAGGCCTCGACGTCACCACCATCGTGCTCAACAACCGCTCGTACGCCGTGCTCGACATGGAGCTGCAGCGGGTCGGCGCCGAGGCCGGCGGCCCGAGGGCCAGCGCCATGCTCGACCTCTCCGAGCCGCCCATCGACTTCTGCGCCCTGGCCCAGGGCCTCGGCGTGCCCGCCGCCCGGGCGACCACCGGCGAGGAGCTCGTCGCCCACCTCGAGCGCGCCTTCGCCGAGCCCGGCCCCCACCTCATCGAGGCCGTCCTCCCCAGCCGCCTCTGACGTCGACCCAAGGCGTGTGGAGATCCGGAGGGCGACCGTCCGCGTATACCCCGGCGGGTATATGTTGAGCAGGTGACTCCAGCGATCACACCTCCCATCGACGGTCCTGCCGACCCACGCGGGGTGCAACTCGTCGCCCGCCGCCTCGAAGGAAGGGGACGGTTGTGGCTGCTGTGGTCATTCCTCCTGTGCCCCTGCCACCTCCCGCTGTCGCTGGGGGTGCTCGGCGCCGTCCTGGCCGGAACGTCAGCCGGCGCCGTGCTCCGTGATCACATGTGGGTCGCCGGCACGCTGCTCACGGTGACGTGGCTCGCCGGCACCGGTTACGGGCTCCATCTCATCCGCCAGGCCCAACGGGCCGGCGGTGCGTGCCCGATCCGATCGCGCTGACCGGCACGACTGCGACCGGCGTGACCGGTTGCCGGGAGTGACTCGGGAGCGCACTCCTGGCAACGGGTCCGGCCTGAGCAACCCGGCTGAGGGTTACGTTCTGGCATGAGTTACGACGAGTTCATCAACGACGTCGTCAAGGTGGTCGAGGCGGCGGGTGCGGCGATCATGGTTCTCGGCGGGCTCGGCGCCCTCGTGGTCGCGGCCGTCGCCGTCACCAAGCCCGAGACCAGGGGCGACGCCTACCCCCAGCTGCGTCGCAACCTCGGGCGGGCGATCCTGCTCGGCCTCGAGGTGCTGATCATCGGCGACATCGTGCGCACGATCATCGTCGACCCCACCTTCGAGAGCGTCGCCGTGCTCGGCCTCATCGTCGTCATCCGGATCATCCTGAGCTTCTCGCTCGAGATCGAGATGGACGGCACCTGGCCCTGGAGCCGCTGGCGCAAGGACTCCACCACCCCCTCCTGAGCGGACGCCTCACTCCCTCTCGGGGCCGTCAGAGCCCGGTCCCGGTCGTGGTCGGGGGCGACGAGGGCGAGGATGCCGCCGATGGCCAGCAGGACGACGGCGATCACGGTCCAGGTGAACGGCGCCCGCAGCTCGAGCACCAAGACCTCGTCGCCGAACGGGACGATGTCCTGGGCCCAACTCGTGGTCATGAGCGGGGGGAGCACCTCGATGATCAGGACCATGAGCGCACCGGTCAGCAGACCCCACCCGCCGGCCAACCGGGGGAAGAGGAACGTGCCGAGGCCGACGGCGAGCACCACGGTGAACCACATCAGGACCTGCATGGCGTTGCGCCAGCCGAAGTCGTCGAACACACCCGGGATCGTCATGGAGACATCGGAACCGAGGCTCCCCCCGTAGGAGAGCCCGAAGCGCGAGCTCGCATCGCCGACGACGAGCGTGATGAGGCCCAGGAAGCCCGTGATCGCCGGGCCCAGGCTGCGCACGTCGGCGCCGATCCGCGCCGGGCTGACCACCAGGATCACGATCGCCAGGATCCAGACAGCGGCAGCGAACAGATCGCCGACCGTCTGGACCCAGAAGCCCGGTCCTGCACTCAGATCGAACGAGCTCAGGTTCCCGAACTCACCGATGCGGATGGCGCCCGCGCTCGTGGCCACGACGAGGGCCACCGCCCCGGCCGCGGCCGACGCCCGTCGCGAGCCGGCCACGAGCAGGAAGACGCCGGCGAAGAGCAGTGCGGCCGTGTAGCCGAGGCTGAACACGAGGGCCTGGCGGTCATCGACGATGCTCTCACCGAGGTCGTAGTAGTCGGGGAAGATCCCGCCGACGGTGAACAGGGCGGCGAGGAGGAAGAGCAGCGCGCTCACCACCCGGAGACCCGTGGTCGACCGGTCGTGCGCTGCTGGCTGCGGCTGCGGCTGCGGCGGTCCCGCCGGTGGAGGAGTCCACGCCGGCGGCGCGGGAGTGGGAGCGGGCGTCGCGGGCGGCGGATAGCCGCCGGACGGCGGCGGGTACCCGGCGGCGGGGGGCGGATACGACGCTGCCGGCAGCGGCGCGGCCGGGGCCACGACGGCCGCGCCGCAGTTCGGACAGAACTGGGCGGACGCGTCGAGGGCGTTCCCACAGGTCGAACAGATCATCGGCCCCTCCTCGCTCTTCCTGGGATCGTCGCGCGCCGACGAGCCGCTGGTGAGGGCCGTTCGACCCTGGACCGGCGTGTTCACCTTCGGCGACCAGCCCGACCAGCTCATCCTCGAGGGCGTCGCCTACTACGTGGGGCAGGGCTCGACCATCGCCGTGTCGTCGACGACGATCCGGTCGATCATCGGCGGCTCCGGGCGCTACGAGGGCGCCACGGGATGGGTGGAGTCGGTGCACGAGTCCGACGGCAGCTGGACCCACACCTTCCACATCGACTGATCGACCAGCGGGGCGACACCACTCACCGTCGCCGGGGCAAGGCGACGCCGCCCGCGGCCGACCCCGCGGGTGGCGTGCCCCGGTAGGTCGATAGCCTCCGGCCAGTGACCAGCGCCGAGTACGTCGATCTCTCCACCCCACCGAAGCGGGCCCTCGTGATGGTCGCCCATCCCGACGACATCGACTTCGGGATGGCCGGAACCGTCGCCGCCCTCACCGCGGCCGGCACCGAGGTCGTCTACGCCATCGCCACCTCCGGCGAGGCCGGCCCACCCGAGGACCACGACCGTGCCGAGCTCGCCGCCCTCCGCGAGAAGGAGCAGCGCGCCGCCGCCCGCGAGGTCGGCGT
Organism: uncultured Actinomycetes bacterium; assembly: GCA_963702555.1. Taxonomy (GTDB): domain Bacteria; phylum Actinomycetota; class Acidimicrobiia; order Acidimicrobiales; family Acidimicrobilacustridaceae; genus CAMFLJ01. The sequence continues at coordinate 266,816 of CAVPCW010000008.1, forward strand.
GCACGACGTGCGCTTCCTCGGCCTCCCCGACGGCCACCTCGTCGCCGACCTCGAGCTGCGCCGCTGCATCAGCGCCGTCATCCGCACGGTGAAGCCCGACCTCGTCCTGCAGCAGTCGCCCGAGCGCCGCTACGACCGCATCTACGCCAGCCACCCCGACCACCTGGCCGTCGCCGAGGCCACCATCTCGGCCGTCTACCCCGACGCCCGCAACCCCCACGCCCACCCGAGCCTGATCCGAGAGGGCCTCCAGCCCCACTCGGTGCCCGAGGTGTGGATCACCGGCCTCGAGCCGATGAACCTCTTCGTCGACATCACCGACGTGTTCGACAAGAAGGTCGCCGCCCTGTCCTCCCACGCCAGCCAGGTCTCGTGGATCGCCGACGTCCCCGGTTTCCTCCGGGGCTGGTCGAGCGAGCTCACCACCCTCCACGGCCTGCCCGAGGGGCGCCTCACCGAAGGCTTCACCCGCGTCATAACATCCTGACGACGATGCCCAGCGCGACCCCATCGATCGATCCCGGAACCTGGCCCGGGCGCAGGCTCCTGACGAACGCCGTTGCGGTCGTCGTCATGGCGATCGCCGTGCTCGCCACGCTGGTGGTGCCCGCTGCACCTCCGGCCGCGGCGGCGGGGAAGCCGACGATGTTGGTCTACGGCGACTCGATCACCGCGGAGATGCGCTCGCAGCTCACCTACGTCGGGTCTGCCGGCTTCGAGATCACGGTCAACACCTACGGCGGCACCTCGCTCTGCGACTGGGTGCCCCAGATCCTCAGGGACGCCGTGCCCGGCACCCGCTTGGTCGGCCTCGCCTTCACCGGCAACTGGTTCACCCCGTGCATGCGTCCCGGCGGTGTCGCCCCGGACGAAGCGACCGCCGCCGCGATCTACCGCAGCACGCTCGACGAGCTCATCCCCGTGCTCAACGCACGCGGGGTGGCGGTGATGCTGATCGGCGCGCCGCCCTCGCTGGCCCTGGACGGCTCGACCATCTGGTCCTACGTCAACACCGTCTACCCCCAGGCCGCCATCGACTGGCGGGCCAGAGGCGCGGACGTCGTCTACACCGACGCCGGGCGTCGCTCCCTCGCCACCCCCGAAGGCCTCTGGACGAAGACCATGCCATGCCTGCCCTTCGAGACCGCGGCGATGGGCTGCACAGGCGGACGGATCGTCGTCCGCGCCCCGGACACGGCTCACTTCTGCCCGACCAGCGACGACCCCTGCTCGGTGTGGGCGAGCGGCGCATGGCGCTACGCCACGGCCGTCAACGACGCCGCCGTGTTCCGCGTGCGGCCCACGATGGGCTACCTCGACTACGCAGTCGGTGGCGTCAACCGGGTCGACGTCGGCGGCTGGGCGATCGACCCCGACAACGACACCGGGCCCACGGCCGTGCACGTCTACATCGACGGTGCCGGGTACGCCCTGCGGGCCGACGGCCCCCGCTCCGACCTCGGCGCCCTGTTCCCGCTCGCCGGCCCGAACCACGGCTACCGGCGACGCTGCCCGCCTCGCCCGGCGTGCACAACGTGTGCGCCTACGCCATCAACGTCGGCGCCGGCGGGCCCAACCGCCTCATCGGCTGCCGCACGGTGACGGTGCGCGACGCCTCACCCTTCGGCTACCTCGACGCCGCCACCGGTGTGCCCGGCGGGGTGTCGGTGGCGGGATGGGCGATCGACCCGGACACGACGGCAGCCGATCGCGGTGCACGTCTACGTCGATTCCGCCGGTGTGGCGCTGACGGCCGACGGGTCCCGGCCCGACGTCGGTGCTGCCTTCCCCGCCTACGGCTCGGCCCACGGCTTCTCGTCGACCCTGATCCCGGCGGCGCCCGGACGCCACCAGGTCTGCGCCTACGGCATCAACGTCGGCGCCGGCGGCAACTCGCTGCTCGGCTGTCGCACGGTCACCGTGCCCGACACCTCGCCGATCGGCTACCTCGACGTCGCCACCGGGGTACCCGGCGGCGTGTCAGTGGCGGGATGGGCGATCGACCCGGACACGACGGCGCCGATCGCGGTGCACGTCTACGTCGACTCGGCCGGTGTGGCGCTGACGGCCGACGGCTCCCGGCCCGACGTCGGTGCCGCCTTCCCCGGCTACGGCTCGGCCCACGGCTACTCCTCGGTGGTGGCGGCGTCCCCGGGCTCGCACCGGGTGTGCGCCTACGGCATCAACGTCGGACCGGGCGGCAACTCCCTCCTCGGCTGTCGCACCACCGTCGTCCCCGCCTGACGCGTCCGCCTTTGGCCCCTGGCGCCGCCCGGACTGCGCATCGCCTGCTCACGGTGACGGTGAAGGCGACGGCGAAGGGAGAGTCGCCATGACCACCGAATCGTCTGCGAACGCGCCGCCCAAGCTCCCACCGGTGTGGTTCAAGCACCTCTTCTGGCGAGTCCATCGCGCCCTCAACAAGGTGAGCGGTGGTCGGTTCCTCTGGACCCCCGCCAGCAAGCGGGGCTGGGGCGCACTGCGCCTCACCGTGCCCGGCCGCAGGACCGGCATCGAGCGCAGCGTCATCGTCGGCTACATCGAGGACGGGCCCGTGCCCGTCGTGCTGGCCATGAACGGATGGGACCAGGGCCACCCCGCCTGGTGGCTCAACCTCGAAGCCCACCCCGACGCCGTCATCCGCCTCCCCGGCGGCCACGTCCGCAAGGTCCGCGCCCACGTCGCCACCGGCGCCGAGCGCGAACGGCTGTGGGCCCGCTGGGCCGCCATCGACGAGGGCCTCGACCAGTACGCCGCCACCCACGGGGTCGAGACCCCGGTCGTCGTGCTCGAGCCGCGCGACTGAACCGCTGAGGGCTCAGCCGAACGCCGAGACCAGCCGCCCGACCGGTACGGCCTCGGGGTAGACGGTGGCCATCTCCGCCTTCAGGGTCAGGTCCTCGGCCCGGGTCGGGTCGAAGCGCACCGCGCTGCCGCGGCGGGCGAGGTCGTCGTTGAAGACGTCGGCCACGTCGTGCATCGAGAGCGTGTCGGCCTTGCTGCGGTTGCGCTCGGCGGCGGTGGCGTACACGTCGGCCTTCCAGAGCACGCTCACCCTGAAGGCCTCGAGCGGCGCCCGGAAGCACACCTCGCCGTGGTCGGTCACGACCCAGTCGCCCGTCGCGCCTCCGTCGTCGGCCGGCGTGAGGGTGGCGCTCGGCGTCACCAGTCGGGTGCCCTCGTCGAACGGGCCGATCGGCGCCACCTGATGGAACATGCCGTGGTTGTCGCCGAAGAGCGCGGTGTTGGCCATCGACCCGACGTGCTCGACCGGCGGAGCGTCGGGCCCGTCCGGCCAGTACAGGAGCCCGCCGCCCTCCACGACGTCGTTGCGCCACCAGATGGCCGTGGCCTGCACGATCTCGAAGCGGTCGAACAGGCCTGACCACAACATGACCCGGAGGACCCACATCGGCGTGTTCGTGCGGTCACGGCCGTGGAAGCGGGGGTTGTCGGTGTGGGCCGGACCGCCCTCGGCGATGGCGACCATCAGGTTCACGTAGACGCTCTGGGGCTCGACCACCTCGGCGCCGTAGAACGCCCTGGCCGCCTCGATGTAGCCGGGGTGGCGCAGGAAGAGGTCGGAGCCCTCGGCGGCGAAGGTGTCGTGGACCCAGTCGTTCTGGAACCACATCGGCCGGGTGCGCGCGTGCGGGTCGGCCCCGGGGCTGTACCAGCCACCCAGTGGCGTGTACGGCGCCTGGGCGGCCAGGAGGCGATCGGCCGCGTCGAGGTCGTCGATCACGTCGTGCATCAGCACGGGTGGCTTCGAGTAGCGGATCCCCATCGGTGTCCCCCCGATCGTCCTCGGCCGACCGTAACCCGACGGCCGGCACGGGGTCCGGTGTCCGAGGAGGTGACCCCGCGAGGGCCCTTCGGCCCGCCCGTCGCCGACGGGCCCTGTGGTAGGAGAACGGGGCCCGTCCGCCGAACGGACGGCGGCGAAAGGGAACGATGGGACTCACCGGTGATGCGCACATCGTCGGCTACGCCGAGCGCAGGTCCGAACGGCGCTTCAGCGGCGAACGGCGACTGACCCTCGAGCAGTGGGCCGGCCTCGCCGCCGACGCCCTGCGCGACGCCGGCATCCACAGCCGCGAGGTCGGCGGCATCGTCGTCGGCGCCGACATCTTCGAGGCCCAGCAGTTCGTGCCCGCCACCGTCGCCGAGTACTGCGGCTGGTCGGTCGACTTCGCCGAGCGGGTCGACCTCGGCGGCGCCACCCCCGCCGGCATGGTGTGGCGCGCCGCCGCCGCCATCGAGCTCGGCATCTGCGAGGTCGTGGTGATGGCCACCGCCTCCCAGCCCATGCCCCACTCGCCCAAGCCCCGGCCCTTCGACGACCGGATGGTCTACGGCGCATCGAGCAGCGCGTGGGGCTCACCCCAGGCCGAGTTCGAGCTGCCCTACGGCAACATCGCCCAGAACTGCGGCTTCGCCATGTACGCCCAGCGCTACCACGACCTCTACGGCTGGGACGAGTGGGCCCGGGCCAAGATCGCCTCCGACCAGCGCACCTCCGCCTGCGCCAACCCCGACGCCGTCTTCTTCGGCCAGCCCCTCACCCCCGACGACGTGCTCGCCTCCCGGGTGATCTCCGAGCCGCTCCACCTGCTCGAGATCGTCATGCCCTGCACCGGCGGCGCCGCCCTCGTGATGTGCAGCGCCGAGCGGGCGAAGCGCACCAACCACCGCCCCGTCGCCGTCACCGGCTTCGGCGAGCGCCTCACCCACAAGACGCCCACCTACTCGCCCGACCTGCCCCACACCCCGGTGGCCGCGGCCGCGGCGTCGGCGTTCGCCATGTCCGGGCTCGCCCCCGCCGACATGGACATGGTGCAGCTCTACGACTGCTACACGATCACCGCGCTGCTCACCATCGAGGACTCCGGCTTCTGCGGCAAGGGCGAGGGCCAGGCCTTCCTCCGCGAGCACGACCTCTCCTACAAGGGCGACTTCCCGTGCAACACCCACGGCGGCCAGCTCGGCTTCGGCCAGGCCGGCCTCGCCGGCGGCATGTCGCACGTGGTCGAGGGCGTCCGCCAGATCCAGGGCCGGGCCGGCGACCGCCAGCTCGCCCGCCACGACACCGCCTACGTCACCGGCACCGGCGGCGTGATGAGCGAGCAGGCAGCCCTCGTGCTGCAGGGGGCCTGACCATGAGCGACCTCGGCTACGAGAAGACCGAGCTCCCCAAGCCCCGGCCCCTCGCCACCCCCACGTCGCAGCCGTTCTGGGACGCGCTCGAACGACGACCGGGTCGAGATCCAGCGCTGCGCCGAGTGCGAGGCGTGGGTCTACTACCCCCGGTCGCGCTGCCCCCAGTGCCTCTCCGACCAGCTCGTCTGGACCCGGGTCGGCGGCGAGGGCGTGATCTTCACCTACACCGTCACCCGCCAGCCCACGGTGCCGGCCTTCGCCGACGAGGTGCCGCAGATCATCGCCGTCATCGAGCTCACCGAGGGCGTGCACGTCACCAGCGTGATCGTCGACGCCGAGCCCGAGCAGGTGACGACCGGGGCCGCCGTCGTGCCCGTCTTCGACCACGGCGACGACGGCCTCACCCTCCTCAAGCACCGCCTCGCCGACTGACCGGCGCTCACCGGCAGCGCGATCGGTTGCCGAAAGTGACGCGTGGGCGCACTCCTGGCAACCGGTCGGAGTGGGCGTCGCGATCGGTTGGCGGAAGTGACGCGTGGGCGCACTCCTGGCAACCGGTCGGGGGCTAGCGGAGGCGGGTGGGGGTGACGTGGTCGTCGGGGGGGAGGTCGTCGTGGGTGTAGGCGACGACCTCGGTGAAGTTCAGCCACACCTCGCCGTCGAGCACGGTCATGAACGACGTGTCGGCCGCGTCGCGCCCCGTCGAGATCCGCAGCAGCGACGACCGCGGCGCCAGGCCCGTCGGGTCGACCACCCACCAGCGGCCGTCGACGTGGGCCTCGACGACGGCGTGGAAGTCCATCGGCGTGAGCCCCGGCGCGTAGACCGCAGCCAGGCGGGCCGGCACGCTCAGCGCCCGCAGCATGGTGATGGCGAGGTGGGCGAAGTCACGGCACACGCCCCGCCCGGCGAACAGCGAGTCGACGGCCGTGTCGAACGGGCCGCTCGAGCCCTCCTCGTAGATCAGCCGGTCGGCCACCCACTCCCGCACCGACTGCAGCAGCTCCATGCCGGGGACCGGCTCGCCGATCTCGTGGGAGGCGAACGAGACCAGCTCGTCGGACGGGCAGTAGCGGCTCTGACGGCGGTAGGTCAGCTGACCGAGGTCGATGCCCTCGGTCGGCGCCACCTCGGGGATGGCGGAGCGGGTGGCCTCGGCGACCAGGTCGATGGTGAGCGCGCCCCGCGGGCTGCGCACGATGTGGATCGTGCCGCCGTGGCCGCTGGCGCACGCCGTCGCCTCCAACGGGACCCCGTCGACCGCGACCTCGAGGGTCTGGTCGACGGTGATGCCCGGCCGCGCCGCCGGCGAGATCTCGAGGGCGAGGGTGGCCTCCCGGTCGACGGCGACGGCCAGGTGGCACTCGACGTGCCACTGCTCGTCGCTGTGCTCACCACCCGTCGAATCCATCGCCGCAGGTTACGGGCCTGCGCCGACCCCGCCGCCGGTCGAGTGCCACATCCGCGCCCGCCCGTCGACTCGGCGGGGTGGGTGTGGCCAAAGGACCCTTCCGCTTCTACCGTCAGGGGTGTCGTCTGAGCCATGCGGGGAGCACTCGACGATGGAGGATCAGCGATGCAACGCAAGATCGAGGACCTGACCCCCGAGGAGTGCATGACGCTGCTCGGCCAGGAGACCGTCGGACGCCTCGCGTTCGTCGACGCGGAGGGGCCGGTGGCGGTTCCGGTCAACTTCGGCCTGGCCGGGACGCTCATCCTGTTCAGGCTCGAACCCGACTCGCACCTGCGGGCCGCGGTCGACGCGCCCGTGGCCTTCGAGGTCGACCACACCGACGCCGACACCGGGTCCGGGTGGAGCGTGCTCGTCCGGGGCGGGGCCGACGAGGTCGACCTCGACGACGTGCCCGAGCTGCTGCGGCTCATGGCGGGCCCACCCCGTCCGTGGGCCGAAGGGGTTCACAGCGTGTGGGTCACGATCACCCCGCGCAAGGTGACCGGTCGACGGCTGACCACCCGGGCCCTCGGGGACGTGTCCTGAATGGGTGATGTGAAGCAGGTGACGCTCCACGGGCACCGGGTGACCTACCGCGACGACGGCGACGGTGACGAGACGCTGTTGTTGATCCACGGCATGGCCGGGAGCTCACGCACGTGGCGGGCGGTGACCCCGGCGCTCGCCCAGCGGTACCGGGTGGTGGCGCCGGACCTGCTCGGACACGGCGAGTCGGCCAAGCCGATGGGCGACTACTCCCTCGGCGCCCACGCCAGCGGCCTGCGGGATCTGATGGCCCTGCTCGACATCGAGCGGGCGACGATCGTCGGGCAGTCCCTCGGCGGCGGGATCGCCCTCCAGCTCGCCTACCAGCACCCGGACCTGTGCGATCGGCTCGTCCTGGTGTCGAGCGGTGGGTTGGGTCGCGAGGTCAGTCCCATCCTGCGACTCCTCTCCCTGCCCGGGAGCGAGGTGGTGCTGCCGATGGTGGCGTCGAGCTTCGTGCGGGATCGGGGGAGGAGCGTCAACCGGTGGCTCCGCGACCAGGGCATCCGCACCTCGTGGATGGCCGAGATGTGGCGCGCCTACGCCTCGCTGGCCGACGCCGAGAACCGGCAGGCCTTCGTGCGCACGCTGCGATCGGTCGTCGATCTCGGCGGCCAGACCGTCAGCGCCAACGACCGCCTCTACCTCGCCGCCGCCGTGCCCACCCTCATCATCTGGGGCGATCACGACGACATCATCCCGGTCTCCCACGCCCACGACGCCCACGCCGAGATCCCCGGCAGCCGCCTCGAGATCCTCGAGGGGGTCCGGCACTTCCCGCAGTCCGAGGATCCGGAGCGCTTCGTGGAGGTGCTGGTCGACTTCATGAACACCACCGACACGACACCACGCGGGCAGGCCAGCCTGCACGACCTGCTCGTGGGCGGCAGGCCGGACTCGACGCTGTTCCCGAACGAGTAGGTGGACCCCGTGTCGGAGCGTGAGCGCCGGGTGGTGGTGATGGGCGCCGGAGGCCGCGACTTCCACGACTTCGCCGTCGTCTTCCGCGACGACCCTGCCATGCGCGTCGTCGCCTTCACCGCGGCGCAGATCCCCGGCATCGCCGATCGGACCTTCCCCGCGTCGATCGCCGGCCCCCGCTACCCCGACGGCATCCCGATCGTCGACGAGGTCGAGCTCGCCGGGCTGATCGAACGGGAACAGGTCGACGAGGTCGTGTTCTCCTACAGCGACCTCTCCCACACCCAGGTCATGCAGAAGGCGTCCCTGGTGCTCGCCGCCGGCGCCGACTTCCGGCTGCTCAGCCCGCGGTCGACCTGGCTGCACTCGTCGAAGCCGGTGGTGGCCGTGTGCGCCAGCCGCACCGGGGCGGGCAAGAGCCCGACCAGCCGCCTCGTGTGCTCGGTCCTCCGCGACGCCGGCCTGCGGGTGGTGCTCGTCCGCCACCCCATGCCCTACGGCGATCTGGAGGCCATGCGGGTGCAGCGCTTCGCCACCCTCGCGGACATCGACGCGGCCGACCCGACCGTGGAGGAGCGCGAGGAGTACGAGGCGCCGGTGGCGATGGGGATCGTCATGTGGGCGGGAGTCGACTACGAGGCCATCCTCGCCGGAGCCGAGCGCGAGGCCGACGTGATCGTGTGGGACGGCGGCAACAACGACGCCCCGTTCTTCCGGCCCGACCTCATGCTCACCGTGGTCGACCCGCTCCGTCCGGGCGACGAGGTGACCTACCACCCCGGTGAGACCTGCCTGCGGCTGGCCGACGTGGTCGTCATCAACAAGGTCGACACCGCCGACCCGTCGGCTGTCGAGCAGGTGCGGGCCAACGTCCGGGCCGCCAACCACGACGCCGTCGTCGTCGAGACCGCCAGCCCCGTCACCGTCGACGACGGCCCGTCGCTCGCCGGCGCCCGCGTGGTCGTGGTGGAGGACGGTCCGACGCTGACCCACGGCGGCATGGCGTTCGGCGCCGGGGCGGTGGCCGCCCGCCAGGTGGGCGCCGTCGTCGTCGACCCGCGGCCCTACGCCGTCGGACTGGTCGCCGACGTCCTCTCCTCCTACCCGCGGATCGAGGCCGCGCTGCCGGCGGTCGGCTACTCGCCCGAGCAACTGGCCGACCTCGAGCGCAGCATCGCGGCGGTGCCGTGCGACGCCGTCCTCGCCGCCACCCCGATCAGCCCTCGGCCGGATCGTGTCGGTGGGGGTGCCGATCCGCCAGGTCGGCTACTCGGTGGAGGAGCGCCCACCCGGGTCGCTGACCGCGATCCTCGAGAGCTTCGTCGCTGCCCTGCCTGGTCGCGAGGGGTGACCGGGTGAGGGTCGTCGTGGCCCTCGGCGGCAACGCGCTCCTGCGCCACGACCAGGCGATGACCATCGAGAACCAACGAGCGAACGTGGCCGTGGCGTGCGATCACCTGGCCGCCATCGCCGGTGACCACGAGTTGGTCGTCTCCCACGGCAACGGCCCCCAGATCGGGCTGCTCGCGCTGGCAGGGGCCGCCTACCGACCCGTCCCGGCCCCTCCGCTCGACGTGCTCGGGGCCGAGACCCAGGGGATGCTCGGCTATCTGATCGAGCAGGAGCTGGTGAACCGGCTCCCGGACGAGCGGCCGGTCGCGGTGCTGCTCACGATGATCGAGGTCGACCCCGCCGACCCGGCCTGGGCCGACCCGACCAAGCCGATCGGCCCGGGCTACGACGAGGCCGAGGCGGCCCGGCTCGAGCGCGACCGAGGGTGGGTGTTCCGCCCCGACGGCGACCACCTCCGTCGCGTCGTGCCGTCACCGGCTCCTCGGCGCATCGTGGAGGAGCGGCAGATCGAGCTGCTCCTCCATGGAGGCTGCGTCGTGGTCTGCGGCGGGGGAGGGGGCATCCCGGTCACCCGCGACGCGCACGGCCGCCTCACCGGCGTCGAGGCGGTGATCGACAAGGACAGCGCCAGCGCGCTGCTCGCCCGGGACCTGCACGCCGACCTGTTCGTGATGGCGACCGACGTCGACGCGGTCCACCTCGGGCACGGCACACCGGGTCAGCGGCCGATCGCCGCCGCTCACCCCGACGCGCTCGTCCGCGACCACCTCACCGACTTCGGTGTCGGCTCGATGCGGCCCAAGGTCGTCGCCGCGTGCGACTTCGCCCGGGCCACGGACCGGCCCGCCGTCATCGGCGCGCTGACCGACATCGACGGGTTGGTCGACGGCGTGACCGGCACACGGATCTCCACCGCCGTCGAGGGCGTGGTCCTCCGAGCCCCGGCCTAGCCACCGCCCGACCGCTGAGGCGGAGCACCGTGCGGTCGTGGCAGCCTCTGGACCGAGGGGGACCACATGAGCGACAAGAACGAACAGCCGCGGCCCGTCGACGAGGCCTACCGCCGCCTGCCGACCGAAGGGCCCGACGCACCCGACCTCGGCGGCGCGCTCATCACCTGGGTCGAGCCCATGGCCGAGCACGTCGTCGCCTACAACCGCTGGTACGAGGACGACCACATGATCACCGGGGCGATGTCGATGCCCTGGATGTTCTCGTGCCGCCGCTGGGTGGCGCCCACGTGGATCCAGCACCTGCGCGGCCCCGCCGACACGACCGTCGCCGTGCCCCTCGACGCCGGCAAGTACATCGGCGTGTACTGGGTCAACGGCGGCCGCATCGAGGACCACACCGCCTGGTCGCTCGGCGCCAACTACCGGCTCCACGCCGAAGGGCGTGGCAGCTGCCGAGGCGAGGGCCACGACCCGCTCGAGGAGCGGCGCCACGTGTTCACCGCCTTCGCCGACCACCTCGGGTCCAGCTACCGCGACGACGACGTGCCCCGCAGCGTGCACACCCTCGTGCAGCCCTACCAGGGCATGGTCATCGAGATGATCGAGGCAGCCGACGGCGACCGCGTCGCCCTCGACGGGTGGCTCCAGCGCGAGCACCTGCCGTCGGTGCTCGGCGGGCCCGTCGCCGTGACCGTCCGGTTCGCGCCCCGGCCGCTGCCGCCCGACCGCCTCGCCCACGTGAAGGAGGTCGAGGGCGTCGAGCGCATGGTCGTGCTGCTCCACTTCCTCGAGGCCGACCCCCGCGACTGCTGGGACGACCGGTTTGCGCCCACTGCCGACCGCCTGACCGCCAGCGGTGGCGCGGCCTCGCTCGCCGTGCAGGCCGCCTTCATCCCGACGAAGCACGGCACGAACGCCTACACCGACGAGCTCTTCTGATCGGCTGACCGGTTGAGGGGCAATACTCCTGATCCGTCGACCGGTACGAGGCCGGTCGACGGTGAGGGGGGAACATGCTGCTCGAGGGGAAGGTCGCCATCGTCACCGGCGCGGCCCGGGGGACGGGCAAGGCCATCGCCCGCCGCTTCGTCGCCGAAGGGGCCATCGTCGCCCTGGCCGACGTGCTCGTCGAACAGGGCGAGGCCACGGCGGCCAAGCTCGGCTCGACCGCGTCGTTCCACGAGCTCGACGTCACCGACGCCGACGGCTGGGCCGCGCTCGTCGAGGCACTGGTGGCCCAGCACGGTCACGTCGACGTGCTCGTGAACAACGCCGCCATCCTCCACCTCGGCTCCATCGAGGCCACCGGCCTCGACACGTTCCGCCGCGTCTTCGACGTCAACGCCGCCGGCGCCTACGCCGGCATCGCCGCGGTCGTGCCCGCCATGCGGGCCAACGGCGGCGGCTCGATCGTCAACATCGCCTCCATCGACGGGCTCCAGGCCATGAACGGGCTCAGCGCCTACGCCACCAGCAAGTGGGCGATGCGCGGCCTCACCAAGGCCGCCGCCGTGGAGCTCGGCCGCGACGGCATCCGGGTCAACGCCGTCTGCCCCGCCGGCGGCAACCCCGCCATGTACGGGCCCTGGGCCGAGGAGCTGGCCGACATCGGCCCCGCCATCGGCGCCTACATGGAGAAGCGGGCCATCCCGCGTGAGGCCACCACCGACGAGATCGCCTCCGTCGCGCTGTTCCTCGCCAGCGACCTCTCGACCATGGTCACCGGCGCCGACGTGCCCATCGACGGTGGCCACACCGCCGGCGACCACGTCGCCGGCTTCGGCGTCTCGGGCTGACCCCGGGCCGCCGGCGGCCTCGCTCAGTTGCCCTCAGTCACCCTCAGTCGGCGTCGGCCTCGCCGCCGACCAGCGCGTACGAGGTCGAGCCGTCGGGGCCCACCGGGGTGTCGCCGGCGACGGTGATGCGCTGCATCGACCGGTGCATCCCCTTCGGCACGTCGGTGGGCACCAGGTGCGCGGTGCAGCGGTTGTCCCACATGGCGATGCTGTCGGGCTCCCACCGGAAGCGCACGGTGTAGGCCGGGTTCATGAGCTGCTCGAACAGCATCTCGAGCACGTGCCGGCCCTCCTTGCGGGAGAGCTCGACGATGTGGCTCGTGAAGTTCGGCGAGACGAACAGCCCCTTCTCGCCCGTCTCCGGGTGCACCCGCACCACCGGGTGGACCGACCGGATGGGCCGCGCCGCGAACTGCTTGGCCAGCTCGCCCGACATCTCGCCCCGCAGGATCGGCAGGTCGTTGTGATGCACCGCGTGGAGGCCGTCGATGAACTCCTGAACCTGCGGCGAGAGCTGCTGGTAGGCGGTGACGAGGTTCGTCCACTGCGTGTCCCCGCCGTAGGGAGGCACGACCAGGCCCCGCAGGATCGAGGCCATCGGCGGCTGGGGCATGAAGGTGACGTCGGTGTGCCAGCGGCTCTCGATCATCGGGCCGCCGGTCTTGTTGCCACCCCCGGCGCCACCGGCCTGGTTGTCGAGCAGCAGGATCTCGGGGAAGTCGGGGAACGCCGGCAACAGCGTGGGGTGACCGGGCACGAGGTCGCCGAACGCCCGCCCGAACGCCAGGTGCTGCTCCTGGGTGATCGGCTGGTCGCGGAAGAACACGACCTTCCACTGCAGGAGCGCGGCCCGGATGGCCGCCACCGTCTCAGGTGTGAGCTCGCGCAGGTCGACCCCGTGGATCTCGGCGCCGATGTGGCCCGACATCGGCCGGACGTCGAGCCCGAGGTCGTTGCTGGTGCGGTCGACGGTCGTCATGGTTCCCCCCAGGGACGCGATCGGGCCGGTCGAGGGCCCGAACCGTCCAGGCTAGGCCGGGCCGGCTCGCGGTCGGGCCCCGGGCGGGGGGACCGAAGCCCCTTCCGCAGGCAGGGACGGGGACGGAGGATCGGGGTGGAAACTCCGTGACGGAGTCGACGAAGGAGGACGCGTGACCTCCATCCCGCCACCACCGGGTGCCTATCCGCCGCCGGGGGCGTATCCCCCCGGTGCGTATCCCCCGCCGCAGGCCGGTGGGCCGCCGCCCGCCGGTGGGCCCCCGGGGCAGGGGAGCTACCCGCCGCCTCCCGGCGGCTGGAACCAGGGCCCGGCGGGTCCGTACGGGCCCCAGCCGCCGAGGCGCAGGAGCCCGTTGGTCCTCATCCTCTCCATCGTCGCCGTCATGGCCCTCGTCGCCGCAGGTGTGGTGGTCTTCGTCGTCACGCGACCCGACGATGCCGCGGCCGGGGAGATCTTCCTCGAGGGGGCCTCCAGCACGGGAACCGATCCCTTCGGGAGCCTGCCGGGGCCCGCCATCCCGGTCACCACCAGCTCCACGGCCACGACGACGCCCACGACCCAGGGGGCCACTACGGCCATTCGCGCCGTGAGCGGTGGGCAGCGGGGCCTGTACGGCGGAACCCTGAACAGCGGGAGGTGCGACCCCGAGGGTCAGATCGCCTTCCTGGCGGCCAACCCGGCGATGGCCAACGCCTTCGCGTCGGCCCTGAACCGCGACCCGACCCTGCGGTGGAGCGGTGGCAACCAGGTCAGCGTGACCCAGCTGCCGAGCTACATCCGGGAGCTCACGTCGGTCACCCTGGTGACCGACACCCGGGTCACCAACTACGGCTACCGCAACGGCCGGGCGACGCCCCGGCAGGCGGTGCTCCAGGCCGGTACCGCGGTGATGGTCGACCGGTACGGGGTTCCGCGGATCAAGTGCAACTGCGGCAACCCGCTCACCCAGCCCCAGGCCGTGCGCACCTCGCCCACCTACACGGGTGCTCCGTGGCCCGGGTTCAGCCCCACGACCGTGGTGGTGATCAACCAGACCACCGTGGTCATCGACGTCTACGTGCTGGTGAACCTCGAGGGCGGGGGCTTCATCGAGCGCGGCACCGGCGCGACGGGCACCGACACGGGACCGACCACGACCACCACGGCGCCGCCCACCACGACGACGACCGCGCCCCCGGTGACCTACCCGCCGGCCACGGCACCGCCACCGCCACCGAGCGGCAACTACGGGACGGGTGACGTGAGGGCGACTCTGACCTGGTCGGGTGACTGCGATCTCGATCTGCACGTGATCGATCCGAGCGGGACGGAGATCTACTTCAGCAACCCGTCGTCTCCGACGGGTGGCGTCCTCGACGTGGATGACATCCCCAGCTCGGGCGACACGGGAACCCACATCGAGAACATCTTCTGGCCGACCGGGGGAGCACCCAGAGGGTCGTACAGCGCCTACGTCCGCAACCTCGGTGGCACCGTGAGCAGCGTGTGCGACTACGAGCTCGCGGTGTACGTGAACGAGTCCTACGTCACCGGCAGTGGCGGAACGCTGGTCGACGGCGGCGACTCCGCCGAGTCGTACTGGACCTTCTGATCCGAAGGAGACGGGCATGACCTCGACGGGACCCCCACCACCCCCACCACCACCACCACCCGGTGCGCCGCCGAGCACGCCACCACCGAGCGTGCCCCCACCGCCTCCGGGTTCGTCGTCGGGCCCACCGACCCCACCGCCGCCATCCCGGGGTGCCGGTCGTGGCTCGTGGATCGCACCGGTCGCCATCGCCGTCATCGGCCTCCTGCTGGTGGGTGTCGCGGTCGCCGTCGGCGGCGGCTTCGGAACCGGTGGCGAGTCGGCCACCGGTGAGATCTTCCTGGAGTCGGCGGCCTCGATGGGGCGGAGCCCCTTCACCGAGCCGACCGATCCCGAACCCACCACCACGACCATCGCGGCGGTCCCCGCGGTGGCCCCCGTGAGCCTCCCGACCAGCGGTGTCGTGCCGCCCGGGGGCTCGCCGCCCTACGGAGGCAGCGGGGACAACTCGGTGTGCGACCGGGAGAAGCTGGTCGGATTCCTGACCGCCAACGCGGCCCAGGCCCGAGCCTGGGCCGGCGTGCTCGGAGTCACCGTCGAACAGATCCCGGGCTACGTGCGCAGCCTGACCCCGACGGTGCTGCTCTACGACACGAGGGTCACCAACCACGGCTTCGCCAACGGGCGGGCGACGGCGTTCCAGAGCATCCTGCAGGCGGGCACCGCCGTGCTCGTCGACGGCCGCGGCAACCCCGTCGTGCGCTGCCGCTGCGGCAACCCGCTGACACCCCCGGTCGCGGTGACGAGGCCCGTGCTGACGGGCCCACCATGGCCCGGGTTCGACCCCACCACCGTCGTCGCGGTGAACAACGGCATGACGGTCACGGTCGTCATCAACGTCGTGACCACCAGTCCCGCCACCGCGACCTCCTCCTCGACCACCAGTTCCTCCGCAGGGAGCGGGGCGACCACGTCGTCGGGTGCGACCGTCGACACCGCCTCCATCGAGGGACTGCTCGCCGTGCTCGCCGAGTGCACCGGCGGCGCCCCGGTCGTGGTGGTCGACGTCCAGGACGATCCGGTCCTGCCGGACACCGTCACCGCCGAGCTGATCGTGAACGGAGTGCAGATGATGTTCACCTACAACAACGTCACCGGGTCGGTCGGCGAGGGTGACCGCGCCTCCGCCGAGCTCCTCCAGGCCTGCGGGGTGGCGGGATGAGCGCCGCCGGACGTCTCGCCAGGCTCGTGGCCGCTGTCGCGGTCGTGGGCTCGACCTGCGTCTTCACCGCTCCTGCGGGTGCGCAGGTCACGGGTGGCTGCTCGGCGACCATCGCAGGGAGCGACGTCGCCGCCGCCCACAACGCCCGCAACGCCATCACGGTCGGTGCCGACGACACCGTCGTGGTGAGCGGCACCGCCCCCGGACCGATCACGGGCTACAAGGTCTTCATGACCTTCGGGCCCGCTCGTGTGCAGGTGGCCGATGGAACGGTCACCGACGGCGGGAACACCTGGACCTCGACGGTGAACGTCGCGGACTACGCCACCTACGGGGTGGGCCTCTACCGCATCGAGGGCGAGACGACAGGCACGCCCTGCACCGGCTGGGCCTACGTGAAGGTGACCGGCAGGTTCCCGCTCTTCACCGTGGCCGGAGCGGTCGGCGGTGTGCTCGCCCTCGCCGGAGCGGTGGGGATGGCGCTGTCATGGCCACGTACAGCGAAGACGCCACGGACAGGAGCAGTGTGATGAACGGACACCGTGTGCGCGGCACCATCTCGGGCATCGTGTTCGGGCTGGGCCTGGTCATCTTGTTGCAGCAGTTCGCGGTGGTCCCGCTCACCACACTCGTGCTGCTCCTCGTGCCCCTCGGCTGCGGGCTCATCGGCCTGGCGATCGGATGGCCTCGGCGGGCTCGCAGCTCCGCCCCGGTGGGGACGGGAGGAGCGGGCCATGGCTGACGACGCCGATCGCCGGACGGCGGCGATCGAGCAACTGAAGGCGAAGCGGGCGTTCTGGCAGGACCTCGTCTCGTACATGGTCGTGAACGGCTTCCTCGTGGTGGTGTGGGCGATCACGGGCCGCGGGTACTTCTGGCCGGCGTGGGTCATGGCCGGCTGGGGGATCGGGGTCGTGCTCCACGCCTGGACCGTCTTCGGCCAGCGGCCCATCAGCGAGGCCGAGATCCGCAGGGAGATGGATCGGCAGGACCCGACGGACTGAGCGGGTCAGGACTGCAGCCGGACGTCGAGGGCCCGGCCCGGCTCGAGGGAGCACCGGTTCCCTTCGATCTCGAGCTCCAGAGGTCGCTCGTCGCTCATCCCGACGCGGACGATGGCGCGCTCGGTGGTGACCTCGATGTCGACCAGGTGACGGCGGTAGCGGACCTGGAAGGCCAGCGAGCGCAGCTCACGGGGGATTCCCGGATGGAGGCGGAGCACGTCGTCCCTGGTCTCGACGCCTGCGTAACCGCGCTGGAGCAGCTCGAGCGACCCGACCATCGCACCCAGGTGGATGCCCTCGCGCGTGGTCCCCTTGGCCTTGTCGTTCAGGTCCATGTCGAGGACCTCGAGGAAGATCTTCCACGACTCCTCCCGGTCGAGGCGGGCATGGACCCAGGCATCGACCACCCGGCTGAGGCTCGACCCGTGCGACGTCCGCCGGTCGTAGTAGGCGACCGTCCGGGGGATCAGGTCGGGGGCGTACGCGTAGCCGAGCCTCTCGAGGATGGCGGCCAGCTCGTCGGCCGACAGCACGAAGAAGAGCATCGTGACGTCGGCCTGCTTGGCCAGCTTGTAGCGATTGGCGGAGTCGCCTTCGGCCTCCAGGATCCGATCGAGGCGACTCAGGTCGGGGTAGCGGCTCTGGTAGGCGTCCCAGTCGAGCTCCTCCAACGCCTCGTAGCCCTCGAACTGGGAGATGACGCCATCGTGGAAGCAGACCCTCACCTTGCGGCTCACGTCGTCCCAGTGGTCGATCTCGGCCTGGGTGAGCGAGAGGCGGTCGCTCAGTTCGCGTGCCCACTCCGGTGACAGGATCTTCAGCACGTCGAGTCCTCGGCACAGGCACCAGACCGCCATGACGTTCGTGTAGGCGTTGTTGTCGATGCCGGGTCGGCTGTTGCCCGGGTAGCCGTCGTGGTACTCATCGGGGCCCACCACCCCGAGGATCTCGTAGCGGTCGAGGGCCCGGTTGTAGGTGGCCGCGCTGGCCCAGAACCGGGCGATCTCGAGGAGCATCTCGGCCCCCTGGAAGCGGAGGAAGTCCAGGTCTCCGGTGGCCTGGAAGTACTGCCACACGTTCAGTGCGACCGCGGCACCGACGTGGCGCTGCAGGTGGGAGACGTCGGGGAGCCATCGCCCCGAGTCGGGGTTGAGGTGCAGCTGTTGGGTCTCCTCCCGGCCGCTGCTGCCGCTCTGCCACGGGAACATGGCGCCGGCGAACCCGGCGTCGGCCGCGGCGCGGCGGGCGGCGTCGAGGCGTCGGTAGCGGTAGAGGAGCAGCGACCTCGTCACCTGCGGGAAGCGTGTGCTGAGGAACGGGAAGACGAAGAGCTCGTCCCAGAAGATGTGGCCGCGGTAGGCCTCGCCGTGCAGGCCCCGCGCCGGCACCCCGACGTCGAGGCCGACCGTGTTCCCGGACACGGTCTGGAGCAGGTGGAAGAGGTGCAGGTGGACCTTGCGCGAGATCTCGTGGTCGATGCCGAGCCGGATGTCGCTGGTGCCCCAGATCTGGTGCCAGGTGACCTGGTGGCGCGCGTACAACTCCTCGAAGTTCCCGGCGATCGACGACGCCCACTCCCTGGCCTGCTCCGCCGGCTCACTGATGGCCGCGTCGCCGGAGTGGAAGAAGGCGACCACCTTCTCGACGGTCACCGGCTCCCCCTCCGAGACGTCGACGTGGAACTCCTGGGCTACGACGTCGCCGTCGGCCTCTACCGTCGGCACGAGCTCCAGGCGGCCGTCGCCACGGCTCACGCGGGTGCGGGTGGCCATGGCGACGCGGATACGTGACTGCGTGGTCTCGGCCACCAGCTCGATGACCTCGTCGGAGACCTGCCGCGCCTCCAGGACCCGCAGGTGGCGGTCGTCGAGGCCGGCGTAGCGCGCCACCCCGCTGTTGCGGACCCGGCCGTCGATCGCGCTCCTTATGGTGACCGGTCCGGCCCAGTTCTCGGCCACGATCGTCGTCTCGAGCGCGGCCAGATGGGGGTCCCGCATGCTGACGAAGCGGCGTTGGGCGAGTGTGAGCCGCCGGCCACCCGGGTCCTCGAACGTCGTGCGCCGCGTCAGCAGCGCTCGTCGCGGGTCGAGCTCGACGTGGTGTGACACCACCCGGGCGTGGCGGTCGTCGAACCACCCGTCGGGGCCCCGGACCGCCAGCGGCAGCCAGTTCGGGAGGTTCACGATGCTCTCGTTGAAGACCTCCCGCCCGTCGACGGGGGTGGTCAGGCGGTTGAAGACGCCGGCGGCGTAGGTGCCGGGGTAGTGCACGTCGTCGGCGCTCGACTCCGGAGCGGCCCCCCGGGTCGCGACGTAGCCGTTCGCCAGGGTGCACAACGCCTCGCGCAGCCCCTCCTCCTCCGGGTCGAGCCCGTCGTAGACCAGCCGCCAGTCGCTCATCGCCCTCCGATCGCCCCGGCTGCCGTGCCCCGGTGCTCAGCCATCTGCATCGATCTCGACCTCCCCCAGATCGGTCACCACCACATCGGCCCCGCTGTCGCGCAACGCCCGGCCGTCGCCGACCCGGTCGACCCCGATGACCACTCCGAACCCGCCGGCCCGTCCGGCCTGCACCCCGGCGATGGCGTCCTCCACGACCGCGGCCTGCCCGGGGGGAACGTCGAGCCGGCTCGCCGCCTCGAGGAAGAGCGCGGGATCCGGTTTGCCGGGCAGCCGCTGCATCCGGGCGTCCACGCCGTCGACGCGTACGTCGAACAGCCCGGCCACGTCCCCGGCGGCGAGCACGGCCGCGCAGTTCTCGCTGGCCGAGACGACGGCGGTGCGCACGCCCCGGTCACGGAGCCGGGAGATCAAGCGGAGCGTCGTGTCGAAGAGTGGCACCCCTCGGTCGGCGAGCGCCCGGAGGAACTGGCGGTTCTTGGCGTTCCCCAGCCCGTGGACCGTCGGTGCCTCGTCGTGGTCGTCGGGGCTGCCCTCGTCCATGACGATGCCGCGCGACGCGAGGAAGTCGGCCACCCCGTCGTGACGGGCCTTGCCGTCCACGAAGCGGAGGTAGTCGTCGTCGGTGAACGGACGGTGGTCCTCACCCGGGGCCACCGGTCGGCCGGCGAGGAAGCGGTCGAACAGTGCCTTCCATGCGGCGGCGTGGACGGTCGCGGTGTCGGTGATGACGCCGTCGAGATCGAAGATCACGGCGTCGACCTGCGTCTCGGCCGTCCATCCCGGCCCCCGGAGCGTCACGAACGGCACGGCCCACCGTCGCACGGGGCCGGCCGCCCGTCCAGGGTCTTGCCTCAGGCGGTGTCGCTCGATCGTCAGGTCGATCGCCCCTTCGACGGGCGACCAGCGGCTCGGAGGGCCTTCGCCACCTTGGCCCGCCGGGTGGGGGTGAGGGCGGTGGATGGGTCCTCCGGCGGCGGCGGGTACGCGTCGCGGGCCCACGGACGGTGAGGACCGTGCGAGCGGTTGTGGATCATCCGCACGCGCATGTCGTCGTGGTCGCTGTTGTCGTCAGGTCGGCGCTCGGGTGGCATGGGGCACCTCCATGGGGCACCTCCATGGGGCGAAGTTCCCCTCGGGGGAGTCCCTCGTCTGCAGTGTGAGCGCGTCCGCCGGCCCCGGCAAGAGCCGATCGGCACGCTGAGCAGCGCGCCGGCTCGACCTTCTGCCCTATGCCGTCGGCCGGGCCGGGCGTACGGTGACATCGAGGGCACACATCGGACCTCGTGCCCCGACGTCCGCACCACCTCGGGGGCGGTCATGAAGCAGACCATCCACCTCGGACACTTCGGCGGCATCCCGATCGGGGCCAACTGGTCGGTGGTCGTCATCGTCGCCCTCATCACCTGGGTCCTGGCCGCCGGTGTCCTGCCCGACCTCGCGCCCGGGGAGCCCGGGGTTGCCTACGCAGGCGTGGCGGCGGTGGCCGCACTGCTCTTCTTCGCCTCGTTGGTGACCCACGAGCTCGCACACTCGCTGTTGGCACGGAGGTTCGGCGTCAGGGTCCGGGGCATCACCCTGTGGATGTTCGGCGGGGTGTCGGAGCTCGAGGCGGAGATGTCGTCGGCGGGCGAGGAGTTCAAGATGGCGGTCGCCGGTCCGGCGACGAGCCTCGGCCTCGGGGGCTTCTTCCTGGGTGCCTCGGCGCTCGCGGCGGCCGTGTCGCTCCCCGACCTGGGCATCGCCGCGCTGTGGTGGCTCGGCGTCGTCAACATCGGCCTCGGAGTGTTCAACCTGCTGCCCGCCTATCCGATGGACGGCGGGCGTGTGCTGCGGGCCGTGCTGTGGGCCCGGAGCGGTGACCGCACTCGGGCCACCCAGGCCGCGGCCCGAACCGGTCACTGGTTCGCCTACGGCCTCATCGGTCTCGGTGTGCTCCTCGCCGCGAGCGGTGCCCTCGTGGAGGGCATCTGGCTCATGTTCATCGGCTGGTACCTCGAAGGCGCCTCGCGCACGGAGGCCACCGCCGTCCTCCAGGAGGCCGTTCTGGGGCAGCGACGGGCCGACGAGCTCATGTCGGCTCACCCGGTCACCGTGCCGGCCGAGACCACCGTCGAGCACCTCGTCGAGGCCTACGTCCTCGGTCGCCACCACTCGGCCTTCCCGGTGGTGGACGGCAACGGCGCGCTGGTCGGGCTCGTCGACCTCGACCGGGTGCGCACCGTGGGCCAGGCCGACCGTGCCCTCACCGAGGTCGGAGCGATCGCCCGGCCGCTGGCACGCGTGCCGGTCGTGGCCCCCGGGGACACGGGCTCGGAGGTGGCCGCCCGCATGACCGCCGAACGCTCGACGCGGGCACTGGTCGTCGACCCCGAACAACGTCTGGTCGGCATCATCACGAGCACCGACCTCGCACGCGCCATCGACGTGGGCGCACCGGGCGGGAGCCCGACGGGCAACCGGCCCGGTTGAGTGCGTTCCACCGCGATCGGGGACCTTCGGACCGTCGACTGATCCTCCCCATGGGCGCACACTCTTCGGTATGGACGTTGCCATCTGGGTCGTCATCGCCGTCGCCGTGGTCCTCCTCGTCCTGTTGGCCATGGCGCTCAGGGTGGTGCGGGAGTACGAGCGCGGCGTGCACTTCCGGCTGGGGAAGATCGTCGGGACCAAGGAGCCGGGGCTCCGGGTGATCCTGCCGTTGATCGACCGGCTGTCGATGGTGTCGCTCCGGATCGTGACGATGCCCATCCAGTCGCAGGGGATCATCACGCGGGACAACGTCAGCGTCGACATCGCCGCGGTCGCCTACTACAAGGTGATCGACCCGGTGAAGTCGATCGTCGCCATCGAGGACGTCAGCGCGGCGATCAACCAGATCGCCCAGACGACGTTGCGCAAGGTGGTCGGCAAGCACACCCTCGACGAGACCCTGGCCGAGACCGACCGACTGAACGTCGACATCCGGGCCATCCTCGAGCTCACGGCGGCCGAATGGGGCGTCGAGGTCACGTTGGTCGAGCTGAAGGACATCCAGTTGCCCGAGGGGATGAAGCGGGCGATGGCCAAGGAGGCCGAGGCCGAACGCGAGAAGCGGGCGAAGATCATCGCCGCCGAGGGGGAGGCCATGGCGGCGTCGTCGCTCGGTGACGCCTCGGACGTGATGATGGCGCACCCCCTCGCGCTCCAGCTGCGGAACCTCCAGACGCTGATCGAGATCGCGGTCGACAAGAACTCGACCGTGGTGTTCCCGGCCCCGCTGATGAGCACCATCGCCGAGCTCGGCTCGTTCCTCGCCCACGAGTCGTCGGCGGCCCAGAGCCCACCGGACCCGGGCCTGCCGGCGTCGGATCGCTGAGCGGCGACGGCTACGACGCGGCGATCAGGCGTCGACGCGGACGCCCTGCTCGAAGTCGTCGAGGTTCGGGGTGTCGACGTTGGCGTAGAAGGTCTCCATCGACCACGGGTACTGGGTGACGTTCCGGCCCGAGTCGGCCAGGTAGTAGTGGCTGCACCCGCCGTGCCAGACCTCGACAGCGTCGATGGCGGCGTCGAGCTCGACGTTGTAGGCGTCCATCACCTCACGCTTCACGTCGACCCAGTCGATGCCCGCTGCGTCCATCGCCTCGATGGTCTTCACCGCGTAGTGGGCCTCCTGCTCGATCACCGGGATCAGTGAGCCCACGTTGGTGTTGGGGCCGTAGAGCATGAACAGGTTCGGGAAGCCGGTGGTGGTGCAGCCCAGGTACGCCTTGGCGCCGTCGGCCCATGCGTCGCGCAGCGACTGGCCGCCGCGGCCGTAGATCGGGATGCGCGAGGCGAACTTGTCGACCTCGTAGCCGGTGGCGAACACGATGACGTCGAGCTCGTGCTCGGTGCCGTCGGCGGTGACGATGCCGGTGGGCGTGATGCGCTCGATCGCCTCGGTGGTGAGCTCGACGTTGGGCCGGTTGAACGTCGGGTAGTAGTGGTTCGAGAACAGCGGCCGCAGGCAGCCCCACGGCGTGTCCGGTGTGAGCTTGCGGCGGGTCTCCGGGTCCTCCACGACCTCGATCGCGCAGGCGGCGACCCACTCGGCCGCCCCGTTGATGTCCGGGTTCGAGAACGGGACGCTCGGGATCAGGAAGGTCATGATCCCGTCGTGGTACGCCTGCAGCTCCTCGGGGTTCAGGAACTGCGCGAGCTGCTCGTCGGTGTGCTCGACGTCCTCCTTGGGCAGCACCCAGTTGGCCGAGCGCTGGAACACCGTGAGCTTCCCGGCGATCTTGGCGATCTCGGGGATGCTCTGCACCGCGCTGGCGGCACTGCCCACCACGCCGACGCGCTTGCCGGTGAGGTCGACCGACTCGTCCCACGCACCGGTGTGCATGGCCACGCCCTCGAACGAGTCACGGCCCTCGATGGTCGGCCACTTCAGCTCGCCGAACATGCCCTGGCCGCTGATCACCACGTCGGCCTCGACCCGCTCGCCGCCGTCGGTGGTGAGGATCCACTTGGCGCTGTCGTCGTCCCAGCGGCACTCGGCGATGCCGGTGTTCAACCGGATCTTGTCCCACAGGTTCAGCTCGGTGACCGTCTTGCGCATGTAGGCGAGGATCTCGGGCTGCGCCGCGTACGAGCGGGTCCACGACGGGTTCAGGGCGAAGGTGAAGCAGTAGACGTGGCTCCACACGTCGCACGCCAGGCCCGGGTAGCGGTTGCGCTGCCACGTGCCGCCGACGTCGTCGGCCTTCTCGAAGATCGTGAAGTTCTCGTAGCCGTGCTGGCGCAGGTAGTAGCCGGAGCTGATGCCGCCCGGGCCGGCGCCGATGATGGCGACGTGCCGCTGGGCGGCCGCGTCGGTTCCTGCGTCGTTCGTGGTGTCCCCCATGGGCACATCCTGTCCTGCCCAGCGCCCGGCGGCCACCGACGGAAGGCCCGAGCCACCTGATGTGGCCTACTGTGACCGCCGTCATGGCGGCCGGTGGGGCAGCACCCGCCACGACACCCAACGTCCCCGGTCGTTCGAGGAGGTACGCCATGCGGTTCGTCCACCTGGGCAGGTTCGTGATCCGCGCCCGGTGGTGGATCCTCGGCGCCGCCCTCGTCTTCTTCGTGGCCGCCGGCAGCTACGGCCTCGACGTGGCCTCCCGCCTCAGCTCCGGGGGCTTCTCCGACCCCGGCTCCCAGAGCGCCAAGGCCTCGGAGTACCTCACCGAGACCCTCGGCAGCGGCACCCCGAACGTGATCGTGCTCGTCACCCCGAAGGAGGGCACCACGGTCGACGACCCGGCCGTGGTCGCCGCCGGCGTGGCACTGACCCAGGAGCTCGCCGCCCAGCCCGGCGTCGACCAGGCCGCCTCCTACTGGACCCTCGGCAACGCGCCGCCGCTGCGCTCGGCCACCGGCTCGTCGGCGCTCGTGCTCGCCCAGACCAGCGGCGACGACGAAGAGGTGCGCGAGGAGGTCGCCGTGCTCTCGGAGAAGTTCTCCCGAGACGGCGACATCGTGGTCACCCGCGTCGGGGGCGTCAGCGAGGCGTTCCGGGAGGTCACCGACACCATCGAGCGCGACCTCCGCAAGGCCGAGCTGCTCGCCCTGCCGTTGACCCTGCTCGTGCTGCTCTTCGTGTTCCGCAGCGTGGTGTCGGCGCTGCTGCCGCTCGCCGTCGGGGCGCTCTCCATCGTCGGCACCATGACCGTCCTCAAGCTCCTGGCCGGCTCGACGACCGTCTCGATCTTCGCCCTCAACCTCACGACCGCGCTCGGGCTCGGCCTCGCCGTCGACTACTCACTGTTGTTGGTGTCTCGCCTGAGGGAGGAGCGCGCCCAGGGCCACTCCGCCGACGAGGCCGTCGTGCGCACCGTCGTCACCGCCGGGCGGGCGGTGGTGTTCTCCGGTCTCACCGTGGCCGTCTCGCTCGGCGCCCTGCTCGTGTTCCCGGTGCCGTTCCTGCGCAGCTTCGCCTACGCCGGTATCGGCGTGGTGGCCATGGCCGTCATCGCCGCGGTGATCGTGCTGCCGGCGATGCTGGCCGCCCTCGGCGACCGCGTGAACAGCCTCGCCATCCACGGCCGCCACCTCGAGGAGTCCGCCGCTCGCCCGCCCGAGCAGTCCCGCTGGTACCGCATCGCCCAGTTCGTCATGAAGCGGCCGGTCACCATCGGCGTGGTACTCATCTCACTGCTGCTGTTCATCGGGACGCCGGTGCTCCGCCTCGCCACCGGCACCGCCGACGACCGCGTGCTTCCCTCCAGCGCCGGGGCCCGCCAGGTCGGCGACCAGCTGCGCACCGACTACTCCTCCAAGGACATCGCCGCGCTGGCCGTGGTGTTCCCCGAGGGAACCCCCGACGACGCCCAGCTCGAGGCCTACGCCATCGCCCTCTCGCTCACCGAGGGCGTGAGCCGCGTCGACACCTCCACCGGCGTCTACGTGCAGGGCGTGAAGCTCACCGACGCCGCCATCATCACCGACCGGTACCGCACCGACGCCGGGCCGTGGGTCTCGGTCGTGCCGTCGGTCGAGCCGCTGTCACCCGCCGGCGAGAAGCTCACCGGCGACGTGCGGGCCGTGGTGGCGCCGGTGCCCGTCCTCGTCGGCGGCACCGCCCCGCAGCTGGTCGACATGAAGGAGGCGGTGGTCGAGCGGCTGCCGTGGGCGGTCGCGGTGATCGCCCTCGCCACCTTCGTGCTGCTGTTCCTGAGCTTCGGCTCGGTGCTGGTGCCGATCAAGGCGCTGGTGCTCAACACGCTGTCGCTCAGCGCCACCTTCGGGGCGATGGTCTGGATCTTCCAGGACGGCCACCTCTCCGGCCTCCTCGACTTCACGCCGACGGGCACGCTCGAGCTCACCATCCCGATCCTGATGTTCTGCATCGCCTTCGGGCTCTCGATGGACTACGAGGTGTTCCTCCTCTCCCGCATCAAGGAGGAGCGCGACCGCTCCGGCGACAACGACCGCGCCGTCGCCATCGGCCTGGCCCGCACCGGGCGCATCATCACCGCGGCCGCGGCCACCATCTCGATCGTCTTCCTGGCCCTCGCCACCAGCTCGATCAGCCTCATCAAGCTGTTCGGCATCGGCCTCACCATCGCCGTGCTGGTCGACGCCACCCTCGTGAGGGCCACCCTCGTGCCCGCCTTCATGAAGCTGGCGGGCGACGCGAACTGGTGGGCTCCCCGGTGGATGAAGCGGATCTACGAGCGGGCGGGCATGAGCGAGGCGGCGGCCGAGGCCGTCCTCGACCTCACCGACTCCAGGGTGAGCGGTCCGGCGATCGACGACCCGAGCGACGACCAGCCGGTCGGATCGAGCGCCCCCGCCTAGGGGCCCGGCGGCGCCGGTCCGGGCCATGACGCCCGTCACCCGCCCCCGGCAACGATCCGGAGTTGCCGTACCCTTGGATCGCATGCGCTTCTCGAACACCCACGTCCTCTCGGTGGCCCACGCTGAGGCCCCTGAAGTCGTGACGTCGGCGTGGATCGACGAACAGTTGGCGGAGACCTACGAGCGGGTCGGCGTTCGCCCGGGCCTGCTGGCCGACCTGGCCGGCATCATCGAGCGCCGTTGGTGGCCCGAAGGCACGACCTTCGACGAGGCCGCTGCCATCGCCGGCCGCAAGGCCATCGCCGACGCCGGGGTCGATCCCGCCGAGATCGACCTCCTCATCTCCACGTCGGTCTGCAAGCACAACCTCGAGCCGTCGGTCGCCTGTGCCGTGCACGACCACCTCGGCCTCGCCGACACGTGCCGCAACTTCGACCTCGGCAACGCCTGCCTCGGCTTCATCAACGCCATGGACGTCGCCGCCATGGCCATCGAGGCCGGTCACGCCCGCTACGTCCTCATCGTCGACGGCGAAGGCAGCCGCATCCCCCAGCAGCTCACCATCGACCGCCTCGCCTCACCCGACGCCACCGTCGCCGACGTGTTCGAGAACTTCGCCACCCTCACCCTCGGCTCCGGCGCTGCCGCCATGGTGCTCGGCCCGCCCCGGCCCGGGGGCCACGCCTTCACCGGCAGCGTCTCGCGCGCCGCCACCCGCCACAACGACCTCTGCGTCGGCGGGCTCGAGGGCATGCGCACCGACACCGCCGCCCTGCTCGCCGCCGGCCTCGAGCTGGCCGCCGACACCGTCGCCGCCGCCGACGCCGAAGGGCTGGAGTGGCGGGGCTGCGACATGTACGTCATGCACCAGGTGTCGTCGGTCCACACCAACAAGATGTGCGAGATCATCGACGTCGACCCGGCGACGGTGCCGCTCACCTACCCGACCCTCGGCAACATGGGCCCCGCCGCCGTGCCGTACACCCTCTCTATGGTCGCCGATCAGCTGAAGCCCGGCGACCGCATCCTGCTGTGCGGCATCGGGTCCGGCCTCAACTGCTCGCTCGCCGAACTGATCTGGTGAACACGGAGGCCGGGGGGCCCAGCATCCGGCAGCTGAAGGGGTGGGGGCTCGACCCCGACTGGTCGCGGGTCGTGGGGTTCGAGACCCCCGACGGTCGCGGCGTGTCGTGGCACGTCCTCGACAACGGCGCCGAGCCCGTGCGCGGCACCCTCGTGTGCACCCACGGCAACCCCACCTGGTCCTACATCTGGCACCAGTTCCTCGCCCTCGCCCCCGACGGCTGGCGCGTCGTCGCCGTCGACCAGAGCGGCATGGGCTTCTCGAACCGGGGCACGCCCCGCGTGCTGGCCGAGCGCATCGACGAGCTCGTGGCGTTCTGCGAGACCCACACCACCGGCCCGATCGTCATGGCCGCCCACGACTGGGGCGGCCCCGTCACCGTCGGCGCCGCCGCCCGTCTCGACTGCCGGGCCCTCGTGCTCACCAACACCGCCGTCGCGCTTCCCGACGGCGTGAAGGTGCCTCCGCTCATCGCCGCCGCCCGCTCGGCCGTGCGGGTCGTGTGTGAGCAGACCCCGGTGTTCGTCGAGGGAACCGCCCAGATGACCGGCCGCGAGCACCGCGCCGCGCTGCGGGCGCCGTACCGCAGCCGGGCCCGCCGCCACGCCGTCGCCGAGTTCGTCGCCGACATCCCCGTCGGCCCCGACGACCCGTCGTGGACGGCGCTCGAGGGTGTGGCCGAGGCCTTCGGTGCGTTCGAGGGGCCGGTGCTGCTGGCGTGGGGCGGGCGCGACCCCGTCTTCCACGAGCGCTTCCTCGCCGACCTCCAGCAGCGGGCCCCCCACGCCCAGGTCCAGGTCTTCCCCGAGGCCGCCCACCTCGTCACCCTCGACGCCCCCGTCGCCGAGGTGGCGTGGGAGTGGCTCACCGGCCTCGACACCGGAACCGGCGCCGTGACCGACACCGCCGAGTCGTCCGCGGTAGCGGTCGAGGGCTTCCGGCCCGTCACCGCCGCGCTGGTCGAACACGCCGACGACACCGCCGTCGCCTTCTCCGGGCCCGGCGGTACCCGCACGTGGCGCCAGCTCGCCGACCACGCCCGCCACATCGCCGGCCGCCTGCTCGCCGACGGCCTGGCCCCCGGCGACCGCGTGGCCCTGCTCGTGCCGCCGAGCGCCGACTGCCTCGCCGCCGCCTACGGCATCTGGTTGGCCGGGGGAGTGGTGGTGGCCGTCGACTCCCAGCTCGGCCTGCGCCCCATGCGGCGGCTGCTGCGGGGCGCCACCGTGCAGTGGACGATGGGCACCGCGAAGACCGTGCGCCTGGCCCGGGCCCTCGGCCTCACGCCGGGCGCGACCCACGTCGTCGTCCCCGACGCCCCCATGTCCGGAGCAGTGTTCACGGCGTCGACCGCGGCCCTGCCCGTGCTCGACCCCGACGCGCTCGCCGCAGTCGTGCACACCTCCGGCGCCACCGGCCCGGCCAAGCCGGTGCGCTACACCCACGCCGCCCTCGCCGCCCAGCGCGACACCATCCTCGGGCAGTTCCCGATCGGGGCGTTCACCACCTCGTTCGCCCCCTTCATGCTCGTCGGCCCCGCCCTCGGCCTGGCGTGCAGCCTCCCCGACGACGTCACCCCCGGGGCCCTCGACTTCGACGCCTTCGCCGCCGCCTCGGCCGCGGCCGGCACCACCACCGCCTGGCTGTCGCCCGCCGCCGCCCAGCGCATCGTCGAGACCGCCGCGGGCCGCACCGCCCCGATGGAGCTGGTGATGCTGGCCGGCGCCCCGGTGCTGCCCTCGTTGGCCGAAGGGATGGCCACGGTCACCTGCGCCGACGTCCGCGCCCCCTACGGGATGACCGAAGCCCTGCCCCTCACCGACGGCACCACGCCCTCGGCCACCGGGCCCCACGGCGGCACCTGCACCGGCCGACCGCTCGCCGGCGTCGAGGTCGTGGTCGACGAGCTCGAACCGGGCTCGGTGTGGGGTGAGATCCTCGTGTCGGCCGCGTGGATGCGGGCGGGGTACGACCGGCGGTGGGCCCTCAACCGCGACGCCACCACCGTGCTCGACGGGCGCCCGTTCCACCGCACCGGCGACGTCGGCTACCTCGATGACGACGGCCGCCTGTTCCAGCTCGGCCGACGCATGCACGTCCTCACCACCGCCGCCGGTCCGCTCGCCTGCGTCGTGCCCGAGCAGCAGGTGCTCGCCGGCACCGGCCGCACCGCGGCAGCCGTGGGCGTGGGCCCGACCGGCGCCCAGGTCCTGGTCGTGGTGGTCGACACCGACACCTCGCTCGGGCTCGCCGACCTCGCCACCACCGCCGCCGTGCGCGCCGCGTGCGCGACCCCCGTGGCCGCCGTGCTCGCCGGCCGCCTGCCCGTCGACGTGCGCCACCGCACCAAGGTCGACCGCGTCACGCTGGCCGCCGACGCCACCTCGCTGCTGGCCGGGCGTTGACGTGAAGGTCCTGGTCACCGGCGCCACCAGCCTCCTCGGCAGGACCGTCGCCCTGCAGCTCGCCGAACGGGGCGACGAGGTGACGTGCTTCCAGCGCCGGCCGAGCGCCACCGGCCTCACCGACGCCCTCGGCGACATCACCGACGCCGCTGCTGTGCGCCGCGCCGCGGACGGTCACGACGCCGTCGTGCACCTCGCCGCCCTCGTGGCGCCCCGGGCCCCCTGGCGCCGCTTCGCCGAGGTCAACATCCAGGGCTCGTCCCATGTCGTCGAGGCCGCCGCCGACTGCGGTCGCCTCGTGCACATCTCCACCCCGTCGGTGGCGTTCGACAACCACGCCGCCATGGGCCCGGGCGCCGAGCCGCCCCGCTACCTCGGGCGCGACGGCTATGCCCGCTCCAAGGCCATCGCCGAGCGGCTCGTGCTGTTGACCTCCACCGTGCCGACGGTCGTGCTCCGCCCCCATCTCGTGTGGGGACCGGGCGACACCCAGCTCGTCGGCCGCATCGTCGACCGCGCCCGCGCCGGCCGCCTCGCCCTGCCCCGCGGCGGTGCCGCCCTCGTCGACTCGACCTACATCACCGACGCGGCCTCGGCGGTCGTGGCCGGCCTCGACGCCACCGCCGACCCCGACAGCCCCGCCCTCGGCCAGGCCTGGGTCGTGTCGGCCGGCGACCCCCGCCCCGTGCGCGACCTCGTCGCCGCCATCCTCGCCGCCGCGGGCGTCGAGCCCCGCTGGCGAGACACCCCCGGGGTGGTGGCCTCGGCCGCCGGTGCCGTGGTCGGGGCGCTGTGGCCCGGCAGCGAGCCGCCGCTCACCCACTTCGCCGCCCGCCAGCTCACCGTCGCCCACTGGTTCGACCAGCGCCGCACCTGCGAGGTCCTCGGCTGGGAGCCCACGGTGGGCCTCGACGCCGGCTTCGCCGAGCTCACCCGCTGGTACGCCGAGCACCCCAACGCCTAGGGCCCAGGGGTTGTCACACCCCCCCCGTAGGGTCGGGGGCGTGCGGCACGGGAGCAGTCGGACCGATGATCGCTACACCAATCGTACACCTCACGTGTACGATTGGTGTATGGGCAAGGTCCGCACCAACATCGAGATCGACGACGAGCCCCTCCGGGCGGTGATGCGCCGCTACGGGGTCCACACCAAGACCGAGGCGGTCGACCTCGCTCTCCGCCACCTCGCCGGCCAGCCGATGACCACCGAGGAGGCGCTGGCCATGCGGGGCGCCGGGGCCATCGACGAGGTGCCGGCCGATCGCCCGCCCGCCACCGGCCGGTGATCCTGGTCGACACCTCGGCCTGGGTGGAGTTCGACCGGGGCACCGGCGGCCCGGTCGAGCGGCGCCTCGCCGAGCTCATCGAGGGCGAGGCCGACGTCGCCGTGACAGAGCCCGTCGTCATGGAGGTGCTGGCCGGCGCCCGCGACGATGCCCGCGCCCTCGACCTCCAGCGCCTGATGGACCGCAACCGGTTGCTCCGCATCGATCCCGTCGTCGACTTCGCGGCCGCAGCAAGGATCTACCGCACCTGCCGCCGCTCCGGTGTCACTCCCCGCGGACTGCTCGACTGCGTCATCGCCTCGGTCGCCCTCCGGTGCGGGGCCACGTTGCTCACCGCCGACGCCGACCTGGTCCGGGTGGCCGGGGTGATGGGCATCGCCCTCGATCCGGCGTCGGTGTGATCCGTCGGCGGGCCCGGCACGACAGTGCCGAGCGCATCGGCGCGCCTGCTCCGACCTTCATCCCCGGCCGCCATCTGCCGATGATCTCCTCACCGGCTGCGCTGGCCGACGCCGTCCGTACCCTCGCGGCCCGGGCCGTCCCCGGCACGACCGCCACCGACTGAGACACCACCACACCCGACGTCGCTCCCACCCGGGGCGCCGGTACGTTCGGGAACGGAGATGCACCGATGAGCGACCACGCGATCCCGAGCTACGTGATGATGATGGCGCCGACGCTCGACGCGCTCGAGAGCCTCGGCGGCACCGCCACCAGGGCCGAGCTCGACGCCGCCGTCGTCGCCCGCATGGGCCTCACCCCGGCCCAGCTCGCCGTCCAGATCAGCGGGTCCGACCAGCCCCGCTCGAAGGTCTCCCATCGCCTGGGCCTCGCCCGCACCCACCTCCGGAAGCTCGGCTACGTCGCTCGGCCCGAGCACGGTGTGTGGGCCCTCGAGCCGGCCAGCCGCTCGATCCTCGACCTCGACCGTGACGGTGCTGCCGCGGCCCTCCACGAGCAGGACCTCGAGATCCGCAAGGCCGCCCGCCGCGAGCGCATCGCCGCCGGTCAGGCGCCGGGTCCCGAGGTCGAGCCGGGCGTCGAGCCCGACGAGCTCAGCGACATCCTCAACGACTCGTACTGACCTGTCGGCCTCGACGGCCGCAGCTCAGAGGATCGTCGGCAGCCCGATGCGCACGGCCACCGAGTCGGCGGCCACCACGTGCACCGGCGTGTCGTCGACCGGGTAGCCGGCGTCGCGCACCAGCCCGGCGTCGACCTCGACGCGCTCGCACGAGCGCAGTGACCACGGGGCATGGGCCACCGGCGCCCACAGCGCCCGCTTCGCCGACCACCACGACCGGGCGTAGAGGGCGTAGCGCTCGGTGAGGAACTCCTCGAGCGGACCGGCATCGGCCAGGGGCCCGCCGACCTCGGCGTCGATGCGCCCGGTGGTGCCGTCGGACCGGTCGATCGACCACACCCGTCGACCCGGACCGTCGGCGGCGGAGCCGGTGATGCGGGCCGGAACGTAGGGGAGCGACCATGCGGCGCGGGCCACGGCGCTGCCGAGCCACGACGACGCGTCGAGGGTGTCGAACCAGACGCCCGGGCCCTTCGGGCCGGTCACGTAGGTGCGCACGTTGACCTCGCTGAACGACTCCGTCGTCGGGATCGCCGGGAGGCGTCGGCCCGCGGCCACGACCCGCAGCTCGCGCATCTCGAACGGCACGAGGCCCACCCACGCGGTGCCGTCGAAGACGTCGGCGTGGACGCCGGGCGGAAGGCGCCGCTCGACGACCTCGACGGGGACCGGCCAGTGGCACCACACGATCGAGCTCCAGCGCTGGCCCATCACCTGGGGCCGGCCGAGTGGTCGGATCGTGGGCTCCCGGCCGGTGGCGGTCACGTCGGCCTGCTCCCGATCGCGCAGGCGTCGAGCCCGAGCGCGGCCGAGATGCGGGCCCGGTTGGCGGCGACGAGCCGGTAGGCGTGCTTGGCGAACAGGTGCAACCCGGGGACCTCGATCAGCGCGCCCAGCCAGGTCGCCGGTCGACGGGAGAGGCGCAGGGCGCCGGCCACCGCGTGCTCGGCCTCGGTGACGGTGCCGTCGGGCGCGACGAGCAGCACCATCGAGCCGGTGCGCTCGGCGTCCTCCGGGTGGTCGGCGACCCAGCGGTACGAGGGCACGAACTCGACCCGCGCACCCATGCGGCCCAGCAGCTCGATGCTCTTCTGGCAGACGCCGCAGTCGGCGTCGAAGACCAGGGTGCTCTCGGTGCGCGCGGCGGGTTCCACGTCCTCAGTGTGCCGAGCCGGCCGCCCCGGACCACGATCCGGGCGGCGTGGCATGTGACCGCCGGGTCAGGGGAATTCGCGTCGAGCGGCCCGGCGTCGGCCGGTCTGGGATGATGGGCGCCTCACGTCCTGGGGGAGGGCCATGGGGACCACGGAGACACCGGTCGTCATCGAGGTGGCGCTCACCACGAGGCCGGACCGCAACCCGACCACCGGACGCACACCGGCGGAGGTCGTCGAGCAGGGCCTGGCGTGCATCGACGCCGGCGCCTCGATCGTGCACTGCCACCTGCCGGACCTGAACCTGTCGGCGGCCGAGGCCACCCGGCAGTACCTCGAGCTGTTCGTCCCGTGGCTCGAGCGCGACCCCGACGTCCTGTGCCTGCCCACCAACGGCTTCGGCGACACCCTCGAGGAGCGCTTCGGCCACCAGTGGGCGCTCGACGACGTCGGCGCCCTCCGCCTCGCCTTCGTCGACCCGGGCGCCACCATCTTCGGCTCGCCCGGCCCCGACGGCGCGCCCGAGCCCGACGGCTACCTCTACTCGTTCAACTACGACGCCATGAGCTACGCCATCGACGAGGGCGCCGCCCGCGGCATGGGCCTGCACTTCGCCTGCTTCGAGCCGGGCTGGCTCCGCAACGTCCTCGCCTACTGGCGGGCCGGTCGCCTCTCGCCCGGGTCGTTCGTGAAGTTCTACTTCGGGGGCGATCACGGGGTCCTCGCCCGCGGCGCCGGCGTCACCTTCGGGCTCCCGCCCACCCTCACCGGCCTCGCTGCCTACCGCGAGCTCATGGACCTCGACGGCTGCGGACTGCCGTGGTTCTCCGCCGTGGTCGGCGGCGACCTCCTGGCCACGCCCGTCGCCCGCGCCACCGTCGAGCAGGGCGGCCACCTGCGCGTCGGCCTGGAGGACCACATCGGCGACGGCCACCCCACCAACCTCGAGCTGGTCACCGACGCCGTCCGGCTGTGCGAGTCGGTCGGGCGCCCGGTGGCCACCCCGGCCCAGACCATCGAGACCCTCGGCCTCCCCGCGAGGCGACCCGAAGGAGCACCCCAGTGACCACCCGCCTGATCTCGTCGGACTCCCACGTCAGCGTGCAGCACGACCAGGTGAAGGAACGACTGGCCTCCCGCTACCACGACGCCTACGACGCCGCCCTCATGCGGGCGATGTCCGAGATGCTCGGCGGCAACGCGGCCAAGGCCAACATGGCCGGGCTCACCCACGTGCACCCGGCCTACGGGCGCCCCGGCTACTCCGACCCCGTCGAGCGCCTGGCCGACATGGACGTCGACGGCGTCGACATCGAGGTCCTCTACTGCGAGGTCAG
The DNA here is from genome assembly GCA_963702555.1 of uncultured Actinomycetes bacterium. Lineage (GTDB taxonomy): Bacteria > Actinomycetota > Acidimicrobiia > Acidimicrobiales > Acidimicrobilacustridaceae > CAMFLJ01. Next base: position 301,812 of record CAVPCW010000008.1, read on the forward strand.
CGCCTACCGCTACCTCTATCTGATGGAGGAGGGCTCGGCGGAAGCCACCCGGGCGTTCAACGACACCCTCCTCGCCTTCGGCTCGGTCGACCCCCGTCGCCTCGTCGTCACCGCCCAGGTGCCGATCCACGACATCGACTTCGCCATCGAGGAGGTGCAGCGCGTCGCCGGCCTCGGGTGCAAGTCGCTGCAGCTGCCGGTCTTCCCCGCCGAGGTCGGCCAGCCCGACTACCACGACGCGCGCTACGACCGGCTCCTCTCGGTGATCGAGGAGACGGGCCTGCCGGTGTGCAACCACATCGGGCTCAACACCGCCCTCAACCAGCTCGCCGACCGCGACCCCACGCCCCGCCTGGCCTGGACGATGACCTGCATGCCGCTCTCGGCGTGCGAGGCCCTCGGCATGTGGCTGCTGACCGGCCCGCTGGTGGCGCACCCCGAGCTCAAGGTGGTGTTCGTCGAGCCCGGCCTCGGCTGGGTGTCGTACTACCTGCACTTCCTCGACGACATGGTGCTGCGCCAGGGCTACGAGTTCCCGATCCTGCAGGGCGAGCTGCCGAGCTTCTACTACCACCGCAACATGGCGATGACCTTCATCGACGAGCCCGACCCCATCCGGCACCTGCTGCCCCGCCTCGGCGTCGAGAACGTCATGTGGTCGAGCGACTACCCGCACCCGGTGTCGTCGTGGCCGAAGTCCCAGTCGGTCGTCGAGGAGCTCTTCGAGGGGTTCAGCGACGCCGACCGCGACGCCATCGTGGGCGGCAACGCCGAGCGCATCTGGGGGCTCTGACCCGACGCCGTCCGCCCATCACCGACAGCGGTCGGCGCGGGTGCGAAGGTGGCGGTCGTGACGCCCCTGAACGGAATGAGCCGTCGAACCCAGGTGATCGCCGGCGCCGGTGTGCTGGCCGTGATCGCCCTCGTCGTGGGCGGCGTGCTCATGTTCCGCAGCGGTGAGGAGGCCGACGAGACGGCCACCACGGTCCCCGAGACGACGACCACCACCGAGCGGGTGCCGGGCCCCACCGCCCCGCTCACCGGCCTCGAGGACCCGACCGGCGCAGTGGCCACCCGCTGCGCCGTCACCGTGAAGATCGGCAACACCGCCGACGCCCACCCCCAGACCGGCGTCGGCGCGGCCGACGTCGTCTACGAGGAGGTCGTCGACGGCGGCATCACCCGCCTCGTCGCCGTCTACCAGTCGACGGCCCCCGAGCAGGTCGGCGGAGTGCGCTCGGTGCGCCCGACCGACCAGTACATCCTCTGGCCCCTGCGGGGCGTGTTCGCCTTCTCCGGCGGCAACCCCGCCGAGCTGGCCTCGCTCAAGGGCGTGCCGGTCGTGAAGCTCGACGAGACCGCCGCCGGCGGGATGATGTTCCGCGGCCCCGGCCGGGCCCCGAACAACCTCTTCGCCGACGTCAACCAGATGTACGGCGCCTGCGAGGACCCGCCGCCCCCGCCGCTCTTCCTCTACCGGGCACCGCTCGTCGCCTCCGCCGGCCTCCCGGCGGCCGGTGCCGACGTGGGCTTCGCCAAGGGCTACGAGGTCAACTGGACGTGGGACCCCGTCCGGTCGGTGTGGCTCCGGAGCATCTTCGGGGGGCCCGACGTCGACCCCGACGGGCGCCAGATCGCGGTGGCCAACGTGGTGGTCATGCAGGTCCGGTACGGCCCCGACGCCACCCGCACCTCGGTCGAGGGGAACATGATCGGCTCCGGCCCGGTCGCGGTCTACAGCGACGGCAAGGTCGTGACCGGCGAGTGGGTCCGTCCCGACATCGAGAAGGCGGCCGAGCTGCGCGACGCCGCCGGCGCGCCGATCGTGCTCACCCCCGGCCAGACCTGGGTCGAGCTCATGCCCCTCGGGAACGCGCTCGACGACCTTCCCCGGCTGAGCCGACGGCCGACGGCCCGTCGGCCGTCGGGTCCGCTAGATCGAGGGCTCCTCGAAGCGGCCGGCAGCCAGGTTGATGCGGGTCTCGAGCTCGGCCCGCTTGATGGCGTCGAGCATCACCGACCGGTTGCGGCCGGCGTCCTTGGCCTCGTACAGGGCGGCGTCGGCCTCCGACACCATGTCCTGCAGGGTTGCGCCCATGCGGGGCGGGGCCACCCCGAAGCTGCAGGTGAACACCGGGACGGTGCCGTCGAGGCCGGCCAGGGCCAGCGCCTCGCGCAGGCGCTCGCACACCCGCAGGGCGGCGTCGCCGTCGCAGTTCGGGAGGGCCAGCACGAACTCCTCGCCGCCGTAGCGGCAGGCCAGGTCACCGGGGCGCAGCACCGAGCGCAGCACCGAGACGAAGACCCGCAGGGCCCGGTCGCCGGCGTCGTGGCCGTGGGTGTCGTTGAGGTCCTTGAAGTGGTCGAGGTCGGCCATGACCAGGCTGTAGGGGGTGTCGGTGTGGGTGAGGTCGCGGACCTTGGCCTCGAACGCCCGGCGGTTGAGCAGGCCGGTGAGGTGGTCGGTGGTGGCCTGGAGCTGGCTCTCGGACACCACGCGGATCATGCCGATGCGGGCGCCCGACTGGTTGGCCAGCACCTCGAGCTGGTCGATCACCGACCGCGCCGGGCGCTCGGCGGCCGCGCCGGCCCAGTGCACGACGCCGGTGGTGCGGCCCATGATCGAGACCGGCACGCAGATGCCGGCGCAGCGGCCGTACTCCCGGCCCTGCAGGTGCGGGCAGGCGTCGAGGGCCTCGCTGTCGTTGAACACCTGGGTCTGGCCCCGACGGGCGGCCACGCACTGCGACGGCGAGGTGACCCCGCACGACGGGCCGTCGGGGTCGGCGCCCGACACGAGCGCCCGCTCGAGGTGGGCGTTGCTGTTGTCGGCCAGCAGGATCTCGACCCGGTCGTCACCGACCAGCGAGGTCACGGCCCGGCCGGCGACCGACAGGACCTCCCACTCGTTGGCCGCCATCTCGAGGGCGTTGCCGAGCCGGGTCTCGAACTCGCGGCGGTGGGCCTCGGCGACCATCTCCCGCTCGCGGGCGTGGGTCTGGGCCAGGTTCTCGGCACCGCGGCGCAGGGCGATGCGCACGAGGATCATCACCGGGGCCACCTGCATGGCGACGGTCAGCCCGGTCACGGCGAGGGCGAACTCCATGCCGGTGAGCTCCGGCCAGTTGGTGCCGATGAGGTAGGACGAGAGCAGCATGGCCGCTGCCTCGAAGGCCATGGCCCCGGGCACGATGCCCCGAGCCGACCGGCGCACCTCGACGTGCGCGAGCTTCTCGTCCTCGGCGGTCACCTTCACCGGGACGACGTTGCGCTCGTCGGGTGCCTCGGGCTGCGGCATCTCGAGAAGATCGGCATCCCCGCCCGGGAACTCAAGCGGAATCGGGGCTTCCGAAATGGCCGCGTCAGACGATGAGGTCCTCGTCTCCGCTGAGCTCGACGTTGAGCCACACGTCGTAGGGGAGGTGCACCAGGCGATCGAGGATCGCCCGGCGGATCTCGTCCTCGTCGCTCACGTCCCAGTCGCGGCCCCGGACCAGGAAGTCGGCCTCGACGTAGAGCTTCCGGCCCGTCTTCGTCATGCGCAGGAACGGGTCGTCGAGACCGAACTCCTCGCGGACCTCGTTCACCGCGAGCTGCACCGGGCGCTGGACCTCGGGGTCGGGCGCACCCTCGAGCAGCTCGACGAGCGTCTCGCGGATCATCCGGATCGGGGTGGGGATCAGCACCGCGCACGACACCAGCACCAGGGCCGGGTCGACGTAGGCGCCGGCCCGCCCGAGGTCGGCCCGGTCGAGCACGAGGACCGCGGCGAAGGCCACGATCACCGCCGCGCTGAGCGCGGTGCCGGCCAGCCACTGGGTGGCTTCGGCGCGCAGGAGGTCGGAGTGGCGGGCCGGCCCTCGCAGCCACAGCCACACGGCCAGCGCGGTGCCGGCGCTGATGAACCCGTAGAGGATGGCGGAACCGGCGGAGACGTCGCTGCCGCCGTCGACGATGACCATGACCGCGTCGATGCTGGCGTAGAGGCAGGTGCCCAGCAGGGCGATGCCCTGCAGGGTGATCACCATGGGGGCGAGCGCCTCCCGGCCGAACGGGTACTTCGCCGTCGGGCCGCCGGCGACCAGGCGGGACGCCACCATCGCCAGCCACGTGAGGGCCACGCCGAGCAGGCCGTAGACCCCGTCGAACAGGATCACCGACGAGCCCGAGAGGATGCCCCACACGGCGCCGAGCACGGCGAGCGACGCGGTCGCGACCATCGACACGCGCAGCACCCTGCGCTCGAGGGCGGTCACGGCGGCGCTCGACATCGGTCGTTCACCAGGTGTCGGTTGGGTCACACGGCGGGACCGCCTGCTCGTCCGGGGCGGAGGCCTCCCGGGCAGGAGCCGTCCTCTGTGGGCCCAACGCTAGGTGGGCGATGGGGTCGGGGCGACGGACGCTGCCGGCCAGGGCCTCGCGCCGGGACCTTCGGCCGTGGCGCCGACGCACCCGAACCGCGATGGTCGACGGACCGAGATCGTCTCGGGAGGGAGGGAACCATGAGCGACTCCAAGATCGAGCCCGTCGGCCGCGTCCTCGCCGTGTTCCAGGCGGAGCCGGCCCCCACGCTGGTGTGCTCGCACTGCGACGGCGAGATGACCGACGACGACGCCCACTGCCCGACGTGCGACTCGCCGATCGACTGGGGTGCCTCGTTCGGTGCGCTCAAGGAGTGGAACGCCGCCGTCGGCTGACCATCCTGGGCCCATGACACCTCGACAGCGCTGGCGCGACCTCTCGCCCCGGAAGAAGGCGGCGATCGTCGTCGCCGCCATCCTGCAGTTCCTCCTCGTCGGGGTCGCGGTGAACGACCTCGTCCGCCGGCCGGCGGCGCAGGTTCGCGGTCCCAAGTGGGCCTGGGCCCCGGCGATGGCCGTCAACTTCGTCGGTCCGCTCGTCTACCTCCGCTGGGGGCGGGTGCGTACGACCCTGTCCGGCGTGGCCGACGCCTCCTGACCCCCTGATCACTGCCGTCCGGCCCTGATCGGTTCGGCGCGCCCGCTCGTAGGGTGGCCCCATGACCACGTCCGTGACCTTCCCGACCGTGGAGGCCCGGAACCTGCAGGGCCTCGGCGTCACCCTGCCCTCCGCCTTCGAGGGCGACCGCAACGTCGTCGTGGTGGCGTTCAAGCGCGACCACCAGGCCCTGGTCGACTCGTGGGTGCCGTGGCTCGAGGCGCAGGCCGCCGTCGACCCGGGCCTGCGCTTCTACGAGATCCCCACCATCGGGCGCATCTGGGCGCCGGTGCGCAACATGATCGACGGCGGCATGGCCCGGGCCATCAAGGAGCCGGTCGTGCTGCAGCGCACCCTCACGGTCTACGGCGACGTCAACCGACTGACCCGCCCGCTCGCCATCACCGACACGTCGACCATCGCCGTGTTCCTCGTCGACGCCGACGGCACGGTCCTCTGGTCGGGCGCCGGGCCCTTCGCCGACACCTCGGCGGCCGCGCTGAGTGACGCCCTCCACGCCGCCCGCTAGGCGCGGTTCCTGCCGCCGGGCGTGGCCGGGACCGGAATGTGGCCCCGCCAAGGGCGCGATCGACTGGTCACCGATGCGCTGCGGGGTTCACGGTCGTTGGGCTCTGTCGGCTCGCGTCGCTCGGGTTCACACTTGGAACCACCAGGGAAGGAGCACCCATGGGCACCCAGGACAAGGCGTCGAACAAGCTTCAGGACGTCAAGGGCAAGGTCAAGGAGACGGTCGGCAAGGCCACCGGTGACGAGGATCTCGAGAGGGAGGGCAAGGGCGACCAGGTGAAGGCCGCGGTCAAGGACGTCGGCGAGAAGGTCAAGGACGCCGCGTCGGAGATCAAGGACGCCGTCACCGGCGACTAGCGCCCGAAGGCGCCGTCGCCCTGCGGCCGACCTCAGCTGTTGGCGAGGTACTCGCGGATCCAGGTCTGCTCGTGGTCGACGGAGCTGCGGGTGTCCTTGGAGACGAAGTCGGCGATCTTGCCGCCGACCAGCGGCACCTTGCACTCGATGGTGACCTCGGTCAGGTTCCGGCACGACGACTCGCCGGTCGGGAACAGGTGCAGGGTCCCGCTCACCGACACCGGCGCGCCCTTGGCCTCGACCTCGAAGAAGCCGCGCCGGGAGCCGTCGGCCTCGGGCGGGCCCCACTCGTCGGTCTGGGTGACGGTCTGCGTCGGCGACAGGAACTTCTTGGCGAAGCCGGGGACGTCGAGGGGCACCACCCGAGTGCTCACGAGGGTGATCGAGCCGTCGTCGTCGACGTCTCGTCGTACCAGCGTCACGTCGCGCTGGCCGGCCGCCTCGTACTTGGCCGTCACCGCGGCGAAGTCGGTGAGCGCCGCGAACACGGCGTCGGCGGTGTGGTCGTAGCTCTGGTCGACCGTGAACTCCATGGCCCCTCCTCCATGCGTTTCGTCAGCACGTCGTGTGATGACACGAGGCTCCGTGCATCATGCCCCCAGCGACGGCCGCGTGGGCAGGGTCGAAGGGACCGGCCCTGCCAGACTGGCGGCCACGACCCGTGCGACCAGGGGGACCCGGGACATGAGCGCAGGATCATGAAGGCAGAGACATGAACGACGACGACGACGAGCCGCGTCCGGCGACCGTCGACGACGTGGCCACCACCGCCGCCGTGCTGGCCGACGCCTTCTTCGACGACCCCGTCTTCCGCTTCCTGTTCCCCGACGAGTCCGAGCGGCCCCGCCTGGCCCAGGCGATGTTCACGATGCTCGGCGAGCACGTCTACCTGCCCCTCGGCGAGTGCCAGGTCGCCGGTGAGGCCGCCGCCTACTGGGAGCCCCCCGGCACGCCCGCCAACGACGACTTCTGGATCGACCACGGCGATGCGTTCGTCGCCGCGCTGGAGGGTCAGGTCGAGCGGCTCGTGGCCCTCGGCGCCGCCATGGAGGCCCACCACCCGTCCGACCCGTGCTGGTACCTCTCGCTGCTCGGGGTGCGACCGTCGGCCCAGGGCCGCGGCCTCGGCACCCGGATGCTCGCCCACAAGCTCGAGCAGATCGACGCCACCGGCGGGGCCGCCTACCTGGAGGCGTCGACACCGCGGAACAAGCTGCTCTACGAGCGCCACGGCTTCGAGCTGCTCGAGGAGTTCAACGCCGAGGGTGGTCCCACGATGTACGCCATGTGGCGCGCCCCCGCTGAGCTTCAGCGGCGTTGGAGGAGGCCCTTCACGTAGGCGGCCTGGCCGGCGTGCTGGATGTCGTCGTCGGCGATCGACACGAGCCGCACGCCGAGGGTGACGGGTGGGTCCCACCGGGTGTCGACGACCCGGTCGAGCGACTCGGCGGTCAGGGCGGCCACCAGGGTCTTGGTGCGCTCCTCGACCTCGGCGTAGTAGTCGCGGATCGCCTCCGGGCTCTCCGGCCGTACGGCCCCGACCTGATCGGGGGAGTGGCCGTAACCCACGTTGGCGGGGTCGGGGTCGAGGCCGAAGCGGGCCGACCAGCCGGGCTCCTGCCACACCTGGTCCTGCTCGAGGATCTCGGCGATGTGCATGTCCTGCACCCGGGTGAGGTGCCACAGCAGCCACCCGATCGGGTTCGACCCGGGCTCGGGCACCGCGTAGAGGTCCTCGGTGGCGAGGCCGTCGAGCACGCCGTGCACGTGCCCGTGCACCCGGGAGAAGAGCTCGGCGATCAGCTCACTGACGTCCATGGCCTGGCTCCGATCGGTCGGGGTGCCGTTGATCACGACGTTCGTGATCCCTGTCTACCGTCGCCGGGCCGCGAACCATCAGCCGGCTCAGGGCGCGGTGGCGACCTTCTCCACCAGCTCGAGGCTGGCGGCGCGGATCTGCTGCTGGGCGTCCTCGCGGCTGATGGTGGCCACGCCGTCGCCTCCCTGCGCGCCGTAGTCGCCGAAGAAGGCGTGGTTGCCGCCCACGATCTCCACGAAGGTCGTGTCGGGTGGCAGCCGATCCTTGGTCTGTTCGATCCTGGTGGGGGTGGTGAGGGTGTCCTCGGAGCCGAAGATGGACATGGCGATCAGCCCTGTGCGGCCGCTGATGCTCGAGTTCGGGAACGAAGCCCAGAGCAGCAGGCCGCGGATGCGGGCGTCGTCCCGGCCGGCGACGGACGACGCCATCACCCCGCCGAGGGAGTGGCCGCCCACCACCCAGCGCTCGACCTCGGGGTCGGCGTCCATCACCGCCTGCGCGCCGTTGGGGTCGAAGAAGGCGATGTTGTACGGCAGCTTGAGGATCACCACCGGGTAGCCGGCCTCGGCCAGCGGCAGGAGGTTGGGCACGTAGGCCCGGGGGTCGACGAGCGCACCCGGGTAGAACACCACGCCGGTCGTGCTCGCCTTCACCGTCGGCTCCAGCCGGATGCGGGTCGACGACTCGGTGACGGTCGCGCCGGGCGAACCGGCGAGGGCGTCGACGGCGGTGCTCGACGCGGTGTGAGGCCGCAGGTAGAGCAGCACGGCGACCAGCCCCAGCACGGCGACCACGGCCACGCCGCGCACGAGCACGACCCGCCAGAGGGGCCGCCGCGGCGGCTGCTCCACCGACTCCGACGCCAGCGCCGACCCCGGCGCCTGCTCGGGGGCCTTGGCCCGCCGGGTGACGAGGCTCCACGCCGCCACCCCCACCGACACCACGGCGACGAGGCGCAGGGTGATGAAGTACGCGGGGTGCGACGCCGTGATCGGGTCCCACAGCGACGCCAGGAGGGCGACGCTCACCACGAGGGTGATCACCGAGAGGGCCAGCGGCCACCAGCGGGGAGGTCGGCGCCACTGCATCGTCGGTCCCTCCCTCACGCTCGTCCGGTGGCCGGCCCGGTCGGCACGACCAGCGCATCGTAGGGACACCGGCCCCCGGCGGTAACGTCCGCCCGCGACGCGCCGCCGTGCCGGCGCCGCACACGGGAGCGGTCATGGAGATCAGGGGCACGACCATCGTCGTCACCGGGGCAGCCGGGGGAGTGGGGCAGGCCACCGTCCGGGCTCTGCACGCGGGCGGTGCCCGGGTGGTGCTCACCGGCCGCCGCCAGGCCGAGATGGAGGCCCTGGCCGACCGCCTCCCCGGCTCGGTCGTGATGCCGTGCGACCTGTCCGACACCGCCGCCCTCGACCGCTTCCTCGACGAGCTGCTCGAGCTCGGGCCCATCGACGGGTTGGTGGCCAACGCCGCCCTCCCGGCCACCGGCCGCATCGAGGAGTACACGACCGAGCAGATCGACCGGGCCCTCGACGTGAACCTGCGGGCCCCGATCGTGATGACCCAGCGGCTGCTCCCCGGGATGCTCGAGCGGGGCCGCGGCCACATCGTCTTCGTGTCGTCGATGGGCGGGAAGATGGGCACCGCCCGCCTCGCCCTCTACTCGGCCAGCAAGTTCGGGATGCGGGGCTTCGGTGCCTCGCTCCGGCAGGATCTCGCCGGCAGCGGCGTGAGTGCCTCGGTGGTGTTCCCCGGGTCGATCATCGACGGCGGGATGCTGACCGACGCCGGCGTGGGTGCCTCGCCCGGCACCAAGGGCGTCACCTGCGCCGCGGTCGGCGAGGGCGTCGTGAAGGCCATCACCAGCGACATCGGCGAGCTCGACGTCACCGACCTGAAGGTGAAGGTGGCGTCCAAGGTGCTGGCCCTCGCCCCCAACCTCAGCGACCGCCTGAAGAACGAGAAGATGCTGGCCTACGCCGACCAGCTCAGCGAGGGCATGCGCGACAAGCGCTGAGCCGGCTCAGATCACGAAGTCGTCGACGTCCCACACGCCGTCGGACGACTCGACCGGGCCCTTGGTGCTGACCCGGCCGGCCAGCTGCATCTCGAGCTCGCCGACGCGGTCGACGAGCGCGGTGAGGCGGGCGGCCACGATGTCGACGCTGGAGTCGAGGGCCATGTCGACGCCCTGGCCCCGCTCGAGGGTGGCGGTGCGGGCGACGACCTGCCCGGGCACGCCCACGACCACGGTGCCGGCGGGGACGTCGCGGACGACGACGGCGTTGGCGCCGATGCGGGCGTCCTCGCCGATGGTGATGTCGCCGAGGACCTTGGCGCCGGCGCCGACCACGACGCGGTCGCCCAGGGTGGGATGGCGCTTGCCGTGCCGCAGGCTGGTGCCGCCGAGGGTGACGCCCTGGTAGATCGTGACGTCGGTGCCGACGATGGTGGTCTCACCGATCACCACACCGGTGGCGTGGTCGATGAACACGCCGGGCCCGAGGGTGGCGCCGGGGTGGATGTCGACCGCGGTGACGGCCCGGGCGAGCGCCGAGACGAGGCGCGCCGAGAAGCGGTGGCCCCGCACCCACAGCCCGTGGGCCACGCGGTGCGCGATCACCGCGTGCAGCCCCGGGTAGGTGAGGAGGGTGTCGAGGATGTTGCGCGCCGCGGGGTCGCGATCGGCGATGGCCCCGATGTCGCGGCGCAGGGTGCTCAGCACGCTCAGTCGCCGAGCCCGGCGAAGAGGGCGGTCGAGAGGTAGCGCTCGCCGTAGGAGGCGGTGATCACCACGATCAGCTTCCCGGCGTTCTCGGGGCGGGCGGCGACCTGACGGGCGGCGTGCACCGCGGCGCCCGACGAGATGCCCAGCAGCAGGCCCTCCTCGGTGGCCAGGGCACGGGCCTCGGCGAAGGCGTCCTCGGCGTCGACGGTGATGACCTCGTCGACGACGTCGCCGTGGTAGTTGTCGGGCACGAAGCCGGCGCCGATGCCCTGGATCGGGTGCGGGCCCTTGGTGCCACCGGAGAGCACCGGCGAGGCCGCCGGCTCGACGGCGATCATCTGCACCGACGGCTTGCGCTCCTTGAGCACCTCGCCGATGCCGGAGATGGTGCCGCCCGTGCCGACGCCGGCGATCACGATGTCGACCGCGCCCTCGGTGTCGTCCCAGATCTCGACGGCGGTGGTGGCCTGGTGCACGGCCGGGTTGGCCGGGTTGTCGAACTGGCTCAGCAGCAGCGCGCCGCGCTCCTCGGCGAGCTCCTTCGCCTTGGCGATGGCGCCGCCCATGCCGTCGGGGCCGGGGGTGAGCACCAGCTCGGCGCCGTAGCCGCGGAGGAGCATCCGGCGCTCGGAGCTCATGGTCTCGGGCATGGTGAAGATGGCCTTGTAGCCCCGGGCGGCGGCGACCATGGCGAGGGCGATGCCGGTGTTGCCGGAGGTGGGCTCGACGATGGTGGCGCCCGGCTTCAGGCGGCCGTCGGCCTCGGCGGCTTCGATCATGGCCAGGCCGATGCGGTCCTTCACGCTGCCGGCCGGGTTGAAGTACTCGAGCTTCACCACGACCTCGGCGCCGCCGTCGAGGTGGTGCAGGCGAACGAGCGGGGTGTTCCCGATGAGCTGGGTGATGTCGTCGGCGATGCGCATGGTGTGAGCTCCCTCGATGTGCCGACGGCGGCCGGCGCTGGGCACGAATCTGGACCAGTTGGGTCACCATTGTGCCCGGCGGTGCCGGGTTCGGCGTCGGGAACTCGCGAACGGGCTCTCCGCGGCCCCGCTACTGGAGCTTCGCCGCCTCGGCCTCGGGGTCGATGTTCACCACGACCAGGTCCTCCGGCGTGCACTCGAAGGTGCCCGGTTCGGTGGGGTAGACCCGCTCGAACTCGCCGTTGTCGATCTTCATCACCATGCCGCAGGAGCCCACGCCGCGGACCGGCTTCGGGGCCAGCCAGCCGTGGGCGTCGAAGGTGTCCATCGAATCGAGGACCTTCAAGATGTTGGCCCGGGTGATGGCGTTCGGGCCGTCCGTCTCCATGATCTCGGTGATCACGTCCTGGAACAGCACGGCCGACTGCCACGCCGTCGCACCCCACGAGCTGGGTGACTGCACGTGGTCGAGGTAGTTCGCCAACTCAGCGTTCTTGTCGCGCTCCTCGAACGGAAGGAAGCCCATCGCCACGTAGGTGCCGTCGACGTCGCTCCCGGCCTTCTTGAAGGCCTCCGTGTAGCAGGCGACCGTGCACACCCAGGCGTCGACCCCGGTGAGGCCCTGGGCGGCCGCCTCTCGCCGCATGCTGATCATGGCCACGTCGTTCGAGCCGTTGTAGACCATGTTCGCCCCGGCGCTCTTCACCAGCTGCACCTTCGGCGTGTAGGCGGCCTGCTCGTCGCGACCCGACACCTTCGCCGCCCCGACCACGTCGATGCCGGCCTGCCTCTGGGCCTCGATGATCGGCATCGACGACAGCACGGTCGTGGGCAGATCACCGGGCACGAGGTACACCGACTTCGCGTCCGGGTACTGGCTGAGCAGGTACTTCCAGTAGCCGAGGTACGACGTCACCGGCCGCACGCCGTCCTGGATCGGGCACTTCTCGCCGAGCGCGCTCATCACGTAGGTGACCGGGGCGCACGCCTCGGTGACGTCGGCCGCCAGCGCCGCGAGGTTCGGCACCCCTGTCACCGCGCCGGTGGCGTCCGCGCAGTCGGTGATGGGCGTGACGTCCGGGTTGAACAGGGCGTTGTTGCCGACCATGGCGACGCTGCCCTTGCACGCCTCGATCAGCCCGTTCTTCGACTCGGTGGGGTCGAGCTTGGAGTCCCACGACTTCACCACGAGCTTGCGACAGCCGAGGCCGCCGTTGGCGTTGATGTACTCGGCGAAGCCCTTGACGGCGTCGATGTTGCCCTGGAAGAGGCCGGGCGCCAGCGGCGAACCGGTGTCGGCCATCACCGTGACGGTGATGCTGTCGGCGGTGACGCCGACGTCGGTGGCCTCGAGGGTGACGCCCTCGCACGCCGCGTTCGTCGTCGCCGACGAGGGTGTGCTCGACGGCGTGGCCCCCGGGTCGCTCCGGCCGCACGCGGCGAGCACCCCGAACAGCGCGAGCAGGACGAACAGCCGATGTCGCGCCATGGTGACCCCCCGGTTCCAAGCGACGTTGTGCGCCGGACCGTACTCCTGCCCCGGGCTCGGTGACCGACCGTTCACGGAGCAAGGAAAGGGCGGCAGCACTACCGTCACCCGATGGTCCCCACCGCGGTCGACTTCCACTTCGACGTGATGTGCCCGTACGCCTACCAGACGTCGCTCTGGATGCGGGAGGTGCGCGACCACGCTGGTGTCGAGGTGACCTGGCGGTTCTTCAGCCTCGAGGAGATCAACCGGGTCGAGGGCAAGAAGCACCCGTGGGAACGGGAGTGGTCCTACGGGTGGTCGATGATGCGCATCGGCGCCTACCTCCGGCGCATCGACCCCGAGCTGCTCGACCGCTGGTACGCCCGCGCCGGCCGGGCCCTGCACGTCGAGGGTGACAAGCCCCATCGGCCCGAGGTCGCCGAGGCCCTGCTCCGCGACCTGGACCTCGACCCCGCGTGGGTCGCCGCCGCCATCGCCGACCCCACCACCGGCGACGAGGTGAAGGCCGAGCACGACACCGTCGTCGCGCTGGGTGGCTGGGGCGTGCCGACGCTGGTGTTCGACGGCACCCAGGCCCTGTTCGGCCCGGTGCTGGTCGACCCACCCACGGGCGACGCCGCGGTGCGGCTGTGGCACGCCGTCACCGCCTGGCTCGAGTTCCCCCACCTCTACGAGCTCCAGCGACCGAAGCGGCCCGCCGACATCCGGCTCATCACGGACACCTTCCGGCCCTACTTCGAGGGCCGCGACTGGATCTCGGTCCAGAACGACACCCCCTGAGGCCGGGGCTCAGGCTCAGGCCGGGAAGCGGCGCAGCCGCTCGGCCACCACCCGGGTGACCGCCTCGGTGGTGGCCAGGCCGAAGCCGGGGCGCAGGCAGGCCACGTGGCCCCAGCTCAGCTCGACCGACCCCGGCCCGCAGCAGCTTGGGCCAGCTCCCGTTGGGCGGCGGCCGGGACGGCCCGGTCGTCGCGGGTCACGACCGACTCGGCCGCCACGTCGAGGTCGCCGACCCACGACCGGGAGTCGAACCGGGCCAGCTCGCCGGCCGCTTCGAGCAGGGCCCGCTTCGAGGTGGCCCGCACCGTCCACGCCAGGTGGGCGCCGAGGTCCTGGGCCGGGTCGGCCGAGGGCTGCGCCCCGCCGGAACCGCGACACGAAGTTGAGGGTGGCGCCGGCGGCCTCGGCGATGCCCGCGGCCCGGGAGAAGCCGCCCATCACGCCCTCGACCGCACCGGCTCGGGATGATGTGGGCGGCGGTGGCGATCTCGCACCAGCCCGGCCACCTGGCTCGGGGTGGTCGCGACGACGGTCTGGGAGATGGGCCCGCCCATCGAGTAGCCGACGAGCACCGCCGGCCGCCCGGCCTCGCTCTCGAGCAGGCCCCGACCACGACGTCGGCGACGGCAGTGGCGCAGCGGTCGAACGAGAACCGGCCGACGAGCGGGCTGCCGCCGTGGCCGGGCATGTCGATGGCGATCGGGCGGTAGCCGGCCTGGGCGAGGGGCTGGAACACCTGCACCCAGTTGGTGAGCCCGTCGGCGAACCAGCCGTGCACCAGCACGACCGGGAGGCCGCGGCCGCCGGCGTCGCGCACCACCACCGGCCCGACCGACGTCTCCACCATGTGCGGGCGTGGGCACGCCGAAGCGGCCGACCCCGGTGGCGGTGACGACCTGCCATGTGCTCGGCGCCGGGCCGGGGCGCGTCACGTCCACTGCGACCGCCTCCTCGCCTGTACGCGTTGGGTCATGACGCACCTCCCCGGTGCCACCCTGACCGTCGCGCCGTGACCCGCCCGGCAGGAAGGGCCGCGGGTCACATCCGGTACAGACCCACGGCCGGACGGCAACGGCACGACGGTCACCGATCAGGCGCGCCGACGGGTGCGAGGCTGAGGGCTCGCGTCGGCACGCCCGTGGGAGGACCTCGCCGATGAGCCCGGAGCTCTGCTGATGGCCGCGGTGACGGCCGACGACGTCGTCCGCATGCGGGACCAGCTCTTCTTCGAAGGGCCCCTCGCCAAGCGGAAGTACACGCGCTTCTGGATGCTGCTCCTGCTGTCCGGCGGTGATCGCCACCGCGGGCGTCATCAGCGACTCCACGGCCACGGTGATCGGGGCCATGATCGTCGCCCCGCTGATGACGCCCATCCTCGGCATCGTCCTGGCCATCGTCCTCGCCGACCGGCCCAACCTCCTCCGCTCGGTCGGCATGGTCCTCGCCGGTGCCGCGGCCGTGATCTTCCTCGCCTGGCTGTTCGGCCACCTGGCGGCGGTGCCGATCGACTCCACCACCAGCTCCCAGGTGGCGGGCCGCATCCACCCCCGCACGGTCGACCTCATCGCCGCCCTCGCCACCGGCGCGGTGGGGGCCGTGGCCCTCGCCCGCTCCGACATCTCCGACACCCTCCCGGGCGTGGCCATCGCCATCTCGCTGGTGCCGCCCCTCGCCGTGGTCGGCCTCACCCTCGAGGCCGGCGCCACCAGCGAGGCCCTCGGCGCCCTGCTGCTCTTCGGCACCAACGTGGCCGCCATCCTGCTCAGCGGCATCGTGGTGATGACCATCTACAAGGTCGCCCAGCGGGCCGAGCAGCGCGAAGGAGCACGACCGCCGGCGCACCGGCGCGGTCGTGCTCATCGTTGCCGCGGTGCTGGTGCTGGCCATCCCGCTCTCGATCACCTCGCGCACCATCGCCCTGCAGTCGTTCCGGTCGACCACGATCAACGACGTGGCGACCATCTGGGCCGAGGCGGCCGACTGGCGGGTGGCCGACGTGTCGACGCACCAACGACGGCTACACGGTGCTGGTGCGCGGCTTCGGGGCCGAGCCCGACACCGCCGAGCTGCAGGCCACGCCTCGACGAGGAAGGGCTCTCGGACGTGAAGGTCATCGTGGAGCTGGTGCCCGAACGCCGCGTCGAGCTCGGCCCCGGCGGGGGCTGAGCCTCACTCCGGCACGTGGCAGACGGCCTCGACGTTGTTGCCGTCGGGGTCGCGCACGAAGGCCCCGTAGTAGCCGGGGTGGTAGTCCCACTCCCGGGGCTCGTGGAGCACCTCGGCTCCCGCCGCGACCGCGGCGGCGAAGAAGGCCCGGACCGCGTCGCGGCTCGGTGCGGTGAAGGCGATGTGGTCCTCCCGCCATCCGGTGGCGTCGTCGGTGAGCGGCCCGAGCCAGAAGTCCGGGATCGGTGGGACGCCGAAGCCCACGACGCCCGGGGAACTCGGCCAGGCGGGACGCGCCCAACGGGGCCAGGACGGCGTCGTAGAAGGCGGCACTCGCCGCCACGTCGTTGCATTGGATACCGAGGTGATCGAGCATCTCCCCATCCTCCTGCAGCCGCTCCCGATCGGGAAGGTCCCTGGGACCTACCGTGACGGCGAGACGACGGGTCGTCCCGTCGGCCGCCACGAGTGCTCGGAGCCGTGATGATCACGCACCACCACCCTCTCCACTGCGGCGCCTGCGCGCCCCACCCCGAGCTGGCGGTGTTGGTCGACCACCGGCCCTCCGCACCCGGCCCCCGCCGCCCGGTGCCCCGTGCCCCGTTCGACCCGATGGCGAAGCTGCCCGCCGACCTGCTGATCGTGGGCTCGCTCGTCACCATGGACCCGTTCAACCCCACCGCCGGCGCCCTCGCCGTGCGCGACGGCCGCATCGTCGGGGTGGGCAGCGCCGACGACCTCGAGGGTCTCCGCGGCCCCGGCACCGAGGTGCTCGACCTCGGCGACCAGGTCGCCTACCCGGGCTTCGTCGAGCCCCACATGCACCTGTGGCCCTCGGCCATGCTCGACGGCTGGGTCGACTGCTCGCCCTTCACCCACGACACGTTCGACAGCATCCTCGACGCCCTGGCCGCCGCCAACGCCGCGCCCGACGAGCACGGCTGGGTGCTGGGCCAGAGCTACGACCCGTCGCTGGTCGCCGGCCATCCGCAGCTCACCCGTGACGTGCTCGACCGGATCGTGCCCGACCGGCCCGCGCTGGTGATGAACGCGTCGCTGCACTACGCCTACGTGAACTCGCGGACCCTCGAGCTGGCGGGCATCACCGACGACAGCCCCGACCCGGCCGGTGGCTTCTTCGGGCGGGTCGACGGCCGCCTCGACGGCTCGGCCGGCGAGATGGGGGCCATCGCCGTGCTGCTCGGCATCGTGCCCCGCAAGACCCGGGACGAGATGGCCGAGGGCATCGTGAACTCGGTGGTGAGCGGGGCCCGGCGCGGCGTCACCCGCGTGCACGACGCCCTCACCGGCACGATGCTCGGCGGCGGCGAGCTCGACCTGCTGCACGCCCTCGCCGCCGACGGCCGCTTCCCCGCCCGCATCGGGGTGGCCGTCGCCGACCAGGCCCGCTCGACGTGGGAGTCCACGGGCCTGATGCCCGGCGCCGGCGACGACCTCGTGCGGGCCCAGAGCTGGAAGATCGTCAGCGACGGCTCGAACCAGGGCTACAGCGGCTACCAGAGCAGCCCCTACCTCGGCACCGACCGGTGCGGTCACCCGAACTACGCCGACGACGACCTGACCGAGCGCATCGCCCACGCCCACGCAGAGGGCTGGCAGCTGATGGTGCACGCCAACGGCGACGCCGCCGTCGAGCAGGTGGTCAGCGCCTTCGAGCGGGCGCTCGGCGACACCGACCCCGTCACCCACGACCGCCGCCACCGCATCGAGCACTGCTCGCTCCCGAGCGACGACGAGCTCGTGCGCATGGCCGCCATCGGCATCTCGCCGTCGTTCCTCATGAACCACGTGTACTTCTGGGGCCGGGCCTTCCACGACGAGATCCTCGGTGCCGAGAAGGCCGGCCGCCTCGACCCCGTGGCCTCGGCCCGGCGGGTGGGCCTGCGCCCCTCGCTCCACAGCGACTACACCGTCACCCCCATCGACCCCCTCCGCAGCGTGCAGACCGCGGTCACCCGGCGCATGCGCGACGGGGGCGAGGTGCTGAACCCGGCCGAGTGCGACACGGTCGATCGGGCGATGCGGGCGGTCACCATCGACGCCGCCTGGCAGACCCACTGCGACGACGTGCTGGGCAGCCTGGAGGTGGGCAAGTACGCCGACCTGGTGGTGCTCTCCGCCGACCCGCAGACCGTCGACCCCGAGGCCATCGCCGCCATCGAGGTGGTGCAGACCCGCCTGGGTGGCAAGGTCGCCTTCGGCGGCTAGCGGCCGTCGTCGGGCGGGAGCTGGTCGCCCTTCGGCCGCAGGCGGTGCCGCGAGGCCCGCACGATGCCCCACGTGGCGAGGCCGCCCTCGACCACGGCCGGGCCGATGATGGTGGCGAGCGACGCCACCCGCACGCCGACCCGGCGCTCGAGGGTGTCGGCGAGCCGGGGGAGGGCCGCGGTGCGCAGCATGCGGGCGGCCTCGGGGCGGGTGCGCCCGAACACGCCGTCGGCGCTGATGGCGGCCAGCTCGTCGATCAGCTCGGCGGGCGACGGCTCGTGGCCCTCGGCCCGGAACTTGGCGACCAGCACCGAGCCCTGCGCGTAGGTCTCGGCCGCCTCGGTGACGACCGAGAGGGCCAGCGCCACGGGCACGGCCGAGGTACCGACCATGGCGGTGGACGCAAGGCCCCCGGCCACCGCGGCGCCGACGGCGACCGACGGGTGGGCGAGGGGTCGGCGCAGCGCGAGGCCCGGCACGAAGCCGGCCAGGCCGGTGGCCACCGCCGGCACGACGTCGTCGACGAACGAGGTGCCGAGGCGGGCCCGCACCTTGGCGAAGTCGGCCACGTGGTTCGCCCAGGCGAAGCGGCCGGCGGCGCCCGCGCCGGCCCGGGCCGCGTCGGCCAGCTCGTCGGCGTACATGTCGGTGGCCTCGTCGGCGATGGCCGCGGCCAGGGCCACGAACACCTCGGCGACGTCGTCGTCGAAGCCGAACCGCCCGGTGACCTTCTTGGTGAGCTTCGCCGCCTTCACCGCGTTGGGGCCCATCGGTGCGTCGGGCCGGCGCATCCGCCCGACCACCCGGGTGAGGAACACCCCGGCCTTGGTGACGCGGTTGCGGTCGGCCTCGGCCTGCGACTGCTCGAGCGCGTCGAGCAGCTCGGCCCGCACGCTGGCGGGACCGCCCAGGTCGTCGTCGGTCGCCATGGCCTGAACGGTAGGGCCAACGACGCCCGATCAGGCCTCGCCGCCTTCGCCCCTTCGTGACGGTCCGGTCAACAGTGGGCCGATCCGGTGACGGCACGCCTCCGGGACCGGCATGATCTCCGCACCCGACCACCGCCGCTCCGGCAGCGGTCCCGCGCTCGAACGGAGCCGCTGTGCCCCACTCCGACCTCCTGGCCGCCGCTCTCGCCGAGGCCCGTCGCAGCTACGACGCCGGGGGCATGCCCATCGGTGCCGCCATCGCCGACCCCTCGGGCGCGGTGGTGATGGGTGGCCACAACCGGATGCTGTTCCCGAGCGGGGGCATCGCCTCGCACGCCGAGCTCAACGCCATGCGCGACCTCGACCTGGCCGACCTCTCCGGCTTCTCGATGCTCACGACCATGCCCCCGTGCTGGATGTGCGGCGGCGCGGTGCGCCACTTCCGGCTGTCGCACCTCTACGTCGTGCGCCAGCCGTTCGACAGCGGCGCGGCGGCCTGGCTCGACGGCGAGGACGCGGCCACCGTCGAGATCGAGCGGGTGGACAGCCCCGAGGCCGTCGAGCTGTTCGAGCGGTGGCGGGCCGAGCACCCCGAGCTCTGGCCCAACCCGCGCCTCGACACCTGGTGACCGACCGACGGTGAGCCAGCTTGGTCAGTCGAGGCGCTCGTAGATCGTGGCGTTGGCGATGCCGCCGGCCTCGCACATGATCTGGAGGCCGAAGCGCTTGTCGCGCTGCTCGAGGGCGTTGACCAGCGTCGTGGCCAGCCGGGCGCCCGAGGCGCCGAGCGGATGGCCGAGGGCGATGGCGCCGCCGTTGACGTTGACCTTCGCCATGTCGGCGCCGACGTCGCGCGCCCACGCCAGGACGACCGAGGCGAAGGCCTCGTTGACCTCGAACAGGTCGATGTCCTTCAGCGTGAGCCCGGCCTTGGCCAGCACCTTGTGGGTGACGGGGATGACTGCGGTCAGCATGAACAGCGGGTCGTCGGCCTCGACCGCGGTGGTGTGCACCCGGGCCCGGGGTCGCAGGCCGAGCTCGGCGGCGCGCTCCTCGCTGGCGATGAGCAGGGCGGCGGCGCCGTCGGTGAGCTGCGACGACGTGCCCGCGGTGATCGACCACTCGATCTGCGGGAACCGCGCCTCCATCCGTTCGTCGACGAAGGCGGGCCGCAGCGCGGCGAGGCCCTCGAGCGTGGTGTGGCGCAGGCCTTCGTCGGCGGTCACGAGCCGCCGCGACCCGTCGTCGTCGACCACCTCGACGCCGACCACCTCGTTGGCGAACGCACCCCAGTCGGTGGCGCCGCGGGCGAGCTCCTGGGAGCGCAGGCCGAACTCGTCGAGCTCGGCGCGTGAGACGCCCCACTTGGCGGCGATCAGCTCGGACGCCACGCCCTGGCTGATCATCCCCTCGGGGTAGCGCTCGGCGAAGCGTCGGCCGTCGAGGTCCCACGCGCCGGCGGCGGGTGAGCCCATCGGCACCCGGCTCATCGACTCGACCCCGCCGGCGATCACCAGGTCGTAGGCGCCCGCCTGCACGCCCTGGGCCGCGAACGAGATCGCCTGCTGCGACGACCCGCACTGCCGGTCGACGGTCGTGGCCGGCACCCGCTCGGGGAAGCCGGCGGCCAGCACCGCCCGGCGGCCGACGTTGAAGGCCTGCTCGCCCACCTGGCTCACCGTGCCGACGACCACGTCGTCGAGGAGTCCGGGGTCGAGGTGGTTGCGTTCGGCCAGGGCCCGCAGCGCGGTGGCCAGCAGGTCGACGGGGTGGACCGGGGCGAGCGAGCCCGTGGCCTTCCCCTTCCCCAGAGGCGTCCGGACCGCATCGACGATCACCGCATCCCGCATGACGTTCCTCCCAGTCAGTTCGTTGACAGAACTCACTCTAGAGGTGTCAGTCCTCTCACACAACCCACTACCCGGGAGGCGACTCCACGAAGGCGAACTCGACGGTGCGGCGTCGGCGGAAGCCGAGCCGCTCGTAGACCCGCAGGGCCGCGTCGTTGTCGGCCGCCACGTGGAGGAAGGGCGTCTCTCCCCGGTCGAGGATGCCGAGGGCGACCCGCCGCGTGAGGGCGGCGGCCAGGCCCCGGCCCCGTGCGTCGGGGTGGGTGCACACCGCCGAGATCTCGGTGAAGCCGTCGAGGTGGAGGCGCTCGCCGGCCATCGCCAGGAGGCGGTCGTCGGCATCGACATGGCCCCAGTAGCGGCCCATCTCCAGGGTGCGCTCGGCGAAGGGACCGGGGCGGGTCAGCTCGACCAGGGCCAGCGCCTCGCCGACGTCGGACATCGTGAGCCGGCGGAGGATCGGTTCGTCGATGGTGGCGACCGACGGCTCGAGCGCAGCGGCGGTGACGGTGAGCTGGTTGCCGTGGCCCCGGTGGTGGACCGTCCAGCCCTCGGGGGCCTCGGGCACCGACGCCCGGAACAGGGCCAGCCCCGCCGACGCTCCGACCAGCTCGGCCAGATCGGACCAGCCCCGCCCGTCGAGGACCTCGACTCCGTGGAAGACGCACACGTCGGACGGGTAGCGACGGGCGGCACCTCGGACCTCGGCCCAGGAGGCGTGCTCCGTGGCGAGGGCGTGCCAGACGGCGTTGTCGAGGGGGTGGTGGCCGTCGGGCTCGGAGGTCGTCACGCCTCGATGATCTCACCCACTCCCACCTCTCTCTGAACCGCCTCCCACAGCGGCTCGATGCCGTCGGCCCGCTCCGGCGCGTCGTGAACGGGCTCGTCCTGACCCGGCGGCCCGGGGGCGGGTACGTTCTGCCCCGTGAACCTGCGCAAGGTGCCCGACACCCTCGGGCGTGAGACCTCCTGGAAGATCGTCTCGGCCGTGAGCGGCATGCTCGCTGCCCTCATCGCCCGGAAGATCCTCCGCACCATGTGGGCCGCCGCCAGCACTGACGGGGTCGAGGGCCCGATCCTCGACCCGGCCGATCGTCGGTACTCCTGGAAGGACGCCACGCTGTGGGCCGTCACCGCCGGCATCGGGCTGGGCATCGCCAAGGTGATCAGCACCCGGCTCGCGGTCGTCGGCTGGGAGGCCGCCACCGGCACCCTTCCGCCCGGCGTCGACGAGCCCGTCGAGTTCTGACGGCCCGCTCGCTGACCGATGCCCGGCATCCCTGAGTCGCTGAACGCGGTCACCCTCGTCACCGCGGACATGGCCGCGTCCGTGGCCTTCTACGAGACGCTCGGCATGACGCTCGCCTTCGGGGGTGCCGACGCCCCCTTCTCCACCCTCCGCGTCGGGGCCGTCGACTTCGTGAACCTGCAGCTCGACCCCGAGTGGTCGCCACCGTCCCGGGGGTGGGGGCGCTTCATCGTGTGGGTCGACGACGTCGACGCCGTGCACCGGCGCCTGCTCGACCACGGTGTCGAGCCCGAGTTCGCGCCCTCCGACGCCCCGTGGGGCGAGCGCTACTTCCACGTCGTCGATCCCGCCGGCCACGAGGTCAGCATCGCTCGCCGCCTGGACCCATCGGACTGAACGCGTTCTGACGGATTCGGGCCACGAACGGTCACGGACATGGGCCATAGCTCCCTCGTCGTGATGGTCAGCCTCACCGGTCGCTTCCACACGGTGGGCCCTTTGACCTAGAGGATCACCCGGATCGCGCTCGAAGCGCCGCGCAACGGTCCGGATGACCTACAGATAGTGGTCACGATAATTCTTAGAGTGACTGCATGGTTCTGCAGTGGATCTCCGGGCTCGGGTTGCTGGCCATCGCCGCGGCCGCCCTCGGCCTCGCCGCGTACGAGATCCGGCGCCGCCACCGGGACAGCGGCTTCCACGCCGAGATGCTCGACGCCCTCGACGACCGGGTCTGCCGGTTCCGGGTCGACGACCTGGTGATCACCTACTGCAACGACGCCTGGGCCCACTCCATGGGGAGCACCCCGTCCGCCGCCACCGGCCGCCTGCTCGGGGCCTTCCTGCCCACCGAGGCCGTCGACGGGGTCCGGGCGCTGCTCGACGAGCGGGGTCCCGACGACGCCGAGAGCCGTCGCGAGACCAAGCTCCGCCACGTCGACGGCCGGGTCGTCTACGAGCAGTGGTGGGACCGGATCGTCGTGGGTGCCGACGGCCATCGCGAGCTGCTCTGCGTCGGGCGCGACGTCACCGAGCGGGCCCTCGTCGAGAACCGCCTCGCCGACAGCGAGCGCCAGCATCGGGAGCTCATCGAGCGCCTTCCCCTCGCGGCCTTCGTCCGCCGCGACCGTCGCCTCGTCTTCGCCAACCAGGCCGCCGCCGACCTCGTCGGCCTCGACGAGCCGGACCAGCTGCTCGACATGACCCTCGACTCGCTCTTCACGCCCGACGGCCTCGACGTGCTCGAGGACCGCATCGCGCGTCGGGTCGCGGGTCAGCCCGTCGAGCCCATCGTCCGGGCCCGCGGTCGCACCATCGCCGGCGACATCCGCACGGTCGACATCTACACCGCACCGATCGAGCTCGACGGTGAGGTCTGCACGCTGGCCGTGGTCAACGACGTCACCGACCTGGTCGACGCCACCTCGGCGCTGAGCCGCAGCGAGGAGCGCTTCCGGGCCCTGGCCGACCGCTCCACCGACGTGATCTTCCGGGTGGTGGCCGGGAGCGAGCCCCAGGTCGAGTACGTGAACCAGGCGTTCACGACCCTCACCGGGCTCTCGGTCGTCGAGTTCACCGACCACCCCGTCGAGACCGTTCGCACGCTGCTCGGCGAGCGCGAGGCGTCCCGCTTCCTCGGCGTGCTCACCAGCGCCCAGGGCCCCCGGTCGTTCCAGCTGCCCATCACCCACCTCGACGGCACCCGCCGGTGGGTCGACGTGCGCCGCACCCTCAGCATGAGCCGCGACGGGTCCCTCGTCGTCGACGGCACGTTGCGCGACGTCACCGTCGAGAAGTCGCTCGAGGAGACCCTGCGCGACCTGGCCAACGTCGACGAGCTCACCGGCCTGCCCAACCGCCGGGCGCTCGAGGACGAGCTCGACCGGCGCATCATCGGCGGCGGTGACCTCTCGCTGCTGTTCCTCGACCTCGACCGGTTCAAGGACGTCAACGACACCCTCGGCCACCTGATCGGCGACGAGCTGCTCCGGGAGATCGGCAACCGCCTCCGCCGGTCGTGCCGCGCCGACGACTTCGTCGGTCGCCTCGCCGGCGACGAGTTCATCGTCATCACCGGCGATCAGCCGGACGTCATCGCCGACCGCATCCGCTCCGAGCTGGCCATGCCCCTCGAGGTCGGTGACTCGACGCTCAGCGCCCAGGCCAGCATCGGCATCACCCGGGCCACGCCCCGAGACACCGCCGTGTCGCTGCTCGGCCGGGCCGACGCCGCCATGTACGAGGTCAAGCGGACCCGCAGCGGCCGCGGCCGCAGCGTCACCTGACCCGCTGCCGCTCCGGCCCCCGGCTCAGGCCTCAGGTCCCCTGCTGGTCGAACGACGGCGTGGCATCGGTGCCGTAGACGACGCCCAGCTTCCGCAACCAGTTGCGGTAGGCCACACCGATGCGGTCGGAGCCGACGTGCAGCTCGGCCTGCAGATCGAGGGGCAGCCACTCCGGGCGCTGTGAGTTCACGATGGCGATGTCCTGGGCCAGGACGCGGTCCTCGATCGCCCGGTGCTCCTCGGCGGGGAGGCCGTCCTCGGTCAGGATCCAGATCCACGCGACCGAGCGGCGGGGACCGACCGGGCAGCACGTGATCCAGACGGTGTACGGCAGGTCCTCGCGCAGCACCTCGACCTGGGCGGTGAGCGGGTGGGGTACGCGGCGGTTGAAGTGCACCGGCGAGATGGCGAAGCCGTCCTTCGGCACCGGGAAGTCGATCTCCAGGTCGGCGGCGTAGAGACCGTCGGGGGTCTCCTCCACCTCGTAGGGCCGCATGCGCAGCCACTCCTTGTCGCCGAGGATGCCGTCGTGCACCACGCCCAGGTGGGACGGGTCGATGAAGTTCTCGACCGCCCGTTGAGCCGCGGCCTCGAACACGTAGGGCCCACAGAGCGCCTTGGTGGAGAACACCGGGTCGTCCCAGCACACGATCGCCGGCGGGTCGCCGGCGGGGGTGCCGAGCGAGGTCCACACCAGTCCGTGGGCCTCCGTCGCCGCCAGCACGTTGGCCCGGGCCCGCTCCGGCGGCGTCAGCTCGGGGTGGGCGGGGATGAGCGTGCAGCGGCCGGTGCCGTCGTAGTTCCATGCGTGGTACGGGCACACGACCGTGTCGTCGGCGACGTGGCCGAGCGACAGCCTCACGCCGCGGTGGACGCAGAAGTCCTCCCACGCGTGCACGGCGCCGTCGGTGTCACGCCACAGCACCAGCTCCACGCCCATGAGGGTCACCGGCACCAGCTCGCCGACGGCGACGTCGGCCGAGGCGGCGACCGCCAGCCAGGTGTTGGAGAGCACGGGATCGAGGAACGAGTCGGCCGAGGCGTAGAGCTTCGGCCGAGCGGAGGAGTGGGCCATGGGGCGAACCTATGAGCGCCTACGGCCGCGGGTCCACGGATGAAAGAAACCCTTCAACGGCCGTTCACGGGCCGCCGGGTGTTCACTGTCGGGATGGACATCGACGCCGCCCTCACCTTCGCCCGCGACCACCGCAACGGCGTGCTCGTCACGCTGAAGGCCGACGGTCGTCCGCAGAGCTCGAACATCATCCACACCGTCACCGACGACGGTCGCGTCCGCATCTCGATCACCGCCGACCGGGCCAAGTACAAGAACCTCGTGCGCGACCCCCGGGTCTCGCTGCACATCAGCGCCGACGACTTCTGGTCCTACGTCGTGCTCGAGGGCGATGCCGAGCTCAGCCCGGTGGCCGCCGCACCCGACGACGCCACCGTCGAGGAGCTCGTGGCGATGTACCGGGTCATGCAGGGCGAGCACCCGGACTGGGACGAGTACCGCGCCGCGATGGTGGCCGACCACCGCGTCGTGCTGTCGATCCGCCCGTCCCACGCCTACGGCATGCTCGGGGCCTGACCCCGGGCGCGCAACGGGGGCGCAGCGCCGTGGCGCCACGCCCCCGTCGGGTCGTTCAGGTGGTGCGGTGGCTCAGCCGGTGAAGGCCGGGGCCACTGCGTCGGCGTTGGCCACGTCGATGGTGGTCGAGGTGGTGGTCGTCGTCACCGGCACGGAGGCGCCGGGGACGGCGAGGAGGTAGATGTCGGCGTCGGGGTCGGAGATCGCGGCGGTCTGGGTGTAGGTGCCGGTCTCGGGGTCGAGGGTGCCCACAGTGGCGTCGAACGCCGCCGTGCCGTTGCCGAACAGGATCGGGGTTCCCCCGGCGATGGCGTAGAGCGTGTCGGTGCCCGGGGCGCAGTCGAAGCCGGCGATCGGGTCGTCGAGGAACACGCCGTCGGTCACCGCGCCGGTGTCCGGGTCGACGGTCGCGGTGGAGAAGCCGTCGGGGTCGTAGGTCGTGTAGATGTTGCTCGTGCAGCTGGTGAGGCCGACGAACGGGGTCGAGAGCATCCCGGAGCCACCGATGGAGGTGGCCAGGCCCGTCTCGGGGTCGTAGGTCATCAGGCAGACGCCGGCGCCGGTGGGGCAGGCGGGGTCGGTGCCGTTGACACCCACCTGGATGATGGCGCCGAGCTCCGGGTCGAAGGCGATGCCGCCGAAGGCGAGGACAGCGAAGGTGATGGTGTCGTCGAGGAAGATCGTGGACGGGTTCGGGGTGCCGTCGGGCGAGAACTCGACGACGACGATGTCGCTCGCCACTGCAGCGGCGGGCACGGAGCCAGGCGTGATCGTGTCGCCGGCGATGCCCCAGACGGCGCCCTCGGAGTTGGCGGCCAGGTCGTTGACGCAGGCGTCGGCGGAGGGCGCGGCGGGTAGGTCGGTGAGCTGCCCGGTGGTGAGGTCGATCGTGGCGAGGTCACACGTCTCGTCGCCGTTGTCGATGATCGTGTAGCCGATGGTGCCGCCGGCGGCGGACGTGGGGGCCACGCCGACGGCCATGCCGGCCAGCAGGGTGGCGACCGCCGCAGCGGCCAGGGCGAACTTCTTCATGGGGTCTCCCGTCGTCTCGCCGGCTCCCGGCCGGCAGAGAACCTCACCGAGGGTAGTTGGCTGGCTCACCGTCTGTCACTGTTCGACGCGCAACGGGGGCGCAGCGCCGTGGCGCCACGCCCCCGTCGGGTCGTTCAGGTGGTGCGGTGGCTCAGCCGGTGAAGGCGGGAGCGACCTCGTTGGCGTTGGCCACGTCGATGGTGGTGGTCGGCGCCGGGGCGGCGGTCGGCACCACGGCGAGGGCCATGAGATCGGCGGCGCTGTCGCTGACGGGCACGATCTCGGTGAGTGCGCCGGTGGCGGGGTCGACCGTGTTGATGGTGACCTCGTTGGCCAGGGGGCCGAAGCCGCCGCCGTTCGGCGACTGGAGCGACCAGAGCGGGCCGCCGGTGGTGCTGTCGCAGTCGTAGCCGAGGGGGAACTCGGTGACGGTGGCACCGATGGTGACCTCACCGGTGGAGGTGCTCTCGGTGCCCCACTCGCCGTTCTCGGTCGTGTCGGCGATGGTGAGGAGACCGGCGCACCAGCTGAGGCCGAAGAAGGGCGTCTGGAACAGGCCGGTGGTGCCGACGAGGGTGGCCACACCGGTGCCGGCATCGAGGGTGTAGAGGCACACGGAGTCGCCCGCGTACTGCGGCTCGGCGGCCGGCAGGGTGGTGCTCGGGAGCGGGTTGCCGGTGTCGCAGCCGGGCTCGTCGGTCACGAGGTGCACGTAGATCGTGCCCGAGGCGCTCACGGCGATGCCGCCGAAGATGGTGTTTCCTTCGGTGCCGTCCTCGACGACGATGGGGGTGGTGCTGGCGGTGCCGTCGGCGGCGAAGGTGACGAGCGTGCCGGCCTCGGCGGCCTGGGCCAGGTTGCCGCCCTCGATGCTGCCGGGGCTGAAGTTGGGGATGCCGATGCCGTAGACGGTGCCGTCGGGGGCGGCGGCCAGATCGACGGCGCAGGCCTCGGGTGACGAGGCGGCCGGCAGGTCGGTGAGGGTGCCGGTGACGAGGTCGAGTGTGGCGAGGTCGCAGCTGCCGTCGCCGGTGATGACCGTGTAGCCCATCGGGGCCGTGGCCACCGACGATGCCGGCACGGCCGGCACGATGATGACGGCGGCGAGCGCTCCCAGCGCAGCCGCCACCTTGGTGAACCTCTTCATTCCCGCTCTCCCATGTGTTCGTGAGTCGACGAAGGATAGTCGGCCGCATCGTGCCGCTGGTTGAGCACGATGTTCGGACGCCGTGGCCGCACGCGCAACGGGGGCGCAGCGCCGTGGCGCCACGCCCCCGTCGGGTCGTTCAGGTGCTGCGGTGGCTCAGCCGGTGAAGGCGGGAGCGACCTCGTTGGCGTTGGCCACGTCGATGGTGGTGGTCGGCGCCGGGGCGGCGGTCGGCACCACGGCGAGGGCCATGAGATCGGCGGCGCTGTCGCTCACGGGCACGATCTCGGTGAGTGCGCCGGTGGCGGGGTCGACCGTGTTGATGGTGACCTCGCTGGCCTGGGCGGTGATGATCCCGCCGTTGGGCGACTGGAGCGACCAGAGCGGGCCGCCGGTGGTGCTGTCGCAGTCGTAGCCGACGGGGACCTCGGTGACGGCGGCACCGAGGCTGACCTCACCGGTGGAGGTGCTCTCGGTGCCCCACTGCCCGCTGCCGACGGCGGCGATGGTGGTGAGCCCGCCGCACCAGGTGAGGCCGAGGAAGGGCGTCTGGAAGATGCCGGTGGTGCCCACCAGGGTGGCCACACCGGTGCCGGCGTCGAGGGTGTAGAGGCACACGGAGTCGCCCTCGTACTGGGGGGCGGCGAGCGGAGCGGTGGTGCTCGGGCTGGGGGCGCCGGTGTCGCAGCCGGGCTCGTCGACGACGAGGTGGACGTAGATCGTGCCCGAGGCGCTCACGGCGATGCCGCCGTAGACGATGCCGCCGTTGGTGCCGCCCTCGACGACGATCGTCTTGGTGCTGGCGGTGCCGTCGGCGGCGTAGGTGACGAGGGTGCCGACCTCGGCGGCCTGGGCCAGGTTGCCGTCGATGCTGACGGGGCCGAAGTTGTCGATGCCGATGCCGTAGACGGTGCCGTCGGGGGCGGCGGCCAGGTCGATGGCGCAGGCCTCGGCCGACGAGGCGGCCGGCAGGTCGGTGAGGGTGCCGGTGACGAGGTCGAGCGTGGCGAGGTCACAGCTACCGTCGCCGGCGATGACCGTGTAGCCCATCGGGGCCACGGCCTCGGCGGAGGTCTGGGGGGCCACCCACCCGACCACGAGGAGTGCGGAGACCCCGAGGCCGACGGCGAGCTTGCGGACGTTCTTCATGGTTCCCACCTTTTCGAAAACGATTCCGCGGACAGTAGTTCGGTTACGGGTGCTCAGGGTTCTTCCATCGGTGGGACCGGATGACCTCGGTCATGGCACAGTGGCGCCCATGACGAAGCCCCAGGTCTCGATCCAGCTCCCGACCTTCATGCAGGACGACCCCGGCAGCTGGCAGTTCCTCCTCGACCGGGCCCGGGCGGCCGACGCCGCCGGGCTCGACCGCATCGTGGTCTCCGACCACGTGGCGTACGGCGAGAACCTCGAGGCCTACGGCGATCCGAAGAACGGTGGTGCCGCCGGGGGCAAGCAGCCCACCGACTCCGACGGCCAGTGGCTCGAGCCCCTCACGGTGCTCACCACCATCGGTGCCATCACCGAGAACCTGCGGCTCGGCACCAACATCCTCATCGCTGCGCTGCGGCGCCCGGTCGTGCTGGCCAAGACCGCCGCCACCATCGACGTGCTCACCAACGGCCGCCTCGACCTCGGCATCGGGGTGGGCTGGCAGCGCGAGGAGTACACCGCCGCCGGCCTCGACTTCGACGCCCGTGGCCGCCAGCTCGACCACACCATCGAGGTGTGCCAGCTGCTGTGGCGCGAGCAGGTCGCCACCTACGACTCGCCCGAGCTTTCGTTCGAGAAGATCCACCAGATGCCCAAGCCCCGCCAGGAGGGCGGTGTGCCGATCTGGGTGAGCGGCACGGTCAACAAGCGCTCCGCCCGCCGCCTGGCCACCTTCGGCTCGGGCTGGATCCCCTGGGGCAACGACGCCGGCAACCTCGTCGAGTCGATCCCCGCCATGCGGGCGATGGTCGAGGCCGAGGGCGGAAACCCCGACTTCGGCGTGGTCGGCAACGCCGTGCCGGTGCGCGACGCCGAGGGTGCCATCGACCTGGCGGCGACGTTCCGGGGCGCCGCCCCCATGGTGGAGGCCGGTGTCACCGACGTGCGCGTCGCCGGTGTGCCCGCCGCCGACTCCTACGACGACAACCTCGCCATCTACCAGGGCATCGTCAAGGCGTTCCGCGCCGCGCTGCACTAGAACACCCGGGTCGGGCCCGGGGGCGGCCCCGACGAGGGGGACCGCCGTCGTGAAGCTGGAACATCCTGAGCCGTTCGCCGCTCGTTGGCGCGCCCGTTGGGTGTGGGACCGACCGCCGGCCATCGCCTTCGCGACGGTCTCCAGGCCGATCGACGCCGACCCGACCGACCACATCGCGCTGTTCCGGCGCGTCGTCGAGCTCGGCGCGGTGCCGGCCTCGGCCCCGGCGCGGATCTGGGTCGACGGTCGCCACGTCCTGAGCGTCAACGGCGTCGAGGTGGCGCGGGGCCCGGTGCGCTGCGAGCCCCGGCAGGCGCACTACGACGTGGTCGACCTTGCGCCCCACCTGGTGGTCGGCGAGAACGTCATCGCCATCGTCGCCCGCCGGTTCGGCACGCCCACCTCGTGGTGGATGCCGGTGCCCCCGAGCTACTCGCTCGGCGTCGGCTCGTTGGCCTTCGAGGCGCTGATCGGCGACGAGTGGGTCGTCACGGACCGCTCGTGGCGCTCGGTGCGCGGGGAGGCGTGGACGCCGGTGGCGCTGCCCGACGGCCCGGCCGCCCTCCCGCTCGAGTGGTTCGACGCGCGGGTGCATCCCGACGGATGGGATCGCCCCGGGTTCGACGACACCGCCTGGGGCAAGGCGTACGAGATCACGCCGGTGCACGGCGGTGGGGGCGGCAGCGTCCACCCGCCGAGCGAGCCGTTCGGCATGCTCCGCCCGCCCGTGCGCACCGCCTTCCCCGGTGGGGCGCGGCACGAGGCGGCACTGCTCGAGCGCCGCACCATCGCGGTCGGGGCTCCGGCCGCCGATCCGGTGCGCTCGGTCCACGACGCCGAGGCCGGCACCATCGAGGGCCAGGCCGCCGAGGCCGAGCGGATGCTCTTCGACCTCGGCCGCACCGCCGCCGGCACCGTCTCGCTGCGGGTGAGCGGGGCGGCGCCCGGCACCGTCGTCGACGTGGCTGCGTCAGAGCACCTCGCGCGCGACGGCCGCATCGCGCCGCTCGGACAGCTCGCCGGCTTCCGGTACGTGTGCCGGGGCGGCGGCCCTGCCGAGGAGTTCGAGACCCTCGACATCACCGGCACGCGCTACCTCCTCGCCGTGGTGCGCACGCCCGACGGCGCGGCGCCGCCCGAGCTCGAGCTGGCCGTGAACGACAAGCTGCGGCCGCGCCCCGAGGGCGCCGCCTTCGAGTGCTCCGACCCGCTGCTGAACCAGGTGCACGCGGTCGGCCTGCGTACGGTCGACCTCTGCGCCCTCGACGCCTACGTCGACTGCCCCACACGGGAGCAGCGGGCCTGGACCGGTGACTCCGTGGTGCACCAGATGGTCGACCTCACCTCCAACCCCGACTGGTCGATGGCGATCTGGCACCCGCAGCTGGCGGCCGCCCCCCGCACCGACGGCATGCTCGCCATGGCGGTGGCGTCCGACTTCGCCGCCGCCGACCAGATGTTCGTCCCCGACTGGCCCCTGCACTGGCTCCACTCGGTGCACAACCTCTACCGCTACACCGGCGACCGCGACCTGGTGGCCGAGCTGCTCGTGCCGGCCGAGCGGATGATGCGCTGGTTCGAGAGCTATCTGGGCGATGACGGCCTGCTCCACGACGTCTCCGGGTGGGCGCTGATCGACTGGGCCAGCGTGTACGTGAGCGGCTGCTCGTCGATCATCAACGGCCTGTGGGCGAGGGCGCTCGAGGAGCTGGCGGAGGTCGCCCGCTGGCTCGGCAACGAGGGCACGGCGGCCTGGGCCGACCAGCGGTACGAGGGGGTGAAGGCCGGCTTCGAGGTCTTCTGGGACGAGGGCCGCGGCTCCTACGTCGACCACGTGGTCGACGGCGTCGTCCGCCGCCCGATGTCGCAGCACGCCGGCGCCACCGCGCTCGCGGCCGGGCTCGTCCCCGCCGATCGTGTCGACAGGGTGCTCGGTCGCATCCTCGACCGCTCGCGTCTGCTGCGGCACTCGTGGGTGATGTACCCGTCGACCCCCGACGGGCCCGACGACGGCCACATGTACGTCGCCCTCGGCTACCCCGAGCCCACCTGGGACGTCGAGGAGGTCGTGATCGAGGCCGAGCCCTTCTTCCGCTACCTCGTGCACGACGCCGTGGCCCGGGCCGGGCGCCCCGACCTGATCGCCGACCTGTGCCGCGACTGGAAGGTGTTCCTCGACGCCGGCCACGAGTCGTGGCCCGAGTGCTGGACCGGCGGCACGAACTGCCACGGCTGGTCGTCGACGCCGACCCGCGACCTCATCGTGCACACCCTCGGCATCACGCCGGCCGAGCCGGGCTACGCCTCGGTGCGGGTCGTGCCGAACCTCGGCGACCTCGACTGGGCCCGCGCCACCGTGCCCACGCCCCACGGCCCGCTCACGGTCGAGGCCCACGCCGATGGCCGCCTGGTGATCGACAGCCCCGTCCCGGTCGTGCGCGAGTAGCCCCCCTGCCCGTGGCTCGTTTCGGCACGCTGGGGCGTGCCCGATCGAGCCACCGGTTGTGTCCCTGGCTCACTTGGGCACGCTGGGGCGTGCCCGATCGAGCCACCGGGGTCAGGCGTTGAACCAGAGGCGCATCGCCGTGCCGGCGAGCACGGCGTCGCGGTCGGCGGCGTCGAGGGTGCGGGTGGCGTGGTGGGCGAGCTCGACCTTGCCGGCGTAGGTGCTGCGCTGGTCCTGCGGGTGGTCCGAGCCCCAGCACAGGCGGTTGGCGCCGAAGGCGGAGGCGAGCCGCTCGACGATGCCGGCGGGGTCGCCCTCGTCGCGCTGGGCCATCTCGAGCACGTAGGACGTGACCTTCAGGTGCACCTCGGGGAGGTCGGCCAGGCGCAGCACGGCGGCCTCGCCCTCCTCGCCCATGTCGGGGAAGGCGCAGTGGTCGAGCGCGACCGGCACCTCGGGACGGCCCTCGATGACCTCGGCCAGCGCCGGCAGGTGCCGGGTGAACAGGCACGGCACGATCGTCGTGCCGAGGTCGGCGGCGACGTCCCACACCTCGGCAGCCCTGCCGTCGGAGAGCCACACGGGCTCGACGCCACCGGCGCCGAACAGCCGGATGCCGGCGGGGGTCACGTCCAGCACGTCGTTCATGACGGCGAGCGCGGCGGCCGGGTCACCCGAGTCCATGTCGATCGAGGCCACGAGGGCGAGGCGGCCCGGGTGTTCGGCCACCGAGTGGGCGGCACAGCCGCACTCGTGGGCGTAGGCGCCGATGGCCTGCACCACGACGCAGTGGTCGACACCGGCGGCGTCGAGCTCGACCAGCAGCTCGGCGACGGTGCCGCCGTGGCGCCACCAGTCGCTGGCCACGCCGGTGGGGCGGGTGGGGAAGCGGGGGTCGTCGCCGCAGGCGACATGGGTGTGGGCATCGACGAGCATCGTCAGTAGCCCCTCTCGTGATCGACCAGGTTGAGGAGCGGCTCTCCATCGAGGTGGCGCCGCAGGTTCGTGCGGAACAGCTCGTGCAGGTTGCGGAAGAGCGCGCTCGGTGAGCTCGAGCAGTGGCCCGAGAGGTAGACGTTCGGCGCGTCCCAGAGCGGGTGGTCGGCGGGCAGCGGTTCGACGCTGGCGACGTCGAGGGCGGCGGCGCCGAGGTGGCCCCGTTCGAGGGCGTCGATCAGGGCGGCCTCGTCGAGCAGCGAGCCGCGGCCGACGTTGGCGAAGAAGGCGCCCGGTCGCATGGCGGCCAGCTCGGCGCCGCCGATCATGCCGGTGGTGGCCGGGGTCTCGGGGGCGGCGGCGACGACCGCGTCGCACACGGCGAGCATCTCGTCGAGCTCGGCGGGGGAGTAGAAGCGATCGACCGGGGGCTCGGGCTCGGCGGGGCGCTGCCGGGTGGCGACGATGGTCATGCCGAAGGCGGCGGCCCGCACCGCGACGGCCTGGTTGATGGCGCCGTAGCCGATGAGGCCGAGGGTGCGGCCGGCGAGCTGGTCGCCGAAGAGGGCCTCCCAGCGGTGGCCGGCCTGGGCCTCGTCGAGGGCGCGGAAGCGCTTGGCGACCTGCAGCAGGCGGCCCATCACGAACTCGGCGATGCCGAGGCTGTTGCTGCCGCCGTTGGAGGTGAGGGCGATGCCGGCAGCGCCGAGGCCGGCCGACTGGAGCTGGGCGGTGCCGGCGCCCACGGCTTGCACCCAGCGCAGGTTCGGGGCGAGCGAGGCGACGTCGTAGGGCAGGTCGATGGCGAGCACGACCTCGGCCGTGGCCAGCGCGGCGACCGCGTCGGGGCTCGGTGTCGGAGCCTGGTCCCGTAGGGCGTCGGGGTCGGAGCCGGGGGCGCCGCGGGCCGTGCGCAGGTCGTGGGGCTCGTCGTAGGCGGCGACCACGACCTCGACGCGGGGGTCGAGCGCGGCCAGCGCCTCCACCTCGGCGTCGAACTCGTCGCGAGGCCCGAACCACTCGGCCGGGTAGAGGATCGCGACGACCACGGGCTCCGGGCTCATGCCTGGACCGTAGGCCCGGCCGGGTGGGGGGACAACAACGCCGCCACCACCGACCCGCACGCAGGTTCGTCCGGAGACTGATCGAGTTCGACTCGGCTGGTAGCCTCGATGCCCATGGCCCCCGAGACCGCCGACGTCGTCGCCGCCACCGCCCCGACCTCCTACGTGCCCGAGATGGCCGAGGTCGCGGCCGACTCGCCCGAGGCCATGTGGGACCTGCTGGCCGAGCGTGGGCTCGGCGACGGCCTGCCGGTGGTGCCCCCGACCGCCGAGCGGGTGGAGGCGATGCTCGAACAGGCGGCCGGCGACCCCGACGAGGTGCTCTTCACCCTCCAGCCCCGCTCCGGCATCGTCACCCGGCGGGTGGTGGCCGTGAACGCGGTGATGGCCGGCTGCACGCCCGACACGTTCCCGGTGGTGCTCACCGCGCTGCGGGCGCTGGCCCGGCCCGAGGTCAACCTGCGAGGCGTCAACGCCACCACCCACCTCGTCGCCCCGATGGTGATCGTGCACGGCGAGATCGTCGGCCGGGCCGGCTTCAACGCCGGCGTCGGCGCCTTCGGCCCCGGCAACCGCGCCAACGCCACCGTCGGCCGGGCGGTGCGGCTGGTGATGCTCCACGTGGCCGGGGCCACCCCCGGCTCGGGCGACGCCGCCACCTTCGGCCAGCCCGCCAAGTACACGTTCTGTGCGGCGGAGAACCTCGAGGCCACCCCGTGGGAGAGCTACCCGCTCAGCCGTGGCGTCGACGCCCCCAGCGCGGTCACCGTGCACTGCGGCGAGGGCCCCCACAACGTGCACGACGCCGAGGCCGACGGCGACCCGGTGCTCATCCTCGACAAGATCGCCTCGGCCATGACCTCGCTCGGCCAGAACAACGCGCCGATCAGCCAGGCCGAGTACTTCATCGTCCTCGGGCCCGAGCACGCCGCCTCGATCGCCGAGCGGGCCCTCACCCGCAAGGACGTCTCGTCCTACCTCTTCGACACGGCCCGCCTGCCGGCCTCGACCTTCCGGCGGCACTTCCAGGAGCTCGCCTGGGCCCGGTGGATGAAGATGGTCGACGACGACCACCTGCTCCCCATGACCGGTGAGCCCGACAACATCCGTGTGCTGGTGTCCGGCGGCCCGGGCAAGCACTCGCTGGTGGTGCCCTCGTGGGGCATGACCCGCAGCGTCACCCTTCCGCTCGAGGCCTGAGGAGTCCGAGATGACCGTGCTCGTCTACCTGCCCGACTCCGCCCCCGGCCCCGAGCCGGCCACCCTCGCCCCCTCGCCGTCGTCGCTCGCCGGGCTGCGCATCGCCGTGCTCGACAACGGCAAGCCCAACGCCGACGTGGTCATGACCGCCGCGGCCGAGGCCCTCGCCGCACGAACCGGTGCCACCGTCACCCTCGTCACGCCCAAGGGCCCGCATGGTCTGTCGGCCAACGCCGCCATCCCCATGGCCGACGACCGCTTCGAGCTGGTCTGCGCCGAGGCCGACATCGTCATCACCGGCGCGGCCGACTGCGGCAGCTGCACCGCCTACAGCGTGGTCGACGCCATCACCCTCGAGAAGGCGGGCAAGCCCACGGTGGTGGCCACCACCACCAACTTCCGCACGGTGGCCGAGACCCTCTCGCGCAGCTTCGGCGCTCCCGACACCCGGCTGCTGGTGCTGCCCCACCCCATCGGCGGCACCGACGCCGCCACCTTGGGGGAGTGGGCCGAGGCCGCCACCGACCGACTCATCTCCCTCTTCACCGATCCGGCCTGACCGGTTCCCACGGAGTCGCTCAGCCCATGACCGTCGAGATCGACCACACCGGCACCCGGGCCCTCGTCACCGGCGCGGGCGCCGGCATCGGCGCCGAGATCGCCCGCTGGCTGGCCCGCGCCGGCGCCACCGTCGCCGTCCACGACGTGCGGCCCGACAAGGCGGCCGAGGTCGTGGCCTCCATCGAGGCCGA
Source organism: uncultured Actinomycetes bacterium (assembly GCA_963702555.1). Classification (GTDB taxonomy): domain Bacteria; phylum Actinomycetota; class Acidimicrobiia; order Acidimicrobiales; family Acidimicrobilacustridaceae; genus CAMFLJ01. The sequence goes on from CAVPCW010000008.1 coordinate 338,471, forward strand.
AGGCGGCTCCGCCCTCGCCGTCATCGCCGACGCCCGCGACGACGACGCCCTCGTCGCCATGGTCGACGAGGCGGCCGAACGCATGGGTGGCCTCGACGTCGCCGTGAACAACGTCGGCATGTACGGAGAGTTCTCGCCCGGCCCGTTCACCACCCTCGACGCCGCCCACTGGCGGGGCCTGCTCGACCAGAACCTGGTGATCACCGCGCTCGCCGCCGCGGCCGAGGCCCGCCACATGGTCGACGGCGGCGGGGGAGTGATCCTCAACGTGAGCTCGGGCGAGACCACCCGCCCCGCACCCTTCATGGCCGCCTACGCCGCGGCCAAGGCCGGCATCAACCACCTCACCCAGACCATGGCGGTCGAGCTCGGCCCGTCGGGCATCCGGGTGCTCGCCATCGCCCCCGGCACCACGCTCACCGAGACCGTGCGCGACGCGTTCGACGACGACCACGTCGCCGCGCTGGTCGAGGCCACGCCGCTGCGGCGCATGAGCGAGCCCGACGAGCTGGGCCGCCTCGCCGTGTTCCTCACCAGCGACCTGGCCCGCTGCATCACCGGGCAGTTCATCATCGCCGACGCCGGCGCCTTCCTCTCCCGCACCCGCCCCGCCAACCGCGACCCGAACGCCGACCGCGCCGCGGTGCACGACCCCGCCAATCGTCGGGCCGACGACCGGTGATCGACGCCGCGGCCGTCACCGCCGGGCTGGCCCCGGTGCGCGAGGTCCTGCAGTCCGACGGCGGCGACATCGAGCTCGTCGGCGTCGAGGGCGACACCGCCCGGCTGCGCCTGGTGCTCGAGAGCGCGGGCTGCGCCGAGTGCGTGCTGCCCCGCCCGCTGCTCGAGACCATCGCCCTCCAGATGATGCAGCCGCTGGTGCCCGGCCTCAGCGCCGTGGCGATCGACGACCCACGCGAGGCGTAGCCGCCGCGGCCGGCTTGGCCTTCGCCGCGGCCTTCCGAGGCGTCGTCGTGGTGGTCGTCCGGGCCAGGTCCAGCTCCCGGGCGAACATGGCCTCGATGCGGGCCGCCGTCTCGTCCGGGTCGGCGTCGAGGGTGAGGTTGCCGTCGCGGCGCAGCACCGAGAAGCCGTGCACCGTCGAGAAGATGATGCGGTACCAGTGGATGACGTCGGTCTCGTCGAACCCGAACGACGCCAGCACCAGGTCGAGGGGTCGGGTCACCGCGGCCATCGCCACGCCGATCTCGGGGTCGTCGCCGGGCGGGCGCAGGGTGGCGTCGTAGAGGCCGGGGTGCTCGGCGGCGAAGTCGAGGTAGGCCCGCACGATGGCGCCCACCGCGTCGGGCCCGGCCCGACCGATGGCGGCCTCGGTCAGCCGGTCGGCCAGCGCGTCGAGGCCGCGCAGGGCGAGCGCCCGCCGGAGGCCGTCGGCCCCGTCGACGTGGGCGTAGAGCGACTGCACCCGCACGCCCAGCCGGTCGGCCACGGGCCGTAGCCCGACGGCGTCGATTCGGCCCTGCGCCTCGAGCTCGTCGACGGCGGCGTCGACGACGGCGGTGGGGGTCAGCCCGACGGGTGCGGCCATGCCGCAACGGTATCAGTCGAGAGTCTGAGCCCTGTTCGGCTCGGGCGCCGGCGCGAGCCTCAGGATCGGAGCAGGACCCGGTGGTGGAGGTACACCACGCCGTTGTCGAAGCGGCGCTCGTCGACCAGCTCCAGGCCGATGTGGGCGCCGGTCGGGAAGGCGGGCTTGCCGCCCCCGACGAAGGCAGGGTGGACGAAGACGTGGCACTCGTCGACCAGCCCGGCGGAGAAGGCCTGCGCCGCGAGGGCGGCCCCGCCGACGGTGAGCTCGCTGTCGGCCGACGCCTTCATCGTGCGGACCGTGTCGGGGTCGAAGCGCGGCTCGAGGCGCGTGCGGTCGGTCGACACCTCGTGCGAGCGTCGTGGAGTACACGACCTTCTCGCCGGCCTGCCACACCCTGGCGAACTCCGCCATGAGCGCCGACCGGTCGGCCAGGGCGGGCTCGGTCTCCCAGACGGCCATCGACTCGTACAGCCGCCGCCCGTAGAGCCAGGTGCCCACCGGCCGCACCAGGTCGGTGATGAACTCGAACAGCTCGTCGTTCGGATCGGACCAGTCGAAGCTGCCGTCGGCGTCCTCGATGTACCCGTCGACCGACACGTTCGTGATGTAGCTCAACCCGGCCATGGTCCCCTCCCCGTTCGCCGGCGAGGGTATGGGAACCGGGCGAGTCCGAACTGTGCCTCGTCGCGCTTTCCTGTCGCCGGCGACAGGAAGCGCAACAAGCGGGGTGGGCGATCAGCGGGCGGTGAGGTCGGCGACGAGGGTGCGGGGGCCGTGGGCCCAGAACACCGGCACCGGCTCGTAGAGGCCGGGCTCGACCGGGGCGATGGCGGCCACCCGGTCGAGCAGCACCTCCACCGCGATGCGGGCCTCGAGCCGGGCCAGGCTCGACCCCGGGCAGACGTGGGGCCCGCCGCCGAACGAGAGGTGGGCCCGCGGGTCGGGGCGGTCGAGGCGGAACTCGTGGGGGTCATCGAAGTGGGTGGTGTCGCGGTTGGCCGAGGCCAGCCCGAACGCCACCTTGTCCGCCGGCTCCAGCTCCTCACCGTGGAGCTCGGTGGCCTGGAGGCAGTTGCGCATGAGGAACTGGATCGGCGGGTCGTGGCGCAGCGACTCCTCGACCGCCACCGGCACGAGGTCGCGGTCGGCCTGCAGCGCGGCGACCACGTCGGGCCGGGCCGCCAACGTCCACAGCAGGTTGGCGATCAGATGCCGGGTGGTCTCGTTGCCGCTGATGAAGAGGAACACCAGCTGGGTGCGGGCTTCCACGTCGGTGAGGCGGCGGCCGTCGACCTCGGTCTCGAGCAGCCGGGTGATGAAGTCGTCCTGCGGCTCGGCCCGTCGCGCCACGATCAGCGAGTCGACGTACGCGGCGAACTCTGGGTGGGCGCCGGCGAAGCCCTCGCCCCGTTCGGTGCGGTTCTTCGTCGGGTACGTGCCCTGCACGACCTCGTCGGACCAGCGGGTCCAGAGCTCGAAGTCCTCCTGCGGGGCGCCGAGCAGGTGGGCGATCACGCTGCTGGGGATCGGCGTGACGTAGTCGGCGACGAGGTCGACGGGACCGGGCGCGGCGAGCAGGCCGTCGAGCAGCTCGTGGCACAGCGCGGTGCAGAACGGCTCGACCCGCCCGATGCGGTGCTGGGCGATGGCCGAGTTGATGATGCGGCGCACGTGGCCGTGGCGGGGCTCGGGGATCTCGCTGACCAGCTGCTCCTCGTCGGGCACCACCACGCCCGGCTCGCGGAAGCTGGCCTGGAAGCGATGAACGTCCTTGGCCGCGTCCATGACGTCGTCGAAGCGGGCCAGGTACCAGGCCCCGCCCGGGGTGCGGCTCACCGGGCAGCGGTCGCGCAGGTCCTCCATCGCCGGGTCGTCGAACGGCGCGGTCATCGGGTCGAGCATCGGTCCCCCCACGGGTGCACTCGTGACGCCGGCGACCCTACGCCGGTCAGGCGACGGCGGCGTCGGGAGCGGCGGCAGCGGCTGGCGTCGGCGACCAGCCCGGGCCCCGCAGCACGTGGCCGAGGCGGTCGCGCCAGGTGGTCGACCGGGCGACGGCGCGCAGCATGGCGGTGTGCTCGTGGGTCGCGACCTTCAGCGGGTCGAAGGTGTGGATGTTCTTGGTGAGGCCGTAGACGACGGGCTCGGCGTCGTCCTCGCGCTCGAAGGTGCCGAACAGCCGGTCCCAGATGATGAGGATGCTGCCGTGGTTGCGGTCGAGGTAGCGCCGGTTGCTGCCGTGGTGCACCCGGTGGTGCGACGGCGTGTTGAACACCTCTTCGACCGGGCCCAGCTTCGGGATCGTCTCGGTGTGGATCCAGTACTGGTAGATGAGGTTCAGGCTCCGGGCGACCTCGATCACCGACGGGCGCAGGCCGGCCGCGCCGAGCAGCCCGTACGGCACGAACATGCCGAAGTTCTCGCCGACCGGTTGCCGCAGCGCGGTCGAGAGGTTGTAGCGCTCGCTCGAGTGGTGCACGACGTGGATCGCCCACAGCCAGCGGCTCTCGTGCTGGATGCGGTGGTTCCAGTAGTAGATGGCGTCCCAGGCGAAGATCGCCCCGAGGGTGGCGGCCACCCCGGTGCCGAGGTCGTGCCCTGCTCCGTAGCGGTCGTAGAGGCGCTGGCCCGACGTGCGCGCCGCCCAGCCGGTGGAGGCGGCCACCACGCCCGCGGCCACCGCGGCCACGCCGGTGGAGGGCCGCACCCGGCGGGCCCAGCGCACGAGCGAGGTCTCGTCGCCGGCGGTCTCGCTCTCGGCCTCGGTCTCGGCCCGGCGGATGACGACGTCGGCGGCGGTGGTCACCGCGGCGGCGCCCACGCCCAGCCCGATCAGCGCCTTGGCCCACTTCCCTCGGCCCGGCGTGACCGGCCGCAGCGCCCGGCCGACCAGCAGCGGGACGGTGAGGCTGCCCACGCCCATGGCGAGGCTGGTGAGCGTGTCGCGGCGCTCGTAGTCGCCGGTGCTCGGCCCCTGGCGCGCCGCTCGGCGCTGGAGCACCTTGTGCTCGATCCCCATCGTGGCGAAGAAGCCGGGGATGGCGGCGACGGTCAGGTCCTGCACGACCCCGTCATCCTCGCAGGCGGAGCTCGGCGATGCCGTGGTCGGGCCCCTTCACCACCACGACGTCGGCGTGGTCGCGGGTCGGCTCGATGGCCTCGCGGAGGTTGGGCAGGTTGATCGCCTCCCACACGCCGACGGCCATCGCCGCGACGGCGTCGTCGTCGGCGGTGGCGAAGGGGTGGAGGTAGGCGCCAGGCACATCGGCGGCTTCGTCGCGCAGCCCGAGCACCCGGCGGACGAACCAACGGCGCATGTCGGGCTCGGCGGCGTCGACGTACACGCCGATGTCGAGGTCGTCGGCGTAGTGGAGCACGTTCACTCCCTCGAGGATCACCACGGGTGCGGCGGCCACGGGCTGAGCATCGGGCAGCACGTCGTAGAAGAGGTGGTCGTAGACCGGCACGATGAGGGGATCCTGGCCGGCGCGCACGGCACTGATGAACGCGCTGATCGCGTCGTGGTCGTAGCTCTCCGGAAAGCCCTTGCGGGTCGACAGGCCCCGAGCCGACAGCTCGGCGGTGGAGTGGAGGAACCCGTCGCTCGCCACCACGGAGGCCGCCAGACCGTGCTGCTCGACCAGCAGGTCGGCGATGCGCGAGGCGATGGTGCTCTTGCCGACGCTGACCCCTCCGGCGACGCCCACCAGGAGGCTGGTGCCGTCGTGGGCCGCGACGCGCTCGGCGACCAGGTCGGCCAGCGGGGCCAGGTCGTCGGGAGTGGAGGGGCCGGTCATCGGCGCAGAACCTACGGACGCCCACCCCTCTCCCGCCAGCACGGTCGTGCGGGAGGCGACAGGATGGCGCCGCGGCCCAGTCGGGGGACGGGCCCGAGGAGCTGCACGATGTCCGCGACCGCTGCCCGTCCGCTCGCCGAGCTGCCGGTGCTCGACCTGTCCGACCCGGCCGCGTGGCAGGACGTCCACGTCCCGCTGGCGGAGCTGCGCGAGCGCACGGCGGTGGCGGTCACGCCCGACGGCGTGCCCCAGGTGCTGCGCCATGCCGAGGTCGAGGCCGTCCTCAAGGACCCCCGCTTCGTGGCCGCCGACCTGTTCGCCATGAGCGGCACCACCTCGGGCCCGGTGTGGGAGTGGTGGCAGCGGGTGATGTTCTCGCAGAACCCTCCGGCGCACACCCGGATCCGCTCGCTCGTCAGCCGGGCCTTCACGCCCCGTGCGGTGAACGCCCGGCGGCCGGAGATCCGGGCGCGGGCGGAGGAGATCCTGCGCCCCGCCATCGCAGCCGGTCGTCTCGACGTCCAGGGCGACCTCGGCCACCGCCTGCCCCTCGCCGTCATCTCCGACCTGCTCGACGTGCCCGAGGCCGACCGCCCGGTCTTCGGCGAGTGGACCAAGACCCTCGGCCTCGCCTTCCTCTCCATCGCCGACGCCGAGGTGCGGGCCCGGGTCGAGCAGGCCCTCGCCGACCTCGACGCCTATGTCGGCGGGCTCATCGCCGAGCGTCGGGCCCGGCCGGGTGACGACATGATCTCCCGCCTCATCGAGGTGGAGGAGGGCGGCGACCGGCTGTCGCCCGAGGAGCTGGTGGCCCTGGTCGAGAACCTGCTCTTCGCCGGCCACGACACCACCCGCGGCGCGCTCGCCGCCATGGGCGTGCTGTTCGCCACCCACCCCGACCAGTACGCCGCGGTGGTGGCCGACCCCTCGCTGATCCCCGGCGCGGTCGACGAGGTGATCCGCTACGAGGCCATCACCTTCGGCACCGCCCGCCTGGCCAGCGAGGACTGCGAGCTCGGTGGCGCGGCCGTGCCCGCCGGCATGCCCGTCTCGCTCTGCCTCACCTCCGCGTGCCGCGATCCGCGTCGCTATCCCGACCCGGACCGCTTCGACGTCCGCCGCGACGACGCCCGCTCACCGGCCTTCGGCGCCGGCATCCACTACTGCCTCGGTGCCGCGCTGGCGAAGGCCGAGCTGGAGGAGGCGCTGTCGGTGCTCACCTCCCAGGTCGGTTCGCTCGACCTGGCCAGCGAGGCCCGGTGGGTGCCCTACGCCGCCATCCGCTGCTTCGAGCCCCCGGTCGAGGTCGTGCTAGGCACACCGGGGTGACCGCCCTCCTCGACCAGGAATGCCGCCTCGAGCGCGTCGGCGACGGTGCCTACGAACGCGACTGCTCGAAGGTCTGGTGGGGCCACAACGCCCAGCACGGTGGTTACGCCCTGGCCCTCGCCCTGACCGCGCTCGACATGGAGCTCGGCGCCACCGGCATGACCGTGCAGCAGGTCACCATGCAGTACCTGCGTCCGTTCGTCGACGGTCCGTTCCGGTGCGAGGTCACCGTCGAGCGCCAGGGCCGCACCATGGCCAACACCACCGTGCGCATGTGGTCGGGCGGCAAGCTCGCCGGCCTGGTGTTGGCCTCGATGGCCCTGCGTCGCCCGGTCGGTGAGCTCATGTCGGCGCAGGCCCCCGACGTTGCGCCCTACGACCCCGACGAGGAGCCGCACCACTTCGGCTTCGGCCTTCCGGTCCACGAACGGGTGTGGTTCCAGCCCCGGATCATGGAGGTCGGCGGTCCCGACCCGGGCCGTGTCGGTGGGTGGGTGCTGCCCCGCACGCCCGAGCTGATCGACCACCGCTGGGGCGCCCTGCTCGCCGACCTCTGGACGCCGGCGATCTACCACATGTGGCCCACGGGCCACATCGCCCAGAGCGCCGACCTGACCTACCACGCACGGGTCGAGCTGCCGCCCGACGCCTACGAGCCCGGCACCCCGCTGCTGGTGGTGCTCACCACCCGCTCGTCGCAGGGCGGCTTCGTCGACGAGGACGCCGAGATCTGGTCGCCCGACGGCCGCCTGCTCGGCCTCGGCCGCCAGTCCCGCTACGTCCACGCCTGAGGCGGATCGCCGTCGGCGCACCTGGGTAGAACCAGGATGCAGTCTCCCGGAGCCGACGTAAGCTCCCGGGGCGGCCGCACCACCGGGCACTCCGGGCGGCACCGATCAGGGGGATCAGCACATGGGCATGCCGACCGACATCGGCATCGTGGACCTCGGCATGGGGTTCCCGTACCGCAGCATCGAGCAGAAGAAGGCGGCCTACGACTTCTTCAAGGCCAACCTCAAGGACCGCGAGTCGCTCGAGGAGATGGAGTTCCCGGCCCAGTACATGTTCAAGGACGTCCCCGACGTCGTCGGCCCCGACGTCGATCCGGTCCAGTGGATCGTCGAGAAGATGGACGCCTTCAACATCGAGCAGTGCATGACCGGGCTCAACGACGACTCCATCCGGGCCAAGGCCGAGCACCCCGGCCGCTTCCACCTGTGCGCCTCGGCCGACCCCAACAAGGGCATGGACACCGTCCGCCAGCTCAAGCGCCAGAAGGACGAGCACAACATCGTCGCCGCCATGACCTTCCCGTCGGGCATGGTCCCGCAGGTCGGCATCGGCGACAAGAAGATGTACCCGATCTACGCCACGTGCTGTGAGCTCGACATCCCGATCTGCATCAACGGCGGCATCGTCGGGCCCCGCATGCCGAGCTGGCCCCAGCACGTCGAGCAGTTCGACGAGGTCTGCTACGACTTCCCCGAGCTCACCATGGTGATGATGCACGGCGGCGAGCCGTGGACCGAGCTGGCCGTGAAGCTCATGCTCAAGTGGCCCGGCCTCCACTACATGACGAGCGCCTTCGCCCCGAAGCACTACCCGAAGGACATCATCAAGTACGCCAACAGCCGGGGCGCCGACAAGATCATGTACTGCGGCTACTTCCCGGCCGGCCTGAGCCTCGAGCGCCAGTTCACCGACATGCCGAACGTGCCGTTCAAGGACGAGGTCTGGCCCAAGTTCCTGCGCGAGAACGCCCTGCGCGTCTTCAAGCTCGACCAGGACCAGTAGCCGGCTACCGGATCCGGTCCCAGACCATCTCGCTGGGGCGGTTCGGATCGAACCAGGTGCCCGGGTCGACCTGGTCGACGTGGCCCATGAGCCCCCGGTACACCGAGTAGCCCACCATCCGCTGCAGGCGCGGCGGAAGCTGGGCGACGTAGTCGCGGTCGAGGGCGAGGAGCTGGTCCTCCTCCTGGCGCAGCCAGCCGGCGCACAGGTTCGACACGATGCCGAGCCGCCGCTCGTCGGTGGTGTTGAGGCCGCCGCCGTGCCACACCGAGCCGTCGTAGACGAGCACGCTGCCGGCCGGCATCACCGCCTCGACCCAGCCCTCGGTGACCTCGCCCTTGCCGGGGATGTGGTCGAACCGGTGCGAGCCGGGCACGATCCGCGTCGCCCCGTTCTCCGGGGTGAAGTCGGTGAGCGCCCAGATGGCGAGGCACGTGATCGGCAGGTGCGGTCGGGGCAGGGGGATGGAGCCGTCGTCGGAGTGGAACGGCTGGGGCTCCTGACCCGGCCCCATGGAGATGGCGGTGAGCGACGAGAGCAGCAGGCCCTCGTCGAGCACGCCCTCGGCCAGCGAGAGCGTCGGCCCGAACAGGGGCACGTTGGCGAAGAACGGGTCGCGCCCGAGCAGGTTGAACAACCGCCGGGTCTGCCGACCGAGGAAGACGTTGGTGCCGAGTCCGGTGCCGGCGTCGTCCATCGCCCGGTCGATGCGCTCGACCAGCTCGAGGCGCAGGTCGTCTGGGACCACCTCCTCGAGGACGGTGAAGCCCTGGTCGGCGATCTCGGTGAGGTGACGCTCCCGTTCCCCCGGAGCCCAGTCGTGCATCGCCCTAGTCTGCCGCCATGCAGATCGAACAGGGGATGGTCGCCGTCATCACCGGCGCCGGCAGCGGCATCGGCCGGGCCATGGCGGAGCTGGCGGCGTCGCGGGGGATGAAGGTCGTCGGGGCCGATGTCGAGGAGCCGAGGCTGGCCGAGACGATCGACGAGATCGTGCGCCGCGGCGGCGAGGCGCACGGCGTGCCGACCGACGTGTCGGTGCCCGAGCAGATCGAGCGCCTGGCCGACGAGGCGTGGTCCCGCTACGGCGGGGTGAACCTGCTGTGCAACAACGCCGGCGTGTTCAGCGGCGGCCTGATGTGGGAGCGCACCCTCGCCGACTGGGAGTGGGTGATGGGCGTCAACCTCTACGGCCTCGTCAACGCGGTGCGCACGTTCGTGCCCCGACTGCTGGCCGACGGCGGGCCCGCCCACATCGTGAACACCGCCTCGATGGGCGGCCTCGTCACCGGCGGGTTCTCGGGCCCGTACTTCACCTCCAAGTTCGCGGCCGTCGGGCTCACCGAGTGCCTGGCCCACGACCTGCGGATCACCGGCGCCCCCATCGGCGTCTCCACCCTCGTGCCGAGCCTGGTGGCCACGGGCATCGCCAGCTCGCAGCGCAACCGGCCCGAGCGCTGGGTCGACCGCGGCGCCGAGCGCAAGGAGGACGAGGAGTTCGTCCTCGCCGCCATGACCGACGCCACCCTCGGCGCCGGCATGCCTCCGGCCGAGGTCGCCCAGCTCGTGCTCGACGCCGTCGAGGCCGAGCAGTTCTGGATCCCCACCAAGCCGAGCTACCACGACCAGATCCGGGTGCGGCACGAGGACATGCAGGCCCTGCGCCACCCCGCCCCGGCCGATCTGGACTGAGTTCCACCGCACGAAAGGCCTGGTCAGCGCCTCTTTCGGAGAAATCTCCGGAAATCCCGAGAAATCGCTCAAGTCCGGGGACGATCCTGCCGATCAGGTGAGCGGGAGAGTTGCGTCCGGCGACGCGGTGACCGAGGCGGTCAGGACCGTCCCGCTCCCTGACTCCGTATCCTCGTCGGCTGTGCCCCGCCGACCGTCGCCCGAGCTCGTCGAGCGACGCCGGGAGTCGGTGCCCCGCATCACCTATCCCGAGCAGCTCCCGATCTCGGAGCGCCGCCAGGAGATCAGTGACGCCATCCGCGACCACCAGGTCGTGATCGTCGCCGGCGAGACCGGCTCGGGGAAGACCACCCAGATCCCCAAGATCTGCCTCGAGCTCGGGCGCGGCGTCGAGGGGATGATCGGGCACACCCAGCCCCGACGGCTGGCGGCCCGCACAGTGGCCAGCCGCATCGCCGAGGAGCTCCACGTCGAGGTCGGCCAGGCCGTCGGCTACGCCGTGCGCTTCACCGACCAGGTCGGCGACCGCACCCTCGTGAAGCTGATGACCGACGGCATCCTGCTCAACGAGCTCCAGCGCGACCGCATGCTGTGGGCCTACGACACGATCATCATCGACGAGGCCCACGAGCGCAGCCTCAACATCGACTTCATCCTCGGCTACCTCGCCCAGCTGCTGCCGAAGCGCCCCGACCTCAAGGTCATCGTCACCTCGGCCACCATCGAGACCGAGCGCTTCTCCGAGCACTTCGGTGGCGCGCCGATCATCGAGGTCAGCGGCCGCACCTTCCCGGTCGAGATGCGGTACCGGCCCCTCGACGAGGAGGGCGGCGACCAGATCGCCGGCATCACCGACGCGGTGAAGGAGCTGCGCCGGGCCGGCCCCGGCGACGTGCTCGTGTTCCTCTCCGGCGAGCGCGAGATCCGTGACACGGCCGATGCCCTGCGGGCCCTCGACCTGCCCGACACCGAGGTGCTCCCGCTCTACGCCCGGCTGTCCACCGCCGAGCAGCAACGTGTGTTCCAGGACCACCCCGGCCGCCGCGTCGTGCTGGCGACCAACGTGGCCGAGACCTCCATCACCGTGCCCGGCATCCGGTACGTGGTCGACCCCGGGTTCGCCCGCATCTCCCGGTTCAGTCAGCGCCTCAAGGTGCAGCGCCTCCCCATCGAGGAGGTGTCGCAGGCGTCGGCCAACCAGCGGGCCGGCCGCTGCGGGCGCGTGGCCGACGGCATCTGCATCCGCCTCTACTCCGAGGAGGACTTCGACGCCCGCCCCGAGTACACCGACCCCGAGATCCTCCGCACCAACCTGGCGTCGGTCATCCTCCAGATGACGAACATCGGCCTCGGCGACGTCGAGGCGTTCCCGTTCCTCGACCCGCCCGACCGCCGCGCCATCGCCGACGGCGTGCGCCTCCTCGAGGAGCTGGGCGCGCTGGAGCAGGGCGAACGCCGCCTCACCCCGATCGGTCGTCGCCTCGCGCGCCTGCCCATCGACCCGCGCTTCGGGCGCATGGTGCTCGAGGCGGGGGAGCGGGGCTGCCTGCGCGAGGTGCTGATCATCGCCGCCGGCCTCTCGATCCAGGACCCCCGCGAACGCCCGGCCGAGGAGCGCGACCGCGCCGACCAGCTCCACGCCCGCTTCAACGAGGGCAACAGCGACTTCCTCGCCTACGTGAACCTCTGGACCTACACGCGAGAGAAGCAGCGGGAGCTCTCGGGCAACCGCTTCCGGCGGCTCTGCCGCGACGAGCTGCTCAACTTCCTGCGCATCCGCGAGTGGCAGGACGTGCACAGCCAGCTGCGCAAGATCGTCGCCGACCTCGGGATGCACCAGAACCGCGCGGAGGCCGAGCCCGACGAGGTGCACCGCGCCCTGCTCGCCGGGCCTGCTCAGCCACGTCGGCCAGAAGGACGGCGACACCCGCGAGTTCCTCGGCGCCCGCAACGCCCGCTTCTCGATCTTCCCCGGCTCGGCGCTGTCGAAGAAGCCGCCGGCGTGGGTGATGGCCGCCGAGCTGGTCGAGACCAGCCGGCTGTTCGCCCGCACCGTCGCCCGCATCGAGCCCGAGTGGGCCGAGGAGCTGGGCGCCCACCTGGTGAAGCGCAGCTACAGCGAGCCCCACTGGTCGGCCAAGCGGGGCTCGGCCATGGCCCGCGAGCGGGTCACCCTCTACGGCCTCTCGGTCGTCGCCGACCGGCTGGTGCCCCTCGGCCGCATCGACCCCGACCTGGCCCGCGAGCTGTTCATCCGTCACGCCCTGGTCGAGGGCGACTGGCACACCCACCACACGATGTTCCGCCGCAACCACGAGCTGCTCGCCGACGTCGACGACCTCGAGAACCGCTTCCGTCGGCGCGACATCGCCGACGGCGACGCCTCGCTCGAACGGCTCTACGACGAGCGCCTGCCGGCCAAGGTCGTGTCCGCCCGCCACTTCGACTCGTGGTGGAAGAAGGAGAAGCGCCGGAGCCCCGACCTTCTCACCTTCACCGTCGACGACCTGCTCACCGCGGCGGCTGACGACCTCCGGGAGGACGACTTCCCCGGCCAGTGGGAGCAGGGCTCGCTCGCCCTCGGCCTCTCCTACCTCTACGAGCCGGGCTCACCCGACGACGGCGTCGCCGTCCACGTGCCCGTCGCGGTGCTGAACCAGCTCCGCCCCGACGGCTTCGAGTGGCTCGTGCCCGGCCTGCGCGCCGAGCTCGTGACCGCGCTCGTGCGGTCGCTGCCCAAGGAGCTGCGCCGCGAGCTCGGCCCGGTGCCCGAGCACGTCGAGGCGTTCCTCGCCGAGAACGGGCCCGCCGACGGCCCGCTGCTGCCCCTGCTCTCGCGCCACATGGGGCGGGCCGCCTCCACCCGCATCGACGACCGCGCCTGGAACCTCGACGCCCTGCCGCCCCACCTGCGCATCACCTTCCGGGTCGAGGGCGACGACGGCGAGGTGCTCGGCGAGTCGAAGGACCTCGCCCGCCTCCAGGCCCGCCTCGCCCGCGACGTGCGCAGCGCCCTGGCCGAGGCCACCAGCTCGTTCGAGCGCCACGGCCTCACCGACTGGGACTTCGGCGAGCTTCCCCGCAAGGTCCGCCACGACGTCGGCGGCCAGGCGGTCGAGGGCTACCCGGCCATCGTCGACGAGGGCACCTCGGTCGGCCTGCGGCTGGTCGACACGGCCGCCGAGCAGGTCCGCACCACGTGGCGCGGCGAGCGCCGCCTGCTCCGGCTCACCGTGCCGCTCTCGATGAAGGGCATCACGGGTCGGCTCACCAACGCCACCCGCCTCGGTCTGGCGTCGAGCCCCTACGACTCCGTCGATATCCTGCTCGAGGAGTGCGTCATCACCTGCATCGACGCCCTCATGCGCGCCAACGGCGCCCCCGTGTGGAACGCGGTCGGCTGGGACGACCTGCGGGCCGCGGTGCGCGACGACCTCGACCCCGACGTGCTCGCCACCGTGCGGGTGGTCGGCGACATCCTGGCCGAGGCCCGCTCGATCGACAGCCGCATCGCCGAGGTGGCCCCCGTGGCGTTCGGCCCCGCCCTCGACGACGTCGCCGAGCAGCGCGGCACCCTCGTCTACCCGGGCTTCGTGGCGGCCTCGGGCAGGGACCGCCTGCCCGACGTGCTGCGCTACCTGCAGGCCATCACCTTCCGCCTCGACAGGCTCCACGAGTCGGTGGCCCGGGATGCCAAGCGGATGGCGACCGTGCACGCCGTCGACGCACGCTTCGCCGCCGTGCTCGAGGCCATCCCGCCGGGCGGCCCCGCCGACGCCGAGATCACCCGCATCGGCTGGATGATCGAGGAGCTCCGGGTCAGCCTCTTCGCCCAGCCCCTCGGCGCCGCGCCCGGCACCTCGGAGAAGCGCATCCTGGACGCCATTGACGCTGTAAGTAGGCTGGCTCCATGACGTCCTTCTCCGTGTCACGTCGCGTCCTGGCGGGCGGCGCTGCCGCCACGGCCGGCATCGCCACCATCGCCGCCCCTGTCCTGTCCGGTCCGGCCGCCGCCGCCGACCCGACCGATGGCACCGCCGACGGCGCGGCCGCGTCCCCGCAGGCCGTCCCGGCGCCGGGCCTCTACGAGAGCTGCACGGCCTACTTCGGCCTGGTCAAGGGCAACAGCGACCTCGTGAGCTACGACGTGAAGACCGTCGGTCCCGTCTCGCCCGATCCGGTGCTCGGCTCGAACCTGGTGCCGGTCCTCACCGTGCAGGGCGGCGGCGGCGAGGTGCAGTGCATCCCCGAGCTCGGCTGGACCGACGAGGCCAGCTGGGCCTCGTGGATCGACTGGGACCTCACCACCTTCACCTACCCCGGCACCGGCTACTACCTCATCCCGAGCACCTACGGCGCCGAGTTCGACACCCCCGCCGGGCTCTTCATCCCGGAGTCGACGAGCATCCGCTTCGACACCAGCATCGAGGGGGTGACGGTCACCTGGGCCCCTGCCGGCCCGGCGGCCACCGAGACGGGATGGTTCCCCTTCGGCCCCATCGCACTCACGCCCACCGCGAAGGGTGTGCCCGAGACGCTTGCCCGAATCGGGGCCGCCGGCGGTGACGCCGACGCCGTCGCACTGGCCGAGCAGATCCTGGTCGACGAGACGTGTGACAACGCCGACCCGGGGCTCGTGTCGCTCGCCGACGCGATGTCGGTCATCTACGGCGGCGAGATCTTCGCCAGCTGCGGGAACGTCGAGGTGGCCACCTGGGAGCTCTACCGAGCGGAACTGTTCGACCTGATGGTCGAGCGCAGCCTGGTCGTGGTCACGCTCACGGCTCCCACGCCGACCACCACCGGCGACGTCGCCGCCGACGTGGTCGTCGCTCCGACCTTCACCGGCTGATCGTCGGCGGCGTGGCCGAGGTCCCGCCCGCCGGCACCCCGGCCTGGTACGTCCGCGAGGAGCCCCTTCCCGGGGGTCGCTGGCGCGTCCGGTGCATCGTCGACGACCGCCACGGTGACGGCGAGGTGGTCGACGACCCCACCGGTAGCGAGGACTCCTTCGTCCTGTGGCGGGCCGGCCTCGACGACGAGGGCCGGCCCTTCGTCCGCGTCGACCCGGCGGCGGTGCCCGACGCGCCGCCGCTCTGGTTCGTCGAGCTCCACGAACGTGACGCCTCCCCCCGGGCGGTGACCATCGTCGGGTTCGCGACCGAGCACCTCCCTCCCGGCACGGTGGTGCCCGACACCGTGTTCTTCCACCTGCCCGTGCGCAGCGAGGAGCAGGTCGCCGCGCTGCGCTGGTGGCCCGACGAGGCGGTCGTCGACCAGGTCTTCGTGGGCGACGCATGGCGCCGGCGCCACGCGGCCACCGCCGTCATCTACGCGGCATCGGCGTTCCACCAGTTCAACGGCTGGCCCGGTCGCCTCCACAGCGACGGCCGGCGCACGACGATGGGCGACCAGCTCGTGGCCGGGCTCCGGCACCCCGACCGCATCGCCGCGCTCAGCGAGCGCATGGACCCGATGGATCCCTCGGCTCGCCCCTGAGCCCCACCGGGCCGGTCACTAGAGTCGGCCGCCTCGCACGAGGGGAGCGACCATGGGGATCACCGAGCACACCGCCGCCGCCAACCGGGCCGTCACGATGACGCTGCCGATGCACGACCGGCGCGACTTCGACGACGCCCGCCGCGGCTTCGTCACCAGCCTCGACGAGGTCATCATCCGTGGCACCGACGGGCGGGTCGTGTGGGACCTCGACGCCTACGGCAGCTTCGACGGCGACGCCCCCGACACCGTGCACCCGAGCCTGTGGCGCCAGGCCCAGCTCAACCTCATCCACGGCCTGTTCGAGGTGGTGCCGAGCGTCTACCAGGTGCGCGGCCTCGACCTCTCGAACATGACGATCATCGAGGGCGACAAAGGCGTGATCGTCATCGATCCGCTCATCTCGGCCGAGACCGCTGCGGCGTCGCTCGAGCTCTACCGCTCGGTGCGCGGTGACCGCCCCGTCACCGCCGTGATCTACACCCACAGCCACGTCGACCACTTCGGCGGCGTGCGGGGCGTGCTGCCCGGCGGCCAGGCCGGCGATATCCCGATCGTCGCGCCCGAGCACTTCGTCGAGCACGCTCTCTCCGAGAACATCTACGCCGGCACGGCGATGACCCGCCGGGCGACCTACATGTACGGCGCCCTGCTCCCCAAGGGCCCCGAGGGTCAGGTCACCGCCGGCCTCGGCCCCACGACCTCGGTCGGCACCGTCGGCCTCGTGCCGCCCACCATCGACATCTCCCGCACCCGCGAGGAGCTCGTGCTCGACGGCGTGCGCATCGTGTTCCAGATGACGCCGGGCACCGAGGCACCGGCCGAGATGAACTTCCACTTCCCCGACCTGCGCCTCCTGTGCATGGCCGAGAACGCCACCCACAACCTGCACAACGTGGTCACCCTGCGCGGCGCCCAGGTCCGCGACGCCCGGGCGTGGTCGCGCTTCCTCGACGAGTCGCTCGAGCTCTTCGGGGCCGGCACCGACACCGTCTTCGCCTCCCACCACTGGCCCACGTGGGGCGCCGACCGGGTCGTCACCCACCTCTCGAACCAGCGCGACCTGTACGGCTACCTCCACGACCAGACCCTCCGCCTCATGAACCGCGGCCTCACCGGCCCCGAGATCGCCGAGGAGGTCGAGCTGCCGCCCGCGCTCGACCAGAGCTGGGACTGCCGGGGCTACTACGGCTCGGTCAGCCACAACGTGAAGGCCATCTACCAGCGGTACATGGGCTGGTTCGACGGCAACCCGGCCAACCTCTGGCGCCACCCGCCCGAGCCCGCCGCCCGTCGCTACGTCGAGTTCATGGGCGGCACCGAGGCCGTGCTCGAGCGGGCCCAGCGCTCGTTCGACGACGGCGACTACCGCTGGGTGGCCGAGGTCGTGAACCACGTGATCTTCGCCGACCCCACCAATCGTGAGGCCCGCGAGCTGCAGGCCCGCACGTTCGAGCAGCTGGGCTACGGCGCCGAGAACGCCACGTGGCGGAACTTCTTCCTCATGGGCGCCCAGGAGCTGCGCGGCGACGAGGTCCGCACCGCGGTCAGCGCCAACTCCCTCGACATGGTGAGCCAGCTCACGGTCCCCCAGGTCTTCGATGCGGTGGCCGTGCGGGTCGACGGGCCGGCGGCGATCGGCACCGAGCTCGTCGTCAACGTCACCGACACCGACGACGGCCAGCAGTACGTGCTGCGCCTGCACAACTCGGTGCTGACCCACCTCAGCGGCCGCCACGACGACGCCGCCACCCTCACCGTGGCCCTTCCCCGCCTCGCGCTGTTGCAGGTGGTGGTGGGGCTGGCCACCCTCGCCGACCTCTCCGCCGCCGGCACGGCATCCGTCGACGGCGACGTGACCGTCTTCGACACCCTCCGGTCCGTCCTCGAGACGCCCGACCCGTCCTTCAACATCGTCCTCCCGTGACAGGAGCCCCCATGTCGACGCTCTCCATCGAGCAGCCCACCGAGCGCGTGCGGGTCATCCGACTCAACCGCCCGGAGCGGCTCAACGCCCTCACCTTCGAGCTCACCGCCGAGCTGCACGACGCCCTCGACGACGTCGCCGCCGACGACGCCACCCGCGTCGTGGTGCTGGCCGGTGCCGGGCGGGGCTTCTGCGCCGGGCTCGACCTGCGCGACTTCGGCACCCCACCCGAGATCGGGGAGCACCCGTGGCGGGGCGCCCGCACCAGCGGCCAGGCCTTCATGTCGAGCCTCACCCAGCACATCAACCAGACCCCGCAGATCGTGGTGGCCGCCGTCAACGGGCCGGCCTACGGCGGGGGCCTGGCGCTCGCCGCGGCCTGCGACGTGCGCGTCGCAGCCGAGTCGGCCACCTTCTGCGCCGCCTTCATCAAAACCGGCCTCACCGCCACCGACATCGGCCTCAGCTGGTTCCTGCCCCGGCTCATCGGCACGTCGCGGGCCTTCGACCTGATGCTCACCGGCCGCACCATCGACGCCGTCGCGGCCGAGCACCTCGGCCTGGTCTCCCAGGTGTTCCCCGACGAGGGCTTCGACGACGCGGCCCTCGCGGTGGCCACCGGCATCGCCGGCTACACCTCCTACGGCCTGCGGGCCACCAAGGAGGTCATGTGGGCCAACCTCGACGCCCCGAGCCTGCCTGCCGCCCTGGCCCTCGAGAACCGCAACCAGGAGATGGGCGCGGCCCACCCTGAGGTCACCGAGTACATGGCCGCCTACTCCAAGGCCGTCACCAAGTCCTGAGACCACCCTCACAACGTGGTTCTGGTGGAGGCTTGATGTCGGAATCCGACACGAAACCTCCACCAGAACGGGGAGTGGGCCGAGGCTCAGGCGCCGACGACGTAGGCGGTCATCGACAGGGAGCCGTAGGCGTAGCCGTCGATGAGGGTGCGCGCCGGCTCGCCCGAGGCGGCCGAAAGGCCGGCCAGGTAGGCCAGCGGGAGGAAGTGATCGGGCGTGGGCACCGCCGCGGCGTAGTCGGGGTGATCGATCAGCGAGCCGATCGACGCCGGGTCGGCGAGCATGAGCTCGCGGGCGGCGTCGTCGAAGCGGTGGGCCCAGTCGGCGCCGCCCTCGGGGTCACCCCACTGGATGCGCCCGAGGTTGTGCACCACGTTGCCGCTGGCGACGATCAGCACCCCGCTGCGCCGCAACGGCTCGAGCGCCGCGCCGAGGGCGATGTGGTGGTCGATCGTCTCCGCTGCGTGCACCGAGAGCTGCACGACCGGCACGTCGGCCTCGGGCCAGAGGTGCACCAGCACCGACCAGGTGCCGTGGTCGATGCCCCAGCTGTCGCGGTCGAGGCCCGACCCACGTGGGGGCCACCGTGTCGGCGACCTCCTGGGCGAAGTCCGGCGTCGCCCGGTGCCGGGTACTCGACGGCGAACAGCTCCTCGGGGAAGCCGTAGAAGTCGTGGATCGTGGGCGGCTGGGCCTGGGCGGTGACGGCGGTGGCGTTGATGAACCAGTGCGCCGACACCGCGAGGATCGCCCGGGGCCGGGGGATCGACGCGCCGAAGCCCTTCCAGGCCTCGGTGTAGCGGTTGGGCTCGAGGGCGTTCATCGGGCTGCCGTGGCCGACGAACACCGCCGGCATCACCTGGTCGTCCACGCGTCACCGCCTCGGCCTCGGCGTCTGCGTCGATCATCACGGTCGCCATCCGCAGCGGCTCGTCACCGAGGGCGATCCAACGGTGGTTCGTGCCCCGCTGCACGACGACGTCGCCCGGGCCGAGCTCGGTGCTCACCTCACCCGGCAGGTCGAGGCGCACCCGGCCCGACACGATCACGTCGACGTCGACGGTGGCCGTGGTGTGCCACAGCTCGTCGACGAGCGGCATCTCGGGGGAGAGCTCGACGAGCCGGAACGACACCCCGCCCGCCACCGGTTCGAGCGCCCAGCCGCCGTCGATGTCGCCGCCCTGGTCGACCGCCCGCAGCGGCCCGCCGGTGAGCCACAGGTCGGTGAGGGTGGAGAAGGCGCTGCCGACCGCGGTGACCGCGCCGCCGTCGAGCGGCACCTCGCCGGTGACGACGCGCCGCACCGGGGAGTCGCCTGACGGTGGGCGGGCGGATGCCGTCGGGCAGCAGGCCATCGACCCGGTCGGCGACCGGCCGCAGCATGGCGACCATGTAGGTCCAGCCCCGGTGGTCGGCGGGGCGCCAGCGGTGGCGGGTGCCGCGCTGGATCACGTACTCGCCGGCGGAGACGGTGCGCTCGCCGTCATCGAGGCCGAGCACGACCGAGCCCTCGAGCACCACCATCAGGTCGAGGGTGTCGGTGGCGTGCATGCCGGCCACCTCCGGGTCGTCGCCGTCGATCCGCAGCCAGGTCTCGTCGGCCTCGGTGCCGGGCGGGATGCCGGGCATGCGGATCACCCGCACGCTGATGCCTCCGGCGGGTGGCTCGAGGGGGAAGCCCGGGGTGGTGCGATCGGGGTCGTCGGCGAGTCCGGAGCCCGGAGCCGTCGGTCCAGAACACCTCGCTCACCCCGACGGGGCCGGCATCGACGGTGTTGGGGGCCTGAGCCGTCGTGGGTGAAGACCTCGGCACCGCTGGCGTCGAACCCGGTCACGACCCGTCTCACGGAGAACTCGGACATGGCCGGAGCGTACGGCTCGGGCCCCTCCGATGTCCGGGATCGTTTGCGATGTGCAGGAACAAGAAGCCGGTTGGGGACCGGATCAGGGCAATTCGGCCCCGGTGCCGGCGGCGACGACCCTGTTCCACTTGACCTCAGTCCCGGAGACCGCCCGGGACGGGAGGAGAAACGCACATGAAGCGTCGAACACTCGACATCGTCTTCAGCGTCGGGGGCCTTCTGGTCGCCGCCCTGATCCTCGTGCTGGGCCTGGTGTTGCAGAACCAGGCGAACTTCGCCGAGACCTACGTCAAGGACCAGCTCACCGCTCAGCAGATCGTCTTCACGCCGGAGGACAAGCTCACCGAGGAGGAGAAGGCCAACACCTGCCTCGTCGTGTACGCCGGTGAGCAGCTCGTGACCGGCAAGCAGGCGGAGTGCTACGCCAACGACTACATCGGCCTGCACCTGGGCGAGACCAACGACGGCAAGACCTACTCGCAGACCTCGACCGAGTCGCGGGCCGCTGCCAGCCGCCGCCAAGGCCGACCCGAACAACGCCGAGCTGGCCGCCACGGCCAAGGCGCTCGACGGCAAGGTCCAGACCCTCTTCCGGGGCGAGACCCTGCGAGGTCTGCTGCTGACCTCGTACGGCTTCAGCATCTTCGGTGAGCGGGCCGGCCAGGCCGCCCTGGTCTGCTTCCTCGTGGCCGGCGTGCTGTTCCTGGCCTCCATCGCAGGCTTCATCCACGCCTTCACCACGGACAAGGAGAAGAAGGTCCTCGTCGCCGAGGGCTGATCCACTCCTGCACCACAGAGACCCCTGAGGCCGCCGTGTCGGGCACGACCCGACACGGCGGTCCCGCGTCCTGGCAGGATTCCCGCCGCGGCACGGGGGTGCCGGGGATCGGGGGGATCCGGTGACGACGATGCGACGACGCTCGGTGCGGGCGGCGATGGCGACGGCGATGGGCGTTGGTGGTGCTGGCCGCCGGGTGCTCATCGGGTAGCGACGACAGCTCGACGTCGGCCACGACCGTCGTTGCCATCCGGCCCGCCGGCCCGCCGGCCGAGGGCGTGGTGCCGGTGCCGACCGTGCAGGGCCCCGTGACCGGCGGCAAGGGCGCCACCGTGCTCGGCCCGGGCGGCTTCGACCTGGCCACGGTCGGCTACCAGCAGGAGGAGTACTTCATCGCAGGTGACGCCACCGCCTACGTCGCCGACGGCGCGCTGGCCAGCGACGGCAACTGGACCGTCTCGAAGGGCACCACCGCCCCGTACACGACCCGCGTGGTGGTGCGGCGGCCGATCGACGCGGCCGACTTCGACGGCACCGTGTTCGTCGAGTGGCTCAACGTCTCCGGCGGCCTCGACGCCTCACCCGACTGGACCTACGCCCACGTCGAGCTGATCCGCTCGGGGGCGGCGTGGGTCGGCGTGTCGGCCCAGCAGGTCGGCATCGTCGGTGGTGGCAACGCCGTGGGGGCGGCGCTGGCCCTGAAGAACGCGGACCCGGAGCGCTACGCCGCGCTCTCTCACCCGGGCGACGACTACTCCTACGACATGTACAGCCAGGCCGGTGCTGCGGTGTGGGCCGAGTCGGCGAAGCTCCTCGGCCCCCTCGAGCTCGAGCGGGTGCTGGCGATCGGCGAATCGCAGTCGGCCTTCCGGCTCACGACCTACGCGAACGCGGTGGCGCCCACGACAGGGGTCTACAACGGCTACCTGATCCACAGCCGCGGCGCGGTCGGCGCCCCTCTCGCGGACGGCGTGCAGATGCCCGATCCGACGCTGATCCGCACCGACCTCGACGTGCCGGTGCTGACCTTCTCGAGCGAGACCGACCTGGTCGGTGACCGCCTCGGTTACGGCCGGGCCCGCCAGCCCGACACCGACGTCTTCCGCAGCTGGGAGGTGCCTGGCTCGGCGCACGCCGATGCCTACAACCTCGGCATCGGCGATGGTGACGACGGCTCGGGAGCGGCCGATGCCGCGCTGTTCGCGGCCATGCAGTCCCCGCCGTCGTCGATCTACGGCGGCGTCATCACCTGTGACACGGCCATCAACACCGGGCCCCACACCTACGTGCTGCGCAGTGCGGTGCACGCCCTCGACCAGTGGGTGCGCACCGGCCAGGCGCCTCCGTCGATGCCGCAGGTCGAGCTGGCCGCCGACGGCTCCGTGGTTCGCGACGCCCAGGGCATCGGCCTCGGTGGCATCCGCACCCCGCAGGTCGACGTCCCCGTCGCCACGCTCTCCGGGGTGGGTCAGACGGGCAGCCGCTTCTGTGGCCTGTTCGGCACGACCGTGCCGTTCACGACCGAGCAGCTCCGGGCCGCCCACTCCACCCACGAGCAGTTCGTGACGGCGTGGACCGAGTCGCTCGACGCCGCGGTCGGCACGGGAGCGGTGCGGCCGGCCGACGCCGACAACCTGCGCACGGTGGTGCAGCAGTCGTCGGTCCTGCGCTGACCCACCTGGGCCTCACCCCTCAGGTCTGAGGGGTGAGGCTCCGCAACGTGAGCGTCGTCTTCTCGTCGAAGCTCCCCGGCCCGTCGAGCACCACATCGCGCACGACCTTCACCGGCACGAACGTGTCGGTGAGCCAGTACTCCTCGTCCCAGTGGCCGGCGAGATCTCCGGTGGCCGCCATGGCCAGCACCACGTGGCGGGTGGCGACGGTGGTGCCGTCGACGGTGATGTCGCCGCCCGGCTCGACCGAGGAGGTCCCGACCAGATCGACGGTGAGCTTCAGCCCGCTGACGTCCATGACCAGCGTGCAGCGCACCTCCGTGCCGCCGATGACCGTGCCCGGGTCACACGTGGTCACGGCGTCGACCTGGAAGCCCGGCACCGTCTCCCGCTTGTCCTGACCCCGGAGGACCAGGCTGCCGTCGGCGGGGGCGCACCACGTGGTGGTCTCGGTGTGCTCGCTCATGAGGTTGAGGTCCGAGGTCCAGCAGTTGTCATCGATCGGGTGGATGACGCCGGTGACCGTCGCCGGGATGTCACGGGTGGGAAGGGGCAGCGGCCCCATGGAGATCTTCTCGGTGCCGTCGGCGTCGTAGGAGTAGACGCCGGCGGCCGGGCCGAGTCCGCCCGCCACCGTGGTGCCCTGGCCGCGGAAGTCCTGCAGGGCGTCCTGCTCGGTGATCGCGGTGGGGGAACGTGGCCAGTAGAGGAAGGTGGCGGCGCCGGCGAACAGCACGACCACGACAGCGACGCCGATCAGCAGCCACCGTCGCCGGTGACGGGGTCGTTCACCCATGGACACGCTCCTTCACCCCCTGTGGTACCAGCCTGCCGGGCACCGAGGCAGTGCCGTCGGACTCCCTGTGAGCGGGACTCCCGGGCGCCGGGGGTTGACAGGCTAACGGCGTTAGCCCATCATGCAGCTAACGCCGTTAGCCCCCAGGGGCTACGATCATCCCGGAGGTCACCATGGACACCGACACCCTCACCACCACCCCCGCCGCCGCCGCTGCTCCCATCCACTACCGCCGGCCGGGCTGGTTCACCCGCAACGTGATGAACCGGCTGGTGGCCCGCCTCACCCGCATGGGCGTGAGCGTCTGGGGCTCCCGGGTGCTCGAGGTCCGCGGCCGTCGCAGCGGCGAGCCCCGCCGGGTGCCGGTCAACCTGCTCGAGCTCGACGGCCGGCAGTACCTCGTCTCCGCCCGGGGCACGGGGGAGTGGGTGCGCAACGTGCGCGCCGCCGACGGCGCCCTCGACCTCCTCCTCGGTCGCGGCCGCCAGCCCATGCAGGCCACCGAGCTGGCCGACGCCGACAAGGTGCCCGTGCTGCGGGCCTACCTCGCCCGCTGGAAGGCGGAGGTCGGTGCGTTCTTCGACGGCGTCGACGCCGACTCCTCCGACGACGAGATCGCCGCCATCGCCCACCGCCACCCCGTCTTCGTCGTGGCCGGTCGCGAGGCCCCGTGACCCCGGCCGCCCGCATCGACGCCGACCGTCCGGCCCCCGCCGCCCGGCCCCTGGCGCCCCGCGCCGTCGAGATCGTGGCCGCGGCCCGCCGGGTGCTGGAGGAGGAGGGGCCCGAGGCGCTGACCATGCGCCGGGTCGGCGACGAGCTCTCGATGAAGGCCCCCTCGCTCTACAAGCACTTCGCCGGCAAAGCAGCCATCGAGTTGGTGCTGATCGAGGAAGCCCTCGTCGAGCTGGGCGGTGCGCTCCGCGCCGCGGTCGACGGCCTCACCCCGGCCCGGGCGGTGGGCCCGCTGCTCACGACCTACCGCCGCATGGGGGTCGAGCACCCGAACCTCTACCGGCTGGCGACCGTGGGCGAGCTGCGCCGCGACGAGCTGGTCGAGGGCCTGGAGGACTGGGCGGGCGAGCCGTTCCTGCTGGTGATGGGCGAGCCCTACCTGGCCCAGGTCGTGTGGTCGGCCGCCCACGGCATGGTCACCCTCGAGCTCGACGGCCGCTACCCGCCGGACTCCGACCTCGACCGCACCTGGGCCGAGGCGGCCGCCGCCTTCACCGCCGCCCTGGGCTGAGCACGCCCCGCTGTGCCCTGCGACACTTCGGGCATGGACTTCTTCACGGCGAACCAACTGCTCAACGAGGCCGAGGTGCTCGACGTCGAGACCATGGAGCTGCTGGTCCGGGTCGAGGCCACGGGCGAGGACTTCTACCTGCTCATGGCCGACCGCATCGGCAACGACGAGGCCGCCGAGCTCCTGCGCCGCAACGGCCGCGAGGAGATGGGCCACGCCCGGCGCATCCAGCGGGCCATCGCCATCAAGACCGGCACCGAGCTCGACCCCGACCAGGTCGTCGAGCGCTTCGAGGTGAACGGCCTGCCCGACACCATCGACCCCGCCCTGTTCCCGGCCATCGCCGAGGGCGAGATGAAGGGCGACGCCGGCTACCAGAAGTGGGCCGACGCCGAGCCCGACCCCGAGGTCCAGCGCCTCCTGCGGCTCAACGGCCGCGAGGAGACCAAGCACGCCGAACGCCTCCAGCAGGTCATCGAGATCCTCGGCGTCGGCTGATCCTGAGGATCTGATCGGTCGATCACCTGATAACATCGTCAGGTGACTTCCGCCGACGCCGACCTCCCCATCAGCGAGCTCAAGGCCGAGTTGTTCCGCGCCCTCGGCAACCCCGGACGCATCCGCATCCTCGAGCAGTTGGTCCAGGGCGAACGCTCCGTCGGTGAGCTGCAGCCCCTCGTCGGCCTCGAGTCCTCGCACCTCTCCCAGCAGCTCGGCGTGCTGCGCCGGGCCAACCTGGTCGTGGCCCGCAAGGAGGGCAGCCAGGTCTTCTACTCGGTGCGCAGCGCGCTGATGGCCGACGTGCTGGCCGCCGCCCGGCAGCTGCTCATCAGCACGCTCAGCGACACTCAGAGCCTGCTGGCCGACCTCAGCGGCGAGCGCCTGAGGTGACCATCGCGGGCGCGACCCCGGCCCCGACCCCGCCCCGCGGGATCGACGACGCCGAGTCGCGCGCCGCCATGCGGGCCTTCCTGCAGCGCAGCGAGGTCCGGCTCTCCACCATCCACCGGGTGGGCCAGGCCCTTCTCGGCGGGTCGGCGCTGGTGCTGCTGCTGCCGCTGTTCATCCGCGACGGCTTCCCTCGGATGACCACGTTGCTCATGTCGTCGTACGAGGCCGGCCAGTGGGTGCTGGTCGCCGGCATCGGCGTGGCCGCCCTGCTGTCGATCGTGCTGCCGGTGGTGGCCATCTACCTGCTCGTGAGCGACCTGCTCGGCTTCTACTTCACGTCGAACACCTTCGGTGCGCCGGGCGCCGGCCCCGACGCCCCGCGCCGCACGGTGTTCAACCCCCGCTTCGTCGTGCCCGGGCTCGGCTTCAACGACGACGAGCTCACGCCCACCACGCGGGCACTGCTCGACGAGGGCCGCCACGACGAGTGGACCCGGGCCCTGCTGGTGCCCCGCAGCCAGGACGACGCCGGCTGGCGCGACCGCTTCGACACCCGCATGTACGAGGTCTGGGGCCGGGAGATCCCCGAGGGCGCCGAGGGCGACGACGAGCGACTGCGCCAGTCGTTCCGCCTCGCCGGGCTCAACCACGACCGCACCCTCGCCCACGACGTCGCCCGCACCGAGGCCCTGCTGGCCAAGCACGTCCTCAGCATCCGGGTGGCGGTGCTGCGCTACACCAAGGCGCTGCTGCTCCTGATCTCCACGACCGTCGCCATCCTCGCCGCCTCGGGCCTGGTCGAGCAGGCCCTGTCTCAGGACCCGACCGGTGGGGCCTTCCCCGACGGCTTCCCGCCCCGGTCGACCTTCCTCGTCGCGCTGGTCTACGTGCTGTGGGCACCGTTCGCGGCCCGCAGCGTCACCGCCCCGCTGCGCATGATCCAGCGCCACACCCCCGGTGTCGGCCGCTACGACGACGTCTACGACGACCAGCGCACCACGCAGTTCGAGTCGGCCACGGTGGCCGCCACCCTGGTCGTGCTGATCGGTGCCGCCAGCGCCATGGTCGTCTCGGGCTGGTGGGCCGGCGCCACGACCGGGCTCGTCATCGGGCTGGTGCTCGCCGCCGTCGGCGTCGGGCTCTGGGTGCTCGCGCTGCGCGGCTACCGGGCCGGCCCGCGCCAGACCCTCACCGCCGTCGCCCTGCTGGTGCGCGGGCGCGAGGCTCCGCCGATGTCGGCCGACCTCGTGGCCGCCCGCCGCCGCGACCAGCCGGACGGGTAGTCAGCCGGGCGGGATGCAGACCCAGCCGCGGCGCACGAGCTCGTCGGCCAGCAGCTCGTCGGGCAGCGCCGCCACCTGCTCGGCCTGGCGGTGGGCGGCGCGCTTGGCCGCCCGCTCGGCCGATGCCCGGCCCGAGGCCATGGCATCCGCGGTCTCCTCGACCACCGCGCTGGCCGTGGCCGCGTCGAGCTGGCCCTCGCCGCTGGCCAGCCGGGCCAGCAGCTCCGAGGCCTCGTCGCGGGTGAACTTCCCCGACGCCTGGCGCTGGGTCAGCCCGTAGATGTGGCGGGCCTCCTTGAACGACGAGTAGCCCGCCTCGGCGAGCAACGCCTCGAGGTGGGCGACCTCCTTGGTCGATGCGGGTGGGCCCGATTGCTGTCCGAACGCCATGGCCCCACCCTCTCACGTGGGTGTGACAGTGGACCGGAGGGTGGGCGTCGAACGCCCGTTCCGCTAGGGTGACGAAGTCGTCCCACGTCCGGGGCGGCGCCGCTGAGCCGCTGCAGACCCCCGCCACCGAGCCTCGTGCTCCCGGCGGACGAGGTCGGTGCCTTCCCAGCGGACCTTCAGTTTGGAGAAACAGAACATGGCGGATCACCGCCCCCGTACCCCCCGTCCCTCGCGCGCCGCGCGCCCCGATGAGGCCGGCGCCCCCGCCGCTGCCACGCCGGGCACCACCATCGCCGACCCCGACGTCGCCACCACCTTCGCTGCCCTGGGCGTCCCGCCCGAGCTGTGCGAGGCCATGGCCCGCAACGGCATCACCGCGCCGTTCCCCATCCAGACCGCCACGCTCCCCGACTCCCTCGAGGGCCGCGACGTCCTCGGTCGGGGCCGCACCGGCTCGGGCAAGACCCTGGCCTTCGCCCTGCCCGTGCTCACCCGCCTCGCCGCCAACCGCCGCGACCGCAAGCCCGGCCGCCCCCGTGCGCTGATCCTGGCGCCCACCCGCGAGCTGGCCATCCAGATCGACGCCACCATCGCCCCGCTGGCCAAGCCCCTCGGGCTGCGCACCACCACCATCTTCGGTGGCGTGGGCCAGAACCCCCAGGTGAACGCCCTGCGCAACGGCGTCGACATCATCGTCGCCTGCCCCGGGCGCCTCGAGGACCTCATCCAGCAGCGCCACTGCGACCTCGACAAGGTCGAGATCACCGTGCTCGACGAGGCCGACCACATGGCCGACCTCGGGTTCCTCCCGCCGGTCAAGCGGCTCATGGACCGCACCCCCGACAAGGGCCAGCGCATGCTCTTCTCGGCCACGCTCGACAAGGGCATCGACGCCCTCGTGAAGCGCTACCTCACCGACCCGGTGACCCACAGCGTCGACTCCGAGCAGTCGCCCGTCGACGCCATGTCCCACCACGTGCTGCACGTGACCACCGACGACCGCCTCCCCGTGCTCGTCGACCTCACCTCGGCGCCGGGCCGCACCATCGTGTTCACCCGCACCAAGCACCGGGCCAAGCAGCTCACCGCGTCAGCTCAACGCCCACGGCGTGCCGTCGGTCGAGATGCACGGCAACCTCACCCAGAACGTCCGGGTGCGGAACCTCGCCGCCTTCTCCGAGGGCCGGGCCACCTGCCTGGTCGCCACCGACATCGCCGCCCGCGGCATCCACGTCGACGACGTCACCCTCGTGATCCACGCCGACCCGCCGGTCGAGCACAAGGCGTACCTCCACCGCTCCGGGCGCACGGCCCGCGCCGGCAACGAGGGCACCGTCGTCACGCTGGCCACCGAAGGCCAGCGCCGCGACGTCAAGGACCTCGCCCGCAAGGCCGGCATCGCCCCCACCGTCACGGTGCTCAAGCCGGGCCACCCGCTCCTGCAGGAGCTCGCCCCCGGCCAGCGCACGGTCCGCACCAAGGCCGAGGTCGAGAAGGCCCTCGCCGTGCAGGAGGCCGCCCGGCCGTCCGGCACGTCCGGCGGCCCCCGTCGCCACTCCCGCTCCGGCGGCGGCAGCGGTGGCGGCCAGGGTGGCCGCGGCCGCTCGGGCTCGGGCTCCGGCTCCGGTGGCCGCTCCTCCGGTGGGCAGTCCCGCTCGGGCGCCCCGTCCGGCGGCTCCGGTCGTCGTTCCAGCGGCAGCTCCGCCGGCCGCTCCGGCTCCGGTGGGGGCCAGTCCCGCTCCGGCTCCGGCGGTGGCCGCCGCAGCTCCGGCCGCTGACCTGAACCCGGGGCCCTCGGCCCCACGCACGACCTCGTTCTGGTGGTGGTCTGATGTCGGAATCCGACACCAGACCACCACCAGAACCGCGTCTGGGGCTACGCCGGGGTGCGGAGCGTGCGCAGGGCGCCGGTGTAGCGGACGAGCTCGTCGAGCATCGCCGTGGCCGCGCCGGCCGTGACCTCGCTCGGGTGGAACACGCCGTCGTCGTCGATGAACTGGGTGAAGAACGGGATGTTCACCGCCTCGGTGACCGGCACCATGCGCAGGGCGGAGAGCACCGGCTTGAGGGCCGTCATCGCCCGGGTGCCGGCCGAGACCCCGCCGTAGCTCACGATGCCGGCGGCCTTGTCGGCCCACTCGGTGTGCAGGAAGTCGAGGGCGTTCTTGGTGGCGGCGTTGAAGCTGTGGTTGTACTCGGGCACGACGAACACGAAGGCGTCGCCGCGCGACACCGTGGCGCTCCAGTCCTGGGTGTGCTGGTGCACGTAGTTGCCCAGGCGCGGATGGCCGGGCTCGTCGAGCAGTGGCAGGGCGACCTCGGCCAGGTCGACCAGCTCCACCTCGAAGCCGCCGTGGGCCTTCGCCGCGGCCGTCACCCACTCGGCGATCGGCGCGCCGTTGCGGCCGGGTCGGGTGCTGCCGAGGATGACCTGCAGGACGGGTGCGCTCACGTCGTCGTCTCCATGGGATCGGGGGGAGTGATTCCTTGAGGTGTCAACGATCTCGGGACGCCAGGCATTCCCCCGGCTGCGCGACCCCTCGGCGGGTGCGGCAGACTCACCCCCGAACACAAGGGGGAACGTCCAGATGGCGACCACACTGCTCCGCTTCAACTGCGTCCAGCCGGGCCTCGAGCCCAACGAGATGCACCAGCGCTACAACGCGATGCTCGACATGGCCCAGGTGCTCGACGAGCTCGGCGGGGGCATGCTCTCGCTCGAGGAGCACCACGGCGCGTTCAACGGCTGGAGCCCCTCGCCGCTGATCATGGCCGGCGCCATCTTCGGCCGCACCAAGAACATCTCGATCTCGATCTCCGCGCTGCTCGTGCCCCTGCACGACCCGCTGCGCATCGCCGAGGACATCGCCGTCCTCGACCTCATCTCCGGCGGCAAGCTCACCGTCATCGGCGGCCTCGGCTACCGGCCCGAGGAGTACGCCGCCCACGGCAAGTCCTGGGCCGACCGCGGCAAGCTCATGGACTCCTGCGTCGAGACCCTGCTGAAGGCCTGGACCGCCGAGCCCTTCGAGTACAACGGCACGACGGTGCAGGTCACCCCCAAGCCGTTCACCCAGCCCCACCCCATGTTCCTGCTGGGCGGCACCTCCAAGCCCGCCGCCCGCCGCGCCGCCCGCTTCGGCCTGCCGATCATGTTCGCCGCCCCGGTGCCCGAGATCGAGGCGTACTACTACGAGAAGTGCACCGAGTACGGCACGCAGGGCTTCGCCATCGCCCCGCCCGTCGGCATGGCCCACCACTTCTTCGCCGAGGACGTCGAGAAGGGCTGGGAGGAGATGGGCCCCTACCTCTTCCACGAGGCCAGCACCTACGCCTCCTGGCAGACCCCCGACATCAAGTCGGCCGTGCACTCCCACGCCTCCAACGTCGCCGAGCTGCGCGAAGAGGGCATCTACCGCGTCGTCTCGCCGGCCGAGGCCGTCGAGGAGGCCAAGGCCGCAGGCGACTTCGCCATGTTCAACATGCACCCGCTGTGCGGCGGCATGCCCATCGAGATGGGCTGGGCCCAGATCGACCTGCTGCGCAACGAGATCCTGCCCGCCCTGGCCTGATCGCCGGGCGGCCTCCGGCCCCCGGACGTCGAGCACTCCTGCGCCCGCGCCGCTACGGTGCGGGCGCAGTCGCGCCCGGGGGGCGCGCACGATCGTCCGGGGGGACCGACATGACCGACCTCGCTCACGGCCGCACCAACAACTGGGGACGTTGGGGGGACGACGACGAGCGCGGCGCGCTCAACCACCTCACGCCCGAGGTCATCAAGGCGGCCGCCGCCTCGATCACCACCGGCCAGGTCTTCAGCCTGGGCATCCCGATCCAGGGCCAGGGTGTGCCGCTCCTCGACTACCGGGGCACCCCGATGCGCCTCACCCTGCAGGACGCCACCGACGCCGGCATGTACGCCCCGATGGGCTGCGCCGACGGAACCGGCGCCCACGAGGACGTGCTGATCATGGCCTCGCACACCACCTCGCACATGGACGCGCTCGTGCACGTCTACAGCGAGTTCTCCCACTACAACGGCGTCGGCCACGACGAGATGCACGCCCTCAGTGGCGCCGGTCGCCTCGGCATCGAGAAGGTCGGCGGGTTCGCCGCCCGGGCCGTGCTGCTCGACATGGTCGCCCACTTCGGCGACGACGAGTTCGTCGAGCCCGGCCGCATGATCATGGGCGACGACCTCGCCGCCTGCGCCGATCGGCAGGGCGTCGAGGTCCGCGCCGGCGACGTCGTGCTCGTGCGCACCGGCTACCTCCAGATGTGGTGGGCCGCCCAGGCCGCCGGCTCCGACCCCGGCTTCGCCCAGGCGGGCATCGGCTCCGACGCCGCCAACTGGCTGGCCTCGAAGGACGTCGTGGCCGTCGGCTCCGACAACGCGGCCGTCGAGGTCATCCCCTTCGACGAGAACGACTTCCTGCGGGTGCACCGCATCCTGCTCGTCGACCACGGCATCTACATGCTCGAGTTCCTCAACCTCGCGGAGCCCGCCGCCGCCGGCGTGTACGAGGGCATCATCGCCGTCGGCCCGCTGAAGGTCACCGGCGCCACGGGCAGCCCGATCAACCCGATCCTCATCGGCTGACCCATTCGGGCCGATCGGCCCTCGGTGGACACGCTCAGTGGTGTTAGACAGCACCGAGAGTCGATCCACGGGAGGGGCCGATGAACCATCGCGTCGTACGCACGGGGGCTGCCGTCCTGTTGGCCGGTTCGCTTCTCGCGGCCTGCTCGGGTGGTAGCAGCGGGTCCGCGCCCGAGGTCGAGGACCTCGGTGCCGGCGGCAAGCTGACCGCCACCACCATCGGGCACACCGACACCGCCGGTGACTGGACGGTGCTCGTCTACATGGCCGCCGACAACAACCTCGAGGGCGCGGCCCTCAGCGACCTCGCCGAGATGGGCTCCGCCACCGGTACCGAGTTCGTCGTGCTGCTCGACCGGGCACCGGGCTACGCCAGCGGCGACATCCTCGGTCTCGGGGACTTCACCGACTCCGTCCTGCTCGACGTGGTCGACGGCCAGGCCACGCTGCTCGACACGCCGGGCGAGCTCAACATGGGCGACCCCGCCGTGCTCGAGGACTTCGTGTCCTACGGGGTGGAGAACCACCCCAACGACAAGACCGGCCTCGTCATCTGGGACCACGGCGGCTCGTGGAAGGGCGCGGCCTGGGACGAGACCAGCGGGGACGACAACCTCACCGTCGCGGAGATGAACGGCGCCGTGGCCGGTGGCCTCACCCTCGCCGGCGCCGACAAGCTCGACATGGTCGGCTTCGACGCCTGCCTGATGGCCACCTACGAGGTCGCCTCGGCCATGGCCCCGCTGGCCGACTACCTGGTCGCCTCCGAGGAGGTCGAGCCGGGCAACGGCTGGGACTGGTCGACGCTGAGCACCCCGATCGGCGGCATCACCACCGAGGACCTGGGCAGCCAGATCCTCGAGGGCTTCACCGACGAGTCGCAGGCCGCCAACGAGAACTCCACCACCCTCTCGGTGGTCGATCTCAACCAGCTCCCGACCCTCGACCTCGCCCTCTCGGACCTCGCCCGGGCCATGACCGACCAGGCCCGTGACCAGATCGGCCGGGTCGGCTACGCCCGCAACCAGGCCATCGGCTTCGGCAAGGACCCCCAGCCCGAGAACGACTACTTCTCGGTCGACATGGGCGACCTCGCCACCTCCCTCGTGAACCTGCCGGGCATGGAGGACAGCTCACAGGCCGTCCTCGACGCCCTCGACAGCGTGGTCGTCGAGCACCTCGACGGCCCGGTCGCCAGCAAGGCCACCGGCCTCGCGGCCTACTTCCCGCCGTCGAGCAACCTCCACCAGGCCGAGTACGACATGATCGGCGCCTCGCCGTCGTGGTCCCAGGTGCTCGGCGCGTACTACCGCAACGCCAACTCGGTGAGCGGCGCCGAACTGCCCACCTTCGTCGACGCCGACCGCTTCATCGAGGCCGAGCTCACCGACACCAGCGCCGACGGCCTCTACCTGGAGACCGACGTCGAGCCCGGCACCGGCGGCAACATCATCCAGTCGTACCTCTTCTGGGGCCAGGTCGACGGGGCCGACACCAACATGGTCACGTGGTTCGGCGAGCTCAACGCCGACGTCGCCGGCGACACCGTGTCGGGCGGCTACGACTGGCGCTACCTCACCATCACCGACGGGACCACGCCGACCTACGCCTACGCCCAGCTCAACTTCGACACCGAGGGCAACGTCGACAAGATCATCGTGCCGGTGCTCTTCCAGCGGGGCGGCGAGCAGGTCACCGGCAACCTCCAGCTGTCGATCGACGGCGACACGATCGTGGCCGAGACCTTCTACCTGCGCATCGGGGCCGGCATCGCCGCCGTGAAGCCCGAGGCCGGCGACACCTTCGTGCCACTCCTCAAGCGCCAGAACCTCACCGACTTCTCGGTCACCTGGGTGCCCGGTTCGGGCGGCATGCTCGACGCCCGCACCGAGCTGCTCCAGTACACCTACGGCCAGTTGCCGGCAGCCACGCCGATCATCGTGGGCCTCGGCATCGACGACCTGGTCGGCAACCAGGACCTGATCTTCACCGGTACGGCCACCCCGGCCGAGCTCGGCTGAGCCCGCTCTCCCGGATCGGATCGCCCGGTGCGATCCGGTCCGCGAGGATGACCCGGTGAACCCCGTCCTGCTCGCCCTCGCCGCGCTCACGACCGCGGCCATCGGGGCGCTGGGCGGGCTCGGGGGCGCCATCCTGCTGGTGCCGGTGCTGGTGCTGGCCGGTGTCGAGCCCCGCATCGCCGCGCCGCTGGGCCTGGTGTCGGTGGCGGCGGGCTCGTTGGCCGCGGCCCCGCCGCAGCTGGGCGACCGCCTGGTCAACCACCGACTCGGCGTGGCGACCGAGATCGTCGGCTCGTCGGCCGCGCTCACCGGCGCCCTCGTGTCGGGTGTGGTGAGCGAGACGGCTCTGGCCGTGGTGCTCGGCCTCGTCGCCATCGCCGCCGCGATCGTCGGCGGTCGGCGCAAGGGCGTACGCAACCTGCCCGACCCCGATCTCGGCCCCGACGACGTGGGCGAGATCCCCGGCACCCTGGCCGGCGTCTACCAACTCGGCCCCGACGAGTTCGTGCCCTACCGGGCCCGACGCGTGCCGCTCGGCCTGGTCGGCATGGCCGGCGCCGGGCTCATCGCCGGGCTCTCCGGCGTGAGCGGCGGCTTCATCCGCACGCCCGCCTCCACCGAGGTCATGCACGTCCCCATCAAGGTGGCGGCGGCGACCACGACCTTCACGGTGGGTGTCACCTCGGCCGTCGGCCTGCTCGTCTTCGCGGCCCAGGACCGCATCGTCCCGTCCGACGCAGCGTTGGTGGCAGCCGCGGCGCTGGTCGGAGGCACGTTGGGTGCCCGGCTCCAGTCGCGACTCAGCCCGCCCGCCGTGCGCCGGGGCCTCTCGGTCGTGCTCGTCGCCATCGGCGTGCTGCTGCTGGTGAAGCGATGAGCGGGAGCGACCTTCCACCGATGCCGCCGGCGAGCGGCGATGGTGCCCGCCCGGCGCCGGAGCCGCCGCTGCGCGACCTCGCGCTGCTCGCCCGGATCCTCCAGGTCGCCCTCGTCGTCGCCTTCGTGCTCGCCCTCGGCGGTGCCTTCATCCCGGGGCGGGCGGGTCACCTCAGCGAGGTCGCCCTCCTGGTCGTGCTGATCGGTGCACCCGTGCTGCGGGTGGCGTGGCTCACCGTCGACTGGGCCCGCGAGCGCGACCGGCTCTTCGTCGGCCTCGGCCTGGTGTTGCTGGCGGTGATGGCCGTCTCGGGCCTGATCAAGTTCCTCTGATCAGCGGTCGGCGACCTCGGCGACGGGCACGACCCGGCACGTCGGCATCTGCTGCGGGTCGGCGTGGAGCCAGCGGAAGAACATCACGCCGCGCCGGTGACCGCTGGTGTCGAGCCAGTTCGGGTGGCCGGGGTCGCCGTCGGCGAGCACCAGGCGCACGGTGCCGTCGGCCTCGGGCACGACCTGGCGGTCGTTGAGGTTGGAGCGCCGGTCGGGGAAGCACTGGAACCAGCGGTCGCACAGCTGCAGGGCCCAGTAGGGGGTGTCGGGCGGGTCGAGCTCGATCACCAGCGCCTCGCCCTCGGCCACGCGCCACCAGCTGAAGGCGTAGACGACGTCGGGGTTGGGCACGGCGGCCACGATGTCGTCGGCCGTCTGGCGCACGAACTCGTTGGGGGTGGCGCGCCGCTCGGGGCTCCACAGCTGGTTGAGCTGGGCGTTCCAGCGCAGCGACTGGGCGGCGTTGGCGACCCGGGCCGTGAGCGCGGCGGTGGTGGGCAGGGGAGCGGCGGTGGACGCGGTCTCGGCAGCGCCGGCGGGCGGTGCGTCGAGGCGCTCGATCGTCCAGGTGCCGTGGGCCTGGGTGTCCCGGTCGTGGAAGTACTGGCGGATGATCACCCGGGCCGCGTCGGGGTGGTCGAACTCGTAGGTGAAGGTGCCGTCGGGGCCGACCAGCTCGTCGACGTCGACCGAGGCCACGATGCCGCTCGCCCCGGCCGCTCCGGCGTGGCCGTAGACGGCGATGCCCACGAAGCTGGCGCCGCCGCGCGTGCCGGTGATGCGGTGGGCGACGCCCGGCTGCACGAGGGCGACGTCGTAGTCGATGTCGGGCCCGGAGGCGCCGAGGTAGCGCACCGACTCGAGCATCGGCAGGAACGCCGGCCGGGTCGGGTCGAAGGTCAGCAGTGCGCTCTCGCTGACGGCGGTGAGGATGCGCGCGACGTACTGGTTGCCGTCGGCCGTCTCCCGCTCGTTGAGGGGGTCGGGATCATCGGCGATGCACGATGCCGCGAAGGTCAGCGCCTCGGCCATCCCCGCCCACGTGCCGGTCATGTCGGTGCTCTCGCCCACGTCGGTGCCCATGAGGATCGACGGTAGTTGAGACAGCTGTCTCACTGCTCGGCGCATGTGGCTGCCCGCGCTGGCCCGCTCAGGCGCCGTAGGTGAGTCGTGGTGGTGAGGGCCCGTTGGTGGGCCCGGGTGGTCGGGTGACCCAGTGGCGGTCGTGGGGCCCGGCCACGGCGAGGGTGCCGTCGGGCTCGAGGTGGGCGCTCCAGCCGTCTCGGTGGAGCACGTGATGGTGGCGGGCGCCGATGACCCGCGACCTGGTCGGGTCCCGGGTCCTGTCACCGAGGCGGCGCTCCGTGCTCGCTGCGGGGCCCGCCGGAATCGGTCGGCCCGGTCCGCTCGGTGGCAGAGCGACGGGCTCCTCGCTGCGCGCGGAGCTGTCCCCCTCGGCGCCACCCGGACCCCTCGCAGAGCTTCAGCTGGTCATCGGACGGGAAGAGAGCTGATCAGGCGGCGGCGAGGGCGGGGGAGAGGTCGTGGCCCGAGAGGGTGGTGGCGGCCGCGCCCTGGTCGCCGGTGAGGTGGTCGAGGCCGGACCGGTACCAGGCCCGCACCGCCGCGGTGGTGGGCTGGCCGGTGAGGTCGGAGTCGAGGCGGCCTCGATCGCCGACCTGGTTGACGTGCAGCGTCGAGGCCTTGGGTTCCGCCGGCTCGGTGTCGATGAGGGCGTCGGCCTTGTCGGACCACTCGCGCACGACGGTGATGGTGGCGTCGAGGTCGAGCAGTGCGAGCGCCGGCACCAGGGCCGCTTCGTGCTCGGCGAACAGCTCGACGTGGTGGGGCCGCACCCGCTGGGCGACGTGCTCGACCTGCCCGGCCGACACCGTGCCCTCGGCGAACGCCCGGGCCAGCACCGGCCACTGAGCGAGGCGGCCGGCGGTGCGCACCAGGCGGCGGGCGGCGCCGTCGCCGAGGCGGCCTTCGTTGACGAGCCAGCGGGTCATCGAGGTGGCGCCGTCGCAGTCCCACAGCTCGGCCGCGTCGAACGCGGCGACCGCGGCCGCGATGCGGGCGTCGAGCCGGTCGCGCTGGGCCAACGCCCCCACGATCGTCTCGCGATCGACGCTGAGCTCGAGCCCGTCGATCGCCTCGGTCAATGCACTCAGTTCGGTCGCTGCCGCCCCGCTCGTCATCTCACCCACGACCCTACGCAGGGGGTGTGACAGCGCGGCCGGTGAGCGGGTGGCCGCGGTCCGTCAGGCGAGGCTGGGGAAGTAGATCTGCCAGGCGAGGAGGGACTTCGCCGCGAGGCTCAACACGAGGTAGGCCTTCTCCCCGTGGATGTAGTCGGTCCACTTCCCGATG